>JAEUVU010000012.1 GCA_016786725.1 Ferruginibacter sp. | reverse complement strand
CTTTTTTAACTTCTGTTTTAATACGTCCTTTTTCGGGCTTTACCGGCTCTTCCTTCTTCTTATCATCTCCGCAGGAGGAAAATAAGATACCGCTAAAAAGCAGGGCTGTATTGATAAAGATCTTTGTGTTTACAAACATATTGACCGTCTTGTTGTTAAAAACGAAAAGTAGGAAAACCTTTTTACTTTTCAAACTTAAAAACCATTCAGGCCAAGTTATATTTTCCTTAATTGGTAATTTAAAGTAGGTTTGCAACCCGAAATTTGCAGCACTATGTACAGTATAACATTTAAGTTTGAGCAAAAAGGCCTGGAACCGGTAACGCTGACTGATATAGAACCCGATCAGTCTATACTGGAAGTTGCGTTAAAAAATGATATTGAATTGCATCATAACTGCGGCGGGGTTTGCGCCTGCAGCACCTGCCATTTATATGTGCAGCAGGGAGAAGAGTTTTTGGAAGAACTGAGCGATAAAGAAGAAGATTTTATTGACAGGGCAGTTAATCCAAGATTAAACTCCCGCCTGGGTTGCCAGTGTGTTTTGCTGGATGGTGAAGGAGAAATATCTGTTACTTTGCCCGACCAGACACAGTTTTTGGGAGAATAAAACAATTAGCTAATCAGCCAATATGCTGATGTGCTAATTTGTTTGTGCAAATTGCTTTTAAAAATAATTAGATACTTTCGCCTTAGAAATTAGCAGATTAGCTAATCAGCACATTATCAAATTAACATTATGACCTTCGAACCCCCTATACACTGGAACGATTATGAAGATATTGCCATGAAGCTGTACGAACGTTTTGGTGATGATTTTGGCGAAAGCAGGATATACCGCATACGTTTTACCGACCTGCATAAATGGGTGATGGAAATACCAGGCTTTTCGGGCAAAGCCGAAGAAAGCAATGAGGGTCACCTTGAAATGATACAGAGCAGCTGGGTTTATGAGTGGAGGGATAACCAAAAGTAGGTTTAGAGGTTGAGTAGTTTAGAAGTTTAGCTTTGAAAAGTTGTTAACTCTAAACCTCTAAACCCTAAACTCCTAAACCAAATTCCATGAGCGTTCTCGAAAAATTTAAATCTATTAAAACATTTGTGTTTGATGTTGACGGTGTGCTTACCGAGGGCAGTTTATTGATATTGAACGACGGGCAGATGGCAAGACTGATGAACATTAAAGATGGGTATGCCTTGCAACTGGCGGTAAAGAAGGGTTACCGTGTTGTCATCATTTCAGGCGGAACATCTGATGCAGTTAAAGAAAGATTAGAAAGGCTGGGAGTGCAGGATTGTTTTTTAAAAGTGGACAATAAGAAAGAGAAACTGGTTGAATATGTTGCCCAGCACCAGTTGAACTGGGATGAGGTTTTATTTATGGGTGATGATATACCCGATTATACCCCCATGCAGTTAACAGGCTTGCCTTGCTGCCCTGCAGATGCAGTGGCAGAGATAAAGCAGATATCACATTACATTTCCCCCATAGCAGGCGGTAAAGGCTGCGCCAGGGATGTGATAGAAAAAGTATTAAAGCTGAACGGAGATTGGGACCTGGATACCACTGTAGCCTCAAAGTAAACCTGTTTTTTACGCTTTCAATGCTTATTTTCGTTCTCACAATTTTTCATGAAACTACTCAATGCTTTTTTAAGGCTGGTACGTTTGCCAAACCTGGTTATGATTGCTGTAACACAGGTTTTGTTTTATTTTTCGGTAGTCCCTTTTTATTACGGTGATGAAGTGCGGATACACAGTTCTTTTAAAAACCTTCATTATCTGCTGCTTATAATATCATCCCTGCTTATTGCCGCTGCAGGTAATATCATCAATGATTATTTCGACCGTAACATTGATGAGATAAACAAACCTGAAAAGAAGATAATTGATAAACTTATCAAAAGGCGCTGGGCAATTATCATACACATTGTTTTTTCAGTAACAGCCATCCTCACCGGGTTTTATATTGATTTTAATACGCCGGTTTTCTGGCTGGGCATTTCCAATACTGTTTGCGTTTTACTTTTGTTTGCTTACAGCATCAGTTTAAAAAAGAAATTGCTTGTTGGTAACATTTTGATTTCCCTGCTTACTGCATGGGTGATTTTTGTATGCTTTCTTTGCTACTACAGAACTTTAAGTTTTGAAGGATATGAACTGACTGAACGGCAGGCTATATTAAACCGCTTCATGCGTATCAGCTTTTTATATGCCGGTTTTGCTTTTGTAATTTCATTGATAAGAGAAGTGGTAAAGGATATGGAAGACATGGAAGGGGATAAAAAATATGGCTGCAAAACTATTCCTATCAGCTGGGGAATACCGGCCAGCAAGGTTTTTGTAGCTGTGTGGCTGGTGGTTTTAACAGGTATGATAAGCGTTGTACAAATTTACGTGTGGCAATTGGGATGGTACGGGAGCGCTGCATATTCTATTTTGCTGATACTGGCGCCCCTGGTTTGGATTTTACGTAAGCTTTACCAGGCGCAGGTACCTAAAGATTATCACCGGTTGAGTACTGTAATTAAAATTGTGATGCTGGCAGGGCTGTTGTCAATGGCCTTTTTTAAAATTTACGCATAAATATTTTATCAGGAATTTTATTTATTATCATGAACCAAACATACAATGCCGGTAATTCCCCTTCAGGGGTTAGGGGCATCATTTTAGCTTCACAATCACCCAGGCGTAAACAATTACTGGAATGGGCCGAAGTTCCGTTTGAAACCGTTGTTAAAGAAACTGATGAGTCTTATCCTGTAAGCTTACCCATTGAGGAAATTGCTATTTACATTGCACAGAACAAAGCTTTGGCAGTAAAATCAACTGTTGCTGCGGGGGTTCCAATTCTTGCTGCAGATACAATTGTTGTTTTGGAAAAACAGATCATCGGCAAACCAAAAGACAGGGAAGATGCAGTTAATATTCTTACACAACTCTCAGGAAAAAAACACCAGGTTATTACCGGTGTTTTTATTCTTCATAATCAAAAACAAATTGCATTTGCAGAAACTACAGAAGTGCATTTTCATGAACTGAGTAAAGAGCAGATCGAATTTTACATAGACAATTATAAGCCTTACGATAAAGCCGGTGCCTATGCTATACAGGAATGGATCGGTGTTGTTGGTATCAAATCTATTAATGGCGACTTTTACAATGTAATGGGACTACCGGTTAGCAGGGTAGTGCAGGCTTTACAAAATTTGCAATATTAAGATTAGTTTGTATTTTGTTTGCAGCAAAAACGGCATCCCTATGACCGAAAGACTACTGCAATACATCTGGCAATTTCAATACTTTAATTACAGCCATCTGCAAACTGAAGAAGGGGAGTTGCTGCAGATCATTCATCCCGGATCTTTCAATACCAACCAGGGCCCCGATTTCAGCGATGCCAAAATAAAAATTAATAATACCACCTGGGCAGGCAGTATTGAACTGCACATTAAAGCATCTGACTGGAAAAATCACAAACACAGCGGTGATAAAAACTATAAGAATGTAATTCTGCACGTGGTATGGCAGCAGGATGTTAATTTAAATTTGCCCTGTTCAACATTGGTTTTAGGGGATAAAGTATCCAAACTCTTGCTTACAAAATATGATGAGCTGATGCAGTCAGGACAATTCATTCCCTGTGAAAATAATATTCAGCAGATCAACAGTCTTAGCTGGCAGAGCTGGAAAGAACGCCTGCTGGTTGAAAGGTTGCAGAAAAGAACAGAAGCCGTTCTTGAACATCAGCAAAAAAATAACAATCATTGGGAAGAAACCTTCTGGTGGCTGCTGGCAAAGAATTTTGGTATAAAACTCAACAGCACCGCTTTCGAAAAAGTTGCTCAATCTATTCCGGTAAATATGCTGGCCAAACATAAAGCACAAATTCACCAGGTAGAAGCGTTGTTATTTGGTCAGGCAGGGTTACTTGATGTGGATTTTTCAGAAGATTATCCAAAACTCTTGCAGAAAGAATACCAGTTCTTAAAAAAGAAATACAACCTGCAAAAGATAGAAGCTTCTATGATCTTTTTAAGAATGCGGCCATCAAACTTTCCAACCATAAGGTTGGCGCAACTGGCCATGCTGGTACATAACAGCCTGCATCTTTTTTCCAAAATAAAAGAAAGCAAAAGCCTGAAAGAAATCAGGCAACTGCTTGAAGTAACAGCTAATGATTACTGGCATTATCATTATGTTTTTGATGAAGCCACGTCTTTCAAAAAGAAAAAACTGGGCGATGAAATGATCAGTAATATTCTTATCAATACGGTTGTTCCTGTTTTATTTGCCTATGGGCATTATCATGGAGAAAATCTGTATAAGGATAAGGCCCTGCAATGGCTGGAAGAAATTAAGGCGGAAAAAAACAGCATTACCAAAGGCTTTGAATCTTTGCGGGTAGAAAACAAAACTGCTTTTGACTCACAGGCATTGATACAGTTGAAGAATGAGTATTGCAGTAAAAAACGTTGCCTGGATTGCAGTGCAGGAAATAAGATTATAAGAAACAGGTGAGTTGATGGTCTGACCTTCGGTCTGATCATTGAATAAGCCACAGAAGCACGGAAGTGCAGAAAAAAATGAAGTAAAAGAAAAGATACTTAATACATCATACTCCAAAGTTTCCCCCATCCTGAGCGAAGTCGAAGGGAAGGGGGGCGGCTTTACCAGTTATATTCAATATTCACCTCCAGATCAGGATGCAGGCTTTTTGCCACCGGGCAATTATCGCCCACTCTTTGTAAAATAACCCGGTCTTTATTTTCCAGCTGCAATGCCGCAGGAAAAGAAAGTACCACATCAATTTTGCCGATCCTTCTGGGGTCGCTCAGCATATATTTTGTAACCGCAACAGTCGTTCCGGAAAGATCAATATTCATATCACCTGCTTTTAAAGCCATGGTTGTAACAATGCAGGTTGCCAGGGCAACACAAAGCGTATCTGTTGGACTAAACCTTTCCCCTTTGCCCCGGTTATCGGTTGGTGCATCGGTTTCAATTACGGTACCGCTTTGCAGGTGGGTACAATCACATCTTAAATGTCCTTTGTAAACAATAGAAGCGGTCATTTGTTAAATTTTAAGATAATTAAGATTTTATTGTTCAAAATGCAGCGGTTCTGAAAGCAAATGTATCATCTTTAATCAGCAGATAGTATTTTTGCATTAAATTTATGGTCAGTAAAAAAATTACATGAAGCGATTAATAATTCTCATAACCTTATTTTCCTTTTCCTTTTCCGTATTTGCCCAGGAAACCAAAAAGACAACCCAGAAATCCCGTAAAGAACAAAAGCGAGACAGGATAAATGCACAGATAAAAGCCGAGGAAGAAGGTGTGATTGCTTACAGGAAACATTTTGCTTTTGGCATTAAGTTAATTTCTGACGGGTATGGGATTTCTTTTGAGAAAGGGTATTCCAAATCAGTAAGAAAAGCCACCTTGTTTCAACTGGAAATAGCCGAAAGGAAGCATCAGAAAGAACAAAAGCAAACAAGAACAAGTACGGGTATCGGTGGCATCCTCCAGTCATCCCCGTTTATCTATGGAAAAATAAATTATTTCTACCCGGTAAAACTGGGTGTTCAGAAACAGTTTTTACTGGGCAACAAGAGTAATAAAAACGGGGTTAGTATTACGGCAAACATAGGTGGCGGATTAGCATTAGGCCTGTTGCGTCCTTATGAGCTGGAGGTTGAAAAAAACGGCGAAACGGTTTATATCCGGTACGATTCGGAAGACAGCCTTCTTTTTAAAACCCCCTCTGCAATTCAGGGCGGCCCCAGTTTAGGAAGGGGTTGGAATCATTTAAAATTCACACCAGGATTATATGTAAAACCCGGTTTACGTTTTGATTTTGGACGGTATAACGACCTGGTTAAAGCTATAGAAGTGGGTCTTGCCGCAGAATTCTATTCAAAAAAGATTCCACAGGTGTTTGATAATAAACAGAAACAGTTTTTCTTTTCAGCATACTTTGCTGTTCTGATAGGGAAAAGAAAATAAATCCATAGCTTAACTAATTCCAGAATTTATTCTTCATGACAGAATTACCCGTAATTGACGGCATAGCAGAGCAGAAACCAAAGAAACCCAACTGGCTAAGGGTTAAATTACCTATTGGAGAAGAATACCGTCATGTTCGTAATCTTGTTGATACGCACAAACTGCATACTATATGTGAAAGCGGCAATTGCCCCAATATGGGCGAATGCTGGGGCGAAGGAACTGCCACATTCATGATCCTGGGAAATATCTGCACCCGCAGTTGCGGATTTTGCAATGTGGCAACCGGCAGGCCATTAGAGGTAGATTGGGATGAACCGCAACGTGTGGCCGAAGCCATCAACCTGATGAAGGTTAAGCATGCTGTTATTACATCGGTTGACAGGGATGAACTGAAAGATGGAGGAAGTATCATCTGGTACAATACGATCAAAGCCGTTAAAGCATTAAACCCTGATACAACTTTAGAAACGCTGATACCCGATTTTAAAGGGAACCAGGAAAATATACAACGGGTTATAGATGCAGCGCCTGAAGTGGTAAGCCATAATATTGAAACCACCGAACGCCTCACCCGCCAGGTTCGTATCCAGGCAAAATACAGGCAAAGCATGGATACACTTCGTATTTTAAAAGCAGGCGGCATGCGTACAAAAAGCGGCATCATGCTTGGCCTTGGAGAAGAAAAAGAAGAAGTGGTACAAACTTTGAAAGACCTGAAAGAAAGTAATGTTGATGTGGTGACCATCGGCCAGTATCTTCAACCCACAATAAAACATTTACCTGTTGCACGCTTTGTGCATCCTGATGAATTTGCTGAATACAGGGAGATAGGATACAACCTGGGATTTGATTATGTAGAAAGCGGCCCGCTGGTTCGTTCATCTTACCACAGCGAAAAACATGTGATACCAGGATATGGGAAGAATAAGTGGATGGAGGAGAAGAATTTGGTGATTTGATAGCCTGAAAATTTGATGATGTTCTGCGTAATATAACGAGGTCAATCATTCATCTCCCAAACCAAAGCACTGGCTCCAAGTATAGCCGCATCCGATTCGTTAAGTTCACTAAACACCAGTTTTACTTTATTTTGAAAAATCGGCAGCAGGTTTGCCTCCATATGTTTTTTGGTGGGGTTCAGTATCAGGTTACCAGCTTTGGTTAATCCGCCAAACAATACAATCGCTTCCGGTGAGGAAAACATCACAAAGTTCGCCAATGATTCGCCCAGTATCTGCCCGGTAAATTCAAAAATATTGTTGGCTATATTATCGCCCTGCATGGCACATTCGTAAACGGTTTGGCTGGTGAGTTCGTTAATGCTGTAATTACGCAGCAGGCTCGGTTCTTCAGGGTACTGTGTCAGCATTTCAATAGCAGTTTCCCTTACACCTGTTGCCGATGCATATGATTCCAGGCTGCCATGCATGCCCGTGCTTTTATGCAGCCTGCCACCGGGACGGATGATGGTATGCCCCAGTTCTCCGGCAAACCCATCATGACCTACAACAATTTTTCCGTCAATTACAATACCGCTCCCAACACCTGTGCCCAGGGTTATGGTGATGAAATGCTTCATGCTTTTGCAGGCGCCGTACATCATTTCGCCCATGGCAGCTGCATTGGCATCGTTGGTAAGTTTTGTTTTAAGATTAAATTTCTTTTCAAAGAGATCTGCAATAGGTATAATACCTTTCCATTTAAGGTTGGGTGCATATTCAATGGTGCCGGTGTAAATATTGCCATTGGGAGCACCCATGCCAATACCGATAAAATTTTCGACGCCTCCGGCTTTATTTATCATGGGCGTTAACTTGGCCGCCAGGTCTTCAATAAAATCTTCCACCACATCGTGTTCGTTGCTGGGAATACGATCCTGCTCAATAATTTCGCCCTTACTGTTTACAATACCAAACTTGGTGGTAGTGCCTCCAATATCAATGCCTACTGCAAACTCTTTCTTTTGTGCCATAACTGATAGCAATTATTTTCTCTTGGATTATTATATTAATGTCCGCCGCCTTCAACTGCTGCATCGTAATCAATGCCCTGCTTTTTAAGAATACCTTTTACTGCAAAAGCAAAGAACGCCAGGTATGCAAAACAAATTACCGGTATCCAGTAAGATTGGTGAATGCCGATCACATCGGCCAGTTTACCCTGTATAGGAGGAATGATACCTCCACCTAATATCATCATGATCAGGAATGCAGAACCTTCAGTTGTGTATTTGCCCAAACCTGCAATTGATAAAGTAAAAATGCAGGGCCACATAATAGAACAGAACAATCCACCACTTAAAAAGGCATAAACTGCGATATTGCCCGATGTTAATGTACCAACAATCATAGCGGCAACCGCAAGCAGACTAAAGATCAATAAAGTTCTGGCCGGTTTATTTTTGCTGATGTAAAAAGCAGCTATCTGTATCAATACACAAACCACATAATAATACAGAGGTTTCATATCATATTGTGCTACAGTGTTCACACCAACGATGATCCCAAAGGCAACTAAAGGGACTATTATCTGTAAAATAAGTTTAGAATTATCCGACAACTTAAATGCTGAAACCGCACCTGCCCAACGGCCGATCATCAAACTTCCCCAATACATAGAAATATAAGGTGCCGCCTCAGATGACTGAAGGCCGCCAAATTCTTCCTGCTTCAGCAATTCACTCAAATTACTTCCTACAGCTACTTCCACACCCACATAAACAAAAATGGCAAGCATACCTAAAACCAACTGAGGATATTGCATGGCACCCCATCCTGTTGGCTTTTTCCTGGCCGTCATGTTTGCAGCAAGTAAACCAATTACCACAATAGCCAAAGCGCCAAGCAACCATTTAAGGCGATAGGCTTCCAGAGCATGTTTTTCTGCATCAGATAAAGTTGCAGGGTCGGTTTTATAACTGCTGAAAACAGGCACGAACATGATTACCAGCAGGCCAGTCATGATGAGCAGGGTGTACAATGCCTTGGTGCCGCTTTCTACTTTTTCAACAGAAATACCTGCCGGTACTTTTTTAGAAAAATAAAACAGCGCTGCAGCAGCTATGAATAATGCCCCCACACAGGTATATAGAATGATAACTTTACTTAAACTCAAAGCAGCTATCTGCTCATCAGTGATGGCTGCAGTGCTTCCAAACAAAGCAATAGCAACCACAATAGGGCCGATGGTTGTACCGAATGAATTGATGCCTCCGCCCAGGTTAACACGGCTGGTACCGGTTGCAGGGTCGCCCAAAGAAATAGCAAAAGGCTGTGCGGCCGTTTGCTGCAGCGAAAAACCCAGCGCAACAATAAAAAGGCCAACCAGCATACCGGCAAATGTATTTGCATTTACTGCAATGATCATGGCTGCTGCGCCCAAAGCAGAAAAAAGCAAACCATACACAATACTCTTTTTATATCCCCATTTACCTACAAGGTCCTTTCCTCCAAAAGCGCCATAGGCAAACAAAATAAGGGCGCCGATATAATAAGCTGTGTAAAATGCAAAATCTATTAACTGGCTCTGAAACTGATCTAACGTAAAATAATGTTTACAGAAAGGGATAAACACACTGTTGCCGGCGGCAATAAATCCCCAGAAAAAGAAAACAGTAACCAGGGTACCCAGGGCGCCATAATTTGTTTCCTTTAAAGTTTGATTTTCGGTTGGAGTAATTAAATCAGTTTGCGGTGTTGGCATATCGTTGGTTTTAAGTGGTTGAAAATAGAATAAAATTATCATTGAGAAAAATTTTGCTTACTAATTGGTTGGCATTGAAATGATTGCTAAATTGAACGTGAATAAAAACCAGTATGGAAATTTTACACGTTAGCGCCGAATGTTATCCTTATGCAAAGGTTGGCGGGCTTGCAGATGTGGTGGGAACGCTGCCCAAATACCAGCAGCAGCTTGGCCATATTGCCAAAGTAGTTGTGCCCATGCACCGCACAAAATTTTTGTACGAAAATGAGTGGAACGTTGAACACAAGGGTGGTTTCTGGATGGGAGATGCACATTTTGATTACACCATCATCAAAGAAAAAACCAATAAACTCAATTTTGATCTTTACTGTGTTGACATATATGGCTTGCTCGACCGTGAAAATGTTTACAGTTACGATGATGATACCGAACGCTTTGTTGCCTTTCAGATAGCCGTGGTGGACTGGATGAGCCACTGGGAGCACAGGCCTGATGTGGTGCATATACATGATCATCACACCGGTCTTATTCCTTTTATGATGCGGCATTGTTTTGATTATGGGCACCTGGCAGAAGTACCAACTGTGTTTACCATTCACAATGCACAGTACCAGGGCTGGATGAGCTGGGATAAAAGCAATTATCTGCCTGCATGGGATAGCTTTCGTGGAGGCCTGCTTGAATGGGATAATACCATCAACCCGCTTGCCTGTGCTGTTAAGTGCGCCGACAGGGTTACTACTGTGAGTCCGAGTTATATGGAAGAACTTACTGAAAAAGCAAACGGGCTGGAACAATTGTTCAGGATGGAAAGAGCAAAATCTTCCGGCATATTAAATGGCATTGATACGGTAGTGTGGGATCCTGAAACGGATACTTATATACTGGATAATTTTTCGGAGAAAGATGCAGCAGAAGGCAAGCAACTGAATAAGAAAAAACTCTGCAAAGATTTTAAGCTGGATGCAGAACTGCCGCTGTTTATTTATATAGGCAGATTGGTTGGTGAAAAAGCAGCCGATCTTTTACCACAGGCCATCACAGATTCAATAAGCCAGATAGGAAAGAAAATGAACTTCCTCATACTGGGTAGCGGCGATAAAAGGGTAGAAGATCATTTATCTTACTTAACCGAAGGTTTTGCCGGATTTTATAATTCAAGAATTGGCTACAATGAAAAACTTGCCCACCAGATGTATGCCGGCGCCGATTTTTTGCTGATGCCCAGCAGGGTAGAACCTTGCGGGTTAAACCAGATGTATGCTTTACGGTATGGAACCATCCCCATTGTAAGAAGTACAGGCGGTTTAAAAGATACCGTTGTTGATTTTGGCGAGCCTGGCGGTTTTGGCCTGCGGTTCAATCATGCAAGTGTTTGGGATATCACTTATTCCATTCATCGTGCAGTTGAATTATATGATGATAAAGAAAAAATGGCTGAACTGGTAACCCAGATCATGCAGATAGATAACAGCTGGGAACAAAGTGCAGAAAAATACATTGACCTTTATAATTCCATACAACCTAAATAAAAAGCTATGTCCATCAGCAGCTCAGTTATTGCAGTAATATTAGGCGGCGGCGCCGGCAGCCGTTTATATCCGCTTACATCAACACGCAGCAAACCTGCTGTGCCCATTGGAGGTAAATACCGCCTGGTTGATATTCCTATTTCCAATTGTATCAACTCAAGCATCAACCGAATGTTTGTATTAACGCAGTACAATTCTGCATCGTTGAACAAGCATATAAAGAATGCTTACCAGTTCAGCGCTTTCAGCAGTGGTTTTGTTGATATATTGGCTGCAGAGCAAACGCCTGAAAGCATGGGCTGGTTCCAGGGTACAGCTGATGCGGTAAGGCAATCGCTGAAACATATTCAGAACAACGATTTTGAACATGTACTCATATTAAGCGGCGATCAGCTTTACCAGATGGATTTCAGGGAGATGTTTGAAAATCATATTGCACAGGGGGCAGATATTTCCATTGCTACCATACCGGTTGCAGAAAGAGAAGCTCCTGAATTTGGTATTTTGAAAGCAAATGAAGCAAACCTGATAACATCATTTATTGAAAAGCCCGCCAAAGAATTATTGCCAAAATGGGAAAGCGATACGGGTGATGAAATGCAGTCGCTGGGGCGTAAATACCTTGCATCAATGGGTATTTACATCTTTAACCGGAAAATGCTGTTTGACGAATTACTGGAAAATAAAAAAGATGCTACTGATTTTGGAAAGGAGATTATCCCGGATTCTATAAGCACTAAAAAAGTAGTGAGCTACCAGTACGATGGCTACTGGACAGATATTGGGAACATTTATTCTTTTTATGAAGCCAATCTGGCGCTTACACTTGAAATTCCGCCGTTCAATTTGTTTGATAATACCAGGGCTATTTTCAGCCGTGCCCGTATGCTGCCGCCAATGAAGATCGGCTCTACACATATTGAGCACAGCATTCTTGCAGAGGGATCTATCATTGATGCATCCAGGATAGTCAGCAGTGTGATCGGTATCAGGACAAGGATCGGAAAAGGAACCGAGATTATCAGTTCATATATTATGGGCAGCGATTATTATGAAACCATTCCGGAAATGGCGCATTCTCTTGAAAGAAATATTCCCAAGCTGGGCATTGGAGAGCATTGTAAAATTGAAAACGCCATAATAGATAAAGACTGCCGGATAGGTAACAATGTAAGTATTACAGGAGGTGCTCATTTAGCAGATACCGACCACGCCTTATACACGGTGAAAGATGGTATTGTTGTAGTTAAGAAAAGGGCAGTGATACCCGATGGTTTTGTGATTTAATCTGGAGTATGTTTGCAGATTACGCCCTTTCAGGGCTTTGCGATTTTTATGTATGACTTTGCCGTACCGCTTCACGGTACGTTAGTAAATAATGCCCTTTCAAGGGCTAAAAAATTGTTAGGCCAATAAACATCACAGCCCTGAAAGGGCATTATCTACTAACGATGGGTATAGCCCATCACAAATAAAACTCTCTTATATCTTAGTCCTGAAAGGGCGTAATCAATAATCACATGGGACAGTCACTGGTAAAGAACTACATTCATATCGTATTTAGCACTAAACATCGTTAGCCCATTATCCTTCCGCAATATGAGCAAGAACTACACAGCTACCTGGGAGGTATTTGTAAAAACTTAGATTGTCAACCAATAAAAGTTGGCGGCTACACGGATCATGTTCATATTCTTTGTATGCTATCCAAAAAAATAACTTTGATGAAACTTTTGGAAGAAGTGAAATCTCATTCATCAAAGTGGATGAAAACTAAAGGGGAGACCCTGAAGAATTTTTATTGGCAGGATGGCTATGGCGCTTTCTCAGTTAATCCTTCAGAAATAGATACTGTTATTGCATACATTTCAAACCAACATGAACATCATAACAAAAAAACATTTCAAGATGAATACAGAGCTTTTCTGAAGAAATACAATGTGGAGTATGATGAACAATATGTTTGGGATTAGGTATTGCGCCCTTTCAGGGCTTGGTTGTATGTGCTTTCTGCAACCGTTCCGCTTCACGGAACGTTGCCATATCCTGCCCTTTCAGGGCTTGCTGGTGAGCGTTATATCAACCCGTTTCGCAGCTCTGAACACTGGTGTATATTACCCTTTCAGGATGAAGCTTTCAAAAAAGAAGGTTGTAAAAAATAGTGTTATTATAAAATAATACTCCACAGCAACTGCTCCATCCATTTTTTTGAATCAGGGTCATCCGACCTTACCCAGTCTTTTGTACGTTCTTTGATCGCACTCTTCATGCCTGCCATGTTGAACGATTTTTTTGAACTTACCGCTTTAATATCGTTTACAGGCACATTGTTTATCATTATTTTTGTTGCTATCCAGGAGGTGTACATTCTTGGAATGGTTACACCCAGTATCATTCCCGGTAAGCCGTTGATGGAACAAGGGCCGCCGGGAATCAGTATCTCATCTGTATAAAATGCAAAAACATACACACTGTCGCTGATCTTGCCTTCTGCCTTACGGCAGTTGAAGCCTGCAATCATCCTGCTTTCGTTGGTTACCTTCCAGTTAATAACCGGTATGGTATCTTCTGTGATAAATACAGACCCAAAAACAGTTTTCTGCATCGAAAATTTATTGTTGTTATGATCCATATACCAGATATTTTCTTCATCATTTTTTCTCAGGTATTCAGGTATTTTCAGGTTGGGTTCCCAGTGATCGAACTTATAAATACTTTTATTATCTGCAAAAGTGTACAGGTAATAACCGGTTTTAAACTGGGGCATCAGTTCTTTCAACTTCTCATCCCACGAATTACTGCCCATGGTTTTCTTTACATTGGTTTTTACCTCATATTCTATTACAGCCTTATCAAGAAATTGCTGAGCCTGTGAAGTTGCTATACCAAACATCACAAGGAATATTGAAACAAATATTTTCATACCATTTTATTTAGATAGTTCTTGTTTTATTGCTTTGCTTTTGCACCGGCATTTTTAAAATTCCATACAACTCCAACCATCCAGTAGCGTTGCAGACGGTCATTCCTTGTTTCCACAAAAGTGTTGCGGTCGTAGCTGCTGTTTATACCTACATTCTGATTTAAAATATCCCGAACCAGAACATAAGCAGTAAACTCATCTTTCTTGAATGTTTTCTCCATTCTTGCATTCCACATCTGGTAGCTTATGTTTTTACTTTGATACTGCGTTTTTTGCTGGTAATAATATTCATAATCTGACCGTACAGACAATGTTTTCAGCATATAAACTTTCGCACTAAGCGATAGCATATTGGTGAAGAAATCGGACGGGCTGCTGCTTTGTGAGCTTTTGCTATGGTTGTATGATATCGTGTTATTTACATCAAAATCATATTTTTTCTCTTTACTTTTTGACAGGCCGATGTCTAAACCACCGCTGAATATTTTTGAATAATTAATTGCACTGTTAAAAACATCTGCTGTTTTGCTGTACCTGAAGTTAGGGCCCAGGTAAAGCCTTGTATCAATTTTTTTTATTTTAAAACCTGTGCCTCCCCAAAAGCTCATAGAGTAATTGCCATTTGTGTTTATAGGCTTGGTTACGGTTTTGCCAGAATCAAGATCAATAGTACGGTTATTGGTGATTGAATTGCTGATAAAGCGTACGTTGAAAGACTGGTAGGTGAAAAGATCTTTCAGGAAATTATAGGTATTGTGCGAAACATAGAATTGATTGGTGAAAGACGGCCTCAATTGAGGGTTACCAATGTACTGGTTAAAATTGTCGTTATTGTTACGCAGTGGCTGCAACTGGTTAATGGTAGGCTGTGTTGTGTTACCATTGTAGCCAATTCTTAAGTTATGCTGGCTTTTGTAAGTGTAATTAAAATTGGCCGAAGGGAAGAAGTTGGTATAGTTGCGGATGTAATTTGTATCTAAAGTATTATCATGCAGGTCGAACTTTGTAAAACCAAAACCTGAACCAAAACTGAATTTTATTTTTTTGCCGCTGTAGCTGATACGCATGGAAGGTTTATTGATAACAATCTTTTGGTTAAAATCATTAGTGAGAGAATCAACAGCCAGGTCATAAAGACCGGATACAGGCGAATAAGCATACGTAAGCTGGTTGTTTTTTCCTTTACTGTAATTCAATTCATAACCAAGCTCCAGGGAATATTTTTTAGATAAGGGTTCTGTATAAACCAATCTTGCTGTAATAGCAGTACTGCTTTTATCAGTTATTCTTTGCTGATCTACATTTTGTGGTGTGGTTGGCTGGCCTTTATCGTACGACTGGTTTACCGATTGCAGAAAGCTGGTGCCATCCGTTGACAGATTATTCCAGTCTGTGTTTAATGAAATCGTTCTTCTGGGCTTTTTAAACCTATGCTTAAAAAGTACCCCTGCAAACAATGACCGCTTATCATTCTCTGTTTTAATATCACTGTTCATCCTGTTTTTAAAGGTGCCGGTATTTCCTTCTTTGGTGAACGATGCAACTGTCTCTTCACTCTCGGTATGATAAAAATTAGCTTTTGCTGTAAACTTGATTGTGTTGTTTGAATCAATCTTGACTTCGTAGGTTGCGGTGTTTTTGTAATTATATCGGTTTACATGCGTATTGGTATTTTTTTGTTCATTCAAAACCGAATCATTGTATTGCGATTGCATAAAACGGCTTTGGTCATTGTCATATATCTGCCCATTGTATTGTGGTGTAAAATTCAGGTTCTGTTTATCGCCCCATTTATTGCTGTATTGCAGCCCTGCGTTCATGTTGCGTATAAAACCGTTCTGCGTGTTCACATAAGGCTCATCATCGCTGTTACCGCCTGTCCATTGGTAAGAAAGGTCTCCATTATCATCCATTGATACATTGAAGTTATCGTTGGTTGTATATTTATCCCGGTCTTCCCAGCTTAAACCATCCTGCCCGGTATTACCGGTTAAAAAATAGCCTGATATTTTTCTTTTGCCTTTAAAAGAACTAAGCATCACATTACTGTTATACCTGTCATCAATTTTATTTTTTAAACCACCGGCAAGGTCTATCTTACCAAAATAACCTTTCTTCTTATCTTCTTTTAGTTTAAGATTGATTGTTTTCTGTGTATTGCCATCGTCAACTCCTGTAAACTCAGCCTGTTCACTTTTCTTATCAAATACCTGTACTTCTTTTACAGCATCGGCCCTCAGGTTTTTTACCGCCATTCCGGGGTCATCACCAAAAAATTCCTCACCATCTACCAATACTTTGGTTACCTGTTCGCCCATAGCAGTTATCTTACCATTTTTGTCAACCTGAATGCCCGGGAGTTTTTTCAATAATTCTTCTACATTGGCATTGGCGCTTACTTTAAAGCTATCGGCAGTATAAATAGTTGTATCTCCCTTTACCCTGATGGGGTTACCGCTTTTTACGATCAGTTCCTGCAGCAATTTACTTTTAGATGTTAAAGCAACACTTGCTGTATTACTTTCATTTTGATTGAGTGAGATATTATCTACAAAGTCAGCAAAATAAGGGTGGGTGGTCATCAGGATATAATTTCCTGACTTGATATTCTTAAAAGAATAATTACCTTCTGCATCTGTTCGTGCAAATTTGTACAATAATGAGTCAACCGGCGTAAGCAGCATCACCACTGCATTTTGAACGCTCTTGTTTTGTATGGTGTCTTGTACTTTGCCCGAAAGGGAAATTGTTTGGGATTGTGCTTTTGCGGCAAATAATACCACAAAAAGCAAACTTGCAGTGAGCTTTGACATACAGTAGGTGGATTGGTTTTTTATGGCTAAACTAAAAACTTAGTTAAAGGTAAACTTTAAATCTTACAAACTAAACTGTAAGTCTTAAATTTACGTTAAAACAAAAATCTGTTTTTTTAACGAGCACTAAAATGGTATTTCTATAAATGGCAACTTCAAAGCAACAGCCGGTAAAAGATCTCAAAGAAAAAAAGAAGGACCAGGGCCATCATGTATCATTAAAGTACGAAGAAGCGCATTTTATTGACTCCGAAAAACCCGTTTGGAATTATTCTTTATTTACAGAAGAAGACATCATTAATTTTAAGAACGGCACTTTTTATAATGCTTACCAAAAATTTGGAAGCCATCAGTTAGAGGTTTTAAATACCGGCGGCTTTTATTTTGCCGTTTGGGCACCTAATGCAACAAAAGTTTCAGTAATTGGCGAATTCAATGGCTGGAACGAAAAGGAACATCCACTTTTTGTGCGGCTTGATAAATCCGGCATCTGGGAGGGTTTTATTCCCAGCATTAAAGCAGGAGCAATTTACAAATACTATATCAACGGATTTAAAGGAGCCATTTTAAAAAAGACAGATCCTTATGGTCAGTATTGCGAATTGAGGCCGGCAACTGCTTCCATAACCTGGCACACCACTCATAAATGGAATGATGCAGCCTGGATGAAAAAAAGAAAAAAGCACAATGCCCTTAATGCTCCCTGGAGTGTTTATGAAGTTCATTTAGGCAGCTGGATGAGGCCGGTTAAAACAGACGAAGAAAGTTTCAACAGTTACATTGAATTAAAAAAACACCTGGTGCCTTATGTAAAAAAAATGGGCTTTACACATGTGGAACTGATGCCGGTGATGGAATTTCCGTATGACGGCAGCTGGGGCTACCAGGGCACGGGATATTTTGCCGCCACCTCACGTTTTGGAACGCCCGATGATTTCAGGGAACTGATAGATGCTTTTCACAAAGAAGATATTGGCGTGATATTAGACTGGGTGCCTTCGCATTTCCCTTATGATGCACATGGTTTATTCATGTTTGATGGTACACACACGTATGAATATGCTGATATGACGATGGGTTATCACCAGGACTGGAACAGCTACATTTTTAATTATGCCAGGGGAGAAGTACGTTCCTTTCTTATAAGCAGCGCCCGTTTCTGGCTCGATCAGTTTCATGCAGATGGGTTACGTGTTGATGCCGTGAATTCAATTTTACGTCTTGACTATTCACGCAAAGAAGGAGAGTGGAAACCCAATAAATTTGGCGGCAACGGAAACCTGGAAGCCATTGAATTCATCAAACATTTTAACGAAACGGTTTACCGTGATTTTCCGGATGTGCAAACCATTGCAGAAGAAGCCAGCGACTGGCCCAAAATATCAAAGCCTACAACCGAAGGCGGGCTTGGCTTTGGTATGAAGTGGATGATGGGCTGGATGCATGATACACTTGATTATTTTAAGATGGACCCGCTGATGCGCCAGTTTCACCAGGATAAATTTTCCTTCAGCATGATGTATTACTACGATGAAAATTTTATGCTGCCCTTCAGCCACGATGAAGTGGTGCATGGCAAAAGCCCGATGGTTTATAAAATGCCGGGTGATGAATGGCAGAAATTTGCCAACCTGCGGCTTTTATATACATATATGTTCACTCACCCTGGCGCCAAACTCTTATTTATGGGAAATGAATTTGGCCAAACAACTGAGTGGAATTATAAAACCGAACTTGACTGGGGCTTGCTGCAATTCGATTGCCACCGGATGATGCAGGATTGCGTAAAAGACCTGAATGAACTTTACAAAAATGAACCTGCCCTGCATGAGTTGCAATATAATAGTAAAGGATTTGAATGGATTGATCTAAACCACCGTTCTGAGTCGGTTGTTGCCTATATGCGTAAAGGCAGAAACAAAAACAATACGATGCTGGTGGTTTTAAATTTTACGCCGGTTGTAAGGCGTGACTGGAAGCTGAAAGTGAAGGGAAAAGCTGAATGGACAGAGGTTTTCAACAGCAACGATACAAGGTATTGGGGAACCGGTAACGTGTTTAACCCCGGCCCACAGGTTACCCTTGTTGATAAAAAGAAAGGTATTTACGAAATAAATGTCCATCTTCCGGCGTTAGGAGGGGTAATATTCCGCTGATTGGAATAATTTTTGCATCCGTACCCCTTTATGAAAAAACTATTAACCTTACTCACTGCCATTGCTGTTACTGCCACCAGTTTAGCCGCACAAAATTCCGACAGCTCACATTTCTATTTTCAAAAAGGTTTGGAAGAAAAGAAAGCAAAACGCTACCTGGTTGCTTCTGATCATTTTGCAAAAGCCATTGAACTGAACGCAGCCTATGTTGATGCTTATATTGAAAAAGGTTATACCAATAACGAAATGCGCCGTACCGACGCAGCGAAAGCGGATTTTACAAAAGCGCTTGAACTTGATCCGCAGAATGAAACTGCCATCAAAGAACTTACTACTCTCTACTTTAATTACAGGCAATACCAAAACGCCCTTGACCTGGCGCAAAAATGTAAAAACTGTGCAGATAAAGAAAGGATCATTGCCATCTGCTATTTTAAAATGGAAGATTACGGCAAAGCCGAAAAACTACTGATTTCTGCCCTTAATAAAAACCCCAAAGATGCAGAACTTACTTACATCTTGGCCAGCAACTATTTAGAAATGGGGCTGGAGGCAAAAGCAATTACCTGGTACGAAAATGCCGTGGCGCTTGATAATACAAAAAGCAAATGGTTTTTTGAACTTGGATTACTCTATTCAAATACCAACAACTATAAAAAAGCTGTTGTTGCATACACAAAAGCAGCAGACCTTGGCTTTACAAGAGGCAACGATTTTAATGAGAACCTTGGCTTTGCATACATTTACAGCGGCGATTTTGATAACGGAGAAAAATTATTAAGCGACCTTGTAAAACGCAGACCAGGTGATAAAGAACTGATAAGAGATGTTGCAACGGCTTTTTACGACAGTAAGAATTATGATAAAGCGCTTGATTTTTGCCAGATGCTGCTTGAAATGGATATGAAAGATGGCAAAGCGCTGTACCAGGCCGGGCTTTGCTTTCAAAAGAAGGGCATGGTAGAAAGAGGTATGCAGATGTGTGACAAAGCTATTGAACTTGACCCAAGCCTGGCGGGTTTAAAATCTAAAAAACCTGCACCCGGCATGTAAATATTTTGATTGATATTTGTTTTAAGCCGTCCCAAAAAAAGGATGGCTTTTTTTATTTTAGGTTTAGAAAAATCTCTGCCATCATACACCTGGCGCTGCCGCCACCTGCTGTTTCAATAATATTTAATGGAGAACAAATAATGCGGTTGTGTTTCCCCAGTATCTCAATTTGAGTTGTTGTTAAAGACTGATAAGCCTGTGTTGACATCACCAGTAATAATTCCCCCTCTGCATTCATCACCTGCAGCATATTTCCTGCAAAACTGTTTAGCTGCTGCAACGAAATATCAACTACCGGTTTGTTGGTTTTTTCTAATGAAAATAAAAGGCTTTCTCTTTCGTCTTTGTCGGTAACAGAGTCAAGGCAAACAACAGCATAGCTATTACCCACACACATCATCACATTGGTATGATAAATTTCAACACCTGTGTTATCCTTTGCCAAAAAACTTACGGGTCTGTAGCCGGCGGCCAGACAGAATTTATTCAGCATTTTTTCGTTGGTTCTGGGAGATAAGCAGGCGTATGCAATTTTATACTCCCTGTCTAAAACCATGCTGCCCGTACCTTCCAGGAAAAGTTCATCCGTTTCTGAATCAGACAGGTCTATGATTTCAGCTACAGAAAATTTTTGTTTAACGGCATCCAGCACAGCCGTTTTTCTTTCCTGCCGCCTGTTCACAGCAAACATGGGGTATAAAAATATCCGCCCATCCTCATGAAATGATATCCAGTTATTTGGAAAGATGGAATCGGGCGTGGAAGGATGTAAGCTGTCTTCTACAACCGTAACATCAATTTTGTTTTTGCGGAGCAATTCAACAAAATCTGTAAATTCCTGCAATGCCTTTTGCTGCACATTACCTTCAATATCCTTTTGAAAGGTATTATTAACCGCAGTTTCGGCGTTGTAGCCAAAATTAACCGGCTGTATCATTAACAGGTGAGAGGTATTCTGCATCATCAGTACGCTTTACCAAAATTCATTTCGCCGGCCTTTATAGCAATGCTTAAGCGGTTCTCTCTTGGTGGTATGGGGCATTTAAACCCGGTTGAATAAGCACAGTAGGGGTTGTAAGCTTTGTTGAAATCTAATTGCAGTTTTCCATCCTCAATATCTCTTTTATAAAATTCAAGATAGCGTCCGCTGCCATAACTTTCATTACCGGTTGTAGCATCAGTAAAAGGAACAAACAGGTAGTCTTTATACTGTTCGGTTTGCATCAGGTCTTTTCCCTGGTAAACGTAAAGCAGGAATTCTTTTTCATTTATCATAAAATCAAGCCTGCCATATTTGTAAAAATATTTTACCGTGCCTGCAGATGTATTCATGGTAAAACCAACCGTATCAACGATCCTTTCAAAGTAAGCCGTAACATTGTAATCTTTATTAATGGGGAAGAAGCGGAAATGCTTTTTATCTTTTCCTTTAACCACTTCGTGGCTGTCAACATACATTTTCTGATATGCCTTTATTGATTCAGTGTAAGCATCTTTTTTTTGTGCAAATGCAAGTCCACTGATAAACATCCCGGCTGTTAAAAAAAATACTCTTTGCTTAAAAAAACACTGCGTTATCATTTTAATCAATTTAAACCTGCCTACCGCAGGCAGGTCTGCTTTTTAGTTCATCATCAGCACATTTACACTCCGCTGTAAAATATTAAAGGCTATCTCAGCCATCAGGTTTTCTTTATCTAATGTTGGATTCACTTCTGTAATTTCAAAACAACATATTTTACGGTTCTGCATAAATTTACTGATCAGGTCTTCCGCTTCTCTTTCCCGTAAACCATTGCTAACGGGTGTTCCGGTGCCACGGGAAATGCCTGAATCGAGGCTGTCAACATCAAAGCTTACATAAATATCAGTGCAGTCGCTCAAATATCTTAAAACTTTACGCACCACATTTTCAGCCCCGTTACGCCTTACTTCTGCCGTGGTGATCACTTTTATACCGTGTTTTTCTATCAGGTGCTTTTCTTCTTTTTCAAAATCACGCAGAGAAATAAAAACCACATCTTCAGGCAAAACTTTGGGATTTATCTTACCTAAGTTCTTTAAATGCTCCCATTGCTTATGCGTTTTTTCATCCAGGTCATGCACGCTCATTTCTTTATTGTCTTCGCCAATGGAAGCAGCCATAGGCATGCCGTGTATATTGCCGGACGGCGTGGTGTAAGGTGTGTGCAGGTCGGCATGTGCATCTATCCAGATTACACCGAGTTTACTTTTGGGCTTGGCCATTTTAATACCGGCAATGGTACCAGCTGCATTGCTATGATCGCCGCTGATAACCACCGGAAAGAAATGGCCTTTTATTGAATCGCAAACTGCTTTGCTGATGCGTTCGGTCATATTTATTACACCCTGCATACGCTTGGCATAAGGCGACTGAATTGGCTCGTAAAGCAACTGGTTTTCTACCTCAATTTTTTCAGAAGGGAAGTGAACAAAAAAATTGCTCATAAAATCAAGCGCCGCAATTTTTATAGCTTCCACCCCCAGGCTGGCCCCCCTGGTGCCGGCACCTATTTCAGAAGGCACTTCAATCAATTTAATATTTTTCATATAGTTTTTGCTTAATAAGCCCGAGTCCGCATTCAAATCTACGACTTTCCCCTTTAGAGAGGAAACCTTAAATAAATTAATGTTTTATTGAAAGGTTACAATAAACACTGCTGAATTAGCGTTGTTACATCAGATAAAATCAAACCCCCAAAAGCTTGATTTAAATAAATGCCCCTGTAAAACAGGGGCATTGCCAATTATAATATGGTCGTTCTGTTAAAACTGCTCCAGTTTACTAAAGAAAAAATCTCCTTCAATAACTGCATTTTCGTTGCTGTCGCTGCCATGCACAGCGTTTTCGCCAATTGAAGTGGCAAAAAGCTTACGGATGGTTCCATCAGCAGCTTCTGCCGGGTTGGTAGCGCCTATCAATTTGCGGAATTCTTCAACTGCATTATCTTTTTCAAGAATGGCTGCGGTAATAGGGCCGCTGCTCATAAAATCAACCAGTTCGCCATAAAATGGCCTTGCAGCGTGTACTGCGTAAAATTCACCGGCTTTTTCTTTGCTCAGCCTGGTCATTTTCATAGCTACAATGCGGAAACCTGCTGCATTGATCATTTGTAAAATTGCACCGGTATTACCATTTCGTGTAGCATCCGGTTTAATCATGGTAAATGTTCTGTTACTCATTATATTCATTTTTTGAGCCGCAAAGATAGGAAGCGATTTTAGATTTTAGATTGATGATTTTAGATTTATAAATATCAACACATGGAATAATCTCCAAAACCTGATGATTGCTGCTTTCTATCTAAAAACTTAAATCTGTAACCGTCAATTGTTTTATAAGCGGTTTTATGCTACATTTGCGCCCTTTATGCAAGCCATCGAGAATATATTCCCATTATTAAATGAGTTTAAAAAAGTGGTGATAACCATGCATCAGAAACCAGATGGCGATGCTATGGGGTCTGCCCTGGGCCTGTATCATTTTTTAAACAAACTGGGGCATAGCTGTACCGTTATATCACCTACCAACTGGGCCGGTTTTTTGAACTGGATGCCTGCATGTGATACTGTTTTAGATTACGAAAGCCAGGCTGCAAAGGCAGATGTTTTAATAGAGGAAGCAGACTGGATATTCTGCCTTGATTTTAATGTACTGAGCCGCACCAAAAGGATGGAAGAGAAATTGAAAGCAGCAAAAGGGGAGAGGATACTGATTGATCATCACAGGGAACCTCAGACAGAAATGTTTGCTTATGGAGTTAGCGATACAGGCAAAAGCTCAACCGCAGAAATGGTTTATGATTTTATTGCCGGTTCTGGCAATATTGATAAGGTTGATGCAACAATCGGCGAATGTTTATATGCAGGCGTGATGACAGATACCGGTTCGTTTCGCTTTCCATCCACTACAGCCAGTGTACATAAAATGGTGTACGGGTTGAAAGAAAGAGGGCTTGAACACAGCCATGTGCATGAAGCATTGTTTGATAACTTTTTAGAAAACCGTTTCCGTTTTATTGGCCATGTTTTGTTAAACCGCATGGAGGTTTTTTATGAATACAACACGGTATTGATGAGCATCTCACAGGCCGATCTTATTAAATACAATATAAAAACGGGAGATACAGAGGGATTGGTAAATTACGGGTTAAGTATACAGGGCATAAAACTGGCAGCAGTGGTAATAGACAGGGGAGAAGAACGCAAAAGCTCATTCCGCAGTAAAGATGGTTTTGATGTTAATACCTTTGCCCGTAAGTATTTTAATGGCGGCGGGCATTTTAATGCAGCCGGGGGTTTTAATAAAGAACCACTGGAAGAAGTAGTTATTAAATTTAAAGAAGCAATAAAAGAAAATGCAGATAAGCTAAGTACTTATCAATTTTAAAAACAAACAAAATACACAAAAAATGAAACAACTATTTTACCTGCCGGCAATTTGCATGTTGGTATTATCTGCCTGTACAGGTTCTTTTAAAAAAGGCGACAAGGGTCTTGAATACAAGATCGTTTCTTCGGGCAGTGGCAAAACCATCAGCTATGGCAATTTTATGCAAATTCATATCAAGCAGGTATATGGCGGTACTAAAGACACGGTATTGATGGATACGCATGAATATATGTCAAGGGTTCAGCCTTTTGATTCAGTAAATACACCTTTGCCATTTTTTAAAATACTGAAACAACTGAGAAAAGGCGACAGTGTTGTTATCAGAATGCTTACAGACTCTGTGTTCAAGGATCAACCGGCCCAGATGCCTCCTTTTATGAAGAAAGGAAAATACCTGTATACCCATGTAACCATGGTTAATATATTTGAAACCCAGCAGCAGGCCGATAGCGCAAACCAGGCGGAAGCTACTGCCGCTAAACCAAGGATATACAAAAAGCAAATAGAAGAGATTGAGAAAGGCCTGGCTGAAAAGAAGGTGCAGCTGGATGCTGAAATAAAAGTGATAGAAGCCTACCTGGCAAAAAATAATATCAAAGCAACAAAAACAAAATGGGGAACTTATGTTGCTGTTACTACAGAAGGAACCGGTGAAAAATTGAGCGCTAAAGATATTGCAGTTGTAAATTATACTGGCCGCACATTGGATAGCGGTAAAGTTTTTGATTCAAATATTGATCCGAAATTCCAGCACGTTCAGCCAATGGAGGTTGCACTGGGTGAATTGGGAGGGTCTATTTTAGGGTGGAATGACGCTATTCTGCAACTTAAAAAAGGAAGCAAAGCAACTGTTTATATACCTGCCACACTCGGCTATGGCGAAACCGGAAACGCCCCAAAGATAAAGCCAGGTGAAAATCTGGTTTTTGATATTGAGGTTACAGATGTAATGACAGAAGAAGCTTATGTAGCAAAGCAAAAGGCCATGCAGAAAATGCAGGAAGAAATGATGAAAAAGATGCAGGAAAGCCAAAACCAGGCACCGGCACCGGCAGATACTAAAAAAACTGATAAATAATTTAATTAAAGTATAGTAAAAAGCGCCCTCAACTGATCAGGGCGCTTTTTTGTATGCGTTAAAAAGTTTTACTGCTTCAATAGCTTCCTTTACATCATGTACCCTCAGTATAGAAGCCCCGTTTAACAATGCAATGGTATTTAAAACCGTAGTACCATTCAATGCTTCTGCTGCTGTTTTGCCCAGCGTTTTGTAAATAGTGCCTTTTCTTGACAGGCCGGCAAGAACAGGCCTGTTTGTTATTGATAACACAGAAAGGTTTTTCAGTAATTGAAAATTATGTTCGATGGTTTTGCCAAATCCAAAACCTGGGTCTATAATCACATCTTTTATTCCGGCTTTATGGCAGGCGGCAGTTTTAGCAATAAAAAAATCCAGCACTTCTTTTACCACATTTGCATAAGCAGGTGATTGCTGCATGGTTTCGGGCGTGCCCTGCATGTGCATACAGATATACGGAACGTTCAATGCTGCAACAGTCTGCAGCATTTTTTCATCCAGTTCGCCGCCGCTGATATCATTGATAATGCCTGCGCCTGCATTTACTGCGGCTGAAGCTACCTCGCTGTTGTAAGTATCAATTGATAAAACTGCTTCAGGATAATGATGATGAATAGCCCTGATAACAGGCAAAACCCTGTCTGTTTCTTCCTGTACAGATACCGGCTTGCTGCCTGGTCTGGTACTCAATCCGCCAATATCCAATATGGCAGCGCCATCCTGTATCATCTTGCCAGCCAGCGCTATAATTTCATCTGTATTAGATTTTAAATGCCCTTCGTAAAACGAATCGGGAGTTGCATTGATGATGCCCATTACTACCGGTTCCTCCAGGTTTAAAAGTTTTCCTTTACAGTTTATGCCCTTCATCAAATCTTTTTCAATTATTTTTGAACCTGCCTGCCGGAAGGCAGGCTAATATACCACAAGTTACAAATGCACATTGATAAATGACAACGAACCAACAATACGACCAGGCTGTAGGTGCCTGCAAAACAATTTTTCTGCAAAAGACAAAAGATTATGGTACATCATGGCGGGTGTACAGGATCATTTCTGTTGCCGACCAGATATACATTAAAGCAAAACGCATACGCACCATACAGGAAGCAGGTACACAAAAAATAGGGGATGATATCATCAGCGAATTTAAAGGCATACTCAACTATGGCATCATTGGCTTGATACAACTTGATATTCATGATGATGAACTGGAAGAACTGCAGTATGAAAAAGTAGAGCAGTTGTACAACGAGAAAGTTGAAATTGCAAAAAAGCTGATGCAGGATAAAAATCATGATTATGGAGAAGCCTGGCGTGAAATGAGCCAGGAAAGCTTTGTGGATCTGATACTGGCCAAGATCTTACGCATAAAGCAAATACTCATCAATAAAGGGAAAACAATCATCAGCGAAGGTATTGACGCCAATTTTTACGATATCGTTAATTATGCAGTATTCGGGCTGATATTGATTGATGAAGAAGTACATGAGTCGGGACGCTAAAGCGGCCTGAATCATGCATACAAAGTATCCGATAATTTTAATTACAAAAAAGATTAGAAACGATATGAAGACTTTAGTAAACATTGCAAGAATTCTGGTGGGTTGTTTATTTATCTTTTCCGGGTTGGTAAAAGCCATAGACCCGCTGGGCCTGGCTTACAAAATGCAGGAGTTTTTTGAAGTGTGGGCTGGCGAAGGTTTCATGAAGGGAATGATGCTGTGGTTAAATGAACAGGCGCTTACATTTTCGCTGGTAATGATAACATTGGAAGTTGTTTTGGGTGTTGCTTTACTGTTAGGCTGGAGGACTAAAATGGTTTCCTGGCTGCTGCTCTTGCTGATGCTGCTGTTCACTTTCCTTACCAGTTATGTTTTGTTCAGTGGCAAGATACGGGCCTGTGGTTGTTTTGGCGATTGTATTCCGCTAACCCCCGTTCAAACATTTACAAAGGATATTGTATTGCTTGTTTTGGTATTGCTCATTCTTGCAGGAAGAAAATATATCAGGCCCCTCTTTTCAAATACCATAAATGCGGTCTTGTTTTTGATCTCGCTTTTTGGCGTGCTGGCGTTGCAATGGTATGTTTTAAAGCATCTTCCTGTTAAAGATTGTTTACCTTTTAAAGTTGGTAATAATATTCTTGAGCTGCGTAAAATGCCCAAAGGTGCCGTGCCTGATAAATTTGATTACAAGTTTGTTTATAAGAAGAACGGAGAAAGCAAAGAATTTGCAGTTAGCGCCTTGCCCGACAGTACCTGGGAATTTGTAGAACGCAGGCAGGTATTGGTTGAAAAAGGAAAGAATAATATTCCTCTTATAAATGATTTTGTTTTAAAAACAGAGAATGATAATGACACAACGGAGGCGATATTGAATCAGCCTGGTGAATATTACCTGGTACTTGCAAAGGATTTTAATAAAGAAGCTAAATGGTATGAAGGTTTCAAATTATTTTACACTAAAAATAAAGGCGTGTTGCCGGTTTTTCTTGTTACTTCCGATCCGGCTGCAGCAAAAAAGATTTTTGCTATTCCGGGCCTGGTCATATTATCATGCGATGGAACAGCTATAAAAACCGCTGCAAGAGTTAACCCCACCTTATTTTTAATGAAAGGGCCTGTGGTAAAAGAGAAAAAAGCATTTATAGATTTTCGGTAAGTATCAGAATCATAATGGATAAATATTGAATTACTTCCTTAAAAAACTGTTCTATTCATTTTTAGTACTGCTTGGTGTAGTAGTGCTTGTCTTTATTATGTTCCAGGGCTTTGGCGATCCTGCACGAATGATTGTTGGGCAAAGCGGCGATAAAAAAACCATGGATAATATCCGCAGCGACCTCTATCTCAATCAGCCAAAATGGAAACAGTTTGTACTGTATGTGAACGATGTATCCCCGCTTTGCTTCCACAGTAAAGCTGATATTGAAAAAAAGCAACTCAAAGGTTTATTTATAGGACAAGAAAATAAGTTCGGCATCAAAATACCATACCTCCGTAAAAGTTATCAAACAAAAAAAGAAGTAGGTAAACTATTAATGGAAGCATTGCCGGGTACCTTGATACTGGCTATTGCAGCAATGTTATTTGCAACCATTATTGGAATCCTGCTGGGTGTAACAGCCGCAGTAAAAAAAGATACCTGGATGGATACAACAGCAGTTTTTTCCAGCATTGCCGGTATATCTGCCCCGTCTTTTTTTATGGCCATTATTATAGCTTGGTTGTTTGGAGTGGTACTGCATAATTATACCGGCCTCAATTTAACGGGTAGCTGGTTTGATATTGATGAAGTAAACGGTGAAAAATATCTCAGCCTTAAAAATCTTATCCTGCCGGCATTTACCCTGGGCATCAGGCCGCTGGCAATTATCACACAGTTAACCCGCAGTTCAATGCTGGATGTACTGAACCAGGATTATATAAGAACAGCTTATGCAAAGGGCCTTGGCAAAAAGGCCATCATTTTTAAGCATGCATTACGCAATGCACTTAATCCTGTAATAACAGCAATAACAGGCTGGTTTGCCGAATTGCTGGCAGGTGCATTTTTTGTTGAGTATATTTTTGGCTGGAAGGGAATTGGAAAGATTACTGTGGATGCATTAGAGAAACTGGATTATCCTGTTGTTATGGGCTCTGTGTTGTTAAGCGCCTGCATTTTTATTATCATCAATCTTTTTGCAGATTTACTTTACCGGAAAGTTGACCCCAGGATAAAAATTTTGTAACAAAAAAGCCGGGAAATTATACCCGGCTTTTAATTATTTTTCCAGCATACCTTCATCTATCCATTTTTTAAGTAATGCTATTTCTTCAGCCGGCAATTTGTCGTGCTTAAAAGGCATAAATCCTCTGTCGCCCGGGTTCAGCATAACCCTGGCCAGCATTTCAGTGCCATATTTTTTTGCGCCTTCATAAGTTTCAAAATCTGCTTTTCGCCCTCCTTTGGTTGGTAAATGGCAAGGTGCACATTTTGCCTGCATCAGCGGCGATATATCAGCAGCATACGTTGTTGCTTTTGCCTTGGCAGGGCTTGCTTTTTTTGTGCAGGCTGCAAACAAAGCCGGTCCCAGCACAAAAGCAAATAGAATTTTTTTCATAATAGCATTTGGTTTTAGGACACAATTATAAAACAATTAATGAAATACCCGGAGATTTTTTTTACAAAAGCAAGAGCTTAGTAATAGAAGGGTTATTAACATTTTCTTTGTAAACAATACTTTTCATACATCGTCTTACATGCATTAGTAACAATTAAATTTTACGATTATGAAAACAATTTTTACACTTTTATTCAGCATGGCAATGTTCAGTACAGCATTTGCCCAGTACGGCCAAAAAGGCCAGCGAGACAAAGACATTGATGTTTATGTTTCGGTTGACAACAAAAACTTTGGCCACGACAAATTTCACGGCGGCTATTATTTTACCCCAAGAGAAAGGGATATGGAGATAGCTAAAATAAACCGGGAATACGGATTTAAAATCCAGTCAGTAAAAAACAAGCACTTTATGGGCTGGTTCCAGAAAAAACGCATCATCAACAACCTGGAGGCAGAACGGGATAATGAAATAGCCCAGGTGATCCGTAAATTCAGAAGCCCAAAAAATAAATTCGGCGATTTTGGGTACGGAAGAAAAGACCGGGACGGAAGAAACTGGTAATATTCCGGCAACAATTAAAACCCTCCTGCAGGGTTTTAATTGTTTGCCTAAGCTGCCCGAATGTTAAAATATCTGCCTTAACATTTCTTAATAATCAATTTGAGTAATTTTAAATCAAATAAAAATCACGACATGAAAACAATTAAAATAAGTGTAATAATGAGCCTTGCATTATTGCTTTCAGTAGCAGTATCTGCACAGCGGGGAAGGGGGTACAACAACAGCCGCCACCATTATTATAAACCCTACAATTATAACCGAAGCCATTTTTCTGTAACTGTTGGCCCAGGATATAATTACCGCCCCGGATATCGTCCGTATTACCGCCCTGTGCCACGATACAGGCCTGTATATCGCCCGGTTTATTACAGAAGCCCCAGAACCTATGTTCATTTTGGTCCTGCTTTTGGCTTTCGTTTAAATGTATTGCCTTTTGGTTATTCAAGAATATATGTGGGCTCCAATCCTTATTACTATAATAACGGAATTTATTACAGGAACTATAACAACAGCAGCAGTTATGAAGTGGTAGCGCCGCCCTTAGATGCAGTGGTAAGCAAACTGCCTACCAATGCTGCAGTAACAATGATAGACGGGCAAAAATATTACCAGGTTGGCGGTACTTTTTACATGGAAGAATATGATGAGAACAACAGGATCGGTTATCGTGTGGTAGGTACAGATGGTGTTATCAATACAAATAATTATGCTGTTACTGATGATGCAGGTGCAGGTAATTATGAAGAGGAAGTGCTGCCGCCTCCTGCCTTACCTGTAATAGGCAACAGGTACGATGAATTACCAATGGATAGCAAAGTACAGGTTATTAACCAGCAGAAATATTTTATATCGCCGGGTGGTGTTTATTACAAAGAAGTGATTGAAGGCGATAAAATAAGGTATGAGGTTACAACAGTGGAGTAATTTTAAAAGCAAATTTCAAAACGGGCAGATAAATTATCTGCCCGTTTGTTTTCTTACCTTTGCGGTCTAAAAAATACATAGCTGTATGAAAGAAGTTTATATCATATCTGCCGTACGTACTCCCATGGGAAGTTTTGGCGGTTCTTTAAAAGGGTTTTCTGCTACTCAATTAGGCGCCATCGCTATTAAAGGAGCTTTGGAAAAAGCCGGTGTTAAGCCAGAATTGGTAAACGATGTACTGATGGGTTCTGTCATCCAGGCCAACCTGGGGCAGGCGCCTGCACGCCAGGCTGCTAAATTCGCAGGTTTACCAAACGAAGTGAATTGTACAACCGTAAACAAAGTTTGCGCCAGTGGTATGAAAGCTATTGCACAGGCAGCGCAAAGCATTTTACTGGGCGATGCCGATATTATTGTGGCCGGCGGTATGGAAAGTATGAGCAACGTGCCGTTTTATGTTGACAGCATGCGTTGGGGAAATAAGTATGGCAACACTCAATTGATAGACGGATTGGCAAAAGACGGACTTACTGATGTGTATGATGGAAAAGCAATGGGCAATGCTGCTGAAATGTGTGCATCTACCTGTGGTGTAAGCCGTGAAGACCAGGATGCATTTGCAATAGAAAGCTACAAGCGCAGCCAGGCTGCAGTGGAGAACGGTAAATTTGAAAATGAAATTGTACCTGTTGAAATACCGCAACGCAGCGGAGTACCGGTAATTTTTGCAAAAGATGAAGAGCCCTTTAATGTTAAGTTTGATAAGATTGCTACGCTGAAAGGCGCTTTTGTAAAAGACGGAACTGTTACAGCAGCCAATGCATCTACTATGAACGATGGCGCTGCAGCTTTGGTTTTAATGAGCAAAGAAAAAGCTGATGAACTGGGCTTAAAACCGATCGGCAGGATTGTAAGTTACGCAGATGCAGAACAGGCTCCTGAATGGTTTACGACAAGCCCGGCGCTGGCAGTGCCCAAAGCAGTTGATAAAGCTGGTTTGCAAATGGAAGATATTGCTTATTGGGAACTGAACGAAGCATTTGCTGTAGTTGGTATTGAAAACAGCCGGAGAATGAAGCTTGACCCGGCAAAAGTAAATGTAAACGGTGGCGCAGTTTCTTTAGGCCATCCTTTGGGTTGTAGCGGTGCCAGGATAATTGTTACATTGCTGAATGTTTTAAAACAAAATAATGCGAAATACGGCGCTGCCGGAATTTGTAATGGAGGAGGAGGAGCATCCGCAATGGTTATTGAGAGTATATAATTTTTGTTTTTGATGCAAGGGCGCAAAGAGGCAAAGCTTAAAAGGTGTTGTTTCTTTGCGCCTTTTTTTCATCTGTCATTTCGACGATAGGAGACATCTGTTACTTGAATCTTAAAGTTTTCTCCTATCGTCGAAATAACAAAAGACTGACCCTAAATATCAATTTGCTCATCTGCCCCTGATAAGATAAATTTGCAACCACAAATAAATTAGACAGATGCGACAAATTGCGTTTAGAGAAGCCCTTAGAGAAGCCATGCAGGAAGAAATGCGCAGAGACGAACGTGTTTTTTTAATGGGAGAAGAAGTGGCTGAATACAATGGAGCCTATAAAGTGAGCCAGGGCATGCTGGAGGAATTTGGAGAGAAAAGGGTAATTGATACACCCATTGCTGAACTTGGATTTAGTGCAATTGCAGTGGGGGCGGCACAAAACGGCCTTCGCCCCATAGTGGAATTTATGACCTGGAACTTTGCCGTACTGCCTTTAGACCAAATACTAAATACAGCTTCCAAAATGCTGGCAATGAGTGGCGGACAGGTTGGATGCCCGATTGTTTTTCGAGGGGCCAATGGCAGTGCCGGCCAGTTGGGCGCACAACACTCAACGGCTTTTGAGTCTATGTATGCAAATATTCCCGGACTGAAAGTTATTTCGGTTTCAAATCCATATGATGCCAAAGGCTTATTAAAAAGCGCCATCCGTGATGATGATCCGGTTATGTTTATGGAGAGCGAAGTGATGTATGGCGATAAAGGCGAAGTGCCTGAAGAGGAATATTTACTGCCGATTGGTAAATCTTTTATAAAGAGAGAAGGCAAAGATGTAACCATCGTTTCTTTTAATAAAATGATGAAGGTTGCTTTGGCTGCCGCTGAAGAACTGGCCAAAGAAGGTATTGAAGCCGAAGTGATTGATGTTGCAACAATCCGTCCGCTGGATTGGTTTACCATTTTAGAGAGCGTTAAAAAAACAAACCGCCTGGTTATTGTAGAAGAGCAATGGCCTTTTGCATCTGTATCTTCGGAAATTGCCTACCGCATACAAAAAGAAGGGTTTGATTATTTAGATGCACCCGTTCGCAGGATAACTTCTGCAGATGCCCCTATGCACTATGCACCAAACCTGGTTGCCGCATATTTACCAGATGTACCAAGAACGGTTAAACTGGTGAAGGAAGTGATGTACTTAAAAAAATAAGCCTTTACTAAATAAGATATTTATGCGGTGAGTCACCCCAAAAGGGTGACTCACCGATTTTTAGACAGAAGGAGAACTATCCAAGCGAAAATTGTGTTTTACATTTGTATCGAAAGAAAAATACATGGCCTACAAATCATTAGAAGAATGCTTACTTGACTTGGAGAAAAACGGCCAGCTCATCCGTATTAAAGAAGAAGTTGACCCTTACCTTGAAATGGCGGCCATTCATTTGCGTGTGCATGAAGCAGGCGGACCTGCTTTGTTATTTGAAAAAGTAAAGGGAAGCAAATTCAGGGCGGCATCCAATATTTTTGGTACGCTTGAAAGAAGCGAATTTATTTTTCGCAACACTTTACAAACCGTTCAACAACTTATCGAACTGAAAGATGATCCTGTTAAGGCAATAAAAAGCCCTATCAAAAATTTCAGCACTGGTTTAGCAGCACTCAAAGCATTGCCAAAAAAAGATCCAGTCAACAAACCAGTACTTTTTGAAGAAATAAAAATTTCCGGCATCCCTCAAATACACCACTGGCCTATGGATGGCGGCGCTTTTGTTACGCTTCCACAGGTTTATACCGAAGATATTGACAAGCCCGGCATCATGAATGCCAACCTGGGTATGTATCGCATCCAGCTTTCAGGCAATCAATATAAATTAAATGAAGAGGCCGGACTGCATTATCAATTGCACCGGGGTATCGGTGTTCATCAAACCAAAGCAAATAAAAAAGGGTTGCCGTTAAAAGTGAGTGTATTTGTTGGAGGGCCTCCATCACACAGCGTGGCTGCTGTAATGCCTTTGCCCGAAGGTATCAGTGAAATGACATTTGCCGGTGTTTTGGGTAACAGAAGGTTCCGGTACTGTTATGTGGATGGGTTTTGCATAAGTACCGATGCTGATTTTGTAATAACAGGCGAAGTTTATCCAAATGAAAATAAACCCGAGGGGCCTTTTGGCGATCATTTAGGTTACTACAGTTTAACACACAATTTTCCGGTGATGAAAGTGCATAAAGTGTATGCCCGTAAAAATGCCATCTGGCCATTTACAGTTGTAGGCCGCCCACCTCAGGAAGATACCAGCTTTGGAAAACTGATTCACAAAATAACCGGTAAAGCGCTTCAGCAGGAAATACCCGGACTAAAAGAAGTTCATGCTGTTGATGCAGCCGGTGTTCATCCTTTATTGCTTGCCATCGGCAGCGAGAGATATACTCCGTATGCACAAACCAGACAGCCGGCAGAAATTTTAACTATTGCCAACCATATTTTAGGTACCGGCCAGCTCAGCCTTGCTAAATTTTTATTTATCACTGCGTATGATAATAATGCAATCAGCACAAATGATATTGAAGCTTACTTTAATTATTTTTTGCAGCGCATCAATCTAAAACGGGATATTCATTTTTATACCAACACAACCATTGACACACTTGATTATTCAGGCGATGGATTGAACAGTGGCAGCAAAGTTGTAATGGCTGCTTATGGTGAGCCGGTCAGAGAGTTAGGAGCTGCTATTCCTGATGCCTTAAACAACCTGCAGGGTTTTACAAATCCAAAAAAGGTCTTACCAGGAATAATTGCATTACAGACTGATGCATTTGTAAATTATGAAACAGCAAACAATCAAATGGAAATGCTCAGCAGTCAATTATCAAAGAGCATTGATCAGTTAACGCAGGTTCCCTTTATCATCATCTGTAATAATGCTGATTTTGTAAGTGAAAAACTGAGTAATTGTTTATGGGTAACATTTACCCGTTGCAACCCGTCTCACGATATTTACGGTGTTGACAGTTTTACAGAAAACAAGCACTGGGGCTGCAATGGCCCATTAATTATTGATGCCCGTATCAAACCTCATCATGCACCACCTGTGGAAAAAGATGCTGCTGTCGAAAAAAATATCGGGCGCCTGTTTGTAAAGGGGGGCAGTTTATACGGCTTCTGAAAAGGTTATTAATCCATATTATTTTTTCTTAATCACCACCTGTTCATTCAGCTTGGTAAAAAGTTTTTTGTAAAATTCTTTAACCTCGGGATAAGTATCGGCGGTGTAGAATGTTTTTTTAAATTCAAGCGTCATTCTCACATTCAACAGGTTCGATTCTGCCTGGATGGTACGATTGAATATAATTCCTTTGTCTGAGGTTGCTATTGAAATGTTTTCAGGCAGGCCGTCAAAAACATAGCCCGGTGGTATGGTGTAATTTCCGAAAATGGTATAATCCTGATGTACGCCAAAATCAATGTCAGATACCCTGTTGTCAGCAATAAAAGGGTTTTTTTCAAGATCAGAAAAAAGGTTGATATTAAAATACCGGTATTCTCCTGAGCTGTTCAGATCAGAACTGAACTTTATCTTTTGCTCAAGCTGCAGTGTATCCGAATCAGCGTTATTGACTGTGATCTCCTCAATTTTTAAAGCCGGATAAGGTTGAATAAAATAATTGTTCCTGAATTTTTGATTGTCTTCTTTCCATTCCTTTACCCGTTGTTCCCTGGCATAATCATAACAGTTTACCAGGCCGGTTCCTTTCATTTTTCCGGCTTCGTCTATCTCGCCCTGCACGGCCGACATGATCCTGTATTTGTTTTTTCCTGAAAGTAGATCTTTCCATTTCCCATTTTCGCCTTCAACAAAAAAACCGCTTGTATTTACCACTTTTTCCGGAACGAGTTTAGGACATATCCATTTATCTGTAGCATCCAGAACGAAAGTCTTATTGTTTATGGCAATGTAAGCCATAACTGAATTAAACTGATTAATAAACGGATAATTGGGTGCCACAAGCCCATGATTGCGGGTGCTGAAAAGAACAGGGGTGGCCTTAACGCCGGCATTATTAAGCAGGTTTATCAGCAGCAGGTTTATATCTGCTACATTACCTGTTTTTGTTTCCCATGTTTTTATTATGCCGTTATCTGTATACACATAATCTTCATCGCCGTTCCACGTTACAGATTTGCGAAGGCTGTTGTAAATGAATTTCATCCTGCTTTCCTTATCAGCAATTTGCTTTGCTTCTTCTAGCAATAATCTTGCACCGGCAACATTTTTTTCCAGTTGCAGGCCAAAATCATCACTCTTGTTCAGGCTGTTGCTGATAACATCCGACCATTTTAAACTCAGGTCTACAACCCGGCTTTCACTGTAATAGATCTGTGTCATCTGAAATTCAAGCCGCTGCATATAGTCTTTTGCCGACCCCATAAATGGCTCATCTCTTATACCCGGCAGGTTGCGCATGATATAATTGCTTTTCAGGGATTTTGTTTCCATGAATCCTTCATCCATTGATATGGACTCATCAATAACATCCTGCCTGTCTTCAATAGGATCTATAATTGAAGGCTGTACAGAAAACCTGAATATTTGCGGAACTTTCAACTGGTATTCACTGTAACGTACCGGTATACGGCCCTGGAAATACCAGTTTCGCAGGTTATAGGTTTCCCTTTCTACAGTGTATGAATATTCAATGATACTGCCCACTTTAACCTCCGGAAAGGCAAATATCATTTTTGAGTAATTGCCATCAATCTTTTTTGTATAGATCGCACTCTTTTTAATTTCGGAAGTAATTATTTTACCAGATGCATCCAGATTGTAAGTGTTTGCATTTATTTTAAGTATCCTTTCTTCATTATTATGAGTATAGAAGGGGATCTCAATATCTGCCTGGGAAATCCCCTTTTCCTTTAAGATTTTGATACGGGTCCGTCTTTCAAACACCGTTTTAAATACCGAATATCCTACAGTGCCCCGGTCGTAATAAATACTGCCATAATCAATCAGCACCATAGCATCTGCTCCTTTATCAAAATCGCAGTCTTTTAATTCCAGGTCGGCTTTATCTACTTTGCCAAAACCTGGTAAACCTTTTTGTGCAATCACAGGGGAGAGGGTTGCCAGCAAGAAAAAGCAAATAGAATAAATGGCTTTCATATTAAAAATGTTTAAGCTAATATAGCCAATTACATTTATTTAAGGTATATCAGTTAATTTTAATTCTTTAAATTCAGGTATGAAATTTTTTTCTTTTTTTCTTTCATCATTTACGTTTATTACAGTAACCGCTCAGCCAGGAAACATGTTAAACACAGATACAACAGGCAATACGCTGCTGTGGGAAATAACCGGCAATGGTTTAACGGCGCCCAGCTATCTTTTTGGCACTTTTCACCTGCTTTGTAAAGAGGATATCCGTTTCGGCAATACATTAAAACAAGCCATTACTAAAAGCCATGAAGTTTACCTGGAACTAGACCTGGATGATCCTGCAACGGTGTTTGGCGCATTGATGCTGATGAATATGAAAGACGGAAAAAAACTAAAAGACCTGTACACAGAGGAAGAGTATAAAAGAATAACGGCCTTTTTTAAAGACAGTTTAAAAACACCTATAGGAATGTTTCAACGGATGAAACCTGAGTTTTTAATGGCTTTAATTTACCCGAAACTGATGCCCTGCAGTTCGGCAGGCAGTATTGAAGAATCCATAATGCAACTGGCAAAAGACGTAAACAAAGATATAAAAGGCCTGGAAACAATGGCTTTCCAGGCTTCCGTATTCGACAGTATACCTTATGAAAAACAGGCAGCCGAATTATTAAATACGATTGATAGTTTGGAAAGATTAAGGGCCCAGTTCAACCTGATGTTGAATGCTTATAAAGAACAACGGCTAAGGGAAATAGAAAAGATCATGAATGATCCGGAATTTGGCACTGTCGAAAACCAGGATATTTTACTGGATAACCGGAATAAGAATTGGGTGCTGCAATTAAAAAACATCATGAAAAAGAACCCGGTATTTATTGCGGTGGGTGCAGGGCATTTGGGAGGTAAAAATGGATTGATAGCATTGCTGAGGGCTGAAGGATATAAAGTAAGGGGATTGGAAAATAAATAAAAGTCATTAAATTAAGTCATTGGTCAATGCAATGATTATTTTATAACCACTTCTTTAACCGTCCTTTCACCCAGCGCCTCATTAACCCTTTCAATGATCTTTTCTTTCTGGTAGAGCAACTCGTTTTTCAGCGGGGCAATATTGGTGCTTATAAAAAGGGTGGTGTTGATGATCTGTATCTTATCTGTATATTTTGCAACCGTTTTACCCATCACTTCTTCCCACACATCTTCAATACGCAATGCCTGTATACCGCTTTTAAGCCGGCTTTTTTGTAAAAATTGTTTGATGGCATCCTGTAAAGAAATTTCTCCCATGATGTAAAACTAAGTCATTTGTCATTAAGTCATTGGTCATTTCGGACCGTTCATATTCATAAGTTATATAACCAACAACTTAATGACCAATGACTATTTTACAGTTCAATTATCTGGTAAGCCGTATTTAATTTTTCAAACGCTTCCCGTAATCTTTCTTTGTGTGTGTCAGTAATAAAAACCTGTCCGCTGTTTTCATTACAAACCCAGTGCAGCAGCTGGTGCATACGGGTATCATCTAATTTTTCAAACACATCATCTAATAAAAGGAGCGGAGCAAAACCTTTATTTTCTTTCAGCAGTTCAAACTCGGCCAGCTTTAATGCAAAAAGCAGACTTTTACGCTGTCCCTGCGATGCGGTTGTTTTAAAAACCTGCCCGTTTAATTGAAACAGCAAATCATCTTTATGAATGCCTGCATTGCTGCGTTGCAGGGTAAAATCTTTCTGGCGGTAATTGTTCAGCAGGCCGTAAAAGCTGCTTTCGTTTAACTGGCTGTCATACTGCAGTGTAATAACTTCATCATTATCTGCAATGCGGCTGTAAAATTTTTGCACCCCTGGTATTAACGCTTCAGTAAATGCTTTTCTTTTTGCAAAAATAAATTCGCCTGGCAATATCAACTGTTCATCAAGCACTTCAAGCAATTGCCAGTCGGTCTTTCCCTGCTCAGCAAAACTTTTTAATAAACTGTTCCTCTGTTGTAAAACTTTGTTGTAGATAACTAATTGCTGCAGGTAACCGCCATCCATCTGGCTCAATACAGTATCCACAAATCGCCGTCTCTCTTCACTGCCGTCTGTTATCAGGCTTATATCATCCGGTGCCACCATTACAGCCGGGTATTTGCCAATATGCTCAGACAGTTTTGTATAAGGAACATTATTTAACAAAATTTCCTTTTTGCCTGTACCACGAAAAATACAAACAATTCCGTCTGTTTTATCCCCGTTAATCAGTTTTGCCTCTATTCTAAAGCCATCGCTATCAAATTGTGCATTCAGGGCATCAGCTTTTGTAAAATAACTTTTGGTAAAACAGCAGTAATATGCAGCATCCAGCAGGTTGGTTTTGCCTTTACCATTAAGCCCGCAAATACCAATTACCCTTTCTGTAAAATCAAAAGAAGAAAATTGATAATTTTTAAATTGTGTGAGGGATATTTTGCTGAGAAAAAACATACCCTGCAAGATACAAAGGTATCTGCCTTTTGCAGTGCCTTAAAATATGTATATTTAGCTGTTCAACTGTACTGGCAAACCTTTTATTGCCTTTTTTCGTTTAAGATATTAATGAAAAATGTTTTTATCATAGCTGGTTTAATATTAACAGGCGGTGCAACTGCCTTGGCACAATCTGTTAAGCCGCAGTGGGCTATCAGCATGGCCGGCAATTCCTATGATGCCTGTAAAGCAATAGCCCTGGATAATGACGGTAATGTGTATGCAACAGGCTATTTTTCTGCTACAGTTGATTTTGATGGCGGCCCCGGAGTTTACAACCTTACTTCGGTAAATGCAGAGGATGCATACATGGCTAAATATGATCCTGCCGGAAAACTGGTATGGGCAAAAAATATCGGCGACTTCAGGTATCAGGCGGGCAATGCATTAACCCTGGATGCGGCTGGAAATATATATGTAACAGGTATTTTTTTTGGAACCACGGATTTTGACCCCGGCCCCGGTGTGGCCAACCTCGTTTCGGCTGGTAATGAAGATGTTTTTGTTTGCAAATATGATAATAGCGGCAACTTTACCTGGGCAAAAAGAGTTGGCGGCCCTACCAATGAATTTTGCAATGCCATAAAAGCAGATGCAGCCGGTAATATATACATCAACGGTTACTTCGAAAACACGGCCGACTTTGACCCCGGGATTGGTGTTTATAATTTGATTTCTGCCGGGGCTACAGATATTTTTGTTTGCAAATTAGATAACAATGGTTTGCTGCAATGGGCAAAGCAGATCGGCGGGCCTTCGGCAGATGTGGCATTTGATATTGAACTGGATAACACAGGCAATGTGTACAGCACCGGTTTTTATTTTGCTACGGTAGACTTTGATCCCGGTCCCGGTATTTTTAATTTAACATCAACCGCTTTGGGCGATGGTTATATTTTAAAGCTGGGTAATGGCGGAAATTTTATTACTGCGGCAAGATTAGGGGGCAACAGCCGGGTACGCTGCATGAGCCTTAAAACGGATATTGCAGGAAACATTTGCCTGGCAGGATATTTTGATGGTGAGGCTGATTTTGATCCGGGAAACGGATCTTTTCTTCTGAGTTCTCCCGTTGATGATGACGATATTTTTATCGGCAAATACGATCTTGATTTAAACCTGGTTTGGATAAAGCAGGTTGGTGGCCCCTCTTTTCAAAAAGTGTTTGATGTTGAAACAGATGATGCAGGTAATATTTACACAACGGGGCATTACAACGGAACCGCAGATTTTGATGCCGGCCCCGGCGAGCAAAAACTTATCGCTGCCGGCGATCCGGATATCTTTGTTTTAAAAATGAATGCTGCCGGTGGGTTTGTGTGGGTAGCGCCTGCAACAGGCCCTTTTTTTGGAAGCGGTTATTCCATCAGGCTTAACACATCGGGTGATATTTACGTAGGTGGCACATTTGAAGGAACAAAGGATTTTGATCCGGGCCCCGATGAAATAAAAAAAACTTCTGCCGGGCAAAGCGAAATGTTTATTTATAAACTACGCCAATGCCCCAATGCGGCAATTGAGCAGGTCTTGGATATTACATCCTGTACCTCATACACACTTTATAACAAAACCTATACAGCCAGCGGTACTTATTCTCATGCAGTTTTAAATGCATCTGGCTGCGATAGCATCATCATCAAACTGAATCTTACCATTTCAAGAATAATCAATACAGTTACGGCAGCTATTTGTGAAGGAGATATTTATGTTGCAGGAGGGATGCAGCAAACCAAATCAGGTATTTATTATGACACGCTGACAAATGCTGCCGGCTGCGATTCGGTTGTTATCACACATTTAATTGTTCGTGAAAAACCAAAGCCGGCCCTCGGCAATGATAGAAATCTTTGTGAGGGACAAAGCCTCATACTTGACCCCGGTAATTTTGAAAGCTATCTGTGGCAGGATTTTTCCGTAACACAGCAATACACGGTAACTAAACCCGGCACTTACCTCGTTTCTGTTACCAATGCATTTAATTGCAAAGCCTCTGCCCGTATTATTATCAGGGGTATTGCCAGGCAACCGGCGAATTTTCTGCCCGCAGACCAGGATTTATGCAGCGGTAATATTTTAAAGATACAGGTACCCGGCTTCCGGTCTTATTTATGGAGCACAGGTGCATCTGCAAAAAATATTGATATCATAAAAGGCGGAAATTATTATTTAACGGTAACCAGTTTTGATAACTGTACAGGAACTGATACCTTAAACATTCGTGAAGTCAGCTGCATACCTATCGGCATACCCAATGCCTTCAGCCCAAACAGCGATGGCAAAAATGATTTTTTTAAACCAACCATCAACTACCAGGTAAAGGATTATCAGTTGCACATTTTCAACAGGGCAGGCCAGCTTATTTTTCAAACCAAAGATTACGCAATTGGCTGGGATGGGCGGCTTAAAGGCCAACAGCAATCATCCGATAATTATATCTATCAGATAAGTTTCCGCAATATGGAAGGAAAGCAGTTTGAGTATAAAGGAAATATTTTGCTGATCAGGTAAGTATAGTTTGATAAAAGGTAAACCGCAGTAAGCAGGCTCTTATGCTTGCCACGTAAAATACACCAATATTTTTGAGGTACAAACGGTGGAAAATGGTTCGGTCTTACTCATCAGGTAAAAAGGTTAAGAACAGCCTTTGAAATCAATTCTTAACACCTAATTCCCAATTCCTAATTCCTAATTAAATTTCCCATTTCTCCCTTATCTTTGCCGCCTAAAATTTAACCCATTGGCTACCAAGTTTTCAAAAGAAACCTACTTATACTGGTACGAACTGATGTTGCTCCTGCGCCGTTTTGAGGAAAAAACAGGCCAGTTGTATGGTATGCAGAAGATCCGTGGCTTTTGTCACCTGTACATAGGGCAGGAGGCTGTAGCTGCAGGATGTATGACTGCTACTGTTCCGGATGATAAATTCATTACAGCCTATCGTGATCATGGATTGGCTATTGCCAAAGGTATTTCAGCCAAATCGTGCATGGCTGAACTGTATGGTAAAGCAACCGGTTGCAGCAAGGGTAAGGGTGGAAGTATGCACTTTTTTGGTGTTAAAGAGAATTTTTTTGGAGGTCATGGTATTGTAGGTGCACAGATAGGTACCGGTGCAGGGCTCGCTTTTGCTGAAAAGTACAAAGGAACCAATAACGTAGTGCTTTGCTTTTTTGGTGATGGCGCTGCCCGCCAGGGTATGCTGCACGAAACCTTTAATATGGCTATGCTTTGGGATTTGCCCGTAGTTTTTATTTGTGAAAACAATCACTATGCCATGGGCACTTCTGTTGCCCGTACCAGCAAAACACTGGATATTTATAAACTGGCAGATGCTTACGAAATGCCAAGCGACAGCATTGATGGTATGAGCCCGGAGGACGTACACAATGGTGTATTGAGGGCTGTAAACCGTGCCAGGGAAAAGGGTGGCCCTACCTTACTGGAAATTAAAACATACCGGTATAAAGGCCACAGCATGAGCGATCCGCAGAAATACCGTACCAAGGATGAACTGGAGCAATACAAAGAAAAAGATCCGATTGAACATGTAATGAAAGTATTGAAGACCCAATATAAAGTTACTGATGAAGAGTTTGAAGTGATTATAGACAGGGTTAAAAAAGAAGTGGATGATTCAGTGACTTTTGCAGAAGAAAGCCCCTGGCCGGATAATAATGAACTGTTGAAAGATGTATATGTTCAGCAGGATTATCCATTTATAGTTGATTAAGGTATAGGTAAAAATTCAAAATTTATAATTCAAAATTCATAATTTAAAAAAATGGCAGATAAGCAAGTAAAGGTAGAACAGAATGACGCAGATGCAGTGGTTGCAAAAGCAAAAGGCTTTTGGGCAGCATACGGCAAAAAAATAATGATCGCTGGTTCTGTAGTAATCGTATTGTTAGCGGGGTTTATTGGATACAAAAAATTCATATCAGAGCCCAAAGAAAGAGAAGCCGGCGACCTGATCTTTCCTGCAGAAAAATTATTTGGGTTGGTAGCAGGTTCTTCTACCTATAATAAAGATACAGTGAACATGATACTGAATGGCGATAAGCCAAATGGTGTAACGGGTCTTTTAAGTATTGCCAGCAAATATGGAGGTACCAAATCCGGCAACAGGGCCGAATATATGATTGGCGCCTGCTATCTTCAGTTAAAGCAGTTTGATAAAGCCATCAAACATTTAAAAGAATTTGATGCCAATGGGGCAAGCCAGGTACAAAGCAAAACTTATCTTTTGTTAGGTCATGCTTATGCAGAGCAAAAGAAAACCGATGATGCTTTGGATTATTATAAAAAGGCCGGTTCTATCAACGGGCTTGATGAAGGGATGGCTACAGAAGCAATTTACATGGCCGCACGGTATGCAGATGCTTTGGGCAAAACAAAAGATGCCATTGAACTTTTTCAACAACTGAAAGATGAGTATCCTGCAAGCCAAAGGGTTGGTTCGGGAGAAGTTGATAAGTACTTAGCCAGTTTAGGAATAACCAAGTAATTAGGAATTAGGAGTTTGGAATTAGGGATTAGCAGAACTCAAGATTGACGACTCACAACTCACGATTCAAGATATGTCCACAGACACAACCAAACTAACTGATACAACAGGCATCCAGCTACCAGCGGATGCCTGTGTTGTAATTGTACGTACCGAGTGGAATGCAGAAACAATTGATAAATTAGAGGCAGGCTGTAAAAAAATACTTAACGATTACAAAGTTCAGCACATGAGTATTACAGTTCCGGGCGCTTTTGAAATTCCATTTGCCATAAAAAAATACTGGGATGCCCATAAATATAAAGATGACAAACCCTGTGTTTTTATAGCGCTGGCTTGTGTGATAAGAGGGGGCACACCGCATTTTGATTATGTATGCAAAGCAGTAACAGAGGGGATACTCCAGTTAAATATAGTGTTACCGGTACCAACTATCTACGGTGTAATTACAGCAGATAACCAGCAGCAGGTTGATGAAAGAACCGGTGGCACACATGGCCACAAAGGAGAAGAAGCTGCCATCACAGCACTTAAAATGATTTCTTTAGTAAATTCATTCAAATAAAAAGTGTATGAAGTATGCCCCGCTTTTAGTTATGCTGGTTTGCTTTTCTGCCTGCAACAATGCTTCTCAAACAGAAAAATCAGCTACCGCCGATTCATCAGCCGCAACGATAAAAGCAGGCCCCTCTGATAAATATATTCATACTTTTTCTGACACAGCTTTGGAAACCAGGATCACAGAAGCATTGATGAAACTGCCGTTTGTAAAGAAAAGCGATGCTTACATTGATTCTTTCAGCAACCATACCCATGGTATTGCTTTTATGATGGAAGAACAAAAAGAAAATGAAGTTTCGGTAAGGGCCGGATACAATGGGGGAGAACGTTTTGAAACGTATTATCATTTTATTGTTGATCCAAAAACAATGGATATAAAAGTGTACGACCCGGTAGAAGACAAAACCCTCACACTAAAAGAATATTTAAACACCAGATGAAAGTTCAGCTATTCATACCTTGTTTTGTTGACCAGCTTTACCCGCAAACAGCTTTTAACATGGTTAAAGTGCTGGAAAAAGCCTGTTGTGATGTGCATTACAACACCAATCAAACCTGCTGCGGCCAGCCTGCTTTTAATGCCGGTTTTTGGGATGAGTCAAGAGATGTGTGCAGCAAGTTTTTGAAAGATTTTGAAGGAGCCGATTATATTGTAGCACCCAGTGCTAGCTGTGTTGGTTTTGTGCGCAACTATTACAGCAAGCTGTTTGATAACTCTGCTCAGCATAATGCGGTGAAAGACCTGGGCAAACGTATTTACGAATTCACAGAATTTTTAACGGAGGTTTTAAAGATAGAGAACTATGGTGCTACACTTATTGGGAAAGCTACTTATCATGATAGCTGTGCAGCTTTACGTGAATGTAAAATAAAAGAGGGCCCACGTAAATTATTAAGCTTTGTAAAGGGTTTACAGCTGTTAGAGATGAACGATGTGGAAACCTGCTGCGGTTTTGGCGGAACCTTTGCCGTAAAATTTGAGGGTATCTCATCCGGAATGGCCGATCAGAAATTAAACAACGCACTTGCAACCGGTGCTGAATATATCATATCTACCGACCTCAGCTGCCTGATGCAGCTTGACGGCTTTATTAAGAACAGGAAGCTTTCCATAAAGACCATGCATATTGCCGATGTACTGGCAAATGGGTGGGAATAAGAGGTTTACTTACCTGCCTTATTTGTATAGATGGCTGCATTACTTTAACTTTTTTTAAAATTCTTAAAGAACATCCCTTCTGCTAATATACTGATAATCAATGAAATACTTCTTAGCATAAAAAAAGGTAGAAAAAAATCTATCCCGCAGACAATAAAAATTTACCCTTATGCGTTTTTACCCCCAATTACCGTAAAATTACCATCAGGCAATTCTGCGGTTTTCGCAAAAGACTTAACTTCTGTAAACCAAACCTTATTAAAATGATTTTTTTTACCTCTGCCGCAAAAAAAACCACTTCATTTCTCGTTGCTTCTTTGTTTTTAGCCACCGCATCATTTGCTTTAACACCTGTAAAAGTTGCAGTCAACATTCCCGGACCCGTAGGTCAGGTTGTTTACCAGTCAATTAAGGTAAGTGTTACGGATAAATCAGTTATACTCGACTGGAATACTGCATCAGAATTTATGAACGGCTACTTTGAAGTGGAAAGATCATTTAATAATGCAGACTTTAAAACTATAGCCCTGGTATTGGATGGTTTTTCTACCGAAGGCACCGGTAAAAGATATGCTTTTAAAGAAGATGTAGCTGTTGCAAAAAGCGGCCGTTCAGTTTACTACCGATTAAAGCAATTTGACGAAAACGGAAATGTAAGTTACAGCACAGCTGTAAAGGCTTTATAAAAATAGTTTCAAACAATTCATAATTGCCAGCTTTTTAGGCTGGCTTTTTTTTGGCCAGGTGAAATAAAGGGTTACAATTTGCCAGCTTGCATCTTAGCAAAATTTTCTGTTCTTTTACAGTAATATCATCCCCAACCAAAACAAATCCGTTATGACTGAAAAAAACAGCAATGACAATCTTGTCGTTTCCTATCTTGCCATCCGCAGAACTATTGGCTGGCTTGGGCTGCTGCTTCCTTTTATGCTGCTTGCCGGTAACTATGTAGTAAACAGCCTCAATATACTCAACAGCAGTTTTTTTATTAGAACAGACTGCTACACTACTCCCTATAAAGATGCAGGTTCTTTCAAGTTTTCAATCAGTCATTATTATTACAGTTCAGTAGGTGAGTTGTTTACTGCTGTATTATGTGCTGTAGCTTTATTTATGTTTTGTTATAAAGGCCATAAACTGCGCCTTGGGGAAAGGGGCCTTTCCGACAGCGCCATGGCTAACCTTGCCGGTATTTTTGCGCTGGGTGTTGTGGTATTTCCAACGGCATCTACCTATTGCATTTCAGATAATATGCGTTCTTTCCTGAGCAGCGATAATACAGGTTATATTCACTTTGGCTTCGCCTGTTTATTCTTTATTACACTTGCCTTCATGTCAATGGTCAATTTCAGGAGGACAGAAAAGAGGGAAGATTTTGGTAAACAGAAAAACCATAAAACCTACCTGGCCTGCGGTATCGTGATGCTGGCCTGTCTTGCATTAATAGCGATTTACAGTATCTGGATCCAGCCATTAAAAATATCCTGGCTTGATAAAACCCGCCCCGTTTTTTGCCTGGAGGCTGTTGCACTGATTGCGTTTGGGACATCCTGGCTTATAAAAGGACGGCTTGATATACCTGCTGCCATAAAAAAGATAGTGCCGGGAAAATAATTGCTGCCTTTTCAACGGGGGATTGTTAATAAGGAATATGTAATAATGACTCCTGATTTCAGGTTCTTCAAAATAGACTTTCGGTTGTAAATCTTGTCCAGTATTGCCAGTGCTTATTCAGTACGGTGTCTTTATCAGGATAGTCCCTCCGGTGTATATTGGTTTCTTTGGGATAGTAAGACAAATACTCAGCTATATCTACCTCTGTATTTTCCAGCCTACGGTTTCTTATATAGATTTTGATGGTACTGTCTTTAAAAACATCAAAAGCATAAATAAAATCCTTTCCCAGGGTTGTAAAGTATCCGTTTACATCAATGCCGATGTCTGCAGGTATTGTTTTAAACACTTCCGCTTCATTGGAAGCAGGCATATACCTGAAAGCATGATAAGCAGCATCCACATCAATTTTTTTGTGAAACAAACCGATCTTAGCAGAGATTGCAGAAGCCAGGCTGTCGTAAACCGGTAATTTTTTAATTACTGCCGTATCAAATTTATAATTATTGAAGGCTGGTATAATACTGTCGCTTTTAGTTCTGCAACCGGCGGCTGCAAACAGCAGAATCCACAGCGACGATATTGTTATGGTCATACATACCTTACGTCCCATTGTTAAGATTGAGTTTTAAAAAGCGTAATTTATTTCAGATAATTTTTCATCCTAAATATACACAGCAACTGATTATTAACACTAACCAGGCCATGCTATTTTACCATTTTGTTTTATTGATATATTGACACTGACTTTCCCGACGATTCAGTAAAGCAATGCTGCTTCCACCAGGCTTACAAAATTTTCAGGAAAGAAAAATCCTTTCAAATGTCCAGAAAGCAGCGATAGCGGCGATACCAACTGATAAAGGAATTACAATAGCTTTACGGTAATATGGCTTTTTACCAAAGGGGAGCGCCAGTAAAAAGAAAGCTGCCAGGATTACAGCCACCTGTCCCAGTTCCACACCCAAATTGAACATAAGTAAAGAACTGAGGTATGCATTTTTAGGCAGGCCCAGTTCGGTAAGTACACTGGCAAAGCCCATACCGTGTATGAGCCCAAAAAGAAAAACAATACCGATACGGCTGACCCTTAGTTTACCGGAGAAGATATTTTCAAGCGCCACATATAAAATAGACAATGCAATAACAGGCTCTACAATATTTGCCGGTGGTTTAATTACACCATACATGGCCATTCCCAATGTAATGGTATGTGCAATGGTAAATGCAGTTGCCTGCCATAAAACAGGTTTTAGTTTAGGGTTAAGCAGGAATAAGCTGAGTACAAAAAGAATATGGTCGAGTCCAAGGGGAATGATGTGTTCAAACCCTAATTGCAGGTACAGTGTTGCAACTTCCGTTTTACTGAGTTTTGCCAGTGTGCCGTCGTCGTGTGCAAATAACTGCTGGCTGATAAGGAACAGTATCAGCATAATGCCGGGTATCCTGAAATGATATTTGGTGTTGCTGTTCATAAGAAGTCAAAAGGTAAAAGTAAAAATTCAAAACCCGAACATCCATTTTTTGGCTTTTGAATTTTTACTTTTTACTTAATGCAGTTTTATCTTTTAAATTAAAAAAATACCGCCAGCTTAACCCTTGCAAAGAAAGGCGTTCCCGGTGTATAATGCAACTCGGTAACAGGCGCTGCTTCATTCATCAATCTGGATTCTGTTGCAAACTGTGCTTCGTTCCATTTAATGTTAAAGATATTTTCAAAAGCCAGTCCTATTTCATACTTAGGCCTGGTGTAGTTTACCGATGCATCTAACAAAAAATATCCTTTGGCTACAATGCTGTTGTCTTCATTGGCCGGGCGGTTCTTGATGTAACGATAATTAAGGCCGCCATTAAATCCTTTCTGTGCTTTGTAATACAATCCACCCACACTGGTAAAAGTTGGCGCCAGCGGAATATAATCGGCTCCCTTTGGTTCTCCAATAGCCCTTGGCTTTGTAAAATTAAAATTAGCGTTTGCAAAAATATTTTTAGTGAACTGCCATCGTGTGGTAACATCAATACCCTGCCTGCGGCTCTTGCCGCTTGGCTCTACGATACCTGCATCGCCCACATAAACAAATTCCTGGTCCAGATATAAATACCAGGCAGCAATATTGATGAGAATGTTTTCTGTTGGCTTTACAATGATACCCAGGTCGGCGCCATAGGCTGCAGGCAATATTTGTTTGCCTTCATTCTCAACAACAACCCTTGCATCGTTACTGTGAAAACCCTTGCCGCCTTTTACAAATAACTGCATTTGTTTATTGATGGTGTACTGGATATTCAGCTTAGGGCTTACAATGGCTTTTTGCTGAGATGGCATTTGCATAGTATTCAGTTTATCAAAGTAACCGAAACTGAAATAGTCCAAACGTACACCGGCATCAAACAACCATTTACCTGCATTCAACTGCTGTTGCACAAATGCATACACATTCGTCTCTTTAATATCGCCCAGTTTAATATCGCTTAAAAATTTGCGGCGCACAGCATTTGACAGCCTGCTGTCTTTGGTTGCATCATGCCTCAGTCCTGCACCATAAGTTGAGTACAATGTATTCTTACCAAAAAAATAAGAATGGTTGAGTTTGGTTGCGTAGCCAAGAATGTTACGGCTTTCGGTTTGCTGTATCTCATCACCATTCATCGGATCGTTTAAAAAGAAAGTGAAGTTTGAGTACAGGTTGAATTTATAACGGCTGTAAAATACCTGGTTCTCCCAGTTGGCACCGTTTTTAAACTGGTGCGATATTACCAGGTTGGCATTATGCCTTTCGGTATTACCGCCTTCGGTGGGGTCAATGCTTCCAAAGCGGCTGATGGTGCCATCATTAACAGCCCTTTCAGGTATCTGTCCGCTTGCATCCCAATTGCTTGTAAAAGCAGAGGCCGATGCGGAAAGTTTTGTGTTATCGCTTATGGAGAGATTGTATTTACCAAAAACATTCAGGCGTTTAAAAACCTGCTTGTCAAGGGTAGGGCCATCGGTATAATTAAAATCGGCAGCAATATAAGCGCTTTGTTTATCCTTGTTCTTTTTAAAAAGATCAAGCATAACCAGTTTGCGAAAGGAGTTGAACCTGCCGGTTTCCACCTGTACACGGCTGTTGCTTATATTTTTATAACTGCTGAAAGACACATAGCCGGCGGTATTAAAATCGCCGTGCTGTGCATAATAAGGACCTGCTCCAAAATCAATATTGTTAACAGTTTCGGGAATGATGAAATGTGCATCGGCATAACCCTGTCCGTGTGCATGGCTAACCATATTCACGGGCATACCGTCAAAAGAAACTTTTACATCAGTTCCGTGGTCCACATCAAAGCCACGCAAAAATATCTGCTCGGCCTTGCCGCCACCGGCATGTTGTGCAATGAATAATCCGGGCACTAAGCGTAAAAGCTCCTGTGTGTTTTTAACCGGGTTAAGATGCAGGTCAACCTTACTTACAGTGCTGAATCTGGTAGCAGCATTGCTTTCCAGCTGAATATCTTTCAGCCTGACGGCGTCGGGCTGCAAAGCAATGATACTTGCCTCTTTTAAAAGTGTAATGGTGATTGGTTTGTATCCAACAAAAGAAACTGCCACTTCTCCATTGGTTTTAATGGTGAAATTTCCGTTGGCATCCGTTGATGCTTTAAGGGCAGGGGTTTTTGTATCGGTTACAAAGGCTGCTTCAAGCGGCTGCCTGCTTACAGCATCCACCACTTTTCCACTGATGGTATTTTGTGCCTGCACTTGTTTGAATGATCCTAACAGGAAAATAGCAAGCACAGTTATATAATAAGTGCATTTAATCTGCATAAATAAAATTTAAAACTGGTGATGAGGGATGTAATAAGTTTGAAATCTTAGCTAAAAAGTGATCTGTCAGTCTGAGCCTGTCGAAGACGGATTAGTTTAATATAGCCCCGGTTTCGACAAGCTCAACCTGGCATCTTTTCAAACTTTTACATTGCTGAATTATTTTTGGATAACACATCAGGCCCGGGGAGGAGGGTAGTCTCCCGATAAATAATTATGTAGCAGTGCGGTTGATACAGGGATTTGTATGATCCCGTTCACTGTTAAAGCTGCTGCAGGTTCTTTTTGTAGAAAGCTGATATGATCAGTTGTTGTATTGTCTTTTTTTGCTGCGGGTATTTCTTTTTGGGATGCGTCTTTTTTAGTGTTGTCCACTATTTCTTTATGCACATGGTGTTTGCCATTCTCGAAATGTACCGTGGCCATATGCTGTTTGTAAAATAAAATGTGGTTTATAAAATCACTTACATAAGGCAGTACCGGCTTAAGCATCACAACTGTGTAGCTTAACAGGACAATATGCAAGATGAGTTTTTTCATTTTAAAGCAGTTCAACTTAGGTTACAAATGTAGGCTGGTGTTTTTAAACCTTTTTTGCATTTGTGGTGAACGGTTGAATTAAAGTGGCAAATACTTTTGAAGGGTTTCCAACCTTTTAAAAGGTTGGAAACCCTGTTAATCACTTTGCATTTATTGCAGCAGCCCTTTTTAACAACTCAGGGTTTTTACTGTTGGTACTTAAAGCTGTTTTTAAATATGCTTCTGCACTGGCCTGATCGTTCTGGTTAAAAGCGATCCATGCCAGTTCATTGTTCACATCAATATTCTTTGGACGTATGGCATATTCCATCATGGCATATTTTTTTGCGCTGTCCCATTGTTTTGTTTTAATAAAGTTCCTGGTCAGTTCCAGTGAAACTGAATGGTGACCGGAGTTTGCATCTGTTATTAATGCCTGCTGTACTTTGCTATATTGTTTCATGGCCTTTTGTGTATCACCCATTGCTACATATACATCTGCTTTCTGCTCTTCAAAAGATGATTGCGGCATGATGGCATTTGCTGAATCTAACAGAGCGATTGCCCTTGCATAATTCTTCTTTTTGGTTTCAACTTTTGCAAGTCCTGCCATGCTGGGAGCATAACTTGGTCGCATGGCCAGGTTTTCGGCAAAGGCATTTTCAGCAGCTGCCCAATCGCCGGTGTTATAATACAGGTCGGCCAGTGCATTCCTGCTCCAGCATTGTGGTTCGCTGCCGGGTAAACCTGCCTGCACAGCCAGTTTCATGGCTTCAATAGCGCCTTTATAATCTCCGTATATCTCACGTAAATAACTTGCCCTTGAATAAGATTCCAGGGATGGTTTTATTGACTGCATCTTATCGCTCATAGCAATAGCTTGATCGTAGTTGCCCAGTTCAACATTGGCATCAATCAAAATACCATACACGTATGCATTGTTCGGGTTGATACTCATGGCTTCTTCACCGATCTTTTTTGCATTTGCAAACTGGTGCTGGCTCATTCTTAATGAAGCTTTGTAAACAGATGCTTCAAAATTCTTTGGATCAAGGCTTAAAACGCCATTCAGTATCTTTTCAATGGCAGGGTAGTAGTAATGATGCTCGCCGGTAATGCGCTGCTCTGTTATAAAAATGGTAGCCAGTTGCAGGCGTGTTTTTACATCATCAGCATTTACTTCCAGCCTGGCTTTTAATTCTGCTGTTTTTTCTTTCGTTTTTTTCCATTCAGTTGCGTTTGCCAGTTCGCCATTGCGTTCTAAAAGATCAGGTATCTGCATGGGATTTTGATCATCAACGTATGCTTTTAGTTTTGCTTCGCTGCTGTTACAGCTGTTTAGCGTTGTTAGGGAAGCAAAAAGTAAAAAAGCACAAAGTGGGAGGAGGGTTAAAGTCTTTTTCATTTTGTGTAGTTTTTAACAGATACGCAAAAAGGAGAACCTTGGTTCTCCGAATTTGCATTTATTTTTTATGCTTCGCAGATTTGTTTGCCACGAATACTTCGGCAAGCTCAGTACACTAATGAGCACGAATGCCCTGCATTATTGGTTACAATTCGTAGCCTGATTTTAGTTTGTTTTTATAATCCCCATTGTATTCGTCTTCACGCCATCTACATACATCCTTGCATAATAGGCGCCCGGTGCCAGGTTTGGCTTGCTCCACTGCACATAATAGTCGCCTTTTGTTCTGCCAGGCTCTTTTATCACAGCTATCTGCCTTCCCACGGCATCCGTAATTACAATGCGTATATCTGTTGCATCCTGGCTAAGCCTGTAGTGGAAAGTGGTAGCTGATCTGAAAGGACTTGGGAAAGCTATAAAGGCAGTAGGATCTGCAGCTAAACCAAGGTTACCACCATATACCTGGCTTTTTGGTCCTGAATATCCCGGCCCGTTAAAACCTCTCCAGGGTGTTTGCACAAAAGGAAATGATGTTTTGAATGTGGTATCGTTTTTGCCCACCCCTTCTTTAAAAGTTATAGTGTTTACCAATTGTGGTGTAACCGGGCTTCCTGTACCAGGATAATCATCATACCATAAACCAATGGCTGCCAAAGCAACGCCACCTACAGCCTGTAATTCGATGGTGGTTACATCATCTTCAAGTCTTCTTCCGTTGGGGAAACCATCCATATTTGGTATAAACTGTAATGCAGCGCTGCCATTAAATCTCGGATCGGTTAATCCCAATACAGCAGCCTGTACAATACCCAGCGAGCTGAAGTCAGGAGTGTTACGTGGTGTAACAGGTACGGCCATATTCAATCTTAAATAATCACCAAGCGTTGGCAAAAAATTATTGATGAAAGGCTTGCCGGCGGCCAGCGGATTACCGCCTTTGCCTGTTGCAAGCTGGTAAGGACGCAGGTTTGGAACACCTGTATAAAATATCGGTAAGATATCTACAGCTCTCGGGCTTTGATTATCCGGTAATAAGATAGTACCGAAAATCGCATCATCCAAGGCAGTACCGGCAACAGCTGGCGAGCCTTTTAATGGCCATAAACCTGGTTTACCATTCCTGAAATCAAATGCACCCAAAGAGTTGCTCTGTACCCTTAATTTAGCAAGGCCCGGAACAGCTCCGCCAAACTGTGAGTCATCCATGTACAAAGCCAGCTCAGGATTTTTAAAATAGGGTACGAATTGTCCGTCGCCAGATGGCGCTGTTGCATTCCATTTATCTTTATCGCCAATAGCAATTACTGCTTCGTTGGTTAAAGGCATTCCCAGTCTTGAAACCTGTATCCAGTTACCAGATACAGTGGGTTTGCCACCTTCAGTACTTAGGGTTGTAATAGCAGGCCTGCTTGCATTGGCATAAACACCAATCACAAAATCAGCATCTAAAATACTGGTTGCCTGTGCTGTTGTTTTACCTGCTTTTTGTAAGGTAGAAATCGGAACTTCTATTGCAATAGTATGGCAATTGTATTTTGCCACGCCATCTCTTGCACCGGTTGTTCTGAAGCCTCCTGCATCAAATGCACCACCTAAATCAACAAAGAAAGGATCATCAACAGGGCCGCAGAAAACTTTTTCACCTGTGCCTGCTGTTGCAATAGCAGCAGTCATCAATGCATTGTAATCAGTTGCACCCAAACCTGCACCGCCCTCAATAGAGCGTGGGCCTATGTTTGGAGGAGGCACCACACCATTGGTTACAATGGCTGTAAAACTTGCACCACCGTTGATACTTCTTTCGCAGGTGTAAGTTGTTTTTACATTTTGCTTACCCAATCTTATGTTGAAAAAAGTAGAACCATCTTCATTGGTGGAAGAAAAAGTAAAGCGGTAAATGATATCATCACCGGTTGTGGCGGTGTTGTTATCAATGTGTATCTCGTAGCGTATGTTCTCCCCAAACGTGTACCAGTTAGGCCCTCCGGCCGGATGTTCAAAAGGAATATAATTGGCAATGAAGACGATCTTATTGCTGTCGGCCGGGCTGCGGAATGCATAAAGATCGGTATTATCTGCCAGCGGATCATTGCTGATCAGCGGCGCTTCCCTGTGGCTGGATGCAGCAGCATTCATCGTAAATGCTGTTGTGCAGATGAGCAGGGCAGTAAGTATCTTAAAATATTGTTTCATCTTATTAATATTTATAGTGGTTAATTTTTTAGGTTAGAATCTTGGCTTTACAGTATAATCATAACCTCTCCAGGGTGTTTGCACATAAGGGAACACCGGTTTAAATGTGGTATCGTTCTTCGTTGGCCCTGCAGAAAAACTGAGCACATTCAACAGGTTTGTTGTAACTGCATTACCATCATTTTTGTAATCATCATACCATAAACCAATTGCTGCCAGCGCCACACCGCCTACTGCCTGCAGTTCAATGGTTGTTACATCATCTTCCAGTCTTCTGCCGTTAGGAAAACCATCCATGTTTGGAATATTCTGAATAGCGGTGCTTTGATTGTAAGCAGGATCTGTAAGTCCCAGCACTGCGGCCTGCACAATGCCCAGGCTGCTGAACTTAGGATCGCTGCGTGGGGTAGGAGGCACGGCCATATTCAGCCGCAGCATATCACCCAGCGTGGGTAAAAAATTATTGATGAAAGGTTTACCTGCTGCCAGCGGATTTCCGTTTTTACCTGTTGCTAATTGATATGGCGCCAGGTTTGGAACGCCGGTATAAAATATAGGCAGAATGTCAACTGCTCTAGGGCTTTTGTTATCAGGTAACAAAATGGTTCCAAAGATTGCATCATCCAATGCTGTACCTTTTACAGCATCACTGCCTTTTAATCCATACAAACCAGGTTTGCCATTCCTGAAATCATAAGCGCCTAAAGAATGGTTTTGTATCCTCAATGCATTTAAAGATGGAACGGCTCCGCCAAACTGTGAGTCATCCATATACAAAGCCAGCTCTGGATTTGAGAAGTAAGAAGCAAACTGCAGATCATTTGCAGGGGTAACAGAATTCCATTTGTCTTTCATGCCTGCAGGAATAACAGCTTCATTGGTAAGCGGCATACCCAGGCGTGAAACCTGCACCCATGGCCCGCTGTAACCAACTGTTCCATTGCTGCCCATTGTTTTTATCTGCTGCCTGCTGGCGCTTGCCCAAACACCAATTACAAAATCGCCATCCAAAATGCTGGTAGCCTGCGCTGCAGTTTTACCATCTTTTTGTAAAAGGTTGATAGGGATTTTTAAAGCGATGCTGTGAACATTGTACCTTGATAAACCATCTTTAGTTGGGTTGGTTGTATTTCCTTCGGGACGAAAACTACCCAAATCAAATGCACCGGCAAGATCAACAAAGAACGGATCATCCACAGGGCCGCAAAATACTTTTTCTCCTGCGGCTGTAGTTGCTATTGCTGCGTTTATCAATACATCATAATTGGCAACACCCAAACCAACCGGGCTGCTTTGTATAGAGCGTGGGCCAATGTTTGCCGGAGGTACAACTCCATTTGTAACAATCGTTGTAAAGGGGCCACCATTTACACTTTTCTCACAGATATAGGTTGTCTTTATATTCTGTGCGCCCAGGCGAATGTTGAAGAATGTAGTCGGATCCTGGTTTACCTGCGAAAAGGTGAACCGGTACAAAATATCATCTGTGGTGGTTGTTGTTTTATTCTTGATATGAATTTCGTAACGGATATTGGTACCGAACGTATAATAGTTAGGGCCGCCTTCAGGCAGCTCAAACGGAATATAATTGGCGATGATGGTAATGGTATTCGGATCATCGGGGCTGCGGAAAGCATACACATCTGTATTATCCGCCAGTGGATCGTTACTGATCAACGGAGCTTCCCGGTGGCTGGAGGCATTTGTTACAAGGCTGCCTGTAACCAAGGCCAGCGCCAGTATCAGTTGCTTTGTTTTAATAAATGTTCTTTTCATTATTGTAGATTTTAGGTTAATTTATTTTGATGCGGTTGTTTTATTCATATCAAACAACAGCGAAAGCCTGAAAGTATTTTTTAGTGCATTGTTGTTTGCATTGTTACCGGTTGGTGCCAGGTAAGAGAAATTAATACCTGCAATTTTGTATTGCAAACCGGCGCCCACAGTTAAATAATTGCGGTTCCCTTTCAGTTTATTTTCGGTAAAATAACCTGCACGCAAGCTGAACATTTCTTTGTAAGTATATTCTGCACCCAGGCCCAGTTGAATTTCTTTTAACTCTTCGCTTCCTCCGCCCGGTGCATCGCCAAAAGAACTGAACCAGCTGCCAACAACCCCTTTATTGTTATAGTCTGCTACTTTTTGAGCATTGGTTGGGTCGGGCGGGGTTGGTACCAGTAGTTTGTTCAGGTCAAATGCAAATGAAATTTTATTATCGTTGTTTATTTTTTTGTTCCAGGCTGCGCCCAGGGCAAGGTTTGCAGGCAGGTAAGCATCTTCGCCGCCATAATTCATTTTGGTGCCCAGGTTGGTTAAGGCAACACCAAAATTCCATTCTTTTTTTGTGCAGAAATAAGAAAGGTCTGCTGCAAAGGCGCTGCCTGTTTTGTAACTGCTGTTCACCGTGTTATCAGCCAGCCTGCTGCGTATGTAGCGTACATTAAGGCCTATGGCGCTTTTCTTTGAAAGCTTGCGGGAGTAACCGGCTTCAATGGCCATATCGTTTGGTTTGAAGGTGCTTGTTTCCTGGCCAAGTACATCATAAAAAGTAAAAGTTCCCTGGCTGAAATTTCGGAAACCCAGGCTTACAGATTGCTTGTCATCTAATTTATAAAAACCCGCCACAGAAGCCTGGAACAGGCTTTTAATATCAAATTCACTCAGCCACGGCGTGTAAGTAAGGCCAGCTCCATATTTGCCATCGTTAAAAATTGTTTTGGCCCCATTGTAAAACATAGCGTTTGCATCGGGGTCTGTTGCAACGCCCACATCACCCATACCGCCGGCACGGGCATCGGTTGCCAGCCGTAAAAAAGGAACCGCCGTAGTTATAATGTTTTCTTTTCCGGATTGGGCATGCAATGTTTCGGCAAACAGCAGTAGTAAAACCGGAACAATTAACCTGGTTAATTTTAGATTCATGTTTTGGAAGTTTTGATTATTTAGGAAAGAGAAACAGTTGATTTTAGATTAAATACGGATAATTCTGTTAAATGGATTTAACTTTTGATTTATTACGTAAAAATGGAAGGATTGCTGCTGAATTTTATTTAACACAGGTTTACTACCGGGTCACATTAAATGAGTAAGGCAATTGAACGGGCAGATAGTTCTAATAAAAAATCCCCTTTCAACTGAAAGGGGATTCTTTATTAGTTGCAAAAAATAATTATGCTTTGGGAGGAGTTTCTTTTGTGTCTTTTTCATTCATACCCTCTTCTATTTCCTTTTCAACATTGCCTTTTGCATCTTTAAATTCCCGTACGCCTTTACCAAGGCCCCTCATAAGTTCCGGAATTTTTTTCCCTCCGAATATTAGGAGTACAACAACAGCAATAAGGATCCACTCAGAGCCGCCAGGCATAGAAAGTAATGGGATAAGGTTTATAAGTGGCATACAGTATTTATTTTAAAATATTTACTATTGTTTTTTATTTAGTAAGCAACAACTATTATCTTACGCTGTAAAGGTAACATTAGTTTCAAACAATGTTTAAACCAATTGTTATAAAGGTAAAATTTTATTTATGGCATACTGGCTTGTAAAATCAGAACCCTCAGTTTATAGCTGGGATACTTTGGTGAAAGAAAAAGAAACCTGCTGGAGCGGCGTACGTAATTATGCTGCACGTATCAATCTGCGGGCAATGAAAAAGGGGGATGAGGTATTATATTATCACAGCAATGAAGGTGTGGAAATTGTTGGCATAGCTAAAGTGGTAAAAGAAGCCTACCAGGACCCTACAACAGATGATGACCGCTGGGTGGCGGTAGATATTAAAGCAGTGAAAAAATTAAAGAAACCGGTTTCGCTTGATACCCTTAAAAAAGATAAACGTTTTGCAAACATGGACCTGGTAAGATTAGGGAGGCTGAGTGTGCAAACTGTAAAGCCGGAAGAGTGGGAGTGGGTGATGAAACTGGCGGAAACCTGATTTAACAATCCATTAGATTGGTGGCTTGTATATTTATACAATAGCCGGCTAATCTGAAATATATGAAACCACTTATTGCTGCCTTTATTTTTACCTTATTCTTTCTGAACAGTTTTGCACAACAACCTGAGATAAATGGTGATTCTGTTGTGTTGAAATTTACGGTAACAACAGCTGACAATAAAAATCTTGAAACCACAGTAAGTTTTGAAGACCTGCTTACCAATAAAATAAAAAAGTATAAAACCGATAAAGATGGAAAAGGGATTTGCACTTTATCAACGGCTACAAACTACCGCATCACTATCAAAGAATCCAACGACAGCTATCTATACAATATTCCCGACTTCGCAATTTCGCAGATGATACTGAATTTTAAATTCACGATAAGGTAGGTTTTCAGGAGCTTTCTCTTTCCTTTAACACCTTTTTGCGGTTACTAATTTTATGCAATTTGTATCAATGAGTATCTAATAACGCTAAACTCATTGTTATGAAAACAAAACTTTTTATTACCGGAATTTTATCTGCTGCTATTTTTATTTCCTGCAATCACAGCGCAAACAACGAAAAAGCTGTTGAGGATTATGCATTAGCAGAACTGAAAGAACAGGATGCTGATAAAAAAGATTACAAAGAAAATCAACAGATACCGGTTGGTAAATTTTCGCCAACACCAACTGATTCAACCGCTACATCAACACATAGCCCGGTACCACCGCCGGTTACAGACTGGGACAGCAAGATCATTAAAACCGCTACTTTAAAAGTAGAGATAAAAGATTTTAAGAAGTACAATGTGTATGTGCACAATGCAATAAGGCAATACGGAGCCTATATAGCACAGGAAGAGCAAACCTTATCTGATGAGAAATCTGAAACCTCTATTACCATAAAAGTTCCGGTGGCGCAATTTGAACCCATCATGAATGCATTGCCTGCAGATGATGGCAAAGTGACGGAGAAAAAAATAACCACAGACGATGTTACCGGTGAAGTGGTGGATACAAAGGGCAGGCTCGAAGCAAAGAAACAACTGCGTTTAAAATACCTGGAGTTTTTAAAGCAATCTAAAAATATGGAAGATATATTGAAGGTCCAGAATGAAGTGGATGATATACAGCAGCAGATAGAATCTGTGGCAAGCAGGGTTTCTTTTCTTTCGCACCAAACCGCTTACAGCACCATCAACCTTAGCTTTTATCAGCCAATGGAAGGGTATAAGCCAATAAATGAAAATCCAACTTTTTTAACAAAACTCACCAATGCATTTAAAACCGGGGTAAGCTGGGTTGCCGAATTATTTGTGGGGCTGGTTTCTATATGGCCTTTGCTTTTAATTGTGTTTGCTGCTTATTTTGGCTGGAAGAAGTTGAAGCCTGCAAAAGCTGTGGCACAAAAATCCTGATTATGATTTCACGCAGGGAGCGCTGAAGGGCAGAGTCCACAGACATTTAATCCTCTGCGGCCTCTGCTTCTCTGTTTACCCTGCGTGAAATTATGATTAACGGAAAATAACCGTACCCATTTGTTTGGTAAGCTCCATCTCCATTTGTTTCAAATGCTGGTGTGTTTGTAAACACATCATTTGGTCTTCCGGTGAAACCGCCTTTTCAAAATCCTTTTGATTTTCGTCAATAAGCTTTTTGATTTTTCGCAGTTTTAAATAATTGAGGGAGCTATACACATCTATTAAATATTGCTCTTCGCCATACGGTACATGAATATCAAACTTTGATTTCCAATTATGACTTAACTGGTGTTTAAAATCAATCAGGCCTGCAACTAAGGTGCTTTCGACCTGGTTTTCATAATACAGGAAATTTTTTACGGTTGGTTCTAAGCCATCTTTATACCACTTTGTATAAGTCTTTAAAACTTGTATCAGGTCTTTATTATCAATAAGTTCTTCCAATTGGTTTTCTTCAATTTCTTTAAACACATAATCAGCTATTTTTAGTCCTTCGTTCCATTCTTTAAGTCCGTATTCAAGTAAAGTTTTTATCATTGCCCTTTCATTCATTTCATCTTTATTAAAAAGAGAAACAACATCGTCATCAACAGGTATGTTTTGATCAGTGCTGATTGTTTCCTCTGCAAAACGCTGGTCACGGTTTACACGATTCTCTTCTTTGTTAACTTTTTCCCTGATGAATTTATTTACCAGCGCATGTAAACCGCTTTCTTCTATCTTTAAAATTTCGGAGCATTGTTTTATATAGTCCTGTTGTTTGGTAAAATCCTCCGTTTTATTAATTTTTGAAATGGTTTCGGCAACCTGGTTTACAACCAATGATTTTTTGGTACTGTCGTTACCTGCATCTTTTAATGCTATGCCCAGCTGAAATAAAATGAAATCCTTTTTATTCTCATTTACAAAATTGATGAACTGTGATGTGCCCACTTTGTTTACATAGCTGTCCGGATCTTCGCCATCGGGTATCAGCACCAGTTTCACATTCAGGCTTTCTTCCAGTGCAAGGTCAAGCCCCCGCAAGGCAGCTTTTATACCGGCACTGTCGCCATCATAAATAATAGTAAGGTTATTGGTGTATTTTTTTATTAATCTTAGCTGGTCAGGGGTAAGAGAAGTTCCGCCACTGGCCACCACATTTTCTATACCGGCCTGGTGCAGGCTTACCACATCGGTATATCCTTCTACCAGTAAACATTCATCGGCTTTATCAATAGCCTGCCTTGCAAAGTAAGAACCGTATAGTATTTTACTCTTTACATAAATTTCATTCTCCGGGCTGTTGATGTATTTAGGCGCTTTGTCGTTCTTCTTGATGATCCTGGCACCAAATCCCAGCACTTTGCCGCTTTGATTGTGAATGGGGAAGATGATGCGGCCCCGGTAATTATCATAAGCGTTGCCGTCACGGATATTTACAAGCCCGGTTTTTTGCAACAACTCCACACTGTATTGTGCTTCTGTTGCAGCTTTGGTAAAAGCATCTCTGGCCTCACTGTTATAACCAAGTTGAAATTTTTTGATGATCTCATCCCTGAAACCACGCTCTTTCAGATAGCTTAATGCGATATCCTGCCCTTCTTCGGAATTAAGTAAGGCATCAGTAAAATATTTTTGTGCAAAGTTGTTGATGATGTATAAACTATCGGCAACCTGCTGCTGCTGTTTGTATTCGGGGCTTGTTTCAGTCTCTTCAATCTCAACATTATATTTTGCTGCCAGCCAGCGCAGGGCTTCCACGTAGCTGTACTTTTCTGCTTCCATTAAAAAGCTGATGCTGTTGCCGCTCTTGCCGCAACCAAAGCATTTATAAATTTCTTTAGAAGGAGATACGGTGAAGGAAGGGGTTTTTTCGTTGTGAAAAGGGCAGAGGCCAAGGTAATTGGCTCCTCTTTTCTTCAGTTTAATAAAAGAACCAACTATTTCCACAATATCAATGCGGCTGAGTATCTGCTGTATGGTTTCCTGCGTTATCAATTTTTCAATTATTGGGGCTGTAATTTACACATGTTTGGCATATTGGCACATTGTTAAACTTTGGTAAACGGTGCAGCTTTTAAAACTATGGCATAATTTATGAAAAAATCCGGCAAAAATCAACTTGTTAATTAATACCTTTAACACCTAAAAAATTAAAGCATGAAGAAATATGTATTATTGTTTGTATTGTTTTTTGCCGTTGTACATAGTTACGGCCAGGAATTAAAGAACATAAAAATTTATATCCTGTCTGGCCAGTATGATAAAGCCAAACCGGAAATAGATGCTTATATGGCTAATGAAAAAAATGCTGCCAAAGCAGAAGGCTGGTACTACAAAGCAGCTATCTATACTGCACTCGGCGTAATGGAATCTACACCTGCAGATCAAAAGAAAACTTACCTGCAGGCCAGTTTTAATGCACTCAAAAAATACAGGGAGCTTGATCCTAAGTTTGCTTTAACCACTGAGGAGGCAAATAAAACCATTTTTAACACCTATTACGGATATGATGACCTGGGTATCAAGGCTTATACCGCCAAAAATTATACAGAATCATTTACCTCATTTCAAAAGGCGCTTGAAGTGCATGATTATATTGCTGCCAACGGAATAGCTGGCGCTAATGGATATAAATTTTCGGCACTTGATACCAGTATGGTCTGGAACCTGGCAATAATTGCCAATGAACTTAAGAACAAAGATGATGCATTGGTTTATTTCAGAAAAATAGCGGATGCAAATCTAAGTGATGAAAAATATGCAACAGCCTATGATGAACTTGTAATAAAGGCTATGAAAGAAAAAAATGCGGCGGATTTTGCAAAATATATTGCCGCTGCCAAACAGCATTACCCAGTTGATAATCAATATTGGGAAATGAGAGAAATTGAATTTTCTATTGGAGAACTTGAAGGCGAAGCTTTGCTGAATAAATATGAAGAACTTACAAAATCACTGCCTAACAACTATGTTGTTTTTTATAATTATGCTGTTGAAATTGACAAATTTTTAACCGGGGATGCAGCAAAGAATAAAGATGCAAATGCTGTAGCTTTATACCGTGCCAGGATGGAAGAATTGTATAAAAAAGCACTCTCTATAAAGTCAACTATTGAAACTAACCTGCAACTGGCAAATATTTACTACAACAAAACTTTTGATATGCAGGAGCGTATAGCTAAAATAAAAGGCACCAAACCTGCTGAGCTGAAAGTAAAGAATGACCTGATAGCTGAATCAAAAGCACTTTCACTTGCCAGCATCCCCTATGCAGAAACTGCTGCAGATCTTTTAAGCAAGTTGGAAAAATACAAATTCTCAGATAAGGCTAATTATAAACTGGCATTGGAAATATTGAGCCATGGTTATAAAGTAAAAGGAGATGCTGCAAAAGTTGCTGAAACAGAAAAAAGAAAACTTGAAGTTGAAAAGCTCTAAATAACACTGGAGTGTTTTAAAAAAGAGGAGCCGATTGCTCCTCTTTTTCTTTATAAATGAAAATTGTTAAAGAGGTGTGCAACTGTAGTAATCAAATTTCATTACCTGGTTTTCGCCCTTAAAGGTGATTTTTTCTATTGCCCGGCATATGCATGTATATACCACCTAAAGTACTGGCACCGCTCCGGCGCATACCAGATAAGTAAAAAGATAATAATGGTGCTAAAACAGCCGCCTCCTGATTTTTGGGGCTCCATTACCGGCAATCAGGCCTCTTACTAATTTATTCATGTGCAAATTTTATTGGTAAATGAAAACTATTCTTGCTAACAATGTTTATTGAAAGCAACAATTAGCCTGAAGCAATCTAAATGCCACGAAATTGATAAGGATTGATAGTACAAAAGAATAGGTATAGGCCGTTATTTTTCCAGCTTAAAATCATTTGCATCTGCAAATTTCTTCTGCGCAGCTTTTATATCATCGATTACAGCTTGTTTCTTATCTGTAAGTTCAACTAATTTTGTCCTCACAGCTTCTCTTTCTGTATCTGAAGAGGCCTTCCCAAAGTCTTTATAGGCTGTGTAAAGCGCTTTTATGAATGTAAAATATTTGATACAGGCTTCCTTAAAATTTGCTGCTTCCTTCACATCAGGAACCGGCTCCTTTTTTATTTCCTGTATCTTGTCATCAACCAGTTTTTCCATTTTTTCTCCGGCTATAGCAATACTGTCATACTGTTGCACAGCAGCATAGCGTGCCACCTTCTCCTCGGTTTTAGTTATGTCATCTGAAATGCTCTTTTCTTTTTTTACAAAATTCTCACTGTAATCAAAAGCCTTCTTTTTTGAAGATTTGCATGATGCTATGCTAATGAGTATGATGGCTGCAAAAACTAGATTTTTAAGCATGCTAGTTGGTTTTTGTTTAAAATTAATAATTGTTTGTGTAAACATACAGGTTAAAGATATTTTTATTTTATGTGTACCCGGTAAGGCTCACAAACTGTGAATAACTATGGTAAATTGCTGTAAAAAATCAAAATTTTCTATTGCCCCATTCCATTATATTTGCCGTCTGACTAAAAAAACAGATACACGTGCGTTTAAAGAGCTTAGAAATAAAGGGATTTAAGAGTTTTGCCGATAAAACCGTACTTAATTTTGATGAGGGTATTACCGGGGTAATTGGCCCCAATGGCTGTGGAAAAAGCAATATTGTTGATAGCATCCGCTGGGTGATTGGGGAGCATAAGATCAGCAACCTTCGTAGTGAAAACCTGGAAAGCCTGGTGTTTAATGGCAGCAAAACCCGCAGCGCCAGTGGCATTGCCGAGGTAAGCCTCACTTTTGATAATACAAAGAACCTTCTGCCAACTGAATTCAGCACTGTAACCATCACCCGTAAGTATTACAAAAGCGGGGAAAGTGAATACCGCCTGAACGATGTGGCCTGCCGTTTAAAAGACATTCACAATCTTTTTATGGATACTGGCGTAAGCAACGACAGCTACGCCATTATTGAACTGGGCATGGTGGATGATATTATCAAAGACAAGGAATTCAGCCGCCGCAAAATGCTTGAGCAGGCTGCGGGTATTTCCATCTACAAAACCAGGAAAAAAGAAGCCAAGCTTAAATTAGACGCTGCAGAACAGGACCTTGCCCGTGTGGAAGACTTGTTGTTTGAGATAAACAACCAGCTCAAAAGCCTTGAAAGCCAGGCCAAAAAAGCAGAGAAATATTTCGAAATAAAAAAAGAATACAAGGAGGTTAGCATTGAGCTTGCCAAAGCTGCACTGGAAGGCTTTAATGTTACCTATCACGAGCTTAATGAAAAGCAAAAAGCAGAAGTTGACAAGCGAATTGAACTTGAAGCTGCCATTGCTGTAGAAGAAGCGGCTCTTGAGCAGGAAAAGCTGGATTTGGTAGCGAAAGAAAAAGCTTTGCAAACCATGCAGCATGCATTTAATGAAATGCTGGATGCGGTTCGCAATAAAGAAAATGAAAAGAATTTAAGTGGGCAGCGCCTGCAATATTTAAAAGAAAGAGAAACCGGTTTAAACGAGTTTTTGCTGAAAGCAGGAGGGCAATTAAAAGGCCTTGATGAAAGCATAAAATTTACCGGTAACCAGATAACTGAAGATGAATTGCAGTTAGCGCAGTTTGAAGGTAAGCTGGCTGACTTGAAAAATGCGGTAGAAGAAAAGCGGAAGATTTTTGACGACAAACGAAGCCATATTGATGAACTGCGTAAGCAAAGCCAGGCCCTGCAAAGAGACCAGTTTGATGCAGAAAAGAAAGTGGCCGTTGCAGATACATCAATCCAAAATTTACAAAGAACTGTAACCCAGATACAGGAAGAGAAAACACAACGCCAAAACCAGTTACAACAGTTGGAGCCTGAAAAAAAGCTTAAAACTGAAGAACTGGAACAAAAGAAAACCGATCTGCAGCAGTTGCAGGATCATCATGAATTTACCAAAGAGCAAATTTTGCAAACGCAGAACAAACTGGAAGGCCTGCGTAACGAACTGGCAAATGAAAGCCGCACATTAGACAGCAAGAAGAACGAACACGACCTGTTAAAGAGTTTGATTGATTCAATGGAAGGCTATCCGGAAAGTGTAAAATTCCTGCACAATAATCCAGCCTGGAATCATACTGCACCCTTATTAAGCGACATAATTTATGTAAAAGAAGAATACCGGGCAGCAGTTGAAAATGTATTGGAACCATTTCTTAATTATTATGTAGTTAATAATTTAGAAGAAGGCTTACAGGCTGTTCATTTGCTGGATGACAACAAAAAAGGAAAAGCCAATTTCTTTTTACAGGATAAATTCACTGATTTTGAGAGCCAGCATCAGCCTGAAGGAACCATCCCTGCATTGAATGTTGTTGAGGTTGAAAGCAAATACGCCAACCTTGCCAAACATTTGCTGGGCAATGTTTTTATTGCAGAAAATGAAGATGCTTTACGCAACAGCAATGGCGCAGTGGTGCTTGAAAAAACCGGTAAATACGTAAAAGGCAAATACTCATTAACCGGTGGAAGTGTTGGTTTGTTTGAAGGGAAGAAGATAGGCCGTGCAAAGAACCTGGAGAAATTAATTGAGGAGATCACAGCACAGGAAACTGTTGTAAATGGTTTAAAAGCAACCATACAGGAGCATCACAATGAAGTGATTGCTTATAATGAACAGTTGAAAGAAAATGCCATTAGGCAAACTCAGCAGGATATTAATAACCTCACCAATCATGTTTTCTCTTTACAAAATAAGATAGAAAATCTTGTGCACCTGGAAGAAACCAGCAGTGCAAGGGTGGCAGAGCTGGAAAAACAATTGGAGGCCAACCATACTGATATAGCAAGCACCCGGGAAATGCTGGGCAGTTTCAACACCCAAATTAAAGAGCTTACCGAAAAAATGCAGCTGATTGAACAAGATTACGCTGCTGCAGAAGAAGATTATAACAAGGCTACCTCCACTTTTAACGACAGCAACCTGCAGTTTACCAAACAGCAGAGCAAAGTGGTTTCACTAAAGCAGGAGTTTGAATTTAAAACCAACCAGCTTAACGACCTGACTTTACAAATAGAGAACAGCACAGCTCAATTAAGCGAAGCTTCTGCAAGCATTACCGAAACGGCTGAACAGCTGAAAGAACTTGAAGCTACGGTTATTTCAATGCTTCAGAATAAAGAAACAGAAGAAAGAGCTCTGAATGAAGCAGACCAGCTTTATTACAACCTGCGCAATGCTTTAACTGAAAAGGAGAATGAAATAAAAAGCAAGCTAAAATCAAAAGAAGGCATTGATACTTTGCTGAATGAAATTAAAGACAGGCTCAGCGATCTTAAACTTCAACTTGCAGGGATGAAAGAACGCCTGAATGTAGAGTTTAAGGTTGACCTGGATGTGATTATTGATGAGCCACGTACTACAGATACGCCTTTAGAAGAATTGCGTGAAAAGAACGAAAGGCAACGCAAGCGTTTAGAAAATATCGGGGAAATAAACCCAACAGCAATTGAGGCTTATACCGAAATGAAAAAACGGTACGAGTTTATTCTTGAGCAAAAGAACGACCTGGTAACGGCAAGGGAAAGCCTGATGCTGACCATACAGGAAGTGGAAGCTACTGCCAACCAGCAGTTCCTGGATACATTCAACAGGGTAAGGGAGAATTTCCAGAAGGTGTTTAAAGCCTTGTTTACAGAAGATGATACGGCTGACATGATCATGGTTGATCCGGAGAATTTAGCGGAGACCAATATTGATATTGTTGCCAAACCAAAGGGAAAACGTCCATCATCAATCGGCCAGTTAAGTGGTGGAGAAAAAACATTAACTGCAACGGCACTTTTGTTTGCCATCTACTTAATTAAACCGGCCCCGTTCTGTATTTTGGATGAGGTTGATGCACCGCTGGATGATGCCAACGTAGGCAAGTTTACGCAGATGATCAAAAAATTCAGTGAGAACAGCCAGTTCATTATTGTTACCCACAATAAAATGACCATGAGCGCCGTGGATGTTATTTACGGTGTAACCATGCAGGAGCCAGGTGTAAGTAAACTGGTGCCGGTTGATTTCAGGAGCCTGAACTAATGGATAATTACCTAATTGATAATGGATAATTTTCACTTGTTCATGCTGCAATCTATCCGGCAGGGATTTTGTAATTGAAAAAATTATCAATTATCCATTTTTTCATTATCAATTAAATCAACTATTATGGACGGACAATCACTCATCATCATTCTAATTTTAGGCGCTTTAGCCGGATGGCTTGGCGGTATGGTTTTCCAGGGCGGCGGCCTTGGGCTGATCGGTAATATTGTGGTAGGTATTGTTGGCGGATTTATCGGCTATTGGCTTTTGCCAAAACTGGGCCTGCATATCAATACAGGTAAAGCCTGGCTAAATTATGTATTAACAGCAGCTATTGGTGCTGTGGTTCTGTTAGCCATCATAAATATAATTTTCGGGCGAAACCGGAACTAGTTAAGTTACACGAATTATACAGATTACACGAATTACACGAATTTCAGCTTCTATCAAATTCGTGTAATTCGTTTTAATTTGTGTAATTAAAAAATTTCCATGATACGAACAATCCTTCTCCTTACTGCCTCTAATATTTTTATGACCTTTGCCTGGTATGGCAACCTTAAAAACACCAGCCTGCCTTTATGGAAAGCTGTCCTCATCAGCTGGGGTATTGCCCTGTTTGAATATATGCTGATGGTGCCAGCCAACCGGCTTGGTTATGTAAACGGGTTTAACGGCTTCCAGTTAAAGATCACCCAGGAGATAATTACCCTGGTGGTTTTTGCTGTTTTTGCAGTACTATATTTAAAAGAACCCTTTCACTGGAAGTACCTGGTAAGCTTTGTTTTAATACTGGGTGCTGTATATTTTGCCTTTAAGAAGTAATTATTGTTTTATTCGGTACCTTTTTTTTCCCGTTCAGATACTCATCCGGCACATTCGGTTTGTTTTACCATTTTAATAATTATCCTGCTATTATTTTTGGTTCATTAATTCCTGTTAAACCCAAACCAATGAAATCCTACAACAATCTGAGTGAAAACGAGCTTATTGAAAGCTACCTAAACGGAGATTCAAATGCTTTTACTTACCTCGTAAACCGCCACAAAAACAAAATTTTCACCTCTATTTACTTACTGGTTAAAGATCACTACTTAGCTGAAGATATCTTCCAGGAAGTATTCATCCGCATTCTCGAAAGCCTTCAAAAAGGCGCTTATGTTGAAAACGGAAAATTCCTGTCGTGGGCTGTTCGTATTGCACACAACATGTGCATGGATCATTACCGCAAAGTGAAGCGGACACCTGTTATTAAAACAAGCGATAACGATGACCTTTTTAAAGTGTACAATTTTTCTGAACCGGGTGTTGATGATAAAATAATGAAAGGAGAAATAGATAACCAGGTTAAAAAGGCAATTGATAAACTGCCGCAGGATCAGCGGGAAATGCTGATATTAAGGCATTTTGCAGGGCTTAGTTTCAGGGAAATTGCAGCGCTCTCAGATATCAGCATCAATACAGCTTTAGGCCGTATGCGTTATGCATTGATCAATGTTCGTAAAATGTTACCGGAAACACAGTTATTAGCAAGTTAAACCAAACCAATGTTTTATATGAAGCCACTGTTTTACGGTGGCTTTTTTATGTAGTAAATTTATTTCCAAACCAGTTTACCGATCCTTCCGCCACCGCCGGAAAAATAAACGGCTTTCCCTTTTTTTGCTTTACGCACAGCATGAAAGCTATCTTTGCTTATCCATGACCAGTGCTGCCCTTCATCGGTACTGTAATCAATTCCGTTCAGTCCGCAGCTTATCCAGTTTGTTTTACCAAGGTATTCCACACAGCTACGGTAACCATGCGGACTCATAACCGGCTCAACAAATGTTTCGCCGCCATCTAAAGTAATTACGCAATTCTTTGTGGTATCATCCTTTGCATTAAAATCGCCGCCAACAATTACCATGCATTTTTTATTTTTTACAGCCATTGAATTTGCCCCGGTAGTTTCTTTGCCCTGATTGATCGGTAAATCTATTTTTTTATCCCTGATAAACAAACGTGACCGCAAACCGCCACTTACAAAAACAGCTTCCTGCTTATTTAACTTACGCACATTGGTACCGCTGCTGGCAAAAAAAGCTTCGCCTTTATCAACTGCAGGAATATTTGCATCAGGAATACCACGCCAGCTATCGCCGCCATCAAATGTTCTTGCAATAAAAATTTTATCGCCCAGCGGATCGCCAATCACGATGCCGCTTTGTTCGTTCCAGAATTCCATTGCATCCATGAACATGCTGGTATCTTTGTTTTCATAAACAACTTTCCAGTTCTCGCCGCCATCGGTTGTTTTTAAAATATAGGCTGGTGATGCTATGCCCATGATTATTGCTGTATTTTTATCAAATGCTTCTATATCCCTGAAATCGGTCTTCTCAAAACCCTTCACGGTTTTCCAAACCCATGTTTCGCCGCCGTTAATACTGCGGCCAACAGAGCCGCCGCTGCCACTTACCCAAACCACCTCATCGCTTACCACACTCAGCCCACGCAAAGAAGCTTTGCTGCCCGAATTTAAAAGCTTAACAGTTTGCGCTGATACCAGTAAAGATGCTGAAACCAACATCAATACAATCAAAAAAGTAATTTTTTTGAAATTATAATACATCATGGCCTTCTTTATTTAGAGTATCAATATTTACAAAATGTTCCTGCGACATATCCTGTTTCCGGCGTATCAGTTTTAAAGAGAGTTTTACTGCTACTATAAAAGATATCACAGCGCCGGCAAAATGCATCCAGGTATTACCAACAAACAAAAAGAAATCGAAAGTACCATGAAAAACAACCGGCCAGAAGATGGCAAGAAACATATATACCTGTTTTCTTGCAGGAACAAATTTTGCCAGGCCGATATGATATCCCATCAGTACGCCAAAAGTGGCATGTGCAGGCACAGACAAGAACATTCTTAATATACCGGTACCAACGCCATGCTGAAGTACATACATCACATTTTCCAGGGTGGCAAAACCCATGCTTACCATTACACTATAGATGATCCCATCAAAAGGGTCATCAAATGCTTTACGACGGTAAGGTAATAAACGAACCCCCAGGAACTTGCTGCCTTCTTCGCTTAAGGCAACTATCAGGTAAGAAAATACGGCTGTGTATAAAACACCTTCACCCATGATACGCTCTATAGGTTTGGTTAAAGCTATCTGAATAATTATTGCAGGGAGGATGCTTAGTATACCCATTAAAAAACTGCCAATGAGCAAACCCAACGGCTCCCGGTTGTATTTATCTTTAAAATAAATAAACAGGCAAATGGCGATGCCGGGAGCAATGGCAAGGGCTAATAATCCCATACGTAAAAGCGGTTTTTGTGTTACTTTTGGCCAAGTTATATGTTTTTAACGATTGACCAAACTAAGAGCACATTTAAATGAGTTATAATTATTTACCCTTAGATAAAAATCCCACCAATTTTCAACAAATAAAGAACCTGCTGGCGCATGATCAGCTTGTTTCAATAACTTTTGATGCTTACGACCGCATAAATAAATGCCGCAAATACCTGGATGATAAAATGGCCGGTTCCGATGCACTTTTTTATGGCATCAACACCGGCTTCGGCTATTTACAAAATGTGCAGATAGATAAAACCCAATTGCAGGAGTTACAAAGCAACCTGCTTAAATCTCATGCCTGTGGTATGGGTGAAGAAGTTTCTAAGGATATTGTAAAACTGATGATAGCCTTAAAGATAAAATCGCTCAGCTATGGACATTCAGGTGTGCAAACCGATACAGTTGAACGGTTGATGGATATGTACAATAATGATGTGCTGCCTGTAATTTACACACAGGGCTCATTGGGCGCTTCAGGCGATCTTGCACCGCTTAGTCATTTAAGTTTGCCATTAATTGGTTTGGGAGAAGTTTATCATGCGGGCGTAAAAATGCCTGCCGCTGAAGCAATGAAGAAATTTGACTGGAAACCAATTGAACTAAAAAGTAAAGAAGGCCTGGCCTTGATAAACGGTACCCAATTTATGACGGCTTATGGTTTATACAATCTCATACAATGCGACCGTTTAATAAAATGGGCGAACATTATTGCTGCAATCAGTTTTGATGCATTTGATTGCACAACAGAGCCACTTCATGAAAATATTCACGCAGTTCGTGCCCACAAAGGGCAAATAGATACCGCTGCGGAAATGCGCCGCTTATTAAGCGGCAGCGAAATTGCAGCGCAGAAAAAATCACAGGTGCAGGATGCTTATTCCTTCCGGTGTATACCACAGGTGCATGGCGCCAGCAAAGACAGTTTTGATTATATACTCAGCGTTTTTATAAAGGAAATAAATTCAGTAACTGATAACCCTAATATTTTTCCCGATGATGATATGATCGTGAGTGGTGGCAACTTTCATGGACAGCCTTTGGCGATCACATTGGATTTTCTATCTATTGCCATGGCAGAACTGGGCAGTATTTCAGAAAGAAGAACTTACCAGCTGATCAGCGGGCAAAGAAATTTACCGGCATTTCTCGTAAAGAATCCCGGATTAAATTCCGGGTTGATGATAACACAATACACGGCCGCTGGTATTGTTAGTGAGAACAAGCAACTTTGTACGCCTGCATCAGTTGACACCATACCATCAAGCAATAACCAGGAAGACCACGTAAGCATGGGTGCCAATGCTGCTACCAAATGCAAAAGGGTAGTAGATAATGTTGAAAAGGTATTGGCAATTGAATTGATAACTGCGGTGCAGGCATTGGAATTCCGCAGGCCGCTGAAAACTTCTCCTGTACTTGAAGAGATCATAACCGCATTCCGTAAAGAAGTAAGTTTTAATGAGTCAGATAGAATTTTGCATGATGATATGATGAAAGCAGTAGCTTTTTTAAAAAATTATGAATTATGAGTTATGGATTATTATATTATCATAATCCAAACTCATAACTTATCACTTATAACTCATAACTAAATGAAATACGATCCCATAAAATACAAAACTCCCACAGGCAACCAGTTAACCTGCAAGGGATGGATACAGGAAGCTGCACTACGCATGCTGCTCAATAATCTTGACCCCGAAGTGGCCGAGCGGCCCGAAGACCTGATCGTGTATGGTGGCAGGGGTAAAGCAGCCCGCAATTTTGAAGCGCTGGATAATATCATCAAAGCATTGAAAGTTTTAGAAAACGATGAATCACTACTGATACAAAGCGGCAAACCGGTTGGCATTTTACAAACACATAAAGATGCACCAAGGGTTTTAATAAGTAATTCTCAGCTTGTACCCAACTGGGCCAACTGGAAACATTTTGACGAACTGGAAAAGAAGGGGCTGATGATGTATGGGCAAATGACAGCCGGAAGCTGGATATACATCGGCAGCCAGGGTATTGTGCAAGGCACTTACGAGACCTATGCTGCTATTGCCAATAAACATTTTGGCGGCAGTTTAAAACACACATTAAATGTAACGGCTGGCCTCGGTGGTATGGGGGGAGCACAGCCATTAGCTATCACCATGAACGAAGGCGTGGCATTGATAGCCGAAGTGGAAGAATGGCGTATTGACAAGCGAATTGAAACAAGATACCTCGATGAAAAACATACCAGTATTGATGATGCCATTAATGCGGCCATGCATTACCGCAAAACAGGCGAGGCAAAAAGCATTGGTGTATTGTGCAATGCTGTTCATTTATTGGATAGGCTGATACAACGTGAGATTATTCCTGATACGTTAAGCGATCAAACAAGCGCTCATGATCCGTTGGTTGGTTATGTACCCCATACGCTCAATAACGAAGAAGCAAATGATTTAAGAAAACAAGATCCTGATAAATACATAAAACTCAGTTACGAAAGCATGTACCTGCATGTGCAGTTAATGTTACTGTTGATGGATAAAGGTGCTGTTACATTTGACTATGGCAATAATATCCGTGCTAGAGCGCAGGAATACGAACAACGGACAACAGACAACGGACAATATGCAAAGGGTCGTTGTTTCGATTTCCCTGGCTTTGTGCCTGCATACATACGCCCGCTTTTTTGCGAAGGCAAGGGCCCGTTTCGTTGGGCTGCACTTAGCGGCGATCCGGAAGATATTGCGGTAACCGACCAGGTAATGATGGAACTTTTTGCAGATAACGAAAGCCTGATGCGCTGGTTCAGGCTTGCACAGGAAAAAATTGCTTTCCAGGGATTGCCTGCACGTATATGCTGGATAGGGCAGGGCGACCGTGAAAAAGCCGGGCTTGCCTTTAATGAGCTGGTACGTACCGGAAAAGTAAAGGCCCCAATCGTTATAGGTCGAGATCATTTAGATACAGGATCCGTTGCATCACCCAACCGGGAAACAGAAGCCATGATGGATGGAAGCGATGCTGTGGCTGATTGGCCTATCTTAAATGCTTTGGTGAATACAGCAGGTGGTGCAAGCTGGGTTTCACTACATCATGGTGGTGGTGTGGGCATGGGTTACAGCATTCATGCGGGAATGGTGATCGTTGCAGATGGCACCGATGAAGCTGCAGCAAGATTAGGCCGTGTGTTACGTAACGATCCGGGTATGGGCGTGATACGACATGCAGACGCCGGGTATGATATTGCTAAAGATCAGGCAAGAAAATATAAACTCGATCTGTCACAAAGAATAAATTAAAATTAAACAAGGTGCCTAAGCACCTTGTTCCAGTTTTCACAGAGGGCACCCCTGATCGAAACGCTCTTTTTGGGGTCCAATATTATCTGTGGCAAATCACTTAAATCAAGTCCTGTGCCAATGCCATGCTAATGTGAAGAACTTCGTGTCAGCTTTATGTTATATTTCCTAAAAGTTAGCTTTACATTATAATTCAGCTTATGAATAACATCAACTGGGGCATTATCGGATGTGGCGATGTTACCGAAATTAAAAGCGGCCCTGCTTTTAATAAAGTTGCCAACTCAAAACTGGTGGCTGTTATGCGGCGCAATGCAGATAAAGCGGCAGATTATGCAAAGCGGCATAACGTAAGTAAATGGTATAGCAATGCAGCCGAACTGATCAGTGATCCTCAGGTAAATGCAATTTATGTTGCCACACCGCCTTCATCACATGAACTATATGCCCTGGCTGCTATAGCAGCCGGCAAACCTGTGTATGTTGAAAAACCAATGTCAGTTAATTATCCCTCTGCAAAAAGAATAGCCGAAGAGGCATTGGCCAAAAATGTAAAGCTGGTAGTTGCTCATTACCGCAGGCAATGGCCGTTGTTTAAAAAACTTAAACAATTGATTGATGAAAATGTAATTGGAGATGTAAGACTGGTAAGACTGGTACTTTACAAAACACTTTTTACAAGTGAACAACTTATCAATGAAAACCTTGCCTGGCGTGTAAATCCTGCTATTGCAGGCGGTGGCATTTTTCATGACCTTGCACCGCATCAGCTTGACATCCTTTATCATTTGTTTGGGCCTGCCAAACAGATAAACGGCATGGCGCTAAATCAATCTGGCAGTTATAAAGCCGATGATATGGTAACCGGTAATATTTTATTTGAAAATGGCATTGTTTTCAGTGGAGCCTGGTGCTTCAATACGTACCAACAAACCGACTATTGCGAAATCATTGGCAGCAAAGGAAAACTCTGCTATAGTTTCTTTGACGGCGGAGGAATTGAATTGTTTACCAACAATACAACAACGCTATTTGCTTTTGATACTTTGCCGCATGTGCAGCAACCCATGATTGAAGAAACGGTGAAATACTTTCTGGGCACTACAGGTAATCCCTGTAGTGGGCAGGATGGGGCTGTAATAATGCAATGGATAGATAAAATAACAAATGGCCGGTAATTACACCAGCCATTTCCTAAAATTTATGCTTACTTTTTTGCAGCTTTTTTAGCTGTTTTCTTTTTAACCGGTTTTGAGGCAGCCTTTTTCGCAACTTTCTTTACCGGTTTCTTTGCAGTTTTTTTAACCGGTGCTTTTGCCTTTTTTGCTGCAGGTCTTTTTGTTTTGATTTTTGAAGCAGTTGTTTTTGCAGCTCTTGATTTTGTTTTTTGCGATGTTTTGGTGGTGATCTTAGGCACTTTTGTTCCTACAGGCTTTCCTATTACGGGCTTCTTTTCTTCAATACCACTAAGATCAGTGGAGGCGGCGTTTGTTCCCGCCGTTCTTCCTGCAAACAACTGTGTAAGGCTTTGAAAAAGGCTGGCATTATTCAGCGCATAAAATGTTCCACCTCTTCCGTTCTGGCTGCTGCTGCAGGTTTGCGTTGGTGAATCTGAACCTTTGCTGTAAGCTCCCTGCTGATTTTCATCACCAAAAATGCAGATGGTTTTTGATACATCTTTTGAAATGCCGATTTTGGCGTGGTTGCTGTTTCTGCCATTATCGCCTATCAAATCAATGGTAACGCCTGCCCAGGAACCGGTCAATGCAATATCAACCTCACCGGGTGTTCCTAATCCCGGAGCCCAGCAGCCAGGCACTTCACCTGCTGTTGAAGAATATATGGGTGGCGAAGCCCACCAGCTTACAACCCGTAATGGAAGGCTGTTTAATTGTGCTGATATCATTTGCCAGGGCGGCACAGGCAATGACGATGGTTTTGAAATCAGTTGTACTCCCGATGAAAGGGTAGCAGTAAAAACTGTTTTTGCTGAAGAGAGTTTGCCCATTTGCTTTACCAATGCCTGCACATCTGCAGGGCCGGCATTGGTGCATAAGGCAGGCTGTGAAGGATCTGTTACAACACTCGCATTAATGAGTCCTTTCAAAACATTTACCAGGTCGTTTTTCGTAAGTTTTAAACAAAAGAAATGCTGGGCTACTTCCACATCATCATCATCAACACATCCCAAAGTGTTGTAATCCAGTTCTACCGGCTTTCCTTTTATTTTTACTTTGTTCTTAACATCGTTGATGGTCTTCTGACTGTTGCGTGAAAAAGTATGACAGCCTGATGCAGGCCAGGAAGGAGTGGACACCTGCAGCACAAAACCTTCGCCATCTTCATTCCATGCGGCCATGCCTTTTGAGTGGCCAAAAGGAGAACTTTTGGTTTCAACAGGGTTGCCATAAAACTGGTCATTCCACAGAATATAATAGTAACCGGGTGTATTATACACCTGGGCAAATGTGGCTCCTAAGGGATCTGTAAAAGTAGCGCCTATCGGGCCTTTGCCTTTTACAAGTGTGGGGCTGGCACTGGTAGCAAAAACGTACTGCTGACTCATTCCCTCAGGATAATCATCGGTAAAACCGCCAAATATGCCGGGTGTACCGTAGGGTGGCGTTTCTCCATCATCCCAGCCAGGGAAAGATCCGTCATTGAATTTATAAGCAAACATCCAGTCAACAGGCTGGTTGGGGCCGGCCAAAGGCATTGGTGGCGGCAATTTTGTTGCAGTAGCCATGTGAGGGTTTATTAAGATGGTTAATAATTTTACTGCACAAAAGATAAACTTTTATTTATTAAAATAAAAATGAATTGATGAAAAACTCTCTTATGAGAGAATAAAAAATTTACTGCCGGAAAAAGGGCTATCTGCAACTGCTATTTTACTTCCAAAAGTTCCACTTCAAAAATTAAAACTGAGTTGGCAGGTATGCCTTTTGGATTGGCCGCACTGCCAGGCCTGCTTTGTGGGCCATAGGCAAGGGCAGAGGGGATATAAAAAAATCCTTTTGCTCCCGGCTTTAAATAAGTGATGCCTTCTTCCCAGCCTTTAATAACCCGGCCGGTGCCTAATACAAACCTCAACGGTTGTACATGCATAAAAGCGCTGTCAATATTACTGTCGAACACAGTGCCATCAAGCAGGTTTCCCCTGTAGTTCATAACAACATTATCGCCGGCTTTTGCATTGGCTCCGTTGCCCTGGCTTATGATACTGTAATACAGGCCAGATGCAGTTTTTACAGGAGAGATATTTTTTGCCTTGAAATAAGCCATCAGTGCTTCCTCATCAGTTGCCATTTGTTTGGCTGCATCATTTTGAACAGGCTGTTCCTGCAATGCTTTGGCCATGGCAGCTTCTCTTTCTTTTTGCAGTTCTTCTTTTGGTTTAATGGATACCAGCCTTATATTGTATTGTATCTTATCTCCGGGTTTAATATAATCGGGTAAGGGCTTTTTGGTATATTCAAACATAGATTGGGCATCCACCAGGCAAATCACACTATCTCCCGGAGACATCAGCATTAATACATCAGCTATATCGCCTTTAAAAGCGGCCTTGCTTATACTGAATGCACCCGGGTTGCCTTTGTTAACCTGGTTGCTGTTATACATAAACCTGTTGTTGCAGATGGCTATCATCCGAAGCATCACATCATCGCCTTCCTGTGGATGGCCCCTGGTTGGTTTATCCTCAATAAACACATATTTAAGGCTGGAATTTATTGTTTTAAAGTTGTAAACTGGCCTGCCCACAGGTGCGGCTCCCGGCCTTACATTTTGTGCAGCAACAAATAAAGCAACAAAGCAACTTAATAATATGAGCGTAAATTTCTGATACATCTTTTTTATTTTGAAGGCAGCTTTAACCAACCTGTGCTGTAAAAATAAAAAAATATTGATACAGGTATCTTAATAAGAAGTTAAGGGGAAATACCCGGCTTTTCTTAGTTATAATATATCTTGCTTACAAACAAGCCTGATTTTGTATACCGGGAATTTAAAAAATGATCTTATGTTTTCATTCTGCAACCCAAATATAAAATTTGCCGTTACCGCCGATATTCCTGCATTAAAAGATCTGCTTAACAATGCATATCGTGGCGAAGCATCCAAACAAGGCTGGACAACAGAGGCAGACCTTATTACAGGAGATATACGCACAGATGAAAACATACTGCAACAGGTTTTAGAACAAAGTGGCAGTGTATTTTTAGTTTATAGAGATGATGAACAAAATATTATTGGCTGTGTAAATCTACAGGAACATGCTGAAAGATTATATCTTGGTATGTTCAGCGTATCTCCGCAATTGCAGGGGGGAGGCATTGGTAAAAAATTATTGCAGGCTGCAGAAGAATATGCCAGACATCTTGATAAGAAAGCAATTTACATGTCTGTTATCAACCAGCGTACTGAACTTGTAAACTGGTACATGCGCCACGGCTATGAAGATACAAAGGAAAGAAAACCCTTTACTGAGGATGGCATTACAGGCAAACATTTGCAGCCTTTGGAATTTATGATGCTGGAAAAACCGGTATAATTCATTGCTTGTTTTTGGGTATATTTATAAACCAAAAACAGAACTATGAACCAGGATATCATAAACCTCTACGACGATTATACCCATACGCCATTAACCCGTAGTGAATTTATAAGAAGATTAGTTTTACTAACAGGAAGTTTTACAGCAGCTATGTCGGTATTGCCGTTGATAGAAGTAAATGCCGCCAACAGTAAGATGACCAGCGAAGAAGATCTTTTTGCTGAAAGAGTAAGTTATCCCGGCCTGCCGGGAAATATGCAGGCTTATGTAGCAAGGCCAAAGGAAGTAAAAAAATATCCTGCAGTAATTGTTATACACGAAAACCGGGGATTGAATGCACATATTGAAGATGTGGCACGCCGTGCAGCTAAAGAAGGGTTTTTGGCCATTGCACCCAATGCATTATCTGCAATAGGTGCGGTGCCTGCCAGTGAAGACGAGGCCCGTGCAAAGTTCCAGGAACTAAAACCGGAGAATAATCTTCAGAATTTTATAAATGTTTTTGATTACCTGAAAACACGTACCGATTACAATGGCAATGCAGGTTGCGTAGGCTTTTGCTGGGGCGGAGCTATGGCGAATAATCTTGCAGTAAACATACCTGGTTTAAAAGCAGCAGTTGCATTTTATGGCCGCCAGCCGGCAGCAGAAGCGGTAAGCAAAATAAAAGCTGCTGTTCAGTTGCATTATGGTGGGTTGGATGAAAGGGTTAATGCCGGTATTCCTGCTTATGAAGAAGCGCTTAAGAAAAATAACATCAGGTACGAATTATACACCTACGAAGGAGCCAACCATGCCTTTCACAATGATACCGCACCTACCCGTTATAATGAAGCTGCTGCTAAGCTTGCCTGGCAAAGAACCATTGATTTTTTTAAGAAAAATGTGAAATAAGATCAGTTGCCGTCAACCGTTTTAATGGCATCATAAATCAGCCAGATATTGGCCAGTAAATAAACTAAAAATACAACTACCGCAAATATATGATCAAAGCGCTTTGCTTTTTTCATCTTATCCTGCTTGATCAGTTTGAGGGATATCGCAGTTGCCGCAACTACGATAAAAATCATGAACAGCGTAAGCCCGTGCAGGCTATCCACCAATGTAAAAGAAGTTGTTTCAGGCAGAGAAGAATCAATGATATATTTATTACCAACCACGGCAAATAAAGAACCTACACTTAAACCAAAACGGGCATCAATAATATCTGAATGAATATAAAAGCATACAAAAGCAATCAGGAATGCGATATACATACCCAGGAAAGTTTTAAGGAAAAGCCCCCATACCGGACGGCTGATATTGATCCGCAACCTGAATGTGCTGTAAGACTCTTTGGCTTGTGAGATTGCCGAGTTTCCAAAATTGGTCTTGTACTCTTTTTTACCTGAACGTATGGTAAGACTGTCAATGTTCCAGCCATTAAGCACCCTGCCTTTGGATGCCGCAATGGAATCATAATGTTCTCCAACCGTATCTTCAACAAATACCAGCGAATCTGAATTGTACTGAGAATTTTCAAATGATATCCGTAAAGTCTGCCGGTCAAAAGGATAATTGCTTACTTTCCAGGAATCCTTCATAGTACACTGCACTTTCATCTGCATATATACACTGTCATGAGCTATATAAGTGGAATCGAGGAGTTTAGTAAAAGTTTTTGCGTTGGGTATTTCCAAAAATCTTCCAAAATCAAAATTGCGGTTCTTGTACCTGAACCATATCCAGAAATGTATCTCAAATTCCTTTGCCTTGAAATCAATATCATGAATGCTGGTAACATAGATGCCCACCATAACTTTTTCCGGATTTTTTTTTGATGTTTTGCCGGTATCAGTTGATTGCTGCGCCAGGGTGGCAGTAATAGAAAATAGAAGTACGAAAAAGAGTAGGACTCTTTTCATGCAGTTAGTTTTATCCTTTAAGATAAAAAAGGAATTTGAAAATGCAAAGGTTAGTTGTACAATTTTTAAACGGCGCTGCTGCTGTTTGAAATTATCCCTGTTGTTTCCTTACATATTTAGTGAGAATTACGATCTGCTGGCCTTCCACTTTTCCTTCTATCTGTTCGGTATTATCTGCTACCAGGCGTATGTTTCTTACAACAGTGCCCAGTTTTGCAGTAAGGGTAGAGCCTTTAACATCCAGCGATTTTATCAGTACCACCGAATCGCCGTTTTGCAACAAATGCCCGTTACTGTCTTTATGCAGGTCAACACTGCCGTCATTTTCATGATCGCCGGTTGCTTTGGCCCTGGCCAGGTTTTCATCAGTAAGATACAGCATATCCAGGCTTTCGCTGGCCCAGCTTTCGTTACGCAGCCTGTTAAGCATGCGCCAGGCTGTAACCTGCACGGCCGGCACTTCACTCCACATACTTTCAGTTAAACATTGCCAGTGCTTACTGTCCAGTTCTTCTTTCTTTTCAATTTGTGCAAGGCATTTGGGGCATATTAAAATGCTCGTATCGGCTGAGAGGCCGTTTTGCGGAGGTACTTCAAATAATTTCAGATCATCTGTTGCGCTACATAGTTCGCATTGGTTGCCGCTTCTTACTGCCAGTTGTTCTTCTACTTTCATTTTTTATAATTTGCTGCAAATGTAAAAGAATATTATTTGCTACTGGTTAGCATATGCAACACCTCTTTTAATAATAGCAGCGATCCGGTCATTCCATAGCGCTTCATCCTTTTCATCGTAGTTAAAATAAATGGCAACCCTGTCTTCCAGTATCCAGTTTACCTGAACAAATTTCATGTTCATATAATTGGGCAGGTAGCCTTTTATCACATAAAAATGATTTGCTTCGTTTATATAAGCGGTGTCAATACCAAGCCCGCCTTCTTCAATATCATTCTTATCTCTTTTAAAAAACAGGCTGGTGTTGTAATTATTCTTTTTATCAATGGTAAAAGCCTGCACTTCGATACTGGTAAAATTTGCAGTGTCTTTTTTAAGTAAGAATTTATGCTGTGCTTTAATGACAGACTTATCACTAAAATCTTCTTTAAAATCATTTAAAGGCAGCAGTACACAATAGGGTGCCATTTCAATATTGCAAAAAAGCTGCAGTTCTTTTTCATTAAATCCTGATTCGGGCTTTTTTGTTTGACGGGTTGTACTGTCAGTTTTGCTGATATTTACAGAAGAATCTTTTTTACCGGGAGCATAATATTTACCCCTTTGGTTGCAGGCTGATAAAGCAACAAAGAATAAAATGATTATCGTTAAGCGATTGAACATAATTATGTTTTACCGGATAAATGTAAAATGAAATATTGGTTGCCTGAAAACTATTTATAGAAGCCTTTGGTTATTTTTACTGTTGATGAACTTGAAACAAAAAATATACAACCATTACCTGCGGGTAGTGCATGACAGGATATCCATGCTGCAAAAAATATTGGATGAACTGAAAGAAAGCGGGGCCAACGAAACCAAGAGCACAGCGGGCGACAAACATGAAACTGCTTTGGCTATGCTGCAGATAGAGCAGGAAAATAAACGGGCTCAATTGCAGGAAGTGTTAAATCAGCAGGCTGTAATGGAAAAGATTGACCCCTCCCTTTCGGCATCACTGGTTGTAAATGGCAGCCTTATTAAAACCAATAAAGGTTATTTATTTATAAGTACTGCTTTGGGCAAGGCCGTTGTTGATGAGATCAATGTAATTGCAATATCACCAAAATCTCCGCTCGGTCAAATGATAATGGGATCAAAAGAAGGAGATGCTGTTTTAATAAATCAAACAACGTACCTTATTGAAAGCATTGAATAATATCAGCAGCTTTGAGTAAATTACAGTTTAATTGTTTTAAGTATAGCCGGCTTTTCTTCATATAAAATTATATTAGGCATTTTATTGCCTGTTGCAGTAAATATTTCTGTAAGGGCAAACAAGTATCCTGAACCTCTACCAATAAAATATCCGCCATCAATCAGAATATTATTTCAAAACCTTGCCGGCAGTGCAGATTCCTGCATAATACCATTCAGCAGGGCCGGTAATCTTATTTTAATAAAGGCGAAGGCAGATACCACCGAGGGCAATTTTATTTTAGATACCGGCGCCCCCGGACTGGTGCTTAATCTTACTTATTTCAGGGATTATCCTGTAACAACTGATGCAAATGAAGAGCAAAGCGGCATTACGGGCTCTGTTGCTTCAGTTAAAAAAACACAGGTCGGAAAATTGATTTTTGATTGCGTTACAGGCACCGGCATAACTGCCGACCTGGTAAACCTTGGCCACATTGAAAATGCAAGGGGCATCAGAATTTTCGGGCTCATTGGACTTTCCATATTGCGCCAGTTTGAGATGATTATTGATTACGAAAACAGCCTGCTTTACCTGTACCGCATCCCTAAAAAAAATACAGCTTCTTTTAAAAGTTCATTATTGAAAGATGAATCGGCATATAACACGGTGCCCATTGAAATATGGAACAATAAGGTTGTTACCCGTACCACCATAGCCGGAAAAAAACTGCGGCTTATTATTGATACCGGCGCAGAGTCAAATATGCTGGACAGCCGTTTGCCCAACAAAATTTTTGAGAACGTGGAAATATTGCGCCGTATCAAACTGACAGGTGCAGGCGATAAAAAAGTGGAAGCGCTTTTTGGAAACATCAATAACCTCACCATTGGCGGCCAGAACACAGGCGTATTGCCGGTGATCATTACCAATCTTGAAAAAACATGCCTGGCAGATAACAGTTGCATTGATGGTATTTTAGGATTTGATTTCCTTTCGTTACATAAAATAGGATTTAACTTTGTTAACAATAAAATGTTTATATGGAAATGAGGTGTTGTAATAAATGCATCTTAAAAAGGGTGGCTGCAGTTTTTGTACTGCTGTTCATCCTTACTGTGCAACCGCTACTGGCCCAGGTTCCTGTAAAATCATATTCTGTTAAGAATGGCAGGATGATTATTGCGCTGGGAAAAGGCCTTAATAAAGATTCACTGAAAAATTTTATTACACAATACGAACTGGCTGATCTTGACCTGCCTGCTTTTATAAAGACCGGTTCGGCAGATTCGCTAAACAAACTGGGCTGGAAGGTGGATATTAATAACGGGGAGCTTTTTGTTATCAGTAAAGCCCTGTTCAGCCTGGATAATGTAAACGACCCCGGTGATAAAATAATTTTTACGCATAAGGAAGAAATGGATATACTGCCCCCTTATTCGGGCAACCAGGTTCATTTTGGTTTTAACCGTTTTAAGAATAAAGCTGCTTTTTCCGTTTCTGATTCTGTTGTAAGGTTTTTTCTGCGGGGCAATACAAATGCCGGGGTTGTAAACCTTGCAGGCAGCTTTAATAACTGGGATCCGGCTGCTTTGCGAATGACTAAAACAGACAGTGGCTGGATTGCCGATGTGAACCTTGGTGTGGGCAAGCACTGGTATAAATTTATTATTGATGGAGACTGGAAGGTGGATAAGGATAATATACATGTGGAGAATGATGGTATGGGTAACGATAATTCGGTGTATTATAAAACCAACCATCTTTTTAAGCTGGATGGTTATACTAACGCAAAAAAAGTTTTCCTGGCGGGAAGTTTTAATGAATGGAAGGAGAGGGATCTTTTAATGCAAAGAACTTCATCAGGATGGATGCTTCCGGTTTATTTATCTGAAGGCACACATATCTACCGTTTTATTGCAGACGGGAATTGGTTCATAGATCCTGCCAATCCCGACAAATTACCGAATGAGTTCAATGATTTTAATTCGGTGTTACGCATCGGTAATCCTTATATTTTTAAACTGGATGGTTTTTTAGATGCACAAAAAGTGGTGCTGCTGGGGTCCTTTAATAATTGGCAAGACGATGAATTGTTTATGGTTAAAACTGCAACAGGCTGGGAACTTCCTTATACACTTGGTTCTGGTAATTATGAGTACAAAATGAAGATTGACGGCAGATTCACAGAAAACGCTGTTACCAAGGGAAACAATATTCTGATCATTGATCCTAATTTTACTTTCCGGCTGAAAGGTTATGAAAATGCGAAAAAGGTTTTTATAGCCGGCGACTTCAACAGCTGGAACCCTAACTCATTTGCCATGAGCAGGGAAGGGGATGAATGGATTTTCAGATTGCATCTGAACCGTGGTAAACATCGTTACAAATTTATTGTAGATGGTGAATGGATACTTGACCCGGCCAATAAACTTTGGGAGCAAAATGAACACAATACAGGGAATTCTATATTGTGGTTTGAGCAGGAATTTTAAACTTTATCTCAAAAACCTGTAAGTCCATTTCACCAAAAATATATTTCTTCCATTGCCTCCCGAAAAAGCATTGTTGAACAAACTGCTGAATACAGGCGTTTGCAGGTCATCAAATTTATCAGATGTATTTCCAGATGACCATACTACGAATAGTTCTGAACCAGGCTTATATTCCCATCTTACTACCATGTTGGAACGAAACTGCACAAAATTAAAATCAGGCTTACCAAAACTGTAATCGGTAACACCATCCCTGTTCTCATCAATTAAATAACTGCCATTGTTTTCGCTGATCTGGTTTGATTGATAAGGCAGGAAACGGTTATTATACTTATCAGCCAGCGGATTTACAACATAAGCAAACCGCCTGTAGGTTGGCCTTGTAAGGTAGGGCTGTCCGTAATATTGTATGGTAAGATCGGGCGTTAAGTTATAACTAAGCCTACCCGTAAAGCGAATTGTTTTTTGATAAACGCCTGCAACAATTGTTCTGGCAATATTATTATATTTTACATTTTCTACAAACTGATCCTGGCTGCGCCAGTTATAATCGTAGCTGCCGCTTAAACTTATAGTAAGTGCATTAATAGGCACATAACTAAGTGTTAAAGTAGCATTGTTATAACCAATGGCATTATCCTCGGCCCAGAATTTAAAAGCATTAACACCAACAGAGAATTTCTTCCTGTAATCGCTGTTCACATACGCATTCCAGCCAAGGCCGCCTGGCTTGCGCAATGCGCCAGCGCCTCTTAAAGCGGTATTTGAAACATCATAAGGATTCCAGGTTACACTTGTTCCGGCCTGCCAGTTATTATTAAAAGTTCCGCCGGTGTTCATATTGAATTGAGTATATAAAAGTCTACCACCAAAATCCCATCTAAGCCAGTGATTATAATTGATCCTGGCATTACGGAAAACCGATACCGGCCGTTGATATTGCAAGCCAACCCAGGTAAAATGATTGATTTCATTGGCGGTAAGCATAAAGCCAATATCATTCAGTTCCAGTTGAGGCGAACGGTAGGTAACACCGGTTTCAAATTTTAATATCTGTCCTTTTTTGCCGGGGTTACCGGCGATCTTACCAAAACGGATGGTGCCACCGGTGCCGGTTAACGAAGTACGGTTTGAATCAAGTGTTAAACCTTTCGCATCGGGGCGTTGAAATAAATGTTCAAAAGCTGTTTGTGTATTCAGTATAACTTCTTTTGTTCCATTTACAGAGCTATAGACAACGTTGCCACGAACAAACCAGCTACGGTTTTTCCAGTAATGAAGAAAATCAATGCCGGCTGAATAAGCGCCACGGTGCAGCATATTATCCAAACCATGCTCCCGGTTTACAGCCGTAAAAATGCCGCCGATGATAGTGTTGCCCCCATTTATATCTTTTTGCAATCTTGCTACAGCATAATTGGTAAGCGGTTCTACCAGTTCTTTTCTTCTCTTACCATTATTATCAATCTCTGCTTTTTCACGTTCGGTAACACTTTCAAGAATACCAATGCTCCAGCCTTTTTTTGTTTTACCGCTGAATTTTGCAGCGCCGAGTATGCTGGTATTCTGAGGGTATTTTACATACTCACCATTGGATGTGTTTGGATATCCGTGAGGCGAACTTCCTATACGTCTTGAGTAGAACAAAAGGTCTGCATCATAATCGCCGCCGGCTTCTGATCCGGTAAGCTGGTATTCAAAAATGTTGCGGCTTTCAATAAAGAAGGGTCTGCGTTCATCAAAGAAATTCTGAAAACCATCAATGCGAACCTGTGAAGGATCTGCTTCTACCTGGCCAAAATCAGGATTGATGGTAAAGTCAAGAATAAGGTCATTCGTCACGGCAACTTTTCCATCTACACCACCACTGATTTTTGTATCTGTACCATCGGCAAAAGGATTGCCGGGTTCTTTTTTGTAACTGGCAACCTGCGCTGTTACATAAGGCGCCACTTCCACCTGGCGGTGAAAAGGGATGTCTTTCAGGCCATGCAGTTCACCAAAACTGCTCACCCATACACCAGAACTTTGCGGAATATATTGCCAGGTTGATCTTTCCTCTTTGCGGAAAATGCGGCGCATTACCTGTATGCCCCAAACCTTATCTTTTTCATTACCGTAGCGCAACTGGCTTAAAGGAATTCTTATTTCCGCTGTCCATCCTTCTTTATTAACAGCGGTTTTTGCCGACCAGATCGGGTTCCAGTTTTGATCCCAGTTGCTGCCATTATTGCTGATGAATTCATCGCCCCGGACACCGGAAACGGATGTGGTAAAAGAAAATCCCGAACGCAGGTCATGATAGCTGTCAATATTGATCTCCACAAAATCGCCGGGAAAATCATCCCGCCTGCCCATTCTTTTTACAATCGAATCCGGGGCAGCATCATAACATTTATAGGCTACATACAGGTAGCGGTTATCATACAAAATTTTGAAATTGGTAGGATGAGAGGGCGCCTTGCCTTCATTGGGTTGCCACTGCGTAAAATCTCCGCCCCAGGCCACCTGGTCCCAGGCCGCTTCATTTGGAACACCATCTAAAGTAATGGCACCTTGAAGGCGTTTGGTATCATATCTTTTTTTTGGGATGATGGTATCTTTTTGGGCAAGGGTACAATTGGTAATTGCAATAAGGCCGATAATAAACAGGCAGTTTTTTAGCATACTGCAAGCTACTTATTGTTTAAAACCCGAGAATTCAAAAATATTACAGCGGTTTATTTCAGCGATGTGTGGTTTTTAGTGCCGGATTTTAATCAATATCACCTAAGCCAAATTTATTGCCGATTCTTAAAAAGGCAAAAGCTGCTGTTTTTTCAACGCCTTTCCTTTTATATGAAACCATCAGCACGTGCCAGGTTCCTTCAGATTCTTTTTCGGTGCGGTAATTAATGATTTTATAACCGGCGCTGTCCTGGTTGGCAGTTCTGTTGATGCGTTCACAGATATCATCAACCCCTTTCTTTTCATATTCTTTTGTATAGTCCGACATCGTTTTCCAGGCACGGGTTTTATCATCGCCACGATAAACGATGTAAGGAGCGGCTTTGTAAAAAGTACCAAGTTTGGTAGTATTTGGATCAGCAAAATTTACACTGCGGCAGATATGTAAAAGTTCGTGAAGGGTTTTTGCAACCTGTGCAGAATCAGATTTATTTGTTTGTGCCTGTGCAATAAAAATTGTTGAAAGCCCAATTACAAAAAGAGAGACATACTTTAATTTCATAACAGCATTTAATTTATTAAAACTAATTTGTAGATTTAAGAAAAAAAACATGAATAAATATAATACTTTCCTCACCGTTTTTATTATCTCGGTTATTGCACTCATTGTTTTTCTTGTTTTTTATATGCAGGGTATATTTGGCCTGGTGCGTACCATAGACGACCTGGCAGGAGATGAGCCGGGCCCGTTCCTGGTATTAAATACAATTTTTAGTCCACAGGTAATTATTTCAGGAATAGTTCTTGGTTTAGCAAGCCTTACTTACCGGATTATCGGAATTGTATATGTGGCAAAAAATCAAACCGTAAAGGATGGCGAGAAAGCTTTGTGGATCGTTGGTTTTATCCTGATGGGATTTATAACCGGCATCGTGTTCCTGGTAATGGCTAAAGGGCGAAAATTTGTTGATTAACTTTCCAACTTATTTCTTTTTACAATCACCCAATACAACAAAACGATTGCAGCAATAGCAAGTATCAGTTTGCCCTGCCAGTCAAAATCCGTTATCTCATTTACAGCATAGGCTTCTATAAATAAGGCTGGTAATTTACCTAAAGAACTGGCTATGATAAAAGTTAAGAAGGAAATGCGGCCAATGGATGCTGCTAAGGTAACCAGGCCGCTCGGCACAAACGGGATCAATCTCAATGCAAGAACCAGGTAAAATGCTTCCCTGCCTTCAGCATTTACCAGTTTTTTTACTTTGAGATAATTGTCAAGACGGTTTTCAAACGTTTTTTTCAACCCTTTGCGGTACAATAAAAATGCAATGCCTGCCCCCATTGCTTCGCCTGCAAATGAAATGAACATACCATTCCAAAAACCAAAGAATAAAATATTGGCTGCAGTAATAAAAACACTGGGCACAACACCCAGCACAGCAATAACGATACTTATAAAAATGCTGATTACAATGGCGAAGCTTTGGTATTCCCTGAAAAGATTGAGCAGGTTGTCAACCATTGTTATTGATTTATTGAAACAAACCCAGTTGCATGGGTTTAAAACTTCTTATCATGGATGTTTCTTTATTATGTTCACGTGCAGAGATTGTAAACACTTCAGTAGATTGATAACGTGATGCAACGGTTATCTTAACATCACCTGCATGCTGCTGAAATAATGCAGCTGCAATTTCAGGAGAGTTATTTTCTTTTGACAAATGCGAAAGCAGCAAATGCGATAGGTTAGGGGAGCGGTGATTGATAAAAAGCTCCAGCGCCTCTTTATTTGACAGATGCCCATGACCGCCACGGATGCGGTTCTTTAAATGAATGGGATATCTCCCGTTCTCAAGCATGTCTTCGTCATAATTGCTTTCTAAAAAAACAGCATGGCATTGTTTAAAATGATGAACCACTTCTTTGCATACCTGTCCTATATCAGTAAAAACGCCCACTGTAATTCCTTTACTGCTGATGATAAAACTGTGTGGGTCTGAAGCATCGTGATATTTTACAAATGGTGTTATTTCCAACCCACCGATCGTTATTATTTCTTTATGTAAGAAGGATCTGCTGAGATGGCCAATAAGCCTGGGGCCATAGCCGGCTGTTTTTTTTGTTATATAAACCGGTAAACTATACTTATTGGCCAGGGTAGAAACGCCTTTGATATGATCTCCATGCTCATGAGAAACAAAAATGGCTTTTACGGTCTTCATATTCAGTCCAAGCCCCTTCATCCGTTTCTCTGTTTCCCTGCAGCTAAGGCCGACATCTACCAGCACTGCATCGGTATCTGTTCCCACATAATAACAATTGCCATTACTGCCCGAGTTTAATGAAGTAAAATATAAAGCCATAATTGCTGCAAAGAAAAACAATTATCCACTCATGGCAATTCTTATAGTTAGTCCATTTATTAGAAAAGTTGTCAGTCTGAGCTTGTCGAAGACGGAATGTTAACTGAGTAGCACCTGTATCGGCAAGCCTGTCTGCCGACTAAGGCAGGCTCAACCTGACAATCTTTAATTTACAGTTTTTTAAAAAAAAGCGCCACCATTTTGTAAACAAAATGAGTGGCGCCCCGGGTTTCAAAAAAAACCGTCAACATAGGGACTATCATTTAACCATTTCTTCTTCCTTCAAACCTGCCCCCACGTTGGTTATTATCATTCGAACTCTGTTGTATGCTCCTTCCGCCGCCGTTATCACCTCCTCTGCGTTCCATTCTGCGTTGTTCCATCTGCGGAGCCGGTTGCCTTGGTTGTGGTGCAGGCCTTTCATATCGTGGCTGTTGCTGCTGATCGTTCCTGCGGTTCATCCTGTTTTCATTCCAGCTTCTGCCCGGATTATTATTTTGATTCGTTTGCGGTTGCGCAGAACCATTTCCTTCTCTCCAGCGCCTCCTGTTTTCAACTGCCGGTGGGGTTCCTGTATTACTGTTGTTATCAGGATTCATCTCCCTTCTGCGTGGAAAATTTCCGTTTCCTCCATTGTTTTGAGGAGCAGCATCTGCCTGCCTTCTTTCTGAACGGTTCCACCTGTTGTTATTGCCGGGTGTGCCGGTTGAAGCTGGGGCATCATTGCTCCTGTTCACCTCATTTCTACGGCGGTTATTTCCCCATCCATTGCTGTTGGTACCCTGGTTTGAAGCCTGGTCATATCTGCGGTCACTACGGTTCCAGTCATTATCCCTGGCAGATGAATTACGCCTGTTGCGGAAACCATCGTTATAATCCATTCTTCTTTCATTAATCCGGTTGCTGGTAAAGCGTTGGGCGTCTCTTCTTTCGGGGCCACAAAAATATCTGCCCACACCTCTGCCGCCATTGTTATAATAATTGTTTATCACAACTGCATTGCGGAAATTATAATTGTTGCGGTGCGGAACACAATAACGGGATATATTGGGTTCACAAATATTGCGGCGTGGTATAAAGTTCCAGCGGTCGTAAGGGATTGATCCGAAGGAAATATTAATGCCGAGCCCGTAGCCGAGTGGCGCCCATCCATAATAGTCATCATAATTGCTCCAGCTTACCCAGGCCGATGCCCATTCGTAACCCGGTATCCACATCCAGCCGTAATAAGGATCATACTCCCAGCGGCCGTAGTGAAACGGCGCCCAGCCCCAATCGTAATCAGATTGCCAGCTCCAGCCATAATTAGTGTATTCCCAGCTGCCATTGGTATAGTAAGGTCTAAAACCAGGTTCATTATATACCCATACCTGTCCATAAGCAGGGTTATTCATCCAGGTTCCGTAGGGGCTTAATTCTTCGTGGAAAGTATTGAAATTAACAGATACGGATACATCCTGTGCCTTTGTTTGAGAAACCGGCACCAAACTGCCGGTAAGTACGAGTAGAATAATTGCAAGTTTAAAAGTTTTCATGATTGTGTATTTGATTACTAAAACTGATGCAAATACAATGCTATTTCTGAAAGTTGCTGATAATAGGTGGCGGTACCGGTTAATCTTATCATTTCATTATGATTGTATTAACCACCTGTAAACATTTGTTACAGGTTTTAACAGGTAATTGTATGAGCGGTGGGGTTTTCAGCAAGGCAAATAGTACTTTGATGATTCAAATAAAGTTTCAAAACATGAAAAATATCATCATCACCGCTATCGTAAGTTTAATGGTACTTTCCACCTCTGCGCAGGAAAAAGAAAAAATTGAAAGGGTATGCCTGAATTATATTGAAGGGTTTTATGAAGGCGATACCACCAAACTCATCAACAGCCTCAACCCCGCTTTATACAAATTTGGTTACTGGCAGGATAAGAAAACGGGCCAATATGCACCCGATGGAAATATGACCTGGCGGCAGGCTATTGACTACGCCAAACGTGTTTACGAAAAAAAGAATTTTGCAAAAGCAACCGCCCCAAAAAAAGTAGAAGTGCTGGATATTATGAATACAATTGCCGCTGCAAAAGTTACTGCCTGGTGGGGTATTGATTATATTTTGCTTGCAAAACAAAACGATAAATGGATGATTGACCAGGTGCTTTGGGAAGGGCCATTAAAAAATTAAAAGATCAGGGTTTAAATTTTATGGAATTGATGATCTGCAGGGCAACGGCTGCATAAACATCAATGGCTTTTAAAGCAGTATAGGTTGCCAGGTAAAGCCTCGTTTTATAAAAGCAGAGCCGTTGGGTGATACGAGCAGAGATACCGTCAGTTTTGGTAATTCCTGAATAAGTAATCTCATAGGCATCAATTCCATTCCATTTCATGGGCGTTCTTGACTCTTCGTTAAATTCATTAAAAGATAGCTTTACCTGGTCAATGATCTCCTGTATCACATCTTTTATTTTAAGGCTGCTGCCATATTGAGGATCGGAACTAACACTCACATTTACATTCTGACGAAAATCATCACTTTCCCCTTCAGCAGGTGATGTAAAGAAAACCCGCTTGCCTTCTTTTATTTTATTAGCCCAGTCAGCCGGGTATTTTGCAGTAAATAAAATATCAGCCTTGTTAAAGCTCTTCCATGCCTGCGCAAAAGAAGCAACAGGAAAAAACAACAGCAAACCGGCAAGTATTTTCCTCATACAACATATTTAAGGCTAAGTTATCAAAAAAGGAATAAGCAAAAATTAAATTGTGGTTTACGTCTGTTCTATCGGTATTTTTGTTTCTTAAATTATTAGTATTATGAGATCAGTCATTACCCTTTTATGCTTTACATTTTTTAGTTCGGTTGTTTTTGCTCAAACGCCTGCTGATAACAAAAGCGCTCCTGATGCAGACAAACCCTTACAGGTGGCAGAGGTTTCGTGTGGTAAATGCAAACTGGGATTAACGGGCAAAACCTGTGATATGGCTGTGCGTATTGATGGCAAAGCATATTATGCTGATGGCACACATATAGACAGTTTTGGAGATGCCCATGCGCATGATGGCCTCTGCAATGCCATTCGCAAAGCCGAAGTACAGGGCGAACTGGTTGATAAACGCTTTAAAATATCCTACATCAGATTATTGCCCGAAGTTAAAAAAGGGGATTAAGCAAAAACTATGCTTCTTTCTGATTAAGCATAACAGACCTTGTTGGATAAGGGATGCTGATTCCTTCCTTTTTATACCGCTCATGCAGTTTTTTGAGGAATATACTTCTTACGCCAAACTGGGCAGAATAATTGTTAACCCGTAAAAATGCTTTTACCCTGATGCTGCTTTCTGCAAATGCAATAAAGCTTATCTCCGGCTCAAATTCTTTTACGCCATCTTCAGATTGCTGTAGCGTTTCTTTAATAACTTCTTTCGTAATTTTCTCAACATAAGTAAGATCGCTGTCGTAACTCACACCCACTTCAACAGCAAAAGTTATTTCATGCTGCGGCAGGTAATAATTGCTTACCGTCATATCTGCCAGTTTGGAGTTGGGTATAATAATGATATGATCTGCCGCTGCCCTGATGGTGGTGCTGCGCCAGGTGATATCTTCAATAAAACCATCTTCACCGGTAGATAATTTTATAAAGTCTCCCCGGTTGAAATTGCCCGAGGAAATGATCTGTAACCCTGCAAATAAATTAGAGAGCGTTGGCTGCAATGCCAGCGCAACAGCTAAACCACCCACTCCCAATGCTGTAAGTACCGGTGTAATTGAAATGCCCTGCGTTTGCAGTATGATCAGCAATCCGATGCAGTAAATAATTACAATTACAATATTGCTGATAATGGATGAGGAATGAACAATGGTATCTGTTCCGGTGGCTTTTATTTTTATCATGCCCGATACTACTTTTGCCAGTATCATGGTGGCAGAAAAAATATAAAATATCAGCAGGCCGTTTTTAAGCCAGTAATACCAGTCGCCATCAAGTTCTAAACGCTTTAAACCCAAAAATAAACCCAGTGCAAAAAACCAGGGTATTACCCATTTGCGAAGCGTTTGTATGATTAGATCATCGGATTTAATAGATGTTTTGGCCGCCAGCTTTGCAATAAAGGGCATTACTATTTTGTACAGGATCAAGCCTGTCAGCAATCCCGAAACCGTAAACAGGCTTAATTGAAGTATATCATTATCGGTCATACAATCAGTTTTATTCCGGCCTCAAAAATACCTTTTATACAAATTATATCGCAGGTAAATTACAGGAATAAATGTTTATATTAGGTGGTTCAAAACCAACACTATGTTATTAAAAAAACTGATTGCTTCGCTGGTTATTTTCTGTATTTGCTTTAGTAAAACTTTCGCACAAAATGTTCCGACACCCAAAGAGCATTTCGGATTCAACATTGGCGATAATTATCAACTGGCAAACTTTACACAAACCGAAGCCTATATTAAAAAACTGGCGCAGGCATCTGCCCGGGCAAAATATACTGTTATTGGTAAAACAGAAGAAGGCAGGGATCAATTTATGCTTATTGTAACATCTCCTGAAAATCAAAAAAGACTGGAAGAATACAAACAGATATCGCAAAAAATGGGCAATGCAGATATTACGATAGAACAGGCAACTGCCTTTGCAAAAGCCGGTAAAGCAGTTGTTTGGATTGATGGTGGCTTACATGCCAATGAAACCGTAGGTATTCACCAGCTTATAGAAACTGCATACCAATTGCTTAGCAGAACAGATGATGAAACCATGCGTATTTTAAACGATGTGATCATCTTAATGACACATGCAAACCCCGATGGACAGGAACTGGTTAGCAACTGGTACATGCGTGAACCAAAGCCCGAGAAAAGAAGCCTGTCTTACATACCGCGGCTTTACGAAAAATATGCAGGACACGATAACAACCGCGATTTTTATATGCTTAACCTGAAAGAATCTCAAAATATAGGCAGGCAGTTATTTATAGAATGGATACCGCAGATCATGTACAATCATCACCAGGCTGGCCCTGCAGGTTCTGTTGTTGCCGGTGCACCATACCGGGATCCTTTCAATTATGTTTTTGATCCTTTAATTATTACCGGGCTGGATGCAATTGGAGCGGCCATGCAAAACCGTTTGAATGCTGAAGGCAAACCAGGATACACCAGCAAGGCAGGCTCTGTTTTTAGCACCTGGTATAATGGCGGGTTGCGTACCACCACTTATTTTCACAACATGATTGGCCTGCTTACCGAAATTGTAGGGAGCCCGAACCCATCAAATATTCCATTGGTAACAAACAGGCTGATACCGAATGCAGCCACGCCAAACCCGGTAGTGCCGCAGCGTTGGCAATACAGGCAAAGCATTGATTATTCAGTTTCTTTAAACTACGCTGTTTTAAATTATGCCAGCCGTAACCGGGATGAACTGCTGATGAATATTTACCGCATGGGAAGAAACGCCATTGAAAAAGGCAGTACCGATACCTGGTCATTATCTCCCGAAAAAATTGCAGCCATGGATAAACTGTACCAGGATTCTTTAAAAAGAAGGCCTGCTGCAGAAACAACACGTGGCAACACAGGAACAGCTCCGGTAAAATATTATGATAGTGTGATGAAAAACCCGGCTTATAAAGACCCACGTGGTTACATTATTCGATCCGATCAGCCCGACTTTGGAACGGCAATAGAATTTTTAAATGCCCTGATAAAAACAGGCATCGTTGTACAAAAAGCAACAGCTGATTTTACTGTGAACGGAAAAAAATATCCTTCCGGTTCCTTTATCGTAAAAACAAACCAGGCTTTCAGGCCGCATGTGCTTGATATGTTTGAGCCGCAGGATCACCCTAACGATTTTCAGTATCCCGGCGGCCCGCCTGTACCGCCTTATGATGCTGCCGGCTGGACATTGGCTTACCAGATGGGTGTTCGGTTCGACCGCATCATGGATGGTTTTGAAGGCCCATTTGAAAAAAATCCACATGGGCAAATAATAAAACTTAACGGTGATGCTGTAAAAAATTCATCTGCAGGTTATGTGCTTGATGCCAGGGCCAATCAATCTTATAAAGCTGTAAATAAACTTATCAATGGCGGAACCGAAGTATACCGGATCAGCAATACAGCCGCTGACCCTGCATATAGTAATGGATCTTTTTTCATCCCATCCAGTGCAAAAGCAAAAAATATTATTGATAAGATGGCTGCTGAAAATGCAGTGCAGTTCATTTCAGTAAACCAAAAACCAGCTGCTCTTACCAAAATTAAAAAAGCAAGAATTGCTTTGTGGGACACATACGGCGGCTCGATGCCTTCAGGCTGGGTGCGTTTGATATTGGAAAAATTTGATTATGCTTTTGATGTTATCTATCCAAAAGATATTGATACCGGCAACCTCCGGTCAAAATACGATGTGATCGTTTTTGTTGGGGGAGCCATCCCTGCATTAAACAGCACTGAAAGGGGAGGCAGCGGTTTCAACAACCCAAACCCGGATAGCATCCCTGCAGAATACAGGAACACGGTTGGACGTATCACAGCTTCCAAATCAATTCCGCAGTTAAAAATATTTTTAGAACAGGGCGGCAATATTGTTACCATTGGCAGCAGCACACAGCTGGCTTATCATCTTAAATTACCGGTTACAGATGCAATGGTTGAAGTTGTAAACGGCGAGGAAAAAAGCCTGGGCCGTGATAAATATTATACCCCCGGCAGCATTTTACAAATGATGGTTGATAATGATCAAACAGCAACGTCGGGCTTAAATAAACTAACAGATATTTATTTTGATAACAGCCCGGTTTTTAAATTAAGCCCGACTGCTGTAAGCAGCGGCATTATTAAACCCCTCGCCTGGTTTGCAAATGATAATAAAATTTTACGCAGCGGCTGGAGCTGGGGCGAAACTTATTTAAAGAATGGCATCACCGCTTTTGAAGCAAACGTTGGCAAAGGAAAACTGTATGCCTTTACGCCGGAAATAACTTTCAGGGCGCAGGCGCATGGTACGTTTAAACTTTTGTTTAACCAGTTGTATTTTTAGGTGTCAGGCCACTATAAATACTCCTGCACTAAAAGCAGCCATTGTGTAAGTAATTAGCCTAAAAGTTAAAGACTGTTCATAGTGGCCAGACACCTATAGAAGTTTTTAATTAATCAACCATACAGTAATTAAATTATCAGGTTGCAGCAAATAAAATATTCCATATCACTTTTTCTGCTATCATTTTCCTGCATCATTACTGCAGCGCAGCCATTGGCAACTAATACACCGCCTGATGCCAACACCTACGCCATCGTCATCGGCATCTCCGATTACCAGGATCCCGGCATACCTAAACTTTCATTTTCAAATAAAGATGCCATCCTGTTTGCGGATTTTTTAATGTCGGCACCGGGCGGTTCTGTACCCAAACAAAACATTAAACTCCTTACAGATTCTGCAGCCACCATCGGCGAAGTAGATAAAGCCATTCGCTGGCTTATGAACAATTGTAAAGAAAATGACAAAGTATATTTTTATTTCAGCGGCCATGGAGAAATGGAAAATGTTACCATGAGCAGAAACGGTTACCTTATCTGCTACAATACACCTGCCGTTGCATTTGTAAATATGGGGTTGAGTATTGACTACCTGAATGATGTTGTAAACACCATTTCGGTACAAACAAAAGCCAAAGTGATCGTTATTACCGATGCATGCCACTCGGGTACCATGGCGGGCAACCGGTTTAAAGGAAATTTTTTTGTAGGGGAGCAGTTGATGCTGAAGAAAGAGAACGAGATAAGAATGGCCTCCTGCAAACCTGATGAGCTATCGAACGAAAAGATAGACTGGGGTGGGGGAAGAGGTGTTTTTTCTTATTACTTAGTTAATGCCCTGCGGGGCGGACTGGCCGATAATAATAATGACAAGGTTGTAAGTGTGGGCGAATTGAAAAATTACATGGAGTTGTCGATGGCTACAGACGCCGTTTTAAAAAATGAGGGCGATGTGCAAACCCCGGTAATTAAGGGCAATGAAGATTTTCCGCTGTCAACCGTTGTAGAAACTGAAGCAGCCCAAATAAGAGAGCAGGTAAGCAATGATTCTCTTATGCAGGTAATGGTAATGAACAGTATGTCCGCCGCCGCTGCAGAAGAAGATGCCGGGCCGGCAGAATACTTTTTCAGCTTACTGAAAAAGCAGCCGCTTGAAGCATTAACAGACAGCGCTAAATTGAATGTGCTGCCTGCAAATGAAATAGCATTTGCAGTGATAGGCGAACTTGGTAAAGGCGCTATATTGCAAAGCCAGAAAGATAAACTGGCTGAACTTGCCATCGAGTTAAAAAGAGATAAGGAAAAAGCAGACCGTTTTAATTTAGACCTGGCAAGCGCTTTCCTGGATGTGGGGCAAAATGTAATTGCAAACTACATCAGCGGCGATGAAGCAGAACTGGAACGCCGCCGCTACTACAACAGCCAGAACCATAGCTACGATGTGTACACCAGAATGTTTGAAACAGCGTTTAAATTATCGCAGGGCGACAGGTACTACAGCACCAAAGCAGCAGTTCTTTTACATTATTTTACAGGCCTGTCGCTTCGTTTAAAAATTCCACTTACAGAAAATCCGGAACCGTTAATTGAAAAGGCGTTGGCAGAACAGAAAAAAGCGCTGGCGCTGGAAGAATACGCATCATACATTTATAATGAACTGGGCGTACTGTATCAGCTAAAGAAAAACTACAGTGAGGCTGAAAAGAATTTTATCAAAGCAACCCAATTGTCGCCGGCCTGGGCCATACCGCAATCTAATTTAAGCGGACTGTATATAGCAAAAAAAGATTACGATAAAGCCAGCAGCCATGCAAACATTGCCGACAGCCTGCAGGCAAACCTGCAGAGCATCAGCATCAACCGTGGTTATATCAGCGAAAAAAAAGGCAACCAGCTTTTTGCCGAAGAAGATTACCGGCATGCCATTGATATCAACTCAAGGCATTATCTCCCTTTTGAAAGACTTGGATATGTTTATATGAACACTGCAAACTACGCTTTGGCCGATTCATTTTTTTACGAAGCCGACCTGCGTAAAAAAGGGTATCATTTTATAGGCAACAGCGTGGCTGATATAGAGGCCAATGTGCCGATGCTTCCTGTATCAGAAACCGTTTGTGATGTTGATACAGCCTCACTCTCGCCGGATGATGTGCTTGGATTTTTTACCTGGGGCGTGCAGGAATACAAGCTGAAACAATATACCAGCGCCATTCGCATACTACGCAAGGTTGTGGCTATTGATGTTTCTAATCCTTTGGTATATCATTATCTTGGCAAAGCGTATTATGATCGGCAAAAATGGGAAGAAGCGGAACTGATGTTTTCCCTTGCCTGCCGTTATTCCAAAGACAAGAAGCAACTCCAAGCTTATACAGATTCTGTAGTAAGAGCAAAAACTTACCGGTACGATCGCAGTTGTTTTGAAAAGTTCTTCAGAGAGCAGTTTTATACCCAGGTTGAAGATTATTATTTCCTGGCAACCATTTCTCAAAACTGGCTGCACCTGGAAGAAGCAGAAAAATACCTCAGGCAAATCATCAGCTTTGAAAGATATGACCCTGATGGCAGGATAGTGCCAAATTCAATTGAGGTTGCATGGTACGATAAAATTGCTGCTTATGTATTGCTGTGGCAACTGCAGGAAAAGCAGGGCCGGTATGACGAAACCGAAGCAACCATTGCAGGTTATGCAAAAATAAATAAAGACCAGAGCGCCAAAGAGCTTAATGAATTTTACCGCCGGATGATTGAAAGATTTCCGGAGGATGGCAACTGGGCTTACCGGCTGGGCAACCTTTTGTACCAGTATGCACAAACAGCTTTTCGTACAAATTATCTTGATTGCATCTTCTGGTCACCCTTAAACAACAGGGAGATCTTTGTTGATACCTCCGTTTATTTGTACGGATTATACATGTTGTACGACATTGCGGAAACCGGCATGGCTGATAAGAGCAGAATCGTAATTAACCCCGGTCAGGTTGGGCCAGACAGGAATTTTTACCGTGTGCCGGGAACAGGTGAAACCATAACCGGCGCCAATGCGATCTTTACTCCACGCAAAGATGGTATTGCATTCCTGCAACAGGCGGCAGCATTATTATCTGTGAAAGAAACACTGGCAGATATTCATTTTAAAACAGGTAACCTGTATTTGTGGGCCGGTTCAAAAAAACAGGCATATCCATATTTTGAAAAATCCCTATCACTTGTACCCGACAATGCCAATGCAAGATTAACCCTGGTTGATATTTACAAAGCACTGTATAAGAACAGGGCGGCGCTTAAACAACTCAATTATTTACATGATAATAACCAGGTTAATTTGCCGAAGCGGATTTTATTAGCTCAATTCAATGTTTTATCCGGCGATTTTGCAAAGGCAGATGAATCACTCAATAAAACTGAAAGTTATGTGCCTTATCAAGTTCCGGAGATAAATAACCTGCGTGGGCTGTCGGCTATGCTTTCCGGTAAACCAAAGCAAGCCATTGAATTTTATACTAAAAGTTTCAATTCACAACAAACCGATACAGCATGGTACAACAGCTATTCTTTAGCCAGGCTGTATGCCAAAACAGCAAATACAACCGAAGCCTGGAAATACCTGCAATATGCCATTGACTTTGGTTTCAATTTTTCTTTTGTATTACAAAACGACAGCCTCATGGAAAACCTGCGTAACACGGCTAAATGGAAAACGATGATGGGCAGTATTACCATGAAGAAATACAAAAGCCCTAAACCGGCTAATTAAAACCTGCCATACAATATAGTTGCAAACGGCCTTTGCCTGTTGCATTTAACGGTCTTCTCATCATTGCACCAGGTGCGGCCAGATTTGGTTTCGGCCTGCTGACTGGTTTGAGCAAAGATCTGTTCCCACTTAACGTTGGTTTTGGTGTAGCCCATGTACAGTTCCAGGTTGTTGCGGAAAAAAGTTGAAAAGTATCCGCCAAAATCATTGTTGCTGATGGCCAGTTGATAAGGCGATGCTGCAGCAGCAAGTATAGTAGTGGGCATTGCATTTAAAAAAAGATCACGGCAGTTTTGAGTGCTCCAGTTCATGCCAAAGCCACCTTTTTTTCCCGCAACGGCAGGTTCTTTTACTATCGGGTTGGTTTTGGTGATGGTGTCGTTGCAACTTTCACTGATGATCAGGTTTAGCCTGGCGCCTTTTTTACGGATGCTCACAAGAATATCTTCAGTACTTAATGAATTATCCTGGTATCTTTTAAACTGGTCCAGCACTACATCCCTGAGATCAATATAAGGTCCCGGCCTTCCGTCTTTAGGCATCCTGAAGCCATGCCCTGCATAGTAAAAGATAACAATATCATTAGGGCCCGGCCTAAAAAAACTGTTTATCTTATTAAGCACCGTTTGTTTATTAAAATTGCGGCCAGTAATGGTATCATAAATAAATGCGCTGATGCCCAGAAAATCTTTTATTTTACCAAAAAGGCTGATGGCTTCATTCATGCCCATTCTGTCAGCAGGGCCAATCAAAGGGTCAGTAACATTTGAAACAAAAAGTAGGTACATTTTTGTACTTTGTTCCAACACGGTTAGTGCCTTGGTATTGTTGGTTACAAACTGGGCACGGTAAAAAGGTTCGTACACTTTAAAATAACCAAGTACAAATTCCTTTGTAAGGCTTTGCCGGCTTATGTTTGAAACTTTACTGAATTTTACAGGCTCTGCCGTGCAACTTGCAGTGCCGTCTACTACACCCAGGGGTTCGTACAGGTTTGACAGGGTATCTTTTGTAAAACAGATATAACCCGGTAAGGCAGTAGCCGGGCTTTTACCGGTAATTATTTTCTGGTTCTCCATCTTATAAAAAAGCCGGTTGGTACAGGCCTCATTGTTTTCAGAAAGCTCCTCCTTTACATCAAAATCAACCAGTAAAGTATCGGTAGAACCGGACGTAACTGTTCTCAGCCTTACCTTCCCGGTTCCATCGTTGTTATCAATTAAAAGCAGTTGGTAATCGTCAGGTTTGCTGGCAGGATATTGAAACGAAAACTCATACATTGTTTGTGCATGCAACACTGTAGCGGCACACAGCAATAAAAAAAGCATTACCGGTTTCTTACTCATATATATAAATTTTAAACGCATGCAATAAAAGTATCTAAAATATTCGGACAGGGCTTGATAGTTTAAAATATTAATTGTAAAATTATATTCTAAAACCATTTAAAATGATCAAGCAAAACAAAACAAAACTGCGTTTTATCCTTGGTAGCGCTTTACTGTTAACCATGGCTGTTACCAGCTGCAATAACAGCGGTGATGCCAAAGAGGAGAAAAAAGACACCACAGTTAACTTTACACCACCAGTAATTAAAAAAGATTCAACAGACACCATGGAAAAAACCGTGGGCAATAAGGCTCCCGGCAATGAAAATAAACCGGTAGCTCCTACGCCTTAGGGGTTTCTTTAATTATACGGGTACGTTTAATTTTAAGTTTTTTACCGGCATATAAAGGCCGGTTTTTTGTTAGCCATTTAATAAGCCAGTTTTCAATACGGTGGTGTGCAGGTATAAGAAAGGCTGCAATGGTTACAAATATCAACATCTCAAGCACAGGTGTGTGGTGTGTAAGTTCTTTTACATGAGGATGCAGCAGCAGCGTTAAATATTCAAAAAGTATAAGCAAGGAAAGTATGCCGGCAATTTTTATAACCCTCACCGGCAGTTTTATTCTGCTTAGTATAAGTGTGATGATAAAAAAACCGGGGATGAAAATGGCGATGAACAACAGCTGCAGTTGTTGCCTCCTTTCTTCTTTTGCAATTCTTAAATTTTCTGCAATTTCAATCTGCCTCGCCTGCTCGTTGCTCGAAAGTAACTGCGATTCCCTGATGCTTCTTTTACTGTTTATGCTGTCGTTTAAAGATTGAACAAGGTTCAGGTACAAAAATGAACTGTCAACATTCTTTACATCATTGTAATGCGCCGATAAAAATTTGGCTGCATCCAGGTACCTGGGTAAAAACCCGTCTTTTTTTGCAATCTGAAAAGATTGTTTTGCATAAAACAATGAAGAATCATTTTGATTTAATTTTTTAAACAGGTTAGCCAGTCCGATATATGCTTCACAGAGCAGGTCGTCGTTTTCAGCGGCTTTTAAACTAATAATACCACTTTGATAATTAGCAAGGGACAGGGGATATTGACCGGTTTTTAAATAACTGTTTCCTAATCCCACCATCGCCATGCCTTCATAATTATTATCTTTTAACTGCCTTGCTATACCGAGCGCTTTAGTAAAATAAGTGAATGCCGAATCATTCATATTGCGTTTGTCATAAACATCGCCCAGGTTTAAAGCCAGATTAAAATTAGCGGCATCCATGGTTCCAATCACCTTCAGGACAGAGTCTGATCTGTAATAGTATTCAATAGCTTTATCATACTCCTCAAGGTAAGTGTATATAAGGCCTATGTTGGTCAGTGTTTCTGCATATCTTTTTTGGTTATTTGATTTTTCAACCAGTTCCAGCCGTTTTAAATTGTACTCTAACGCAAGCGGAAAATTTCCCATCAGCCTGAATATAATAGCCATGGTACCCAGGCTTCTGGACTGGCCATTTACGTAATTTATTTTTTTTGATAACGAAAATGCTTCGCTTGTTATTTTTAATGCCTTCTCAGGTTCATTCACCCTTAACCCATAGCCGATGTCACACATCAGATCTACCCTGGCTGTATCGCTTTTTGTATTAGCAATCAGTTGACGGAGGCTGTCCGAAGCATTTTGCTGGGCGGCTAAACCGAAAGATAAAAACAGTAAAACGAATGTAAATAAATGGCGGCCCATACAGTCTGAGGTAAAAATTGATAAACCAATACTTAAAAGTAATCAATCTCAGCATTATCATAACAGGTAAATATTGTTTTCATGTAACTTGCTTCCTCAATTTTATAGCATGATCAATATTTTTGGACAACTGCTGGGCTACCTGGCCTTTATTTTTTTGGCCGTTTCCCTTTGGGTAAACAATGATATCAAATTCAGGTGGATAAACAGCCTGGGCAGCCTGTCATTTGTTTGCTACGGATTGCTGATACATGCTTTCCCTATAGTTTTAACCAATTCGGTTTTACTGGCCATCAATGTTTATTTTCTTTTTAAAATTTACCGCCGGCAGGAAAAATTTGACCTGGTTGAGTTTAAGAACGATGCTGCACTTATTCCAAAATTCCTTTCTTTTTACAATAAAGATATAAAGGCATATTTTCCGAATTTTATTTTAAAAGAAAAGCAGCAAGATGAAATACGTTTTGTAGTGTTAAGAGATATTGTAGTTGCCAACCTTTTTGCAGCCGCCGTAAATGAAAACGGCGATGCTTTAGTGAAGATTAATTATACTGTGCCAAAATACCGTGATTATAAAGTGGGCCGGTTTTTATTTGAGGAAGGAAAAGAGTTTTTACATGACAAAGGAATCAAAAGGATAGTGTACACACAGGTTGATAATCCAAATCACGAAAAATTTTTAAAAGTGATGGGATTTATAAAAGAAGGCAATTTCTACATTAAAAATATCTGATGCCCGTAATTTTACCTGTGCAAAATACCTGTGCTGGTTATAACAAAAAGTGAAAATACCAACCCTTTAAACAGAGAAATCATAAATCTTATTAACAACGCAATAAGTACATACTAATATACCCAGGTGCTTCGTTTTGCTACTGCATAATCCGTATTAACTCACAATTTTCAATTTTCACCTGCATGAAAACTCAGTTTTTAAGCTGTAAACACCTGTTTGCTTTCATTTCGGCAAGTTTGTTATTAGCCAATACCGTAAGTGCACAACAAAATGGTGTGCTGCCTTTAACCGGTATGAAATTCTTTAATGAAGGAATTGCTGCCAGTGCCATAGATATCAAAATAGACGGGGCACAACTGCTCAACAACCGGCTTCCCCTGAACAGGGATATAGAGATCAGGCTTCAGCAACCAAGTGGTTTTGCTGCAGATAATGCACAAACTATGTATGCCGGTGCCGAAGTAATTGTATTATCACCAAGAGGAGAGGTTTTATGGAACAATCCCAATGCTTTGACTGGCAGTTATTCAAAAGGCTTTTCTGCAAAAGACCTGAATGCCTTCAGCATAAAATTTGGCATTGCGGCGCAGGTAACCAAAGGCAATCCGGGCGGTACTTTAAAAGTGAGATTGTACGATCTAAAAGGCAAAAATCAGCTAAGGCTTGAAATACCCGTGAGCTTTGCAAGGCCGGGAGAACCGCTACAGGTTTCAAAATCGGCAAAAACCATAAAAGCCAATACAGGCGTGAATGGCATTATTAATGGATTGCAGGCAAAAAATATGCTGGTGAATGTGGATACAACGATAAAAGTGGCACCCAAAATGGCATACACCAGTGTGGATATCTCAAATATTGAAGGATCGAGCTTAAATGAGATATTTTCGGGCAAAGAAACTTTTTGGGTGTACGACAGCGACCTGAATGAAGTGAAAATAACCGACATTCTTTTAAAGAAAGTAAAAGGCGCCATGGAAAATAATACGGTGAATTGTACCTTGAAAATTCCGTACCGCTTAAAAACAAACAACAACAAAATGTACACAGTGCGATACAGGTGGGAGGGTGCTGATAAGAACCAGGTGATAGATGTGGTTGTAAAAAATTAAGAGGCCGTTATGCCGCTAATAAAAAGAGGCCGTCTCATTAATAAATGAGGCGGTTTTTTTTTGTCTTTTACTTTTAAGTTGTTTTTGGTATATTTTTTTCCGTTGGCAGGTTCGGACAGGGCGATTGGTTTTAAAACGGCCCCAAGCACCCATTTTAAGC
>JAEUVU010000002.1 GCA_016786725.1 Ferruginibacter sp. | reverse complement strand
GTTCCGCACCCGTTTGCCGGTCGTCATCAGGTATTGCTACCCATGTTACCCCTCGACTTGCATGTATTAAGCCTGCCGCTAGCGTTCATCCTGAGCCAGGATCAAACTCTCCATTGTAAATGAGTTGTTTGAACTGACTGTGTAATTTCATTGGAAATTAACGTCAAATTCTAAATTAATATTTGCGCTAACATTACCTTGATAATCAATTGATTATTTGCTGCTGTTTCCAAACTTTCAAAGAACTTTTAGACTATACTTTGTACCCATTTTTTAATTGGGAGTGCAAAGGTAATGGTCTTTATTTAATCACCAAAATTTATCTGAATTTTTATTCTCTTTTTCCTTTGAAAAAACCCGTTTTTTAATTGGGAGTGCAAAAGTAAGAGCCGGGAGTTTACCCACCAAATATAATTTCGGATTTATTGAAATTATTTCTGGCTTTAACGATTCTTTTTGTGTGTGATTTTGTTAAGAACTAATGCCTTTTTTCAAAAGCGGACGGCAAAGATAAGGCTGTTAAAACTGCTGCCAAAATAAATATGCATCTTAATTATTAACATCGGCTCAAATTGCATGTAGATATCAGCTGATTATCAATACAGTATTGTGTTTCAGCAATTGAAAGAATATTTGAAATTTTTCAGAAAAAAACGAAATTTTATTTCTGCAGTACAAAAAAGCATGTTTTAAGCTTAATTGAGCAGTATCAAGAAAATATCACTTTACAGAGAAATAAACCTGTAGAAGGAACTGAAAAATCAGCTCTGCTGCAGTCTTTTGATTCAATTATGGTTTTAAAGTCGTCAAAATCTATTTTCTTCTTACCCATTAAAAGCATAGTTCCTACTAATCCTTTTACCATTCCTCTTAAAAAACGGTTGGCTTTTACTTTGTAAATAAGGCAATCTGCTTCCTGAACCCATTCGCTCATATATATATTACAGGTAAAAGTCTTTACCTGGGTATTTCTTTTAGAAAAGCTTGAGAAGTCAGTATAGTTCATGATCTCCCTGGCAGCCTGTTGCATTAAAGTAATATCAACCGGATAAGGCACATAACATGCCCTGTCTTGCAAAAAAGGGTCTTTTTTCTGGTAAATATAATAATGATACTCCCGGCTTATGGCATCAAACCGGCAATGAGCATCATCCGCTACCATAAATATTCGCTTTGTTACAATATCATCCGGAAGTATTGCATTAAGGTTATAAGAACCATCTTCTATAGGAGTATCGCTGTCAAAATGAAAAAAATTCTGCAAAGCATGCACACCTGCATCAGTACGTGAAGAACCGGTAAGTTCAAATTTTTGCCTGTAATAGATCTCCAGTGCTTTCTCTACTTCTGCCTGTACAGAGTTTGCATTATGCTGTTTTTGAAAGCCGGAATAATTTGTGCCTTTATAAGAGACCTCTATAAAATAACGTGGCATTTGTAACCTTTCAGCGTTTTGATTAGTATTAGATCATGCTTAATCTTTCAAAAATACTTATTCTGAATGTTTTTGCCATTTAAATAAAAACCTGCCAAAGATTAAGTACAGCACACTTATTTTTGTAACCTAAATTTAAAATATGAAAAGAATTCTTTTTTTACTTGCCTTGATTGCAGGACCCTTTTTTGTAACAGCGCAACCTGGTGCAGAAGCACCAGATACCTCCTGGAAAAAGCTATTCCGGGAGTCGAGCCCCAGGATCAATGACCTGGTGCATACCAAACTGGATGTAAAATTTGACTATGATAAATCTTACCTCTACGGCAAAGCCTGGATAACTTTAAAACCGCATTTCTACAATACTGATTCTTTACTGCTTGATGCAAAAGGAATGGAAATTAAAGAAGTAGCCATTATGAAAGGCGCTTCAAAATCTAAATTGAAATATAATTACGATGGTTTTGAATTAAGGATATCCCTTGATAAAATATACAAAGGAGGAGAAAACTATACAGTTTATATTGATTACGTAAGTAAACCCAATGAATTAAAAACAAAAGGCAGCGCTGCCATTACCGATGCAAAAGGATTGTATTTTGTAAACCCAAAGGGCGAACAGAAAGATAAACCTACTCAAATATGGACACAAGGCGAAACAGAAGCCAGCAGTGTATGGATGCCTACCATTGATAAGCCCAATCAAAAAACAACGGAGGAGATTTACATGACAGTACCCGCTAAATATGTAACACTCAGTAATGGCTTATTAGTAAGCAAAAAAGTAAACGCTGATGGCACCAGAACAGATTACTGGAAAATGGACCTGCCACATGCCCCCTATTTGTTTTTTATGGGTGTTGGTGATTTCGCTGTTGTTAAAGACAGCTATAAAGGAAAAGAAGTAAGTTATTATGTAGACAAGGAATATGCATCCGTAGCACGTGGTATTTTTGGATATACTCCGGAAATGATGAAATTCTTTTCTGAAAAATTAGGCGTGGAATATCCCTGGCAGAAATATTCCCAGATTGTGGGAAGGGATTATGTAAGCGGGGCTATGGAAAACACTACAGCTACCTTACACCAGGAAAGCGCTTATCAAAATGCAAGAGAACTGGTTGACGGCATTGGCTGGGAAGGTACAATTGCCCATGAATTGTTTCACCATTGGTTTGGCGACCTGGTGACTGCTGAAAGCTGGAGCCATTTAACAGTTAACGAATCAATGGCTGATTATAGCCAGACACTCTGGATGGAATACAAGCATGGTAAAGATGCCGGCGATGCCGAAAACCTGCAGGGCCTTCAGGCATATTTATCCAATCCCAATGAAGCCAAAAAAAACCTGGTACGTTTTCACTATGCTGACAAAGAAGATATGTTTGACCTGGTGAGCTATCAAAAAGGAGGCCGTGTACACCATATGCTGCGTAACTATGTTGGAGATGATGCGTATTTTAAATCGCTTAACAATTACCTGACCAATAATAAATTTAAGCCCGGTGAAGCAGGCCAGATGCGCCTTGCGTTTGAAGAAGTAACAGGTAAGGATATGAACTGGTTCTGGAACCAGTGGTTTTATGGAAACGGCCACCCCATTGTAAAAATTGATTACAATTACGATATCCCGGGACAGGCGAGGGTAATTATTGAACAGACCCAAAAGACAGATAAGGTTTTCCGTTTGCCTCTTGCGATTGATGTTTACAATGGCGCAACTAAAAAAAGGTATAGTGTTTGGGTTGAGAATAAGATAGATACTTTCAGTTTCAACTATTCTCAAAAACCTGATCTTATAAATGTGGATGCAGACAAAGTGATGTTGTGGGCCAAAACAGATAACAAGACTGCTGAAAACTATATACACCAGGTAAAATATGCACCTAACTATTTAGATAGAAAAGAAGCGCTTGATTATTTTGCCAAAAAGAATATGCCTGAGCTGGCCATGGGCTTAACCGATAAATTTGCACCACTGAGAAGAAGCGCTATAACCAAACTGGAAGCATCTAAAATAGCAGAAGATGCAAAAGTTATTGAAGGAATAGAAAAGATTGCCAATACAGAAAAAGACAGGAGAACAAAAGCTGCGGCCATTTCTTACCTGGCTAAAACGGGCAATACCAAATACAAACCGCTTTACGAAAACAATATTAATGACAGCAGTTATTCTGTTGCAGGTGCCGCTTTGGAAGGCTTGATTGGCCTGGAACCAACCAAAGCTTACGTGCTTGCAAAAAAATACATGAATGATGCAAAAGGTGACCTGGGAGCTATCGTAAATGAAACGATTATTAAAGAAGGTACTGAAGCTGATTTTGATTTTATTTTAAAACGATTTGACGATATGCCATTGAGCCAGGAAAAACTGGGCGCTATCGGTACTTTTGCCGGCTATCTTGAAAAAGTGCAAAATATAGCCAATGTAAAAAAAGGTATTGATGCCATCATCAAATTACGCAATGCAGTACCTGAACAATTCAGAAATTTTGTTGACCCGATGATCATGACAGAATTAAACAAAGTAAGTAAGGCTAAAGGAAAAGAAATTGAAGATTATATCAGCAATGGAATGAAGTAAGAAGAAATCCCACTAAATAAAAAACGCCCCGAAAAATTTCGGGGCGTTTTTTATTTATGCAGTTAATTTTTTTCTACCAGCTTCCGCTTGCACCACCGCCACCAAAGCTTCCTCCACCGAAGCCACCGAATCCGCCGCCCGAGCTTCCTCCACCGCCGCTCCAGCCACCGCCTCTTCCGCTATTTCCAAGCATATTAAGAATAGTCCATGCTGCAAAACCCCGCCTGCTCATAAAAGTGCCACCCCCGCCCCTGCCACCACTAATGGCTAGAAAAATGATAATAATGACGATTATAAAAATGATACGCCCGGCACTTCCACCATTTTTCCTTTCATTATAACCTTTGGGCGCTTTATACTCGCCTTTTACTGCCCGTATAATGGCATCTGTACCTTCTTCTATTCCACGGTAATAATCATTTCCTTTAAAGTTGGGTACAATCTGATCGTCAATAATGTGCTTTGCTGTAATATCAGGCAAAGCGCCTTCTACACCATACCCGGTGGCAATATTTAATTTACGGTCGCCTTTTACAATCAGTAAAACAACTCCATTGCTGAACTCTTTGCCCCCTACACCCCAGGCCCTGCCCAATCTTACGTTATAATCCGAAACATCACCACCATTTAATGTGGGAATGATAACAACCGCAATCTGCGTTGAAGTGCTGTCATCAAATGCGACCAGCTTGTTTTCCAATGCCTGCTGCTGATCGGCAGTTAAGGTATTGGTATAATCATTTACAAGCCGGGTTGGTTTTTGCTGCAGCAGTTTTTCAGGATCAAAATTATCCTGCGCCAATGATGCAAGCGAAAACAGCAACAGGGCTAATATGGAAAAAAGTTTTTTCAATGTGGTTGTTATTATTTGCCAAAAACGATATCGTCGGGCAATTCATTCTTGTCCTCTGTTGGTATGTAAGGAAATTTTTCTTTCAGTGTCTGCCCTATCTGTGCAATGCATTGTTCAATGCCGTTACTGATATTTTCTTTTGTGAATTGAGACAACATCTTTTTTACCGCATCATCCCAATAGGCAGCGCCCACTTTTTGATAGATGCCTTCATCTGCAAACAATGCCAGCTCATGGTCTTTCATGGCAATGTAAAGCAGCACCGCATTACGGTGGTCGGTTTCCTGCATTTTTAGTTTAAAGAAAATTTCTGCAGCCCGGTCAATGGCATCCACATAAGCATTCCTGCTTTCAACATATATCCGTATCTCGCCGCTCGTTTCCCTTTCGGCCAGGCGTATGGCTTCCACTATCTGCGCTTTGTCTCTGGCAGAAAAAAATTCTTTCTTTTTAAATAAAGAAAACATGCGGAAAGTTTTATAACCTTATGATCCACCTCTGGTGAGATGGATCATAAGCCTCGAAATTTATTTTATGTCGAACTTAATATCAGGATTTTTTTCGCTTCCTGCTTCTGCCTTGTAAAAAGGTTTTTCTTTAAACCCGAATACACTGGCTAACAGGCTTTTTGGAAAACGTTTTACCTTAAGGTTATAGCCTTCAATGGATTTGTTGTAATCCTGGCGGGCAACATTAATGCGGTTTTCTGTTCCTTCTATCTGCGCCTGAAAATCGCGGAATGCCTGTGTTGTTTTAAGATCGGGATAAGCTTCAAAAGAAGCGATGAGCCTGCTGAAAGAGCCCTGCAGGTTTGCCTGTGCTTTTTGATAAGCTTCCAGCGAAGCCGGGTCATTGATATCTACATTAATAGAAGTTGCTTTGGCCCTTGCTTCAACTACAGCCGTTAAGGTTGATTTTTCAAAGTTGGCAGATGCTTCCACCGTTTTGATGATGCTGCTGTAAAGATCGGTACGGCGCTGGTAGTTGGTTTCTACATTGCTCCATACTTTTTTTACATCCTGGTCGGCTGTTACCAGGCCGTTATATCCGTTGCATCCCCAAAAGCCAAGGATAACAACTATTCCAAGCGTAATTAATAATCCTGTACGTTTCATGATTTTTTGTTTTTGTTGTTAAGAGTTTAAAAATAATCTTTTAATTATAGATTTTTATATTAATTATCACATACCCGAAAGGTAACCTGAAAAAACTGTTAATCCGGCCTCACCCCAACCCCTCTCTTTCCTTCGGCTCCGCTCAGGATTGAGGGGCTTTAAGCGCCCTGCTAATCTTTAACTGCTTTGATGCCAGGTAAAACTTTTCCTTCAAAATATTCCAGCATGGCGCCACCGCCGGTGCTTACATAACTCACTTTATCAGCCAGGTTAAATTTGTTTACTGCCGCCACACTGTCGCCGCCGCCAACCAGGCTAAAAGCGCCGTTGGCAGTAGATGCTGCAACTGCTTCTGCAATGGCTTTTGTTCCAGACTGGAATTTCTCCATTTCAAAAACACCCATCGGGCCGTTCCATAAAACGGTTTTCGATTTACCGATGATCTCATTAAAAATACCCACTGCTTTAGGGCCGATATCCAGTCCCATCCAGCCATCAGGTATGGCATCGCTTGGTTTTACTTCGGTATTTGCATCAGCAGCAAACTTATCCGCAACAACAGAATCTTCGGGTAAATGAACACTCACATTCTTTTGTTTGGCTTTTTCCAAAATATCCAAAGCAGTTTGCAAACGGTCGTCTTCGCAAAGCGAAGAACCGATCTTACCGCCTCTTGCTTTTAAGAAAGTATAAGCCATGCCGCCGCCTATAATGATATCGGTGGCTTTTTCCAACAGGTTTTCTATAATCAGTATTTTATCTGAAACCTTAGCCCCGCCTATGATTGCGCAAAAAGGCTTTTCAGCTTCATGCAAAACTTTTTCGGCGCTTTTAACTTCTCCTTCCATCAGCAAACCAAACATCCTTTTATCTGCGGCAAAAAACTTAGCTATCACAGCAGTAGATGCATGCGCCCTGTGTGCGGTACCAAAAGCATCGTTCACGTACACATCGCCCAGCCTGCTTAATTTTTCAGCAAAAGCTTCATCGCCTTTTTCTTCTTCTTTATAAAAACGAAGGTTTTCCAAAAGCAAAACTTCTCCCGCTTTTAACATAGATGCCGTAAGCCCGGCCTGCGAACCTATGCAGTCATCTGCAAAAAACACCTTCGTATTTCCACCTTCTTTCCCTGCATTTAATAATTCATACAAATGCTTTACCAGGTGCTTTAAAGAATATTTATCGGCAGGGCCATCTTTTGGCCTTCCTAAATGGCTCATTAAAATAACACTTCCACCATCTGCCAATATTTTTTTTATGGTTGGAATGGTTGCCCTCATCCTGGTATCATCTGTAATATTAAAGTTCTCATCAAGCGGAACATTAAAATCAACACGGATGAGGGCTTTGTGGCCTGCAAAATTAAAATCGCTGAATTCTGACATAGTAATTGTTTATAAAATTAAACCGCAGAGTTGCCAAGACGCAGAGCAAAAATCTCAGCGGCTCAGCGCCTCTGCGGTAGAAAAAATTATTCACTATCATCTTATTTTACAAAGACGATTGAGCTGATATCTTATTTTATCAATCCTGCAAAATGACGTACCGTACGCACCAGCTGGCTTACATAACTCATTTCATTATCGTACCAGCTAACGGTTTTCACCATTTGTTTATCACCCATTGTCATTACCTTGGTTTGGGTTGCATCAAACAATGAGCCGAAATGGATACCGATTACATCGCTGCTCACAATCTCATCTTCGGTATAGCCAAAGCTTTCGTTGCTGGCTGCTTTCATGGCTGCATTTACTTCTTCGGCAGTTACTGTTTTTCCCAGTATTGAATACAATTCGGTAACAGAACCGGTAATTACCGGCACACGCTGGGCGCCCCCGTCTAATTTGCCTTTCAGTTCGGGTAAAACCAAACCGATTGCTTTTGCAGCGCCGGTGCTGTTAGGCACAATGTTGGCAGCAGCGGCCCTTGCCCTGCGTAAGTCGCCTTTTGCATGGGGGGCATCTAAAGTATTCTGATCGTTTGTGTAAGCATGGATGGTGCTCATAATACCGGTAACAATACCAAAACTATCGTTCAAAGTTTTAGCCATTGGCGCCAGGCAGTTGGTGGTGCAGCTTGCGCAACTGATAACCGTTTCGCTGCCATCTAATATTGAATGATTCACATTAAATACAACTGTTTTAAGATCTCCTGTTGCAGGCGCAGAAATCACCACTCTTTTTGCGCCGGCTGTTAAATGAGCTTCAGCTTTTGCCTTATCTGTAAAAAAGCCGGTACACTCAATTACCACATCCACATCATGACTGCCCCAGGGAATTTGCGCCGGGTCTTTTTGTGCATATACTTTTATATCATCGCCGTTAACCACAATTGAATTTTCTGTAGCGGTTACCTGCTGGTCAAAACGGCCCTGGGCGCTGTCGTACTTTAATAAATGTGCCAGCACTGCGGGGCTGGTAAGGTCGTTGATGGCTACTACATCAATACCCTGCATATTGTATATCTGGCGGTAAACCAGGCGGCCTATGCGGCCAAATCCGTTGATGGCTACTTTTACTGTACTCATTTTAATTAGGAATTAAGAATTAGGAATTAAGAATTTGCGGTGCAAAAGTACATTTTGTGTAACACATTTTGAGCTAATATTTTTACAACGATTTAAATTATTTGGCTGAAAAACTGCCGAACGTTATCTTTGCCGTCCTTTAACAGGAAATGCCGCGTTGGTCAAGGGGTTAAGACGCCTCCCTTTCACGGAGGAATCACGGGTTCGAATCCCGTACGTGGTACAAAAAACCAGTAATTGGTAATTAGTTATTAGTAAAAAGGTTATCGTTGATAACCTTTTTTTATTGGGGCTGTCCGCCCCGGAAACCCGGTTCGCCATTGTTCCGGCTACCTGCCTGACGGAGGTCAGGTTCGTTTCAAGCTTCACTTCGTTACGCCTGCACTCCTATTTGCAGTCATTGAGCGATATATTTTTTATGAGTTATTTAAATTCAAAAGCTATCCCATCAATCTTTAAAAAAAGTAAATTTGTAAAAACAAAACGACTATGACAACAATAGCTATACGGGAGAAATTGGTTAATTACATGAAGTTGGCTGATGATAAAAAAGTTAAAGCCATGTACGCACTTTTTGAAGATGAAATTGAGCAGGACGATATTGAGTATAGCAAAGAGTTTAAAAAGGAACTGGATAAACGTTACGATTATTATAAAAAGGGCGGCAAAATGGTGAGCCAGGATGAGGCCAATAAACAGATAAGTAAACTTTTACAAGCAGGCAAGCGCAAATGAGTTACAAACTTGTTTACTCACCGGAAGCTTTAATTGAATTTAAAGATACGGTTAGCTGGTATACTGTAAGAAGTAACAGGGCTGCAGAGAATTTTGTAACTGCCATAAAGGAAAAAATAGCAAGCATTTGCAAAAACCCTCACATTTTCCGGAATCCATACAAACATTTCAGGCAGACATCTTTAAAAAAATATCCATTCTATCTCATCTATTTTATTGATGAAAAAGAAAAGACAGTGATTCTTACATCCATCTATCATCACAAAAGAAATCCCAGGAAAAGGTATAATAAATAGTTTTTTAAAAGTATAATTATAAAAAACATCCCGTAAAAACAGGGACGTTCGTTTCATTTTCAAAGGGATCAATTTTACATTATTACTTTATTCTACCGGTTTTAACAGCCGGCCTTCATCCTGGCGGCTTGCAGTGTTTTTTAATTTTTCTGCGTTGATGAGCCGGGCCGCTGAACTGTTTTTTATTTCCAGCTCTTTTTTAAATACGTTAAACTCTTTTCTGAATGTTACTGAACCAGCCAGCAGTAAAAATGAAACGCAGCAAAGAATGACTATCACCAGGTGAAATTTGAGTGTTTTCATAATGATCAGTTTTAGGTTTTAATTTTATTTGTCAAAAAGCAGTGATCTTTATTTTTTTGCCGTTCACTTTCAGGCTCCGGCCGTTCTGCTCCAGCAGTTTATCCTGCTTTGCTTCATTGGCCAGCAACTGGTTTAAATAGTTGTACACTTCGGCATCGGTTATGGTAACCCTGCTGCCATTGTAAACCGCTTCGGAAATATATGAGTTGAGGATATTGTTTGCGTTGCTCCTGAATAGTTTTGGTGTTCCGTAAATATCGCAGCCGATTATCTTATCACCCGTAACAGCCAGCACACCTACTATGGTTGAATCTTTAGCGATGGCTTTTTTAAATTCGTCGAGGTACTCTTTTACCTCTTTATTGTAAGTGGCCGATTGTGTTACGGCTGTATAAGTACCGGTGCTGGTAGCGGTACCGTTCAGGGTGTTTATCTGCGCCACTTTTTCCCAAACCTTGCCCTGGTCTTTTTCCTTTACAATACTTTTACGCACCTCGTTATTGATATTGCTGTGGTAGGTAGAAAAGTTTGCAGATGCACTAAGCCCATAGCTTTGGTTATTGTTTTCGGCACTCCACCTGCCATGCTCAACACAGTAAACAGGCAGGTACAGGGTTTTGCCGGGGGCTATCAACGTGTCTTTTTCAATCACCCTGTCCTGCTTGCCGCCTTTTACAATATCGCCCATGCCGATGATGATAGTATCTTTTGAAAGGTTCTTAAACTTCAGCTTATTCACTTCCCCGCCTGCCGAAATTTCCTGCACCAGTATTTTTGATCTTTTCAGCGCATCTTCCAGCGTAGTATATTTTCCCATGCCTTCAAATTCTTTGTATAAAGAAGGGCGGGCTTTAATATAGTACAGCTTTATCTTTTTATGTTCGGTTACAAAACCTGCTTTGGCCGGCTGCGTTGCATTTGCCACCGGCATATAAAAATTATCTGCCCTCAGCTGGGCCTGCAGGCTTATGCTTAACAGTAAAAGTGAAACGGTAAAAATGCTGATGCGCTTTTTCATGATCTTATTTTAGTTTGATGGGTAAACCAGATTGGTACTATGAAAGTACCCCTGCAAAAAAGCTGTTTTACCACACACTTGGTAAAAGCCCCGTTTCACTTGGTAAGGCTTATCATTATTGGCGGCAAAAGCTGTTATTTTGCAACAGAACCTGTAGATAAAAAATGAGCAAGCTTTTTTTTAGACTGAGCCCTGTATTGCTGCTGATGTTGTTCACCTGCATCACCGGGCAGGTTTTTGCCCAGTATAAAAAAAGCAAGGCCATTCAAAAAACATCCAGGAAAATTGAGACAGGTATCAATGATAAAAACGAAGACTCGCTGGCACAAGGATATTTTGAAATGGGCAATAATTATTATGAACAGGGGCTGCTGGAAAAAAGTGAAGGCTATTATCAAAAGTCAAAAGATGTTTACCAGAAAAATAAAAATGCAGCAGGCGTTGCCAAAAGCAGCCGGGCCCTGGCTATTGTGCAGGAAGACCTGAATAAAAAAAAGGAAGCCAGATCAAATTACAGCACGGCCCAGGGCAATGCTGTTATTACCGGCGATTCAGTTGCTTACCGGCTTAATACAAATGATGCCAGCCGCCTTTCAAAACCTGATTCATCAAAGCTTCAGCAACAGGCGCTGGAAAATAATGTTGAGCTTGGTTTAAAGAACAATGATACTGCAGGCTTAATTAATTCTGTGGGCCGCCTGGCCGATTTTGACCTGAAGAATAATGCCACATCTTCTGCTATCAAATACTATAATTTAGGCTACGCCCTTTCTCAGAATAAACCAGAACAGGCTCTGCGTTTCAATCAAAAAATCACGGATGCTTATTTAAAAGATAAGAATTTTCTACAGGCCATCGAAACCAAAAAGCAGGTTTTAAATGAACCTTTTGTTAAAAACTCTACCCAGATAAAAGCCAGTGAAATTACCTCGCTTGCCGATATTTATATACAAAAAAAAGAAGACTCCACAGCGGTAAGCCTGCTCAGGCAATCCTATAATATATCTGTTCAAAATGGCCATACGCTGGAGGCAAGAAAATGTGTTGAAAAACTCGACAGCATTTTCCGCAGTACCGGCAAAACTTCCATGAGCCTGCAGTTGTATAAATCATTTCTTTCGCAACTGCCGCAGATCATTGATAAAGACAGCTCGCTGGTTGATAACAAGATCATTGCCGAAACGGAAGAAAGGCTAAAGCAGTTGCAAATTGAAAAGGCGCTGAAAGACGACCTTATCCGCAAAAAGAATATTTTCAACTACTGGCTTATCGGTTCACTGGTTTTGTTACTTTCTTTTATTGCGGTTATACTGTTTGTGTTAAAAAAACTGAGGGTAAAAAATAAAAAGATCGCCCTGCAATCGCTGCGGCGTGAAATGAACCCTCATTTTATCTTCAACAGCCTCAACAGCATCAACCAGTTTATTGCCAGCAATAATGAACTGGCCGCAAACCAATACCTCACCAGATTTTCTACCCTCATGCGCCGGGTGATGGAAAACTCCAAAGAAGATTTTGTGCAGTTCTCAAAAGAAGCAGAACTGCTGCAGAATTATTTAGAACTGGAACGCAGCCGTTTTCCTGATAAATTTGATTTTAAGATAACAATTGATGATGCCTTATTTGCTGATGAGGATATTTTAATTCCGGGTATGCTTATACAACCGCATCTTGAAAACTCCATCTGGCACGGCCTGCGCTACATGGAAACAAAAGGCTTCCTGCAACTGAGTTTTACCAAAAAACAAAACAATGTAAGTATCGTTATTGAAGACAATGGCGTGGGCATTGCCGAAAGCAAAAAAAATAAAACCGTAAACCAGCAAAAACATGGTGGCCGGGGAATGAACAACACGCTGGAAAGAATTAAAATATTGAATGAATTGTATCATCAAAATATCACCTGTGTAATTGAGGATAAACCAAAACCAGCCACAGGAGTAAAGATCACTCTAACTGTACCCATCACCAAAACCAAAACAGCATGAAGGTAAAAGCCGTTATTGTTGACGACGAATTAATTGCAAGAGAGGTACTGGAAAATTACCTGAAAAAATATTGCCCGGTTGTGGAAGTGATAGGCCAGGCGCAACATATTAAAGAAGCCGTGCCCCTGATAAAATCTTTACAACCGCAACTGGTTTTTTTAGATGTTGAAATGCCTTACGGCAATGCTTTTGATGTGCTGGAAGCCTGCCAGGACCAGCAATTTGAAACTGTTTTCATTACAGCCTATTCAGAATATTCATTGCGGGCATTGAACATGAGCGCTGCTTACTACATCCTCAAACCGATTGATATAACAGAACTGATATCTGCTGTAAATAAAGTACAGTTGTCTATTTTAAAATCTGAAGACCTTAACCGCACAAAAATTTTACTGGAGAATTTAAAAGTGCAACCTGAGAAACAGCAGATCATCTTACCAACCCTGCAGGGGTTTGATGTTATTAAAACTGAGAACATCATCAAACTGCAGGCAAACGGAAATTTTACCGATGTTTACCTGGCTGACGGAAGCTGCAAAATGATCTGCAAATTTTTGAAACATTTTGATGAGTTACTGGGCAGCCCTTTTGTACGGGTACACCGTTCTTTTATTGTCAATACCCGTTTTATTAAATCATATTCAAAAAGCGCCGGTGGATTTGTAACCCTGCAGGATGGTTCTGAAATCGAAGTATCTGCAACGCATAAGGAGCAGTTGATGAAAGCATTTGCGGGATAACCCGTATTTCAAGCCTCATTACTTCCGGGTGGGAAAAATTTATCAAAAACCGTTATTTTTTAGTACTCCTTGTGCATTAATTATCCAAAATTGTCAGATAATTAAAATTATCACTCTCCTGATTTAAATTATTTGCTGTTTTATTTTAATTATTCACTACCTGGTAAAAATTATTCTCTCAATAATTAAAATTATTCGATGGTTTTAGTTAATTACTTCAGGATTTTAATTAACTATTCGAAGGTTATATTTAATTATCAGGCATTTTTTAAGATAAAATTCCCACCATGCCTTATTCTATCTTAGGCAGGGTTTTACTTATTTCGAAAACAAATTACAATGCCGATGCCACTTTTAGGGTATTGCAGAAAGAAAAACCCGTTAGTAGTTTTATACTGCAATCAAACTTTCTCACCTCAAATTTTACAAAATGCTTAAATCCATTTTTAAACAATCCGGCAGGCAGATTATTTTAATTGCTTTGCCCGCTTTGTTGTTATTTGCATCATGCAACAACAGCAATAAAGACAAAAAAACTGCTGCAGGACCTGCAGAAGAAAAAACAAAAACAGATACAGCTAGACCGCCACAAACAGAAAGCACGTTACTCACCATTGCCATGATGAATGAGGACAGGGAGGGTAAGGTTGAGTTCAGGTTTTACGAAAGAGAAGCGATCTACACTTTTGATAAAAGCAACAAATCATACACAGATAATATTGGTATGCTGAATGAAGCTATTAAATCCAATACACCTGTAAAATTCAGCCTTGATGCAGCAAGGCGGACGCTTACAACTATTACCAAAGCAACCGATGAAGAAATAAGGGCTTACAATACCGGAGAAGGTATCAACAGTGCCCGCCTGAAAATACAAGGCGCCGCTCCCGTAAAAATTGATGTTACAAAAATTGACACCGCAACTTTTAACCAGGTTGATTACCAGTTGAAGTTTCCTGTTTTTAAGTTATGCACCAATGTAGTACCTGATTATGCAACGCTGGTTAACATCTTTAATTACTGTGCCAGCCAGGGTTGTAACAATCCGCCGCCATACACCATTACCAACTGCATACCTTTTCAATATGTAAGAGATGGTTGTTATGCAAGGGCGCATAAAATGCGCCAGATGATAAGCAAAAAATATGGGTACTGTGTAGAAAAGGTTTTTAGTTTTGCAGAGGGCTACCCTAATAAGCTGGCAGTAAAAGCAAATATGTGGGGCGGCTGCTGTGTTGAATGGTGGTACCATGTAGTGCCTTTGTTAAGGCTGAATGTAAAATATAAAACGGGTGTTATTAAGCAGGTATGCTACGTGATTGACCCCGGTATGTTTACCACACCGGTTACGCTTTCAACCTGGCTGCAGGCGCAAAAAAATACAACCTGCAACCCGAATGCTACCGTAACTTCATACAGCATACAGCCGGGTTCGGCCTACTGGCCATTAGGCAGCAGCGCCAGTTTTGGAACCGACCCTAACTATATAAACACCGAGCAAACACTGATCAATTATAAAAACCTGACCACTTGTCCGTAAAATATGTTTAAAGTTATTGCATCTTATATCGCATCAAACCGGGGTTGCAGAAAATGCGGCCCTGGTTTATTGTTTATATTTATGCTGCTTTCAACGATGAGTATGGCAACCACAAAAACGCAGGATATTTTAACGGATACGGTACCGCCGCAAATATTTACGGTAGCAAATATTGCTGAGCCTGAACATGCGGATTTTTATGAAATAACTTTTTACCAGTCGGCCAGGTTTTATAAGCTGATGCGGAAAAATAAAAACTGCAAACAGGCATTGGCATTGCTGAAGCAATCGAAAAAAAACAATAAACCGGTACTGGTGATACTTACAGAAAAATTTGGGGATGTTATTGCGGAGGTGAAGAAAAAATAAACCGGATGATATGTTGCTGGCCGGGTTGCCAGCAATGGCGAAGAAACAGTAACGTATTTTATTTCAATAAATTTTTGCCAAAGCTTATAAGCTTTGGCAAAAATTTTACCGGGGTTATTTTTTTGCGCTCATTTTCATAAGCGCAAGCATAATATCACAACCCTTTTTATCTTTTAACGCTGCCACCATTCTTTTGGCAGCTTCCTGGTCAGATGTTACAGTGGACTTATATTTTTCATCAATTTTTTTCAGGCAGTTGTTAATCGCCGATCCTTCTTTAGCAGTTCCCATCAGGGCCATGCTTACTTTCATGGCGGTTTCGGGGTCAAGTTTTTTTACTTCTGTTTCAAAGGTTTCTTTGGCATTGTCTGCAGCAGCAGCTTTCTCAAAAACAACCATCGCTTCCTTCGGCATCGAATCTTTAAGCATATTGAAACAGCCGCACATATCTGTGGCTATGGCTTCATCAGAGCCGTTGGATTTGCAGGCACCCATCACCAGGGTTACAGCAACCATCATAAACAAGCATGTTCTTTTCATATCAGTGTGTTTTGGTTTAAAATCATTTTATTTTATCGCAGCCAATCTCTCTCTTGCCGCCATAGCTGTTGTATTTGGGTGCGCTTTCATAATTACCGCCGCCTGTATAATCCTGCCTGAAGGTGAATTCCTGTGTAAAGCAAATGCCATCAACATTTTTACAGGTTCCGGTAACACTAATATAGCGATATAAAATTACACCGGTAAGATCGTTTTTCTTTATCGTCCAGTTTGATGAAGTGATGATGGCTTTATTAAACTTCTCACTCCATCCAGGCAGTTTTTGCATAACAGCCAGCATCTGGCTTTCCAATGCTGGGTTGCTCATGCCGGCTTTAGGTAACTGGCGGCTGTCCATCAGTTCGCTGTGCAGTTTTGTTGCCAGCGTTTTTACAGCTCCAGATCCGCCACCCAGGTCGTATGAAAATTTGCTTTCAAAATCATCAATTTTACTTCCGGGAAAGATGAGCTCACAGGTAATTTCATGACTGATATCGCCGCTGCGGGCAAGTTCATCCATAAAATAAGAGATGGTCCAGTTTTCTTCAGCCAGGTAAGGTGCATAATTATCCTTTAGCCACTGGGCATCGGGCAGCAATGCAAACTGTATGTAGGATTTGTTCTGCACGGCCACCGGCACTTCAATGTAAGAGAGGTCGCCTCCCCAGATAGCAGTACCCCCATCAATACTGATACGCACCCGCAGGTTGGTGTTGCTGCCCATCGCATCTTTTGCATTTACGCCCAGATAAGCGGTGCCATAAATATAATCGCCGGTTTTAAAAGCTGTTTTTATGGATGAAGACATTTCATTTTCTTTGCCAATAACCAAGGGTTTGGTACTCCACACGATTGAATTTAAATGCTGCTTATGAAAATCGCTGGTGAAAAATTTTGCCGCTTCGCTAACTGCACTGCCCATGAGTTTGTTTACATCATCCAGCTTTTGTTTAAAAGCAGTATTACCCGGTGATAAAATGAGAACAGCTTCGCAATCGTATTTTACCTGCTCAAGCAGATCCATTTTTTCCTGCGGGTTGGAAGCATTGCGGCTGTCTGTTATCAGTTTAACCACTATCCATTTCATACGTTCGCTGCGGGTAAGGTAATTATCATAATCTGCCAGCATCTCTTCTATCAGTTCAATAAATTTTGCTGCTTCTCCACCGGCTGTTTTTTTTCTTTCTTTATAACCATTAATGTCTAATGCCTGCACCTTGTCGTAGTAAGATTTACCGGAAGCTTCTATATGGTCTCCCTTGGAGTAAACCTGTATCATCTTCATCCAGATATCTTTGTAATAATTTCTTTCTTCGTCACCTTTGGCAGCAGATGCTTTTTTTTCGCTTTGCTCCTTATCGGCATTTTCACGATATGGTTTTATGGCTGCTTCCATATCGGATGTATTGTAAGACTTATCCGCTTCTTTTGTGTTTTTGATAGCCCTTTCGGCATTGCTGATTGTAGAGGCAGTTGCTGTTCCGGCTTTTAATTTTTCTATCTGGCTCCAGAAAGATTTTACATAAACTTTTGCCGGGCCGGTGTAACCCGGGTCTTGTGCTTTTGCATTTATCAAAATAAAAAAGCAACAAAGGGAGATGAAAATACTTTTCATATGATTTGGTTTTGATTTATAATGTTTGACGGTAGTATTACTGAATATGGCTTACCCAACCGGGCAAGCCATTCATCAGTATCATTGTTCTATGTCAGTTTTGGAAACCCGTTTTTAAGCTGATTATGGCTTACCTTATGCAGGTAAGCCATCTCCAGTTTCATTATTCTTTTATCAGTTTCAGCATGGCTGTTTTACCGCTCCTGTCTGTCAGGCGCAGCAGGTATAAGCCTGCCGGCATTGATGTGATATCAAGCTGTAAAACCTTTGCCGAAACCACCTTAACACTTTTAACGAGGTTTCCGTTAGTACTGATTATATCATATTGTACAGGATTAAACCCGCCGTTAAAAGACACATTGTATTTACCGGTTGAAGGGTTGGGCCCAACTATGATACCGGATTGGAACATTTCATTTGCTGCCGGTGTTTTTATTTCAGCAGCCGTTATCGGATTTTCTCCAAAACCGTTGAATGCAGTTGTAGTAAGGTTTACCGTATAGTCTTCGGCTTCGCCAACAAAACCTTGTAAACATGGCCCTACAGGCCCATCGGTATTTTTACGCATCACTACCCTCATGCCTGTAACACCTGGTGTAGCTGTTGCAGGTATATTAAAGCTGAAATTGAATGTATTGCCATTGCTTATTAAGCCCGATCCAAAAACCCTTTCTCCGGCATCATTAAAGCTGCCATTCCTGTTAAAGTCAATGTAAACGCAGTAATTGTTGCTTGCAGCAGCGCCTGCAAAACCGGCACTTATCTGCCCTGCATTACCGGTTGAACCAATCACAAGATTTGTTGATAACCCTGTGTTGATATAACCACCGGCATCTGCGCCTGATACACGGTTGATTGTGCCAACCTTAAACAGGTCAATCCATTGTGCGGTGTTATTGGCACTGGTTACACAGTTTAATGTTGTGAATGTAACTACCGGAGAATAAGCTGTAAATGTAGATCCGCATTTAGAACTTATTTTAACCTGGTATGCAGTATTCATTGCAAGGTTACTTAAGGTGTAAAGATTTGAATTGATATTGGAAACGGTTGTCCAGTTGGTTGCAGCAGCAGTTTTATACTGCAGCCTGTAAGAATTGGCTCCACTGACTGCATTCCATTCAATCAACGTGCTGGTATTGGTAATATAATTTGCTGCAAGGCCGGTTGGTACACTGCATCCGTTGGCAGTTGTTGTTGTAAACTGTGCTGATGCATAACTGCTCGTGTTTATGGTGCAATTTGTCATAACCCTCCAGTCGTACAATGTAGAAGCCGTTAATCCCGTAATGGTATGGTTGGTTGCAGTTGTATTAACTGCAGTTGACCAGGTGCTGCTGCCGGCTGCCTTGTATTGTACACTGTAACTTACGGCACCACTTACGGCAGCCCAGTTTATAGTTGCTTGTGTGGCGGTTATGCCTGTGCTGCTTAATGTTGTTGGCGTATTGCATGTTGTGGTAAACTGGGCAGTTGCAAAACTGCTTGCATTTATACTACAGTTTGTTCTAACCTGCCAGTCGTACAATGTTGCAGCAGATAAGCCCGTAATTAAACGGCTGGTTGCGGTTGTAATTACAGCGGTTGACCAGGTACTGCTGCCTGCAGGCTTATACTGAACACTGTAGTTTATTGCACCACTCACGGCCGCCCAGCTTACAGTTGCCTGTGTTGCAGTAACACCCGAACTGGTTAAACCTGTTGGCATATTACAAGCCGGCTGTACTCCTGTTGTAGTAAACTGATCAGTAGCATAAGTACTGTTCAGTGAAGTGCAAAGTTTTCTTACACGCCAGTCATACGTAGTGCCGGCAGTTAAGCCCGAAACATTGATGGTAGATGCCGTTGTATTACCTACCGTTGTCCACGCATTTGACGAACCTGCTAAACGATAGGTTACTTCAAATGCTGTATTATTATTATTACCAACAGCAGGCACCCAATTTAAAGTGGCACTGGTATTTGTAATAGCGGTAGCTGATAAACTGCCCGGCATTGAACATGGGGTGGTAAACAGGAATGTACTGCTTGGCAAACTATAGCTGCCGCCGCAGTTTGCGGTTACCCTATATTGGAAATTACCTCCCTGCATCAATCCGGTAAGATCATGTGAATTGGTTGTAGTTACCTGGTTATAGGCTCCCCACGAGCCACCTGCCCACGCCAGCTCAAAAACATAATCCAAAGCCCCGGGTACTGCATCCCAGGTAAAGGTAGATACGTTGTTACTGTAGCTGAATGCCAGCCCTGTTGGTGCATTGCATGGTGCAAGCGTTGTTGTAAACTGGAATTCATAAAAAGGGCTGCTTCCAAAACTGCAGTTGTTTTTTATCCTGCAATCGTAGGTTGTTGGCGCAGTAAGACCGGTAATGGTAAATGTTGTAGAAGTGGTATTGCCTGCTGCAGTCCATACATTATCAGTAGTAAGTTTATATTCTACATCATAACTTAAAGCATATAATTGCGGGTTCCAGTTTATGGTTGCAGAACTGTTACCTGTAACAAAAGTAATACCTGTTGGTGGTTCGCAAATAGGCGCTGCGGTTGTAAACTGTGCTGCAGTGTAAATCATGTTGCAGCTTGATCTTACCCTGTAATCGTACAAGGTAGATGCTGTTAAGCCCGATAAATCAAGGCTGTCAACGGTTGTTGAAATTAAAGGAGACCAGGCAGTGGAACTGTTCGTTTTATACTGCACGTTGTAGTAGCTTGCGCCCGGGTCTGCAGTCCATTTCAATGTTGCCGTCCTGTCAAGCACATTGGCGGCGTTTAATCCACTGGTTGCAGCACAGCTGGGTGCATATAATCCAACAGCCGTCCAGGCATTGGCGGTTTGAATGGCTTCATTGCTGCCTATGCCGTACAAATCTTCGGCAGCCTGAATGCCTAAAACACGGGCATCATAATATTGTGAGGTTGATACCAGGTAAAAAGTATTTAAACGGTAAGCAATAGCCGCTGCCTTATCCATACCGATACCGCTAACATTGTAAGCAACGCTGTGGTCGTTTACGCCACTGCCTCCAACTGTTAGCAGGTAAAACCAATAGTTAAGTACGCCACTGTTGTAATGTACACCGCCGTTATCTCCTCCACCGCTGTACCAATGTGTTCCTAAATAAGTATCAGGATGATTAAAGGAGTTGGGGTTACTCATGTTCCGTATCGTAAAGAAATCACCGCCAATAAGCCAATCTGTATTTCCGGGCCTTGCAAAAGCTTCAATGGCTGTTCCAAAAATATCGCTGAAGCCTTCGTTCATGGCGCCGCTTTCATATGAGTAAACCAGGTTTGAAGTTCTCTCTGTAATGCCATGCGTAATCTCATGCCCGCAAACATCAAGTGAGGTTAATGGTTTATTCCCGTGTGCTGCATCGCCATCACCGTAGGTCATCCTGTTACCATCCCAAAAAGCATTAAAATAATTTACAGAATAATGCACGTAACTGTTTAATGCCATACCAGCATTGTCAATACTGTTGCGGTTGTATTTCTGGTAAAAGTAGTCGTATGTCATTTCTGTACCCCAATGTGCATCAGCTGCATATTCGTCTTTGGCAGCATTTACATTGTTCCAGTTGTTATCAGCATCTGTAAAATCTACCGCAGCTGCATAATTGGTGCCGGTTAACAGGTTATAGGTATTTATGCTTGTACCTGCCCCCCTGCCTGCTTCACGCAGGCGGTAGTTTGCGCCGGTAAAATCGCTGGTAATTGTTTGCGTACCGCTAAAGCCGGTTTGGGCAGTACCGGTTGCATTGGTTTCATGTATAAGCTCACGCTTTCCTAATATTTTTCCGTTAAAAGCATCAACAAAAATTAAATAACGGCTGATGGGTTGCTGTGCATACACATCAAATTTGTAGGCAAGGCGGAGGGCCGATGGGATTACATCCCTTTCGCCACTGTAATAAACCAGCGTTGCTTTAGGATAAAAAGTAGCATTGGGATTATTTTGTTCACGCTTAATAAAAGCTTCCTCAGCGGGCAATTCCCATTTGTATGTAGAAGCCCCTATGTGCTGTAATGCTTTACTTAAAGCATTGGCCTGGGACAGGGCAGGCGTTGATTGCATGCCGGCAGGAAAATCTTTTATCCACTTTCCGTTCTGGCTGCTTATTCTGCCATTTACCACATGCACAACCATATCAGCGTTTTCAACAGCAATGCCGTTGATGGTTTGCTGGTAACGATAATGCACCATGCCTTTTGCATCTGTTTCAATATTCTTTACAATACCGGTTCCGGCATTGCCGGATTTACCGGAGGCATCCAGTATTGCAGGATTAGATTTACTGAAAGCCGGTGCTTTGCTATCATACTTAATGAATGATGGCCACATACCGGGATTGCCTTTTTGTATTTGCTGTGCATTCAGCGAAAGTGAAAACACCAGGGCCGGAATGAGTGTAAGGGTAATTAATTTTTTCATTTTTTTAGTTTAAAAGTTTTCAAATCAGAAAGGGTTTTAAACAGATATTGAAATAAGGCTAAAGCTTATTTAAAACAAATGTATAGAGGCCATATATTTATAATAGCTGCAATTAGTCAACTGTAAGATTGATTGAGCGAAATGGAAAAGCAGCATCTGCGGTTGTAATAAAAAGCATGGAAACAAGGCACAGATTAAGAGGCTGTGCTTTCAGGAGTATAACGGCAATCTATTCTGTTATAGAGAAAAGTTTGAGGAATTCTTCTTTTTTTTCTCTTGAAACCTCCAGTGTGGCGCCATCTTTCATTACCACTTCCCCGCCTTTGCCTTTATTATATTTGGCAATGCAGTTGAGATTGATAATATAAGAACGGTGTATCCTGAAAAAATTATTTTCCAGCAGGATGGATTCAAATTCTTTGAGGGTTTTGCTTACCACCAGGTTCTTACCATCAACAAAATGAAACCTGGTATAGTTGGACTCACTTTTACAATAGGTTATTTCCGATACCTCGATGATATTGTATCCACCCAGCGTAGGCAACAGTATTTTATTATTGAGAAGCGCTTTTTTTGCCGGGCTAACTTTATCGAGCATGAATTTTACATTATCCGGACCCAGGTTGTTCCGGATTCTTTCAGCAGCCCGTTGTACCGCATCAATAAGCTCAGAAACTTTTATGGGTTTTAACAGATAGTCTACTGCTGCATATTTAAAGGCACGTATGGCAAAGCTGTCGTGCGCAGTAACAAAAATAATTTCAAAGTCAATTTTATCAAGTTGGTTCAGCAGGTCAAAACCCGATGCATTGGGCATCTGTATATCCAGAAAAACCAGGTTGGGCTTGTCTTCCTTAATAGACTGAAGACCGGTACTGATGGAGCTCAACGTGTTTACAACAGTAACGTCAGGGCAATTCAGCTGCACCAGTTTTTTTAGCACCTCACGGCCGCTTAACTCATCATCTATGATTATCGCTTTCATGCTTTTTTGATTACAGTTGAAAGTTCAAAGATAATTTTCTGAATTAAAGAAAGTGATTTTACTGAAAAAAAATTTCATTTCACCGTTGAATTGTAATGGTCACAATTGTGCCTTCATCATCCGGTTTGTCGTAAATGTCTATTAAATAACGGTTTTTGTTTTCAAACATATTGATATTGGCAACCCGGTTAAAAGTTAATGCTGTACCCAATGAAGTTCCATGCTTTTTACTTTTCATTTCAGCGGCTTTGGCTCTTCCTATACCATTATCTTCTACTTTGCAGATGATGGAATCTTCATTGCTGTCAAAAGACAATATCAATTTCTTTTCGCCTGCTGTTTTTGGCATCAGCCCGTGCCAGATGCTGTTTTCAACAAACGGCTGTATAAGCATAGGAGGTATTTTTATACTGCTGATGTCTATCTCCGGGTCAATCTTCACATCATAATTAAAATCTGAGCTAAAACGCTTTGCTTCTATCTGGATGTAAATTTTAAGTATCTCAATTTCATCTTCCAGCGAAATGAATTTGTGTTTGGAATTTTCCAGTATCCCTCTTATCAGCGAAGAAAATAATTCCAGGCTGTTGTAGGCATCATTTTGTTTACCGGTTAAAATGGCATGTTGTATGGAGTTTAATGCATTGAAAATAAAATGGGGGTTCATCTGCAGCCGCAAAGCCTGCTGCTCCAGCTCCAGCATTTCTTTTTCGTAGTTAATTATCCTCTTTTGTAAGGCGAAATCTTTTTTCACTTTCCTGAACCGGTAAAAAATAAACAGCGAAACGATTAACAGCACAACCCCTGCGAGCAATATCCTGAACCAGTTTGTTTCCCAGTAAGCAGGTTTTATGGTAAAATAAATGCGTTCAATGTTCGATTTCCAGTTTTCATTTAAACTGTATGCATACACAGCAAATTCATAATTGCCAGGCGGAAGCCCGGTAAAATCAACCTGGTTATTTCTTGTTTCTACCCAGTTGCTGTTTAGCCCCACCAGTTTATACTTATACAATACCGAAACTGAACTTTTAAAAGTGCGGCAGTTAAATTCAATAACAATATTATTGCTGTTCCTGTCGAGGTTAATACGTGCCGATGAAAAAACAGGTTTATAAACATCGTTCGCTTTAAATGACTCAATGGCCATTTTGGGGGTATAGGAATAATCAGGCAGGTTTTTTTTATTAAAAACAGCCAGGCCGGTATTGGTAGCCAGCCAGATAGTATCCCCGTAAACATAAATATCGTTGATGTAGTTTGAAGGCAGGCCATCATGCCGGTAAAGATTTTTAACCTTTACATTAAAGCTGCCTGCCTGATAATTAAAAACAATACGGTTTAATCCGTTAAGGGTGGTAACCCAAACCGTGCTGTCGTTTTCTATAAAAAGCGATGAGCATAAATTATCTGTAAGCCCGTTTTTTTCATTCAACTGCAAAAGGGTATCCCTGTTAAAAAAAAACACCCCGTCTCCCAGTGTGGTCGCAATTAATATTTGGCCTCCCGTTTTATCAATATCTGTAAAGCTTAGCCCGGCAAATTCTTTATACCTGTTTTTTATTTTTTTCTTGTTTTTATACAACAGCATACCGGTTTTGGTGCCTGCATATAAAACCGAGTCGCTTTCATCAAAGTACAATACATCGGCCCTTATTGAATCAAAAACATAGGGGTTATACACCGGTAAAAAGTTGCGGGGCTCTATCTGCCGCGGAAATTTACCCAAAACAGAAGGTGTGCCGAGGTAGATTGAATCGTTAAACCCGGCATAAGCAAGCAGGGCCATGTTTTCCTGGTATTTTATTTTTCCGTTCAAAAAAAATTCTGTCAACCCCGACTGGTTGGATATGATAAAAGAAGAATCTGGCCGCTTGGCAACAATGGTATAGGTACGGCCTTCGCCCTTTGGTACGTATGGCACACGTATATGCTGTAAAGCGCCCCGGTAATAATAATGTGTTTGCGAATTGGATTGACCGATGATAACATGGTTGCCCAGGCCGTTTAACTTAAGCACTTTATTACCCTGAAAATATCCGGTTGATTTTAAAAACCGCACCTGCATATTGGGTATATACATTACCCCATCGTTTAAGGTAGATATCCACAGCGAGCCTTCTTTATCTTTAAGCACATGCGATACATTTACATTGCTGAAATACTGTCCAGCCTTTTTATGGTCACGTTTATTATACAGGCTTAAACCATTGGCCGAACATAAATAGATGAACGAATCAATAATGGAGACAGCGTTGAGGCTTAACGGCAGGTCGGGTGTTTCAAAAAAAGAAACCGACTTGCGTTGCATATCATACATCTCAACCCTTTTATTTCGGGCAGTGTACACTACATTATCTGAAAACCAATGCCTGGCATTAAGTTTAGATGCAGAAAAATTTAAAAAATCTATTTTGCCGGGCTGCTGCCCAAGTAAATAAATACCCTGCGTTGCAGAAAGATAACCGGCCCCCTCATAACCGAAAAAAATACCGTTGTTTGTTTTAAAGGATATTTCCCTGAAGGATTGCAAATTGGGCGAAAGCGCATAAATATTGCCCCGGTCAGGAACGATCCATATCTGGTGGTCTTTATCTTCCCTGATGTCTGAAATAAAAGAACTGATGCCGAGCTTATCAAACACCGGATGATCTTTTTCGTTATAAATTTTCTTGTCTTTGTAGTAAGATATACGGCCGCTGGCCGTCATAAACCAAAGCCTGTGCTGCGAGTCTTCAAATATTTTAAACACTTCGTTACCGGAAAGGCCGTCCTTTTTTTTGTAAGAGATGAGTTTATTACCATTGAATTTTACTGCACCCGAATTGGTGCAAAACCAGATATTGTCTTCTGAATCCTGGAAGAGCCCGTAAACTACACTGGTGGATAAGCCATTTTGTTCTGAGTAGTTTATGAAGGGGGGATCCTGGCCAAAGCACAGCTGGCAAACAAACAACTGCATTGCACAAAGCATTGCTTTATACCAGTTACTAAAACGTATTGTAGTAAAAAAAATTACAACACCCATTGGCAGATTGATACAGTTCTATCGAAAAAAACAAAAACCATTTCACTCAAATTTAATCATCTCTGCAATAAGAAAAACTTTTTATGTTTTTACATATGCTGCCAACCGGTAAAAAAAAGAAGTGATTGCTGTATGGCAATCACTTCTTTAAAATGAAAATAAATTTTTATTGAATTACCACCTGATCACTTGCAACAAGTTTGCCTGTGTTGTTAAACAGTGCAATAACATAAGTACCGCTTCCTGCAGCCCTCATATCAACAGGCATACGCTGATATGGCCCTGAAATGGGGTATATATTTTTGTAAACCAACGCACCTTTTGAATCAAATATCGCAAGCGTATGGGTATTGGTTGCCACACTGCTGTGATAAACCACATCAAAAACACCACTGTTGGGATTTGGTAAAATGAATAACCTGGCAGAAGCAGAATCTGCAATGTTCATCAAAGCAGATGTAGTGCTGCAATTACCGGCATTGGTAACCCTTACCGTGTAACCGCCCAGTTGATCAAGATTTATATTGATTGAATTACCGGTAGCACCAGGAACAGCTATTCCGTTTTTAAACCACCCATATGTATAAGATCCTGCCGGTGATACATTGGCTGTAAGTGTAGTTTTCAGGCCCGGCAATAACCTGGTATAGGGTGCTGCCGAAATATTTACAACGGGCTGTGGATTTATTGTTACCGGAATAGCGGCTGATGGATCTGAAACACATCCGCTGGCATTGGTAACAGTTACGGTGTAGTTGCCGCTTGTTGAAACCGCTATTGATTGTGTTGTGGCACCATTGCTCCATAACCACGAACTACCAGCCGATGCGTTAAGTATAACTGTATTTGGCTGGCACACGGTTGTTGGGCCTGCAGCTGATGCTGATGCTGTTGGTTTTGGATTAACTGTTACTGCAATTGCACTTGTTGTGCTGGTACAGGTTGATGTAGTTACTGTACAGGTGTAATTGCCTGCTGTAGTTACCGTAATTGATTGTGTTGTGGCGCCATTGCTCCACAGGTAAGAAGTGCCACTGCTTGCAGTAAGCACTACACTGCTTCCCTGGCAAAAAGTTGTAGGCCCGCCTGCTGATGCTGTTGCACCTGGCACACTGGTAATGGTTAGAGTTACCGGTGTACGGGTTGCACTTCTGCACAAGGTTGTATTATCTAAAGTTTCTGCATAGTAAGTGATTGTACCAACCGTATTTAAAATGGGATTGGCAACAACCGAACCTCCTGATGCTGCATTGTACCATACAACAGAATGGCCTGCCGGTACTGTGGCTGTGGCAGTTAAAGTAGGTACAGGGCCGCCTGCGCATGCTGCCTGCGACTGGTTACCGCCCGATACAGGGCTGGCAAGTGCGCCGCTGCCAACCGTTACAGGTAGTACCGATGGAGAAGTGGTGCAGGTTCCGTTTCCGGCAGTTACGCTTACGTTTCCACTGCTGCTTCCGCCGGGATAATTTACTGTGATTGAAACGGTACCCTGGCCGCCTGCGATATTTGCACCTGGCGGTACCGACCATGTGTAAGTTGTTGCACCAGGTACCGATGCAATTGTGTAAGGTACATTAGAAGGTGTACCACAAACAGCATTTTGCCCGGTAATGGCACCAGGCGTTGGCAACCCGCCACCGCCATTTGAAACTGTTACATTAATTGCATTTGATCTTTCGCCTTCGGCGCCGGTGGTGTTATTTTTTGCCCTCAGGTGAAACCACATACTTAAGTTAGGAGTAAGGCCTGTGGCAGTGTAGTTAGTGCCGGTTATGTTGGTTGCCAGTGTTTCAAAATTGCCGGTAGTGGTATTTAACCGCATAATATCATAGTGCGTGGCATTGGCAACTGCTGTCCAGTTAAAAATTACTTCGCCTGCGGCACAGCTGATGCCAGAACCTGTAAAGCCTGTTGGTGTACCCAGTATTTTAAAAGTTGCATCACTTACATCTGTTAATGATCCGCTGCTAACCCTTATCAACGCTGTTGATGTATTAGCAGCAGGTACACTCCAGCTTAACCGGGTTGTATTGGCTGGCACAGTAGATGAAATAGTTGTCCAGGTGCTTCCGCCATTTAAAGAATACTCAACAGTTTGATTGCCTGTTACACCGGAATTATCCCAGGTAATAACCTGCGATCCGGAAGGGTTAAAGGTTTCGGCTCCATTAGGATAAATTACTTCTATGTAAGGCTGGTTAATATCCCAGGTAAGTGCATACTGCTGGCTGGGGCCGGTTGTTACCGCTTCGCCAATAACCCTTAAAGTGTAAGTGCCTGCCGCAGGATTATTAATTGTTACCTGCTCAATATTGCTGATGTTGTCATCTGCCTGTATAGCTGGTGTTGCCGGGCTTGATGGATTCAATATCCAGGGCAAAGTAGTGTTTGCACCTTCAATAACCCTCAGGTCGAGATTATTAACCAACGCAAAAGCTGAATTGGCTGCTGCTGCCGGATCGTTCCAGGTAAGCATTACCCGTAAACGGGATGCACCTGCAGGAACAGTAATAGTAATATCATTGGTATTGCCGGTAGTTATTGTATTTAATGCGTAACGGTTTTGCTCAAGTATTTTAACTGCAGCCAGTGCATTTACCCGGCCAAAACCAAAGCGGTAATCGGGGCCTGTTGTACCCAAATCCTGTGCGGTATTGCAGGCAATATTTTTTATTAAAGAAGATGGAGGAAGTATGTTTGAATTAAGTTGCTTGTATCGCTGTGCAAGCAAAGCAACAGTACCGGTAATGCCGGGTGTTGACATAGACGTACCGGAAATAGTGCCGTAGGTATTTAGTGGTGTATAAGTAGAAAAAACATTGGTACCCATTGCTACTATTTCTGGTTTAATTCGTCCGTCATGCACAGGGCCGCAACTGCTGGATCCTGAAAGCACTTCATCAGTAGTTATATTTCCTACCACCACATTATTTTTTGCCGATTTACCTGTGCCTGTAATAGTTCCCCATCCGCCGCTGCAGGCTGCCTGGTTATTACCAGAAGAATGACAATGGAGGTGATAAGGAAAATTATTCAGGTTAATATCCGTATTTCTTGACCTGAGCGAATAGCTTGCTGATGCTCCGCCAAGGCCGCATTGCACACCCAGGCCATCATGATAAGAGTGATTGCTTGATATAAGTGTATTGGCCGGAATGGCAGTTGCCATTGCTACCTGCACATCGCCGCTAAAACCATAGTAAGAAAAAATAGTTGCATTGGGTGCCATACCTCTTGCAGTTGGGTTTATCAAACCACGGCCACCGATTGTGCCAGATACATGGGTGCCATGGCTTCCGGCACCTCCGGGATCAACATTTACCAAACGCCCGGCAGGAGAAAAATCAAGGTGCTGGCTGGCCCGTTCATCCCACACACCAATATTCATACCGTCGCCTTTTAAATTTCTAACACCATCATTTAAAACATTTACCCGGTGCAATGAACGGCCCGGCAGGTTTTCCTGCTGGTTTGGCGGTGCAATAAATTCTACCCATTGAACAAATGGAAGGCTTGCCAGTTGCTTAACATTTTCAACCGGTATCCTTACAGTAAACATCCTGAAATCAGGTACATCCTGTATGATCGTTGCTCCTAACAAAGCAACCGCCTGCTGCACATTGGCTTGCTTTAATTTTTCGTACCCGATAATATCAACATCGGCATAGCCTGCCTGTTTGATAGCATAACCTGGTACATGGCCACTTAAAAAATCAGCAGCAGCTTTATCTGCCGTCCTGAACCGGAATACCGACCGGAACAAAGAAGACCTGAAGGCTGAAATATTTATATCCGCTGCCACACTGGCCGTGTAAGCATTATTAGGGATGTAGTCTATCAACTCAATCCCTGCTGCTTTTAAATCATCTTTTTGCAACTGGGTTGGTAATGTTTTAAACTGTATAACCACATAGTGCCTGCCATTAAAAAGGCTTTGCTCAAATACCGGCGAAGCTTTGGTTACTGTATTGATATTCTCATCCGGCATAAATTTTCCGGAGTGTAGTAAAACAGTATAATCCTGGCCCTGCTGCGCAGTTAAGCAAAAAGGCAGAAAAATAAATGATACTGATTTTAAAAAACGGGTAAATAATTGCTTCATTACAATTTTATTTTAATGAGGAAAATAAAAGCGGTTGCAGATTGCAAAATAGTAAAATAATACAGCAAAAAACAACCTCTTCCTGGTTTTTATGCATCTGCAAAAAATACCGATATGCAGGCTGGTAAACATTTCCGGCCATTGTTTTCCATTATTTTAAAGAACACCCGTTTCTGTTAAATAAACTTATAGTAATTTGCTGAAAGCTTAAACTTTAAAACAAAAAAATCATGCCTTTCAACTGGAGCGGTGTTTTTCCCGCACTTACCACAAAATTTACTGCAGATGACAAACTGGATCTGCCGCTTTTTGAAAAGAATTTAAATGCCCAGCTTGAAGCCGGTATCCATGGCATTGTTTTAGGCGGCAGCCTGGGCGAAGCCAGTGTTTTAACTACCGATGAAAAAGAAACGCTGGTAAAATTTGCGATTGAGAAAATAAATGGCCGCATACCGGTTATCATCAACATTGCAGAAGGAAGCACCAAAGAAGCATTGCAGCAGGCCGCTTATGCAAAAGCCTGGGGTGCACAGGGCATTATGATATTACCACCCATGCGGTATAAGGCCGATGACAGGGAAACAGTAACCTATTTTAAAACAGTGGCCGGTTCAACCGATTTGCCCATCATGATCTACAACAACCCGGTTGATTACAAGATTGAAGTAACGCTGGATATGTTTGATGAGCTGCAGGTTTGCAAAAACATAACTGCCATCAAAGAAAGCACAAGAGATGTTACCAATGTTACCCGTTTGATAAACCGCTTTGGTGATCGCTTCAAAATACTGTGTGGCGTTGATCCATTGGCGATGGAAGAACTTGTTTTAGGTGCCGATGGCTGGGTGGCAGGTCTGGTATGCGCTTTTCCAAAAGAAACGGTTGCTATTTTCAATTTGGTAAAAGCCGGTAAGATTGACGAAGCAACAAAAATATACCGCTGGTTTATGCCGTTGCTTGAGCTGGATATTCATCCTAAGCTGGTACAGTATATCAAACTGGCCGAAACACAGGCGGGCATTGGTTCAGAAAATGTAAGAGCTCCCAGGTTAATGCTGGTTGGAAAAGAAAGAGAAGAAGTACTGAAAGTTATCAATGATGGTATTGCCGCAAGGCCGGTTTTGAATTTTTAATTTTTACTTTTGAATTTTGCTCTATGTCGTATACAGATTTTACTGTTGAACAAATAGACTCGGTAATGCAGAACGCATGGAACGCTTTTCATGTGTACCGGAAATTTTCTTTAACGCAGCGGGCTGCATTTATGAGAGCCATTGCTGTTGAACTGGAAAACTGTGGTGATACCCTGATACATACTGCCATGCAGCAAACCAATCTGCCCGAAGCAAGATTGCGTGGCGAAAGGGCAAGAACAATCTTTCAATTAAACAGCTATGCCGATGCCTGCGAAAAAGGCGATTGGCTTGAAGCAAGAATAGATACTGCAATTCCGGATAAAACCCCACCCAAACCAGACATCAGAAAAATGCTGGTGCCGCTTGGGCCGGTGGTGGTTTTTGGTGCAAGTAATTTTCCATTTGCATATTCAACTGCTGGTGGCGATACGGCCTGCGCCTTTGCAGCCGGATGCCCTGTAATTGTAAAAGCACATCCTGCACATGCAAAAACATCAGAAATTGTTGCAAATGCCATTTTAACCGCCGCAGAGAAATGTAATATGCCTAAAGGGATTTTTGCGCATGTACATGGCGCAGGTTTTGAAGTGGGCAAAGCACTGGTGACACACCCGCATACAAAAGCAGTTGGGTTTACCGGTTCTTACACCGGCGGTAAACAATTATTTGACTGGGGCAACCAACGCAATGAACCGATACCGGTTTTTGCAGAAATGGGAAGTGTGAACCCGGTTTTTTTATTGCCTGAAAAACTGAAAGTATCTGCAGCCGAAATTGCAACTATGTATGCAGGCTCTGTTACATTGGGTGTTGGGCAGTTTTGTACAAACCCAGGCATAATCATTGGTATTGAAAGTGAAGCTTTACAAACATTTATTCATGATCTTGGCAAAGCCATTCAACAAATAGCTCCGGCTCCTATGTTGCATACAGGAATAGTTGATGCCTATAAGAAAAATAAAAGCAATGCATTGCTGCAGGAAGAGGTGCATTTGGTTGCTGAAAGTGAAACCCCGTCAGCGGTTGTAAACCCTGACGGCGGTTTAAACGGCCTGCCAACCATCGCAACCGCAAGCGGCCATGCCTTTTTAAACAACCCGGTTTTACACCAGGAAGTATTTGGCCCCTACTCTATTATCATCCGTTGTAAGGATATGAATGAAATGATAGAAGTAGCAAAAAACATGGAAGGCCAGTTAACATCTACATTAATGGCTACAGAAAATGATATAAAAGAAAATGATGAGCTGGCTGAAGCAGTGAAAAATATCTGCGGCCGGTTCATTCTAAACAGTGTACCTACCGGTGTTGAAGTATGTTTGAGTATGCAGCACGGCGGGCCTTTCCCGGCAAGTACAGACAGCAGGTTTGGCTCTGTTGGTGCAGATGGTATAAAAAGATTTGCAAGGCCGATTGCTTTTCAAAACTGGAGCAACAATTTATTACCAGATGAATTAAAAGATGAGAATCCGTTAGGAATATGGAGAACAGCAGATAATGAATTAACCAGGGCTGCTGTAATAAAAAAATAATTTTCAGCTTGACAATTTCAATCAATCATGTAAACAGGATAGATGTATGTAAAGACCTGTGGGATGGATTTTTGCCTGCCATGCATCATTTATCGTCACGGCATTTGCAGGCGCTTGAAAATGCGCAGATACCGGATATTGAAACATATTACTTGCAGGTTTTTCTTAAAGACAAATTGATTGGCCTGGCTTACCTGCAACTCTTTAAGCTTTCACATACGCATTTAAACTTCAGTGACGCTCAGGGTTTTCAATCAACTATGGTAAAAACATTGCTGCCCAAAAATTTGCGGTTACTGGTTTGCGGAAATCTTTTCAGGATAAATTTCCAGGGCTTTTATTTTAAAAACGAACAGCACAACGCTTATATTTTTGATGCGATAGAATATTTTGCAAAAAAATGCAGGGAGGCAAAATCGTGTGCGGTTATCATCAAGGATTGCAAAGAAGTTTTTCCCGAAGGAAAACACAATACAAGCTACCGTTTTTTTAATGGCGATGTTACTATGGAAATAACCAGGAGAAAAAACTGGAATAGTTTTGATGACTATCTGAATGATCTTACCAAAAAATATCACAAGCGTGCAAAAAAGATAATACAGGCATTTAAAGATGTTGAAACGAGAGAATGGGATACTGCTGATATCCTGGCTAATGCTGCTGATATTGAGCGGCTGTACTGGAATGTGATCAATAAACAAAAAGTAAGAATAGGTATTATCAATGCAGCTTATTTACATCAGTTAAAGCTTGATCTTGGTGATCGGTTTGAAATACATGCCTTGTATCTAAACGGTGTGATGATCGGCTTTTACACCTATATTTTTTACGAAACTGAAATGGAAACACATTATATAGGCCTTGATTATACTCATAATGATTCTCACAAGACCTATTTCAATATCCTGTTTTTAAGTGTACAAAAAATGATTGAAAGGAAATACGAAAGGCTTGAGCTGGGAAGAACAGCGAAAGAAGCCAAGGCAAACCTGGGCGCTTTTCCAAAACAGATTTTTAACTATGTGAAAATAACCAGCCCCGTTGCCAGAATTGCATTGAATTATTTCTTAAAAAGATTCAACCGCTCAGAAAATCAAAAACAATTAGAAAGATCGCCCTTAAAATGAAAAACAAAATCAGCAACCTAATTTTTATTATCCTCATCATTCTTGCAGCAGGCTGGGGTATCCGTTGGTATATGCGTAAAACAATCGTACCTGAAATGAAATTTCAGTCCAGTGAATTAATTCTAACCGGCGCCAATACAAAAACAACCATCAACAACTTAAAAGGGAATATTGTAATTGTTTCCTTTTTCCAAACCTGGTGTGGGCCCTGCATACAGGAAATGGGTGTGTTTGAAGAGTTACAGTCAGCTGTTAATTCTTCCGGCTTTAAAATACTTTGCATTTCTGATGAAGAAACAGACCGCATCAAGATGCTTCAGCAAAGATTTGATCAAAGCAAAATTGTATTTGCTTATTCAGCAGAAAGCCTTGCATCAATGGGGATACATGTTTACCCCACTACTTATCTTCTTAATAAAAAAGGAGAAGTAATCAAATCAAAACTTGAAGGGTATGACTGGAGGCAGGAGAAAGCAACAATCGAAAAATTAATTGCTGAGTAATTTCATTTGAGCCCTATACAATTGCAGCCATCTTTACATCTTCTCTTGAATGTTTCATCACAAACCAGCCGGTTATTAAAATGGAGAGAACAAAATAAGCGCCAACAATATATTTTGCAGGAGCAAAATAGCTGGCTGCTCCAAACCAGTCATTCTGCGTAAAAATAATGGTAAGCCCCACTGATCCTCTTATAATCTCCCATACAATAGCAGAAGTATTCCTGTCCATCAGGTCAGTCAATGCATACACACTTAAAAAAAGAAACCCGCCATACCAAAAAATATAATTTTTATCAAGCCCATTAATGAATGCAATATTCCCAAACATATAACTCACAAAAAGCAGGATAAGCAGCAACTGTACCCAGCTCCATACATTCAACGCAGTTGAAGTTTGTGTATCATATTTTTCAAAATGATACACATCATCAATTTTATAAACGGGGTATTTTTCTATCACATCAGCGGGGCGGTAACCGGTTGGTTTGAACCAAAGCATAAATTTATCTTTCCAGTTCCGGGTTCTCCAGGCGTCTTTTATCAGCAGCCAAACATGCTGAAAATTTATTTTGATCGGGTTCCAGGTTTGTACAGGCCTGGTAATGCCATACACAGGCGGCACATCGGGCAATTCTTCCTGGAAGGTTCCAAACCATTTGTCCCAGAAAATAAATATCTGGCCGTAATTCTTATCAATATACTCTTTGTTAAAAGCATGGTGCACCCGGTGATGCGAAGGTGTAACAATAATGTTTTCCAAAAATCCCATTTTGCCGATGTGCTGCGTGTGATACCAGAACTGTGCAAACAAATGAAGCGGCGCCACCACAGCGATCACTTCTGCAGGCACGCCCAGCAAAGCGGCCGGTAAAAGAAAAATGGCAAATATTTTTGCAACGGCTGAAATGCTTTGACGCAATGCACAAGCCAGGTTAAATTCTTCGCTGCTGTGATGAACGATATGGCCATTCCAGAAAAAGTTGGTTACATGCTGCAGCCTGTGTACCCAGTAACCGGCAAAATCCAATGCAAAAAAAGCAATGATATAAACAATGATGGTGTTGCTGATGGTTGTTAATGCCAGCCATTTTAATAAAAAAGGATAAGAAAGAATAACGAGGTACAGGCCGATAACATCTTTGGTAACATTGGTAATGCCGCTGCTGAGGCTGCTGATCATATCCATATTACGCACCGTATCTTTTCCTTTGCGCCAGCCATACCATTTTTCAAAAAGCACCAGCAGTAAAAAAGCCGGCATGGCAATGAGTAAAATTTTTCCGTATGCTTCCATTTGTTAAATGTACAAAACTTCGCCAAAGTTTAAAACTTTGGCGAAGTTATCCGGCTTTCTGCTACTCCCGGTAATGTTAAAAAAAGCAGAAGGATATACTTCGCATTAAACCTCCGGAAACTACATTTTGGCAACCTGTTCATTTTAACAAAACCAAAATAGACTTACTGCTGTTCTGGCACAGTTTTGTTATTTAAATGATAAAACATTTTAAAACTTTAAATCAAAGCACCATGAAAAAATTATTTACACTTTCAGCTACATTTTTACTGGCAGTTATTTTATTCAGCAGTTGCCGGAAAGCAGATGTAATTGTTGCCAACGAGGAAAGTTACTGGTTAAACCAGGACGAAGGAGAAGTTGTTTACAGCGAACCTGGCTGCGGCTATTGGGTTGTTGAAACCTATAACGGCTACACAGTTGTTTACAGCAACTCCATAAACCAGCCTTATGAGGGTGAGCTGATTTATGGAAACTTCAGCAGCCGTGGCCCAAGAAATTTGTATAACTACCAGGGAAGGTTTGTGTTTGGCGCTACCGTAACAGATTATTGGCTAAGCTACGGCCAGGCGCTTGATGTGCTCGATTATTATTGCCCGATCTATGGCGGCAAATCAGAACAACAAAGGGTAATTAAAAAAGCTACCAAGCTCAAGAAAAAATAATCCGTGCAACCGGAACCGGGCCACTATCATGTATTTGGTAGTGGCTTTTTCATTTCAGTAAATTCTTTCTATGTTCTTCCGTAAAACAAGCAAAGTTTTAATTAAGTTGCACTTCAAATTTAAAACTGCTTGAAACAAACATTTACCTGTATTGATGCCCACACCTGCGGCAATCCCGTTCGCCTGGTAAAAAAAGGCGGGCCATTGCTCATAGGTAATAATATGAGTGAAAAGCGCCAGCACTTTTTAAAAGAATACGACTGGATACGGAAAGGACTGATGTTTGAACCACGTGGACATGACATGATGAGCGGCAGTATTTTATATCCGCCACATGATCCGCAAAATGATGTGGCTGTTTTATTTATTGAAACCAGTGGCTGTCTGCCTATGTGTGGCCATGGCACAATCGGCACCATCACTATTGCTATTGAAGAGGGATTGATAAAACCAAAAACACCGGGTGTTGTGAGGATGGAAGCGCCTGCTGGGTTGGTAATGATTGAATATACAAGTCAAAATTCAAAAGTAAAAAGTGTGAAGCTTACAAATGTTGCTTCATTTTTATCTGCAACAGAATTAACGGTTGATTGCCCTGAATTAGGAGAATTGGTTGTTGATGTTTCTTATGGCGGAAATTTTTATGCCATTGTAGATGTGCAGAAAAATTTTAAGGGACTGGAACATTATACTGCCGATAAATTAATTAGCCGGGCAAGAGCATTAAGAAAGAACATCAACACAAAATATACTTTTGTTCATCCTGAGAATGAAACGATAAATGGCTGCAGTCATATACTTTGGACAGGTGCAACGATTGACAAAACATCCACAGCACGCAATGCCGTTTTTTATGGCGATAAAGCCATTGACCGTAGCCCATGTGGTACCGGCACATCGGCCCGTATGGCGCAATGGTATGCAAAAGGGTTGTTGAAACCTGGTGATGAATTTGTACATGAAAGTATTATCGGCAGCAAATTCATTGGCCGTATTGAAGAAGAATTAACGGTTGCAGGTAAACCCGCCATCAGGCCATCTATTGAAGGCTGGGCAAGAATATACGGACAGAACACAATTACGATTGATGATGAAGATGATCCGTATGCCTATGGGTTCCAGGTAATTTAGGCTCCCTCCGCCAGTCCTGAGCAATAGTCGAAGGAAAGGGGAACTGGGGGCAAGAGAATTATTTAATAACCAGTTTTTTGATTTGCATAGAAATTATTTTAAACTATTAAAGCTTAATTCAACCAACTCTGTACTATGCAGCAGAGAACAATGAATTGAGATTCCCCCTTCAGGGGGACAGGGCCATTATGATTACAATTATCGGCGGTGGCGTTATCGGTTTATGCAGCGCTTATTATTTACAAAAAGAAGGCTACAAAGTAACTGTAATTGACCGTGGTGATATTACTGACGGCTGTTCATTCGGCAACATGGGATATATGTCGCCCAGCCATTTTGTGCCGCTGGCAAGTCCGGGCATTATCGCAGAAGGTTTTAAACATATGCTCAGCAGCAGCAGTCCATTTTACATAAAACCCAGGCTAAACTGGGATCTCATGCAATGGGGCTATCATTTCTGGAAAAGCAGTAATGCTGCCACTGTTAAAAAAAATGCGCCACACTTAAATAATCTTTTGCAGTTAAGCCGTGCATTAATAAATGACATGCGTACTGAGATTGGCAACACTTTTGATATGGAAGAAAAAGGCTGCCTGATGATGTGCAGGCAGCAAAAAACACTGGAGCATGAATTTCATTTGGCAGATGATGCAGAAAAATTTGGGTTGAAGGTTGAGCGATTAAGAAGAGATGCTGTGCAGCAATTAGAACCGGATGTTGAAGTAGATGTGGCCGGTGCTGTTCTGTTCAAAGATGATTGTCATTTCAATCCGGGTAAAATGATGATTGCTTTAATGAAGAATTTAGAGCAGAAAGGAGTAAAATTTCAACTTAACACTACAGTTACCGGTTTTGAAAAAGCAAATGATGCCATTACCGCTATCATCACAGAGAAAGGGAAATTTGATTGTGAACAAATTGTTTTGTCAACCGGTAGTTGGCTGCCTGTTGTTGCAAAAATGATGGGCATTAAATTATTACTGCAACCCGGCAAAGGCTACAGCCATACTTATCAGCATGTTGAAAAAAATATAAAATACCCTGCTATCCTCGTTGATGGCAGATGTGCTATAACACCCTGGGATCATCAGCTCCGCATTGGCGGCACGATGGAGCTAAGCGGCATCAACAATAAGGTTTTAATAAACCGCATGCAGGGGATCTATGATTCTGCTAAAAATTTCTACCCGGGTTTAAAAATTGATTTTCCTCCTGCAGATAAAATATGGAATGGATTGAGGCCGGTTACCCCGGATGGATTGCCCTATATTGGAAAAACTTCAGCTTACAAAAATGTGATCATTGCCGGAGGCCATGCCATGCTGGGCATTTCTGAAGGAACTGGCACAGGTAAATTGGTAGCGGAAATCATCAGGCAACAACAAACATCCATCAATATCAGCGCTTTTGATCCGCAAAGATTTTAAGGTAATTGTTTGTTAGCCGTATCTTTTGGTTTCTTCTTTAAAATATTATCAAACAAACCTTTTATTGATTCTTTGGTTTTGTCACCGCTGTTTTTTACAGGAGTAGAATCTTTTACAGCAACGGTATCCTTTTTATTCTGCATTTTTTTTCTCAGCTCCTCCAATGCTTTTTCCTGTAATTGTTTTTTTACTGATTTCAAAGTATCAGTAGCTGCTTTTTTTGCACTGTCAATTTTTGCCTGCGCAAAATCTTTTACCTGTTCCTTCATCTGGTCGGCCAGTTTTTCGCCACTCTGTTTCAGGTCAACTTTTAATGAAGGATTTTTTAAAGTACCCCCCATTGCCATTTTAAGGTTTACTGTTTCCCCAAGCTTTAATGGTATGCCTTTGGCATTAACAGATTTGGCAAGGTTATCAACAAACTGGTTGCCCTGTGTGCCCATCAGGGCCCTGGGCAGCTTCATATTGATGGCATAGTTGATGCCTTCATCAAAACCAATTCCCTGCAAACCCCCGATCTCCATCTCTATATTTTTAATTTTAACTGTAAATGGTTTTACCAGCAATTTACCATTGGAGAACTCAAAGAATGTTTTTACATCTTTCATAGATATTGACTGCAGTTCTTTTACATTCAGAACTGTTGCAATTTTATCAAGCGGTGCAAACTTGCTGAGAAAACCCTCTATCAAAAACAAATTTCCATTACCGGAAATGGTGCCCATATCAATGCTCATGTTTTCGCCCAGCTTTCCGTTGGCTGATAAAACAGAAGTAATTTTTCCTGCCAAAAATTTTCCTATCGGCATCAGCTTTTGAGCAGTATTAAATGCGTAGAATGTTTTTTGTATATCCACCTGCGACACGTCATAACTCATAGCAATGGCCGGCTTAGCCTTGCTTTCTTTTGTGCTGTAAGATCCATTTATTTTTATGGTGCCATCCATTGCATTGCCACTAACATTATTCAGCTTCACCGCTTCATCTTCTATCTGCAATGTGCCAGATAGATTTTGTATATCCAAATTATCATACTTCAGGTTACTCACTTTTGTATTCAGTTCAATATCAAGATTAGCAGGTACCACAAAAGGTGTTGATGAAGTTGTTTTTGCCGGGGTAGTTTTTGCAGGCGTTTCCGGCGCTACCCCAATCCAGTCATTCAGGTTTATCTTATCTGCATTTACGGCAAGATTGGCACTCAAAGGTTTTCCGTTTAATAAATAACTGAGCAGGTTATTGATCTGTCCGCCACCTGTGAAATTTGAATTCATGTATTGGCCGCTCAGGTTTGATACGTCAATTTTAGTTGGAGTAAAATTGGTATGTACCGTGTTTATTTTTACACCGGTTGGATAATCAGGAGAAACATACCTGAAATTATTTACGTCAATAACTCCGGCTGCATAAAATTTACTGAACTGCTGTTGCTCTATATCTTTTACATTTCCTTTTACGGCAACATCGGCATTCATCAGCCCCGCAATGCTGGTTCCTTTTTCAAGCTTAACATAATTGCCAACCTGGCCAAGGTCGAGTTTACCTTTTGCAGCAGCATCTACAAACATATTGCTCACGGGATTTTTTACCATCAACCTGAAACCGAATGGTTCGTTATCTATTGCCAGTTGCCCATTTGTAATATCAACTACCGTATTGTCTGTTTTTCCATCCGGGTTGTCAACCACCGCTTTAAAGTTTATCTGCTCCACGCCTTTTGGCAAATCGGTATATTTAAATGAACCATTCTTTACTTCTGCCGCCAAATGATAACCAGGCATTGCAGAATCCGCATAAACACCTTTTACAAATCCTTCGAAGATTGCACTACCGGTTGCTGTAACCTTGCTGAATTCTTTTTTGTAAATAGGCGTTATGAGTGAAAGGATATTTTTAAAATCGGTGGAAGGAGATTTAAAACTTATATCCATATCAAATCCCTTATCCAGCATTTTAATAACGCCTTTGCCATCTATCTTAAGCTGGTTCAATAAAATATCAGTACCATCAAAACTGTAAGTTCCTTTTTTGTTGTCTATCTGGATATCTGTATTGATGGTTGACTTTACATTAGACAAATAAGGTATCGCACCATAATTAAATGAAATGGAAGTGGCATCACTTTTTGTTTTCAGCGTAAAAACGTCTGATGTAAAATCACCGCTGCCGGAATGATTGAGATTTTCAATAACCGCACTCATGTTGCTTTGCACATCCATGTAATTAATATATCCATTCTCTATCGAGTAATAATCCAGCTCCATTTTAAAAGGCTTGCCGGCTGTATCTTCATTTTGCTGTTCTTCTCTTGGTTTCACAATATCCCAGTTAGCCAAACCCTCTTTGCTCACAAGGGCATTAATGCGTGGCGATACCAGGTAAACATTATTAATCACCATATTATCACCTTTGATAAAACTCATGATGTCCATCGTTGCATCAATTCTTTTTGCAGACATCAGCGTATCGCCCAAAAAATAACCCGTGCCGATAATATGCAAACTGTCAAGCCCCACACTCACTTTAGGAAAATGCCTGAAGAAAGAAATGTCCACCTCTTTAAAATCAACTTTGGCAGTGAGGTTTTTGTTGATCTCTTTTTTTACCAGCTTAACGATCCTGCCTTTAAAAATATAAGGGGTTGCAAACAGTAACCCTATTAATACCAGAATAACTATTAAAAACACCTTTAAGATTTTTTTCACCTTCTTCATATTACGCTCTATGATTTATATCCATACTGTTTGTCCAAAAATTATTCCAATGTCGTTTCATAATGCATCTCAGGAATTTCAACATCTGTAAATCCCTTATGTACAAGCCGGTCCTGAAACTGCTGCTGCACATTGTATTCTCCATGCACAATAAACATCCGCTTTACCAGTGCCGGATCCTGGCAGGCCAAAAACTGGCAAAGGTCATCATAATCGCCATGGGCGCTCATGCTGCGTATGCTGCCGATCTCTGCATTCACTTCATGCTGCACACCATAAATATTTACCTCTTTAGCACCGGCCATTAACTTGCCACCCAACGAACGTGGCTCACAATAGCCTGTCAGTAAAATAGTGTTACGGCTGTTCTCGATATTATTGCTGATGTGATGTTTCACCCTGCCGGCATCTGCCATGCCACTTGCAGAGATAACAACAAAGGGGCCGTTTCTAAAATTCAGCATCTTGGATTCATCAACCGATTTAATAAATTTTAAACCCTTAAAACCAAAGGGGTCATTATCAGATTGGAGTATTTTCTGAATGCGCTTATTAAAATATTGGGGGTAATGTTTTACAATCTCTGTGGCTTTTACACTCAGCGGACTGTCAACAAAATAATCCAGGTCGGGCAACCTTCTTTCCAGTTCTAATTGATTCAATGCAAATAAAATTTCCTGTGTACGCCCCACGCTGAAGGCGGGAATAATGAGCTTTCCCTTTTTCTGCAGGCAGGCTTTTTCTATCCAATGCAAAACCTGGTCGGGTGTGGTGGTAGCATTGTCATGCAGGCTGTTGCCGTAGGTTGATTCAATCAGAATATAATCGGCCTGCGAAAATGTTGCAGGAGATTTCAAGATCACATCCCTGTAACGTCCTACATCTCCGCTGAAACTAAGCCTGGTGGTTTTGCCATCTTCCGTAATTTTTAAATGCACGGCAGCGCTGCCGATGATATGGCCTGCATCTGTATATTGTACCGAAATATTTTCGTCAATAGTAAACCATTCATCGTAAGGCACCGCTACAAAATGATCTGCTGCTTCCAGCGCTTCTGCTGTAGTGTACAAAGGTTTCAGGTAAGGCAGGTTTTGCTGTGCCCTTCTTTTATTCTCATACTTTACTTCATTTTCCTGTATGCCAGCCGAATCTTCCAGCATTACCGTTGCCAGTTCTCTGGTGGCGGGTGTACAGAATATTTTGCCGTTAAAACCATCGGTTACCAGTTTTGGTATCAGGCCGCAATGATCAATATGAGCATGAGATAAAATAAGGTGGGTTATTTCGGTTGGATCAAAACCAAAGCTGCGGTTCATGGCATCGGTTTCTTTACCAAGCCCCTGAAACATGCCGCAGTCCAGCAAATATTTTTTGCCGTTCTTTAAAGTTAAAAGGTGCTTGGAACCTGTAACAGTTCTTGCTGCGCCGTGGAAAGCTATTTTCATAATTGCATTTTTATTTTTTGGACCAAACAGCCGTGCAAAATGCGACTTCAGTGGCGCCGTGCACTTGCCGATGTTAAACCGGCATCCCGAATTTATTTCGGGACACGTACGATAAATCTTTATTGAACTTTAATTATGTTTTGCTTTTAACATATCGCCCCTACGGGGCTCTGAAACATTTGTTGCTCATTATTCTACCAACATGTCGCTCCTGCGGAGCTAAAAACAAATTACAAGTACAACTGATCTTAGTTTAAATCTTCCAGTTCCCTCTCCCTAGGAGAGGGGTTGGGGTGAGGCCGCACCCAACAACGCCATAAAACCCATACCAATCTCAATTGCATCTTCATCAATATTAAAAGTAGGTGTATGCACACCGCTTGTAATTCCTTTGGCTTTATTGCCTGCACCAATCCTGAAAAAACATCCGGGTATCTGGTGACTATAATAAGCAAAATCTTCTGCTCCCATACGCAGTTCAGTTGTTTCTACATTTTCTGCTCCCACATAAGCTTCGCCTTGTTCACGTGCAAATGCATTCAGCGCTTCATCATTCAGCACAAAAGGATAACCCACATCAATTTTTATTTCGGCTTCTGCCCCCAAGGCCGCTACCAGTTCAAGCGTTTGTTTTTTTATCAGTTCATGCGCCTGGAAACGCCACTCTTCATTCATTGCACGGAAAGTTCCCATCAGTTTTACTTCGCTGGGTATTACATTGGTGGTATTGCCACCCTGGAAAGAGGTGATGGAAAGAACCGAGGGATTAAAAGGGCTGTTATTTCTGCTCACAATCTGCTGCAGGCTTACAACGAGGTTCGATGCAATTAAAATAGTATCGGCTGTATATTGAGGTGCAGCTGCATGGCCTCCTTTTGCTTTAATGGTTATATAAATTTCATCGGCGCTGGCCATGATCATACCCCCCCTGAAACTCAATCTTCCAACTTCCACACCGGGGTGAACATGCAATGCAAAAATGGAGGACGGTTTGGGGTTTTCCAGCACACCTTCTTTTATCAATATGCTTGCGCCGCCGGGATTTTTTTCTTCACCCGGCTGAAAGATCAGTTTCACCGTTCCCTCCCAATCATCTTTCAACTCATTTAAAATTTTTGCAGCGCCTAATAAACAGGTTGTATGCACATCATGCCCGCAGGCATGCATCACACCGGATTTTGTAGATTTATAAGGCACATCATTTTCTTCCAATATGGGCAAAGCGTCCATATCGGCACGCAGCGCTGTAATTTTTTTATCAGGATTTTTCCCTTTGATCAAACCAATAACACCGGTTGTTGCTTTCACTTCAAAAGCAATTCCATATTCAGCCAGTTTTTGCTGAACAAATTTTGAAGTTTCAAATTCCTGGTAACTCAGTTCGGGGTTGGCATGCAGGCGGTGCCGTATCTCTATAAATTCAGGGGCATATTTTTTGGCCAGCGCCTGTATCTGATCTTTTATCATGCTTAAAAGTAAAGGTAAACGGTGAAAATAAAAAAGAGTTTCTGTGCAGAAACTCTTGTATAAAACTAATTATTTTTTGCTTTCTTCCTTTGCATCTTTATCGGGCTTTACTTCAATGGTATCAGGCACTATATAAACACCGCCTTTAACTACGCCGCCACGTTCAATTTGTTTTTTAATTTTTGTGGCATCTTCTTTTTCCACAAAATCGCCAAACTTCATTTTAATAAAGGGGGCCTGGTAACTCATGATCACTTTTTCATCAGGAAAAGTCTGCAGTAAATAAGCCCTCACTTTCATGGCATACTCCCGGTCATCAGTTTTTAAAACAAATAGCCGGTATCCTTTGGTAAACCTTGCTGCCATTTTGCTGTTGGCTGCGGCTATATCAACCTGTGCCTTTGCAAGCAGGTCCAGCCGGGGATCTTTATTAACAGTAACTTTATCGGCTACCACAGTATCTGCAGGTGTTGTTTGTGCAGAAACTGTATTAAGTACCGCTGACAGGACCATTAAAAAATATATTTTCTTCATGCGTGCAAATTAATAAAAAACAGGATTGCCGTAAAATTACTGATTATGGATAACTTAATTCACAAACCTGCACGAATAGCATCTAATGATTTGTTATATTTATTGCAGAAATCAAAATCAACTGCATGCAAAAAATTAAATTATTGCTGGCTGCGCTGTTTACATTAACAGGCGCTGCCCGGCTTAACGCACAGGCCACCTTTCCGCTGAATGATGTGGCCAGCCCCAAAGACGGGGCTTACGCATTTACCAATGCCACCATTGTAAAAGATGCACAATCCACTTTACAAAATGCAACAATGGTTATCAGGCAGGGAAAAATTGTTGCCACAGGAAACAATATTGCCATTCCCAAAGATGCAGTGATCATTGACTGCAGCGGTAAATATATTTACCCGGCTTTTATTGATATCTATAGTGATTATGGAATTCCGGCTGCTGCCCAGCAAACAACAGGTGGCGGCGGTGGTGGTTTCTTCAGGGTACAACAGATGGTATCGAACACCAAGGGCGCTTACGGCTGGAACCAGGCCATAAAACCTGAAACAGAAGCGTATAAAATTTTCAGCGCCGATGATAGCAAAGCAAAAACATTGCGTGATATTGGTTTTGGCTCGGTGCTTACACACCAGAAAGACGGTATTGCACGTGGTGCCGGTGCATTTGTAACCCTTGCCAATGAGGCAGATAATTTTGTTCTGTTAAAAGATAAAGCATCTGCACATTATTCATTTAACAGGGGTTCATCTGGCCAGAGTTACCCAAGTTCTATGATGGGCATGATCGCTTTGCTGCGCCAGACTTACCTTGATGCACAATGGTATAAATCAAACCCCGCTGCCGAAGGTGTAAACCTCTCTTTAAAAAGCTGGAACGATAACCAGGGCCTGCCCCAGATATTTGAAGCCAATGATAAATGGAACAACCTGCGTGCCGACAGAATTGGCGATGAATTTGGTGTACAATATATCATCAAAGGCGGCGGAAATGAATATCAACGGATAAAGGAAATGGCCGACACAAAAGCTTCATTCATTTTATCGCTGAATTATCCTGCTGCTATGGATGCAGATGATCCGAATGACCTGCGCTTTACAGGGCTTGACGACCTGAAACATTGGGAACTGGCTCCTTCAAATCCCGCTGCTTTTGAAAAAGCAGGAATTAATTTTTGCCTTACCACTGCCGACCTTGCCAACATAACCGAGTTCATGGCCAATCTCCGCAAAGCAATGGAATATGGCTTAACAGAACAGAAGGCTTTGGATGCACTTACCAAAGCACCGGCAACCATGCTTGGCATGTATGATAAAATAGGCAGCCTTGATGCAGGAAAAATTGCAAACTTCCTCATTACAAACGGTCCGGTGTTTGGCGAAAAAACTGTGTTGCTGCAAAACTGGACACAGGGTTTAAAAAATGCTGTAAAAGAAGAAAGCTGGTACGATGCAAAGGGAACTTATAATTTAATGGCCAATACAATAACCGGCCCCAAGGCCTTTTCTGTTGAATTGAAAGATGCCGGTGTTGCAAGTTTTATGAGCAAGGATACACTTACCGGCAAATACAGTTACGATGGTAAATTAGTAAAACTGAGTTATACCGAAGGCCGTGGGCCCAATGCAAAAGAAACCATTTTGAGCGGTGTTGCAAGTGGTAATATCTGGAATGGCCGCGGCAGCGATGCACAGGGAAATATTTTTACCTGGACCGCAACCTTCGATAAAAAGCCTGAAGTAAAAGCAGACAGTGCCAGGCCAAAGCAACCTTTGGTTCTGGGAAAGATCACTTATCCTTTTTTAAGTTATGGCTGGGATGAAATGCCCAAAGCCGGAAACATACTGATAAAAAATGCAACGGTTTGGACGAGTGAGAAAGAAGGAAAGCTGGAGAACACCGATGTATTGGTTAAAGACGGAAAGATCGCAGCATTTGGAAAAAATCTTACTGATGCAACGGCAAGAGTGATTGACGGAACCGGCAAACATGTTACAGCCGGCATTATTGATGAACACTCTCACATCGCTTCCTCATCTACCAACGAAGGCGGGCAAAGTGTTACCTCAGAAGTGAGGATTGGCGATAACCTCAACCCGGATGATATGAATATTTACCGCCAGCTGAGTGGTGGAGTTACAAGCTCTCATATTTTACATGGCTCGGCCAATACCATCGGCGGACAAACACAATTAATTAAACTTCGCTGGGGCGCCAATGACCAGGACTTGAAATTTGCCGGTGCTGACGGTTTTATAAAATTTGCCCTTGGCGAAAATGTAAAAAGAAGTTCGGCCACACAGGGCAACACCCGTTTCCCTGATACAAGGATGGGTGTTGACCAGGTTTTTATGGATGCATTTCAACGGGCTTCTGATTACCAGGCTGCAATGAAAGCCTCCGGCAGCAAAGGATCTGTAAGAAGAGATCTGGAGCTGGATGCTTTGGTGGAGATCATGAATAAGAAAAGATTCATCACCTGCCACTCTTATGTACAAAGCGAAATTAATGCTGCCATGAAAGTGGGCGAAAAATTTGGTTTCCCTTTCAACACCTTCACCCATATTTTAGAAGGTTATAAAGTTGCTGATAAAATGAAAGCGCATGGCGCCAATGTTTCAACCTTTAGCGACTGGTGGACCTATAAAATGGAAGTAGTGGATGCTATCCCTTACAATGCATACATCATGCATAAGGTTGGATTAAATGTTGCCATCAATAGTGATGATGCAGAGATGGCCCGCCGCCTGAACCAGGAAGCTGCCAAAAGCGTAAAGTATGGCGGCATGAGTGAAGAAGAGGCTTTGAAAATGGTAACCATCAATCCTGCAAAAATGCTTCACGTAGATAGTAAGACCGGTAGCATAAAAGTTGGTAAAGATGCCGACCTGGTTGTTTGGAGCGATAACCCGTTATCTATTTATGCCAAAGCAGAAAAAACAATTGTTGACGGTATCGTTTATTTTGACAGGGACAGGGATGCAGCCATGCGCATTCAGAATAAAAATGAAAAAGCCAGGCTGATACAAAAAATGGCCGCTGCAAAAAGAACAGCAGCGCCGGGTGCCGGTGGTGCTGGTGGCCGTGGTGCAAGGCCCAGGTTTGAAGTGATAAACAGCTGTGCCGATCATGATCATCACAATCATGGTTTACTGGGCATTGATGCTGATGAACTGGAAAATAGTAACTAATCTGAAAAAACTAAAAGCTGTCAGCCTGAGCCGGTTGAAGGCGGATTGAAACAAAAACGATTAACATGAAAAAGATAATATTTTATATAAGCTCCCTGTTCATCACTGCAAATGTTGCAGCACAGGAAACCATGCTGCCGGCATTACCACAAAAAGAAACCATTGCATTAACCAATGCAACCGTTCATGTGGGCAACGGGCAGGTTGTAAATAACGCAACCGTAGTTTTTAAAAACGGAAAAATAACTGAAGTGGGGGCTGGTGCATCAACTGCCGGAGCAAAAGTTATTGACTGCAGCGGAAAACATATTTATCCCGGCCTTATTTTAACTGCATCCCAACTTGGACTTATTGAAGTGAACAGCATCAGGGCAACCATTGATGCTACAGAAATCGGCGAAATGAATCCCAGCATACGTTCAATAGTTGCTTACAATACCGATTCAAAAATTATCAACACGTTACGCCCAAATGGTATTTTACTGGCCAATATAATTCCGGCTGGTGCGGTTATCTCCGGTTCTTCATCTGTTGTGCAATTAGATGCATGGAACTGGGAAGATGCAGCTTATAAAACTGATGTGGGTATTCATTTCCGCATGCCTTCGTTATTGAACCGCCCCCGCAGAGGTGGTTTTGGCGGAGGTCCGCAAACTCCATCCGATCCGGTAAAAACCGGCCTTGAGCAGATCGAAAAAGTAAAAACATTTTTCAGGGAAGCTAAAGCCTACATGGCAGAAGCCAAACATGAAAATACCAACCTGAAATTTGAAGCAGTTAAAAACCTCTTTGATAAAAAGCAAAAACTGTTCATCCATTGCAATATTGTAAAAGAGATGCTGATAGCAATTGATTTTGTAAAAGAGTTTGGGTTTGATGTGGTACTGGTTGGCGCAGTTGACAGCTGGCAGATAGCCGATCTGCTAAAACAAAACAATATTGCGGTGATCTTAAATCAACTGCACGATCTGCCGGTTATGATGGATGACGATATTGACCAGCCATTTAAAACACCAGCCATGCTGCAGCGTGCAGGTGTTTTATTTGCCATTAATGATGATGATGCCAACAGCCGCTACCGCAACCTGCCATTTAATGCAGGCACTGCATCTGCCTATGGTTTAACCAAAGAAGAAGCGCTGAGTGCAATTACTTTAAATGCTGCAAACATTCTTGGTATTGCCGATAAAACCGGCAGCATTGAACCCGGTAAGGATGCCAACATTGTTGTAAGCGAAGGAGATATTCTGGATATGCGTACCAATATCGTTACACAGGCTTATATACAGGGCAGACAAATTGACCTGAACAACAAACAAAAACAACTGGCAGATAAGTATGAGACGAAGTATGGGATAAAATAAGATATTTTATTAGCCATGTTATCAATTTAACATAATGCCTCGAAGAGGCAAAAGGTTGGTAGAAAGATTAAATTATTTTATAAAAGTGCCGTAGGCACGATAGATGGCTTGGAACTTCTATCATGCCTACGGCATTTGTTTACATTTTTATATCTATTCAACCAACCTGTATTCCCTAACGGGAAATTTGAATTATCTTAACCACCAAATTAAGATCATGAAAAGATTTACTCTTCTGTTTGCTGCATTGTTTATTACGCTGCTAACCTACGCTCAGCAAACCATTCTTCATTGCGGAAAACTCATTGATACAAAAAACAAAACAGTTTTAGAAAACGTGTCGGTGATTATTACAGGAAATAAAATTACTGATGTGGTAAAAGGATATTCCAATCCTGGCCCTGCAGATAAAGTAATTGACCTTAAGAATAAAACCGTAATGCCCGGACTGATGGATATGCATGTGCATGTTGAAACCGAAACAAAAAAAGGAGCTGCAGCAGAAAGGTTCAGTATGAACCCCCAGGATATTGCTTTTGAATCGGTAAAATATGCCAATGTAACTTTGATGGCAGGTTTTACCACTGTACGTGACCTGGGCGGCAGCGGCGTAAATGTTTCTTTACGCAATGCCATTAATAAAGGCTTGATCGTTGGACCCAGGATTTATACTGCCGGTAAATCCATTGCAACAACCGGCGGCCATGCCGACCCTACCAATGGTTACCGCAAAAGCCTGATGGGCGACCCCGGCCCCAATGAAGGCGTGATCAATGGTGCCGATGAAGCAAGAAAAGCTGTGAGGCAGCGATATAAAGATGGATCAGACCTGATAAAGATTACTGCTACAGCCGGTGTATTAAGTCAGGCAAAAGATGCTTTGGGGGCACAGTTTACCGATGAAGAAATAAAAGCCATTGTTGAAACAGCAAGAGATTACGGTTATAAAGTGGCTGCCCACGCTCATGGCGCCGAAGGAATGAAAAGAGCCATCAGGGCAGGTGTAACTTCTATTGAGCACGGCACTTTTATGGATGATGAAGCCATTGAACTTTTTAAAAAGCACGGAGCCTGGTATGTACCCACCATTGTTGCCGGAAAGTCTGTAGCCGATTCTGCAAAAATTCCAGACTATTATTCAACTCTTGTTACCCCAAAGGCATTGGCTGTTGGGCCAAAGATACAGTCAACATTTACCAAAGCATACAAGGCGGGTGTAAAAATTGCCTTTGGTACCGATGCAGGTGTTTACATGCATGGTAAAAACTGGAAAGAGTTTGTGTATATGGTTGAAGGCGGGATGCCGGCCATTGAAGCCATCAGTTCAGCTACTGTAAGTGCATCTGAATTGCTGGGCACTTCTGAAATACTGGGTGTAATTGAGAAAGGGAAACTGGCTGATATTGTTGCTGTGGATGGAGATCCCGCAAAAGATATCAATGTAATGGAGAAGGTAGTTTTTGTGATGAAAGACGGTGTGATCTATAAAAACAGGTAGTTAATTAAATCATATAAAATAAATCTCCGGCAGGATTTGTGAAAGTTTATCCTGCCTTGCATTTTCTGCAAGACTTTATTATTTTGGAGCAGTAACCTATTACAGGATGCCCAAAAAAAAAGTAAAACACCACACATGTGCCAATTGCGGCTTTCAATTCAGCAGCGACAGTGAGCATACAAATTATTGTCCCAATTGCGGACAGGAAAATCACAATCCCCGGTTTCCATTAGTACATTACGGTTATGAGCTGCTTGAAGGTCTTCTTCATTTCGACACCAAATTCTTCTATTCGCTGAAAATACTTTTGCTTAGTCCTGGAAAAATAACCTACGACTATATCAACAACATAAGGGGCCGCTACACACCCCCTTTCCGGATGTTCATATTTCTTTCGGTATTTGGCCTTATTGTTATGAGTTTTTTTGAAGCCAACCTGCAGAAAAAAGGCCTCTTTGGAAAATCCGGCGTTCACGAAGGAAGCAATATTACCATTGGTGAAATGTTTGATAAAGCTGAAGACAGTGTAAAGGATAACATACTTGTAATGCCTTTTTCGTGGGTGATGAAAAACCCGGATGTAACCAATGCAGACCTGAGGCTTTTAAAAAAAATGCCTAAAGACAGTACAGGAGCCTGGCTTACAGATCATGGGTATAGTAACAATATCATAAGCCGCCTGTTTGCTGAAAACAAAAAAAAACGCATCAGCAGGCAAATGACTGCTCCTGAAGCGGTAACAATGGTTACGGGCATATTTAAATGGCTTTTCCTGGTAATGATACCTGTAAATGCCCTTATCTGCTTTATCGTTTTTTTTCGCAAACGGCTTTTCTTTTATGATACAATGCTGTTTTCAATACACTTCGGCTGTTTTTTTCTGATATTCTTTTCACTATTATTATCCGGCTTCCTGATCTTTGAAAATATCAGCAACGTTGCACAATCCATTTTTGGGCTGCTGCTTTTTTTATTGCTTTTTGTTTACCTCTTTGCTTCCATGAAAAAAGTATTTGCTTTTAACTGGTTCAATACATTAATACGCATGTTTGTTACCTGCCTGCTGTCATTTTCAGTTTACCAGCTTATTCATTATTTTATATCAAATCACTCCGGAAGGTAAATTCATCAACAGCAAACTTTTTTTACTAAGTAAAAATACTGTGGATAGTTTTTTATTAAACAAAAAGGTAAAGTAAAAAGAATCTTGGTTAAATTAGAGTTCACGATTGCTTAAATAACTTCTCTCACACTAAAAAAAATCTAACGAACATGAAAAGAATCTTTTATTCCGCAGGCCTTGCGCTTTTGCTTACAGGCTCAATCATCAGCTGTAAAAAAGCCCCGGCAGATGATGTAAATGCAAATGCATTAACACAGGGTGAAAAAGACCTGATCGTTGCTGCAGGGTTTAATGGCAACTGGGCCGAAAGGACCGCAGAAGGCAGTTATTTGATTGAAGGCGATATTCTGTTAACCACTGCACAATTACAGGAACTGGTTGGTGTAAATCCTAATGAACTGATTGTAGCAAATGAAGAACACTACCGCACTACCAACGTGGTAAGTTTACCAGGAACCGGGCAAAGAACCATTACGGTGAGATTAGGTTCCGGCTTCCCCAGTTATTATTCAACGGGTTTAGACCAGGCCCTGGCAAGATATAACAACCTTAATTTACGGATCAGGTTTCAACGGGTAACTTCGGGCGGCAATATTGTGATCAGCGGCGCTAACCTCGGAACATCCGGCGGAGGTTGTATCCTGGGAAGGGCATCTGGTTTCCCTACAGGTGGCAATCCAAGTCCGGGCTTTACACTTAGTACAAGCAGTTGCGCTACCAGCTATTTAAATACAGCTAATAAAGCAGATGAGGTAATGGCTCATGAAATAGGCCACTGCATCGGTTTCCGTCATACTGATTATATGAACAGGTCAAGCTGCGGACAAAATTCAAACGAAGGTTCTGCAGGTGTAGGCGCCGTTTGGATACCCGGCACACCAACCACTGTTACCGGTACTTACAATTCATGGATGATGGCCTGTACCAATGGAAACCCTGCATTCAGTTCTTCTGACGGTACTGCACTAAACTATGTTTACTAATAAATGAATTTTTATTTCCAAATCCCTTTCCTTAACCGGAAGGGGATTTTTATTTCAGCTTTGATTCTTGATTAATCGGTAATTTTATTCTTTAGAAATTTATCCGGCAACTAATGATACTTCATCATCTCATTTTTGGTTTCAACAAAGCAAAAGGCTTTTTTGTTTTTCTTTTATTGATCCATGCCGGTTCATTCTCTCAAAATAAGCAAGCTGCTGAAACACCGTTTTCGATCTATACAGACAGTACCAGGCTATCATTTGCAAAAGACAAACCCTTTTACCTGGTTTCGTGGAAAAATAAAATGCCTTTATCAGCAACAGTAATAAGAGCCATAGATGAAAGAACAGCCATCATAAAAATTTCATCTCAACAGGAATTGGAATTAATGAAGGAAAACTATCTGATTGCTGCGGCAAACGATCTTTGGAAATATTCTCCCGCCCTGTTAAAAAGTATTAATGTTAAAAATGCAGATGTTGAGCAGAGTTTTATCATAACTGCTAATGATATAGAAAATTTCCATTCCTTTTTAAAAACAAAACCAGTTGCCATAACGATCCTTAACATCAACAAGCATTCAAAGTCTTTTATTATTAAATGCAAAACATCATTTTTAAAAAACAGTCTTATTCATTTAACAGAGGTTGTTTTTGTTGATAAACCTGGAGAGCCTAACCCCGAAATCGGCATTATCGGCTACAGCAGGGATTTTAACGGCATAAACCAGCTTGATTATTTAATACCGGAAGCAAACGGAAAAAATATGGTGGTGGGTGTTAAAGAACAAAAAATGGAAGAAGCCGACCTGGATCTGTACAAAAGAGTGGTGCCATCTACCCTTGCTGCCGCCGCCACAAGCAATCATGCAACAGTTGTGTCTTCTATAATTGGCGGAGCCGGTAACAGCTTTTACAATGGAAGGGGCATTGCCAACGGATGCAGGTTTTATTCAAGTTCTTTTTCCAATCTTTTTGCAGATGATGCCGCTACTTTAAATACCAATAAAGTAACTGTACAAAACCATTCTTACGGAACAATAGTACAGCAGTTTTATGGCGCAGAAGCGGTAAGCTATGATCTGCACACATGGCAAAATAAAAATTTTGTTCATGTTTTTTCTGCCGGCAACAGCGGTAAACTTGCTGCAACTGAAGGCAAATATGCAGGCATTACCAACTATGCCAACCTTACCGGTAATTTTAAGATGGCGAAGAATATTATATCAGTTGCCGCCATTGATAATGCAGGCAACATCCCTGCTGAAAGTTCTTCGGGCCCGGCATACGATGGCAGGCTGACGCCGCAATTAACCGCCCTTGGCCCAAACGGCACATCTGATGCTGCTGCTGTAATCAGTGGCGCCGTTGCTGTAATGCAGCAGGTGTATGCAGACAGCAACAGCCAGGCTCTTCCACCTGCATCGCTTATAAAAGCCATTCTTTATAATACAGCTGATGATATTTATAAAACAGGCATTGACTATAAAACAGGTTATGGCCTCGTAAACAGCTACGAAGCCGTTAGGGCAATACAACAAAAAAAATATGATGGCAGTTCCCTTTCGCAAAATCAAAGCTGGACAAAAAACATTACTGTTCCTGCAAACGCAGCGCAAATTAAAATTACTCTTGCCTGGACAGATACCGTAGCCCAGGCAAACAACAACAAAGCGCTTATCAACGACCTGGATATTGAACTGACAGAACTTTATACCGGCAATATTTTCAGGCCCTGGGTGCTGAGTGCTTTTGCAAATGCTGATTCATTGGCAAAGCCGGCAACAAGAAAAAGAGATTCGCTTAATACGGCTGAACAAGTGAGCATCCAGTTGCCGGCGGCAGGCAATTACCAGGTAAAAGTTACCGGAACTGGTATCAGCAACCCTTCCATACCATTTCACATCACTTACAATATTGACACACTCAATACTTTCACTTTCACAAGTCCTCTACATGCTTCGGATGTAAACAGGGATGAGAATCCAATACTGAACATCAAATGGAAAACATTTGTCGCAGACACAAATCAAACCGGCAATTTATCTATCAGTTACAATAATGGAGCAAGCTGGGTATTGTTAAAGCAATCGCATAAAATTTATACCAACCAATTTCAGTGGCCAATCAAAGACACGGCTTCTTCTGCTGTATTAAAAATGGAAACGGGTTTTGGAACTTTTTTTTCAAAAGATTTTATCATCAGCAAAGTCATCAATACAAAAGTTGATTTTATCTGTGCCGATTCTTTTCAGCTATCCTGGGATAAACATGTTTATGCCAATGCTTACAGAATATTTGCTTTAACAGACAGCCCTTATTTAAAGCCGGTCATTACAGTTGCTGATACTTTTAAAACATTCACACGGTCAGATTATCCTTACCTGGTTTATGCGGTTGAACCGGTTTTAAACAACAATATTCCTGCGGCACGCAGTATTGCTTCTGATATAGAATTGCAGGGGGTTTACTGCTTTTATAAAACTTTTTACTATAACCAGCTTGACGGCAATGATGTTAACCTTATTCTTGAATTAAGTGCTGCATCTTTTGTTGACAGTGTTTATTTTGAAAGAGTAACGCAACAGGGCATGTTGCTGCAAACTTATGGAGGTATTCAGGTAATAAGCAATCCGCTACTTAGTCAGTTCGTAAATAATCTTTCAAAAGGTATTACTTATTTCAGGGCAAGAATAAAACTGAAAAACGGGGCAGTTGTATATACAGATATTATCTCTCTTTTAACTTCTGGCAAACAAAATATTGTGTTTTACCCCAACCCGGCAAGCAAAAGAGTTCCTTTAAACTATCTGCTGATGCAGGGTATACCCGCTGATAACCGTATCCAGTTTTTTGATGTTACCGGCAGGATGATCAGGAATTTTTCATCACTGCCTACAAACATTGATATATCAGGATTTCCCGCCGGCCTGGTGATTTATAAGTTATTCACCGCTGATAACAAACCTTTAGAAACAGGAAAACTCATCATAGCCAACTAAACCTGTATTCTTATTAAATTCTTTTAGTAGTATCTTTATTACTCTAACAATTATTGTATGCAAAGAATTGCAGAATCGGAACTGATCATTAATTCCCGTGGCGCCATTTATCATTTAGATGTAAGGCCAGAAGAACTGGCCGGCACTATCATTGTAGTTGGCGATCCGGACAGGGTGAAAAAAGTAAGCGCCCATTTTGATAAGATAGAACACAAACTGCAGCACAGGGAATTTATTACTCACACTGGTTATATCGGCAACAAACACCTGTCGGTAATTTCTACCGGTATTGGCCCCGATAATATTGATATTGTTTTTAACGAACTGGATGCGCTGGCCAATATTGATTTTGAATCACGCCAGGTAAAAAGCAATCTTACCAAACTCAACATCATCCGCTTTGGTACATCAGGTTCTTTACAGGCCGATATACCTGTTGATGCTTTTGTTGCATCATCACATGGCCTCGGTTTGGATAACCTCCTGAATTTTTATCAATACGAAAAATCAGCTGATGATAAATCAATGGCAGATGCCTTTGTTGAACAAACCGGTTTAAATACAGCCATCACCAATCCCTATGCTTTCAGCGGCAGCGAAATGCTGTTACAAAAATTCGGAAGTGATTTTCATAAAGGCATTACCGTAACCTGCCCGGGGTTTTTTGGGCCGCAGGGAAGGGTGTTGCGTTTGGGCCTGGCAAGCCCGGCACTGGTTGATAAGCTTACGCATTTCAGTTTTAATAGTCATCGAATCACTAACTTTGAAATGGAAACTTCCGCCATTTATGGTTTGGGAAGATTGATGGGGCATGAGTGCATGAGTGTGAATGCCATCATTGCAAACCGTGTGATAAAAGAGTTCTCAAAAGACAGCAATGCGGCTGTTGAAAAATTGATTGCAAAAGCGCTTGAGGCATTAACGTCTTAAACCTTTAAACGTCTTAAACGATTTTAAACGAAGAAAGAATGATTCAAACCAAAACAATACCCGACTTCTCCGCACCTGTTCACATAGATCAGGTTGGTATTGAAGAAAGAGCATCCAGGTTTACCAAACGAAGTATTAAAAATGAAAGCAAATTAAATGGTTTGATGCTGGCGCTGAACATGATTGACCTTACCACGCTGGAGGGGAAAGATACCGAAGGAAAAGTAAAGCAGCTTTGTTATAAAGCACAGCATTTACATGATGCATATCCCGGCCTGCCGACTGTTGCGGCCATTTGTGTTTATCCTTCGATGGTAAAAACTGCCAAAGCAGCTTTGGGAGATTCAGGGATTAAAGTCGCTTCAGTTTCTACAGCCTTCCCAAGCGGCCAGGCACCACGTGATGTAAAAATAAGAGACACAAAATTTGCAGTGCAGCATGGTGCCGATGAGATTGACATGGTCATCTCAAGAGGAAAATTTTTAGAAGGCGAATACAATTTTGTGTTTGACGAGATTGCTGCGATTAAAGAAGCCTGCGGCGAGGCCAGATTAAAAGTGATTTTAGAAACCGGTGAACTGGTTACTTATGATAAAGTGCGTAAGGCAAGCGATATTGCTATGTATGCAGGTGCCGATTTTATAAAAACATCTACCGGAAAAATTTCACCGGCAGCCACCATGCCGGTAACCCTGGTAATGCTGGAAGCCATCCGTGATTTTTATTATAAGACCGGGAAGAAAATTGCGATGAAACCTGCCGGTGGCATTTCAAAATCAAAACTGGCTTTACATTACCTGGTTATGCTTAACGAAGTGTTGGGCGAAGACTGGATGAACAATGAATGGTTCCGTTTTGGTGCAAGCAGTTTGGCAAATGATATATTGATGCAGTTGATGAAATTACGGACGGGTGTTTATCAATCGGCAAATTATTTTTCAATAGATTAATTGCACGCAAAGGCGCAAAGAAGCAAAGCCGCTAATCTTTGCGCCTTAAAAACTTAGCGGCTTTGCGTGAAACAAAAAGACAAAAATGGCAACTAAAAAGAACAATACCATCAAGCTTAAATTCGACAGCGCAAGAAACCTTGCACCAGCTCCGGAAAGTAAAAGCGCTGCCAAAATAGATCCGCAATACGATCTGTTCATCAACGGCAAGTTTGAAAAACCTTCAGGCAAAAAATATTTTCCTACTATCAATCCGGCTACGGAAGAAAAACTTTCGATGATCGCCGAAGCAAATACGGCTGATGTAAACAAAGCTGTTGTAGCTGCAAGAACTGCTTATGATAAGACCTGGAAAAAAATGCCGGCAGCAGAAAGGGCAAAATATATTTATCGCATTGCACGTATGATTCAGGAACGTGCAAGAGAATTTGCCATTATTGAAACATTGGACGGAGGAAAACCCATCCGAGAGAGCCGTGATTTTGATGTACCAACCGCTGCCAATCATTTCTTTTATTATGCAGGCTGGGCCGATAAACTGGAATATGCTTTCCCAAACCGCAGAACAGAGCCATTGGGTGTAGCCGGACAAATCATTCCCTGGAATTTTCCGTTGTTAATGGCTGCCTGGAAAATTGCACCGGCCCTTGCTTGTGGTAATACCGTTGTTTTAAAACCGGCAGAAAATACTTCGCTGACTGCATTAAAACTGGCCGAAATTATACAGGAAGCTGATCTGCCGCCCGGCGTTGTAAATATCATTACCGGCGCCGGTGCAACCGGCGCTGCCATCGTTAATCATGCTGATGTAAATAAAATTGCATTTACAGGTTCTACTGAAGTAGGTAAAATTATTCAGCGTGCCATTGCCGGCACTAATAAAAAAGCAACGCTTGAACTTGGTGGCAAAGCTGCCAATATCATTTTTGATGATGCACCGCTTGACCAGGCGGTTGAAGGAGTTATCAATGGTATCTTTTTTAACCAGGGACATGTATGCTGTGCAGGCTCACGCCTGTATGTACAGGAATCTGTTTTTAAAGAAGTGGTGCGTAAATTAAAAGACCGGTTAGAAACTTTAATTGTTGGCGACCCGATGGATAAGAATACCGATATCGGTGCTATTAATTCAAAGGCGCAGTTAGACATCATTAATAAATACATCAGGATCGGCCAGCAGGAGGGTGCAGAAATGTACCAGCCTTCATGCGCTGTTCCTAAAAAAGGTTTTTTCTGCAAACCAACCATCTTCACCAATGTGGCGCAAAGCAACCGCATTGCACAGGAAGAAATTTTTGGACCTGTACTTGCGATACAAAGCTTCAGAACAGATGATGAAGTGATAGAAAAAGCAAACAATACACCTTATGGCCTTAGCGCAGGTGTATGGACTGACAAGGGTTCTAAAATATTCAACCTTACAACCAAATTAAGGGCGGGTGTGGTTTGGGCTAATACATTCAACAAGTTTGATCCAACTTCTCCGTTCGGTGGTTATAAAGAAAGTGGCTATGGCAGAGAAGGTGGTTTACAAGGATTATCAGCTTACGTTAATATCATTGAAAATCGTTGAAAGGTTTAAAGGTTTAAATCGTTTAATGGTTTGCTATAGCAGAAGCATTTTACAATAAATCCAACCTTTAAACAACTTAAACGATTTTCTAACCATTAAACGTTTCGGCATGGCAACAATAAAAAGATTTGAAGATCTGGATGCATGGAAAATAAGCCGGGAACTATGTAACAAAATTGGGATTATTATTGACAAGGAATTATTTCAAAAGAATTACAGGCTTATCGGGCAAATAGAAGGTTCATCTGGATCAATAATGGATAATATTGCTGAAGGCTTTGAAAGAGGCACAAGAGCAGAATTTATTACTTTTTTAGGTTATTCAAAAGGTTCATGTGGTGAATTCAGATCTCAATTATATAGGGCTTTAGATAGAAAATATATCACACAAGCTGATTTTGAAGAATTATTTACGTTGGCTGTTAGAATAAGCGCAATGATTCAAAAATTTATTGAGTACTTACAAAATACAGAAGTTAAAGGAATTCGAAAAAAATAACCTTTAAACGATTTAAACCATTAAACGTTTTAAACGATTAGATTTATGGCAACAACAGAAAAAAGACTGGAAGTTTTAAAAACATATAAAATTTACATTGGCGGACAGTTTCCAAGAACTGAATCTGGCAGGTATTACATTGCCACCAACAAAAAAGGCGAAAACCTGGCTAATGTTTGTCTTTGTTCAAGAAAAGATTTTCGGGATGCAGTTGTCGCTGCCCGTAGTGCCTTTGGCGGCTGGAGTAGCCGTGCCGCTTTTAATCGTGGACAAATTTTATATCGCATTGCCGAAATGCTGGAAGGAAGGAAAGCACAGTTCATTGATGAATTGATAAAACAAGATTCAACAAGGGTGCAAGCGGAGAATGAAGTAAACTTATGTATTGACCGCTTAATCTATTACAGCGGCTGGTGCGATAAATTTCAGCAGCTTTTCAGCACAGTAAACCCGGTTGCTTCATCACACTTTAATTTTTCTGTACCTGAACCAACCGGGGTTGTTGCAGCCATTGCTCCGCAGAATGATTCTTTGTTAGGATTGGTTTCATTAATTGCACCGATCATTGCTGGCGGAAATACCTGTATCGTTTTAGCATCAAATACAAAACCACTTTGCGCTGTAACATTTGCAGAAGTGCTTAACAGTTCCGACTTACCAGGCGGCGTTGTAAATATCCTCACCGGTAAAGTGAGTGAACTTGTTCCCTGGTTTGCCGACCATATGGATGTGAATGCAACGGTTTATTGCGAAGCCGATGAAGCAACGCAAAAGATGATCAAAGAAAAATCAGCCTTGAATGTAAAGAGAGTTTTGCTTTACGATAAAACCAAATGGACCGATGCAAGCGGCCAGTCTCCTTATTTTATTATGGATCTGCAGGAAATAAAAACCACCTGGCACCCGATCGAGAATATTGGCGGGGCGAAGGCGGGGTATTAATGTAATTGAATGGGCTTTCGCCAACTACGTTTAAATACTTTTGGAGTTTCGGTCCCAATTTTATTGTTATCCTACTATATAGGCCTGCAACAAAAACACCCCAATCCCGGCAGCAAAACCAATCAAAGCCAGCCAGCCGATCTTTTTTAAATACCACATAAAATCAATCTGCTCAATACCCATAACAGCAACCCCCGCAGCAGTACCAATAATGACTGCACTGCCACCGGTACCGGTTGTTAAAGCCAGAAACTCCCAGAAGGGATGATCGGTGGGATATGTGTTAAGATCGAACATGCCCTGTGAGGCAGCTACCAGCGGTACATTATCCACCACTGCAGAGAGCAATCCCAAAGCAGTACCGATCAGGTAATCATTCTTAAATGTGCTGCTGAAAAATGTCGCAAGGTCTTTCAGCAAACCAAAAGACTGTAGCGCCGATACTGCCAGTAATATGCCCAGGAAAAATAAAATGCTGGGGGTATCAATTTTTTGTAAGGCCCTGGCTACGGTCAATTGCTCTGCCAGTTCAGCTTCCTTGCTCTTATGTATGATGGTGGTGATCACCCACATTAACCCCAGCGCCAGCAACATGCCCATGAAAGGAGGTAAGTGGGTAACGGTTTTAAATACAGGTACAAAAATCAAAAAGCCGATGCCTGATATTAAGATAATCTTTCCATCACGTTTTTCTTTAACCGTTGTTTGCGGCTGCTCCATCGCAACTATCTGTTTGCCTTTAAAACGGTACGCAATAATCATTGCCGGGATAGCACAGGCAACCAGGCTGGGCAATATCAGCTGTTTCATGATATTGAGTGCGGTTATCTGCCCGCCAATCCACAGCATGGTGGTTGTAACATCCCCTAACGGGCTCCAGGCACCGCCGGCATTTGCAGCAATTACAATCAGTCCAACAAACCAAAGCCGGTCTTCCTTTTCACTTAATAATTTTGAACAAAGCGAAGTCATTACAATGGCAGTAGTTAAATTATCCAGCAATGCAGAAAGAAAAAAAGTGATAGAAATAACGATTAGTAATAATTTTGATTTGCTGGTGGTTTTTATCTTTTCAGTGATGATATCAAAGCCATTGTGAGAGTCTATTAGTTCAACAATCGTCATAGCTCCCAATAAAAAGAAAAGTATGGATGCGATCTCCCCCAGGTGATGCAGTAACTCATCTCCTGCTATTTCAGATGAATCATTTTGTAACATGTAAATCGTCCAGCACAAAACACCAGTAATTAGTGCTGAAGCTGCTTTGTTGAGTTTTAGCGGGTGCTCAAAAGCGATAGCAACATAGCCTAAAATGAAAACGATTATTAAAAGTGCGGAAATCATAGATGTAAAATAGCGATTTTAATACTTTCAATAACAAGCCTTATATTATTCAGAAGAACGGGCTTCTGGGAACAAAAAAACGCTTCCCGTAAGGAAGCGGTTTTTCAATCTCAAAAAAAATATTTCCTACAGGTCTTTTCCATGACAATGCTTATACTTCTTGCCACTACCACAAGGGCATAGGTCATTTCTTCCCGGCGCTTTCTCTACCCGTATCGGTTCCTGCTTTATTGGCTCTGAAGGATCTATGTAATCATTCTCTGCACTTAACTGCTGGGGGCCTCCATCTGCATTTGCAAATTCTTCTTTACGCTGGCGCATCTTGCTCATATCAGTTTTTTGTTCACGCCCTTCACGTATGCGGCCTGCATTGGTTTGCTCCATGGGTATCTGTGCATGGCAAAGGAAGCTTACAATATCTTTATTCACCTGGTCGTCCATCTGCTTAAAGGCGCCAAAAGCTTCTATCTTATAAATTACCAACGGATCTTTTTGCTCATAACCTGCAGTTTGTACACTGTGGCGCAGGTCATCCATGGCACGTAAATGTTCTTTCCAGGCATCATCTATCAATGCAAGAGTGATGTTGCGTTCCAAAGCATCATTCAGTTCCCTTCCTTCGGTTGCTAAATATTTATCAAGATTTGCAAGCGCCTGAATTTGTTTTTTTCCATCAGTAAAAGGCACGGCAACATTTTCAATATGATTACCCTGTTCTTTGCGGATATTTTTTATGATGGGCAGTGTTTGCTGAACCATCGCATCTGTTTTCCGGCGGTACTGTGTTACTGCTTCGGTGTATAATCTCTCACTCAATACATTGATATCGTCTTTGTCAAGTTCTTCAGCAGTGATAGAAGTATCAATACCAAAATTTACAATGGCTGCCAGTTTAAAACCGTCGTGGTCATTCCCTTCTTTAAAAGAATTGATCAACCCGTTGGCAACAGAATAGAATGAATTGTCAAGATCAAGCGCCAGCCTTTCGCCAAACAAAGCATGGTTACGTTTTTTGTAAACCACATTACGCTGCTTGTTCATCACATCATCATACTCCAGCAAACGCTTACGGATGCCAAAGTTATTTTCCTCTACTTTCTTTTGTGCCCTTTCAATTGATTTGGTGATCATGCTGTGCTGTATCACTTCACCTTCTTTATAACCCATTCGGTCCATTAAACCGGCAATACGTTCGCTGCCAAACATACGCATCAGGTCATCTTCAAGCGAAACAAAAAAGCTGGAGCTTCCGGGATCGCCCTGGCGGCCGGCACGGCCACGCAGCTGCCTGTCCACACGGCGGCTTTCATGGCGCTCTGTACCAATGATAGCCAAACCACCGGCTTCTTTAACGCCGGGCCCCAGTTTAATATCCGTACCCCGGCCAGCCATGTTGGTTGCGATGGTTACCGCACCGGCCAAACCGGCTTCGGCAACAACCTGTGCTTCCTTGCTGTGTTGTTTTGCATTCAATACATTGTGCGGAATATTTTTTTGCTTCAGCATCCTGGCGAGCAATTCACTTACTTCAACCGAAGTGGTACCAACAAGCGATGGCCTTCCGATGCTGCGTAGTCTTTCTACTTCATCAATTACGGCCTTATATTTTTCACGCTTGGTTTTGTAAACAAAATCCTGTTCATCTTTACGTATCACAGTTACATTGGTAGGAATGGTTACCACATCTAACTTATAAATGCTCCAGAATTCCCCTGCTTCGGTTTCCGCAGTACCCGTCATACCGCAAAGCTTGTGGTACATACGGAAATAGTTCTGCAAGGTAACAGTTGCATAGGTTTGTGTAGATGCTTCGATCTTTACATTTTCCTTTGCTTCAATGGCCTGGTGCAATCCATCAGAGTAACGGCGGCCATCCAGGATACGGCCGGTTTGCTCATCCACAATTTTAATGGCGCCATCCATTACCACATACTCCACATCTTTATCAAATAAGGTATAGGCTTTTAATAATTGCTGTACTGTATGAATACGATCAGCTTTTAAAGCATAATCATTTAAAAGCGCTTCCTTGTTGTGCAGCTTTTCATCAGCGCTGATATCGCTTTTTTCAATTTCGGCAAGCCTGGTAGCTATATCAGGAATTACAAAGAATTCCGGGTCTTCACCGCTCCTTGTAATCAATTGTATGCCCTGGTCTGTAAGATCAACCTGGTTATTTTTTTCATCAATGTTGAAGAATAATTCAGCATCAACCTTTGGCATTTCTTTTTGCTGATCGGCCAGATAATAGTTTTCGCTTTTCTGCAATTTTACACGGTTACCGGGCTCACTTAAAAATTTAATTAAAGCGCTGTTCTTGGGCAAACCACGGTGGGCACGCATTAAAGCCAGTCCACCGTCTTTGGGGTCGTCATTGCCTTCGGCAATTTTTTTCTTGGCTTCAATTAAAAATTGATTCACCGCTTTGCGCTGTGCTTCCACCAGTTTCTCTATCCTCGGTTTCAGGTCGAAGAACTGTTGTGTGTTATCACTATGCCCAACGGGCCCGCTGATGATCAAAGGCGTACGGGCATCATCAATCAATACGCTATCTACCTCATCTACCATCGCAAAGTGATGTTTGCGCTGCACCATTTCATTTGGCGTATGTACCATGTTATCACGCAGGTAATCAAAACCAAACTCGTTATTGGTACCATAAATAATATCAGCGTTATAAGCATTGCGGCGGGCATCGCCATTGGGTTCATGCTTATCAATACAATCAACACGCAGGCCCAAAAATTCAAAAATAGGCCCGTTCCATTCGCTATCCCTTTTTGCCAGGTAATCGTTCACAGTTACCACATGCACCCCTTCCCCGCTTAATGCATTTAAATATGCAGGCAGCGTACTTACCAGTGTTTTACCCTCACCCGTTGCCATCTCGGCAATCTTTCCTTCGTGCAAAACGGTACCGCCTATCAACTGTACATCATAATGCACCATGTTCCAGGTAACTTTTGTACCGCCGGCCGTCCAGGTATTTTTGTAAATAGCTTTATCTCCTTCTATGGTAAGGCTGTCTTTTTTAACCGCCAGGCTGCGGTCTAATTCTGTTGCAGTTACTTCTATGGTTTCGTTTTCTTTAAAACGCCTGCTAGTTTCTTTTACGGTGGCAAAAGCTTCGGGCAAAAGTTCCTTCAGCACTACTTCAAGCTCTTTATCTTTCTCTTTTTTAAGCTCGTCTATTTTTTTATAAATAACATCCTTGCCATTGATGTCTTCAACAGGCAAATCTTCCGCAGCTTTTTGCTTACCGGTAATTTCTGTATTTATTTTGCTGAGATGTGCCGCAATACGTTGTTTGAACTCAGCAGTTTTGTTACGCAGTTCATCGTTGGTTAATGACTGGTATTGCTGAAAATACCGGTTGATCTGTTCAACCAGCGGTTTTATTTTTTTTACATCTTTTTCGCTCTTGCTGCCGCCAAAAAGTTTCGAGATAGCTCCTATCATAAAAATTCAGTATTGTTGGGTATTCTATTTATGCTCAATAATGAGGATTATTGCTTGACAAATATGGTGCAGAAAATATTTTTGAGCCATAATGACAGCGTTCCGTTCCCGTTTTAAAAGGCGGGCGACAAAGGTAGTAAATGTTTAGTGTTTAGGATAAGATAGCTGACAGGCGGTTTTTTGCTGTTTGTGATATTGTTAACTAACTTTTTTACATCTTGCTGTATTAATAATAAACCTAATCAACATGAACCATCAAAAACCCTTTTTGGCAGGAATTTTACTTTTAGTTACCGGCCTTTTTGCCTGCAACAGTAATGAAATAGGCGCCAGCAAAGATGTGAACCAGGATAAGATTTATATGGATTACAGCATTTCCTATACCGGATGGGAAGACCAGGTTAACCTTAATTTTCAATACCGCTTTGCCGGCCCAACGGGCACAACCCTTGTTTTAAGCAGTCCGAGCCAGGTAAAATTTGATGATAACATAATAAAGGTTGACAGCAGCGATTATGGCGGCGCTTTTTACACCATAAATAAACCTTACAACAGTTTTTTTGGTAAACACAGCGTACAGTTTAGCGATATAAACGGAAAGCAATTTGAAAACAGTTTTGAATTTTCGCCGTTTACTTTGGTGAACGTTCCTGCAAGCGCCGACCGTAATAAAGACCTGGTGATTTCGTATAACATTAATGGGCTGAACAAAGAAGATGATATTGAATTGAACAGTGTTGATACCGACAGCAGTTTTCACTATCACCAGCCAGGATCCGCTTCCAGTATAACTATCCCTTCGGCAGACCTGAAAAGGCAAAAGAAAGACGAGGTAAGTTTTGAAGTTACTCTTTACAGAAACTTTCCCTTAGCCCAAACTACATCAGAAGGAGGTAAAATGAACCTGACATACCGGTTAAAGCCTGTAAAAATAAAACTACAACCTTAAACAAACCCGGTAGTTTATTGTTACGTATTTTGTAAAAACCAAAATATGAAAAAGATATTACTGCTGATAGGCCTGGCAGGTGTTTCCTTACAATCGTTTTCGCAAAAAGCGGACTTACTGAAGTTTGAAAAAGAACGTGTGCGCATTTCAAAAAATGCCATGATTGCATTGGCTGGCTGGTCGGCGGTAAACATAGTTGGAAGCGGCATTGCCACTGATACCCGTAATAAAGAAAACCGCAATTTTCACCAGATGAACGTGATGTGGGGCGGTATAAACCTGGCTATTGCCGGCCTGGGTTATTGGGGCGCCCGGCGGGAAAAGATTGATAATCCAACGATGGAATCGGCAATGAAGCACCAGCGCAGGATCGAAAAAACCTATCTCATTAATGCAGGTTTGGATGTTTTGTATGTAGGAGCAGGCTTACTAATGAACCAAACAGCAGATAACCAGAAAAAACCTGACAAATTCCGTGGCTATGGAAATTCTATCATGCTACAGGGCGGCTTTTTGTTATTATACGATGGTATTATGTATGCCATTCACCGGAAACATGGAAAACAATTGAAGGTGATGGATAATAAGGTTACGCTGAATGCAGGGCCGGGAGCGGTTTCGCTTACCTATAATTTTTAGGTGTTAAGAATTTCTCAAAACAATACCATTCCTCAATTTAAATTCCTGCATGTCAATTTACAGGTCTATTTTTACACGAATAAATTCGTATGAATTTCCCTTCATGAAAAACATTATACTCTCTTTACTGGTTATTTTTTTGAGTGTTGCTGCAAAGGCACAGGTAAAAGGCATATTGATAGATTCTGCCAGTAAAAAACCTATTGAACAGGCCGTTATTGCTTTGGTTGTAAAATCGAACCCAACAGATACCAGTTATACTTTTACTGATGAAAAAGGTGTTTTCAGGTTTGAAGTGGTTCCCTCCTCTCCTTTCTCCATCATCATCCGTCACCTGGGTTACTGGCCCAAGGCCAAATATGTGCCTGTTACCAGGGCTGAGAAAACGATTGATGCAGGCAGTTTTGTTTTGGCACAGGATGCAAAATTGCTTGGTGAAGTAGTGGTGGAAGCGCCGGCCATTGTGGTAAAAGAAGATACTATCGAATACAATGCATCCTCCTTCCAGGTAAAAGAAGGCGCTGTGGTGGAAGACCTGATAAAAAAAATGCCGGGCATACAGGTTGACAGGGATGGAAATGTAACCGCACAGGGCAAAGCAGTAACCCGTGTAAAAGTAAATGGTAAAGATTTTTTTGGCGGCGATGTGAAAACAGCCACCAAAGAACTCCCCGCCAATATTGTAGATAAGATACAGATCATTGATGATTATGGCGACCAGGCTACGGTTAGCGGCATTAAAGATGGCGACCCGGATAAGGTAATGAACATCCAGATAAAAAAAGACAAGAACAAAGGTTTTTTTGGAAGGGTTACCGGCGGCTATGGTACCGATGACCGGTACCAGGCTTCGTTCAACGGAAATTTCTTTAACAACAACACACAGATTTCTGTGTTAGGCAACAGCAATAATACCAACACTTCGCTGTTTAATTTCAATGGCGGCGGCAACCGGGGCGCTACCAGCATGATGCGAAGCGGCATGGCTTTGATGAACGATATGGGCGGCATGGGCGCTATGAACAACATGATGTCGCAAGGCGGAAGTGGTAGTAGCGGCGGCGGAAATGCTTCAGCTTTTATGGGCGCAAGTAATGCAGGTATTTCAACAACACATTCAGGTGGTTTTAATTACCGGGATCAATGGGGCAAGAGAATAACGGTTTATGGCAGCTATTCTTACAATTATAAAAACACCAGCCAGGTACAGAATGTTTTTGAGACTAATAATGCCACACTCAATTACAACAACCAGGATCAGAACTCTGTAACAAAGGGCAGCAGTCATCGTTTTACTTTTAATTTAGAATACCAGATAGATTCTTTTAATTACCTGAAAGTGAGCCCCAGCGTAAATTACACGGGCAATAATGGAGACAGTTACACTGCTTTTGATTACAAAACACAGAGCAATGGAAGCAAAACACAGGAAGGTTCTAATAAAAACATCAGCAATTCGCAGGCTCCAAATTTAGCAGCAACTATTCTGTACAATCATAAATTCAGAAAGCGTGGCCGCAATTTTTCAGGCAGCATTACTTTGGGCACCAGCCAGAATAATTCTGAGCAGGATGTAACCAACCTGGCTACTTTTTATCAGCCATTCTTTTTCAGCAACAACACTTTTCAGTTTACCGACCAGGAAAACAACAATTACAATTACGGTGTGAGGTTCACTTATTCTGAACCATTGAATAAATACCGCAGCCTCGATTTCACTTATTCTCACAATTTAAATTACGGCCGCAATAACCGCCAAACTTACAATGTTGATTCTGCTACCAAAGTGAGAACCGTAAACAATATTTTAAGTAACGATTATGAAAATAATTTTTACAACAACCGCCTGGGTGTATCCATGCGTACCACTAAAAAGAAATACAATTACACAGTGGGCATCAGTGTGCAACCGGTGAACCTGCAGGGCAAATCATTAACAAGAGACAGCGCTTACAAGCCGATTAAAAGGGCCAGCGTTTTTCCAATTGCGAGGTTGGTATATAATTTCAGCCGTACCAAAACCTTTAACGCCAGCTACAACGGAAACGCAAGCCAGCCCAGCTTTAGCCAGTTGCAACCCGTGCAGGATTTCACCAATCCGCAAAGCACCACTTTTGGTAATCCCGATCTTAAACCCTCCATCAACCACAATCTTAACCTGAGTTACAATAACTTTAATTTCATCACCGGCAAAGTGATCTTTACCAATTTAACGTTGAGCACCGTACGTAACCAGATCGTAAATAAAACAGCCAGGCGTGATGCTGGTGGTTCAACCATTTCCATTCCGGAAAACGTGAATGGTTACTACAATGTGTTGGGCTTTTATGCTTATTCAAGGCCATATAAGAACAGGAAGTATGTGATCAATTTCAACGGGAGTTTGAATTACAACCGTAATATCAGCCTGACTGACAGCATACTCATTACCGGCAACACACTACGGCAAAACCTCAACCGAAACAAGATAAACGGCAACAACTGGATCGTTACCCAGGGCTTTACTTTTGAATACAATTACAAAACCATTCTTGAATTAGGGGCCGGCATCAGCTACAGTTTAAACAGCAATAAGTATAAAAATGCTGATAAAAGCAAAACCCTCACCGGTTTTCAAAACACTACCAGCAATGCCTGGACACTCAGCAGCAACATGAACCTGAACATCACCAAAACCCTGGTGCTGAAATACGATTTTGATTACACCATCAACAGCGGTTTGGCAAGCAGTGTAAGCCGAAACACGGCCATTATGAATGCCTCGCTGGAGAAACAGTTGTTTAAAAAGAAAAACGGCATCATCAGGCTGGCTGCTTTCGACCTGTTTAATCAAAACAGTAATATAACCCGCCAGGTGAATGGCAACTCCATTTTTGATACCCGTGCCAACCGCCTTACCCGGTATTTTATGGCCACGTTTACCTACCGTTTGCAACGCTTTGCCGGTCAAACCATTCAAAACCGTGGTCCGGGTATTGATTTAAGGAAAATGGGGCCGCCGCCTGCGGCGCCCGGGTCTTAGTGCAAATCCGGGAAAGGGTTGAATTTAAAAACCATATTTAAACAGCCCCCCGAAAGCTTTCGGGATAAACTGTACCCATGCCGATTACATGAAAAACAAATGCCGGTGACAAAAACATCCAATTCTGGCATTTTTTAAGTATAAAACCTGAATAAATATAATTTTTAAGGGCTTATTTGAAGCCCTTTTTTATTACCTTTGCCACCCAAAAAGCAACCGATAATACTATGAGTGGTGCATTAAAAGAGGTTCGTAACCGTATAAAGAGCGTACAAAGTACACAGCAAATTACCAAGGCCATGAAAATGGTGAGTGCGGCAAAACTTCGCCGTGCCCAGGACGCCATTACGCAAATGCGCCCTTATGCACAAAAACTGCAGGAAATGCTGAGCAATATTGTAAGCAACAGCGATGGTGATGTAAATATGGCGCTGGCTGCAGAAAGGCCGGTTGAAAATGTGATGATTATTGTGGTTACCAGCGACCGTGGTTTATGCGGCGGTTACAACAGTAATCTGATTAAACTGGCTAAGCACATTGCCAACGAAAAATATCCGCAGCAAAAAGCAAAAGGAAACGTGCAGATACTTCCGATAGGAAAAAAAGGATACGAGAATTTTAATAAAAGTGGTTTTAAAACAATTAACCGGTTCTGGGATATTTTTACCGGTTTGAGTTTTGATAAAGTGCAGGCCGCTGCCAAATATGCAATGGATGCATTTGCCAACAAAGAAATTGATGCCGTAGAACTTGTTTACAGCGAATTTAAAAATGCTGCCACACAGCGTTTTGTTGCGGAGCAGTTTTTACCGGTAGCCAAAGTTGCAAAAGCAGAGGGCCAGAAAAATGCTGACTTCATTTTTGAACCGGATAAAAATGTGTTGATAGCTGAACTGATGCCGAAGATATTGAACACCCAGTTGTTTAAAGCTACCCTGGATGCAAATGCCAGTGAGCATGGCGCCCGTATGACGGCTATGGACAAGGCCAGCGATAACGCCAACGAATTATTAAAATCATTAAAGATCAGCTACAACCGTGCAAGGCAGGCTGCCATTACAACCGAATTAACGGAGATTGTGAGTGGTGCGGCTGCGCTGCAAGGTTAAATCAATCGTTTCTTGTTTCTCGTAAATCGAAAAACATACAACGAGAAACAAGAAACAAGAAACGAGAACCAACATGGAACTTTCAGTGATCATTCCACATATAGAAGCTTTAATTTTTGCCAGCGATAAGCCGTTAACCAATGAAGAGATACTGGAACTGGTAAACAGCGCTTTGGCCTTTATTGAAGACCGGGCCACCCAACAACAGGTTGATGCTGCCATTGAAGGCATTAAAGAAAAATACAGCGCCGAGTTTTACGCATTTGAACTGAGGCAGATTGGTGGTGGCTGGCAGTTTCTTACCAAAAAAGAATACCACAAAACTGTTGCACAGCTCAATGGCGATAAATTCTTGAAACGCCTTTCTACAGCTGCGCTGGAAACACTGGCTATTATTGCTTATAAACAACCCATTACTAAAAGTGAAATTGAATCTATCCGTGGCGTGAACTGTGATTATGCAGTGCAGAAATTGCTGGAGAAAGACCTGGTGATTATTTCAGGAAGAAATGAAGACGCAGTTGGTAAACCGCTCATCTACGCTACATCAAAATCTTTTATGGATTATTTCGGCATCAACAGCGCTGATGATCTTCCAAAAATATCTGAAGTATTGATGGAAGAACTGGTGCAGGCCACCAATGTTCAGGAGGCGGAAGAAAATATGGAAACTACAGACACTGTAGAGTCTGACGCACCTGAACAGGAGATAATTACCAATGAAGATGCAACTGAAAAAGCATTATCAGTTAATGAAAATGGAGATATTGTAGAAGGCGAAAATGACAGCAACCCTGCCGATGAAAAGACAGAGAACTAATTTTAGCTAATCAATAATTCAAATATAGGCATGATTATTTCATGCCTTTTTTATTGGGCATTTGTAGTTTTATTTTATTCAGGTTAACTTTAAATCATGGTAAAGCAATTACTATTTTCAGCCACTGATAATCTCTCAAAACTATTTTTGATCAGTTTTATTTTTATCTCCTGTAATTCCTCTAAAACTAATGCGGTGAACAGTCAATCGAAAGAGACAGTGAATAAACCTTTAACAGGCGAATTTGATAAACAGGGACACCGAGGCTGCCGTGGCCTGATGCCGGAAAACACAGTGCCTGCCATGTTGAATGCCCTTGGCCTTGGTGTTACCACATTAGAAATGGATGTCAGCATCAGCAAAGACAAAAAGGTTTTTCTTTCGCATGAACCTTTTTTTAATCATGAAATAACCACCAGGCCCGACGGTGGTTTTATTGATGAAATAAAAGAAAAATCTTTTAATACTTATGAGATGAACTATGCCGACATCCTTAAATTCGATGTTGGCATGAAGCCACATCCCCGTTTTGCAGATCAGCAAAAAATAAAAGTGGTTAAACCACTTTTAAGCGATGTGTTTAAAGCGGTAAAGGAATACATGATGACTGCAAGAAGGCCTGTTCCGTTTTATAATATTGAAACCAAGAGCCTGCCTGAAACCGATAACAAATATCATCCGGCACCTGCTGAATTTGTGGAGTTGCTGATGAAAGAGATCAAAGAGAATGGTGTGGAAGATTTTGTTATCATCCAGTCTTTCGATTTCAGAACTTTAAAATACCTGCACCAGCATTATCCAAAAATAAAAACAGCTATGCTGGTTGAAGGTGACAGCAAAAGCAGTTTCCGCAAGCAGATAAAGGATATGGGTTTTACACCGGATATTTACAGCCCGGAGTTTACGATGGTAATTCCTGATCTTATCAAAGACTGCCACGACCTGAACATGAAGATCATTCCCTGGACGGTGAATGATAAAGACAAAATAAAAGAGTTGAAGAAAATGGGGGTAGATGGGATCATAACTGATTACCCCAATTTATTTAATGAGTAAGTCCTAGCCAGTCATTTGCATTCTTATACAATAACTTTTCAGTAAGCTCTTTATTAAAATTCATTTCGGCGACCAATTTTCCCGGATGATGCTCTCCCAGCGGAAAAGGATAATCACTTCCCAAACAAATTTTATCCTCACCCATCACATCAATAATATAGCGCATGGCTTTATCATCATGCACCAAACTGTCAATCCAAAATTTACCGATATAATCTCTTGGATTGATTGCATTGTCAATTGCCACCAGGTCGGGCCGTACATTAAACCCATGTTCAATTCTGCCCATGGTTAAAGGAAAACTTCCTCCCCCGTGTGCAAATGCCACTCTCAGTTTCGGGAACTTTTCAAATACACCACCAAATATCATTGAACAAATAGCACGGCTCGTTTCTGCAGGCATACCCACCAGCCACGGCAGCCAGTATTTTTGCATCTGCTGCTCCCCCATCATCTCCCAGGGATGCACAAACAAGGCGCAGCCAAGCTTTTCAGCGGCTTCATAAAAAGGAAAGAACCGCTCATCACTCAAATTAATGCCGTTGATATTGCTCCCGATTTCCAGCCCCGGCATTCTTAAATCGGTAATACATCGCTCCATTTCAGCAACAGCCAAATCAATATCCTGTAGTGGAACTGTTCCTATACCAATAAAACGGGTTGGATCTTTTACAACCGTATCAGCAATGTGGTCATTAAAAAAACGGGAAGTTTCATAACCATCATTTGCTTTTGCCCAATAATTAAATAAAACAGGAATGGTAGAAAGAACTTGCATAGTAACATCCCTTTCATCCATTTCTTTCAACCGAACTGATGCATCAAAACAATTATCCTCCACTTCCCTGAAAAGTTTATCACCTTTCATCATGCAGGCTTTGCAATTGCGGTGCTCTAAATGTATAAACTCACCATAGCCGAATTTTTGCACCCAGTTGGGCATTTTATCGGGCATGATGTGGGTGTGTATGTCAATCTTCATTTTTGGAAAACCCGTTTCTGGTTTCTTGTTTTGTGTTTCTGGTTTCTTGTTTTGGCTCCCAACTTTTTGCCTGCTTGTTATTTGTACGATGTAACTGTTTTAAAAAACGAGAAACAAACCAATGGGCAACAAGAAACCAGAAACAATATTTAACCTTTCTTAACCGGCGGAGCCATTACGCTTCCGCATTTACTGCAAGTTCTTTTTTGTTCATCTGCATAAAATCCTTCCATTACCGGTGGCAGTTGCGTTACAATATCAGTGATCACTTTATATTCTTCATACAGTTTGTTTCCGCAATTTTCGCAGTACCATAAAAACCCGTCTTCTTCAGTTTCTCTAACTTTTTCAATCACCAAACCAACCGTATTAGCCCCACGTTGCGGCGAGTGAGGCGTTTTTGGCGGCAGCAAAAACATATCCCCTTCATTTATCGGTATGTTTTTTTGTACGCCATCATCAATGATCTTCAAAACAATATTTCCTTCCACCTGGTAATACAATTCCTCGCTTTCATTAAAATGATAATCCTTGCGGCTGTTGGGCCCGCCAACCACCATTACAATAAAATTCTCTGCATCTTTATATATACATTGATTGCCCACCGGCGGCTTCAGTTTATCCCGGTTATCATCAATCCATTTTTTTAAATTAAAAGGAGCTGCTATTGCCATAACGGTAAATTTAGACTTGTAAGTTAATTATTTTTTTGAACCGGGGGCTATCCTGAGCGAAGTCGAAGGGCCGTAGCCAGTTTATGCTGAGCGAAGTCGAAGCAAAACTGCAGTTTTATTTATTTATCTTTAATCTATGAATCTTACCATTCCATATCACCTGGAAAATTTCATTGGCGGCAATTTTATCGGGCCGCTCAGCGGCAGTTTTATTGATAACATAAATCCTGCAACCGGTGCCATTTACGGGCAAATACCCGACAGCAATGAAAAAGACATTGAAGTAGCGGTTGCAGCCGCAAAAAAAGCCTTTCCGGCATGGAGTGTTTTACCTGCTGAAAAGAAATTCATCATCCTTAATAAAATAGCAGAACTCATAGAAGCAAAGCTGGATGAACTTGCTTTAGCCGAAACCAATGATAACGGTAAGCCTTTGTGGCTGAGCAAACAGGTTGATATTCCCAGAGCTTCTGCCAACTTCCGTTTTTTTGCAACGGGCATCATGCATTTTGCAAATGAGAGCCACCAGATGGAAGATAAAGCGGTTAATTACACTTTGCGGCAACCGATCGGAATTGTTGGCTGCATTTCTCCCTGGAATTTGCCCTTATATTTATTTACCTGGAAGATCGTTCCTGCATTAGCCGCAGGTAATTGTGTAATTGCAAAACCTTCTGAAGTAACACCGGTTACGGCTTTTCTGTTAGGCAAAATTTGCAAAGAAGCCGGCTTGCCGGATGGTGTTTTAAATATTGTACATGGCACTGGCCCCAGTTGCGGCGAAGCCATTGTAAAACATCCTGATGTAAAAGCAATTTCATTTACAGGCAGCACCAAAGCCGGTGAACGTATAGCCGCCTTGGCGGCTCCAATGTTCAAGAAATTGTCTTTAGAACTGGGTGGTAAAAACCCCAACATCATCTTCAATGATTGTGACTGGAAAAAAATGCTGACCGATACTATTCGTTCATCTTTCGGCAACCAGGGGCAAATTTGTTTATGTGGCAGCAGGATATTGCTTGAAAGAAGCGCCTATGAAGAATTTAAAAAGCATTTTATCCCCATTGTAAAAAAATTAATCGTTGGCGATCCTTTAGAAACAACAAGTAAACAAGGAGCAATTGTAAGCAAAGTGCATTTTGAAAAAATAATGAACTGCATTTCCATTGCCAAAGAAGAAGGAGGAACTATTTTGTGTGGCAGCAATGCAGTTAAATTGCAAGGCAGATGTGAGAATGGATATTTTATCGAACCAACCATTATTGAAGGCCTCGATCAAAATTGTAAAACCAACCAGGAAGAAATTTTTGGACCCGTTGTTACCATTCAGCCTTTTGATACCGAAGAAGAAGCTATAGCATTAGCGAACGCTACCAATTACGGTTTGGCCGCCACCATCTGGACACAGGATATCAGCAAAGCAAACCGGGTTGCGGCTAAAGTGCAGAGCGGTATTGTTTGGGTAAACTGTTGGCTGGTAAGAGATCTTCGTACACCTTTTGGTGGCATGAAAAACAGCGGCGTTGGCAGAGAAGGTGGTTGGGAAGCGTTGAGATTTTTTACGGAAGCTAAAAATGTATGCATACAGTTTTAAGAAATCGTTTATGGTTTCTTGTTGATCGTTTCTTGTTTCTCGTTTTTTATAACTTGAGGTCTATTAATTATGGCAACAATAAAAAAATTTACGGATTTGGAAGTCTGGCAGTTGGCAAATGAGCTGGAGAAAAAAATATTTGAGCAATTAAATGCAGGAACATTATCTAAAGATTATGCATTAAAAGATCAGATCAATAAGTCTGCTGGATCTATTCCTGATAATATTGCTGAAGGCTTTGGAAGAGGCGGCAGATTAGAGTTTATTCAATTTTTAAGCATTGCAAGAGCCTCCACATCTGAACTCCAATCACAAATAATAAGATGCTTAAATAGAAATCATATTACAAAAGAAAATTTTGAGCAAATCAATGAATTAGCTGACAAAACAGGCAAAAAAATTGGAGCATTTATTAAATATTTGAATGTATCAGAAAAAACAGGTCCGAAATTTCAGCATAGAGTGTCCACAAACGAGAAACGAACAACAAAAAACGAGAAACAAGAAACGATTAATACGAAGGAGGCAGCAAAACCCTTAGGCACTTATCCTCATGCAAGACGTGCAGGGAATCTGCTATTCCTCTCCGGCATCGGCAGCAGGAGTGCAAAAGACAATGCCATACCAGGATTAGAGCAGGATGCTGACGGTAATATTATCAAATACGATATCGAAGCCGAAACCCTACAGGTTTTTGCTAATGTAAAAGCAGTACTGGAAGCCAGTGGCAGCAGTTGGGATAAAATTGTGGATGTAACGGTTTTTTTAACCAATATGAAAAAAGACTTTCCGGTTTACAATAAAATTTATGGAGAACATTTTAAAGATGTACAGGCATGCCGCACAACTGTTGAAGTAAAAAGTTTACCAACGCCGATTGCAATAGAATTAAAAGTGATCGCTACAATATGAAGCGCTTCTTGTTTCTGGTTGGCCGTTACACCAGCTCAAAAACAAGAAACGAGAAACGAATAACCAGAAACGAGAAACAAAAATGATATTTAATATTAATCCAGAATTTGCCAAACAACTTGATGAGAAAGACCCTCTAAAACATTTTCGGGATAAATTTTACATTCCAATCATCAACGGACAAGAATGTATTTATTTCACCGGAAACTCTCTCGGCCTGCAACCAAAAACCACGCAGGATTATGTGCTGAATGAACTGGAAGACTGGGCCAGCTTTGGTGTAGAAGGCCATTTTCATGCAAGGCAACCCTGGTTTAGTTATCATGAAATGTTTCCCCAGCTACTAACAAAAATTGTGGGTGCATTGGCTGAAGAAATTGTTGTAATGAACCAACTTACCGTGAACCTGCATTTGCTGATGGCTAGTTTTTATCGGCCAACAAAAGAAAGATTTAAAATAATCTGCGAAGCAAAAGCTTTTCCATCCGATCAATACGCTTTGGAAACACAGGCAAAATTTCACGGCCTGAATCCTGATGAAGTAATTATTGAAGTGTCACCAAGAGAGGGTGAACATACTATCAGAACAGAAAATATTCTTGCCACCATAAAGCAACATGGCAATGAAACTGCCTTAGTAATATTTGGTGGTGTAAATTATTATACCGGCCAGGTTTTCGATATGGAAATAATTACCAAAGCAGCACATGAAGCCGGTGCTTACTGCGGGTTCGACCTGGCTCATGCCGCAGGAAATATTGAATTGCACTTGCACGATTGGGATGTTGACTTTGCCTGCTGGTGCAGTTATAAATATCTGAACAGCGGACCTGGTGGGGTTTCTGGCGTGTTCATCAATAAAAAGCATACAGGCAATATATCATTGCCAAGACTAGCCGGCTGGTGGGGGTATGATAAAGCAACCCGCTTTCAGATGGAGAAAGGCTTTAACCCAATTGCAACTGCAGAAGGGTGGCAATTAAGCAATGCCCCGGTGTTGAGCATGGCAGCGCACAAAGCATCACTTGATATCTTTGAAGAAGCCGGTATTGAAAATTTAATTACTAAAGGGCAACAACTAAGTGATTATTTATTTTTTATCATAGAAGAGATAAATGCTGTTTCTGCAGAAAAAAAGATAGAGATTATAACACCTGAAGAAAATAAAGGCTGCCAGGTTTCGATGCTGATGCTGCAAAAAGGCAAAGATATTTTTGATGCACTCAAACAAAATGGCATCATTGCAGATTGGAGAGAGCCAAATGTAATTCGTGTGGCGCCGGTGCCTTTATACAATTCATTTGAAGATGTATGGAAGTTTGGCGAGATTGTAAAACTGATCCTAAATCATAATTAATGGAGAAGAAAAAAGTCACGATCATTGGTGCCGGTTTGGTGGGCTCTTTACTTTCTATTTATTTATCCAAGCGTGGATATAAGGTAAAGATATTTGAGCGCCGGGCAGATATGCGTAAAGAAAAAATGAGCGCCGGTAAATCTATAAACCTGGCTTTGAGTGACAGGGGGATTAAAGCTCTGGAAGAAGTTGGCCTGATGGATGAGATCAGGAAAATATGCATTCCCATGCATGGGCGTTTTATGCATAATGCAGATGGAACAACCGCATACCAGGCTTATGGAAAAGAAGGACAGTACATCAATTCAGTTTCAAGAGGTGAACTGAATTGTAAACTGATGGACCTGGCAGAAAAGCATGGTGCCGATATTTTATTCAATGAAAAATGTAACAACATTGACTGGAAGGAAAATAAAATTGAGTTTGAAAGAACCAATTCTCCCGAATCCCAAATTGTTAAGGCTGATCTGATATTTGGCAGCGACGGAGCATTTTCTGCAGCCAGGCTAACGCACCAGTTACAGCACGACAGGTTTCAATACCAGCAATACTATATTGACTTTGGTTATAAAGAGTTAACCATTCCGCCTGCAGAAAATGGAGATTTTCTTTTAGAAAAAAATGCACTGCATATCTGGCCCCGTGGTAATTACATGATGATTGCCTTGCCAAATATTGATGGCAGCTTTACCTGCACCTTATTCTTTCCGTTTGAAGGTGAGCCTTCTTTTGCAACATTAGATACAAAAGAAAAACTAAGATCTTTCTTTGAAAAGACTTTTACCGATGCAGCCCCATTAATGCCGACATTGGAAGAAGATTTTTTCAATAATCCAACGGGCTCGCTGGTTACCGTAAAATGTTTTCCGTGGATACGGGGAGATAAATTTGCCCTGATAGGTGATGCTGCACATGCCATCGTGCCTTTCTTTGGCCAGGGGATGAACTGCGGTTTTGAAGATTGTTCTGTTTTAAACAGCCTGATAGAAAAACACGATGATAACTGGGCGGCAATATTATCCGAATATCAATCTTTAAGAAAACCCGATGGCGATGCCATTGCGGACCTTGCACTAAATAATTTTGTGGAGATGAGAGATAAAGTGGCTGACCCAAAATTTCTATTACAGAAAAAAATCGAAGCAGCTTTCAGCAAAAAAAATCCTGGCAAATGGACTCCGCTTTACAGCCAGGTAACATTCAGCCCTCAAATAAGATATAGTGATGCATTGGTAAACGGGCAGAAACAGGAAGCCATCATGGAGCAAATAATGGCGATACCTGATATAGAAAATAAATGGCAGGATGAGGAGATTGAAAAACAGATATTAGAACTATTAAACTAATTAAATCTAATTACACCGGTTTTTCAGTTAGTGTAATTCGTAAAAATTCGTGTAATAAAAATAAACGGCCGCTATGTACAAATTCCCTTACTACACCGAACAGGATCAGCAAAAAGTAATTGAATTCATCAAAGAAAACTCCTTTGCTGTTATTACCGGTATGGGAGAAAACTACCCGGTGGCAACGCAAATTCCTTTGGCAATTAAAACAGAAGGAGATAAGATTTTTCTTGAAGGCCATATCATGCGCAAGACCGATCATCATCTTGCTTTTGAAAAAAACAATAATGTGCTGGTGGTTTTTACCGGTCCGCATTGCTTTGTAAGCGCTACCTGGTACACCGATAAGCAAATGGGTTCTACATGGAATTATATGACCGTGCAGGCGAAAGGCAAGATTAGTTTTATGGATGAAGAAGGAACCAGAAATGCAGTTAAAGCAGTTTCGGATAAATATGTGGGCACCAATAGCAGCAGCGCCTTTGATAATTTGCCGGCTGATTATATAGACCACATGGTTAAAGCCATTGTTGGCTTCAGAATTGAAGTTGAAAGCCTGGAAAACACGTTTAAACTTAGCCAGAACAGGGACAAAGATTCGCAGAAGAATATTATTGAGCAATTAAGAAAAAGAGGCGATGGTAATTCGTTGGCAATTGCAGAAGAAATGGAACGCAGACTTGCCTGACGGCAAGCTGGTTTTTATGATGATTATGATTTTCGCTGATTAAATTTGCAGCATGACAAGAAAGCAACTCACACAACACATCCGGCAAAAGCAATCTTATCTATGTGTTGGTTTAGATACCGATCTTACCAAAATCCCAAAGCACTTACAGTCGCACCCCGACGCTGCTTTTGAATTCAACAAACAAATTATTGATGCTACCCAGGATCTTTGTGTGGCTTATAAGATCAATACCGCCTTTTACGAAGCCATGGGATTGAAAGGCTGGGAAGCGATGGAAAAAACAGTAAATTATATCCCCAAAGATCAGTTCATTATTGCTGATGCAAAGCGGGGCGATATTGGCAATACTTCTTCGCAATATGCCAAAGCATTTTTTGAAATGATGGATTTTGATGCGATAACCGTTGCGCCATACATGGGCGAAGACAGCGTAAAACCTTTTTTAGAATTTGAAAATAAATGGGCAATTGTGTTGGGCCTAACCAGCAATGCAGGCAGTAAAGATTTTGAACAGCTCAAATTTGTTGGCGATGACAACAACACCGGCAGCGGTGAATTTCTTTATCAGACTGTTTTAAAGAAAGTTAGTAGCTGGGGCAATGCTGAAAACCTGATGTTTGTTATTGGCGCTACCAAAGCCAGCGATTTTGAAGATATCCGCAAAATTATTCCTGATCATTTTTTGCTGGTGCCCGGGGTTGGCTTCCAGGGAGGAAGTTTGGAAGAGGTGAGTAAATATGGAATGAATAAAGATTGCGGGCTTCTGGTGAATGCCAGCAGGGCCATTATCTACGCCGGTGAAAAAGAAGATTTTGCGGCTGAAGCAAGGGTTATTGCGCAGCAATACCAATCTGAAATGGCAGGTTATCTTAAATAACTAAAATTGAATCTTATGCAACGCAGAAAATTTCTCCAGAATATTTCTTTAGTTTCTGCAGCAGTTGCTTTACCGGCAATTCCCCATGCTGAATCAGCTAAAAAGAAAAAGCGCTTTACAGCGGCATTTATAACAGACATCCATATAAAACCTTCTGAAATTGCTGAAACAGGTATGCAAAAAGCGCTGCAAAATATCAACCAGTTAAAACAACAACCCGATTTTATTATTAATGGTGGCGACAGCATTATGGATGCACTGGCAGCCAGCAAAGAAAAAACGCAAACACAATGGGATCTGTTCAATAAAATAATGAAGGCCGAAAATAAATTACCGCTAAAACATTGTATCGGTAACCATGATATCTGGGGCTGGCAATTAAAAGAAGATGTAAAAAGCGATGTATTTTACGGTAAAGCCTGGTGGCTGCAGCAAACCGGTTATGCTAAAACTTATTACAGTTTTACCCATAACAGCTGGCATTTTATTGTGTTAGACAGTGTGCAGGAAAATAATGGCGGCTACATTGCTTTACTGGATAATGATCAGTTTGCCTGGCTGGAAAAAGAACTGGAAGCTAACAAAGAAAAATTTATCTGTATCGTTTCTCATATCCCCATCATTTCATTTTGCAGCGCCATGTTTGCAAAAGATATGATGCCTAATGGCGATTGGAAACTTTCCCGGGCATTGCTGCACACAGATGCAAAAAAAATTAAAGACCTTTTTAAAAAATATCCCAACATCAAAACCTGCCTGAGTGGCCATATCCATTTGCAGGATGAAGTAAATTACCTGGGTATAAAATATTATTGCAATGGCGCAGTAAGCGGCAGTTGGTGGGGAGGCCCTTTCCAGGATTTTGCACCGGCTTATGCCCTTTTTGATTTTTACAGTGACGGAACAGTGGAAAGAAAGATGGTTGAATATTAAGGCTACACTCCCCTGTTTATTTTTCCGGAAGCTATTACAGCATCAATGATCCCCTTAATTTCATCAGGCCTTGCTGTGCCGATCAATAAAAGTTTACCATTATTGAACTGAAGTTGTAGTCCCTGGTTTGATGATGCAGATGTATTCATTGCTTTTCCTGTTTTTGATGAACCGGTTCTTATTCCCCAGCCGCCATACTCATTAAATGAATCATAGCTTCTTATATAAGCATCTTTCAGTTCGTGCCATTCAATGAGTGTTTCCTTAAACTGAAAAGGAAAGAAACGATAATATATTCCTGTGCCTGTTATCTTTGTTTCTAACTTTATCTGCAGCAGAAAAAATAAAAGAAGGAGAAAAAACAGTTCTATAATTATTAAAACAAAATCGGGCGCAGGTTTTGATCCAAATGGCTTTTTGAGAATGATCTGTTGAACAATGGCATATATAAACAGCCCATTCATGGCAGCAACTGCCAGCCAGGCCCACCATCTTTTAAACCCCTGTACTTCTTTAAAATCAATATTGTTCATCTTAAAGTGCTTTTATAATTTCATCAGCAAGCTGAGCGGCCCATTTTTTATATTCATTTCCGGAGGGATGCAAACCATCGGGTGCAAGGAACTCAGGTTTGTTGCCATCTGCTCTCTGCGATGAAGTGATATCTATAAAATGGGTTTTAAAGTCTGCAGCCGATGCTTTGCAGGTTTCATTGAATTGATCTATTTCTTTTGCCACCTGTTTTCTGTCTCTGCCCTCAGCAAAAGGTGTAACGCCCCAATCGGGTATGCTTAATACAAAAACATGACCAGGTTTATTGCCCGAAAACTGAATTGCTTTTTGCAGCAGGTGTTCAAATTCAATTTTAAATTCGGTTACACTGCGGCCACGGTATTGATTGTTTACACCGATAAGCAATGAAACAACATCATAATTCTCCAGCGTGGCTGTATTTTCAATGGCATTGCTCAATTCATCGGTTGTCCAGCCGGTTTTTGCAATGATCTCTGCTGCATAAAATACAAAACCAGACTTTCTTAATATCTGAACAGTTTTATTGGGAAAGTTATCGGCAAATTCTACCTGCTCACCAATTGTGTAGCTGTCGCCCAGGGCTAAATAAGAATAGTTTATCATGATGCAGCCTCAAGTTTTTTGATCCACCTCCTGCAAATTACTAAAGGTATTATTCCCAGCAATCCAAAACAGCAATCAATGGCAATGTGAAAAATGGGTATCTGCCTGACAGGCCCGGCAATTAATGCCAGCGGAAAAACAGCGATGCAACATAAGATCTGCCACTCTATTATCCATATATTTTTTACCGGATTTCTGTAAACCCCGATAAAAGAGAGTGCAATTACAAAATGTGCAAAAGCCAGCCAGTCGTAACCATAGGCAAGAAAAGGATATTTTGTATTTGTATCAACCAATGCCAGGTAGCAGGTTTGTAGCCAGTCGCCCATTTTTGAGGGCATCATATCTTTGTATTGCATCAGCCAGTGCAGACCGGTTTCGGCGGGCATGGCAGTAGCGCCGCTGATGATCAATGCGATCATGAAAAACACGATAAGCAAACGTATTTTAGTAATTAATCTCATTACTATTTAAAAGTGAGTACAATACCGTTGCTGCAACAGGCCCAACCATGCCCTGCATCAGTAAAGTGTATTTCTGTAATTGCATTTTCTCCTAATGAAACTACTTTAATCCAGTTTATACCACCATCGGTTGTTTTATAAATACTTCGTCCGGCGCATGCATAACCAAGCTGATCTGTAACAAAATGAAGATCAGTAAAATTCTGCTCTTCCAGTTGTTTTATGAAGATGAAATTTGCGCCGCCGTCGGTTGACTTAAAAATTTCTCCTGAAAAGTCAGCCGCATAAATAACCGAAGCAGAAGCAGCATAAACAGATCCAAACACAGCTCCGAAAGGGCTTCCGTTTACCAAAGAAGCCTGCCAGTTAGCCAGGGACCCAACTGATCTGAAAATCCCGGCTTGAGAAACTATCCAACCGGTTGTATTGTTAATAAATGAAAGAGAAGCATAATTACCGGTTGAGAGTCCTGTAGTTGCAATTTTCTGCCAGCTTATACCTGCATCCACTGTGCTGTATAAACCATCCTGCGCAATACAAAATCCGTTGTTATTGTCAAGAAAGAATACATCCAAAGGAATTGATCCTACAGCAGGATTGGTAAAGCTGCTGCCGCCGTCCGTCGTTTTAAAAATCGTGCTACTTGTCTGAGTTACGAAAAAAGCTTTCCCGTCGGCCGTAACAAAACAATTATACCACTGATTATTAACAGGGCTGAGTTTTGCCCAGCTAATACCACCATCATTACTCTTAAATAAGCCATTATCAGAGCATGCATAACCATTTGTGGAAGAATTGAAAAATACATCGGCAAGATTTGTTGCACCAGGTATTACCTGTTTACTCCATCCTGCAGTTAATGTATCCGGCTTAACCGTTGGTGTCGGGTCGGGTGCCGGGTCACTTTTTTTACATGATTGAAGGGAGAAGGAAAAAATTGCAATAATAACTGCTAGAAAGTTGTAAAGGGTACGCATATAGATCATTTTAGACCGAAAGATACATACTAATCCCTATAAAAAATGCCTGTAAATACAGGCATTTTTTATTCATGGCTATGCTATACTACGATGTTCTGGTTTTTGTTTTTGTTTTGTTCTTGTCCTTGCTTTTCATATCTTCTTCTGAGGCTTCTCCAATAATGATCTTTCCAAAGCTGCTTTTTACTTTAACCGGCACACTGCCGCCGCCCGATTTACCTGTATATTCAAAATCAAATTTTGGTCCACGGTCCCTACCCTCATCTTCGTCGCTGGTAAACTTTACATCGCTTGTATTTTTAAAACTACCAAAGCTGGTAGATATATTATAGGAAGCCTGGAGGCCGCCTGATGGCTTTAGGTTCACTGTTGAATAAGAAGTTTTCAAATCAAGACTGGTCAGGCTATTGTCAAGGTTCAGGCGTACGCTGTTGCAAAATTCCAGGTTCATTTTAATGGCACCCGATAATTTAGAAATAACTGCTTTTGAAAACTTAATGGTAACAGGTGCACTATTTATATTAGTAAGATTAGCTTTCCCAAACTCCACATTTATATTTTTAATACTTGCCAGGTTTCCGGTAGTTAACGAACCAAACTTGCTGGTCAGGTCAACTTCTCCCCTGAAATCAGGGATAGTAGTTGATCCAAATTCGTTTTTTACAGTCAAGGCATTATTGGCCGGCATAGAAATACTGTAGTTGATATGCATCGTACTTTTTTCGTCTCTTGAACTGTTGGTATTATTATCCTTCATCGACGTTTTAAAAGATATTTCACTGCCGTTTTTATCTTCAGTAACCGATATCCTGTCGATTAATCTTTGCGCCAGGGCTTCGGTATTGGCCGAAACTTCAATGTCAATGTCCACTTTTATTTCATTCCTGTCCCAGGTGGTTACTTTTACCGAACCAAATGAGTTCTGGATATTCAGTTTATCGGATGAAGAAACATTGTATGATTTGTTGACTGCTTTTGTTTTTACAAACTCATACTTTTTTTTGCTGTCCTTATTGTCGTTGTCATTGTCGTTATCGTTTTGGGCAAACAGGTTTGCCTGTAACAGCAACAGTAAAGGGAATATGCCTGTAATTTTTTTAAATATTTTTTTCATGGCTATACTTTTTTGATTCTTTAATTTGATTAATGATGTTTAATTGCTGATTCAATACATTCAGCTGCAGCTGCAGGTTTTGAATCATGGCTTCCAGCAGCATATCCTTATTAGGGGTGGCGCTGAGCTGGCTTTTCAGGTTATTATATGAACTATCCAATTGGTCTATTGCTGTGGTAAATTGCCGGTACAATTCCGGTTGATCTTTGGCAAGTACTTTCAATTCTTCCTGCTTTGTGTCAATCATCTTTACAATATGATTTACTTCCGGCGCAGCATCCGGTGCAAGATTATTAATATCCGGCTCTGTCGTTTTTACAACTTCAGGTTTATCATCCTGCTTTTTACTGGTGATAAAATAAATACTGACTGCAATTAATAATACTGCCGCAGCAGCCATACTCCATTTATAAACTGGCGTAATGATTGATCTCTTTTTCTGCTTACCGCTTAATGATGCTTCAATATCGTCCCAAACTTTATCCGAGGGCAGTTCATCATCAAAAGCTTTGCGGTTATCGCTGATAAAATTTTTCAGTTTATTACTCATGATCCTTCTTTTAACAATTGTAATAATTTTTGTTTTGCCCGTATGTATTGCGTACGTGTGGTTGATTCTGCCACATTCAATATCTCTGCAATCTCCTCATGATCGTATCCTTCCATTAAATACAAATTCAAAACTGTTCTATATCCGTCAGGCAATTTCATCATCGCTTTTTTTACCGATTCTACCTGCAGGGCTGTTTCTGCTCCATCAACTTCATTTTCATCAGCAAGATCAGGAATGGCGGTTTTTTCTATATCCACCCAATCAACCTTTCTTTTTTTAAGCTGGTTAATTGACCGGTTGATGCAGATCTGTTTAAGCCATCCGCCAAAACTCGTCCTATGTTCAAAACTTTCCAGGTTTTTAAATGCTTCAATAAAACTTTCCTGCAACACATCCTCCGCTTCGGCCACATTATTCAACATTCTCAGGCAGGTATTATACATAGCTTTTGAATAGCGCACATATAATTCCTTATAGCCAAGTGTATCACCTTGCAGGCAGCGTTCTATCAGTTCATCCCGTTGTGGCAATACGGCTATTTCCAAAAGTGTGGTGTTTTATAAGTTAGAGACAAGGGCATTTTATTCATGTTGCATCCGTTGCAACTTTCTTTAAAAAAAGTTCAAAAAACCCGACAGCGGTTGAAAACCCTGTCGATGGTTTGTCGGTGGTTTGGCAGATAGTTTAAATAACCGCCGACAGGGCTGATAGCCGCTGTCGGGGTTTTAAAACCGTCCGAAAAAAACAAAAAATTACCATCTGATTGAGTGTATTTATATTTGCGGTTCAGATTATCGCCTGAGTGGCGGTAATTAAAGCTGAATAAAGGCATACGGTACAAGTGAGTGACACAATGATGTTAAATAGTAGCACAACAGCTTGTCCCCAAAAAATTATTACTTAATCTTCAAAACAATCTTCTCCATTTCCTCCCCCGCCGGGGGAGATAGAGGGGGCCGATTTAACGATGGCTGCTAAAACCGATAATTTTCAAAGTCCTGATTATTTTAATGTAGATGAATTGCTGACAGATGAGCACAAACTGGTTCGTGAAAGCGTTCGCAATTATGTAAAGAAAGAAATTTCGCCCATTATAGAAGATTATGCACAGCGTGCAGAATTTCCTGAGCAAATTGTAAAGCAACTGGGCGACCTCGGTTGCTTTGGTCCAACTGTTCCTGAGCAGTATGGCGGCGGCGGATTGGATTACATAAGCTACGGTTTAATGATGCAGGAGCTGGAACGTGGCGATAGCGGTGTACGCTCAACCGCCAGTGTACAAGGCAGTTTGGTGATGTTTCCGATCTATCAATACGGTAACGAGGAGCAGCGCAATAAATATTTGCCCAGGCTTGCCAGCGGCGAGTGGCTGGGTTGTTTTGGATTAACAGAGCCTAATCATGGCAGCGACCCAAGCAGCATGCTTACAAACATAAAAGATGCCGGCGACCATGTGATTTTGAATGGCGCCAAAATGTGGATCAGCAATGCGCCTTTTGCACAGGTTGCTGTGGTTTGGGCCCGCAATGAAAATGATGAGATACAAGGCCTGATAGTTGAACGTGGCATGGAGGGTTTCAGCACACCCACAACGCATGGCAAATGGAGCCTGCGTGCCAGCGCAACCGGCGAGCTGGTTTTTGATAATGTAAAAGTTCCGAAAGAAAATATTTTACCAAACGTAAAAGGACTGAAAGGTCCGCTTGGTTGCCTCACCAAAGCCCGTTACGGTATTGCCTGGGGCGCTATCGGCGCTGCCATGGATTGCTACGATACGGCTTTGCAATACAGTAAAGAAAGGATCCAGTTTGGTAAACCCATCGGAGGTTTTCAGTTGCAGCAAAAAAAGCTTGCTGAAATGGTTACCGAAATTACCAAGGCTCAGTTGTTAAACTGGCGGCTGGGTGTATTGATGAATGAAGGAAAAGTTACACCGCAACAGGTAAGCATGGCCAAACGTAACGCCTGCGAAGTGGCAACCAATATTTGCCGTGATGCCAGGCAAATGCTTGGGGGCATGGGCATTACAGGCGAATACCCGGTAATGCGCCACATGATGAATTTAGAAAGCGTAATCACTTACGAAGGAACGCATGATATTCATTTGCTGATAACAGGGATGGATGTTACGGGGATGAATGCGTTTAAGTGACCTCACCCCAACCCCTCTCCCAGGGAGAGGGAACCTGAAGATTGAAACGAAGAATGTGTTATTTTTTTTTGGGGGGGGACCGAACTTTTGTAATTCTATTTAGCTGCGGTGGCGTCGCACTCTTGTACTTCGGTTCTTTATTGGGCATTTCTTAATTCGTGTAATTCGTGCTTTCAATTCGTGTAATAAAAAATAATTCTATGATACAAAATGTTAGCGTAATTGGCGCTGGAACCATGGGCAATGGAATAGCCCACGTATTTGCCCAGGCCGGTTTTAAAGTAAGTTTAATTGATGTTAACCCAACACAGCTTGAAAGAGCAATGGCTACCATCAATAAAAACCTCGACAGGCAAATTACCAAAGGGAGCATTACCGACGACCAGAAAAAATCAACACTGGCAAATATTGTTACCTCATCAGATATTGCTGTGGGGGTTAAAGATGCTCAACTGGTTGTGGAAGCCGCTACAGAAAATGTAGATCTGAAACTTTCCATTTTTGAACTGATGGACCTGCATGCACCGGCTGGCTGTATTTTGGCAACAAACACTTCTTCAATCTCTATAACAAAAATTGCAGCGGTTACAAAAAGGCCGGGATTGGTAATTGGTATGCACTTTATGAATCCCGTACCGGTTATGAAACTGGTAGAGATCATCAATGGCTATGCAACCAAAAAAGAAGTGACAGAAACGATTATTGAACTCAGCAAACAACTTGGAAAAATTCCCTGTGCTGTAAATGATTACCCCGGCTTTATTGCCAACCGCATTTTGATGCCGATGATCAATGAAGCTATTTACAGTTTGTACGAAGGGGTTGCCGGTGTGGAGGAAATTGATACCGTAATGAAACTGGGCATGGCTCACCCAATGGGGCCTTTGCAGTTAGCCGATTTTATTGGCCTGGATGTTTGCCTGAGCATTTTAAAAGTTTTGCAGGATGGATTTGGTAACCCTAAATATGCTCCATGCCCTTTGCTGGCAAATATGGTTTTGGCTGGTAAACTGGGTGTGAAGAGCGGCGAAGGTTTTTACACCTATGCAGCTGGCAGTAAAGACCTGGTCGTAAGTGAAAGTTTTAAAAAATAATGTAATGAAACTTTTCATGCTCATACTCGGCTGTAAACCAAACGGCAGAAATACCGAGCAGCATGATACTTTTTTTGGTATAGGAGATTCATTAGCTGATCTTTTACCGCAGATAAAACAGTTCTGGCCCGATGGAGAAAAAATCCACATTGATTCCTGGAGGGAAGTAACATCTGTAGAGGGGTTTGCCATTAACGTAGTTTTGAAATCTGAAATAAAATCTCAGAACAAACTTTTCTTTTTAAATCTTGGCGGCTACAAACCAAACGACCTGGAAGAGTATCATTACAAATTACTTTCGGTATCCGGCTCAAAAACAACAGCTATACAGGCAGCAAAGCAAACAGCTTTTTATTTACATACAGGTTTTAAAGGCGCCACCTCACACATTGATGATAAATATGGTGTGGATGTGGATGATGTTTATGAAATAGCAGATATCTTACCGGCAGATTTAAAAAGGAAATACAGCCTGGATATTCAAAAGCAAACCGGCTTACCGGCAGAAGACGAATTGCACATTGGTTACCTTACCCTCAGCAGCCTTGAACTATCCTAAAAAACAATCTGTGCACTGCAGGTATCCGATCCGCCGCCGCCGGTAGCAGTCATTTTTACATTGAAAGGGCCGGTACCGGTGTATTGATGTGTTACAGTTGTGGCTGCCGATGTTGAACTGGTTGCATCCCCAAATTCCCATAAATAACTGGTTGCATTGGTTGAAGTGTTTGTAAAACTAACTAAGTATATGGAGGGTATGGTGAAAGCAAAATCGGTGGCGGCTGTACCGTTCTGTTTGGAAGAAACGCCGCTTGGCCCGGTTGGGTTTAGCTGTAAGGCTTTTATTACCGTATCCCTGGTTGCGTTTGAATAAATCTGTACCAGGCTTACCATGTAAGTACCAGCAACCGGGTAAAAATGCACGGGGTTGGTAATGGTTGAAGTGCTGCCATCGCCAAAATCCCAGATAAAGGTAGACGGACCAGGAATAGTACTGGTGGATGTATTGATAAAGCTAACCTGCACCGGAAATACCCTGGCACTGGTATAACTAAATGAAGCTGTGGGAGCAACGGGCGGAGTAGGAACATAGTCGGGTTGGCAACCACAAACACTAATAACCGCTGCAAAAAACGCTAACCAAAAAACGCCATAGATTAATCTAAAGTTTTGAAATGTTTTCATAGCATTGCTTTGTAAGTTATCTGCAAAATAATTGTTTTTCAACACAGTTTATATCACCCCTGCAAAACCATCAATTTACCGTAACTGTTATATAGTTTTAAGAAAAATCATATTTTTTCCACAGCCATATACAAGTTAATAGTTATTTCACTATTTTACTTACACCTTTTACTCACCAAACAAAAACAATTTTATGAAGAAAATCATTTATTCAGTATTTGCCCTTGCTTTTTTATTTGCCGCATGTAAGGGAAAGTCTGCCGCCTCAGGAGATCAAACTTCACCAAAAGGTGTTGCCAATATGATCTTTGATGCTGCCAAAAGCGGGGATTACAGCCAGTTAAAAAACCTATGCGAAGCTTCCCTTGCATCGGATGGGGACAGCAGAAGAGTATGTGAAGTAGCGGATGCAGATGATAAAACCAAGTCAAGCTTTAAAGAATATTTTTCAACAGGAAAAGTAGTTGGCGAACCCACCATTGAAGGAGAGGAAGCCAGCGTTAATATTACTTTTGGGCCCGATGGAACAAAAGAAGAAACATTAAAAATGCAGAAGAAAGATGGTAAATGGTATTTATACAGCTTTTAATTTTGCTGTGCATTGATATGGCTACAAAAGAAAAAAAGATAGATGCATACATTGCAAAGTCGGCTGATTTTGCAAAACCTATTTTAAACCACATCCGTGAATTGGTACACAAAGCCTGCCCGGCTGTGGAGGAAAAGGTAAAATGGGGAATGCCCTTTTTTGATTATAAAGATGCACCGCTTTGTCATATGGCTTCTTTTAAACAGCATGCAGTAATGGGTTTTTGGAAAGCAGCTTTAATGAAAGACCCGGTACTGGTTGAAAATGCAAGATCAGAAACAGCTATGGGGCATTTGGGCAAGATCACTTCTTTAAAAGATATGCCCTCTGATAAAAAAATAACAGGCTGGATAAAAGAAGCGATGGCGCTTAATGATAAAGGCATTAAACTTGCGCCAAAAAAACCTACGGAAAAAGAAAAAAAGGAACTAGCAGTGCCTGATTACTTTGCAAAAGCATTAGCTAAGAGTAAAAAGGCTAAACAGGTGTTTGATAATTTTGCTTACTCACACAAAAAAGAATACCTGGGGTGGATTACCGAAGCAAAAACAGAAGAAACAAGAAACAAAAGAATGGCAACCGCTTTGGAATGGATAGCCGAAGGAAAAGGAAGGAACTGGAAATACGAAAAGAAATAAGTTCAGGCAATAAAACATTGCCAAAGTTTAAAACTTTGGCAATGTTATTTTCCACGCTTTTGGGGGGCTACCAGTTGATAGGAGTCGTCAATCATTTGTTTTAATTGTTTGGCAGATAACCTGCCATCCACAATAATTGTATTCCAGTGCTTTTTATTCATATGGTAACCCGGCAGCACCGATTCGGGATATTCTTCTCTCAATTCAATCACTTTATCAGGGTCGCATTTTACATTAAACTGCAAAGGAGTTGCATCTAATGCTGCAAGTAAAAAAATCTTTTCATTCACTTTAAACACCAGGGTATCTTCTCCAAATGGAAAATCTTCTGTAACAGAAGGCTTTTGCAAAATATATTCACGGATGGTTTCAATATTCATTTCAACCGATTGTTTTTTTAGCTTCTTCAAGTTTCTTCCCGATCTGCCCCGTTAAAATATGCCAGAACATCACAAAATCACTGCCCAGGCTATACAGAGGATAGGTAAAAGTTGCTGGTTTATTCTTCTCAATAAAAAAATGTCCAACCCAGGCAAAACCGTATCCACAAACCGGTATCAATGCCAGCATCCACCATTTTTGCAAAACAATTGCCACCACCAGAATTATTAATAGTCCCGCTGTACCTATAAAATGCAGTGTGCGGTTTGTTGTATCGCCATGCTCGGTGAGGTAGTAAGGATAAAAACTCCAGAAAGTTTTATACTTCTTTTCTGTTGCCATAAAATTGTTTTTAGAAAATTACAAAATCCACATTTATTATCCGCTTTTTTTTACAGACACATTTTGCAGGTCATTTAACCGGTACAATACTTCCTGCAACCGGTTTTTAGGAATGCCGGTTTTTAACATACAAAACAATTGTGCTTCCTGTGAAATAACGCGGCAGTTATATTGTTTCAGTATCATCATCACATCGTTCATCTGGGTATAATCAAATTCGATACTGTATGTAAGCTCTACCTGTTTTTGAACAATGGGTGTAACCTGTAATGCCATTGCAGTGGAAACTTTATAGGCATTTATCAAACCCGGCACGCCCAGCAAAGTGCCACCCCAGTAACGCACCACTATCACTGCAACATTTACCAGGTCTTTGCTGTCAATCTGCCCCAGTATTGGTTTTCCCGCTGTGCCGGATGGTTCGCCATCATCAGATGAACGGAAATTATTTCCATCGGTGCCAATGCGGTAGGCAAAACAATGATGCACAGCTTTGGGGTGTTCTTTTTTAAGGATCTGAAGCTGCTTTTTAAAATCTTCTGCAGTTTCGATAGGGAAAGCATAAGCAATGAATTTGCTGCCCCGGTCTTTGAATTCTGCAGTGGATGGCTTTTCTATTGTTGTGTAAAAATCGGGCTCACTCATTTATAATTTTTTTCCAGGCTTCTAAATTCAATAATATCATTTATAAGTTTCTGTGTCTCTTCTACCTGACTGTTTTTTAAAACCGGTGCATCCAGGCCTTTGTCAATAAGGAGGTTTGTATTGGTTATTACCCTTGCTTCATCCCACAAACCAGCATCAATAAAAGATTGCAATAGTTTTGTACCACCTTCAACAATCAAGGATTGTACCTGCCTGTCATGAAGTGCAGATAATATTTGTGGAATTTCATCTTCAGCCCTGTTCAATTGATGATAAACAAGGTTTTCGGTAGAATTGCGCTCTTGATAGGTAAATACAATTGTTTTTGTGCTGCCGTCAAATAATTTTAAATGCCCTGGTAATCTAATTTCAAGGTCTATCACCAAACGCAGTGGATCACTTCCCGGCCAAAGCCTTGCTGTTAAAGCCGGATCATCAAGCCGGGCTGTATTTGTTCCAACTAAAATAGCAGCTTCTTCTGTACGCCATTGATGTACCAGCCTGTCTGTAAATTCATTGCTTATTTTATAATTTGAAGAGCCTTCTCCCCCTATTTTGCCATTATTACTTTGCGCCCATTTTAAAATAATGTAAGGCCTTCTTTTTTCATGAAAAGTAAAGAACCTTTTGTTCAGCTCACGGCATTCTTTTTCCAAAATTCCAACCCTTACATTAATGCCTGCAGTTTTGAGACGTTCTATTCCTCTACCATCAACTTCTGCAAAACTATCCCTGCAACCAATAATAACATTGGGTATTTTATTTTTAATGATTAAGTCTGCACAGGGGGGCGTTTTACCAAAATGTGCACAGGGTTCCAAAGAAACATACAGGGCACTTCTTGAAATCAGGTGCTTATCTGTATCAGCTACACTGTTTATACAATTTACTTCTGCATGTGCTTCTCCATATTTTTGATGATACCCTTCTCCGATAATTCTTGCGTCACTCACCAGCACGGCCCCCACCATTGGATTGGGGGCTACCTTCCCGGCACCCATAGCCGCCAGTTGAAGGCAGCGCTGCATATATTGATCATCTTTCAACAGGTAACAAAAATACGCATCAATAAATAAACTATGTTTGCTTTAATGATGCTGAAAGAACTATACCGGAACTTTTTAGTGCAGCTGCAAAAAGTTTACAGCCTCAGCGAAGCCACGATCATTACCGACTGGGTGTTTGAAAAAATGGCTTCACTAAAGCGTTCGGACATTTTGAAGAACCCGGCAAAAGAAATTTCGCCGGCTGCCAATGGGCTCATACAAAATGCCCTGAAGGATTTACTGAGGCACAAGCCTGTACAATATGTTTTAGGCGAGGCCTGGTTTTACAGTATGAAACTGAAAGTAAACGAATTCGTGTTGGTTCCACGGCCGGAAACGGAAGAACTGGTAGAACAATTAATAAAAGACCGAAAATCTAAATTGACCGATCCGGCCATATTAGACATAGGAACCGGCAGCGGCTGCATACCCATCGCTATAAAAAAACATTTACCTGCTTCTAAAGTAACTTCTATTGATATAAGTAAAGAGGCATTGGCGCTGGCAAAAGAAAATGATGCGCTCTATAATACGCATATCAGTTTTCTTGAGGTTGACTTTTTAGATGAAACAAACTGGCCCAAACTTGGGGCCTTCGATGTCATCATCAGCAATCCACCTTACATTCCTGTTAATGAAAAAGAGAAGTTGGAAAAACACGTTACTGACTTTGAGCCACATCTTGCATTATTTGTGCCAGACAGCTCACCCCTGATCTTTTATGAGAAGATCGCCGCATTCGGCCGGGATCATCTATTGCCCAATGGTAAGGTCTATTTAGAAACACATGAAGAATATGCTAAACAAACGGCAGCATTGTTTCAGCATCATTATCAAACGGTGGTAATAAAAAAAGACATGTACGGCAGGGAAAGGATGGTTATTGTTACTGCTTGATATTTGCGGCCAGCTTGGCCTTTGCCCGTTTTGCAGCTTCCATTATCTTAAAAGCCATTCCGTACTGGGCTGATGTATCTACATTCATAACCACAGTGGGTGTATCAACAAATCTCTTATCTTTTTCAATCTCTTTTTTTAGCAGAGAATCAATATACATCATATCTATCTGTTGTGTGCCAATAAAAACTTTCTGATCTTTTGTTACTGTAACCACAATATTCTGGCTCACCTTGGTGTCGCTTTTACCTTTGGGATTGCTCACCTTAACCACATTTGGGTTTGCCAAAGTAGATATCAGCAAGAAGAACATCAATAAAATAAACAGCACATCATTGAGCGGACCAGCATCCACTTCATTATGATTATCCCGTAAACGTTTTTTTAAACTCATCTTAAAAGTTATAAGTTGTGAGTTATAAGTTATGAGCTGGAATGCCTGAATTTATAGAACTCATCATTCATAACTCATAATGCATAACTATCTTGTTGGTTCCTGCAAAATATCTATAAAATCAGCGCTGGCCGATTCCATCTTGTGTACTGTTTTATCTATCTGCGTATTCAGGTAACTATATCCCAAAAATGAAATGATACCGATGATAAGACCCGTTGCAGAAGTGATCATCTTTACATACATCGCATCGGCAATATCGGTGATGGATGGATTGGTTGCTGTAGCAAAATCCCTCAGCAACATTACCAGCCCGATGATTGTACCCACAAAACCAAACAGCGGCGCAATACGTGCTATTACCGAAAGTACCGGCAGGTTTTTTTCCATGCGGTAAACTTCCAGTTTACCAACATTATCCATGCTTTTTTCGATGGCATCAATGGGTTTACCGATGCGTTGCAAACCTTTGTCAATCATTTTTGCAACCGGGTTGGGTGTATTCTTTGCCAGGCTGCGGGCAGCTGTTATGTTGCCGTTCACAATATGGTCACGGATGATGTTCATGAAATTATCTTCTATCTTACTCGCCTTTCGTATGGCAATCAGGCGTTCAATAAAAAAGAAAATGGCCATACCCATAAATACTGCCAGCGGTATCATCAATACGCCGCCTTTTACCAATAGTGAGAACAAAGATTCTTTTCCTGCTGAAGAAGTTGCAATTCCTGTACTGTCGATCTGCAATAGAATATTAAACATGTGTGCCGGGTTTTATTTGTCTGGATAGTTGCGCTATAATTATGCCAAAACTATTTGATTTATGCAATGAAACGAAACAAATTGGCAATAGCTGCATAACAAAATGTTAATCTTGGTTTTTTTAACCAAAGCAAAATAAAAACCCCGGCTAGCCGGGGTTTTCAATTCATTAAACTAAATCAACTTTTTTCCATTTGCTGCATGGCCATAATCTGTCGCATGGTTTTTTCCATTCCTTCGCTGCTGCCATCTAAGAAGATAACATTGCCTTTACCATACTCTGCAAAATTCTTGATGGCTTCAGTCCACATACTAAACAAAATCACATTGGTATCCAGGTTTGCCTGCTTCATTTCTGCAGCAGCCATGCTCATACCTTTGGCAACTTCTTCACGGAACAAAGCCACGCCTTGTCCACGCAGTTGCGCCGCCATCCTTTCAGCTTCAGCAGCAATTTTAATGGCATTACCTTCTGCTTCGGCAGCTTTGGTTTTTGTGATCAATAAAGCCTGGCCCTCATTTTCAGCAGCAGCTTTTAAGTTATTACTTGCCACAACCTTGCTCATACTTTCAATAATAGCCTGGTCAAAAGTAATATCATTGATCTGCAGATCCTGTAAATGGTAACCCCATTCTTCAAGCGATGTATCTACATGCTCTTTTACAAACTCCACAATATCCCTTCTCAATCCCAGTATTTCTGATTGCCGCCTGGTAGCCACAAAAGCCCTGATATTGCCTTCTATGGTACGTACCAGCGCCTGCATCAGGTCTTTATCGCTTATGAATTTAAAGGCAACCTTTTTAATGGTTTCTTCATTTTCATTTTGCACCGAGTACAAAAGCATTGATTTAAAGTAAACATTTGCCTGGTCAACCGTTACGGCCTGAAACTCCAGTTCAACAGAACGGTTTTGAACACTTACCTTTTTATAGATCTGCTCCAAAAAAGGAATTTTAAAGTTAAGGCCGGGGCGCATAATGCGGCGGTATTTACCGAACATAGTAACAACACCAATAAAGCCCTGGTTAATGGTTACAAAGCAACCCAAAAAGGCGAGTATCAAAATTATGACCCACCAGTATTCTCTTAAAAAGTCCATAGTTGTAAAATTTTGTATTGAAGATACCTATTTTTTTAGGTAACGGGCTGGAAAACTTTAATCGGCTTTATGGCGGCCATTCATTTGTGCTTTTTCAGCTTTACTGCGCTTTTCCCTGTGCAATAAAGATCATTTTATATCATCCAGGCCCCACTCCGATCCCGAGATACGGCCGGCCAGCATCAGCGCCCTGGTCTCTTCGTAATACCGTATCAGCCAAACCAATTTATCGCTGGTGATCTTTGTCCACTGCATATCAAAAAAATGATACTGGTCTCCTTTTTTATAAACCTCATCCGGTTTACCAAACTTCGCCACTACATATTTTTTAAGGTCAGCTCCCTCTTTAAAAAAAATGTCAATTTCATACAATTTACCAGCAGTCATCAATGCCGGCATCGAAATGCGCTTTACTTCTCTTTCCAGATCACCATACTCAGTTTTTTCAACAATTTTTTCTGTCTTAACCAGTTTTGCCTTTTGTTCCTCACCCAGGCCGGTAAATTTCACTTCTACCTTTTCAATATTGTTTTTATTAAAAGGAATGATCAGTTTAAGCTCTTCAAACCGGTCTTCAGCTTCAGCAGCATTAATTTTTATTTTTTGAGAGAAGGCTTTTATATCCATGCCCATAAAAATTACGCCCAGTTCTGCCGGTATTAATTTTTGCTGGCTTGCATAATTGTATTTTGGTTTAACCTGCGCTTTACCGGTTAATGGCAATGCCATGATTATGAAAGCGGCTACAAAAAAGATTAAGATATTACGCATGTTGTATTATTTCAATAAAAATACTCAATGCCGGTATCATACACAATACCCAAAAGCCGCAAAGACTATAAATAGAAAAGCGGAAGAAAATTCTTCCGCTTTCTGATTTGTTTTTACATTCCCAACGTATCATCTGCACTGGGGCCATACGAGCCCGGTATAGGTATATCCAGCAGGCGCAGGTAAACGCCCAGTTGCGCCCGGTGGTGAATGATTTGCGAAAGTGCATGGCGTATCATATCAGCTTTTGAGCCATCGGCAAGTATGGTTTCTCCCATCCTGAGCACCCATCTTTTTTCAAGCAGCGGTTCTTTATCATCTGTAACAATTGCCAATGCCCCTGCCAGGTTTTCCTCAAATAATTTCATCAGTTCTGCATTATCTTTTACAATGGTGGGCTCATATTTACTGGCTTCAAAATCCAGTTCGTCGGTATTTATAACCATCGTTACCCAACCGGTAAGTTCGGCAATATGGGTACTTAGGTTCATCATGGGCATGCTTTTAGGATGCGGTTTCCAGTCAAATTTTTCTGCAGGCACCAATGCCAGCATTTTACGGGTGGTTATGGCTTCGCTTTCCAGTTCCTTTTTAATTAATAAAATCTGTGTCATAGTTTTTTGTTTTTGGTTATACCACAAAGAAAATGCCGGGTAGTGACAGCCCTATGTCAGCAGCAAAATTTTATTTTTCGAGAGGTGTCAGGGTGAGCCTGTCGAACCTGCTGCAATCAGCTTTAACCTGCCTTCGACAAGCTCAGGCTGACAGTTTTTTAGAAATTGCAGCAATGTTCTTTTTCAACAGTTCTTTTAATTCCGGCGGGCTGATAATCTCTGCATATTCTCCAAACAACAAAAAGAATTTTGTAAACCCCATCAGAGAAGCAGTCACAAAGGTCATCTCCACTTTATCACCCACTTCTTTCTGCGATACAAAGCCGTTGTAAAATTTTTGATCGCCGAAATATTTTAAAACTGATTTCTCAACCTCTATAACAATGGTATGCATCTCCTTTTCCTGTTTCATTTTTGTAAGGAAAGACTTCAGGGAAGGATGCTGCTTTTCAAAATGATTGCCGGTGATATTAATATAGCTTATCCGGTCTGTGCGAAAACTGCGGTAGTCTTTGCGCAACCTGCAGTAAGCGATCATGTACCAGTAACTGCCCTGGTAATAAATACCCACGGGCTCCACCTCCCGGTTACTGTATTGCTGGTTATGATTGGCAAAATAACCAATGTCCAATACTTCTTTACCGGCTATGCTTTTGAGGATTGCCTGCAGGTGCAGGGGTTTGCTTTCTGCAGGCAAATAAGGATTTTCAACCACTTCAATATAGGCCGACATATCATCCAGCAGATCTTTTTCAGCATACCTGAGTACTGATCTTATTTTATACATGGCCGATTGAAACTGTTGAACAGAAGAAGGATCGGTTAATTTCTCCACCATTTTTTCTGCGGTTAAAAATGCAATGGCTTCTTCACGGGTAAACATTATGGGAGGCAACCGGTAACCTTCCATAATGCTGTACCCAACCCCGGCTTCACCTGATAGCGGCACACCCGATTCTTCCAGTGCTTTAATGTCACGGTAAACCGTACGCAGGCTGATAGAAAACCTGTCGGCAATTTCCTGGGCCTTTACCACTTTTTTCGATTGCAGTTGTATGAGTATGGCAGAAACCCGGTCAATACGGTTCATGAAATAATTGTTGGGCTGGTAAATTAAAATAAATTCCGCAGGATAACTTATAAATAACAACAAACATTAGCGTTGCATTTTTTACATCATTTCAAATCCCTTTATCTTTATATAATGAAAGGCGCTGTTATCAGTGTCTGCAAAAAACATGAAAATGCGTAAGTTTTTGCTTTTATTATCCCTTCTTGGTTTTTATAATATTACTATTGCCCAGGTTATTTATCCTTACAAGGATATAAAACTTGAAAAACCGGCAGATTATAAGGCTACTGAAAAAATGGCGCTGTCTGCTGCAACTTTTTTAATTACAACCCCTTTTATTGAGGTAGATGAGGCCCGGGGCGGGGCTTTGATATTTTTAAATGCCTGGATGACCGGGACAAAAGACTACCAGTTCTATTTTCAGGGAATTGCCCAGGAAATAAGTGTTGACAAAAATTTACTGAGCCTGTTTGTTGCAGCTATGGCAAAATACACGCTTGAAAACAAGGCTGAAGCTGTTAACCCGATCAGAACTGAACAACAAACCGCTAAAATCGTACTCACGTACTGTGATGATCCCAAAAATAATTTTAAGCTTAAAAAGAAACTCAGAAAACTGCTGGAAGATCATCTGCCGGCAAACAATTAAGCAAAATTTATTGTGATGAAAAAGATCGCTGGATTTTTATCTGCATTTAGTTTTTTGTGCCTCTGTACTTATGCACAGGAAAATAATTTTATTACAGAAGGCATTAAGATGCACGACAAAGGCGACTATGAAGGCGCCATCACTTTTTTTAAGAAAGCACTGCAAAGTGATAAAAATTCCATCCACGCAAATTATGAAATGGCCTCCACTTACCTGGCTATGAAAGATTACACAAATGCTTTACAATATGCCGATAAAGTAATTGCCCGCAATCTTGACTATGTTGACCAGGCGTATATCCTGAAAGGTTCAGCGCTCGACCTTTCGGGCAAACCACTGCAGGCGATAAACACTTACAAACTGGCTTTAAAAAAGTACAGTAAAAATCAATCGCTGTACTATAACCTGGCGCTTACATACTTCAGTTTAAAGCAATACAACGATGCAGATGAGGCTTTGATAAGATCTTTAAAGCTGGATCAATTGCACGCCGGCAGCCATTTTTTACTGGGGCTTTCGCAGGCAAGGCAGGGAAAGCGTGTTAAAAGCCTGCTTGTATTGTATAATTTTTTATTGCTGGAACCAAAAACCAAAAGATCAATCACTGCGTTTCAAACATTACAAGATCAATGGAAGAACGCAGGAAACAAAGCGGCACAGGTTAACAACGAAGAAGATGATGAGTTTAGTACTGCAACAGCTATGCTGGATGTTTTGCAGGATGCAAATAAAAACGAAGCAAATAAAAACAAACCGGAATATTTATTACTTGGCGAAAATACCAACATCATTTTTACCATCCTGGGAGAAGAGAAAAAAGATAAAAAGGGGTTCTGGTGGAATTTTTATGTGGATTATTTTTATTCCCTTGCCAGCAATCATCACACCGAAGCTTTATGTTATTATATTACCCAGTCAGCAAATACGGCATACAATGAATGGCTGAAAGATAACCTGAAAAAAATGGAAGCTTTATCGGAGTGGTACACCAAATACCTGCATAAATATTAAATCTCGTATTTAAAACAGGACCCGGCTTCGTTCGGAATATATGGCACCTTCCTTCAACTCCGCTCAGGATCGCTAACTGCGCTCTTCCCAGATCATTGCCACATGCACAATCGTTTCAGCAGCCTTGGCCATATCTTTTGTACCTATCCATTCTAATTTGCTATGTATGTTTTGCATGCCCGTAAAAATATTTGGGCAAGGCATACCCATATAACTAAAACGGCTGCCATCGGTTCCGCCACGGATTATTTCTTTTTTTATTGTGAGGCCTGCTCTTTGTATGGCTTCCTCTGCATAAGCAACCACCTGCGGATATTTATCCAATACTTCCTTCATATTCCGGTACTGTTCCTGCGCCTGGTACTCAATAGATGCCCCCGGAAATTGTGCAACGGTTTCTCCGGCAATTTTTTTTAGCCTTGCATGATGATTTTGTAAACCGGTTGCAGTAAAATCCCTTACAATAAATTGAATCGTTGCTTTTTCTGCAATACCATTAACTGCCACAGGGTGTACAAAACCTTCACGTTTTTCTGTTGTTTCGGGGCTCCATTCGTTTTTAGGCAAAGCGTCCAGGATTGCTCCGGCCACTTTCAACGCATTTACCATTTTATCTTTTGCATAACCCGGGTGGGTGATAACGCCATTTATAGTTATAACGGCCCCGTCAGCGCTAAAAGTTTCGTCATTATAAATGCCTGCATCATCCCCATCCAGTGTGTAACCAAACTGTGCCCCCAGTTTTTGCATATCTACTTTGGCAGTTCCCTTCCCTACTTCTTCATCGGGTGTAAATAATATTTTTATATCGCCGTGTTTTACAGCCGGGTTTTGTATAAAAAACAAAGCAGCTTCCATAATAGCAGCTACACCGCTTTTATCATCAGCGCCCAATAAAGTTGTTCCGCTGGCGGTGATAATACCGCTGTTGATATGGTTTTTTAAATAAGGCGAATCGCTCATCCTCAGCACCTGCGTGGCATCATCCGGCAAAACAATATCGCTGCCATCATAATACCGGTGCAGTGTCGGTTTTACATTGGTACCGCTGCAATCCGGCGCTGTATCCACGTGTGCACAAAAGCAAATGGCAGGTATATTTTTTTTATCGCTGTTAGATGGAATGGTTGCATACACATACCCGTATTCATCTGTTGTGGCATCGGTAATACCCATAGCAAACAATTCCCTGTGCAGGAGTTTGCTCAGGTCTTTTTGTTTTTCTGTTGTGGGGTGTGCAGTACTGGTAGGATCGCTTTGTGTATCTATACGCACATAACGCATAAAGCGGTCGGCAATGTTATCGGGGCTTATCTGAATCATTTTAACAAATTCAAAAGTGAAAAATCAAAAGTAAAAATAGGGTTTAAAAGTAAAAGGCAGCTCACTTCCGTAAACTGCCTTTTTGATTTTTAACTTTTAAATTTTGACTTATTCAGCTATTTCAACCAGCTCAATATCGAAAACAAGCTCCTGTCCTGCTAAAAAATGATTGGCATCCAGTATAACCACTTCGTCCGTAATTTCTGTTACAATTACCGGAAACGGTTGCCCGGCCTGGTTTAGTGTAAGTTGCATACCGGGTTCAAGCACCATATCTGCCGGCACATCTTTCCTGGGGAATTGTATAATCGCTTCTTCGCTCCTGACACCATAACCGTCTTCAGGCGCAATGTTGATCGTTTTCTTTTGCCCAATCTCCATGCCTGGCATCGCAGCATCAAATCCCTTTATCATCTGGCCTGCGCCAACAGTAAATTCCAGCGGCTCCCTGCCAACCGAAGAATCAAATTGTTCGCCATTAACTAATTTACCGGTGTAATGTACTTTTACCAAATCGCCTTCTTTAACCTGTTTCATGTGTTTTGTGTTTGCCCCCAACCCCTTCCTTCGGCTTGGCTCAGGATGGGCTTAAGAAAGTTTATAAATAGTCCGCAAATTAATATATAAACGGCAGTTGGTATTAAAAAAAATAAAGCACCTTTATCTTATGAAAAGGATAGTAACAGTTTTACTTTTTTTGCTGGCTGGTAGTTTATCAGCAGTTAGTCAACCCGGTTCCACCAAATCTACACAATCTGAAGTTATTACCGGCGCAGAGCGCATGCAGGTTTACCTGCCCATGCTTAAAGGCAAAACTGTAGCGGTTTTTGCCAATCAAACCAGCATGGTTAAAAATACACACCTGGTTGATACATTGATAGCAAGCGGTATTAAAGTAGTAAAGATATTCGGACCGGAACATGGCTTTAGAGGCGATGCAGATGCCGGCGAGCATGTAAAAGATGCAAAAGATAAGAAAACGGGGCTGCCGGTAATAAGCCTCTATGGCAATCATAAAAAACCAACACCGGAAGATGTGAAAGATGTGGATGTGCTGATATTTGATATACAGGATGTAGGCGTTCGCTTTTACACTTACATTTCTTCTCTGCAATATTACCTGGAAGCGGCGCTTGAAAACCACAAACCATTATTGATACTTGACCGCCCCAATCCCAATGGTTTTTATGTAGATGGGCCGGTACTTGATATGAATTTTAAGAGCTTCATAGGCATGCAACCCATCCCGGTTGTTTATGGAATGACAATAGGGGAATATGCTTTAATGCTGACTGGTGAAAACCTTTTATCCAAAGAAGCAAATGCCATCAATGCATACAACGTAACAACAAATCCAACTCCTGATACACCCTTTCATATACAGGTGATCAAATGCAAAAATTATGATCACAACACAAAATATATTTTACCGGTGATGCCTTCCCCCAATTTAAAAGAGATGCAGAGCATCTATCTCTATCCTTCTACCTGCTTTTTTGAGGGCACTGTTTTAAGCGAAGGAAGGGGAACCGATAAGCCCTTTCAATATTTTGGTCATCCAACCTTGCCAAAAAACCTGTTTTCTTTTACACCTAATCCCAATGCCGGTGCAAAAAACAGCAAATGTTTTGGCCAGGTTTGCTACGGCTGGAACTTAAGCGGAACCAATGAAGAAGTTTTAAAAAAGGTGGATGGAAAAATTCAATTGAAATATTTACTGGAAGCTTACAGATTATTTCCCGGCAAGGATACTTTCTTCTTAAAAAATAATTTCATCAATAAACTTGCCGGCAACGACCAGCTAATGCAGCAGATTAAAGCTGGAAAAACAGAAGCAGAGATAAAAGCCAGCTGGCAACCAGGTTTGAATGCTTTCAAAGCGACCAGGAAAAAATACCTGCTGTACGAAGACTTTTGATCATTGCCAACATAAGGATTCAGGCAATTAGTTATACCCTGCAACTTACATCACAACGATTTACTGTTAACTAATATTTATATTTATGTTGACTAAAACCACACCAAATGAAAAAGCTACTTTTCATTACTACTTTTATTGCGGTAACTACAAAGAGTTTTGCTCAATCGCTGGCAATTAATACAGATGGAAGTACAGCAGATAACTCAGCTATGCTGGATGTAAAAAGCAGTACAAGGGGAATGCTGATACCGAGAATGACCAAAGCACAGCGAACAACTATTGCGGCGCCTGCAACGGCTTTGTTAGTATATCAAACCGGACCCGACAGCATTGGTTTTTATTATTATCAAAACAGCCGGTGGAACTGGCTTGCAGACAATAACAAAGCCGACAGCACTTACTGGGGACTTCATGGCAACAGCAATACAAACCCGCCATCATCAGACAATGCTGCGCCTATCAATTATCTTACTGATACCTACCTGGGCACTTTTGACGCAAAGGATGTATCGCTGCTGGCCGGTGGTAATGAACTGCTGCGCCTTCACCAGTTTTCAACTGGAGGCCGGATTGGATTTTCGAACAGGAATCCTGAGTATTCAATGGATGTTAGAATAACCGAGATTGCCAATGAAACACAGGTACAGGGAATGCGGATCATCCCAAAAACATTGTTTGATATATTTAATGCTGATAACAAAAACAAAGGTTTGGTGATAGGCTGCAATCCAAACAATGCAAACGATTATGCCATATGGAACCACGCCAATAACCTGGATGGCTCAATCAGGATGGGACTTGATTATTTTGATAACAGCTACCGGCCGGCATTTAATATAACAGGCTGGGGCCAGGGCATCTACCAGAGAAATCCTAAGTATATGATGGACATACACTCACTATCACAGTTTGCAGCTGCCAATACCCCGCCTACCAACAAAAACGGGGTGCGGATTACTTACCAGGACCAGGGTTTAAGTAACACCATTGATAATGGCCTGATGATGGGCGTTGGTATAAATAATACTGTATTTAAAAGCTACATCTGGAACTACGCCGACGGCTCAGGAGGAAATACACCGGATAAAGCAATATACTTTGGCATTGGGCCTGATATGGACCCGCTTTACATTGGCAGGCCGACCATGGAAATGCAGGATGGCAAAATAATTATCGGCCACATAACACAACCCAATTTTGCCTTCCCCAGCACCCTGAACATACAAAGTGATTATGCATCAAGCGCTGCCAAAAACGGTATCTCAGTTTTTAAAATTGCCAACACACAGGAGCTGGGTTATTTGGGAGCAGATGACAACGATCACCTGAACATTTATAAATACAATGGTGGCAGTATTTTTATTGGCAACCCTATTGATTATACACTTACCATCAATACCAACAACCAGGTAGGTATAAAAACAAGCACGCCCAATGCCGATCTGCAGTTTGCCGACCAATATGCCAACAATAAAATTGTATTACACAATAATTTTCATGGAAACCTTCCAAATAACCTTCACGATTTTTATGGCTTTGGTGTAGAAACGGGACAGTTGCGTTACCAGGTGCCCCGTAATTTTACAGCCCATGTTTTTTATGCAGGCAATAATGCCGGCAACGCATCCAATGAACTGATGCGAATTACGGGCGATGGCTTTGTTGGTATAAACAATAACAATCCGCAGGCTCCCCTGCAGTTTTCAAATTCTCCTGCATACCGCAAAATTGTAATTACCGGAGAGGCGGTAAACAATGATCATAATTTTATGGGCTTTGGCAATTCGGCAGATGGCGGTTTGCGCTACCAGGTTCCATACGGAAATCTCGATCATGTTTTTTATAAAGGCGATATCAGCGGTGGCAGTTCTACCGAACTGTTCAGGATATTGGGAAATGGAAATGTAGGTGTGGGGTGCTACCCGGTTGATTATGGCCATATCGGCACCAATAAAATTGTAGAAATAAGAAACCCGGTTGGTGGTAATAATGTACAGTCGCACCTTATACTTTCTTCGGCTGGTACCGGCGGTTCTTTGGGAGGTATTTCCTGGGCGGGTACAAACTTATCAGGCGAGCTACGTACCGGTTTTATCAGTAATAGTTTTGAAACTGCCAATCAAACCAAACTTTCGTTTTATACAAGAAGCAATGCAGGGGTACTAAACGAATCATTCTACATACAAGGCACAGGCAATGCCTGGCTGGCCGGCACACTTACACAGGCTAGCGATGCAAGGTTGAAGACAAATATTCACCAGATCACAAACCCGCTGCAAAAAATAAAACAGCTAAACGGTTACACATACAACTGGATAAATGATCAACAGGATAATGAAACGCAAATGGGTGTACTGGCGCAGGAGGTTCAAAAGATTTATCCCGATTTGGTAAAAACAAATGCCAACGGAAATCTGAGTGTTAATTACTCGGGCCTGATACCGGTTTTAATTGAGGCTGTAAAAGAGCAGCAAAAGCAACTTGATGAACAAAGAAAGATGATCAATCAGTTATTAAAAAATAAATAGTTCATCAACGATTGTGGTTCATTCTTTTTACATCTTTGATTTACCTTCGCAGCCATGAAGAATTTTAAAGAACTGCGGATTGTTTTTATGGGCACACCCGAGTTTGCAGTTGCATCGCTGGATGCATTGTTAAAAGCAGGCTGTAATATTGTGGGCGTAATTACAGCACCTGACAAACCCGCCGGGCGTGGGATGGAGCTGCGGCAAAGTGCCGTAAAAAAATATGCCGTAGAAAATAACCTGCATGTACTTCAACCGGAAAAATTAAAGAACCCTGAGTTTCTAGAAGAACTAAAAGCATTAAATGCTGATCTGCAGATAGTAGTTGCATTCCGCATGCTGCCAGAAGTTGTCTGGAATATGCCGCCCATGGGCTCTGTAAACCTGCATGGGAGCCTGCTGCCGCAGTACCGCGGTGCAGCGCCTATCAACTGGGCTGTTATTAATGGCGAAAAAGAAACCGGCGTTACTACTTTTAAACTGAAACATGAAATTGATACCGGCGACATTCTATTGCAGCAAAGTTTTCCTATCAGTGAAACCGATAATGCAGGAGATGTACATGACAGGATGAAAGAGACAGGTGCACAGCTTTTGGTAAAAACAGTTAAAGGCCTGGCCAATGGCAGCCTAAAGGAAACGCCACAACTTTCAACTTTCAATTCTCAACTTCCAACTTTAAATCATGCTCCAAAAATTTTTACCGAAACTTGTGAAATTGACTGGATGAAACCGGTAAGGCAGGTGTACGACCTGATAAGGGGATTGGCGCCTTATCCAACTGCATTTACTTTTTTGAATGGCAAAAAACTGAAGCTGTTTAAGGTAGAAAAAATAAATATGGGGCATAATGAGCCGCTGGGCAATATCCGTACCGACAAAAAAACATTTTTATACTTCGCTTGTCCCGATGGCTATATCTCTGTGCTTGAACTGCAGCTTGAAGGGAAAAAGAAAATGGATACCGCTTCTTTTTTAAGAGGATATCATTTTTAATGACCCCTTACTTTGCATAACTGACAGCACAGTTAAAATTTGCTTCGCTGGCCCCCAGTGCATCTGCTGCTGCATTGCTGATGATGATCAGCAGCCCTTCGTTCATTTTAATATCAGGTATAACATCCAGCACTTTTGCAAAAACAATATTGCCGTTGGCCGTATTGGTTATTTTAATGATGGTGCCGGGTGTTGCAGTGTTGTGCAGGCAATAATATTTTTTATCGCTCCAGCCGCTGGTGCTTTTAAAAATGCCGGCGCTGCCGCTTGCTGCTACCGGTTCGGTATTACCAAGCTGGGTTTCATATAATTTTTTAAAATCAGATTCACTAACATTTTTATCCCTGGCAGGTTTTACAGGTTCTGGCCCAACTTGTTTCTCCGGTTCAGGTGCAACTTTTGTTTCTTCTTGTACCTTATTCTTTTCAGCCTCTTTTTTAGCAGCTTTTTTATCTTCCTTTTTTGAAACAGGTTTATCAACTGCTACCGGTTCGGCAATTTTCTTTTCTCCGGCTTTCTTTTCTTCGGCCACCGCTACTGTTGCTGCAGAACCAATTGATGTACCAATACCATATTTTGCAAGCGCAGAGAGCCCTGTCTTTACCTTGAGATAACCCACAACCAATTGTGTTCCGTTCTTAACCATATCGCCGGTAATACCGTTCCATTGCTTCAATGTTTCCAAAGGCAGGTCATTATTATTTTTAGCTACCCGGTACAGGCCTTCTTTGTCTTTTATCTTATAATAAACCGGCACAAATGTTTCATCGTTTGCTGCGCTGCCGCTTTGAAAAAAATTAGAATTGTTCAAGGGTATTTTGATCTTCTGGCCCGGCGTTAATCCTTTCTCCATTTCCAGCTTATTAAAAGGTGCAATGTCTTTAGGGCTTACATTATATATCCTGCCGATGCTGTAATAATTTTCTTTAGGTGCAACCGAATGTGCGATGTACAGCGCCGGAGATATACCTTCAACCATCAGCCTGTCCTGTGCAGTTGCAAAAAAAGGCAGTATTAAAAGCAGGAGAAATATTTTTTTCATATTGGATTATTTACTTGCAAAGAAAAGGAATTTTGCCCGTTAACAGCCTGCTCATTTGTTAAGAATGCGCCACTCCTTTGGATAGTAATTATTGATACGGTTTGGTAATATTTTTATCCAGCCCAGGGGCAGTTGCTGATGAGAAAGCAATACCCATCCTTTAATGCCTGATTCAATTTTAATATCTGCTTTACGCAGGTATTGCAAAGCGGCTTCATGATCTGCTTCCAGTTTTGCAACAGCAGGATTAATAATAGTGCTTACTGCCAGTTCATGCGCCGGTACCAGTTCGTTACGGATGATGGTTCCCAATCTTACGCCTGCTTTTTTGATGTATAAGGCAGATTGAATGACGGCAAAATCATCTTCGAGATTGATGGGTATGGCTATTGTTTCTTCGTTTTGTTTGATAAATAAATAATTATCAGCATTAACCAAATAAGGCCCTGCTGCTTCAATTTCTTTTGTGGTAACCGGCTGCTTGCTTTTTACTTTTGTCCTGAGCGTAGCCGAAGGATGACTTATTCCTTCAGTAATTGCTTCTGCACTTCCAGGCTTCCTAAACGCTGCAATAAAAAACCCTTCACCTTTTACTTTATCAGGATAGAACCGGTAACCAAATGAACCGGATCTTTCAGAAACAGTTTCAACAATTCCCCAATTCTCTCCAACCTTCAACTTTAAACTTTCAACCTTCAACTCATCAATCAGCCAGTCAGCAATCTCTTCGTCTTCCTGTTTCGAATAAGAACAGGTAGAATAAATTAAAATGCCCCCGGTTTTTAAAGCGGGCAATACATCTGCCAAAATCCTTTGCTGGCGCCGGGCACAAAGCGCTACATTGTTTTCGCTCCACTCATCAATAGCCTGTGCATCCCTGCGAAACAGGCCGCTTCCGCTGCAGGGTGCATCCACCACTATCACATCAAAATAGTTTTGAAGCCGCTGAAAATCTTTGGGATCGTTGCTGGTAACAATCACATTGGCTGCTCCCCATTTGGTAATATTTTCTGCCAGTATATTTACCCTTGTCTTTATCACTTCATTACTTACCAGCAAACTTTCTTTTGAAATAACAGATTGTATCAAGGTAGATTTTCCGCCCGGCGCTGCACACAGGTCCAATACCTTTAAAGGTTTGGTAAGATCAACAGTTTGCTTCAGCGCTTCTTCCAGGAACATACTGCTGGCTTCCTGCACATAATAAGCGCCTGCATGAAAAAGCGGGTCGAGGGTGAAGGAAGGCCGCTCTTCTAAATAATAACCATTGGATGACCAGGGAACCCTCCCTTCAGTTTTGAATTTTGAATTTTGAATTTTGAATTTTTCCGGATTCAATCTTACCGAAGTTATTTGTGCGCCGGATTGATGTACAGCCTTAAAAGCTTGTTCATTAAAGCCCTTTATATTTTGCAGTGATTGTATAAATGTTTCCGGTAAATTCAAATAATTATTTTATACCGGTAAAGTTATGCAGAAGCACATAAAAAAACCGGCAGTAAAAACTGCCGGCTTGTTAACTCAAACATGGTTCATTAAAAACCCAACCCAACAGCAAAACCTTTTGCCGTGCCGGGATAGTCAACCTGCCCAACTACCAAACCGGTAGCAAGGTCAAGCGTATATAATTTTGTAAAGCCGCCGATGCTGAAAGTGCCATACGCTTTACCCGATGTGCCGCCAATATCAAAACCATTGTCAGCAGTAATATTAATACCCAGCGAACCTACTTCTGCCAAGGTGCCGTTATTGGGTGGGGTTTGAATGTAAAGTTTATCAGTACCGGCATCTATCACGTACAAAGTGGTGGTGGTTGTGCCCGCAAAATTATTGGTATAAGCCGCTGATGCAACATTGGGAGTACCCGGATTTAAAGTACCATCAACCGCTGCAATTAAACCGGTGTTTGGATCCAAACGCAGGTTTTGCCCTGTATTGCTCACTACCCTTATCCTGTCAACAGCAGGGTTAAAATCAAATCCGAATGAAGTACCGGAGAGCAGGGTTGTAAATGGTGCGGTGCCTACTGCAGCGGCTGCACCACTGCTCATATTAATTGTGTATAACCTGCTTGTACTGCCCAAAGCATATAGCTGACCTGTGGCAGGCCGCATATCAATACCCAGTATGGTTTCGCCGGCCTGTAAACCGGTTACCGGTTTGGTTACGCCAAAAGCTGCTGTTCTTAAATCGAAGATGGAAAGGTTATTGGCATTATCTATACCATAACCCACCGGGTTGGTAGGAATGGCAAGGCCGATGATGGGTACCATCAGTTGGCCCAGATTAATAAGTTTGCCCGATGCAGTGTCGAGCTGATAAAGGCTGTTAACGCCATTAACCGTCATGGGTACCAGTGCCACTTTATTATCGGGCGAAATATCAAAATCACTGCCGCCGGTACCTACAGCATCCAGACCGAGGCTGCCGATTTTTGTGATGGTACCGTTATTGGGAGGATCTTGTTTAAATAAAAAAAATCCGTCAATATCAAACAGTGTAGTTGCAGATGCACCTGCAAAACTATTGGTATAAGCCACGCCTGTTATTCTTTCTGTGTTGTTGATGGTACCATCAACTGCTGCCACTGTACCCAGTTCGGGATGCAGGCGCAGGTTTTGTCCGCCGGTTGTTACCACTCTTATACGGTCAACCGTTGGGTTAAAATCGAATCCTGCAATGGCATCAGCTAAAGCGGGGGTAAATGGCGCTGTTCCTATTGCCCTTGCCGCCCCGGTTTGAATATTGATGACATAAAGCCTGTTGCTGTTACCAAGGCCGTATAATTGACCGGTTGCCGGCCTGAAATCAATAGCCAGTAAATTTTCTCCTGCCTGCAAACCGGTTACGGCCACCTGTGCCAATACCGTTTGTGATGCATTGGCATTATATTTAACCAGCACATTTGAAGCCGATATGCCATAAAACTCCTGGTTTGGTTTAGCAACGGGAGTTGGCGCCGGTGGCGGAGGAGGGGGCGGTGGCGGTGTTACCACCATATCATCAGTTTTACTGCAGCCGGCCAGCAAAAAGGCAGCAGCAATAAAAAAAGTTAACACAGGAATAAATATCTTTTTCATGTTGGTGTAAGTTTGGTTAAAGAGGCATGTACGGATAAAGGTGTTGGAAGGATTTGTAAAATGCTGATTATTTAAAAATTTGAATAAGGCAGATTGCCAGGTGCATTTGAAATTGTTGCATTATTTTGACCTCACCCCCAACCCCTCTCCAAAGGAGAGGGGGGCTTTGGACCCTGCAATTTGAAAAGTGGTTTAGTTTGAAAACAGATTGGCAGAACAAGATTGTTAAATGCACTTAAGGTTGACCGAACTTATCTGATAATCTCTATTTTCGTTACCTCAACCAACTCTCTATGTCATTATTATTAAACCGTTCTGTTTTTGGCGATACTTCAAATGCAGGCAATACATTAACCCGTGAAGAAGCTTATGCGTTACTTACTGATTGGGTAAAGAATGAACGCCTTCAATTACACATGAAGCAGGTGGCGCATTTAATGAAATGCTGGGCCGCAGAAAAAGAAGGGTTGGATGAAGCAGATCAATGGCGCTGGGAAATGGCGGGACTTTTACATGATGCCGACTGGGACCAGTGGCCCGAACTGCATTGCAAAAAAATAATTGAGGAACTGGAAGCCCGCCATATTGACCCCGAAATAATAAGAGCCATTGCCAGCCACGGGCCCAACCATTTTGGTGTGATACCAGAAACAAAGATGGATAAAATGCTGTATGCTTTTGATGAACTAAGCGGCCTTACACATGCCTACAGTTTAATGCGCCCCGAAGGTTATGCAGGCATGGAAGTAAAGGGCCTGAAAAAAAGATTTAAAGACAAGGCTTTTGCTGCAGCTGTTAACCGGGATGAGATTTTGGAAGCGGTGCTAATGGCGGGAGTAGATTTAGAAACCATTATGCAGTTTATTATTGAAAAGCAGGGAGAAGTGTCAGGCCACTAAGAATGCCGCATAAATATGAAAGCTGTTTGATGAATAAATGCTGCAACAAATTATGAACTGGTTTTAGTGGCCAGACACTTATGCTGATTGTTATTTTCTGGTGTTACAGCCAACATTATCAATTTAAATTGAATTGCTTTGAGACCCAATTCGCAGTTGGTTAAAAACCAAACAACGGCAATAGGGAGATTATTTTATAAATATACCGGTGGCATCTGCCACATTCAGTCCATTGGTGAGTGAGGTTGCTACCCCGTTCTTCCATATCTTGGCAACGTTGCCATCTGATCCGCATACATACACATCTGTACCAAAAATATACACAGCGTTGGCAAAAGCATCATCGGCGCCATTGGTTAACGACTGGGCAACACCGTTTTTCCATAGTTTGGCAACATTTTTTGTTCCGTTATGCTCGTAACCTGCCGCATACACATCCGCTCCGGATACAAAAATAGAAATTACACAGGCATCATTGGTTCCATTGGTAAGCGAAGTGGCCACCCCGTTCTTCCATATTTTGGCAACATAGTTGGGTGCATTCGATTCCTGCCCGCCCACATACACATCACTGCCGGCAACAAAAAGAGCATGAACAAAGGCTGCAGACCCACTGTTGAGGTCGGTAGCAATTCCGTTTTTCCAGAGTTTGGCAATCACCGTTGTTGAATTTACTTCTTCCCATCCGGCCACATATACATCGGCGCCCGAAACAAATACCGCCCGGGTGTCTGCCAGTAAACTTCCGTTTGATAAATCAGTTGCTGTATTATTTTTCCAAACCGTTGCTCTTGGGTTTGGTACACAAGTGCCCCTATTGCCGGCTACATATACATCTGTACCCGCAACAAATACCGACCAGCCATCGCCACCACAAGCATTTGTAAGTGTAGTAGCGGTTCCGTTTTTCCAGAGTTTTGGCTGGTTGCTGGTGCCATTATACTCCCACCCCGTTGCATACACATCTGATCCCGATACAAAAATGGAATTAGCGCTGGCATCAAACGCTCCGTTTGTTAAAGATGTAGCCACTCCGTTCTTCCAGGTTTTAGCAACAAATTCGGTACCGCCAAATTCATAACCAGACACATACACATCCGGTGTTGATGAACCTGTTGTTGTAAACGTTAACTCATTACCATAAGCCGTACCAATACTGTTTGTAGCATATGCCCGAACATGATAAGTTGTTGATGCTGTTAACCCGGTGATGGCGCTTGTAAAAGTTCCAATGCCCGTACCATCGGTTGTTTTGGTTGATAAGGCAATGGTTGGATTGGCTGTTGTGCCCCAGCAAACACCTCTCACTGTAACGGGCGAACCGCCGTCGCTGCTGATGGTACCGCCACTGCCTGCTGCTGTATTGGTGATAGCCGATATGGCGGTGGTTGTGATAACCGGTATGGTGGGTGCAGATGCTGTTGTAAAAACAGAATCGCCGCCATAAGATGTACCCACACTGTTGGTGGCATAGGCACGTACATGATAAGTTGTATTGGCTGTTAAGCCAGTTATGTTACTGGTGAATACTCCGGTACCGGTTCCATCAGTTGTTTTAGTTGAGAGCGCAATCGTTGGGTTGGCAGTAGTGCTCCAGCAAACGCCACGTACGGTTACGGTGGCACCGCCATCGTTGGTTACATCGCCACCGCTGGCAGCTGTTGTCATAGTTATTCCTGATGCAGATGCAGTGCTTACAGTTGGCAATGCGGTTGAGGTGTTGGTGCTGGTAAAAGTTATTTCGTTGCCATAAGCTGTGCCCACACTGTTGGTGGCATAAGCCCTAACATAATAAATGGTGTTTGCTGTAAGGCCGGTAAGGTTGCTGGCAAAAACACCGCTTCCGGTTCCATCGCTTGTATGGTTACCGCTTAAAACAGGATTAGGGCTTGTGCTCCAGCAAACGCCACGGACTGTTATTGGTTCGCCGCCATCATCGGTAATGTTGCCGCCGGTGGCTGCTGAAGTATTGGTTATGGATGTTGCTGCTGTGGTGCTGACGGTGGGTATGCTGCTTAATATATTTTCGGGGCTGAGTTCTTTCTGGCAGCTATAAGTTACAATGGCTAACAGAATTACGCAGATAAGAGTTTTCATGGCTGCAGTTTTTGATACTTAAAAATAGGGAAATTATAGTTAGAAGATAGTCCCGAAGGGGTTTGAAACCTGTTACGAAGGGGTTATAACCAGTCCAGAAGGGGTTTGAAACCAGTCCCGAAGGGGTTATAACCAGTCCTGAAGGGGTTATAAACCCGTTCCGAAGGGGTTTGAAACCTGTCCCGAAGGGGTTTGAAACCTGTCCCGAAGGGGTTAAAACCAGTCCCGAAGGGATTTTAACCAGTCCGGAAGGGGTTATAAACCTGTTACGAAGGGGTTATAACCAGTCCAGAAGGGGTTTAAAACCAGTTCCGAAGGGGTATTGATATACTGTGCTTAGGCATCGGGATGTAGCCGGGTAGGCAACTGCCATGTACTTACGAAGGCATATGCATGTACTTTGGCATTAGGGTTTCCAACCTTTGGAAGGTTGGAAACCCTAATCAATTTTTTACACCGCCTTCACTTCCGCACAAACATCCTGCAATACTTTCTTAGCATCGCCAAAGAGCATGCTTGTTTTGGGTTGAAAGAAGAGATCGTTCTCGATGCCGGCGTAACCGGGTTTCATACTGCGTTTGTTTACGATAACGGTTTTGGCAAACTCCACTTCTAAAATAGGCATACCGTAAATGGGTGAGGCAGGGTCGGTTTTGGCGGCGGGGTTTACCACGTCGTTGGCGCCCAGGATGAGCACTACATCGCAGGTTTTAAATTCGTCGTTGGCCTGTTCCATCTCCAGCAGTTTTTCGTACGGCACATCGGCTTCGGCGAGGAGCACATTCATGTGGCCGGGCATGCGGCCCGCAACCGGATGGATGGCATATTTTACTTCCACGCCTTTTTCTTCCAGTATTTTTTCAAGCTCGTGGCAAACATGCTGTGCCTGTGCCACCGCCAAACCATAGCCGGGCACGATCATTACTTTGTTGGCATAACTCATCACCATGGCCGCATCACTCAAACTTATTTCTTTGTACGTACCCTGCTCTTTGCTGCCACCAGCACCACCTGCTTTATTGCCCCCAAACGAACCAATGAGTACATTTGCCAGGGAACGGTTCATGGCTTTGCACATTAAAATAGTAAGCAATGTACCTGCTGCACCAACTAATATACCGCCGGTGAGCATTACTTTATTGTCGTATAAAAATCCGCCGCAGGCCGCAGCCACACCAGTGAAAGAGTTGAGCAGCGAAATTACAACGGGCATATCGGCACCTCCGATGGGCATTACAAAGAGCACACCGTAAATTAACGCCATGCCTAAGATTGCATAAACCAGTATATGCTGCGCAGGATCGTAAACTAAGTATGCACCTGCACCAATGGTTACGGCAAGCAATAAGAGATTTAAAATATTCTGCCCGGTAAAGCTGAAGTCTTTTACTTTACCATTTAGTTTGCCCCAGGCAATCATGCTGCCGGCAAAGGAAACAGAACCGATGATGAGACCAAGAACAATGATTAAAACAGTTGGTTGTACATCGCCTGCGCTTACAGCACCCCCCTCAATCCCTTTATACAGATGATTGAACTCTACAATAGAAATTAAGGCCGCACAGGCGCCACCCATTCCATTGAACATGCTCACCATTTCGGGCATGGCCGTCATCTTTACTTTTTTTGCGGCGAGTGTGCCGATGATGCCGCCAACTAAAAGGCCGCCGAATATCCAGGCATAGTTGTGCAGTTTTTCCCCTTCGCTTTCGTATAAAAAAATAGTGCCTAAAATGGCAATAGCCATACCAAAGGCGGCCACTAAATTTCCTTTACGTGCACTTGCAGGGTTGGAAAGCATTTTAAGCCCGATAATAAATGTTACCGAAGCGATGAGATAGCAGAGTGTAAGTATATTTGAACCCATGATGTGAAGTCAAAAGTGAAAATTAAAAAGTCAAAAAGATGACCGTTGTTTTAACTTTTGATTTTTGATTTTTGATTTTTCAATTATTTTTTCTTCTTAAACATTTCCAGCATCCTGTCTGTTACTACAAAACCACCTACAACATTTAATGTGCCTAATACAACGGCTAAAAAGCCCAGGATTAGTGCCAGGTAATTATCTGTTTCTGCCTTACCCATGATGATGATGGCACCGATCACAACCACACCGTGTATAGCGTTGGCGCCGCTCATAAGTGGTGTGTGTAATACGCTGGGCACACGGCCTATTACTTCAATACCTACAAAAATCATCAGGATGACGATGTAGATGATTTGTTGGTTGGATGAGATGAAGTTGAGAATGCTTTCCATTGTTCTGTTTTAAAATATTATTCTTTCTTCAACCGCCGACAGGGTTTGCAACCGCTGCCGGGGTTTAGTTACCAGTTAACTGGCTTACTCTTTCATTCGTAATCTCACCTCCATGCACCACGCAGGTTCCTTTCACTAAATCGTCTTCAAAATTCAAATTGAATTTTCCTTCTTTATCAATCATCAACTGCAAAAAATTCAGGATATTTTTTCCGTATAATTTACTTGCATCGCTGGGCATGGTTGATGCCAGGGCTGAATTGCCAACTATGCTCACGCCATTATGAATTATGGTTTCATCATTTTTTGTAAGTTCGGTATTGCCGCCGGTTGCGGCTGCCAGGTCAATAATTACAGAGCCATTCTTCATGGCGTTCATCATTTCGGTGGTAATTAATACCGGCGCTTTTTTGCCGGGTATCTGTGCAGTGGTGATAACGATATCTGCTTTGGCTACGCTCTCTGCAATTTTTGCTTTCTGCCTTTGCATAAACTCTTCGCTTTGTTCTACCGCATAGCCACCGGCTTTGCTGGCATCGGCAGCGCCTTCCACTTCCACAAATTTTGCACCCAGGCTCATCACTTCTTCTTTTACTGCAGGGCGGGTGTCGAATACTTCTACTACGGCCCCCAATCTTTTACCCGTTGCAATGGCCTGCAAGCCTGCAACACCGGCGCCAAGTATCAGCATTTTTGCAGGAGCAATGCTTCCGGCTGCTGTCATAAACATGGGAAAATATTTGGGAAATAAATTGGCGGCGGTAAGCACAGCCTTATAACCTGCAATATTTGCCTGGCTGCTTAAAATATCCATGCTTTGTGCACGGGTGGTACGGGGCAGCATATCCATGCTGAAAACGGTGAGGCCTTTTTCGGCCAGTTCTTTCATTAAGCCTGCGTTGAATAAAGGCTGGTAAACACCAAGTAAGATGTTAGATGTCAGATGTTGGATGTCAGATGTTGGAGCGCTGATAGATAATACCAGATCGCTTTTTAAAACTTCACTGCGTGACTTGATGGTTGCGCCGGCTTCCAAATATTTTTCATCGTTTGCAAAAGCAGTTGCACCTGCATGGGTTTCAACACAAACATCTACGTTCCATTTTTTTAAGGCAGCAATATGTTCGGGCAACAGCGATACTCTTGTTTCGGGAGATGGTTCTTTTAAAACGCCAATTATCATAAGCAATTAATTGAAGCAAATGTAAGAAAAATTAAACCCGTATGGTAAAGTGCTGTTTATGATTAAAATCAGGGTTAAAAAACACGATACTGATAAAGAACAGGTCAATGGTGAGGGTTACTGCCGGGTGCCCTTTTATTGCTGCCCAGGCTTCTTCCATTCCGGCGCTCCAGTGTATATCATCAAATACCAATATGGTTTGGGGAGTTACATGATTGAGTAATTGATTGAAATATTCTATAGTTGGTTCTTTGCGGTGGTTGCCGTCTATAAATGCAAAGTCAATTTTATCAAGGCTGGATAAAAGCGGAGATAATGTTTTAGCAAAATCTCCTTCTGTTAATTGTATGTTCTTTAATTGGAGCGTTTGAAAGTTTCGCCTGGCAATAGCTGCGATTGCGGCAGAACCTTCGCAGGTAAAAACTTTTGAGGTATCGTTTGCAGAAGCCAGGTATGAAGTTGTAATTCCAAAAGATGTACCCAGTTCTACAATCGTTTGTGGTTTATAATATTGAACCATCCTGTACAAAAGCTGTGCATATTTTTTGGGCTTGAGCGATGAGGCAGCGATTGCTGATACGGCTCTTTGATTTGTTTTGATGACTGAAGAGCCTGCACCAAAATCTTCTACTTCAATAACAGTTGAATTATTTAATAGCTGTTTTCGTATTTTTTCTATTGACTGATAAACAGGATAGTCACATTTATCAATCAACACATGCTGCACAAAATCAAAAATAAAAGGAGAATGAATGCCGTGGCCTTTTCCGTTGGAGGCGGTGAGGTAATAGCGGAGGTATTTTTTTGCTAATTGAAAACGGGTGTACAATTATGATTTTTGAATTTTTACTTTTGAATTCTAACCCATGTTTGAAATGAATATGCATACTCATGTTTCTCATCTACTCCAAAATCCTGGTTATGTGTAAGCCGCCATTTGGTTTCATCTACCTCCGGAAAAAAAGTATCTGCATCAAAACTTGCATGCACACGGGTTACGAGAATCTTATCTGCAATGTCTATCGCCCATTTATAAATTTCGCCGCCGCCAATTACAAACACTTCGTTGCAATTGGTTGCTGCGGCTTTTTTTAAAGCATCCTGCAGATCACTGGCAACAATTACTCCTTCCTTTTTCCAATCAGCCTGCCTGGTTATCACAATACTAAAACGGCCTGGCAGGGGTTTATCAACCGACTCGTATGTTTTACGCCCCATTATAACCGCCATACCCCAGGTGGTGTTCTTAAAAAACTTCATATCGTTGGGTAAACTCCAGAGCAACTGGTTATTTTTACCAATGGCGTTGTTTTCTGCGGCAGCAACTAATAAGGTGATGGTCATAGAAGGAAATTCAAAAGTCAAAATTAAAAAGTAAAAATAATGAAGTTAACAGCCCAGGCATTTTTTTTGAATTTTACCTTTTTACTTATGACTTACACCGCTACCGGCGCTTTTATAGCAGGATGCGATTCGTAATTCACTAATTCAAAATCTTCAAACTTAAAATCAAAAATATCTTTTACTTCGGGGTTTATCTTCATCTGAGGCAAAGGAAAAGGTGTTCTGGTAAGTTGCAGGTTGGCCTGTTCAAAATGATTGTTGTATAAATGTACATCACCAAAAGAGTGTACAAACTCTCCGGGCTGCAGGTTGCAAACCTGTGCGATCATCATGGTTAATAAAGCGTAAGAAGCAATATTAAAAGGCACTCCCAGAAACACATCCGCCGAACGCTGGTATAATTGGCATGAAAGGCTGCCTTTTACTCCCCTCTCCTTTTGGAGAGGGGTTGGGGGTGAGGTATAAAACTGAAACAAACAATGGCAAGGCATCAGTTTCATTTTTGGCAGGTCGGCCACATTCCAGGCGCTTATGATCATGCGGCGGCTGTCAGGGTTTGTTTTTAAAGTATGTATCAGTTCCTTTACCTGGTCCACTTCTACCCCATCGGCACCAATCCAGCTTCTCCATTGTTTTCCGTACACCGGGCCAAGGTCGCCGTTTTCATCTGCCCATTCATCCCATATTTTTACGTTGTGCTCTTTTAAATAATTAATGTTTGTATCGCCCTGCAAAAACCAAAGTAATTCGTAAATGATACTTTTAAGGTGCGTTTTTTTTGTGGTTACCAATGGAAAACCATCTGCTAAATTAAACCGCATCTGGTAGCCAAAAACGCTCCTGGTGCCGGTGCCGGTGCGGTCGCTTTTATCGGTGCCGGTATCTATGATATGCTGTAGAAGTTTTAAATATTGCTGCATAGCTGCAAAATAAGTGAAAAGTTGAAAGTTGAAAGTTGAAAGTTATTAAGAGATCTGTGGTTAGCCGCAGAAATTCCCAATCTCAGAAATCCCAACAGTCAACCCTCTCCTTTCAACTCTCAACTAAGCCGTATCTTTGCCACGGAGAAAAAATAATGAGCAAAAAAGGAAAAGTTTTAATGGCTATGAGCGGCGGTATAGATAGTACCGTGGCCGCTTTAATGCTTCATAAAGAAGGGTATGAAGTAGTGGGCATTACCATGAAAACCTGGGACTATGCAGCCAGCGTAGGTACCACCGGTAAAAAAGAAACCGGTTGCTGTAATTTGGATAGTTTTAACGATGCCCGGCAGGCAGCAGTGCAGCATGGATTTCCGCATTTTATCTTAGATATACGGGAAGAGTTTGGCGATTTTGTAATTGAGAATTTTGTAGATGAATATATAGCCGGCCGCACCCCCAACCCCTGTGTAATGTGCAACACGCATATCAAATGGCGGGCATTGATTAAAAGGGCCGATGCACTGGGTTGCGATTTTATTTCAACAGGTCACTACGCACAAGTGCACCAGCATACAAATGGCAGGTATTTTATACGCAAGGGTATTGATGACACCAAGGACCAAAGCTATGCCCTGTGGGGATTACAGCAGGACCTGCTGAGCCGTACCATTCTGCCCTTGGGCACATACCACAAAAAAGACATCCGCCAGATGGCGCATGATTTTGGCTATCCCGAACTGGCAAAGAAAAACGAGAGCTACGAAATTTGTTTTGTACCCGATAACGATTACCGTGGCTTTTTAAAGCGCAAGGTTGATGGCCTGGAAGAAAGAGTAAATGGCGGAAATTTTGTTGACAAGCATGGTAAAATACTGGGACAGCATAAGGGCTACCCTTTTTATACCGTAGGGCAAAGAAAAGGGCTTGAAATTGCGCTGGGTAAACCTGCTTTTGTTACTGAAATTGTTCCTGAAACCAACACTGTTGTTCTGGGAGAAGAAACCGATCTTAACCGCACCGAAATGAAGGTAAGCGGCCTCAACTGGATAAAATATGACGGCATTACGGATGGAATGGAAGCTACAACCAAAATAAGATATAAGGATAAAGGTGCATTAAGTAACCTCTATACATACGAAAAGGGCGTAGTTGTACGTTTTTATGCAGACGTTAAGGGCGTAGCACCCGGCCAGAGCGCTGTTTTTTACGAAGACAACGATGTAATCGGCGGTGGAATTATCCAGAGAGCGGAGCAGCCTTTTTCCATTTAATTGTATCTATATTTGTAACATATAATGATCTTATGAGAAAAGTATCTCTACTTTTTACCGTTGTTTCAGCCTTATTTTTCAGCGCTTGTAATAAAGATGCAGAAGTACTTGACCTGCCTGCGATAAAAGATTATTATCCTTTGGAAGTTGGAAAGTATGTTACGTACGATCTTGATTCCACTGTATTCATAAATTTTGGAACAAAAGATACTGTTATCAAATACCAGGTTAAACACCAGATAGACGGTACGTTAACAGATAACCTGGGCAGGCCTGCATACCGTGTTACCCGCTACATACGTAAAACAGCAGCAAATGCCTGGGTGCCCGACAATACTTTTATGGCCGTGCCAACCGAATTTGCGATGGAGTTCATCGAAAACAATATGCGCTTTTTAAAACTGAAAGCGCCGCTGAGAGATGGATTTAGCTGGAAAGGAAATTCATTTATTGATACCTATTCTCTCAACTCAAATGTAAAGTATTTAGACGACTGGGATTATATTTACGAAGATGTAAATGTAAGCCAGGATGTTGGCGCTTTTACCCTGGACAGCACCCTTAATATCAGCCAGCGTGATGAAGTTATCGGCAACCCTGCCGATGCAAACTCTTACAGCGAAATAAATTTTGGCGCTGAAAAATATGCAAAAGGCATCGGCATGGTTTACCGTAATTTTTTACACATCGAATATCAGCCCCCTACTCCTGGCCGTGGGGGCTACCGCCTTGGTTATGGTGTAAAGATGAGCATGATAGATCATAATTGATTAATTTTATGAAACCACTTAATAAAATTGTAACCGCAATGTTTTACACGGCGGTTTTTTTATTTTTTGTAATAAAAGATGGGTTGGCGCAAAAAAGGAGCTATACTTACCGGACAGCCAACGATACAACACAGAATTTATATTACTCCCTTGTTCCGGCAAATAAACCAGAAGGCTTACTGATGATTTTGCCGGGCTTTGGTACCATGCCCGAAGAAATGATACTTGAAACCAAACTGCCCGAAAAAGCTGTTGCAAAAAATTACCTGGTGATAATTCCGGTGCTGGATAAGTGGGATACTTTTTATATGGATAACCTGTGCATGAACCGTATGGATACTTTACTGGCCGAGCTTTATGCAAAGCATGATATCGCCGGTAAGAAATTCATTCTCGGCGGCCACTCCATCGGGGGCACAGGCGCTGTATTGTATGCCGAACGCTGTTTTCAGCTAAATAAAAAACTAAAACCCGATATGGTTTTTGGGGTTGATCCTCCTCTTGACATGAAAAGGATGTGGAAGACTTTTATCAGAAATCAAAAAATAAATTTTTCGGAAGTAAGTGTTGGCGAAGCCAAATTTATGCAGGAATATTTTACCCGTAAGTTTGGTGGCAGCCCCGAAAAATTTCCAGCTGTTTACCGAAAATGGAGCCCTTACTTTCATGAAGATGAAAAAGGGGGCAATGCAAAATACCTTACCAAAATACCTGTGCGGTTTTATTGCGACCCCGATATTAACTGGGGTATTGAAAACCGAAGGGCAAATTCTGAAAGTATGAACCTGTTTGATTTAACAGGAATGATCGTGCAATTAAAATTACAGGGTAATACAAAAGCCGAACTGGTTACTGCTTTAGGCAAAGGTTATTTTGCTGATGGCAGAAGGCACCCTCATGCTTTCAGCATTCTCGATGCAGATGAATTTTTAGAATGGGTGCAGAAGAATTAAGCCTGCATTATTTAGCCCTGCAAAAAAACATGAAATCCGTGCCGGGTATTTTATCAACTCCCAGTTGATTCATCATAGTAACCAGTTGCCCACGATGGTATGTTGAATGATTAAATACATGGTGCAGCACCTGGTAAACCGGCATCTTAACCTGTTCTTTATTGCGTACAAAGGCAAAAACGTGTACCAGTTGCGGTTCGGTGGCATTATCAATCCATTCTTTATATTGCTGGCTTTGCCTGGCCAGTATGCCTGTCATTTCACTAAAACTTCCGGTAAATGCACTGCTTTCCAGAACAATATTTTCTGTAAGTTTCAGGCGCTTCCACCAAACTTCTTCGGCCAGCCACATATGCTGTAATGTTTTGTAAATAGAAGGAAAGCTGCTGATGATTTCCCTGTTTATTTCCTCATCGGTTAACCTGATGATGCGGTCTGTTAAAAGTTTGGTAGCCCATATATTGTAAGCGGCGTATTGTTGCAATATTTCCTTCATTGTTTTCAGTACTTTTGGTTGTAAGCTGCAAGGCGCAGGTAAAATTATTAATTATCCATTACACCATTATCAATTAAATCAAATGGCACATAAAAAAATCTCCTGTAGCGGTTTCAGTTCAGTTGCAATTCATGGCGGCCATCAACCCGATCCAAACTATGCCCACCTCACTCCCATCTATGCCAGCAGTACCTATGTATTTGATGAAGCAGAACAAGGCATGAGAAGGTTTAGCGGCGAAGAAAAAGGCTACATCTACAGCCGCTGGGGCAATCCTACTATTACCGAAGCGGAAGAAAAAATTGCGGCGCTTGAAAGTTTTGGCATCGCCGATGAAAATGGAAATCCAATAAAACTAAAAGCCATCCTTCATGCAAGCGGCATGGCCGCCATCAGCACACTAATGATAGGCACATTAAAAGCAGGCGACAAAATTTTAACCCATTACTCTTTGTATGGAGGCACACAGGAACTGCTTGAAAAGGTTTTACCGCCGCTTGGTATTGAAGCAATCATCGTTGATTTAAGAAACACGGATGCAGTTGCAGATATCATCAATGCCGATGATAAAATAAAAATGCTTTACCTGGAAACACCTGCCAATCCTACCCTACAGTGTGTGGACATTGATGAACTGACTAAGCTTGCCAAGACAAAAAATTTAATTGTTGCCATTGATAATACTTTTGCCACGCCTTATCTGCAGCAGCCATTTCTTTTTGGGGTAGATTATGTGATGCACAGTACCACCAAATTTTTAAACGGTCATGGCACAGCCATTGGCGGTATTTTAATTGGTAAAGAGGTTGAGCAAATGAGCAACCATATTACCAAAGTTCACCGGCTGCTGGGCGGCAACAGCAATCCATTTGATGCATTTTTATTGACGCAGGGGATGAAGACGCTGGAAGTACGCATGGAACGGCATTGCCACAATGCGATGGAAGTTGCAGGATTTTTAGAACAACATCCGGCAGTGAGCAAAGTAAATTATTTAGGCCTGCCCTCACATCCTGATTTTAATACCGCATCCAAACAAATGCGCCACGCCGGCGCCATGCTTAGTTTTGAAATGAAAGACGGCCTTAAAGCTGCTAAAAAGTTTATAGACAAACTGCAGATGTGTATCCGGGCAGTTTCTCTGGGAACCTGCGACACGCTGCTTTCCCATCCTGCAAGCATGACGCACTACAGCGTTCCCAAAGAGAAAAGAGAGCAATATGGAATTACTGATGGGTTAATACGCATGAGTGTTGGCATTGAAAATGTTCAGGATATCATTATAGATTTGGAACAGGCGCTGAGCTAATTAAAAAATGATAAATTAAGAATAAAAATGGAAATTCAAGTAAGAAGAGCTGTAAAAGAAGATTGCAAAAGAATGATGGAACTCATACAGGAATTAGCTGTATATGAAAAAGAACCGGATGCTGTAACTGTAACTTTTGACCATTTTGTTGAGAGTGGCTTTGGAGCAAACCCTGTATGGTTTGCTTTTGTAGCCGAATATGAAGGCAATGTTGAAGGCTTTACACTTTGTTACATTCGATACAGCACCTGGAAAGGTCAGCGACTGTACCTTGAGGATTTTCTGGTATCAGAAAAAATGCGTGGAAAGGGAATAGGCAAACTGCTTTTTGATAATCTAATTGAAATTTGCAAAGAAAAAAAATACAGCGGTATGGTTTGGCAGGTACTTGACTGGAATGAACCTGCAATCAATTTTTATAAAAAATATCCTGAGGTAGTTATTGATAGAGGCTGGTTAAACTGCTATATAAATTTCTAATTTTTTTTTGCATAAAGGATAAGACCCTGCAGCAATCTGTTATTGCTTATTCATTTAGTTTTTCAAACAGGCAGTAATACAAACAATAAGAAAGCCCCCGGAAATCCGGGGGCTTTCGCTTTTTTATATCAGAATACTGATAACTTACTGAATCACTACTCTGCAAATGGTGAGGCGGTTACCATTTCGGTCACCGATCTCAACCCAGTACAGGCCTTTTCCAAATGCTCTCATATCCACATCCATCCTGTCATAAGGCCTTCCGATGGTGTAGTATTGAGTGAACACA
>JAEUVU010000008.1 GCA_016786725.1 Ferruginibacter sp. | reverse complement strand
CAGGTATCCCGGATTCCTGTTTCTTGATGGCAGCCACAATCTGGCTTTCGGAAAATCGCTTTTTCATAATTGTAAAATTTAAAGTTAATAAATGTGTTATTAACTATAAACTCAATTGGCCGAATAATGGGGAAGCTTACAATCTTATCAATAATTGGCTTATGCAGTTTTTCTGGTAAGGCAGGGCATCCCCAGCTGCGGCCGATATAGCCCTGTGATCTGATGAAGGACTCATTTACATAATCGGCAGCATGTATCACAATATCGCGGCTGTTGGCATTGTCATTAATGCCTTTTTCCAAACCATCCAGCCTTAAGGAATATCCATGTTCTCCCATGTATGTATGCAGGGTTTCATAAAAGCCAAGGCTGCTTTGGTAGCTGGAAGGCTTGTTGGAGAACTGGCGGGCATACTCCTTTCCGGAATTTACGCCATGCGCAACATACGTATTGTAAAGTACACGGTAATTATCCAGGTCAATTACAAATAACCTTTTCCTGGAAGAAGGCAAAGAAAAATCGGCGATGGAAATAATATTGTCTTTGGCAATTCTACCTTGCTTCAGCAGGTAACTGAATCCTTTCATAGCATATTCAAATGCCTGCTCAGATAAACCAAGTTTATCAAGATGCATACTGTCGTATGCCAATGCAACAGAATTGCTTTCGTTATTTTTTTCAGATGTTTCAGTCTTCTTTGCAGATGACACTTCAGTAGCGGTACTCAAACCCACCATCCCATTTTTTGCTTTGCTTACGGCAAAAACAAAAGGCATGTGAAGGAATATGGCAAAAATGATCACCAGGAAAAGCAGGGTACTTTTTCTTAAAGCACCGCTTTTTTTATCATGAATATAATTGTCTAAATAAGTTGAAATGCTTTTCTTCACTGTTTCTCTTGTTTTGTGTTATTAATTTTTTACCGACAAAATAAAAGCCCGTACAATGCTGTTTCTGCAGTTTTCACAAAAACCTGTTTACTACAGGTAACCGGTTACGGACTCAGTAGCATTTTTCAAAATACAAGGTGGCTGGTAGAAAAATCAAAGTGTAACTTTAATAAACTGCTTGAACAATCAATTATCGTCAGCTGCAAAAGTAGAAGTTTAGGGCACGCATCTTTTGCAAACCGGCGTTATTTAATAACGCTTTAACATAATTTAAATTGCCCTAATATCAAAAATATTTTATCTGCTGAAACTCTTTACCGTATTGAGTTTTAAGCTTACAAATAAAAAAAAAGAAAATGCCCGGATACGTTTAGGTCAAATATTATCTACACATAAGGTAGAAATACTACTACATATAATAGAGGTCATATATTAAAGTGGTACCAGAAACATTTGTAACACATTTGATTATTGCATGTTCAGGATTTACTGAAACGCTTCGCAGCTTTGTCAACCAGTTTGCCTGCCAGGATTGCTATGCCGTTTGATAAGATGTTCTTTACAAAACCGGCATTATTGATACCGGAGGATGTTTTATTGAGCATCCCTGCCACAGCATCCCTTGCTATGTTGCCAGGCCGCAAACTTTCTTTTAATTCTTTCCAGTTTAACGCCACTTTATTTTCAAGCATTGCCTGATTTTGTCTTATTCTTTTTTTTTCAGCCTGCAGTTCTTTTATGGTTTTAATTTTCTTCATCTTCATCGCCAAACAATTGCTTTAATATTGAATTCATTACCGGTAATTGTATAATTTTTACCCTGGCTGTCCAGATAATTATACCGATCAGCAGGTACAATCCGCCTACAATTAAAAAACCTGCCCAGGTTGCCCCTATCCATGCCCCCAGGCAAAATGCCAGCGCAATACTGCTGAAAAGAATAAACAACATGAGTACCCCGGCCACAGCCAAAGTTGCGGCCAGATTTGCAATTACCGCCGAACTTTTTTCGGCAACATTTAATTTTGCAGCGGCAATCCGGTTATTAACATACTCTTTTACTGTATCTGCCAGTTCTTCCGCTTTGGCAAATGCTTTTTCCATGTTGTGTTGTTTAATCAGGCATTAAAATTACTCAGGAAAATTCTTCGATGTTTTCCTTCATCCTTTTTTCAATGTCTTCTTTAAATGCATTCATCTTCTCCTTGCCTTTTTGCAGATTGTCCTTTAAATTATCTGCAAAGTGTTTACCCTTTTCATTGAGTTTTCTCCGGGTTTCAGAACCTTTATCGGGGGCAAACAAAATGCCCAATACTGCACCGGCTGCAATACCTGCGGCCACAGCAGCCAGTATTTTGCCACTTGTGTTCATAACAAAAAATTTATTGGTTAACTGATGTAAGCAAGATAAGGCTATACATATTTTGTAGCAATGACTGGACTCAACAACCAAAATGATTATTGTCAGGTAAGCCGTTAAGGAAATTTCTTTTTTGAATTAATCAGCTTCAGCTATACTGCTGAACGAGTGTGTAAAGCCTGTCTGCATCAGCTTTTTTACACAGTTCAGTACCGGCATTTAAGGTAGCGGCTGTGCCGCATGCCACGCCATACCTCACTGCTTCCGGCAGGCTTTTGCCCAGCGACAAATAAAATACAATCCCTGCAACCATACTGTCGCCGGCACCTACCGTGCTTTTGCGCTCAACAGCGGGAGGTATAAATGTTTCAGCAGTGCCGGCTGTTACCAGCATGGCTCCATCAGCGCCCATGGATACAACCATTACTTCGCATCCGCCGCTGTCAATTATAGTTCTGGCAATGGTTCTTACTTCTCCGGGCTGTATTTCTTTTTTGCCTGCCAAAAAACTTAACTCTCCCATATTGGGTTTAAGCATATACACGCCTTCGGCTGCGGCCTGTTTCAATGCTTCGCCTGAAGTATCTACAATAAATTTTGCATTCTTTAATTTAGCCGCTTTTGCAAGGGATGCATAGATACCGTCTGGCACTCCTGGCGGCAAACTGCCGCTGGCAATAATAAACTCCATATCGTTCATGGTTTCCACAGCATCCAGGCATTTTTTCCATTCAGTATCCGTCAATACTGTACCGGGCATACCAAAACGGTACTGGTTATTGGTTGATTCATCTACCACAATAATATTTTCCCTGGTTTCATTTGCCGTATCAATAATTACTGAATCAATATTTTCTTTTTCGAGCAAATGGTTAAAATATTTACCGGTATATCCTCCCGAAGGAAATACGGCCGTTGATTCTCCGCCGAGCTTTTTTATAGCCCTTGTTATATTAATTCCGCCGCCGCCGGGTTCCAATTTGGGCTCAGCGCATTTTAATTTTTTTTCGGGCATCAATGCCGGCACTGAAGTACTTTTATCAATGCAAGGACTGAATGTAATGGTGATGATGGAAGCCATAACTCAAAATAAGAATTATTAAGGATATACTACGGATGTATGAATGAAGAAAAACAGCCGGCTGGAGTATCTCATTTAACGCTGACCTGCTTACTATTAGTTACCTGCATCTTTTGGTGATTGTATCAAAAAAAAATTCTGGCCCGGCTACAGTAGAGCCTCTTGCCCGGTTAATTTTTGCACTTTGATCTGCTCATTTCTGAAAACAGGGGCTTGTTCATTTGTTTACTGTGTTGGGTGAGATAGCTGTATGTAAGAGAAGGAGGTGTTTGATACTTCACTCACTACAACTTTAACAGAACAAGCGATTTTTATTGCTTAACACGGTTCAAATCCTGCCGGGCAAGCCAGGTACGGGTTATTTTACCTGCTTTATTACTGAACTCTACATAAACAAAATCGGGTTGCTCCTGCAGCGAAGTAAGCGTTACATCACGCCCGGCCACATAATAACCGGTCAGGCTGTGCTTATCTGGCATTTCATAAAAAAATGCCAGATTTTTTATACGGTATTGATGACCGGCGCCCATATCAGCATCTTTATTATCTATTGCTCCTGAGGCATTTTTTTGTTTGCCGGCAGGAACGTTTTTTTTACCGGGAGCAGGTAAAGTTATTTTTCTTTTAGCCTTTGTGTTTGTTTTCTTTTTGGTTCTTGCTGATGAAAATGCTGATGAATCAGCAGTATTATCGGTGCCCGTTTTTACACCGGATGTTTTTGCAGTTTCCTTTTGACCCGGTTTGATAACCACATTGTAAAACGCATACCCCGTTAAACCTACTGCAAGAATGAGTACCGTAAAAAATACGCTCCTTGAAATGCCGCTTCGTTTTGGCTGGCTGTATTTTTCCATGTTAAGCTGGTATATTTCCCTGTCCTTGCTTTCAACCTGGTATTTCAGATCATTGATGTGATGTTCCTGCTTTAAGATCTGTGCCTGCAATTGTTGCACCTGCTCTCTCCAGCGTGAATCATCAAGCGGAGCCTGCACAATAATGCCCTCATGGGCATGCGGTTCATTTTTTTTCTCTTCAGCGGCAATACCTTTTTTAATAAAATCCTTTAATTCAATTCCGTTCTTATACCGGTTTGATGGTCTTTTTTCAAGGCATGTAGCAATCACATCAAGCAACCAAACCGGTACCTGCATCTCTTTTGTCTTTTGTTCATTGCTCCATGTTGCAGGCAGTGCTTCAGGGCGCAGCAAAAGCAAATCGGGCACAGCAGCTTCCATGTGCGCCACCATTACCGCATTACGCCCCATTTCTCCTTTGGCAGTTAAAGGAAAAGGAACCCTGCCTGCCAGCAATTCAAAAAGAATGATGCCGAAACTGTAAACATCAGTTTCAAAAATATTTTCACCTGCACTTTGCTCCGGCGCCATAAATTCGATGGCACCTGCATAGCGCATGCTGGTTCGCCGTTGCTCATCACTCATTACAGACAAACCAAAATCGAGCAACATATAATTGCCCGTTTGCCGGTTGAATTTTACATTATTGCTTTTGATATCGCCATGCATTACAGCGGCACGGTGGCAATGCGCCAAAGCATTACTCAAATGCGTTGCAACCTTAATCGTTTCTTTAATGGTGAAGACAGCATCATGCGGCGGCGTGAGCAGTTCACCCAAATCAGGGCCTTCAATAAATTCCATTTCAATAAAAGGGAGATTGCCCGTACTGGTGATGCCTGATGAGAGAATGCTTACAACATTGGGGCTGGGTACTTCATTCACCTTTTTTAATTTCTCCACTTCATTTTGAAAGGAAATAAAATTCTTATCATCATCGCTTTCGCTGGAGATAGGTGTAGGTAAAATTTTTACTGCCGATACAGCACCATTGCTTCTTTTTGCTTTATACACAGAGCCTTGTCCGCCCGACTTCAATGCGCCCAGGTTTTCCAATCCGTCTGTTATGGTAAATACTTTTGCCATTTTATTATTGTGTTGCTGAATAGCTGAATGAAAGCACGGCCGCATCGCCCAGTATGATCTGGTCTCCTTCTTCAAGGCGGTGGCCAACTTCAATAGCCTGCATCTTTATGAGCTGGCCTGCAGCGGTTCGTACCTTGGTTTTATTATTAGGTGGCAAACCACCTGCATCTGCAAAAGCCAGGAAAGAACCGGTTACCGCATCCCACTCAATATGTGCATGCTGGCGGCTTACAGCCTGGTTTATATCTGCTGAGCCGGAGGATACAAAAGCAATATTATTCAACCGCATAAAGCCAGACTGTACCTGCACTTTAGTTTCCCTGCCGATATTGATCTTTCCATGAGTGGCATTAACAACATAGCTTTCCTGCTCAGCCTGCCCATTGAGTACTTTTATTAGTGCACTTGTTTTTTTAGGGGTGAGATTACGTTTTGGAGTTGAAATATAAAGCGCCGCAGCAATACCTTTAACCGGGTAAGATTGTGGAGGAAATGTATCAGTAAACTCTACTTCAAATTTCCAGGATTCTGGTAACTGAATAGCATAATCGTCTGCCATGCGTTGTATCTCTTCATCCCTGAATTTATCGGGCATATGTGCATGCACAGCGGCTTCGTACAAATGTCTTTCGGCATCGGCACAATTAATAAAGACATGAATGGCAGTTATATTGGCTCCTTCTCCGCCTTCAGCGCCTTGTAGTTTTTCTTTGATGAACTGTATCAAATGATGCCTGATCTGTTTTACATCTATGGTGCGTTCTTTAAATAGGTTAAGCATGATTTATTGTTTTATTGTTGAATTGTTATACTGTTCAATATTTTTTAAGATGCTTTAAACTTTCAGGCTGACAGCTCAATTTGTTATTACTTCTTTTTATGGTTATATAATTCATCATCTTATACTTCCCAATAACTGTTTGTTCATAACCTGCTCAGGCCTTTCGTTGGGTTCAAAACCTTTGATATAATTACGCTCCAGCAACAGCGGCACAATGTATTTACCCGCAAGCTTCACTGCATCACTGCTGCCTTTAGCCGCTTCAATACGTATGCAAACCACCAGGTGCCCTTCGCCTGTTGCTTTGGGCGCAAAAAAAACATACCAGCCATCATTGATCTGCTCTCCTTTAAAAATTCTCTCCGGTGTACCGGTTTTGCCGGAAACATATATTCCCAACTTTGCTTTTTTAGGAGCACTTTGCTTTTTCATATAGCCTGCTAACTGTTGTGCATAGGCCGGGTCATTTACAATAGATTGACCGGGCTTATTTGCTGCAGCAACGCCATTTACTTCCATCACATACCTGTTCGGCACCATCACACCATTATTAGCAATGGCCGATGCAACACGTGCAACTGAAGCAGGTGTAGCCACCAGTTCTCCCTGCCCCCAGGACATACCAGAAACACCGATGGCCCTGGTTCTCCTGATATTATCAGGATTGTAGCGTTGCAGACTTTTGAATTCAGTTTCTCTCCACAGCGTTCGCCATTTTTCTTCCTGCCTTGCATTATTGGTATCACGTGTATAATAATACCCTCCTGCTCCATGCAGGAACATACCCGACTGTATGTAAAGCGTTGCCATTTCTTCCTGTAATTTTTCTTCATTGGCCAGACGAATGAAAAATGAATTGTTGGAACGTACAATGGCCCGTTCAATATTGATGATTCCTGCTTCATCGGGCTCTGGCCCACTGGTGCGGATAAGATCCTTTGGATAAACCCTGATATTTTTTTCTGCAGCAGCATTGCCGAGTTTATTGAATGCAGCAAGTGCTGTAATAAGCTTTGCCGTAGAACCCGGTTGCGTTGCATGTGTAAACCCGATATCGGAATTTACATTCCAGCCGGGTAATTTATTCAGTTCGTTATCGCTCAAATTCATCCGCTCCCAATCATTAACCGGTGGTAAAGGCCATGCTGCGGAGGTGATCACATCTCCTGTATTATCTTCTACAATAACTACTGATACTCTTTTTTGATTCAGGCTATCATCTTTCTGCAGTGAAAGCTGGATGCTTGTTTGCAAAGCTGCATCCATAGTAAGTTTAACATCCCTGTTCTTTTTTTTGAATTGCTGCACTTCATTGCTGTTGATTCCGGCAAGCAAAAGATCAGCCAATGCGCTGTAATCTCTTTTGGTTACAGTCATTTCTGTGTTCGTCATGGGCAGAAATTTTTCTGCACGGTAACGGTTTGAACTCACCTGGAATTTTGTATCGGGTGTCGGAAAACCTCTCAATTCAGAAGCATGGGCGTAGTCGGCAAAGTAGCCATTGGTGCCGCCGGAGAAAATCCCGGTATTAGCATCGCCGGTCCAGAAGAACATGTGTGCACCAAACGGATAGTAACGATCTGCTCTTTTATAATCCAATGCATTGATATCAGAAGCAGGTATTCCCAGTTCTATCAAAAAATCTTTTTGTTGCTGCAATAAGTGCTGATCGCTTGTTGCAAGCAACTTTCCATTGCGGTCGTATATATTACCTGCCTGCAACCTGTTCATAAGTATATTGATCCTCGGATTATAGCTGAACATTCTTACACCGCTTCTATCAGCAACCAATGCTGGTTCTACGATCCATTTTTTATTGTTGAAAGTGTAGCCAAATACATTTACCATCAGCAATAAAACAGAAGCAAAGGCTGCAAGCAACGCCGGAATTAAATTCTTGTCCTGTTGCACAGAAATAAATTTCATTTGTGTTTTTGATCCGTTCCATCTTGACGCAGATAATAAAAATCCTGCGGCAAACATGCTGCATAATAAAGATGTACCGCCATAGCTGATGAAAGGCAAGGCCACACCAGATAATGGTAACGCTCCTGTAGAGCCGCCGGCAATGAGTAAGAATTGTACGAAAGTTCCGACACCAATTCCTGCACATAAATAGAATAAAAAAGGTGTACCGGTTTGCCTGCCGATAATGATGGAACGATGCAGGTACAACAAGAATAAAATAAACACGCAGGCCATGCCTGCCCAGCCGAATTCTTCGCCAATAGCCGGTAAGATCATATCGGTATGTGCTTCGGGGATTGTTTTTGCAAATCCTTCTCCTGCGCCCTGGCCGGTAATACCACCACTGGAGATAGCCCAGATGCCATTGGCAACCTGGTCGCCACCATAAACCTGGTTGTTCCATGCGTCGGTCCAGATGGCTTTGCGATCTATCAGCCTTTGCATAGGCCCGGGAATTATTTTTGCAAGCCAGGTAATCTTATCCAGTAATAAAAATCCTCCTACTACAACCAGTGCCATTACTGCTGATTCACTCAACTGCTTTCTACTGATGACCATATACAAAACAAGTGCCCCAACAGCAATAGCTGTAGCTATCACCAGGTCATTGAGAAGCCAGATAGCCAATGCATACAAGATCATGGCCGCAACCACGTGCTGAAAATCTCCTCTTGAAAAAGAAAAGAGTATGATGAACGTAAAGCAGCATACAATGGCAGGGCCCAGATCACCTAATACCAGGAACAATAAAATAGTGGCAACAATTGCAACTACTGCTGTTGTAAAGAATGATAAACGTTTGTTCCAGGAACTGTATTCTGCGATGAATTTTTCGTTCATGGCAAAAAAACCAGCCAGGAAAACGATGACCATGTATTTAACGATCTCACTCGGTTGAAAGCCAAAGAGGTTCACTTTTACACCACTGCCTTCCGGCCCGGTGCCAAACAAAATTGTAAGTGCCAGAAGGCCAATAGCACCCAACGCCCATGGCCAGCCGTTAGCTGCTTTCTTTGCATTGGCGAAAACGAAAAAGCGGAAGAATTTTGAATCGGCGTTGAATTTACGCAGGTTGATAAATTGCATCACCAGTATACCGGCCATGCCAATGCAGAAATAAATAAAAGTGCTCTTTGCCAGGAAACGGTCACGCAAGGGATCCTGCAAACTAAACAAAGTAATAAATGATAAACCTGTCAGTATCATAATGACCGGCAACAATAACTGGTCGGCGGCTGGGAATTTTACAGTAAGAACGATGTGCAGTAAGAAAAAAAATGCAAAGAATATTACTGCGATCATCCAGAACCAATTAATTACTTTGTCCGGTGTTCTTACAATAAATGCTTTTTCTTTTTTAAAGTTGTTGAAATCCTTTGCTGAGAAAAGGCGCAGGGTATGTGGCGACTGTACAAATCTAAAGCTGGCATCAGCATTCAAATTTTCAACACCCAGCGAACGACCAAACTCATAGCCCGGCTGCAATGGCAACACTTCATAAGACCTGTTTGCAGGCAAGCCGGAAAAAATGAATTTACCTGATGCATCTGTTCTTGCATAAGCATTAAAAGAAACAAGCTGCTGAACTTTTGCAGAATCCAGTGCAAATATTCTTCTTACACCGTTTTTAAATTGAATGATATTGCTTTTTGCTTCTGATTGGTGAGATGCTGCCATACTATCTTCCAATGCCATCGCTTTCAATCTTACCAAAGCACCTGCAACCGGTTGCCCCCCTTTATTTTTGATAATCCCCGAAATACGATGATCGCCTGATGCGGCATTGGTTTCCGCACCAACAACCAAAGGTTTTGATCTTTCTTTTTCAAAGCTGATGGAATCAGGGCCTGAAAAGCCAAGCAAAATTCTCGACAGCTCTACTCTTTTTTTGAAGGACTTTCCTCCTTTATCAAATGCTTTATCCGCAATAACAAAAAGATTTTTCTTATTCAGTTCGCCAACATTGGCTAATTGTTCACTGGAATTTTTTGCCGCTCCAACTGTGGATGCAATGAAAGAAATATCTTTCGGATCTTCAAAATACATCCCGGTTTCCAGCAACCTGGCTATATTCCCCGATTTATTTCCTTCATTCAGGTTCATCATTGTGCCATTCTGCAACCGTGTATCTGCTTCTTTAAAATCCCGCTGTAGCACCGAAAATAATTTCCAGAACAACAATCCCATAATAACTGTGATAGCAAGGAGGCAATAGCGTTCCAGTTTGCGGTTGCCAAACCAGGTAGTGTTTGCTGGTGTCATTATTTTTTCAGGGATTTGGTAGTGATGAAAATTGAATCTTTAAAACGGCCTGATAAGGATGTATCGGAAAATGTGGCTGCATATTGCACAGGCACTTTACAATTAATGAAGCGTACATTTTTAAAGATGACATTGCTTTTCTGAATGACCAATCCGCAATCAAAATTCTCAAGCACCAAACTATCCAGCACAATATTTTTTGCAGTATTGCTGATGATGAAGGCCGGGCCTTTGTAGTTTGTATCAGCTATCAAATGCAAACCATTGCCATTTAAATAGAAAGAATCTTTATTTACCTGGATAGCTTCATTCAATACCAAAGCAGTGCCAGGCGATAAAGAATGACTCTTTGCTGAATCGTTTACAACATTTATAAGTTGCAGCAATCTGGCATCTTTTGATACACCAGGTTTTACAGTAACTCCCTCACGCTTTAACTGTTTTCTCTGTATGAATGCAACGATCATAATAGCAAATAAAAAGAGTGCAAGGCAAATAAGCAGACCACGTTTATTGATTCGTTTACCAACAGGCAAACGCTTAACTACCGTTTTGTTACCTGAAGCAGATTCCTCTTTCCCCGTCTCTACAAGAACCGGTTTTAAGGCCTGCAGTTTTTTTGGCCGCTTGTTATTTTCAACGATAACAGCCGTGATATTATCATTGCCTCCTGCGGCATTGGCAGCATCAATCAATTGCTTTGCTTTTGTGGGGAGTGATTGCTCGCTATTTAAAATAGCAGTTATTTCACCCGAACCGATCATATCCGATAGTCCATCGCTGCACAATAAAATAGTATCGCCGGGTAAAAAAGGGGATTCTCCTGTTTCAATATAATCGTCGGACTCAGCAATTGCTGCTTCAAAACCAAGCGCCCTGTCTATCTCATTACGTCTTGGATGCTGCATGGCATCCAGTTCCGACAGGCGGCCGGATTCTTCTAAAAATCCAACAGCAGAATGATCACTTGATATCTTGATAAGATTTTCATCTCTTAACAAATAAAGCCTTGTATCTCCCACATGTGCATACCAAAGCCTGTTATTTTTTTTATCTGCTATCACACAGGTTAATACACAGGCCATGCCTGCATTTTCTTTATCTGTATGTCTTTGCTGTTGTATCCTTTCATTGGCTGTAACAACAGCCAGCCTCAATGTTTCGATAATGTCTTCTGAAATATTTTCAAACTTTTCCAATATAACGGTACGTGCAATTTCAGCAGCCACTTCGCCACCATTGTAACCTCCTACTCCATCAATTACACAGGCAAGCAGCAATTGGGTGCCCGGCAATTCCTGCACAATAAAAGTATCCTCGTTGTTATCACGACGTTTCCCTTTATCTGTTATACCAAAAAAACAGGCTGCCATTATTGGTTATGCGTTTTTTTGATATCAGAAAAATGTGCTGCCAGTAATATTACACTGGTAAGCAGTAACCCTATTGCCAGAAGTTTGTCCATATCAGGATTTGAAGATGTTTATACCAACGATACCATTCAAGACGATCTTTGAATTGAGCGGAAGTTCTGTCCATTCAGGCGCTGCTTTGCTGCTTTTTTTAACCTCCTTCTCATTCAGCAGTGTTTTCTCTCCAAAGGCCGCAAGAAAAAATTTATCTGCAGCTTTATCATATCGTATAGCCAGATGCGGTGTGGAAACCCATTCGGAAGGCACACGAAAAACAAAAGGATCAGGAGAATTTTCATCCGAACCTGATACAAGTATTTCTTCATGCTTTACCAGGTATTCAAGTTTCTTACCTGCATATTGTTTATCAGGTATGGTTGTTTCCAATCTTGCTAAATAAGTTTGTGTTGAAGGCGCTTTTGTTTCTGAAGGCACCAGGCTCCTGTCGAATGGTATTTCGTAATAGCCATCGCTGTAAAAGGTAAAATCCTGCAGCAGTTCATCGGATATGTCGAATGTTTGTGCAATGCCGGTATATCGTGGAATGAAAGTCACACGCAGGTTTTCTTCTTTTTTATACGTGTTGCCAGGCAAGAGTTTTCCGATGAAACTTTTATCGCCATTTTGGTAATCAGGATGAGATACAAAACGAAATACCCATTTGTTAGCAGAGGGTGTTATCTTCTTCCCTTTCTTTTTGGACTGCTCCAGTATATCATAAAACGATTTTACAGATTCTTTGATGATGATGGCAAAGATGCCCTTATTATTATCCATGAACTTATTATAATCGGGCGGACTGAAACAAATAATAAATTCGTGGTAAAAGATAACCCGGTCGGCAAAAGAAAGTTCAGCAACAGAAGCTTTGAATTTTTCGATGATGTATTTATACACCATATCAGGTGTCATGGATGCAGTTTCTAACGGATTGGTTTCTTTTTTAAGAAACCAATCCTGTATACCTGTTCTTTTCCAGAAAGATGGATTTGCTGTGACCATACCAGTTTGTTTAGTTAATTGATAATGTCAGAAACAATTTCCCGGAGCAGTTGGTAGTGGGTTGAATCTTATCTTCCCTCTTGGATTTTTCGGGTAAGACTTCGAAGGCAGGATGAAATTAATACCCGATTTCTTAAAGTATTGTAAAAGCGCAAGTCTTGTGAATATTTTATGTTTTTGTTTTTAATTCCGGTTGGTAAAAAATGTTGTTTTGTTGATCAGATAACAGAACCGCCCCGGGAGTACCCGGGGCGGTTTGCTATGAATATGAAACCAGATGGCTTTTATCAATGGGCTTTAACCACATGCGCTGCACCCATTATGTTGCCCTTGGCATCAAGTACAACAACTGTGTAAGTTCCGTCTGCTGCACCCCTTAAATCCACATCAACCCTTTCGTATGCCGGACCGGTTACCGCACGCTTGCTAAACACCCGCTGACCAAGTTTATTAAACACCTGTATCGTGGTTTGACCACCATCTGGATTGTAATACCTTACCTGGAAAAAGCCCGTGGTTGGGTTAGGATATATCCAGATACGTTTTGAAATGTTATAACCGATATTTAGCGCATTAGACTGTTGTGCAATACAACCAGCGGCTGTGGTTACTGTAGCGGTGTAAATGCCATAATCTGCTGCACGCACTATTAGCGTAGTACCTGTGGCACCTGCTACCACATTCCCATCCCTGTACCAGGTAATGGTGCCTCCTGCAGGGTTAGGGGTGGCAGTTAAGATAACCGGGCTTCCTGGTAACACCGTTGTACCTGTTGAAGTGATGCTTACCGTTGGCTGTACATTCACCGTTACCGTTACACTGGCACAGGCCGTGGTATTGCACGGGCCTTCGGCTCTTACAAAATAGGTTGTAGTGCTGTTCACCGTTACATTGAGTGTGGCGCCTGTTCCTACCAGCGTTCCGCCGCAACTGCCACTGTAC
>JAEUVU010000005.1 GCA_016786725.1 Ferruginibacter sp. | reverse complement strand
CTTAAACCGGCAGGCGTTGCACTATAAGTTCCTCCCGCTGTACCCGTTCTGGTTACTGTAGCCGTACCAGCATTGCTGCAATATGGTGAACCTGCATAATTGATCGTTGCAGCAGGTGTTGGGTTAACGGTGATTGTGAAGGTTCTTGGTGTACCGGTGCAGGTTGACGTTGCTGTTGTGTATTCAAACAGTACCCTTGAGATATTTGTACTGGAAGGTTCCTGCCAGAGATTTTGTGGAACTGTAGTGGTTAATGGGAATTGCATACCCATCCTGGTAGTTGCCACAGGATTACCGGCTATGGTGATACCTGAAGAACCATTGCCATAAGAACTGGTTGTTCCCCTGTAACCAAGGATACCTATCACTTCGCCTGCACTTACCGGTATATTCACTGCTATATTACCAGGTGTAGCATCATTTTGCGTTAAGAAAAGGGTTGTGAATGCATTAGTGGTAGCACTGAAAACAGGGGGTGGTGTATTGCCGGTAAATCTTACCACAGCAATACTCTGGTTACCTGCTGATGCATCTGTCGGGACAAACAGCGAAGTAATATTGAAATTAACAGGCGCCGTAAACCAGTATCCTCTTACATTCGGCGAATTGGTAGAGACTTGTGGAGGCATGGTTATAGATGTTGGAGCACCAGGACCACCTAAAGCAGGAGTTACAGTAACCGTTGCTACAACCGGACTGGTAGTTGCATTGGTTGCAGTAAACGATGCAATATCACCCGTTCCGCTGGCAGCTAAACCAATAGAAGGCGTATTGTTTGTCCAGTTAAATATTGTACCGGGAACAGAACCGCTAAAGTTAACAGGTGCTGTTGATGTATTATTACATACAGCCTGGTTAGCTGGCTGAGTAACATCTGGCGTAGGACTAACAATTACAGTTGCAGTAACAGGTGTTCCGGTACAACTTCCCGCTGTAGGAGTAATAGTAAATGTTACTGTTACAGGTGCGTTGGTCGTATTTGTTAAATTGCCGATGATGTCTCCTGCACCGCTTGATGCAATACCCGTTACAGTACCGGTGTTATCTCTTGTCCAGTTAAATGTTGTTCCGCCTACTGATCCTGTGATTGCAATGGTTGTTATGGATGAACCAGAACAAATAGCCTGTGATGATGGTGTGGCTATCGCATCAGGTGTTGGTGCTAAAGTCACAGTGATCCCCGCAGAAACACTATCTATTATTCCACATCCGTCCATGTACATACAGTTATATACCCCAGCAGCCGTTGCGCTATAGCTTGATGCATTGGCTCCACCAATCGGTGCGCCATCCAAATACCATTGATAGTTAGATACTCCTCCAATCACAGAAAGTAAAACGCTGTTACCTGAGCATATAGCTGTTGATCCGCCTGCAGTTAAAGAACTCGAACAAGATTCTTTTACCAGGCCACGCAGGTCATCAGGTGTATTTATTAAAACTGCAGAAGCCGTTTGTGTCGGTATATCCCAAAGACGTATATCGGAGTTAATACTGCTTACCCACATTTTACCCGCCCCTGCATATAATGCTCCAAATACTTCGCCATTTTGTGGTGTTGTTAAAGGCTGGACCGGATCAACTGCCGTAGCAAATTTCTCCCATATAACAGTACCGTTTCCAGACCAATGATAGAAGAAATTATCATCGGGATTAAAAGCAATAACTTCTCCGTCTGCACCATTGCCCAATGTTCTGAATAGAGTTGATGATCCATTTAAAGTATCAATTTTAAACATCGTTTCTGGAGGCGTCGCACCATCACCAGTTACTCCATATAGTTCACCATTGGTTTTAAATGCCAAGGTAGAGAAGTTACCTGCATTTCCTGCACCTAAACTTCCTATATCAGTACAAACTCCTGTTTGTACATTTACTTTCACAAGCCTGCGCCCTCCAGTTACTTTAGCAATCATAAAGTGTTGCCCGGTTAAAGGATTTGTAGCAATGCCGTTCATGCCTGTTATAGTGAAGCCGGCTAATGTTGGGCCCAGTCTTCTTACAATCTGGTAATTAGCCAGGTTGATTGTCCACATTGAATCCTGGAATGGTGAGGTGCCAACCAACACATCTGTTATGCGGCCACTTATTGTATTCATTATGATAGGATTGCCGCTATATAATACAACACAACCTGTGGAATTTTGCAAACGTACGGCTATGTTATAGCTGGAACCTGGTGTAAGGCCGCTGAAGGTATTTGAAAGCTGGAATGGCCCGCCTGCTCCATTTACACTATATTCTAATGTTGGCCCGCCAGTTGCATTAACCACAATGGTTCCGGTAGGTGTTGCAACCGTTGGTTGTGTTACTGCAGGTGCTGTAACTACCGGAAGATTTGCAATCGTAATATTGGCAGTAGCCGTTATAGCAGGGCATCCTCCAGCTGCTGCAATAGTATAGGTAACCGTGTAAGTACCTGCTGTACTTGTCGCCGTTGTTACATCACCCGTTGTTGAATTAAGGGTTAAGCCTGCTGTAGAACTGTAGGTTCCTCCTGTGGTACCGGTTTGTGCTACCGAAACAGTTCCAGCATTGGAACAGTAAGGAGAACCTGCATAATTGATCGTTGCAGCCGGTAATGCTGTTATCGTTATCGAAGCAGTTGTAGTAAATACCGCACAGCCGCCGGCAGCAGCAATTGTATATGTAACTGTATATGTACCTGCTGTGCTGGTTCCTAATGTTACATCACCCGTTGTTGTATTTAAAGTTAAACCTGCAGTTGAACTGTAAGTGCCACCTGTGGTACCGGTTTGTGTAACTGAAGCAGTACCTGCATTGGAACAATAAGGAGAACCTGCATAACTGATCGTTGCTGAAGGAGCAGGATTTACTGTTACCGGGAAGGTACACGTATTTGAAGTACAGCCGGCATTGGATGTAGTTAAAGAAAGTGTATAAGAACCTGCTGCACCTGCAGTTACAGTAACGTTCTGTCCATTGGTTGCACTGGTGATCGTACCATTTCCTGAAATACTCCAGGCATAAGTTGTCATGCCTGCCGGGCCAGAATAACTGATGCCTGTAGCACCTGCACAAACAGGATTGGCACCTGTTATAGTACAGTTACAAGCCGGAGGTGTAGTAACACAAATCGTAAATGTTCCCCGGTTTGTTGCCAATGATCCAAAGCTATACACCCTTACCAGGTAAGTATTGCCTATCGTAAGCCCGGTTAACGTCACAACTTCAGTACCGCCGGATACAGTAGCATCGGCGCAGCCGATATTAGTTCCATTACATGCACCCGAACGCACATCTACCACGGCATCAAAACCTGCTGCACCAACTACCGTAACAATATGACTGGTTGAAGTAGCTGTAAACTGATACCAAACATCATCATCGGCTGTTCCTGTAAAAGAAGCACAGGTAATTGCCGCAAGAGATTGGGTTGCATTTACGGTTGTGCCCGCAGTTGGTGTACAGGTTGTACCTGGCGTAAGTGTCACTGCATTAGCGCAATCATTATTGGCAGGTGGTGTTGCTACATGTGTAACACAGATGGTAAAGGTTCCCGTTCCGCCGGCCCAGCCATAAACTCTTATGAGGTAAGTATTGCCTATCGTTAATCCGGCAGCAGTTGCTACTTCTGTGCCGCCACTTGTTGTTGCATCTGCACAGGCAATATTAGTGCCGTTACAGGCACCCGAACGTACATCTATAATTGCATCAAAACCGGCGCCACCTGCCACGGTAACAGTATGGGTTGTTGCTACTGCTGTAAACTGGTACCACACATCCAGTGCAGAAGAACTGGTAAAACCTGCACAGGTAATGGGTGCAATACTTTGCGTTGCAGATGCATTGGTACCTGCAGTAGTAGTACAGGTGGTACCCGAAGTAAGTGAAGTAGCAGTTGCACAATTATCATTCGCAGGAGCTGATGAAGCATGGGTAACGCAAATAGTAAAGGTTCCTGTTCCTCCTGCCCAGCCATATACCCTTACCCGGTAAGTATTGCCGATGGTTAATCCTGTTGCTGTCGCTACTTCTGTACCGCCACTTGTTGTTGCATCGGCGCAAGCTATATTAGTTCCGTTACAGGCACCCGAACGCACATCAATAATAGCATCAAATGTTCCGCCCCCTACTACAGTGATTGTATGCGTAGTTGCTACTGCTGTAAACTGATACCATACATCCAATGCGGAGGAGCTGGTAAAACCTGCACAGGTAATGGGTGCCAGGCTTTGAGTTGCGGCTACATTAGAGCCCGCAGTAGAAGTACATGTAGTACCCGAAGTAAGTGTAGTAGCGGTTGTACAGTTATCATTTGCAGGTGCTGCTGCAGCGCCTGTTACACAAATAGTGAATGTTCCTGTTCCTCCTGCCCAGCCATATACTCTTATGAGATATACATTACCAATGGTTAATCCGCCCACTGTTACAGCTTCCGTACCACCTGCAGTTGTTGCATCTGCACAGCCAATGTTGGTACCATTACAGGCACCTGAACGTACATCTATTATAGCATCAAATAGTCCGCCACCTACCACAGTAACTGTATGGGCTGTTGCAGTAGCTGTAAACTGATACCACACATCCAATGCAGAAGAACTTGTAAACCCGGCGCAGGTAATCGGTGCTATACTTTGGGTTGCACCCACATTGGTTCCTGCTGTGGTAACACAGGTTGCGCCCGGGGTAAGCACAGTAGCCGTTGCACATTCATTACTTTGTGCAAGTGATACCTGCGAAGTAATAAATGCAAGCAGGAGAAACAAAAGGGTGCACTTTTTTAAAAAACTGATTTGCAGTTGAGTAAATTTTGAAAATCGCATAAAAACAATTTAGTTGGTTGGGTCAATACCTTTTGGTATCATAGGAGGGGTAAAAGATCACGGGCATCTTTTTAGTTAAGCTGGTCTTGACGTTAATAATGATAACAATACTAAGATAGTGTTTTTACTATTCAATGTATTTGTAAAAAAGATATTTTTTTGCCTGTAGTAGCTATAAACACAATAATAGAAAAGGCCCTTAAAAGGGCCTTTTTAGTACCGGGGAGCAGACTTGAACTGCCGACCTCAGGGTTATGAATCCTGTGCTCTAACCAGCTGAGCTACCCCGGCAACTCCGTTTATTTCAACGGGGTGCAAATATAGGCGATTATAGTTAAAAATAAGGCCTCGCAATAGCCTTTTATTTGATCATCGGGGGTGATGAGATTTTCCGGCCGGTAACGCAATTCTGTAGTAAATGTAATAATGGCTTGCATTTGTCAGCTATTCTTGTTATTTTACTATGTTGCCAGATTTAAAAAATAACTTTATGAAATGGTTATTTACAATACGGGTTAACTTTTTTCTTTTCGTTTTATTCTCTGCTATAGTCTTCTATACAGGCTGCCGTTTAAAAAAAACCGGGAGTATATTAAATAATAAACCTCATACCGAATTTGATGGTGCCATGGAGTATGAATTTATCATGGCAAGAAATCCTGCTACGGGTGATATTCCCGAAGGTGTTTATGCGGCAGAACTTGCACAGGCAAAAAGCATTTTTAATAATCAACCGGCCGGCATTGTAAGTGCAAACAGTTATCTCTTTCAGGGCCCTGATAACCTGGGAGGGCGCACAAGAGCTGTAGTTTATGATAAAAGATATAATGGTACCAGCAACCGTATAATTATAGCCGGAGGCGTGAGCGGAGGCGTTTATAAATCAACTGATGATGGTGCTACCTGGCTACGTAAAAGCCCTACCGGCGAACATTTCAGTTGTACAAGCATTGCCCAGGACACCCGCCCGGGTATGGAAGATACCTGGTATTACACCGTAGGTGAAGCATCTGGTAATTCTGCCTCTATGCTGGGTGCAGGATATTCGGGTAACGGAGTGTACAAGTCCACTGATAATGGCGAAACCTGGGCCAGGCTCACATCATCTAATACCACCCCACTGGAATCCTTCAGCGTTCCTGAAGATTATATCAGCAGGGTGATCGTTAATCCTGCTGACGGTTATGTTTATATTGCCTGCGCTGCAGCCATCAGAAGATCAGTAGATGGAGGCACCACCTGGGAAACCGTTTTACCAGGAGTTCTGTCATCTTCCAGTCAGCATACAGATATTGCTGTAACAAGTACAGGAAGATTGTATGCCGCATTTGGTGGTACCAATGGTTCAGGAGTAGATGGTGTATGGGCTTCGCCAACAGGTGCAACTTCGGGTGATGTTGGCTCCTGGACACGTATTGCCGGAGCTGGTTCGGGTGGCTCACCCACAGGATGGAACAGTGAACCTTTTTATGGCCGGATAGTACTTGCCATTCCACCCAGCAGTGAATCATTTTTATATGCGCTTTATTACGCAGGGGCTACTTCAACCTGCGGAGGTCCTTTTGTGGATGCGGAATTATTCAGATGGGATGATGGTCTGGCTACCTGGACCGACCTTTCAGCTACTTTACCGGATGAAGCTGGGTGCCTTGCCGGCAATGACCCTTTTGCATGCCAGGGAGGTTATGATCTTGTTATAGCAGCAAAGCCAGATGATGCCAGCACTTTATTTATAGGCGGTACCAACGCTTACAGGTCTTCCGATGCAGGGCTTACCTGGACAAGAATCGGTGGGTATGCAAGCCCTGCCAGTTACAGTTTATATGCTGGTTCCCATCCCGATATTCATTGCTTTGCTTTTCAACCAACGAGCTTCACAACTATGTTGTGCGGAAATGACGGAGGCATTCAACGCACCGCAGATAATTTAGCAGCTACTGTTGCATGGACACCGGTTAATACAGGATACCGCACCTATCAATATTATCATGTAACACTTGATCCCCGTGGTGGTAACGATAAAGTGCTTGGTGGTGCACAGGATAATGGTTCTACAAGAAATATTGGCGGAACAGGCATCAGTTTTGAAATGGTGTATGGGGGAGATGGTGTATCCGTAGGCTTATCCGATCTCGTATCGGGCAGCACTTATGAGTATGTAGGTTCGCAATCAGGATATATCAACCGCAGAAGTTCAGCATCTGCATTAGGTGCAACCACAGATATAACGCCAACCGGTGAAGGCGGAACAGGACTATTTGTAACCATGCACAAACTGGACCCTGATAACTCAGAGATACTCTACTATGCCAATGATAATGTACTGTACAGAACAACTTCAGGTTCTACAGTAACATCAAGCACCTGGACAACAATGAGCGGTGTTGCGGGTGCAGCACTCCCGATAGGTTCTATCACAGCGCTGGCAACAACCAGGGGAACCTATAGTCCTGCAACTGCAAGCCTTTTTATTGGAACAAGTGATGTTACCTCCCCTTTAACAATTGTACCAAAGGTTTTTCGTTTGGATGATCCGGCAGGCTCAGCTGCCGGAACCGGCCCGGTTGATATTTCCGGATCAACTTTTCCTGCGGGAGGATTTATAAGCAGTATTGCGGTAAACCCCCGCAACGATGATACCGTACTTGTTACATTATCAAACTATGGCATTACCAGCGTTTACTGGACTGGGGATGCCAATTCGGCCACACCAACATGGACCAGTGTTGAAGGTACCCTAACACTTCCTTCTTTCCGGAGCAGCGCCATTGCACTTACCTCTGCCGGTGTGGAATATTTTGTGGGAACTTCTGTAGGATTATATACCCGTACCGGGCTTCCTGCAGGCGGTGCCTGGGCGCAGGATGGGACTACAGAGATGGGCAATGCTGTTGTTTCAAGTCTTGCATTGCGCCCTATTGATAATAAATTGCTGGTAGGCACACATGGTTATGGTATGTGGTACACCTATGTTGACCTTTCGCCTGTACCGCTGACACTCATCGAATTCAAAGGTATTCTGCATCAAAAAAATGTTTTATTGCAATGGAAGACCTCCCAGGAAATCAACAGTAAACATTTTGAATTACAAAAATCTTCTGACGGCATTAACTTTAGTAACATCGCAATAATACCTGCGGCAGGAAACAGCAGTACACAACGATCTTATAACTATACCGATAAACTGCCGCTTACAGAAAAAAATTATTACCGTTTGCGAAGCATTGATATAGATGGCAACTTTAAATTAAGCGATGTAGTGCTTATTAAATTAACTGATGCCCCCCAGGATATGTTGGTTTTTGGTAATCCTTTCAGGAATGACCTGATAATCCGGTTTGTAAAAGCTACAGAATCTGCCGGTGAATTAAGTTTATTGGACATGAGCGGAAAACTGTATGCAAAACAAAATTTTCAAAAAGGCGAGCAACAGATTCGTTTCAAATTACCTGCCGGGAATTTAAGTAAAGGAACTTATCTGCTAAAAGCCATCATCATGAATGGCAAACGTTTTACAGCAAGAGTTATCAGGGAATAGTTTTCTTTTTTTGATGATCCTGCTATTGACTTAGCAATCGTTCTAATCTTGCAGCAACTTTTTCTGCATTAGGCAACATGGCTTTTTCCAAAATCACATTCATTGGCACTGCCGGTAAATTTAATGCGCCTAAAACATCCACCGGTGCATCCAAATAGCGGAAACATTCTTTTGAAATTCTGCCTGCCAATGCTTCGGCAAAAGAATTGTTTTGCTGCTCTTCTGTTACGATTAAACACTTGCCGTGTTTTTTTACAGTTGCAAAAACAAGTGCTTCATCCAATGGAAATAAAGTACGTAAGTCAACAATTTCAACACGGCCCGGGAAACCTGCCTGCCGGTAGGCAAGGTTTTTAGCCGCAGCTTTTGCCCAATACACACCCATGCCATAGGTAATGATGCAGCAACTTTCGCCATTATCAACGCAATCCTCATTTGCCTGCAAAACAATATTTCCTTTTCCTAAGGGTATGATATAATCACGGGATGGCTCTACCGTTTTTGCTTCTTCGGTTCCGGGAACTTTACTCCAGTACAAGCCTTTATGCTCCAGCATTACCACAGGATTGGGATCAAAAAAAGCAGCTTTCAGCAAACCTTTCATATCTGCCGCATTGCTGGGATAAACAATTTTAATTCCTTTGATGGTAAGCAAAGTACTTTCAACACAACCACTATGATATGGGCCGCCGCCGCCATAAGCGCCAATTGGCACACGTATTAAAGTTTGAACCGGAAATTTACCGCAGCTTAAATAACAGCTCTTGGAAATTTCTGTTACCAGTTGGTTCAACCCCGGGTAAATATAATCGGCAAACTGAACCTCCACAATTGGCTTGGCACCAACCGCACACATACCAACTGTTGAACCGATGATGTATGCTTCCTGTATAGCTGTATTAAAAACACGATGGTCGCCAAACTGCTCGGCTAATGTTGCAGCCTCCCTGAAAACACCTCCCAGCCTGCGCCCTACATCCTGCCCATATAAAAGCGATGTTGGATGGTCTTCCATTATTTCTCTTATGGCAAACAATGCCGCATCAACCATCAATACTTTTTCTTTGTTTGCGGGAGAACGTTCACCTCTTTCTTCAGTTACCGGTGTTGGTACAAAAACATGCTCGCTTACAGTTGAAGGATCAGGTTCAGGAGCAGCAACCGCTCCCTGAAAATGATGGGCAACTTCTGTTGCAGCATCTTTTTCAATTTGAAATAAGGTTTCTTCTGCAATTCCGGTATTGAGTAATCTTTGCCTGAGCTTTGGCCCCGGATCATCTGCATAATGTTTTGCCAGGTCTTCTTCTGTTCTGTAAAACTCTTTTCGTACACCGCTGGTATGATGGCCAAGCAGTGGCACTCTTGCATGAACCAGGAAAGGGATTCTGTCTCTTCTCACTTCTTCCACCACATTCTTCATCACATCATAGCTCTGTTCAAAATCACTTCCGTCAATACTAATGCGTTTGATGCCTTTAAAACCTTTCACCATTTCGTTGGCATTGGTTGTTCGGGCTTCTTCAGATGTTACACTAATGCCCCAGCCATTATCCTGCACTAAATAAATAATTGGCAATTGATGCAAAGCTGCAAACTGGAATGCTTCACTTACTTCTCCTTCGGTAACAGATGCATCGCCTAAAGAGCAAACGACAATTGGTTGTTCGTTGCTGGTTGTTCGTTGTTCGTTCTGTGCAATCTTTTCTAAAAATTTGATGCCTTGTGCAATACCGGTTGTTGGTATAGCCTGCATACCGGTTGCACTGCTTTGGTGAATGATATTAGGTTTCTCATCTCCTTTATAATTGGGGTGAGAATAATATTCTCTGCCACCGGTAAAAATATCATTGCCTTTGGCAAGTAACTGCAGCATCAGTTCGTAAGGTGAAAAACCAAGCCCAAGTAACAGGCTCTCATCTCTATAATACGGACTCACATAATCGCAGGGAAGCAGGTTGAAAGCGGTTGCAAGTTGTATAGCTTCATGACCACGGCTGGTTGAATGTACATATTTGCAGATGGGCCGGTTGTCTTCATAAGTGTCGGCCATGGCTTTGGCAGTACACATCAGTTTCCAGGCTCTTAATAAAATATCGTTATTGGTCATCTAAAATTGCAAGCGTTTGAATGAAAAAAGATGGGCAAAGGTATAAATAAAAAACCGCTGTTTGGTAAGCAGCGGTTTGTAATTGAGTTTATAATTAACTTGTCATTTCGACGTAAGGAGAAATCTATAAATTTATTTAAACGGGTTGCCCATATCGCCTGCATAACAGGAGACAACATTATCTTATCTCTACACTGAACAGGCTTTGCTTATCTATAAAGCCTTCCAGCACATCGCCGGTTACGCATTCGCCAACACCAGCAGGAGTGCCGGTAAAAATGAGGTCGCCGATATTTAAGGAAAAATAATTGGAGATATTTTCAATGATCTTGTCAATGCTGAATATCATCTGCCCTGAATTACCATCCTGCACCTTTTCGCCATTTTTTAATAATGAAAAACTGATATTCTTCCTGTTAAAATCCGGAGTGATGGGTATGAATTTGCCAACAACGGCTGAGTTGTCAAATGCTTTTGCTTTTTCCCAGGGCAGGCCTTTCTTTTTTAGTTCATCCTGCAGGTCACGGGCAGTAAAATCAATCCCTACTGTTACAGCATCATAATAATTGGAGGCATGTTTTTCCTGGATGTATTTTCCGTTCTTACTTACACGCAAAACAATTTCACATTCATAATGAAGTTCGTTGGTAAATTCGGGATAATAAAACGGGGTGTGGCTTTGCAATAAAGCACTTTTGGGTTTCATGAAAATTACCGGTTCATCAGGAATACTATTTCCCAATTCCTTAGCATGGTCTGCATAATTCCGGCCAACACAAATAATCTTCATTACAAGTTTTTTTAGGTATTGCGTTTACAGCACGAATATATACAAATAGCCAAAAAAAAACAACTAACTGTATATCAGAGCCAAATAAACCTTCATGAGGCTTTAATAGAAAGATTGTTGAAAGCCGTCATGGTTTGCTCAATACCTGTTGTTATAAAACTCTCCATCAGTTCCAGGCATTTTTCTATCTTAAGCATTACCACAGGCTCTTCTGCTTTAAGCCATTTGCCCAAAACAAAACCGGCCTGCATACCTTTGGGATAATTATTGCCTATGCCAAACCGCAGTTTGGGGTATTTATCAGTACCCAAAATATGCTGAATATCTTTTAAGCCATTATGCCCGGCATCGGTGCCGCTTGGCCGCAATCTTAACTTATCAAGTGGCAATGCCAAATCATCTACAACAGTCAATGTATTTTCAAGTGGCACTTTGGTTTTATCGAGCCAGTATTTAAATGCACGGCCGCTCAGGTTCATAAAAGTGGTGGGACAAATGCAAACGATTTGTTTGCCCTTGAGTTTCACTTCGGCCACATAAGCCAGCCTGTCAACCTTAAAACTGCCGCCATGTTTCATCACAAATGCATTCATTACATCAAAGCCAATATTGTGGCGGGTATTGGCATACTCGGCACCGATATTTCCTAGGCCAACAAATAAGAATTTTGACATTGTATCGTGAAGTGTGAGACATGAGGCGTGATTTGTGAGTATTCGGATGCATCAACTCACGTCTCACCACTCACCTCTCAGATATTTAAGTGTATGAATCCAGCATTTGCTGCAGATCAGCTTCTGTTTTTACCAATACATCCCTTGCCTTGCTGCCCTGGTTGCCACCAACAATACCTGCGGCTTCCAATTGGTCCATCAGGCGGCCTGCACGGTTGTATCCAAGTTTCATTCTGCGTTGTAATAAAGAGGTGCTGCCTACCTGGCTGGCAACAATTAATCTTGCTGCATCTTCAAACAAAGGATCTTTATCGCCCAGGTCAAAATCTTTTCCTTCCATATCTTTTTCATCAATATACTCTGGTAATAAAAATGGCTGAGGATAGCCACGTTGCCCGGCAATAAAATCAACGATCTTGTCAACTTCTGGTGTATCCACAAAAGCGCATTGCAAACGCACGATATCACCATTATAGCTGATGAGCATATCTCCTTTACCAATCAATTGCTCTGCTCCGCCTGCATCCAGAATAGTACGGCTATCAATTTTACTGCTCACTTTAAATGCAATACGTGCCGGGAAGTTTGCTTTGATGGTACCGGTAATGATATTCACCGACGGTCTTTGCGTAGCAATGATCAGGTGAATACCAACTGCCCTGGCAAGTTGGGCCAGCCTGGCTATCGGCATTTCCACTTCTTTACCGGCTGTCATTATCAGGTCGGCAAATTCATCCACCACTAAAACAATAAATGGTAAGAACTGATGCCCCTTTTCAGGATTGAGTTTGCGTGCAGCAAATTTCTCGTTGTATTCTTTTATGTTGCGGCAACCGGCTTCTTTCAACAGGTCGTAGCGGTTATCCATTTCAATACAAAGTGCATTCAAAGTATGCACTACTTTCTTAGTATCGGTGATGATGGCATCTTCTTCGCCGGGCAATTTTGCCAGGAAATGATTCTCAATGGTTTTATAAATACTCAGCTCCACCTTCTTAGGATCAACCAAAACAAATTTTAATTGCGATGGATGTTTTTTGTACAACAGCGAAACAAGTATCGCATTCAATCCAACTGATTTGCCCTGGCCGGTTGCACCCGCCATCAGCAAGTGCGGCATACTGGCAAGGTCAACAATGAAATTCTCATTGTCTATCTTTTTACCAATAGCAATGGGTAATGAAAAGCTGTTGTTCTGAAATTTTTCTGAAGAGAGCAAAGTTTTCATGCTCACAATGCTCTTCTTCGCATTCGGTACTTCAATACCAATGGTTCCTTTACCAGGTATTGGTGCAATAATGCGGATACCAAGCGCAGCAAGGCTCAGGGCAATATCATCTTCCAGGTTTTTAATTCTTGATATCCTTACACCGGCAGCGGGAATAATCTCATATAGTGTTACTGTAGGACCAACCGTTGCGTAAATTTTCTGTATCTCAATATCATAATTCCTGAGTGTGCCGATGATCTGGTTTTTATTATTTTCCAGTTCATTGGCATCCTGTACTATCTTGTCACTGCCATGGTTGGCCAGCAGATCAAGAATTGGATATTTATAATCTCTCAGATCAAGAATTGGATCGTAAGGTTTGCTGGCAGCCACTTTTGCGGCAGCCGGCTTTTCCTCCTCTTCCACTTTTTCCGGCACCGATTTTATTTCCAATGCCAGGTCGCTTTCAGATTTTGAAGGTTTAACAACAGGCGCAACCGGTTCTGTAACCGGGAGGATGATTTTTTCTTCTTTTAGTGGTGGCACAATCGCCGGTGCAGTTTTTTCATCTTCTTTCTCAATTATGTTCAGATCATGATTCAATTCTGTATTTTCCACAACCGGAATATTCAGCATTGGCCCCACATCTTTCATCGAATTCCCTTTAGCAGGTTTTACCTCATCGTTCCATTCTACCTTTTCCGATATCTGTTCTTCAGCAGGTATTATTTCCTCATTTGCAACGGCAACTTTTTTTGCAGGCAATTTAAACACGGGGTTAAAACGCCAGATAACATAGGATAATACCGCTACAGCTAACACAGCAATGGTGCCAACCTGCCCAATAGTTGTGTACATTTTATCTCTTATCATATCTCCCGCAGCGCCACCCCATGGAAAAGGATTTCCCTGGAAAACAGCAGACGTAGCCACACTGATAATTGGTAAACCTATGATCAGGTATTTAATATTTTTTGAAATAGAAAAAACCTTCTTGCCAAAAAACAAATTGATACCAAAAACAAAGAATGTTGTGCATATAAGGTAAGAAGCTACACCAAAACCATGACGGATAAATATCTCTGAAATAAAAGCGCCGAATGTGCCCAGCAGGTTCTGCACTTTAATATCATTTGCCAGCAACATGCGGTAGCTGAACTTGTCCTGGTCTTCGGCCCAGGTAAATAAATAAGAGGTAAATGCAATAAAAAAAACAAAGGCCAGCAGCAGTAAAATACTGCCTGCAATTTTATGGGTACGTTCGTCTTTAAGCAATTGCTTCACTTCAACAGTCTCATCTTTTTCCTGCTTTAATTGGTCAGGATCAGGAGCTTTTGATTTTGCAGTTTTCAGTTTATTCGCCATCGGCAACAAAGATATAGAAAACCATTGCTTCAATTGCATTCAAAAAATGGAGCTTTGTCAAAGGGTTGCCAACCTTGATAGAGATAATCTGTTTTGCAGCCGGGTTTTAAAAGGTTGGCAACCCTTGTATAAAACCATTGCTTCAAATACATTGAAAAAATTGCCGGCGGGATACCTGCTTTCGCAGAATTTGTGTAGGTTTGAGAAAACAGCTGCAGATTGAAACGTATCACTACCCTCCTGGTATTTTTATTGGCCGCAAACTTTTGTAAAGGCCAGTCTGCCCCAACCACCGACACTGTCTATATCACTGATATAAAAAATGAAAAAAGCCTGCTTGCGCAAACCCAGTATTGTTTCGAAAGCAACAGCAGCCTGCCCATTACCGGGGTTCTTCAAAAGTCTTTTCAGCGTTTTAAAAGTGCCTTCCCCAAAAAAAGATTAAGCCCCGAAACCATCAACTCTACCTTATACCTGAAAGTGCTTTTAAAGAACAACAGCGCCAAAACTGTTTCAGCATACCTGGATCCAGGGATGTACTTCACCGGTTTCAGGGTTTATAAAATAGAAGAAAAAAATATCAGCATACAAGACAGCAGCAATGCATCCAATTACAAACTGATTACACTTGACGCCGGTGAAGCAGCCTATTTTCTGATGCAGGTAACGCCCCTTAAAACAGATGTAGGAGCCATCAGCCCGGTACTCATCAATGCCGATTACCTGCCACAATACAAACTGGTTTTAACCAGGCATAAATCAGACATCCAGGTATTTGGCCTGGTAATGAGCGGAGTGCTGATCATGATGATACTTTTTATGCTTACCAGTTTTATCATCAACAGGAAAAAGGAATTCCTTTATAATGCGGCTTATTCTTTCTGTATGCTTTTGCTGATCTTTTTCAATTCGCTTCTGTCAAGATCATCTACCGGCTTTGTGAATTTTTATTATGCCTATTTTGATTTTTTTCTTTTGGTTACCGGTTCTGTTTTTTATATGTCCTTCACCAGGTGGTTTTTAGATACAATAGATAACTACAAATTGCTCGACAGTATTTTAAGATGGAGCGAACGTTTTGTTATGCTGCTGCTGGTTGTTTTCACTTGTTTTCATTTTTTTACTGATTCGTTTTTACCTCAGTTTTACCTGGAGCTTGGTATGAAGATACTCTTCCTGCTGCTTGGACTTACATTTATATACCTGGCTTTAAAAAGAAAAGACCGGCTGTTTAATTATATAGCAGCCGGAAATGCCATGTTGGTATCTTTTTCTATCATCTCTTTCATACTACTGTCATTTAAAGTAAAACCAACCGAGCTTTATTCAACTGCCCTGTTCTATTATTATTTAGGAATTGCAGGAGAACTTACTTTTTTTCTTTTAGGATTAACATACAAAAACAAGAAAGAATTAATACAGGAGATCAGGAAAAAAGAAGCACATAAACAGGAAGAGAGAAACCGCATAAGTGCTGATATGCATGATGACCTGGGTGCCGGTATGACAAGCATCAGGCTATACAGCGAACTGGCAAAAAACAAACTTACCAACACGCCCATTCCTGAAATTGAAAAGATATCATCTGCAGCCAATGAACTGCTCACCAAGATGAATGCCATCATCTGGAGCATGAACAACAGCAACGATTCACTGAGCAATATGATCGCTTATATCCGTAGTTATGCGCTGGAGTATTTTGAGGATACAGGCGTGCATTGTAAAATAGATATCCCCGAAAATTTACCAAATATACAGGTGATAGGCAACATCAGAAGAAACATCTTCCTGGTTGTGAAGGAAGCCCTGAACAATATTTTAAAGCACTCAAAAGCTACCGAGGTTAGCATCACACTGGTGAGGGTTGACGACAGCCTTACCTTATACATTCACGATAACGGCCCCGGCATTGATATGAAAAAATTAAGGCAGTTTGGAAACGGCTTAAAGAATATGAAAAAACGGATGGCAGATATCGGGGGCGATTTCAATATTGAAAACAAGAACGGTACTTTAATAACCATGCACAGAAAAGTGCAGCAATTTTAGCTTCGTTTTGCTGCAGCAACGAAAAGCAATAACCATCCGGCAATAAAACAAACACCGCCTATCGGTGTAATAGCTCCAACCCAGTTTAAAGGAAGCTGGGCGTATTTTATATAACTTAATAAATACAGCGAGCCGGAAAATAATATCGTTCCTGCTATAAAAAGCCTGCCTGCCCATTGCATTAATTTACCAGGAAATGTTGCATACAAAATACCCACTGCCAGCAATGCAAACGCATGGTAAAACTGATACCTTACGGCAGTCTCAAATACCTGCAGGTCATTTTGATCTAAATATTTTTTTAAGCCATGAGCGCCAAAAGCACCCAGCGCTACAGATAAAGCGCCCAGTAAAGCGGCAGTTTTCAAAAATCCTTTGTGCATAAGAAGGTTAGTGGTTATATGTTAATGGTTAAAAGGCTTTTTTCATTCAGCCCGGTTACCGGTAAAGTAATTTTTGCCTGGCTGTAAAACGGTTCCCGCTCTTTTAATTTTTGCTCAATAAAAAACAACAGTTCTGCTTCATTGTGTTTGTTAATCAGCGGCCGTTTGTCTTTTTCTTCCTTAACTCTTGATAAAATACAGGAAGGTGTTGCATAAAGATAAATGGTTGTTCCATTCTCATTCATCCATTGCATATTATCATTAAAGCAGGCTGTTCCGCCCCCGCAGGCAATGATGCAGTTTTCTTTTCCTTCAAAAGTTTTTAATGTATCGGTTTCAATTTTTCTGAAATATCCTTCTCCTTGTTTTTCAAAAATGGCAGCAATGGTTTTAGCTTCCCTTTTTTCAATCAGTTCATCAAGATCGTAAAAATCAAGGCCTGCCTGCTGGGCCCATATTTTGCCCCAGTGGGTTTTACCACTCCCCATAAAACCAATTAAGAAAATACAGGCGCCCCCTACCCCCCTAAAGGGGGAATTGCCCGAAGATTGTGTCATAGATTATCTTATATAATTTTCTCTTCAAACAACAAAGAAACAAAAACAGAAGAAGACTGCATGAATTAAAGTTCCCCTTCTGAGCGAAGTTGAAGGAAGGGGGACAGGGGGTTTGGGGTATGGCCTTTATTTACTCTTAAAATCCCCTCTCTTCCATGCCTTGATAAATTCGGCCCAGGCAAAAGGATTGAAGATATTCATGGGAGGCGCCTGGCCAGTGTAATATGCCTTGTTTGCATTTTGGCGCAGATAATTATTGCTGCTCTCTCTTCCATCCCGGGGGAGGGTTGCAACCAGTAACTTACGGGTGGCTTCACTGTTATTTTTGCGGGCAACGGTGATGTAATCGTCAGGTATTTCAGCATTTAAAAAATCACGTTCAAACTGTGCACGGGTTGGCCTTGCCTTAATGATTGTTGCAGGTAAATAAACAGTATCATTCACCATCAACTGAATAATGCTGTGCTGGTTACCTTCCAGGTTTTTGGGAATGGAAATTGTTTTGGGTTTATAACCTATACTTGTAAAAACCACTTCATCCCCTTTTAAACCTACAATACTGAACACGCCCTTGCTATTGGTAATAGTTCCCCTGTTTTGTCCTTTGATCATTACGGTTACAGACTCCAGCCCTTTTAAACTGTCAGCCGTCATTACAATACCGTAGAGTTGCACAACAGAATCTTTAAAAGTTTCAAACTGGGCTTTGGCAGCAGCAGGTAAAAAAAATAAAGCAGCAAAAAGTAAGTATGGTATAAATTTCTTCATCAAAAAAAGTTCAATATAGATATGAAGTGCAAGAGTACGACGCCACCGAAGTTAAATAGAATTAATGACGTTGGGTATATAAAGAAACACATACACTTCACTTTTTTCTACCTTGTTTCCTTCCCCTCCGGGGAGGATAGGTGGGGCTTTCCCAATTTAATAAACAAAGTAAGGGTATCAATGTTTAAATTTGCGTTCCCGGTAACTTTTTAACAAATAATTGAACGATGACGAACGAAGATATTTTAAAGGCTTTATCAAATGTGCAGGAACCCGACCTGGGCAAAGACCTGGTAACATTGAATATGGTGAAAGATATTGCTATTGAGGGCAACCATGTTTCCTTTACGGTGGTGCTTACCACGCCTGCATGTCCGCTGAAGGACATGATCATGAATGCCTGCATTAATGCAGTAAAATTATTGGTAAATAAAGAGGCAATAGTTAAAGTGAACTTTACCAGTAATACCAGCAGCAACCGCCAGGATGGAAAAACAGTTTTGAATGGCGTGAAAAATATAATTGCTGTAGTGAGTGGCAAAGGCGGCGTTGGCAAAAGCACCGTGTCAAGCAATCTGGCAATTGCCCTGGCGCAGGGAGGCGCAAAAGTGGGATTGATGGATGCAGATATCTACGGCCCCAGCCAGCATATTATGTTTGGTGTACGGGGCGAAAGGCCGATGATGAAAGATGACGGTACAAATACCGGCAAAGGTTTGATAGTACCGATTGAAAAATTTGATATTAAAATGATGAGTATTGGTTTGCTGATTGATGAAAAGCAGGCAGTGGTTTGGCGTGGCCCCATGGTAAGCAGCGCCATACGGCAGTTTGTGAGTGAGGTTGATTGGGGCGAACTGGATTATTTAATTGTTGATATGCCGCCCGGCACCGGTGATATTCATTTAACGATGGTGCAAACTGTACCGGTGACCGGTGTTATCGTGGTAACAACTCCACAAACCGTAGCCCTTGCCGATGCTAAAAAAGGTATTGCCATGTTTGGACAGGCCCAGTTAAAAGTACCGGTGATTGGTTTGGTTGAGAACATGAGTTATTTCACACCGGCCGAACTGCCCGAAAATAAATACTACATTTTTGGAAAAGATGGAGGAAAGAATTTAGCAGAAGAACTCGATATTCCTTTCTTAGGGCAAATACCAATTGTAGAAAGTATTCGTGAAGGCGGAGATATTGGTGTGCCGGCGATGGTTAGCGATGATGAGATCACAAAAAAGGCATTTATGGATTTTGCTGCCAATGCAGTAAGAGGGATTGCAATGCGTAATGCAAACCTGGCGCCCACAGAGATACAGGAAATAGTAGCCTAGCTTTTATTTCTCCGAAGGAGAAATGTTTTTGCCACGGAGGCACTGAAACACAGAATTTGGGAATGTTTTTCTGTGCTTCTGTGTTTCAGTGGCAATATTTTTTTGCCGAAGGTAAAGACTTACCTTTTTCATTGCTTCAATCACCAATTCGTTTCTTACTTTCGCAACATGGCTTTATCACAGCAACAACTTAAAAATCTTGCGGCGGAGTTTGGAACTCCGCTTTATGTTTATGACGCAGAACACATAACTGCTCAATACAAAAAACTAACTGATGCTTTTGCTCAAACCGATACTAAATTCTTTTATGCCTGCAAGGCTTTAACCAATATCAATATTTTAAAGCACATCAACAGCATTGGCTGCAATGTAGATTGCAGTTCGGTTAATGAAGTTAAACTTGCGTTCCTTGCCGGTTTTGAACCAAAAAGGATTTTGTACACCAGCAATGGCATTCATTTTAGTGAGATAGAAGAAGCCCAAAACCTGGGCGTACATATCAATATTGACAGTTTAAGCAATCTTGAAAAATTCGGGCAGAAGTTTGGCCACAGTTATCCTGTTGGTTTAAGATTGAGACCTAATATCATGGGTGGGGGAAATTTGAAAGTTTCAACTGGTCATGATCAAAGCAAGTTTGGGATACCTGTTGACCAGTTGGATCAAATTCTGGACGTAGTTTCAAAATACAACCTGCATATTCAAAACCTGCACATTCACACCGGCAGCGATATTAAGGACGTAGATGTTTTTGTGAAGGGGATTGAAGTGTTGTTCGATATCATTCCATCTTTTAAAAAACTGGAATCAATTGACCTGGGTGGTGGTTTTAAGGTACCTTACCAGGATGGAGATGGAGAAACTGATATGCCGTTGCTGGCAAAAAAAGTGAATGAAGCTTTCAGCAACCACCCCAATCCCAACGGAAAACATTTACAGGTTTGGTTTGAGCCTGGAAAGTTTTTAGTTAGTGGCGCCGGTTATTTGCTAACCGAAGTGAATGTGATAAAAGAAAATCCAAACACCACTTTTGTTGGTATCAACAGCGGCTTGAATCATTTGATACGCCCCATGTTTTACGATGCTTATCATAAAATTGAAAACATCAGCAACCCAACCGGCGAAGAAAAAAGCTACGCCGTAACCGGTTACATCTGCGAAACCGATACGTTTGCCTGGGACAGGAAACTGAACGAAGTAAAAGAAGGCGATCTGCTGGTGTTTTACAACGCCGGCGCCTATGGCTTTGAAATGAGCAGTAACTTTAACTCACGCCAAAAGCCGGCAGAAGTGTTGGTAAAAGATGATAAGGTACAATTGATAAGAAGAAGAGATGAGTTTGAAGATCTGCTCAAAAATCAAATTATAGATTGATGAAAAAAATTGTGGTACTTATATTATTGAATTTGTGCTTCGGATTTGCCTTCAGCCAAACTCCCGATTGCGCCAAATTTCGTGAAGGCAAATTCCGAATTGCCGATACCCGTGCCGGATCCGTGATCATTGCCGAAAGAAACAGCATATACCAAACGGAAACCAGCGATGTTTTAAAAGCCGTGGTGCGTTTCAGGATTTCCTGGCAGGACAACTGTTCTTACACCCTAAAACTGGATAAAGTGATCCGGAATGACAATAAAATAGACTTCCCATCCAACCTGGAAATAAAAGTAAAGATTACCCGAACAACCAACACCAGCTATATCCAGGAAACAGCTTCTTCCCTGATTAACGGCACTTACAATATTGAAGTTACAAAACTGAATTAGTCAACATAGAAAATAATCTATACAGGCAGCAACTAAACCTGGGTTAGGAACGGGGAACCAGAAACAACAAACAAGAAACGATTTACGAATCCTTTAACTAAAAATAATTTCTCCGGCTATTGGAGATGTCAAAATTTCTTTCCACATTTACGTAGCAAATCAAAAATGCCGATGTTGATGATTCCATTAACGTCAACCAACTTCAACAATCAATTACATTTATGGAACACGACCGTGAACCCCGTAACAAAAAGTTCAAAACAACTTTTGTAAAGGCATCGTTATGCCTGCTTGCAACCATCTGCCTGTTTAGCTGTAACAAAAACGACAAATGGATTGATGTAGATCCTGCTTTCAGCAAATACATTGATGCATACACAACAGGCACCATTTCCAAAACTTCTGCCATTCGTATTAAACTGGCCGAAGACGCCGGCACAACACATGCGGTTGGCGAAGCAGTGAAGGAAGACCTGTTCAACATCTCCCCTTCCGTAAAAGGAAAAGCTTTCTGGATAGATGCCCGTACAATCGAATTTAAACCAGACAGTTGGTTGAAGCCAGACCAGATGTACCAGGCAGAATTCAAACTGGGCAAGGTTACCAAAACGCCTTCTAAGTTTTCAAACTTTAAATTCAGCATGAAAACGGTGAAGCCTTCTTTTAAAGTGGGCAACGATGGTTTACGAAGCAGCGGTGTTAAAAATAAAATGAGTTTGAGCGGCGACCTGGAAACCGCTGATATTGAGAATGGAAAAGAAGTTGAAAAATTATTGACCGCTTTTCAAAATAACAGCGCCTTAAAAATAAGCTGGCAACATAATGATGCGGCCAAATCTCACCGCTATACTATTGAGAATATTGCCAGAGGAAAATCGGTTAGCAATGTTGATTTGAAATGGAATGGCAGCCCGATGAATATGGATACCAAAGGCGATGCTTCACTTGCTGTACCATCTGAAGGCGACTTTAAAGTACTGGATGTGATGGCGGTAAATGAAGCACAGCAATATGCATCGGTGCAGTTTAGTGATATGATTGCTGTGGGGCAAGACCTGACCGGCTTAATAACCATCAGCGGACAAGGAGATATTTCCTACACCATCAACGGCAGCGAAGTAAAAGTTTTTGGTAACGGAAAATTAGATGGCAATTACACGGTGAATGTAAATGCCGGTATAAAAAATACCTGGGGCGATGTATTGGATAAAGGCTTTGCCGCCAATATCAATTTCCAGAACAGGATGCCGTCAGTAAAAATTCATGGTAAAGGAAATATCTTGCCCAACAGCGGCAGGTTGGTTTTGCCTTTTGAATCAATCAACTTAAATGCAGTTGACATCAGCATCATTAAAATATTTGAAAACAATGTTCCGCAGTTCCTGCAGGAAAATGATCTGGGTGGAAACAATGAATTAAGAAGAGTTGCCAAACCCATCGTTCAAAAAACTTTAAGGCTGGATGATGATAAAACACTTGACCTGCATAAAAAACAACATTTCTCTTTAGACATTGATAAGTATTTAAAAACTGAGCAAGGCGCTATTTATAAAGTAACCATCGGTTTCAGGCCCGAGTATTCTTTGTACCAGTCAACCGATACCGCTGCAAACGGAACAACAGAAGAAAATGAAGAAGAAGAATATTATGGAGATTATGGCGGAGACAAAAATGGTGTTGATGAAGATGATGCTTTCTGGGAAAGATACGACAGCTATTACCCTTTTGGTTACAATTGGGAACGCAGGGATGACCCCGCCAGCAAATCATACTACAACAAAGACCGCTGGGCCAGCAGGAATATTTTAGCAAGCAATATCGGCCTTACAGCCAAGCGTGGCAACGATAACAGCCTGATGGTTGCCGTAAGCAATATTCTTACTACCGAGCCCATGAGTGGTGTTGATATTGAGATCATGGATTATCAACGCACCATTGTGAGCAAAGGCCAGAGCGGCAGCGATGGTTTTGCAAACATCAGCTTAAAAAGAAAACCATTTTTACTAATTGCACGCAAAGGCAACGAACGTGGTTATTTAAAATTAGATGATGGAAGTTCGCTGGCGCTTAGCCGCTTTGATGTAAGTGGCGAAGAAGTGAAGGACGGTATTAAAGGGTTCATTTTCGGAGAACGTGGTGTATGGCGGCCCGGCGATACCATGTACCTGAATTTTATTGTGGAAGATAAGGAAGGCAAATTGCCCAAAGACCACCCGGTTGAATTTAGTTTATATACACCGCAGGGACAGTTATTTAAACACAGTGTACAAACCAATGCCGAAGATGGCTTCTATCTTTTTAAAACCAATACCGATGCTGCATCCCCAACCGGTAACTGGCTGGCAAAAGTAAAAGTGGGCGGCGCTGTTTTTGAAAAACGCATCAAGGTTGAAACCATAATGCCGAACCGGTTAAAGATAGACCTGAACTTTGGTAAAGACCCTGTTTTGGGTAAAGGCAATACTGAAACAGGCAACCTCAACGCCAAATGGCTGTTTGGCGCTTTGGGTAAAAACCTCAAAGCAAAAATTGATGCATCGCTTTCATCAAGAGGGACAACCTTTCCCAAATTTGCAGGTTTTGAATTTGATAATCCAACTTCAAATTATGCAACTCAAAGCAAAACAATCTACGAAGGCACTTTGGATGAACAGGGCAATGCAGCATTAAAAACAAATTTTGAAATTGATGAAACTGCGCCGGGTATGTTGAGTGCAAATATGATGGTAAAAGTTTTTGAGCCGGGCGGAAGTTTCAGCATTGATAATGTAACGATGCCTTACAGTCCTTACACCAGTTATGCCGGTATAAAATTACCAGATGGCGAAAAACCGTTTGATTATTTGATGGCTGGTAAAAAACATACAGTACAGATCGTTGATGTGGATGGCAAAGGAAATTTAGTAGCAGGATCAACTGATGTAGAAGTGCAATTCTATCGCATTCAATGGCGCTGGTGGTGGGATAATAATGGTGACAACCTCAGCAATTTTACGCAGGATGAATACAACAAGTTATTAAAAACTGAGACTGTAAAACTAAACAATGGCCGGGGCAACTGGACGTTCGGCACATCAGAAAATGAATGGGGGCGTTATCTCATTTTGGTGAAAGATCTGAAGAGCGGCCACACAACTGGCTCAACCTTCTACATTGAAGATGCCTACTGGCAAACCCGTGCCGGTGAAGAAGATCAGACTGCTGCTTCGATGTTATCTTTTCAGGCTGACAAAGAAAAATACAATGTGGGTGATGAAGTTTCTTTAAAAATACCAAGCAGCAAGGGCGGAAGAATTTTAGTGAGCATCGAGAACGGCAGCAAGGTTTTAAAATCTTTTTGGCAGGAAACAAAACAAGGTCAGACCGACGTAAAATTCAAAGCTGAAGCAGGCATGGCGCCGAATGTATATGCAACGGTAAGTTTGTTGCAGCCGCATTCGCAAACGATTAACGACCTGCCGATTCGTATGTATGGTTCGGTTCCGATTATTATTGAGGATAAGAATACTGTGCTGAAACCAGTGTTGAATATCCCGGCAAGCATCAGGCCTGAAACAAATGTTTCGTTCAGCGTAAGTGAACAGAACGGAAAAGAAATGACTTACTGTGTGGCGATAGTTGATGAAGGATTGCTGGACTTAACAAGGTTTAAAACTCCCAATCCACACAATGCTTTTTATGCAAGAGAAGCGCTCGGTGTAAAAAGTTTTGATCTTTTTGATTATGTGATCGGCGCCTGGGGAGGAGATTTGGAACGCATCTTAACCATCGGTGGTGACGACGAAGCCGGGCCGGGCAAACAAAAAACTGCCAACCGTTTTAAACCGGTGGTAAAATATCTTGGGCCATTTCATTTAAAGAGAGGCCAAACTCAAAAGCAGTCTTTCACCTTGCCTTCATATATCGGTTCTGTAAGGGCGATGGTTGTAGCGGCTCATGATGGCAGTTATGGCGCCACTGAAAAAGCCGTAGCCGTTAAAAAACCTTTGATGATGCTTGCTACCATGCCACGTGTGCTTGGCCCCGGCGAAACCATCAAACTGCCGGTTACTGTATTCGCCATGGAAAATAATATCCGTAAAGTAAATGTATCGCTGCAGGCTAACCCTTACCTGGAAGTGGTTGGCGGCAATACACAGCAGGTAAATTTTACTGAAAATGGCGAGCAGATGGTTTATTTTGATGTTCGTGTAAAACCAACAACCGGTATTGGCAAAGTAAAACTGCTGGCAAGTTCTGGTGGCGAAAAAGCAGATTATGAAGTTAAACTGGATATTCGTAATCCGAATCCACCAATAACACAGGTTACAGAAATGACCTTATCTGCAGGGCAGCAATGGAAAACGATTGCCAATCCTGTTGGCATTGCAGCATCAAGCACAGCAGTGTTGGAAATTTCGAGCGTACCGGCGATGAATTTGCAAAAGCGTTTGAATTATTTAATTGAATATCCACATGGCTGTGTTGAGCAAACTACTTCAGCTGTATTCCCTCAATTGGTATTAAATCAATTAACCGATTTAGATGATCAGAAAAAAGCGCAGGTTGAGAGAAATATAAAATCAGGTATTGCCCGTTTACAAAATTTTCAACGTCCTGATGGAGGCTTTGGGTACTGGCCCGGCGCAAACGAAAGCGATGAATGGGGCACAAACTATGCCGGTCATTTTTTAGTGGAAGCTCAAAACAATGGCTACATGGTGAGTGATTACATGATTCAGAGCTGGAAAAATTACCAGCGTGGCAAAGCAAATAGCTGGGTCCCATCAACCTCCAATTTTTATGGCGGAGACCTTACGCAGGCATATCGCCTGTACGGGCTTGCATTAGCCAAAGCCCCAGAACTGGGCGCTATGAACCGTTTGAAAGAATTTAAATATTTATCTGCCGAAGCAAAATGGCGGCTGGCTGCTGCTTATAAACTCGCCGGGCAAGATAATACAGCACTGGATCTCATCAGCGGCCTGCCAATAAGTTTTGGTGAAAGGCCAACACCGGGAATAACTTTTGGTTCTGAACTTCGGGACCAGGCGATGATACTCGAAACTTTAACGCTCATGGGTAAAAAACAAAAAGCCGCAGAGTTGTTGCCTACCATTGCAGCAAAACTTTCGCAGGATTATTGGTACAGCACACAAACAACCGCTTATAGTTTAATTGCCATTGCAAAATACTGCGGCAAGAATGGCTCAGGTTCAAAAATTATTGCAACCGGAACTGTGGATGGAAAAAATGTTGACATCAACTCAGCTACATCCATCAAACAGCTGCCCATCTTATTTGCTAAAGGAAGCAGCAATGTCGTCATCAATAATAAAGGCAACAACACGTTGTATGTTCGTTTAATTATACAGGGTCAGCCGCTTGCAGGCGACAGCATCAAAGTAACCAACAACCCGGCAACCCTGGTAATGGGTGTTAGTTATTTAAATCAAAATGGCGGCGCTGTTGATATCAGCAAACTCACACAGGGCAGCGATTTTGTGGCAAAAGTAACCATCACCAATCCCGGCAGGCGTGGTTATTATTCGCAGATGGCTTTATCACAAATATTCCCAAGCGGATGGGAAATTTTGAATGCCCGGATGTTTGATGGCGAAGGCGCATTCAAATCTTCTTCATCAACTTACCAGGATATTCGTGATGACCGTGTGTACACTTATTTCAACATCGGCGCCAACCAAACCTACACCTATTATGTGCAGTTAAATGCCGCATACCTGGGCCGCTTCTTTTTACCTGGCACGTATTGCGAAGCGATGTATGATAACAGTATTACGGCTGGCGTGAATGGCAAGTGGGTGGAAGTAACGCAATAGAATTAATTAAACCGCCGTCAGGGTTGAAAACCGCTGTCGGCGTCGCAAAACCCTGTCGGCGGCTTTAAGCCCCGACAGCGGTTTTTTATAACCTTACCAATATTGTGAGCAGAGTTTTCAATAACATAATAATCAGATTAAAATCAAGCAGCGTCAGATCAAAAATTAAATTGATTGTGTTGATTGCTTTGCTAACCTGTTTCTGGCTGGCTCTCCCGTCAAAGTTATTTCGTACACCAACCTGTTATGTAATTGAAGATAAAGATGGCAACCTGCTGAACGCAACCATCGCTGCTGATGGACAATGGCGCTTTCCTTACAACAAAAATGTGCCGCAAAAATTTATTGACTGCATCACCACTTTTGAAGACAGACGTTTTTTTAAACACCCCGGCGTTGATCCTGTTGCAATCTGCCGGGCCGCTATCAAAAACATAAAGAACAAAGGTGTTGTGCAAGGCGGCAGCACCATCAGCATGCAGGTCATCAGGCTTTCTAATAAAAATGACAAGAGAAGTATCTGGAATAAAATAAAAGAAAGCATTATGGCGGTGCGGCTGGAACTTTCTTATTCTAAAAAAAACATACTGGCCTTGTATGCCAGCAATGCACCATTCGGCAGCAATATTGTTGGCCTGGATGCTGCAGCCTGGCGCTACTATGGCCGCAGCGCCGATAAATTAAGCTGGGGCGAAATGGCTGCACTGGCTGTTTTGCCCAATGCCCCTTCACTGGTTCATCCGGGTAAAAACAGGAAGGTTTTATTGCAAAAAAGAAATACGCTGCTTGATAATTTATTGCAGACAGGAAAAATTGACAAGGCAACTGCAGAACTTGCCAGGCTGGAGCCCTTACCAAACGAACCATATCGCTTGCCGCAAAATGCTTCGCATTTATTGCAGCGATTTATAAAAGACAACAAAAACCGGAAGCAGGAAACAAAAATCAAAACCACGCTTGATGGTAATCTGCAGAAAAATGTCGGCATCATTTTACAACAACATCAATCTGTTTTAAAAGGCAATGGCATCAACAATGCCTGTGCATTGGTGCTGGATGTAGAAACAGGAAACACCATTGTTTATGTTGGCAATATTGCCGATGTAAACAATAAAGAAATGGAAGCTGATGTGGATGTAATTGCAGCGCCACGCAGCCCGGGCAGTGCATTAAAACCAATTTTGTATGCCGCTACATTAAGCGATGGGCAAATTCTGCCCAACTCAATCATACCGGATATCCCTACACAGATCGGTAGCTATGCTCCGAAAAATTTCGATTTGAGTTATGATGGCGCTGTACCTGCCGGAAGAGCTTTGGCAAGAAGTTTAAATGTGCCTGCGGTAAAAATGCTGCAGCAATATAAATACCAGCGCTTTTATGAAACGCTGCAGCAATGCGGCATTACAACCTTAAATAACAACGCCGATTTTTATGGTTTAAGTTTGATACTCGGCGGTTGCGAAGTAAATATGTGGGACATTGCCGGTGTATATGCATCCATGGCACGAGCATTAAATCATCAAACAAAAAATTATGGCAAGATAGATGCAGCAGATTTTCATTCGGCAAAATATACTTCAACGAACAGCGAACAACGCACAACGAACAACAAACCAGAAACAAGAAACATTCCATTAGATGCTACTTCCATCTGGTTTACTTTTAATGCCATGCAGGATGTTATGCGGCCCGGCGAAGAAGGCCTGTGGCAGCAGTTCACCTCCTCCCAAAAAATTGCCTGGAAAACCGGAACCAGCTTTGGCTTTAGAGATGGATGGGCGATTGGTTTAACACCCAAAAATGTAGTGGCCGTTTGGGTTGGCAACACCGATGGTGAAGGAAGGCCGGGGTTGGTTGGCATACAAACAGCAGCGCCCATTCTGTTTGATATTTTTCGATTGCTGCCCAGCACCAAATGGTTTGAAAAACCAAAATACAATTACACGTACATGCCGGTTTGCAGGCAAAGCGGTTATCGTGCTAATGTTGATTGCCCGGATGTTGATACCTTATTCATGCCGCCCAATGCACTTAAAGCACCTCTTTGCAGTTACCATAAAATAATTCACCTCGATGCTACCGGAACTTACCGTGTTACGGCTCAGTGTGAATCACCATCAACGATGCAGCACAAAAGCTGGTTCATTTTATCCCCTGCTATGGAATTTTATTACAGGCAGCGAAATATAGATTACATTCCACTACCACCCTTTAAGCCTGGCTGTGATTTTGCTGAAAGCGGTAAACTGATTGAGATCATCTACCCGCAACCCGATGCAAAAATTTATGTGCCGCTGGAAATAAACGGCGAACGTGGCAAAACCATCTTCACAGCAGCACATCGCCGTGCAGGGGCAAAAATTTTCTGGAGTATTGATGATGCATTTGTGGGCACTACACAAAATTTTCACCAGCTTGGATTGAATCCAGCACCCGGAAAACATATACTTACTTTGGTTGATGAAAACGGCATCAGCGTAAGCAGGGAGTTTGAAATACTGGAGAAAGAAAATCGCTGATTTGCTTGATTATTTATGATTTCGCTGATTCTAAAAATTCTCCTTACATTTAAACCCTAAACTTTTTTACTATGCCAATACGTATGGAAGATGATCCGATGGATCAACAGGATTTTGATGACAGTAATACCTCAAGGGGTGGTGGCGGATCGGGCGGTGGCGGCGGCTTGCTTGCCTTCCTGCCCTTGTTGCTCTCCTTGTTCAGGGGTGGTGGCGGCGGTAAAAAAATTATATTGCTGCTGATTGCGGCTGCAGCGGCTTACTTTTTCTTTTTCAGACACGGATCTTCCTGCAGCGGGTCTGATGTGGTGAGCAATCTTTTTTCTCAAAGCGGTTACAGCTTTAGTCCCGAGCAATTTAAAAAAGCAAATGTATATGAAGGCCTGGCCGACGACAATACTAAAAATCCGTTACCCGAAATGGTATCGCTTTTAAGGTTTGCACCCGACAGGCAAAACCAGGGACAGCAGGGAAGCTGTGTTGCCTGGAGCAGTACCTATGCTGCACGTACCATTGTAGAAGCGGCATCAAAAAACATCAGCGGCAACAGCACTGCATACAGCCCCGCATTTGTTTACAACCAGATAGGCCTTGAAGGTTGCCAGGGGGCTTATATACAAAATGCGATGGAATTTATGAGCACAAGAGGAGTAGTGCCATACAATGATTTTCCTTATGATGAACAGGATTGCACCAGGCAACCCAACGCATCACTGGAAAGTAAAGCCGCACAAAATAAATTACATGGTTTTACAAGATTAACAGATGGGGAAAGCACACAGGGCATCAGTGTAAGAGCAGTAAAAGAACACCTGGCAAAAGATGCACCGGTGGTTATTGGCATGATGGTGGGCGGCAGTTTTATGCAGGGCATGATGGGCAGGGAAATGTGGGCGCCAACTGATGAAGACCGCAGCCAGATGGGTTTTGGCGGCCATGCTATGTGTGTGATTGGTTACGACGACCGCAAACAGGCATTCCAGATCATGAACAGCTGGGGGCCCGAATGGGGCGTTAATGGCGTTGGCTGGGTACGCTATGCCGATTTTAAAGAGTTTGTACGTGAAGCCTATGGTGTTGATCCGATGCCTAAACGTGGCGCTGCAACCAGCATTGGTTTTGAAGCCGCAATTGGCCTGGTAAAAAATGATGATAAACAATATATTCCTTTACGGTTGAAAGGAGGCAATGTTTTTGAAACAGCTAATACAGTTGCACCGGGCACTAAATTTAAAATGGAGATTAAAAATTCTACCGAATGCAATATCTACATTTTCGGGCAGGAAACTGATGGCAGCAGTTACACCCTCTTTCCTTACCCAAGTAAAGAAGATGCAACCAAAACTGCTTTCTCTCCTTATTGCGGCATAACCGGTTACCGTTTGTTTCCACGGGGTAAAAGTTTAGTGCCCGACAATGTTGGCAACAAAGATGTGTTTGCGGTTGTGGTAACAAAGCAGCCGCTCGACTGGTATGCCGTAAACAATGCCATCAGCAAAAGCAGCGGCGCCGATTATGGTGCAAAGGTTGCATCGGCATTACAACAAAACAGCGTTAGCGGTGTGCAGTTTTCAGCAGGCAGTAACGGAACAATAAATTTCAGGGCAGGTAATCAAAATGCTGTTATCAGCGTGGTAGAAGTAAAAAAATAACGAATGAAGAATCTTATATTAATGGTTGCACTTTCTATCACCGGCTTTGTTGCCAATGCACAGGATAGCGCAAAACTTTATCACCCCAATGCCAATGCTGAAGCTGATATTGCTGATGCATTAAAAAAAGCCAAAGCCGAAAAAAAATATGTGCTGCTGCAGGCCGGCGGCAACTGGTGCCGCTGGTGCATTGAGTTTGCACGCTTTGCCAAAGCTGAGCCAAAGGTTGATTCGGTGATGAATGCAAACTTTATTTGGTATCATTTAAACTACAGCAAAGAGAATGAGAACAAAGCCGTGTTTGCCAAGTATGGTTATGCCCAGCGTTTTGGTTTTCCGGTGTTCATCATCTTAAATGAAAAAGGCGAACGCATTCATACACAAAACAGCGAATACCTTGAAGATGGTAAACGTAGTTACGATCCGTACAAAGTACGGATGTTTTTAGAAATGTGGGGACCAAAGGCACTGGATCCTAAACAGTACAAATAAAAATTGCTGATTTTAGATTGACGATTGTAGATTTATGAGGAACCCGCAATCTAATGATATCTAAATTCGGCAATCTAAAACCTAAAATCGATCATGGGTAACGCCGCTGGATTCCTCCAACTCATAAAGCATCCTTTCAAATTCAAATTGTTCATGCTGGCCAAATTGCCCAGCGCATTTTTTTGCGGGGTAAGGGTTGTGGATGCAGATGAAAATAAATGTTCCGTAAAAGTTCCTTACAAATGGCTTAGCCAAAACCCTTTTAAAAGCACTTATTTTGCGTGCCTGAGCATGGCTGCAGAAATGAGTACCGGCCTGCTATGCCTGATACACCTGCACAAAAGGCAACTGCCTGTAAGTATGCTGGTGGTAAAAATCGAAGGCGAGTTTTTTAAAAAAGCAACCGGCATCACCGTTTTTACCTGCGAAGATGGCGCTGTTATTAAACAAACTATTGAAGATGCCATCAGCAGCAAAGAAGGGAAAACAATTACATCAAGATCAGTTGGTAAAAATGAGGCCGGAGAAATTGTAGCTGAGTTTGCTGTTACCTGGAGTTTTAAAGTTAAATCTAATATAACCTGATATAAACTTACTATTACGTAAATTGCACCTCCCCGGCAATTTGTTTTCAGATGTATGGGATTAAAAAGTTCAGTAGTATTGTTGCAGTACAAGTGAATAACACAGCTATGCTGAACAGAAATTCAAATGCTTGCTACAAAAAAAATTAAAACATAATCTTCTCCATTTCTCCGCCACTGCGGGGTGAGGAGTAAATATATTTTATGGCAAAAGACTTACGTAAACAGGAAGCTTTAGATTACCACTCAAAAGGCCGCCCGGGTAAAATTGAAGTGATACCCACCAAAGAGGCCAAAACACAAAGAGACCTTTCACTTGCATACTCCCCCGGCGTTGCCGAACCCTGCCTGGAAATTGCAGCCAACCCTGAAGATGTTTATAAATACACTGCCAAAGGAAACCTGGTGGGTGTTATCAGCAATGGTACAGCCGTTTTAGGCCTGGGCAATATTGGCCCCGAAGCAGGTAAACCAGTAATGGAAGGTAAGGGCGTATTGTTTAAAATATTTGCTGATATTGATGTGTTCGATATCGAGATCAACGAAACCGACCCGGAGAAATTTGTGCAGATTGTGCAATCGCTGGAGCCAACATTTGGTGGTATTAATTTAGAAGATATAAAAGCGCCTGAGTGTTTTTATATTGAACAGGAACTGAAGAAGCGTTGCAAAATACCCATCATGCACGATGATCAGCACGGCACAGCCATCATCAGCGCTGCTGCATTATTGAATGCGTTGATACTTCAAAAAAAGAAAATTGATAAAGTAAGATTTGTAGTGAATGGAGCCGGTGCGGCAGCGTTTGCCTGCATACAATTATATGAATCTCTCGGTGCAAAGCACAGCAACTTCATGGTTTTCGACCGCAAGGGAATATTGTATAAAGGCCGGCCTGATGTGGAAGAAATGAAAGCCAAATTTTGCGTGGATGCAAAATATAAAAACTATGATCTTGCAAGGGCGATGAAAGATGCTGATGTATTTATCGGCCTGAGTATTGGCAACGTTGTTACAGCGGAGATGGTGAAAAGCATGGCAAAAAATCCCATCGTTTTTGCGATGGCTAACCCAACCCCGGAAATTAACTATGAGCTTGCAGTTGCTTCCCGTAAAGATATCATCATGGCAACAGGCCGCAGTGATTATCCCAACCAGGTAAACAATGTACTGGGCTTCCCATATATTTTCAGAGGCGCATTGGATGTACGTTCAACTGCTATTAACGAAGCCATGAAACTGGCCGCAGTAAAAGCTTTGGCCGAACTTGCAAAAGCGCCGGTGCCGGATATTGTGAATCTTGCTTACAATGAAAAAACGATCACCTTCGGGCCAACCTATATCATTCCAAAACCTTTGGACCCACGTTTATTGGCAACAGTGGCACCTGCTGTTGCAAGAGCTGCCATGGAAAGTGGTGTGGCAAAATATCCAATTGTAGATTGGGATAAATATGAAGAAGACCTGAACAGCCGCCTTGGTTTGGGTAACCAGTTAAGCCGTGTTATCGGCAGCAAGGCACGTAAAGATCCTAAGCGTATTGTTTTTGCCGATGCAGAAAACATCAAAATATTAAAAGTAGCACAACTGGTGCTTGAAGAAGGCGTTGCTTATCCCATTTTACTTGGCAGGCCCGAAAGGATCAAAAAAATGGCGGAAGAAAATGGTATAGACCTGGAAGGAATGCCTATTATGAACCCTGCCGACGATGAACATGAAGAGTTGAGAAAAGAATACGGCGACCTCTTTTTTGAAAAAAGGCAGCGCAAGGGCATTAACCGGTATGAAAGTTATAAAGCGATGAAGGACCGCAACCATTTTGGTTGCATGCTGGTTGACAGGTGTGAGGCAGATGGTATGATCAGCGGCCTGAGCAGGAATTATCCTGATACTATTCGTCCGGCCCTGCATATTGTAGGTACAGAACCGGGTGTTAAAAAAATTGCCGGTATGTACATCATGTTCACCAAACGTGGCCCTCTATTTTTGGCTGATACTACGGTGAACTTCAATCCTACTGCAGAAGAACTGGCCGAAATAACTTTACTGGTTGCCAAAGAAGTGAAATTGTTTAACCTGAAGCCAAGGATCGCCATGCTCTCCTACTCCAACTTCGGCAGCAGCGATTCGCCGGAGGCAAACCTGGTTCGCCGTGCAAGGGAGATCGTAAAAGAAAAAGACCCTTCACTCATCTGCGATGGTGAAGTACAGGGTATTCTTGCTTTCAACAAAGAGATATTGAAAGAGAATTATCCTTTTACTGAATTACTGAGCGGCGATGTAAACACACTTATCTTCCCCAACCTGGCAGCAGGTAATATTGCCTACAATCTGCTGCAGGAAGTTGGCGGAACAGATTCCATCGGCCCTATTTTGCTTGGCCTCAACAAACCAGTTCACGTTTTGCAGTTGGGAAGTTCCATCCGCTCTATCTTTAATATGGTATTGATTGCCGTGGTAGATGCACAAATCAAATGCATCACAAATACTAAAGAAGAGGTAAAAAAAAGTAAATGGTGGAAACGGAAAAGCAGCACTGCAAAAGAGGCTTAATTTTACAGGTACGATGTTTGATATGCCAGATGTACGATGTACGCCAGGCTGGTGCAAATTAAATAATCATACATTCGTACATCTAACAACATACATCGTACAAGACTATGCTTTTTTTCAATCACTTTGGCCGTTACCTTCTAATGCTCAAAGGCATGTTTACCAGGCCTGAGAATATGCGTATGTACTGGAAGGAGCTTATGCACCAGTGTGTGGAAATCGGCATCGGATCGCTGGGTATTGTTATTATCATTTCATTTTTTATGGGTGCTGTTAGTGCAGTGCAAACATCTTACCAGCTGGTGAGCCCGCTGATACCGCTCACTACCATTGCACAAATTGTAAGAGATACCGTGATACTTGAATTTGCGCCAACCGTGGTTTGTATTGTACTGGCCGGTGTGGTTGGCAGCAAAATTGCCAGCGAACTGGGCAACATGCGTGTGAGCGAACAAATAGATGCATTGGAGATCATGGGCATCAATACCAAATCCTATTTGATAATGCCTAAAATAGCAGCCTGTTTAATTACTATACCCATGCTGGTGGTTTTATCAATGGTGCTGGGTATTGTAGGCGGAAGGCTTGCCGGTGCTGCAACCAAAATATTATCCACCGATACTTATGACATGGGCCTGATACTGAATTTTGTACCCTATAATGTATTTTTTGCTTTGGTAAAAGCCTATACTTTTTCCTTTATCATCAGTTCTATTCCATCATATTATGGTTACTATGTAAAAGGTGGCGCTTTGGAAATTGGCCGTAGCAGTACCAAAAGTGTGGTTGTAAGTTGTGTGATGATTTTGTTTGCAGACTATGTGCTGGCTGCGCTGTTGCTGAATAAATAGAATAGCCACCTCTGTCCCCTAAAGGGTAAAGGAGAAGGATGATTTTTTATAACCCTCTAAAATATTTAGAGTCAAAAAAAAACTCCGCCGGCTGGCGGATTTGGGGCATGATTGAATTTAAAAACATAAGAAAGAGTTTTGGCGAAAAGGTTGTGCTTGACGATGTAAGCCACGTAATGGAAACCGGCAAAGCAAACCTGATCATTGGCCAGAGCGGCAGCGGTAAAACAGTTTTACAAAAATGCCTGGTTGGGTTGTTTGAACCCGATGAAGGAGAGATCATTTATGATGGCATGAGCTTTACTGATATGAATGTGGATGAACGCAAAGAACTGCGCCAGCAGATCGGTATGCTCTTCCAGGGTTCTGCTTTGTTCGACAGTATGACTGTTGAACAGAATATCATGTTCCCGCTTGATATGTTCACTAAAAATAATTTCAGGGATAAATTAAAACGGGTTAACGAAGTGCTTGCCCGTGTTAATTTAGAGGGAGTGAATAAAAAATACCCCGCCGAATTAAGCGGTGGCATGAAAAAAAGGGTGGGTATTGCCCGGGCTATTGTGCTTAACCCCAAATTTTTATTTTGTGATGAACCCAACTCCGGACTTGATCCGCAGACTTCGATGGTAATAGATAAGCTGATACTGGATATTACCAGGGAGTTCAACATGACCACCGTAATCAACACCCACGACATGAACAGCGTAATGGAAATGGGTGAAAATATCATCTACCTGTTTGAAGGCAAAAAAGAATGGACCGGCAATAAAAAAGACATCATCTTCTCAAAAAATGAACGGCTGAACAACTTCATTTTTGCATCAGAATTTCTGCAGGATGCAAAAGATATGCGTATGCTTGAAGCCAAAGGCAAGATCAGCGATGACCGGGATATGGATGAGTTACTGAAGGGAGATAAGCTGGATTAAAACATTCATTTTAACCCTACACAAAAAATTCTATCACAGCGCTGCTTTTGAAAGGGATCCTTCAGTCCCCAGAATATACTCAGCCACATCCGTAAAATCAAGGCTTCCCGATAGCTATCGGAACCGGTAACCAAATATTCCATTTCCAACAATAACCCATCTCCCCTATCTTTGCGGCATTCCTAATTCCTAATTTTTAATTTCTCATTGTATTATGTCTGTTTTAGTTAATAAAGGTTCCAAAATAATCGTACAGGGTTTTACCGGTACCGAAGGTACTTTTCATGCCACGCAAATGATAGAATACGGCACCAATGTGGTGGGTGGTGTTACACCGGGCAAAGGTGGCAGCAACCATCTTGATAAACCGGTTTTTAATACCGTGGCTGATGCTGTTAAATCAACCGGCGCCGATGTGAGCATTATTTTTGTACCCCCTGCTTTTGCTGCCGATGCCATAATGGAAGCTACCGATGCAGGCATTGGCCTGGTGGTTTGTATCACCGAAGGTATTCCGGTGCAGGATATGGTGAAAGTAAAAAATTACCTGGCTGGTAAAAAAACAAGATTAGTTGGACCAAACTGCCCTGGTGTAATAACTGCAGAAGAATGCAAAGTGGGTATTATGCCCGGTTTTATTTTTAAGAAAGGAAGGATTGGTATTGTTTCAAAATCAGGAACGCTTACTTACGAAGCTGCCGACCAGGTTGCAAAGGCTGGCCTCGGAATTTCTACGGCTATTGGTATTGGTGGCGACCCGATCATTGGCACTACAACCAAAGAAGCAGTTGAATTATTTATGAATGATGATGAAACCGATGCGATTGTTATGATAGGTGAAATTGGCGGCGGTATGGAAGCAGAAGCGGCAAGGTATATCAAATCTACCGGCAATAAAAAGCCTGTGGTTGGTTTTATTGCCGGACAAACAGCGCCTCCGGGCCGCCGTATGGGCCACGCAGGCGCCATTGTTGGCGGTGCCGATGATACGGCTGCCGCCAAAATGAAAATAATGGCCGAATGCGGAATTCATGTAGTAGCAAGCCCGGCTGATATTGGTAAAACAATGGCTGAAGTTGTAAAGAAGTAAAAAAGTATATAAAGAAAAATAAGTTGAAAGCCCGTATTTGTTTTCGGGCTTTTTTCATTACCGCTATTACACCTTACTGGCAAATAAAAAACCGGGGCTTTCGCCCCGGCCCGCCTGCGCCACGCAGGCTAAAGTATAGCCATGAAAGTTGAATTGTTTATTTCCTGTTCTGAATATGATTCATCAGTTCTTCCTTACTTGAACTGAACGCAAACGCATCATTAACTATAAAGTAATTGCCTTTGTCAACTGTATAATCATAAGCATACTTCGCCAACACCAGTTTACTTTCTTCAAAAGCAAATAAACCCACCAGTTCTTTCACCTGTACTGCACTAAAATAATTATTGCCTACAAATTGCTTTGCCACTTTTAAACGGGTGTCATCAAAACTTTCTTTTTTTAGCGCCTGCTTAAACTGATCGAAAGTGGCTTGGTCCATAGCCCTGCGGCTGTAGCGGTCATAATACTGGTCATTATTATCAACACCCCATTCGTCATCGTCATCATTATAACCACCGTTGATCATTTGCTCATCAACAAATGCTTTGCCAAAGCGGTTGATGGTAATATCAATATGGTACTGTGGTTTTACAAAAACACTGCTGCTGTAAACCAGTTGATACCCATTGTTACGGTTACTGTTATTAAAACGGTTACGCTCATTGCCTGCACGGAATATTTTAACAATGCGGTTGCCGTTTTTTAAATTACTTATCACAATGTCGCGGCCGTTTGATGTGTACTTTACCCCGTCAACCATAACCCGCAGGTCTGTATTGCCTGAAGCAGAAATAGTGAGTTTTGACTGGGCAAATAAAATAGTTGAAATAAATAGTAATGCTGAAAGTGTAAAAGTTTTTTTCATGCTGTTTAGGTTTTATAGAAAATAATTTTCAAACGCTGTGCCGTTTGGTAAAAAGCAAACCTAAAGAAAAGTTAAAGAAAAAAGGCAGTCAAAATTGTGCAATGTTATGCAGCAATACATCTAAAAGCTGATAAGATTAATTTAACGGTACAGGTACAAATTGTATCTTGTAATTAAATACCTGATTATGTTTATAAAAAAAATATGGCTGGTGATTTTTATGATAACCGGCATCACTGTAAATCTGATGGCACAAACAAAAAACGACTACGCTAAAAACTGGAAAAAGGTTGAAGCGTTTGAAAAGAAAGGGCTCACCAAATCTGCTTTGCAGGAAGTGCTGGCCATTTATAACCTGGCCATAAAAGAAAATAACGATGCCCAGCAGATAAAAGCCAGTATGTACCAGATCAAATACCGCAACATGGTAGAAGAAGACAGCCAGGAGAACAATATTTTTTTTGTGGACACACTGATCGAAAAAGCAAAAGCCCCGGCTAAAAATATCCTGCAAAGTATGTATGCCGAAATGTTCTGGCAATACCTGCAAAACAACCGCTGGAAATTTTATAACCGCACCAAACTGGCACAGGAAAAAAGCAAAGACATTACTACCTGGAGCATTAATAAATTATATGCAACCATCAGTAAACTATATAAAGCATCCCTTCAAAACGAACCGCTATTAAAAAATACAAAATTAGATGGTCTTGATGCCATTCTTATCAAAGGAGAAAACACCCGCCAGCTGCGCCCTACCCTGTATGATTTTTTAGCACACAGGGCCATTGAGTTTTTCACCAATGATGAAAACGATATAATTAAACCGGCCTACCAGTTTAAAATAGATGATGCGGCTGCATTTACAAAAGCTGCTGATTTTATCAATGCTTCTTTTAAAACAAAAGATACTGCTTCATTGCAACAGAAAGCGCTCCTGCTTTTCCAGGATATTTTAAAATTTCATTTGGCAGATGCCAATGCTGATGCATTGATTGATGCTGACCTGATACGCTTAAATTTTGTACACACCAATGCCGTACTTGAAAATAAAGAAAAGCTGTATGAAGAAGCATTGCTTGCAATCGAACAAAAATATCCAGCCAACCCTGCTGTGGCACAGGCCATGTACCTGCGTGGCAACATCTATTTATCACGTGGACAACAGTATGAGGCACTCACAAAAACCGAAAACCAGTACGAGATAAAAAGGGCAAAGGAATTATTTGAATCAGCATATGCCAGGTTCCCAAAATCTGAAGGTGGTATTAACGCAAAGAATGCTGTTATGCAAATTGAACAACCATCATTAAATATTGAAACGGATCAGGTAAATGTACCGATGCAGCCTTTCAGAAGCCTGGTAAAATATAAGAACATCAAAACGCTTTACCTGCGTGTGATAAAAACTACCAGGGAAGAATTGAAGAACCTGGACCGTAGAGAATATGAGAAACTCTGGAAAGCTTACACAGAGATGAAGCCGGTTAAAAGCTGGAGCATCAATCTGCCCGACCTGCAGGATTACCAGGAGCATAGTACCGAAATAAAAATTGATGGTTTACCAAACGGTACTTACCTGGTACTGGCTGGTATTGATCCGGGGTTTGCTCTTACAAAAAACATCATTGCCAAACAACAAACCTATGTAAGCAATATCAGCTACATACATACCAGCACCAACGAATACTATGTGCTTGACAGGGATAATGGCCAGCCTCTTGGCAATGCAACGGTCCAGATCTGGGAATCTAAATACGATTACAACACCAGCAAATACGAAGAAGTAAAACACGAGAAATATACAACGGATAAAAACGGGTATTTCAAACTAAAAGACAGCAAAGACAACTACCGGAATTTTATGGTACAGGTTATTAACGGAGCGGATGAATTATTCCTTGATGAAAACCATTCCAGCTATGTTTATAATAATTACGTGCCTGAATATAAACCACAAACATTTTTATTTACCGACCGCAGCATTTACAGGCCCGGACAATTATTGTATTTTAAAGGCCTGGTTGTTTCAAAAGAAAAAGATGCATCAAAAACTGCGGTGATCCCTGGTTTTAAAACCACCATTCAGTTAAAAGATGCCAATGGTCAAAAATCAGCAGAACTAACCGTTACAACCAATGAATTCGGCAGCTACAAAGGATCGTTCAAATTGCCCGAAGGTGTTATGAACGGAAATTTTAGCCTGTTTGATACGGCTACCAAATCTTATATAAGCTTTAGCGTAGAAGAATACAAGCGCCCTAAATTTTTTACAGAGATACAAAAACCAAAAGGCACTTACCGCATCAACGACAGTGTTGAAGTAACCGGTACAGCCAAAGCTTATGCCGGAAACAATATTGATGGCGCCAGTGTAAAATACCGTGTGGTTCGTAAAGTACGCTATCCTGTCTGGTGGCCTGTCCCGATGTATTCGGGAGGTTGGGGAGGCAAAAGATACCCATCGGGCGGTAATGAAGAAATGGAAATAACAAACGGGGAAACCAAAACCGATGCAAAGGGTGAATTCAAAATTAAATTCAAAGCAATACCTGATGAAACGGTTGATAAGGCAAGTCAGCCAACTTTTTATTACGAAGTAAGTGCCGACATTACAGATATCAATGGCGAAACAAGAAGCGGCAATACATCTGTAGCTGTTGCTTATCAAATGCTGCAACTTAACATCAACATGCCTGAAACCTTACCGGTTGATAGTTTGAAAAACCTCAGCATTTCAACTACCAACCTCAATGATATTTTTGAAAAGGCAAGTGTGAATGTCACCATCACCAAAGTAATATCACCCACAAAAATTTATCGGGAAAGGTATTGGGAAATGCCCGACCAGTTTATGATGAGTAAGAATGAATACGAAGGCTATTTTCCTTATGACATTTATAAAGACGAGGACCAGCAAAACAAATGGCCTTTAGGTGAAAAAGTTTTAGATAAGACTGACAGCACAAAAGAAAATACATCGTTTCTTGTTTCTGGTTTCCCGTTTGTGGCAGGCTGGTACAAAGTTGTTGCTGTAACAAAAGACAAGTACGGTGAATTGGTAAAGGCCGAAAAATATATTCAGCTAACCGGTAATAATGAAAGAATTTACGATGCCGTTAAACTTGAGGTTACAAAAGGAAATGCAGAACCCGGCGAAACTATCAATTACAACATTAAAACCGGTTTCGATAATGTGTGGCTTATTCATTCATTAAGCAAAATGGATAAAACGAATAATTTTTCTTATAAAACGGTCAGCAACACTCAACCTGCAGGTTTTGTACAGCCGGTAACAGAAGCAGACCGTGGCGGCATGGCTATGAGCTATGCTTTTGTAAAACACAACCGTGTTTATAAAGGCAACCAGGGGTTCAGCATTCCCTGGAGTAATAAAGACCTGCAGATCAGTTATGAGACTTTCCGTGATAAATTATTACCCGGCGCCGAAGAAAAATGGAAAATAAAAATAACAGGTAATAAAGGAGAAAAAGTTGCTGCCGAAATGCTGGCAGGCATGTATGATGCAAGCCTCGACCAGTTTAAAGCGCATAGCTGGTACAAACCAAATGTATGGCCCGTTCTATACAATACCATTTACTGGAACATCAATGGATTTGGAAAAGTGAATTCGGATGAATTAAACGGAGCAGATCGTGAATACTTAACTGTACCGGATAAATCTTATGACAGGCTTTTGATGTCTGATTACTATGAATATGATAGATATGGTGGAGGACGAAATATGAAAATTGCGCAGAGATCTTATGCGGAATCTGGTGCACCTCCTCCACCTCCGCCCCCAAGTCCAGTTGCGGCAGGAAATGTAAATGAGGCTTTGGCAGGAAAAGTCGCAGGCATACAAGTACGTGGAAAATCTTCGGTTAAATTAGATAACGATAAAGACGGTTTGCTTGATATAAAAGATACAATAAGTGGGGCTACAACAAAGTCAAATGGGTCTGAAGTACAAATCCGCAAAAACTTTAACGAAACTGCATTCTTTTTTCCCGATCTTAAAACAGATGCTGAAGGCAATATTGAATTTTCATTTACCATGTCCGAAGCATTAACACAATGGAAGCTGATGACATTGGCCCACACAAAAGATATGGCCTCTGCTTATAGTACAAAAACTGTTGTAACACAAAAACCATTGATGGTGCAACCTAATGCGCCAAGGTTTATGAGGGAGGGTGATAACATGGAGTTCAGCGCAAAAATTGTAAACCTGGGTGAGAAAGAAGTTACCGGTGTTGCAACGCTTGAATTGCTGGATGCGGCAACCAACAAACCTATTGATGGCTGGTTCAAGAATGTTTTTCCAAACCAGTATTTTACTGTAGCTCCCGGCCAAAGCCAGGCGGTAAAATTCCCGATGGAAATACCGTTCAATTTTAACTCAGCACTCACTTACAGGATAAAAGCTGTTTCAAAAGCCCCCGCCGCCGGCGGAGGTTTGGAGGGGGCAGAATTTTCTGATGGTGAAGAAATGGCGATCCCCATTTTAACCAACCGCATGCTGGTTACAGAAAGCATGCCATTGAACATGCGTGGCGTTAGCAGTAAAACTTTCAAATTTGAAAAGCTGCTAAACTCCTCCCCCGCCGGGGGAGGCCGGGAGGGGGCTACACTTACCAACCATGCCTTAACTGTTGAATACACCAGCAACCCGGCCTGGTATGCAGTGCAGGCGCTGCCTTATTTAATGGAATATCCTTACGAATGTGCCGAGCAAACATTCAATCGCTATTATGCAAATACGCTGGCAAGTTATATCAGCCGTTCTATGCCAAAAATTAAAACGGTGTTTGAAAAATGGAAGACTGTGGATACCGCAGCCTTGCTTTCTAACCTGCAAAAAAATGAAGAATTGAAATCAGCCTTATTGCAGGAAACCCCCTGGGTACTGGAAGCACAAAACGAAGCACAGCAAAAGAAAAATATTGCCTTACTGTTTGATATGGTTAAAATGAGTGCAGAGCAAAGCAAAGCGTTCAACAAACTGAAAGAAATGCAGAGCAGCAATGGCGGCTTTACCTGGTTCAAAGGCGGGGCCGATGACCGCTATATGACGCAATACATCACAACCGGTATCGGCCATTTAAGAAAACTGGAAGCTTTAACGGGCGATAATTATCAATCCATAAAATCTGTAGTTGATAAAGCGGTTCCTTATCTTGATAAAAAGATAAAAGAAGATTATGACGATCTCATCAAATACAAAGCAAAACTTAAAGAGAATCATCTAAGCTATATTGCTATCCAGTATTTGTATATGCGCAGCTTCTTTCCTGAGTATAAAGTTGCAGCAGCTTCGCAAACGGCTTACAACTATTATACAGGACAGGCAAAAAAATACTGGCTCAGCAACAGCAAATACATGCAGGCGATGATAGCACTTGCATTGCACAGAAGCAATGATGCCACAACTCCAAAAGCCATCATCAGATCTTTAAAAGAAAACTCAATTAACAAAGAAGAACTGGGCATGTACTGGAAAGAATGGACAACCGGCGGCTACTACTGGCACCAGGCCCCTATTGAGTCGCAAGCAATGATGATAGAAGCCTTTATGGATATTGACAAGAACAACACAACTGTTGATGACCTTAAAACATGGTTACTCAAACAAAAGCAAACACAAAACTGGAAGACCACCAAAGCCACAGCAGAAGCCTGCTACGCATTGTTGCTAAGCCCCCCCGCCCCCCAAGGGGGAAACAAAGCAAGTGTCTGGTTGGAACAGGATAATGCCGTAACAATAACATTAGGTAGCACAGTAATAAATAGTACAGATGACAAGACCGAAGCCGGCACTGGTTACTTCAAAGAAAGAATAGAAGGCGATAAAGTAAAAGCCGACATGGGCTACATATCAGTAAGTACAAAATCATCAGACTCCAAAAATCCCCCCATGGGGGGTGGGGGGGCTTGGGGTTCCGTTTACTGGCAATACTTTGAAGACCTCGACAAAATAACCCCGGCCGAAACACCATTAAAACTGGTGAAGAAATTATTCATCGAAAAAAATTCACCAACCGGTCCGGTATTGGTTGCTTTGGAAGATGGCGCTCAATTAAAAGTGGGTGATAAAGTAAAAGTGCGTATCGAACTCAAAGTTGACCGTGACATGGAATACGTACACATGAAAGACATGCGTGCCGCCTGTATGGAACCGGTAAATGTTTTAAGCAGTTATAAATACCAGGGGGGCCTGGGTTATTATGAAAGCACCAAAGATGCAAGCACCAACTTCTTCTTTGGCTGGTTAAACCGGGGCAGTTATGTTTTTGAGTATCCCATGTTTGTTACACATGCCGGTAACTTCAGCAATGGCATTACCACCATACAGTGTATGTATGCACCGGAGTTTACTTCACACAGCGAGGGAATAAGAGTTATTGTGGAGTAAACAATTACACAAATTAAAACGAATTACACGAATTGGTTCAGAAGCCAATTCGTGTTTTTATTTCCGCATTCTTCAATTAGTGTAATTCGCACAATTCGTGTCACATAATTCGTGTAATTTGTGTAATTCGTAAAATTCGTGCAATAAATTATTGGCTATGTCAACCGAACAAACCTACAATATCCCACTCCGTTTTCGCCGTATGGAAAATATGCATATTATTTTCTGGCTGCTGAAAGACATCAGCTGGTGTATGGTTTGGAAACCACTGGGCATAGCGATGATATTTCCTACCCTGGTCATTGCCATCATCATTTCAATTAAAAACCGGAAATATGTAAGTGAGGTTTGCCATAACTGGGCCATCGTTTTCTGGATAGCTGCCAACTCTTACTGGATGATCAGCGAATTTTTTTCGTTTGATAAACTGCCGGTGTATGCCGGTATTGAATATAAATACATTGCCATTATACCTTTTGTTATTGGCATCCTTATCCTTGCATATTATTATCTCGTTTTTAAGGTCATTTATAAAAAGAAGGCTGAGACGATGTAACCCAATTAATTTATCTTTGCCGCTCAATTTTATTCAGATTATGTACAGAACTCACACCTGTGGCGAATTAAGATTAACCGATATCAATAAAGAAGTATCCCTGGCCGGTTGGGTACAAACCGTTCGTAAATTCGGCAGCATCACTTTTGTTGACCTGCGTGACCGCTACGGTATTACCCAGTTATTATTTTCAGAAACACTAAATGCTGCCCTGGATGCTAATCCATTGGGAAGAGAATATGTGTTGCAGGTTACCGGTAAAGTAAATGAACGCAGCAGCAAGAATGCAAACATACCAACCGGTGAAATTGAAATTGTTGTAAGTGAATTTAAGATTCTGAATAAATCAGCCGTTCCACCCTTCACCATACAGGATGATACCGATGGCGGCGACGACATAAGAATGAAATACCGTTTTCTGGACCTGAGGAGAAATGCGGTGAAGAAAAATTTAGAATTGCGTTACCAGGTAAACCGCTCTGCAAGAAATTACCTGCATGAAAATAATTTCATGGATATTGAAACGCCTTTCCTGATCAAAAGCACACCGGAAGGCGCCAGGGATTTTGTGGTTCCTTCAAGAATGAATCCCGGACAGTTTTACGCCTTACCACAATCTCCGCAAACATTTAAGCAATTGCTGATGGTGAGCGGTTACGACCGTTACTACCAGGTTGTAAAATGTTTCAGGGATGAAGACCTTCGTGCCGACCGCCAGCCCGAGTTTACACAAATAGATTGCGAAATGGCTTTTGTAGAGCAGGACGATATCATCAATATGTTTGAAGGTTTGGTAAAACGCATTCTTAAAGATGTGAAAGGTATTGACTATACAGAAACACTTGAACGTATGACCTGGGAAGATGCCATGTTCACTTATGGTAACGACAAACCGGATATCCGTTTTGATATGAAAGTTTGCAATCTTCAATTCCCTTCTCATTTATTTATTGGTAAGGAGCCTGAGGTAAGCAGAGAGTTGCTTTCAATCCCCCCTTTGGGGGGCTGGGGGGCTGAGACTATTCTTGCCATTGCTGTGCCTGGCTGCAGCGAATATAGCCGCAAGCAAACCGATGAGCTGACTGAGTGGGTAAAGCGTCCGCAGATTGGTATGAAAGGTTTGGTATTTATTAAATGCAATACCGACGGAACATTTAAAAGCAGTGTAGATAAATTTTATACAGAAGATAAATTAAAAGCCATTGCAGCAGCAGCCAATGCAAATGCCGGCGACCTGATTTTAATTTTGGCCGGCACCGAAGAAAGGACCCGTAAAGCCATCAGTGCTCTGCGTATGGAAATGGCCGAACGCCTGGGCATGCGCAAGCCAGATGAATTTAAATTATTATGGGTGATAGATTTTCCTTTGTTTGAATTTGCGCTTGAGGACCAGGATGGCGGCGGTGCCGGGCGCTGGGTGGCAAGGCATCATCCGTTTACAAGTCCCAAGCCTTCTGATGTTGATATCATGATAAACAATTCTCCCAAGGTTGAAGATCTTGATAAATATTTAGAACATCCATATGCCAACATTAAAGCCAATGCTTATGATATGGTGTTGAATGGTAATGAAGTTGGGGGCGGTTCAATTCGAATTTATCAAAGAGATCTGCAGGAAAAAATGTTTGCCGCCTTAGGTATGGATGCAGAAGAACAGCAACACAAATTCGGTTTCTTACTCGGCGCTTTTGAATATGGTGCGCCACCGCATGGTGGTATTGCTTTTGGTTTTGACCGTCTTTGTGCCATCATCGGTGGCAATGAAACCATCCGTGATTTTATCGCCTTCCCTAAAAATAATGCAGGAAGGGATGTGATGCTGGATGCGCCTTCAGGTATTGCTGATAAACAGTTTGATGAGTTGCAGATAAGGCTTGATTTGAAGGGATAGGTTTTTATTACACGAATTTGAGGCACGAATTACACGAATTTCCTAACAATAAATGGTTTGAAATATACGTAAGATATTGTGCCCTGAGAGTATAATTCTTAATTCCTAATTTTTAATTCTTAATTTATTGGCTTCTCTTCCTCCACTCGCCGAACGCCTGCGCCCCACAACGCTTGATGAACTTGTGGGCCAGCAGCACCTTACCGGCAAGGGAAGTATTTTACGTACAGCCATTGAGCATGGCAAAATTCCCAGCATGATCCTTTGGGGCCCGCCGGGGGTTGGCAAAACAACCATCGCCAATATTATTGCACAAACATTACAGGTTCCGTTCTATACACTCAGCGCCATTTCATCCGGAGTAAAAGAAGTGAGAGAAGTGATCGAACTGGCGAAAAAACAAAGCGGCGCTGTTTTATTTATTGATGAGATACACCGCTTTAACAAAGGCCAGCAGGATGCTCTATTGGGTGCTGTAGAAAAAGGCATCATCACCTTAATTGGTGCAACAACAGAAAATCCATCCTTTGAAGTGAACAGCGCCTTGCTGAGCCGAACGCAGGTGTATATTTTAAAAGCGCTGGATGAAAAAGACCTGGTTGCTTTACTGCAACATGCCATCAAAAACGATGAAGTTTTAAAAACAAAAAAGATAGAGCTTAAAGAAACAGAGGCCCTCATCAACATCTCCGGTGGCGATGCAAGAAAGCTGTTAAATCTTTTAGAACTGGTTACAGATGCATTGAGCAATAAAGCAATTATTACAGATGAAGCAGTGATGGAAATTGCGCAGCAACGCATTGCACTTTACGATAAAAAAGGTGAGCAACATTACGATATCATTTCTGCTTTCATAAAATCAATCCGTGGCAGCGATCCCAATGCGGCAGTTTATTATTTGGCAAGAATGATAGAAGGTGGCGAAGATGTAAAATTTATTGCAAGAAGAATGCTGATACTCGCCAGTGAAGATATCGGCAATGCAAACCCCAATGCTTTGCTGCTTGCCAATGCAACATTTGAAGCCGTAAATAAAATTGGCTATCCAGAATCGCAACTGATACTTTCGCAATGTGCCATTTACTTAGCCAGCAGCGCTAAAAGCAATTCCGCTACTGTGGCTATTGGTGCGGCCATGAGTGCCGTAAAAACACATGGCGACCTGCCTGTGCCTCTGCACATCCGCAATGCACCAACCAAACTCATGAAGAAGGAAGGCTATGGAAAAGGTTATGAATATTCTCACAACTACGAAAACAATTTTTCGCCGCAGGAATATTTGCCCGAAGATATTAAGGGCACTAAATTTTTTGAACCTGGTAAAAATTTGCGGGAAGAAGAATTAAGGAAATTTTTAAAAATGCTGTGGAAGGATAAATACGGGTATTAATGCTTTTTTTGAATGATAAGCCCGATAGAAGTAACCACATATTTATCTACCTGCAGTTTTAAATGTACTTTTTGCTGATGAGGTTCAGTATCTACCATAAAATCTTCCGGTAATCCTCCCAAGGCAAAATTCACTTCTTCTACAAAATGTCCATCGCTTCTCAGCTCATTTACAATTTGTTCAATATCTCTTTGCCTGTAAATTACTGTATCATTATTTTGTTGCGTTTCATCATTGCTGGATACATTGTATTCAGTAGTATGCACTGCCCATCCTCCGGGCTTTAAAGTTTTTAACTGGTTCTTCAGAAACGCAAATCCTTTTTCCAGTGTCCCAAGGTGTTCAAATGAACAACTGCTCCAGTTAAAATCAAAATCAGCCAAATCAGTTGGTATATCATTCATATCAACTGCACGGTAGTGCACTCTTTCTTTAAATTCACTTTCAGGGCAAATTCCTCTCCTGTTCAATGATTCTGTACCAAAACAAAGCTGGTTACCATTATCCCAGCCTTTTTCAATCCCTTTCTCCGGCAAAATATCTGTTGCTAAAATATCAGCGCCATACTTTGCAAACATAGCGGGCAATGGTTCTGTACCTACGGCAAATACCAATCCTTTTTTACCGGGTTGAATACAATTACGCTCCCACAATGCCTGCATGATGTAAACAAACTCCCATTGCTTGCGGTGAAAATTGGGTTGTTCATCCAGTTCATTGCACCAACGTTTAAACCAGTCGGTTTTAAAGTCCATGGCCCTGCACAACTCCGATCTTCTTTTTCCGAAGTCATAAACCAGGTTGGTATTCCATTTCCGTTCAGCCTGTTCCATACATCTCAATTTTATAATAGTGACCGGTAAACATTTAAATACTCCTTCGCTTTTTCTTCCCAGCTAAAATCATTCCCACGATCAATGATCTTTTGTGCAAGACCGTTTTGCTGATAAAGCATCATTCCTTTTTTAAAAACATCCAGCATGTGGTCTGCTCCAAAATTTTCAAAATAAAAAGCAACGTCGCCGCCTATCTCCGGTAACGAAGTTCTTTTAGCAAGGAATAAAGGTTTTCCGAAAGCCATTGCCTCCACCACAGGCGCTCCAAAACCTTCTGCCAGCGAGGGCAGTAAAAAAGCATAGCAATTCTGCAGGTACCATGCTTTATCTGCTTCTGATACCGGGCCCAGGATGTGCAGCCTGTCTGCAACACCCTCTTTAGCTGCCATTGTTTTCATTTTATTTACATAATCAGCGTCATCCTGTTTGCCTGCCACCACCAGTTCAAGCGATTCGTCTTTTAACAACGATATAAGTGTATGAAAATTCTTTTTTTGATTTACATACCCCATGGTAAATAAAAAAGGCCTTGCTGGCAAATAGGCAGCGGGCTTTGCAGGAGGAATATGCACATGATGTGTACCATTATGAATTACATGAACCGGCTTATCTTTTACATCGAGGTTCTCAAGCACATCTTTTTTACAATGATTGGAGATGCATACCAATGCATCGCTGCGGTCAATGAGTTTTTGTGTTTTTTGAAGGCTTTCTTTTTGCTCTTTTGCAGATTTGCCTTCGTGCAGGCAGTTAAGATCATGAATGGTAAGCAGTATCTTAATTTTTTTATTGGCTGATGGTAAGATCCTGCCTGATTGAAAGGGCGCATGCCAGATATCACAATCCCATAAAAAAGGTTTGATGAATTTGCTGTGCCATTTTTTTTCAACGATGCATCCTGCAGCAGGGCCAAAAGAATGCTGCTCTGCAGCAGGCACATAAAATCCTATATATACATTCTTTTCCTTATCTAATAAGCGCTTTACATAAGTACCCAGGTTAAGGCAGTAATGATAAAGTCCCGAATCCCGGTAACGCATCAGGTCGCAATCAAGGATTATTTTATGCATAATTATTTACAAAAATGCTGATTGCAGCTATAATCGTACCAAAGTAAGTAATTTCGCCCGCTTTAAAAATCAAGTTAAGTTATTTTAAGAAGTCTTGTTGTGAAATAAATCATCACTAAAACTGATCTTGCATAGTTTTTGCTGTAAACAGGCAGCTTATTTTTATAAATTACAGTCTTTAAATTAATTGAGCTAACCACCTTCAACACAATATGAACCGGATTATTTTTGATTGCGAAAGGATGAAGTATGAAAACACCGGTTTATACCACTATTGTTTAAACCTGGGTAATCATCTTGGCAGGTTTAACAGGCCAGGAGAAGAAGAGCTATCCTTTTACAGCCCTTATGGCATGGAGAATCTTTTTGGCAAGGAAACAAAACACCTGCAGCAAACAGAGCTTCATAAATTCAGGATGCCCACGTTAACCAACTATGCTGTGTGGCATGCTACTTACCAGGATAGCTATTACCTGCCTTTAAGAAATAAGAAAATAAAAGTTGTTCTATCCGTACATGATCTGAATTTTATGTACGACGCTTCAAAATCTGAGTTTAAAAAACAGCGAAACCTCAAACGTTTACAAAAACTTGTTAACAGGGCCGATGTGATCATCTGCATCAGTGAATATGCCCGTAGAGACCTTGCTTTTTACTGCAACCTTGCAAACAAACCTGTTCAGGTAATTTACAACGGCACCAATACGCTTACCATACCGCAGTTGCTGAAGCAATCTTACAAACCGGAAAAGCCTTTTATTTTTTCGCTGGGCACCATTATGCCCAAAAAGAATTTTCACAGTTTATTACCATTAATAGAGGGCCAGGACCAGTTTGAACTGGTCATAGCAGGCCGCATTGATGATGTGGGCTATTACCAGTCAATATTGGATATTGCAGAAAAAGCAGGCATATCAAAAAACCTGAAACTGCTGGGGCCAATATCAGAATCCGAAAAATCATGGTACTTTAATAATTGCCACGCATTTGCATTTCCATCCATTTCCGAAGGTTTTGGGCTACCGGTTACAGAAGCAATGTCAGTTGGCAAACCATTATTTTTGTCGCACAAAACCGCATTGCCCGAAATTGGCGGCGATGTTGCTTTTTATTTTGAGAATTTTTCGGCCGATCACATGCAGCAGACTTTTGTTGCCGGTATGAAGCAATACAAGGTTTTTAATATGCAGGATAAGATCATACAAAAAGGGAAAGAATACAACTGGGATATTGCTGCACAGGAATACTGGAAAATTTACCGTTCTTTATTTTAGCCATAAAACAATCAGATGAAGACATACCGCAGGTTATTAAAATTTGCAAAGCCCTATGGAAGATTTGTAATACCCTTCTTTGGATTTACGCTCATTGCTGTATTCTTCAGCATTTTTCAGTTTGCACTCATCATTCCCCTGCTTAATTTTTTGTTTGACAACCAAACTGCCGAAAGTATGCAGCGTTATGCTGCAGCGCCGGAGTTTTCTTTGTCAGCTTCCTATTTTAAAGACCTTTTCTATCACCAGGTTTACCGTTTAAAAACACTCAACCCGGTATATGCCCTATATTTTATTGCATCGCTGATCGTTTTATCTGTAGTGCTTACAAACGTGTTCAGGTATTTTGCACAGCGCAGCATGGTTAGCGCAAGAACCATGCTGGTAAAAAAAATAAGGGAAGCCATTTTTGAAAAGATAAACTACCTGCACATGGGGTATTTTACCAAAGAAAAAAAAGGCGACCTGCTTTCAAGAATGAACTCAGATGTTTTTGAAATTGAAGCCGTGGCTGCCAATTCGCTGGAAGTATTATTCAAGGAGCCTTACATTATGATTGGTTATTTTATTGCATTGTTCGCCATTTCGGTAAAACTTACGTTGTTTACGCTGATCATCATCCCCATCTCTGCCATTGGCATTGCAACGGTAACAAAAAGGCTGCGTAAAGAAGCTTCTGATATGCAATCCTCCATCGGTAGATTACTTACTATTATTGATGAAACGCTGATGGGCATGCGTATCATCCGTTCTTTTAATGCTACCGGCTTTATAGTAAAAAGATTCAGCCGTGAAAATGATTTTTACCGCAAAGCAAGCCTGCAGGGTTTTAAACGAAGAGAGCTGGCGCCCATTTTTTCAGAAGTATCGGGTGTAATTGTGGTGGCTTGTATTTTAATTTATGGCGGCACCATGATACTGCAAAACAACAGCGGCAACCCTTCGGGTTTGCAGGCAAGCGAATTCATTGCCTTTATCGCTATCTTTTCGCAGGTGATAAGGCCGGCCAAAGCGATGGTGGTTGCATTGGCCAATATACAGCGTGGCGAAGCATCAGGACAAAGAATATTAGAAGTACTGGATACAAAAATTGAAGTGGCCGATCATCCCAATGCCACGACTTTGCAGACTTTTAATAAGCTTGTAGAATTTAAAAACGTTTGTTTTGGATACTCTGAAAGACAGGTTTTAAATGATATCAGTTTTACCATTGAAAAAGGAAAGACCATTGCCCTGGTTGGCCCCTCGGGAGTTGGTAAATCAACCATTGCCGACCTGTTGCCGAGGTTTTACGATGTAACCGGAGGCAGCATCAGCATTGATGGAAAAGATATACGGGAATATACCATGGAATCTTTGAGGAGCCACATGAGTTTTGTTACACAGGATATCATTCTCTTTAATGATTCTATCTTTAATAATATAGCCCTGGGGAAACCCGATGCCAGTATGGAAGAAGTTATAAGGGCTGCAAAAATTGCCAATGCACACGAATTTATTATTGATACTGAACATGGTTACGAAACCAATATCGGCGACAGAGGCATCCGTTTATCAGGAGGTCAACGCCAGCGCCTTAGTATTGCAAGGGCAGTTTTTAAGAACCCTGCTATTTTAATTTTAGATGAAGCCACTTCTGCATTAGACACCGAATCTGAAAAATCAGTACAGGAAGCGTTGAATAATTTGATGGAAGGCAGAACAACCCTGGTAATTGCACACCGTTTAAGCACCATTAAAGAAGCGGATGAAATTTTAATACTGCAGGATGGTTGTATTGTTGAACGGGGCAACCATTTTGAACTGATTGAAATAGAAGAAAGTATTTATAAACGGCTTACACTGATGCAGAAAATAGCCTGATGGTAAAATAATAACTTATTCTTAAGTTTACTCAATGTATTTTTAAGCTTCAATCAAAAATTATATGAAAGTAAAAAACCTCTTTCCGTTAGCCGCCTTCATTGTAATAGTATTTGCCTCATGCAGTAAATCAGATTCGGGTGGTGGCACAACTCCTGCTCCAACGCCCGTAGTTGCAAGAACAATAATGGATACTGGTTACGGCGCTGATCTAAAACAAAAAATGGACATTTACCTGCCTGCAAACCGCTCCACAACTTCTACCAAAGTTTTGATTTTGATTCATGGCGGCGGATGGACAGGTGGAGATAAATCAGACTTTGCTGCCGTTATTGATACCTTAAAGCAACGCTTGCCTGGTTATGCCATCTTTAACCTTAATTACAGATTGGCATCGTTTCCAACCAATAATCTTTTTCCTACACAGGAAATGGATATAAAAACAGCAGTTGAATCTATTTATAACAACCGTTCCGCCTACCTGGTAAGCGATAAATTTGTTTTGATGGGCACAAGTGCCGGCGGCCACTTATCTTTATTACAGGCATATAAACACCGGTCGGTAGTAAAAATAAAAGCGTTGGTAGATTTTTTTGGGCCAACTGATATGGCAGCTTTGTACAATGACTATTCTACAAATATACCCACACAATTTGCCATTGCCTCTTTAATGAGCGGCACACCGGCAACAAATCCTGCTTTGTACCAGTCATCAAGCCCTATACAATTTGTAGATGCTTTAAACTGCCCGACTATAGTTATTCAGGGCGGTGCTGACCCGGTGGTAAATGCCACAACACAATCGCAGGCCCTGGTTACTAAATTATCCAGCTTCTCTGTTCCAAACCAATATGTATTTTATCCAGCCGGCGGGCACGGCGATTGGGATGCGGCAACATATACAGATGCCTTTAATAAAATACAGGTATTTCTGGGTGTACACGTTCCGTAAAAAATTAATTCTTTAATATGCATCCCGCCAACCGGCGGGATGTTTTTTTATTTACTTTGCAGTAATGATCAGGCGAATAGTTTTTATAGGTACGGTAATAATTTTTTCGTTGGTGAACCTGAAAGCTCAAACAACTAAACCAACATATGCCCCAAATACAACAAAAGAAGCAAGGGCAAAAGAATATAAATACCTTATCAGCAGCATCAACAAAAATTTATTAACAGAGCTGGTTGACAGCACCGAAGAAAACTGGCAGGATGCTTTTGCAGCAATGATGTTATTAAACTATCATGCCCCTTTTATTGACAGCAGGATACACACTGCGATGGGTTCTGTTGAAAAAAGAAGTACCGGCTTTCAGCGTTCTTTATTACAAATGATATACCCGTTGTATCCCAAAGCTTTTGTTCCAGAGGTAATTTCTCTGGCCGGTAAAACAACTGATGCAAAGTTATTTGCCATGTGCTGCGAATATCTTTTGCTGAACAACCGGCAAGCCGAATGCAAAGAACTGTTATCAAAAAAGGCTAATGACAATCCGGTCAATCCAACTACAGAAAATCCTTTTTTCAGGGTTTTGCAAAACAAACTCAATTTAAAAACACCCTCTAAACCGCCCCTGGCCGATCTTTTGGCTAAAGATTTTTTGCCGGGAGAAATGGTGCTGTTCAGTTTTCAACGCAGCAACAGAAACTTTGCAGGCCTGGTAATGGTGAGAAATAAAAATGGTGCATTCATTAAAAATGAAACTGGAAAATATTTTGCTGTTCCTCAACTGGCACGCAGTTGCAGCAATATGCCGGGATATATTACCAACGGAAATACACCGCAGGGCATTTTCAAAGTATTTGGTTTTGATACTTCAAAAAGTGCTGCCATTGGGCCAACAACTAATATACAGATGGTTTTGCCTTATGAGCAATCACAGGATGTGGGTGATTCGGTTACAAGGTCGCTGGGTGATAATTACAGGTATTTACTGCCGGCATCCTGGAAAAGTTATTATCCCGTTTTTGAAGCATATTATGCCGGCAAAGCCGGGCGAACAGAAATTATTGCTCATGGCACAACCATAAATCCGGAGTATTATAAAAAGCAAACTTACTACCCGTTAACGCCAACAGAAGGCTGCTTATGCACCAAAGAAATATGGAGCGGTACAGGTGGAAAGAGATTGGAAAGCGACCAGGAAAAATTAGTGAATGCAATTAAAAAAGCCGGCGGTGCTAACGGATATTGCGTGGTAATTGAAATTGATGACCAGCAGAAACCGGTGAGCTTAGCTGATATTTTGCTTTTTTTAAAGACCTCACCCCAGTGAGCTGTGCTCGTTCCTTTGCAAGGAACTCCAAAGGAGAGGGAACTGGAATGGGCAACTTTTAATCTTTTAAATTACACTTTATGCAAAGCATCATCTCAGCTTTTATCTTCAAAATTTCTTCCCCTTGCGGGGGAGATAGAGGGGGCTTTACATCATGCAATTAAACTGGACCTTAAAAAAATTTGAAGAACTATCATCAGCAGTACTGTACAAAATAATGCAGTTACGGAATGAGGTTTTTGTGGTGGAGCAGGATTGTGTGTACCAGGATGCTGATGATAAAGACCAGGCATCACTCCACTTTTGTGGCTGGGATGGTGATAAACTGGTTGCCTACACCCGTATAATTCCGCAGGGCATTTCCTATGCCGAAGCCAGCATCGGCCGGGTGGTAACATCACCTGCATACCGCGGCACCGGCGCAGGCAGGCAGCTGATGAAAGAAAGCATTGACCGTACTTTCGGCCTGTTTAACTGTGATACCATCAAGATCGGCGCCCAGGTTTATCTTACAAAATTCTACCAGTCGCTGGGCTTTGTGCAAAGCGGGCCAGAATACCTGGAAGATAACATTCCGCATATTGAAATGACATTACATAAATAATTTACTGCTAAGGCAATATCTTTCCTTCTTTGCCGTTTTTATGATTGTGGTTTGTACTTTTTCTGCTGCATTAAAGGCAGTTTGGGGTTATAGCCATGCCAATTATCCAATAAACTTAGAAAGACTAAATCCGATTTCTGATGAAGCCATTTTTACACAAATTTGTGGGGAAGCATCTTCTGTTGCTCCTGGTAAGCTTCACAATCATCAGCAATTCATTTTCACAGTCATTTATATTTGGTGGAAAAACCAAGTGGGAAGTAGGTTTTAATTTCGGACCCAGCTTTTTCTTAGGCGACCTTGGTGGTAATTCCGGTAAAGGAACAAATAATATCAAGGATATGAACCTTGAATTTACCAAACTGATGAAGGGTGTTTTTGTAACCGCATATCCCAATAAATGGCTGGGTATAAGGCTTGCGGCCGATATAACTTACCTGGAAGGCAGCGATGATATTATTAATACAACCGGCATTGATGAGCTTTGGCGCAAACAACGTAATCTTGATTTTAAGACAAATATTTTTGAAGCATATGCTGCATTCGAAATTTTTCCGACCATGATGTTTTGGGGAAGTGCAGAAAATGGCCCTAAGCTAAGACCTTATGGTTTGATAGGTGCAGGTATCTTTCATTTTAATCCACAAGGCTCTATTACTGATGCATCAGGAAATAAAACCTGGCACAAACTTCATCCTTTAAAACTTGAAGGGCAGGGAATGAGTGAATACCCGGAGAGCAAACCATATAAGTTAACTCAGTTTAACGTACCGATTGGCGCAGGCATAAAGTATTATGCATCTGAACGTATAAACTTAAGTACCGAACTTTTGTATAGGAAAACTTTTACAGATTATATTGACGATGTAAGCAGAAATTATATTGATCCTAACACCTATTCAAAATACTTATCAGCCTCAGATGCAGCATTGGCTTACAAGTTATCAGACAAATCAATTGGCATTATTTATCCTGGCATGACGAGGTATCCTGCCGATACGCAAAGAGGAGATTCAAAAGATGGCGATACTTATTTTTCTGTGGTACTTAAATTAGGCATCCGCCTTGGGCCGGTTAATCAAAGCAATGTGATGAGGCAGACAAGGTGCCCGAAATTTTATTAATACTGATAAAAAATAAAAACATGAGTAACAATTACCAGTTAAATCCCGGATCTTACAAGGTGGTGTTATTTTTTACCATCTGTGTGATCGTGGTATTTGAAGTTTTTAAATAACAGTAACCTTATTAAGTGTAGGTTATACAACAGAAGTTTGACCCCAAAGAGGAGCTATGAGTATTTTTATATTCAAAGATTACCCCTGAAACCACAACATTTAGATTTCGTTGACATGTCTTACACTTTTTTAAACCAAAAATCCATGTTTATGAGGCATGGATTTTTGGTTTCATGTACTGAGCGAAGTCGAAGCGAGACCTAAACAAGCTCAGGCTCTAAATATTTCCCGGTAAAACTTTCTTTCACTTTTACCAGTTCTTCCGGTACCCCTTCAAATAAAACCCTGCCACCGCCATCGCCACCTTCTGGCCCGATATCAATAATATGATCGGCTACTTTTATTACATCTAAATTGTGCTCAATTACCAGTACGGTATTGCCCCTGTCAACAAGTTTATTTATTACATCAAGCAAAAGTTTTATATCCTGGAAGTGAAGCCCGGTTGTGGGTTCATCCAGTATGTAAAATGTTTTACCGGTATCTTTTTTACCCAGCTCGGTAGAAAGTTTAACACGTTGTGCTTCGCCGCCACTCAAGGTTACAGCGCTTTGGCCAAGTGTTATATAGCCAAGCCCAACATCCTGCAGCACTTTTATTTTACGGTAGATGTATGGCACTGCCTGAAAAAATTCAACTGCTTCGTCAACCGTCATATCCAGCACATCGCTGATGGATTTTCCTTTGTAGCGGATCTCCAGTGTTTCCCGGTTGTATCTTCTGCCATTGCATTTTTCGCAATGCACATGTACATCGGGTAAAAAATTCATTTCGATAACTCTCATACCACCACCCTCGCAAACATCGCACCTGCCGCTTTTTACATTAAAAGAAAAGCGGCCTGCTGTATAGCCCCTTATTTTTGCTTCGGGCACCATCGCAAACAAAGTTCTTATATCAGTAAAGAATCCGCAGTAAGTTGCCGGGTTGCTTCTCGGCGTTCTTCCAATGGGGCTCTGATCAATTTCAATCACTTTATCTATCTGCTCCAAACCCTTTATAGTTTTATACTCCAGTGGGTTTGCTTTTGAATCATAGCAATACTTACTCAGCAACGGGTATAGTGTTTCATTTATTAAGGTTGATTTGCCGCTGCCGCTTACACCGGTAACCAATATCAATTTACCCAGGGGAAATTTAACATCCACGTTCCGTAAATTATTTCCCTTCACCCCTTTTAATTCAATAAACTTTCCGTTTCCTTTTCTCCTTTCTTCTGGTACAGCAATACTTTTTGTTCCCAATAAATACTGAGATGTTTCTGAATTAGAATCTAAAATCGTTTGCGGGGTTCCCATCGCCACAATTTCACCGCCATGCTTACCGGCCTTCGGGCCTATATCAACTAAGTAATCAGATGCCAGCATAATATCCTTGTCGTGCTCAACCACCAAAACGCTGTTGCCGATATCTCTCAAATTCCGTAAAGCCGTTATCAACCGTTGGTTATCCCTTTGATGCAAGCCAATACTAGGCTCATCTAAAATATAAGTAATGCCCTGAAGCTGAGATCCGATCTGTGTAGCCAGCCTGATACGTTGTGATTCGCCGCCACTAAGGCTTTTAGAGGACCTGTTGAGGGAAAGATATGTAAGACCGACATCAAGCAAAAATTGCAAACGCTCTCTTATCTCTTTTAAAACATCTTTGGCAATTGCATTTTGCTTATCGCTCAGGCGCAATTCTATTCCATCAAACCATGCGGCAAGATTATCTAAATTTAAATTGCTTAGTTCAGCAATATTCCTTTTATCAATTTTAAACCAAAGGCTCTCTTTTTTTATTCTTGTTCCGTTGCATGACGGGCAGGGTGCCAGCTGCATATACCCTTCTACCCAGCTGCGCAAACCGTCGGTGCTTTGTGCAGAGCCAAACCATCTTTTAAGCATGGGAATAATTCCTTCATAACTCCCGGTATATTCCTGCGGCACGGTTTCATCACTCATATCCAATTCGAGGTCAGGGTTAATTCCCTGGTCGCCATATAAGAGCAGATCGAGTTGTGCTTTGGGTAAATCCCTGACTGGCTTTTTCAGGTTGATCTTATGTTTTTTTGCAAATGCAACCACCTGTTGGTAAACACTTGCATCTCTTTCTTCGCCAAGCGGGGCAATACCTCCCTCTGCAACTGTTTTAGAAGTATCAGGTAATACTTCATCCATATCAATAGTATAAACATTACCCAAGCCCCTGCAGGTAGCGCAGGCACCATAAGGCGAATTGAATGAAAATGCATTGGGCGATGGTTCTTCGTAACTAATCCCTGTTTCTTCACACATCAGTTGCTTGCTGTACTGCACCACTTTATCATCGTCATTGATCAGCAGAAACATCAGTTCTTTACCAAGCTGTAAAGTTTTCTGTACGCTTTGGCTCAACCTCACTCTCATATCATCCGTAACAGCCATCCTGTCAACCACCACTTCAATATCATGTATCTTATACCGGTCAACCTGCATCCTCGGTTTCAGGTCCATCACTTCACCATCAACCCTCACTTTTAAATACCCTTTCTTGCGGATGTCTTCAAACAGTTCCCGGTAATGCCCTTTTCTTCCTCTTATCAAAGGCGCCAGTAAACTAATCTTTTTATCCTTAAATTTTTCAAAGATGTTGTTTACAATTTCTTCTTCGCTGAACTTCACCATCTTTTTGCCGGTGTTGTAGCTGTAAGCCTCTCCCACCCTTGCATACAGCAGGCGGAGGAAATCATAAATTTCTGTAACCGTTCCAACAGTACTGCGTGGATTTTTGTTGGTTGTTTTTTGTTCAATAGAAATTACAGGAGAAAGGCCAGTGATCTTATCTACATCGGGCCGTTCCATATCTCCCACAAACTGCCGGGCATAGGCACTAAAACTTTCCATGTACCTGCGCTGCCCTTCGTTGTAAATGGTATCAAAGGCCAGCGAAGATTTTCCACTGCCGCTCACACCGGTAAAAACAACCAGTTTGTTCTTGGGAATTTTGATGTCAACATCTTTAAGGTTGTGTTCCTTTGCCCCAAATACTTCAATAAAATCTTTATCAATAGTTTCTTCTATAGAAGCTTTCTTAACTTTTGCCATTATTTATTTACTTACTGTAAAGATACTAACAAATTGAGCATTGATTTGTTGAACGAAACTTAGTTATGTAAATTTGATACTCAATTAAACGTATGTTATTTAATTTATTTGGAAAGAAGGATGAGGAGGCAGAAGAACATGTTTTTGTAGACCGGGCTTATGTTTCGACAGAAGCCAAACTGAAAGCCTGTGTTGAATTTGCCAAAAAAGAACCCGCTGTTTTATTCATATGCTGGTTTGCTGACACCGCTGCTAAATTCAGAGAATTTTTCAGGCAGCAAAGCCTGGATGAAAATTTAATTGTTGATACACATCACCTGCATACATCCAAACTCATCGGCAAAACACCGGTATTTGTTGAACATTATCCTTTGCATACCAAAGAGATTGACCTCATCAAAAACTGGGATGCAAAAAAAATTGTGGTGTACAGCGCCCTGGATGAGCCTTTGTTCAGGCATTTCGGCAGCGATAAAATTATTCCGCTCATAAAAATGATCGGCATGAAGGAAGAGGAAGCGATCGAACACAAAATGGTAACAAAGTCCATCATAAACGGGCAGGAAAAAATTGCCAAACTTATCACCTTTGAACAATCGGCAGCTTCCCAGGAAGAATGGATGAAGAAAAACATAAAAAAATTTTAGCCCCAAAACCCTTTACAGTAAAGCGTTTTAAATTTTTTATAAATTATTGTGCAGATTTTATTTGGTTGTTTGAAAATTCCGCCATTATCTTTGTACCAGTTCTTTAATTATCACTTATCAAGAAAGGCAGAGGGTAATGGCCCGCTGAAGCCTTGACAACCTATCCCGGTTTAACCGGGAAAAGGTGCCAATTCCATCCCGATTTTAGGGAAAGATAAGTCAGATTCAAAGCTTACAAATACTTCAAAATATTCAAAGCTCATCTGATTTACCGGATGAGCTTTTTTAATGCCCCGTCGGCGGTTGAAAACCCCGACGGCGGCTAACACAAAAACTCCTCCGGTAACCTTGCTCACTTGTTAAGTGATTGTTCAGAACCTGTATAACAATCATTCATCAAAAATTAAAAAATAACAAGATGAGCAACGCAACACAAGTGATCCACTGTATTCCCGTAGATCCATTAACCGGAGCAATCAGTGTTCCCATTTATCAAACAAGTACGTATGTGCAGGAAGCACCCGGTGTAAACAAAGGATATGATTATGCCCGTAGTAATAACCCAACAAGAGGAACTTTAGAAGACATTATTACCAATCTTGAAAAAGGAAGCGTGGGCGTTGCTTTCGGCAGCGGGCTTGCAGCCATTGATGCGGTGGTAAAACTTTTAAAAGCCGGCGACGAGATCGTTGCAGTTGATGATATCTATGGTGGCGCCTTTCGTCTCTTCACTCACATCTACGAAAAATTCGGCATCACTGTAAACTATGTTGATACAACCGATGCAGCCAATGTTTTCAACGCATTAACTCCAAATACAAAACTGATCTGGTTAGAAACTCCAACCAATCCAACATTAAAAGTAAGCGACATACGGGCCATTGCACAGGCGGCAAAGGCCCATGGGTGTTTGCTTTGCGTGGATAACACTTTTGCATCGCCAGCCTTACAACAGCCTCTCACGCTGGGAGCTGATATTGTGATTCACAGCGCCACTAAATATTTAGGGGGCCATAGTGATCTTATCGCAGGGCTTGTTGTTACCAAAGAAAAAGAGCTGGGCGAAAAAATAAAATTCATACAAAATGCCAGCGGTGCTATCCTGGCTCCTTTCGATAGCTGGCTGGTTATACGTGGGATTGAAACATTGCACCTGCGTGTGCAACAACATTGCCGCAATGCACAGGCTGTTGCTGAATATTTAGAAACAAATCCTGCAGTTGATAAAGTTTATTATCCGGGTTTAAAAAATCATTTCAACCACGAAATAGCAAAAAAACAAAGCAAAGGTTTTGGCGGTATCGTTTCTTTCACTTTAAAGAATGATACAGAAAAAGCTGCAACAGATTTTGTAACCAACACCCAGTATTTTAAACTGGCCGAAAGTTTGGGCGGTGTAAAAAGCCTGCTTTGCCATCCTGCACAAATGACGCACAAAAGCATTCCTGCTGAAAAGCGGCGTGCCGCCGGTGTAGCTGACAGCCTTATAAGGCTTAGTGTTGGACTGGAAGAGGTGGATGATCTTATCAACGATCTAGAACAGGCTTTCTCAAAACTTAAAACAGAAAAGGAAAATTTTGTAACAAGCTTAAGTGCATAGCCCAGCATCGTTGTGTCACTCACTTGTGTTTTTTTAGCATTACTGAATTTTTATCTAAACGAAAGCATATTTTTTAAAAAGAATTCTTAACAATTAAAACGATCCCCCTTCGGGTTCCCTCTCCTTTGGAGAGGGGTTGGGGTGAGGCTATGGCAAACAAACAACTCAATATCGGACTCTTTGGTTTTGGTGTAGTAGGCAAAGGCCTTTACGATGTGTTACACACCACACCAACATTGCAGGCATCTATCAAAAAAATAGTCATAAAAAATCCTGAAAAGAAAAGAAGCATTGCTGCTGAAAATTTTTCAACCGATGCAAATGAAATACTGAATGACGATAGCATCAATGTTGTTGTTGAACTTATTGACGATGCCAATGCAGCTTACGAAATTGTAAAGGCAGCATTACAAAAAGGTAAATCGGTTGTAAGCGCCAATAAAAAAATGATCGCTGCGCATTTTGAAGAATTGCTGCAGTTGCAACAGGAAAATAAAACTGCTTTACTTTACGAAGCCGCTTGTTGCGCCAGCATGCCCATCGTTCGCAACCTGGAAGAATATTATGACAACGACCTGCTGAAATCTATCCGTGGAATCATCAACGGTTCTACCAATTTCATCCTTACCAAAATACAGGAAGAACAACTGGAGTTTAAAGCTGCATTAACCCTGGCACAACAACTCGGTTTTGCAGAAAGCAATCCCAAACTGGATATCGGCGGGTTTGATGCAGCAAACAAACTCAGTATTTTACTGGCTCACTCCTTTGGTGTAATTGCTAAGCCAGGCGATTTTATTTTTAATGGGATTGAGAATATTTCATTACCTGATGCCATTGTGGCCAAAGAAAAAAAGCAAAGCATCAAACTGGTAGCAACCGCAAAAAAATTAGAGAATGGCACACTGGCTGCCTTTGTTTTGCCACAATTTGTAACACAGTCAGACAATCTCTATCATGTACAAAACGAATTCAACGCCCTTACAACTGAAAGCACTTTTGCAGATGAACATTTCTTTAAAGGGAAGGGCGCCGGTGCATTTCCAACAGCCTCTGCAGTATTAAGCGATATTTCTGCTCTTGGCTACAATTACCAATATGAGTACAAAAAAATTTATCACCAAACCGACACCGAACTCAGCAATGATTTTTATTTAAAGGTTTTCATCAGCACGGATGATCTTACCAAAATAAATAAAGATGATTTTGAATGGATAGAAGAATGGCACAACGGTTTTAAGCAAAGCTGGCTTATTGCTGTAATTCATGCTGAAAAGATAGCTGCAACCGATTGGTGGAAGCAGGGAGGAGTTTCATTAATATTATGCCCGGATGCTATTATAGAAGATGTTGAATACAAAAAGATCAGCAAAAGAAGCCTGGAGCTGGCAGGCGTAGTTTAAACGAAAAGTATGGGCATAAAAAAAGCATCAAGTTT
>JAEUVU010000010.1 GCA_016786725.1 Ferruginibacter sp. | reverse complement strand
ATTTGTCCTTATCAAAAACTTATCTGCTGTGTTTTCAATGATGCCGTAATCATCATTGGTTATATCCGCAACCACAGGATAGAATTTCTTTTCAGTTGCAGTAAGATCCATGGCATAGATTGCATTGCCGTCAAAGCCTTTTCCGCGGTCGCTTAAAGTAAGAAAAAGGAATTTTTCATCTTCACTGGTTGATGCTGTATGAAAGCGCTGCGGATTATTTTTGTCTTCATAAATAAGTTTATCTTCTGCCTGCGGCGTACCCACTTTGTGATACCATACCTGGTGGTTCTCATTCTTTCCGCTCAATGCACTGGCTCCCTGCACCGGCGCAGGATAGCGGCTGTAATAAAACCCGTTTCCTTCCCAGGCTCCGCCGCTTACTTTTACCCATTCCACCTTATCATCCAGGTTTTTACCGGTTGCCATATCCCTTATATAATAGGTTTGCCAGTCGCTGCCACCTTCACTTAAACCAACAATGGCATAAGCGCCGTTTTTACTTAAATTAAAAACCGTCATACGGGTGGTTCCATCCTTACTTAATTTGTTTGGGTCTATCACTTCCTCTACTTTGCCATCCAACCCTTTCTGGCGGTAAAGCACTGATTGATTCTGCAAACCGTCATTCTTATAAAAATAAAACCACTCACCGTTGCGGAACGGCGCCGAATACTTTGGATAGTTAAAAACTTTTTCTATCGCCTGCTGAAAATTTTTACGGTATGGTATTTTATCTAAATAGCCGAAGGTCACTTTATTTTCTTCAGTAACCCATGCTTTGGTCTCTTCGCTTTTATCGTCCTCCAGCCAGCGGTAAGGGTCATTTACTTTGGTGCCGAAGTAGGTATCGGCCTGTTCTGTTTTTCTTGTTGATGGATAGGTAAGTTGTGCCATAGCAGTTTCTGTAATAAAAAAAGCAGCAATCAATAAAACCGGTTTCATAAAAAATAATTTTGCCTAAGATACAATATTTGAACAGTACATTACTTACATACTGTCAGGCGTATTTTGATACCGCATTAATAATTTCTTAATACAGCACCATACTATTAATGTGTATTTCTTACACGTATAAATCAGGCGATTGTCTTATTTTTGCCGGATGGGAAAGAAAGTAACAAAGATAGGTGTACTTACTTCGGGCGGCGACAGCCCCGGAATGAATGCCTGCATAAGGGCGGTAGTACGTACCGGCAAATATCATGGGCTGGAGGTTTTTGGCATCATGAAAGGCTATACAGGTATGGTGGAAGATGATATCATCCGCATGGAAAGCCGCAGTGTTGCCAACATCATTCAGCGTGGCGGCACCATTTTAAAAACCTCCCGCTGCAAAGATTTTTTTGAGCCCGAAGGAAGAAAAAAAGCCTACGGGAATTTAAAAAAACATGGCATTGATGGCCTGGTGATCATTGGCGGTGATGGCAGTTTCAGGGGTGCACAGATTTTCAGCAACGAATTTGATATCCCCTGCATTGGCCTGCCTGGTACCATTGATAAGGATATTGCAGGCACCGATTTTACCATTGGTTTTGATACCGCTGTAAACACCGCCGTAGAAGCCATTGATAAGATTCGTGATACCGCCGATGCACACGACCGTTTGTTTGTAATTGAAGTAATGGGCCGTGATGCCGGCTATATAGCATTGCACAGCGGTATTGCAACCGGTGCAGAAAATATTCTGATACCGGAACGCAAAACAGAAATTGAAAAGATCATCTCTCAGCTGGAAGAAAAAGAAAGAAGGCATAAATTAGTTAACCTGATTGTGGTTGCAGAAGGTGATGAATTTGGCGGCGGTAATGAAGTTGCCAAAGTGCTTAAGTCACGCCTGCCCCTGCTGGAAGTAAGGGTTTGTATTTTGGGCCATATTCAGCGGGGGGGGTCGCCCAGTTGTTTCGACAGGCTGATAGCAAGCCGGATGGGTTATCATGCAGTGGAATCGCTGGTGGAAGGAAGGCACAATGTTTTTATCGGTATAGTAAACAATAAGATCAATTACATACCGCTTGATGAAGCCATCAAGAAAAAACAACGCATCAGCGAAGAATGGCTGAAGATCGTGAAGATACTGGCGACATAGAATCAGGAATTGAAAGCCCTTTTGAATTTTGACTTTTAACTATTGAATTTATTAAATGAGCAAACACCTTGGAAAATACCTGCACCAGCAAATGGATAAAGAAGCAGGCATTTCACATTCCCAGAAAAAAACAAAGATCGTTGCAACTGTTGGCCCGGCATGCGATACCCATGAAAAATTGCTTGAACTGGCCAAAGCCGGCGTAAATGTTTTCAGGCTCAATTTTTCTCACGGAACCTACGAAAACAAAAAAGAGATCATTGATCATATACGTACCATCAACAAATCACAACCATTTAATATTGCCATCCTGGGCGATCTGCAGGGTCCGAAATTACGGGTGGGAGAACTGAAAGACGGAATGGTGGAACTGGTGGAAGGTGCCGATATTATCTTTAGCACCGAAAAGCAGATCGGCACAAAAGAAAAGGTTTATGTTTCGTATGCCAACTTAACAACGGACGTAAAAGTTGGCGAACGCATCTTTTTAGATGATGGCAAGATGGAAGTAAAAGTAAAATCAATACTGAATGAAAAAGAAGTATTGGTGAATATTACCATCGGCGGAATACTGCTTCCCAAAAAAGGGGTTAACCTTCCCGATTCGGAACTCACCATGCCTTCCATGACGGAAAAGGATTATACGGATCTTGAATTTATCATTGAAAATAACCTCGACTGGGTGGCGCTTTCATTCGTTCGCCGTAAAGCGGATATCACCGAATTAAAAAGCAAGATCGCCGAAAAGAAAAGCAAGATAAAAGTAATTGCCAAGATTGAAATGCCCGAAGCGTTGAAAAACATCCGGGACATCATTGTGGAAAGCGATGGCATTATGGTGGCCCGTGGCGACCTTGGTGTTGAACTTCCGGTGGAACAGGTTCCTATCATTCAAAAAGAACTCATCCGCAAAAGTATGCACCGTGCCAAGCCGGTAATTGTGGCTACGCAGATGATGGAAAGCATGATGGACCGCACCAAACCAAACCGCAGTGAAGTGAGTGATGTTGCCAATGCAGTATTGGAAGGCGCTGATGCGGTAATGCTGAGCGGAGAAACCGCCATGGGAGAATATCCTGTGCAGGTGGTGAAAACAATGGTGAACATTATTCTGCAGGTAGAAAAAACGGTGTATGATTACAACCGGGATGATATTCTTTCGCCACAGCCACACTCTCCTTCTTTTTTAAGCGATGCTATTTGTTACAGCGCCTGCAAACTGGCACATGATACCAATGCAAGCGCCTTGATAGGCATGACGCAAAGTGGTTATACCGCTTTTATGCTGAGCAGCTACAGGCCAAAGTCGCCATTATATATTTTCAGTAAAGAAAGATCACTGCTGGGCCAGTTAAGCTTAAGCTGGGGCGTAAGGGCATTTTATTATGCCGAAGAAGAAAGCTTAGATGATATTCTTTTTGACCAGATAAATATTTTGAAAGAACGTGGTTTTGTAAATGTGGGCGATGTGGTTGTAAATACCGGCAGCACACCGGTTGAGCTGCATTTGCCAACGAATGTGGTGAAGGTTTCGAAAGTTGAGTAAGTGGAATAAGTAATAAAAGTAAAAAGGTATAAAAGTTGACCATTCATTCACGCTTTACTTTTATACCTTTTTACTTTTGTACTTTTATTTAGCTCATGCAGCAAATAATGATCCCTGCAATAATATTTCCAACAATAGCATAACCGGCATTAATCAAAAACAAACTAAGCGGTTTCTTTTCGTATAAATAATTTACGCCGATAGTAGCGGCACAAAAACAACAGCCAACCAATGCCCCAAGTTTTGCCCCACTCATCCAGGTAGCGCTGATGCCATCTATTCTGCCGGCAAGAATTGCCAGGGCAAGGCATTGCACAAACATCAGTACCAGCGAACCTCCAAATGTCATTCCCATCCCCTTTTTCAGGTTGGGGTCATTCACATCAATTTTAAGATCAGCTATCCAGCGTTTGCCAAATAAAACCGAATACCACAATGCACCCAGGCCAAAATAAGCCAGCGTTGCCACCAGTACAGCTACCCAGTTAATGTAATCAAATAAATTTGCCATGGTTGAAAGTTTTGGTTAAGAAAAAAGAGAAATATACAAACAGTTTAGAGGAAATTCAAGTCGACAAGGTTAATATGTTGACCGGTTAACAGGCAGTGCATTTCAACTTTTCAACCCGTTAACTTATCAACTCATTTACCCTGCATGAACTTAAGTAAATTCTTCCTGGCCCCATTCTTTATCTTTCGCTGAAAAAAACTATTCCACCCCAGCAGCCATCCGCTGAAACCCAATGCCTGGCTGCTCCATTTATGTAAGCTGAAAGCATCACTATGCTCTGCTATCTTACCATCAGCAAAACGCATATTGGCCTTTATTTTATTTACAACTTTCTTATCGGTCTTTGAAAATGTATAAGTGGCCACCCAATCACAGGTGCTGTACTCATCATCCAGGTGCTGTATATTACCATATGTCAATGAAAAGTCTTTTGCATTTTTGCAAAGCATCTCCCACATGCATCTTGCTTCATCGCCTCTCAGCAAACCAAATACCGGATCAAAAAAAGCAATATCATCAGCATAACAGCTATTCATGCCGTTATAGTCGAGCTTTTGAAAAAATGAATAGAATTTATTGATAAGCTCATCCCTGTTTGTATGCATAAACGGTATTGTTTCATTAAATTTAACACTCAAATACTTAACGAATGAAAAAATATTTCAGCCTGCTTTGTTTTTCTGTTGCCTTTGCAGCTTCCCTGTCTGCCCAAAATGCAGATTCGCTTTGGGTAAGAGAGAACTATTATAAAATAGAAAGGATGCTGCCCATGCGTGATGGCATCAATTTGTTCACTGCATTTTATATTCCAAAAGACAGCTCGGTAAAGCACCCTATATTGCTGAACCGTACGCCCTACACCTGTTCGCCTTACGGTGAAGACAAATTCAATCCACGCATTTATGAAACCTACTGGCTTAATTATTTAAAGGAAGGATACATTATTGCGATACAGGATGTACGGGGCAAGTGGATGAGTGAAGGTGAGTTTGTGGATGTACGCCCCTTCAACCCAAACAAAAAAGGAAAAGAAATTGATGAAGCCAGTGATACCTACGATGCCATTGAATGGATGGTAAATAATTTACCGGCCAATAACAAACGTGTTGGTTGTTTCGGTATTTCGTATCCTGGCTTTTATGCAACCATGGCAGCACTCAGCGGCCACCCTGCACTGAAAGCTGTGAGTCCGCAGGCGCCGGTTACCGATTGGTACCAGGGCGACGATTTTCACCACAATGGCGCTTTTATGCTGATGGATGGATTTAGTTTTTACAGCGGCTTTGGTAAGCCCCGGCCAAAACCAACAACCCAATGGTCGCCCGGCTACCGCATTCCATCGCAGGATAATTATGATTTTTATTTAAAGACCGGTGCCATAAAAAACTTCACTAAGATCATGGGCGACAGCATTGCCTTTTGGAAAGACCTGATGAACCATCCCGATTATGACGAATGGTGGCAGGCCCGTAATGCCCGCAATTTTGTAACCAATATAAAACCCGCCATGCTGGTGGTTGGCGGCAATTTTGATGCAGAAGACTGCTTTGGCGCCTGGAGCCTGTACAAAGCCATTGAAGAAAAGAACAACAACACCGATAACCGGGTGGTGATGGGCCCCTGGTTTCATGGAGGCTGGGGAGGCCGTGGCGATGGCAGTTACCTGGGCAATGTACGTTTTGGTAAAAAAACAAGTGAGTTCTACCAAAGAAATATAGAGATACCATTTTTTAATTTTTACCTGAAACTGAAAGGCACCGTAAGCGGCATTGCCGAAGCAACGGTTTTCTTTACAGGAGAGAATGAATGGAGACGATTTAATGAGTGGCCTTTGAAGAATATCAGTTATACCAATGCCTTTTTAGAGGCCGGCAATGATGTGAGGATAGCATTACCCGAAATGGATACAGCCCGCAAAAAACAAACAGGCAGCTATTCCGAATACATCAGCGACCCGGCACACCCGGTTCCTTATACCGAAGATGTTCACCTGGGGCGTACCAGGGAATACATGACCGATGACCAGCGTTTTGCCAGCCGCAGGCCGGATGTACTAACATTTACCTCCGGTGTTTTAGAAAATGACCTCACTTTGGCCGGCCCCCTGGTTGCTGATCTGATGGTAAGTCTTTCTACCACCGATGCTGATTTTGTAGTAAAACTGATCGATGTATTTCCGGATGAATATAAATACGATGAAAAAGAATCCGGCAAAGGAAACGGCATGAATTATCCCATGGGTGGATACCAGATGCTGGTACGTGGCGAAATTATGAGGGGCCGATACCGCAACAGCTTTGCAAAACCGGAGGCATTTACGCCCGGTAAGATCACGCAGGTGAAATATACATTACCGGATGTGGCGCACACTTTTAAAAAGGGCCACAAACTGATGATACAGATACAAAGCAGTTGGTTTCCAATAGCCGACAGGAACCCGCAAAAATTTGTGGACATTTATAAATGCAGCGACAGCGATTTTCAAAAAGCAACGATAAGGGTTTATCATGATGCGGTGAATGCAAGCAAGATCATTTTACCTGTTTTAAAGAATTAAATTAAATATGAAGAAGATTTTAGCAATTGTTTTGTTGTTTAATTGTTCAATTGTTTTTGGGCAAAATAATTTGAATTTGGTGCCTGCACCGGCACATTTAACAATGCTCAAAGGAACTTTTAAAATATCTAATAAAACAATAATTACAAAAATTTCAGGGAATGCTGAGTTAGACAAGATTGCAAATTACTTGCAAAATAGAATAAGAGAAATTACAGGATACATATTGCCCATTGAAGGTACAGTTGAAAAAGGCAAAAAAAATGTAAGCGTAATAAATCTTGACCTTTCAAATAAATGGCCAGGTAATAGTCATTCAGTTGTAATAAATAAAGGATTCACTTTTATTGTAGCAAATAAAGAGGATTATATTTTCCAGGGAATTCAAACACTTCTGCAAATAATTGAGGATTCAAAGAATAAAAAAGAAGCAACCATTAATACTGGAATAGAATTACCTTGTTTAGGAATTACTGATGAAGCCCGTTTCCCCTACCGTGGCATGCACCTCGATGTCTGCCGCCACTTCTTCCCCGTTTCTTTTGTAAAAAAATATATTGATTATTTAGCCGCTTATAAATTCAACAAATTTCACTGGCACTTAACCGAGGACCAGGGCTGGCGCATTGAAATAAAAAAATACCCTGAGCTGACAACCATTGGTGCAAACAGGAACGGAACCCTCATTGGCCGCTACCCCGGCAAAGGCAATGATAACAAGCCTTACGGCGGTTTTTACACACAGGCAGAAATTAAAGAAGTGGTGCAGTACGCCAAGGAAAGGTACATAGATGTGATACCTGAAATTGAAATGCCCGGACACAGCAGCGCTGCCATTGCTGCTTATCCCTGGTTGAGCTGTTTTCCGCAAAAGCCAACCGAAATGCCGCCAACAATGATGAGCCAAAAAAGTATGGATGAACAAAAGGCCGGCAGGATAAAACTAGTGCAGGAAACCTGGGGTGTTTTTGATGATGTGTTTTGCGCCGGTAAGGATTCCACTTTCAAATTCCTGGAAAATGTGCTGGATGAAGTGTGCACTCTCTTCCCATCCCAATACATTCATATTGGTGGGGATGAATGCCCTAAAACACATTGGAAGGTATGCCCGGCATGCCAGAAAAGGATTAAAGACCTGAACCTGAAAGACGAACACGAACTGCAGAGTTATTTCATCCAGCGCATTGAAAAATACCTGAACAGCAAAGGCAAAACCATCATTGGCTGGGATGAGATACTGGAAGGTGGCCTTGCCCCCAACGCCGTTGTAATGAGCTGGCGTGGAGAAAAAGGCGGTATTGAAGCAGCCAAACAAAAACACAATGTTATCATGACACCGGGCAATCCGCTCTATTTTGACCACACACAAAGCAAGAATGAAGACAGTGTAACTTTTGGCGGTTATAACCCCATTGAAAATGTATATGCTTATGAACCGGCTTCCAAAGAATTAAATGCCGAAGAAGCAAAATATATTCTGGGTGCACAGGCCAATATGTGGACCGAATACCAGAGCAATACCCGTAAAATTGAATACCAGTTATTCCCCCGCATTACAGCATTGAGTGAGGTTTTATGGAGCCCGAAAGAAAAAAGGGATTGGAAGGATTTTGAAAGAAGGTTACCGGCGATCTTTGAGAGATTGGATAAGCAGAAGATCAATTATAGTAAGGCGTATTATGAACCAAAGATTATCATATCTGCAACAAAAGATTTTAATGGACTTAACGTCACTGTAAAATCTAAGCAACAAAAAAGTAAATACTATTTTGGGAATAAGTCTGAAAGTAACTTTTCATTATACGTAGATTCGATTAATACCAGTATTACATCATCCGGTTTGTATGGAATACGAATGTTAGGTAGTATGAGTGCAGGCATTGGAGAGAAATGGGGAAATGCTTTTTTATCTCCATTTGAATATCTTTTTACTTCTGATCAAAAGATTTACTTCAACAAAGCCACTGGCAAAAAAATAACCCTCACAACCCAGGCCGATAAAAAGTATCCAGGCGATGGCGCTTTTACTTTGGTAAATGGTGTGCAAAATGAAAAAGGCATGCTGAAGTCATCGGAATTCTTAGGCTTTAGCGGAACCGATATGGAAGCGACTATTGACCTTGGCAAAGACATGGAAGTTTCAAAAATCGTATTGCATACATTAAACCAGCAGGGCAGCTGGATCTATTTACCCAGCCAGGTTGAGGTTTCATTCATTCCCTTTATTGATACAACCATCATTACCAAACATGCACCCATCGAATCGGTAACGCATATGGTGAAGGATGAAAGCAATACTCAAACCATTCAATTAACTGAACCTAAGACCTGCCGTTATGTAAGAGTATATGCAAAAAATTTCGGCATCATACCAACAGGCAAACCAGGTGCAGGCAATAGGGCCTGGTTGTTTGTGGATGAGATTGAAGTGCAGTAGGTGTCAGGCCACTACGAAAAGCACCGGCATTATGAGTTGCTTTAACAACAAAAGCATCTTAAACCTGAAAACTATTTGCAGTGGCCAGACACCTAACCCGGAAAGCTGCCAAAAACTAAAGCTGCCACTGCAACAACTAAACAAACCCATTGCCATGCATTTCGAACCCAACCAGGTATATCATATTTACAATCGTGGCAACGATAAGCAACAGATCTTTTTTACCGACTCCAATTATTTGTTTCTTCTGCAAAAAATAAAGGCCGAATGGAAGCAATATGCCGATATCCTTTGTTACTGCTTAATGCCTAATCATTTTCACATTATGCTTGTTCCAAACGAAGCCGGTTGCAGAAATGTTATTTTGGGAGAAAGAGAAACCCACATGCAGAATCTATCAAAAACAATCGGTAAAACTTTAAGTTCTTACACAAAAGCAATTAATCTCCAGAATAAAACAACAGGCAATCTTTTTCAAAAGAAAACCAAAGCGAAATTATTAACGGGAACAGATATGTCAATTAATAACTTTTCTCAGAAAGATTGTCTTTTAACCTGCTTTCACTACATACACCAAAATCCTTTAAAAGCTAAATTGGTAAATGATTTAAAAGATTGGTCTTATTCTTCTTATCCAGATTATTACAACGGCAGAAACGGAATCATTTGTAATAAATTATTGTGTAATAAATTACTGGATTTTACTCAGTCTGATTTTACATCTCATACAATTAAAGAGTTAGATAACAATATTGTTGGAGGATTATTTTAACTTAGGAGTAAGAATAGGTGTCTGGCCACTGCAATCAGTTATTCTGTTTAAGAGTATTTATTACATTGGCATCCTTTCAGCAAACACTTTTTGTAGTGGCCTGACACCGTAAGCAAACATTATGACTAAAATAGACCTCACCGATTCTCTCGAAAAAATACCGGTTAAAATTTTTCCCGACTCCGGCTCCGGCTCTGCCTTTGTTGCAAAAGAAATTGCAAAGCTCATTAAAGAAAAAGAGGCCGAAGGCAAAAAGCCGGTCATTGGCCTGGCAACGGGTTCGTCGCCCAAAACATTGTATGCCGAGCTGGTGCGTATGCATAAGGAAGAAGGTTTAAGTTTTAAGAATGTAATCACTTTTAATTTGGACCAGTATTACCCCATGGATAAAGATGCGCTGCAGAGCTATCATTATTTTATGCGTAAGAATTTATTTGAGCAAACAGATATTGATCCCAACAATTATCATCTGCCCGATGGCATGATACCGAAGGACAAAGTGAAAGAGCATTGTCTTGAATACGAAAAAAAGATTGAAGAAGCCGGTGGATTGGATCTGCAGATACTTGGTATTGGTGTAAATGGCCATATTGGTTTTAACGAACCAGGCAGCAGCATCCATTCAAAAACAAGACTGATCAGTTTGGATAACAGCACCCGTATGGCCAATGCCTATGAATTTGGCAATATGGCGCAGGTGCCACGCATGGCGATTACGATGGGCATTACCACCATCTTAAAAAGTAAAAAAATAATTTTAATGGCCTGGGGGCAGGCAAAAGCAGTGGTGGTAAAAAAAGCAGTAGAAGATGATGACACCGAAGATTTGCCTGCTTCACTTTTACAAAATCATGATGACTGCAGTTTTGTAATTGATGAAACCTGCGCTGGCGAATTAACACGTTTCAAAAGTCCCTGGCTTACCGGTGAATGTGAGTGGACACCGACGATGGTAAAACGTGCGGTAATAAACCTGGCTTTAAAACTCAACAAACCTGTTTTAAGCTTAACCAACATAGATTATAACGATAACGGCCTCAACGACCTGCTGGTTGAAAAAGGAGATGCTTATGAAATTAACCTGCAGGTTTATTATTTATTGAGAGACAGTATTACCGGCTGGCCGGGTGGCAAAGTTTCTGAATACCGCACCAATCATCCTGAACGCAACGAACCATTCCCCAAAAAAGTGGTGCTCTTCTCCCCTCACCCCGATGATGATATCATCAGCATGGGCGGCACTTTCATGCGCCTGCACGACCAGGGACATGAAGTACATGTGGCTTATCAAACCAGCGGCAATATTGCTGTTACCGATGAGTTTGTAACACGTTTTATTGATTTTGCTGTTGGCTTTGAAAGTATGTTTGATATTGATGAAACCAAAAGCAAAACTATTTTGGAAGAAGCCACCGCATTCTTAAAAATAAAAAAGACCAGCGAAAAAGATACCGATACCATCCGTGCCATTAAGGGATTGATAAGAAGATGTGAAGCCAAAGCAACCTGTAAATATGTTGGGCTTACAGATGATCAGATCCATTTTATGAACCTGCCTTTTTACGAAACCGGCACCATCGAAAAAAATCCGATGGGAGAAGCAGATGTGCAACTCACCATTGATCTGCTAAATAAAATTCAACCCCACCAAATTTATTGCGCCGGTGATTTTGCCGATCCTCATGGCACACACAAAGTTTGTTTTGATGTGGTTATAGAGGCTTTAAAACGCATAAAAGTCGCCAACGAGAAACAAGAAACAGCTAACGAACAACAAACAACGAACAACTGGATTCATGACTGCTGGCTCTGGCTCTACAAAGGCGCCTGGCAGGAATGGGATATCACCGAAATTGAAATGGCCATACCCATGAGTCCCGACCAGGTGGTTAAAAAGCGCCATGGCATTTTCATACACCAGTCGCAAAAAGACAGTGTTCCTTTCCAGGGAAGTGATGACCGTGAGTTTTGGCAGCGTGCCGAAGAACGGAATGCCAACACAGCCAAATTATATGCCCGGCTGGGCTTAACGCAGTATGCAGCTATGGAGGCTTTTGTGCGGTGGAAGTTTTAAATATTGTTGTAACTTGTAATCAAATTTTTTAGTGATGAAAGAAATGATTGTAAAAATACCGGAAGAATCTACAGAGTTTGTTACTGAGCTTTTAGAAAAGCTTGGAGTTCAGGTAAAAGAAAGCGGTAAAAGAAAAACAGTGAAGAAAATAAAATCTACAATATCCCCCACTTACCTGTTTGGTAAATGGAAAGATTTAGATATATCTGCTGAAACTTTAAGAAAAAATGCATGGCAAAGGCAAAACAAATTTTAGTAGATACAGATATTTTGATAAAAGTTTTCCGGGGCGATGCAGAAAAGAAGAAAATACTGGATGATAATAAAGGCAGTCTCTCAATTTCAATAATAACTTATCTTGAATTATTAAGCGGCCTGAAAAGCCGCCGCCGCATCATTGATTTAAATAAACAAATGAAGGCATACAATATCATTCATCTTTCAGAAAAAATATCTATTAAGTCGCTCGCTCTTTACCAAAAGTACCTAATATTAAATAATATAAGTTTGCCCGATGCTTTGATTGCTTCTACTGCCATCATTAATGGCATGGTATTGATGACAGACAATCAAAAGGATTTTAAATTTATAAAAGAACTTAGCCTATTTAAATCTTAATATTTTGGAGGAGTGATGATCGTGAGTTCTGGCAGCGTGCCGAAGAACGCAATGCCAACACCGCTAAACTCTATGCCCGGCTGGGTTTAACACAATATGCGGCTATGGAAGCTTTTGTGAGATGGAAATTCTGATAAAGTTAATAACCCCATGCCAGTATGGTTTGCGTTCAAAAGATTTTAAGTATCTTGGGAGCGCCAAAAACAGCCAATTTACTGTAATGAGAAAAATTTTACTCCTGGCTATAGTAACTTTATTCGTAGCCAGTTCAAATGCTCAAAACATATTTTCATTTCAATGTTCAAGAGATACAACTATAGCCTGTCCCACAGTCTGTTTTACACTACATGCAAAAACCTGCGATCTAAGGCAGTTCGCTTCCGGTGCAACCTATTCAATTAATCCACTTACGGGTTCTCCAGGGTCATGTTTTACACCTTACACAGATCCGGGGGCACCGGGGAATCCTGTTACTATTACTATGGACGATAGATACTCTGGTGTAATTCCGTTAGGTTTTAATTTCCCTTTTTTCGGTACAGTATACAATTCGGTAGTTGTAAGTACAAATGGTTATATTTCATTCGATATAGGTCGTGCAGGCCAAACCTCTCACTGGCAGATAGCGGCTAATTTGCCAAGTGCCAGTTACGATCGTGCCTTAATTATGGGGCCATATCACGATCTGGACCCCAGCGAACCAACATCGCCAACACAGCAAATCAAATACGATATTATTGGAACTGCTCCACATAGGCGTTTTGTTTTTTCCTTTTACAGGGTCCCGTTGTTTCAGTGTGCCACTTCAATAGAAAATACACACCAGATCGTATTATATGAATCTACAGGGATTATTGAAGTCTTCCTGCAAAGCAAAGAGATATGCGCAAGCTGGAATGGGGGTAAAGGAATAATAGGTTTACAGAATTTTGCCCAGACAGAGGGCGTAATGGCGCCAGGCAGAAGGGCAACCGATCCTCCATGGGGTACTCCAGGCATGAATGAAAGCTGGCGTTTTGTACCTACCGGAAATGTGGCTGCCAGTTTATTAAAAAGAGTTGAGTTGATAGATTTTGCCGGTAATGTAATAGTACCTTATAGTAATGCTGTGGTTAATTTTTCGGGAAATGGCATTATTGATGTTGATTTCCCAAATGTTTGTCCAACAACCGATCCTGCAAATTATATAGTAAGGACTGTGTATGAAAAATTTGATGACCCTACAGTTGACATCATTGCTCATGACACCGTAAACATACTCAGAGAACCTGCACCATTTACGGTTACTGCTACAGCTACCGATGCTCTCTGCAATGGGGCTGATGGAACCATTACAGTTACAAGCCCGGTGGGCCCAACTTATGAATACAGTGTAGATGGAATTAACTGGCAGGTTTCTACTATTTTTAATTTACCTGCCGGAACATACACCGTTAGGGCACGGGAGGGAGGAAGCTTTTGTTCCGGTATCACTTCTGCAACAATTGGTGAGCCAGCCGCACTGAGCCTTTCTCCAACCATAACAAATACCAATTGCGGAAACAATACCGGTATTATTGATTTAGCCGCATCTGGCGGTACACCTGCGTACCAATACTCAATTGATGGAGGCGCTACTTACCAGGTTTCAAACATCTTTAATAGTTTACCTGTTGGTACTTACAGCAATATCCAGGTTAAAGATGCCAATAATTGTATAACAACTTTGCCTCCTGTTTCTATTACTTTGATTGATACTATGAACCTGGAGTTGGGTGCCGATACGGTTACCTGCTTTGGAACCGGCATCACTCTGATACCTCAAACCAACGCACTCACCGATACATTTAAATGGACCCCCGCAGCAACTTTAAATTTTGATACGGTAAGAACCCCCATTGCAACACCTACCGATACAACAAAATACTATCTTGTTGCCAAATGGGGCATTTGCACACGCAACGATTCCATCACCGTTAATGTAAAACACAAACCGGTTGCCAATGCAGGCACTGATACTACCGTTTGTTATAAAACCAATGCCACCTTATTTGGCAGCGCAAGCAATTTATCAGGCACGGTAAATTTTGTCTGGAGCCCGCCGGACTCTTTAACCAACCCGAATGCTGCTGTTACCGGTGTAAGGCTTGATACAACCCGGATGTTTTACCTCACAGTTACCGATAATTACGGCTGTAATTTTTCTGTAACCGACAGTGTGCTGATAACCATGCAGCCGGAGCTTGTTGCATTTGCCGGCAATGATACCATCGCCATCATCAACCGTGACCACCAGTTGCTTGCAACCGGCAGAAATGCAGTTGATTTTGTATGGAGCCCCGCCGGGCCTTTAAACAATCCGTTTATTGCAAACCCGGTAGCCATCATGAACAATGATACATATTTTTATGTACACATTACAGATGCCATCGGTTGCTCAGATGATGATACCATCTTTATAAAAGTATATGAAGGCCCTACCTACTATTTACCGAATGCCTTTACACCAAACGGCGATAACCTGAACGATGTTTTCTTCCCCACACCGGTGGGTATTAAGAGTACTGATTATTTCCGGGTGTTTGACAGGTATGGGGCGCTGATGTTCCAGACCAGGGAATGGATGAAAGGATGGGATGGCACATTAAAAGGCAAACCTGCCGCATCAGGCACTTATGCGTGGATGATAAAAGGAATTGATAAGAACGGCAGCGTGGTGGAGATGAAAGGAACGGTGATCTTATTAAGATAAAATAATTCAAAATTAAAAAGTCAAAAATCAAAAGGTTTGAAGTGATCCTATTCTTTTTGATTTTTGACTTTTTATTTTTTTACTTTTTACCCCTCACCCCTCACCCTGCTGTTTCAGCATCCAGCACCTGTATGGTTTTTGTATAAAGTTCGTAAGCTTCTGCAGGCGATCCGCCGATACATACCATGCCCATTTTTCCGTATTGAGAGAGCGCCCCGATCATATGGAACATCACACCCCGGTAAGTGGCTCCGTCAAAATGCAATCCATGAAACATGGCAATATCTATCAGGTCGTGCGGGCTTAGGCCTTTGTATTGATCGCTCTGCACATTATCAGATGCATAATAGTAAAGCTGCCGGCCGCCGGCTGTTTCAAAAATACCGGTTGTTTCGTTACAACTGCCATCAGTTAAATACTGCAGCATTAAAAATGGATGCGTAGTTCCTCCTTTACGCAGGTTTATCTCTATGGCATAATGCTTCCAGCAATCGTTTTCTTTTACCGAAATAAAATCAATGCTGAAGCGGCCCAGCACCCCTTCTTTTTTTAAAACCTTTGATACAGCCCTGCTCATTTCGGCTATCTGCAGCCGGTAATCTGCATCTGCCGGAAAATGGGCGCCGATAAATATCTGCCCTTCGGCGCCTGCCAGCACCTGGTCGTGGGTGGAAATAACATCTACTTCGCCCAATGGATTGATACGGCACTGCACAGAAGGGGACGTTTTTACATCACCTTCAACAAATGCTTCCACAATTCCTTCCATCAGTTCAAATTTTTTAAGAAAAATCTCTGCATTCATGTCTTTTGCAACCGGTTTCATTTCGGTAAGCAGGTTATCGGTAAGCCATTTGTGCAGTGCTTTGCCTCTCAGGTTTTCCGGGTACTTTATAATGGCATTGCCTTCTCCCGAAAAACCGTCATTCAATTTAATTACTGCTTTTTTTATATGCGGATGCATATCTTTTAAAGCCGCAAGTGCATGAATAATATCACTGCTACCTGTTAAATTTTCAGCCCCGGCAGGTATAGGCACCCCAGCCTGCAAAAAAACCCTGCGGCTGCCGCTCTTGGTGCCCAGGTATATTAGTGAAGGGTCGCAGCCGTAAACAGGGATACCGAGGTGAACGGCTAAGGTCCTTTCCAGTCCGGTTGTATTAAAACAGGCCATGTGGGCAACACTACCAGAGGGAATAGCTTTTTTTATACGTTCAATAAGCCTGGGCCTTTGCAATATCTTTTCGGTAAGCGGTATTGCTGTAGTATCATAACAACTAATGAGCGTTAACCTTTCCCGGGCATGGTAACCGGTGATACCCGGCAGCAGGTGCAGGTAATAATCAATAATGATGGGGTCAATAGCTGTGCTGCTTATATAAATGATGTTGGTTCGGGGCATACGCAGCAGCAGCAGCAAACAAAGTAACCTTTCTTCATAATACATGGCGCCTTCCACCTTGGCTAGCACTTCCTGGTCAAGCGAAAGGCTGGGCACCACCACAATGGTTTTGGGGGCCAGGTTATCAGGAAAAAACAATTCAAACTGGTTTGCAAAACCCTGCTGTATATTTTTAAAGACTTCCAGCTCTTCCGGCGAGCCTGGTAAAGGTTTACAGCTTTTGCAGTAATTAAACAGTAAGGGCATTTCGCCCTGGTTACCGGTATGCATGTGCAGTCGTTTTCAACTTACAAAATGCAATAAATTATGTTGCCTTAAAATGAGATTGGTCATGTGGCCGGGCTTATCCTGTCATGGTTCTGCTTAAAAATCAGCTTTGTGCAACTTTTTTAATCCACAACACGTTAATAAATTGCATAGCAACGGCCAAACGGCGGGGTTTAAAAAATTGTTATGTTTGTGTATGAACTGGACAGAAAAAAAGTCTATCCGCATTGCTATCCTCGATTTATATGAAGGCCATGTAAACCAGGGTATGAGGTGCCTGCGGGAAATTCTGAACCAGTTTGGCGAAGTAAACCACCTCGACCTTACCTGGGACGAATTTGAAGTACGCCTTGAAAAGCAGGTTCCCGATCTCAGCTACGACATTTATATTTCTTCCGGCGGGCCCGGCAGCCCATTGGACACAGCAGGCAGCGAATGGGAAAAAGTTTATTTTAACTGGCTTGATAAGATAGAACGCTGGAACAATAACCCGGCTTATGTACAGAAAAAGCAGGTGTTTTTTATCTGCCACTCCTTTCAACTGGTATGCAGGCATTACAATATTGCCAAAGTAAGCAAAAGAAAAAGCACCGCTTTCGGCGTTTTTCCGGTACACCTTTTAGCTGATGGTAAAAATGAACAGATCTTTGATGGGTTAAAAGATCCTTTTTATGCGGTTGACAGCCGTGATTACCAGGTTACCGAACCCAACCACAATAAGCTGTTTGAAATGGGGGCTGCTATTTTAGCCATTGAAAAAGACAGGCCGCATGTGCCGCTTGAAAGGGCCGTGATGGCAATCCGTTTCAACGAAAATATGATCGGCACCCAGTTTCATCCCGAAGCCGATGCCATTGGCATGAGCCTGCACCTGCAAACCGAAGAGAAGAAAAAAACGGTTATTGAAAATTACGGGCCCGAAAAATGGCAATCCATGATAGAGCACCTGAACGATCCCGAAAAGATCATGTGGACCTACTCCCATATACTTCCCAATTTTTTGTTCAATGCGGTGGAAAGCCTGCAGCCGGTTGAAGTTTAGAAATTCCTCTCCTTCTTTTTTTGGTTCTTTAGTCAGCTAATGCCTCTTCTTTCTGTCATGCTGAGGAACGAAGCATCTCATACTCCATAATAGGAATTTCATTTTACTGAAATGATTCGCTAGACAAGCTGACAAACCCGTGTGCAAAATGGATTTTTATAGCTATTTTTATTCTGAACAAAAAGAATAATTTAAAGCTGTATAAACATGATACCAGGGTTAAGAGAAAGATTCAACGCCAATTTTACCAAAGAGAAGTATGATGCCTACATGGCAAAACTGGAAGCCCTGCATCCCGGCGCTCTTGATTTCCGTAATGCAGAAACACCGGTTTTTGTTCCAAAAGATTTTAAAGATAAAATGCTGCATGCCTGTGAAGATATTATTGATGTCATCGTTGATCCTAAATTTCTGGCGCTTACAGAACGCGGCATTCCCGAAAATGTAAAAGTGCCCAACGAGAACAGCCATACTGAATTTCTGGTTTTTGATTTTGGTATTTGTGAAAATAAAAATGGAGAACTGGAGCCCCAGCTGATCGAGATGCAGGGATTTCCTACGCTGTATGCTTTCCAGGCTTTTCATTCCGAGCTGACTGCCGAGTATGCAGAACTGCCTGATACTTTTTCTCCGTATTTAAATGGTTATACAAAAGAAACTTATGTTGAGTTATTGAGAGAATTAATCGTTGGTGATTTAAATCCGGAGAATGTGATACTGCTCGAAATTTTTCCGGAGCAGCAAAAAACAAGGATTGATTTTTACTGTACCGGGCAGTTATTGGGCATTAAAATGGTTTGTCTTACCAAACTGATAGCGGAAGGTGACAAACTTTTTTACATGAACAATGGTGTAAAAACGCCTATCAAAAGGATTTACAACCGGGTGATCTTTGATGACCTGCAAAAGCAGGAAGGCCTGGGCGAAGTGGTTGATCTCACCAAACCTTATAATGTGGAATGGGCGCCGCATCCCAACTGGTTTTACCGCATCAGTAAATTCACATTGCCCTTCATCAAAAATCCCTATGTGCCGGAAACGTATTTTTTAAATGAGCTGAAACAAATGCCTGCCGACCTGGAGAATTATGTTTTAAAACCCCTGTTCTCTTTTGCTGGCATGGGTGTGGTAATTGATGTAAAGCCGGAAGATATTGAAGCGGTAAAAGATCCCGAAAACTGGATACTGCAGAAAAAGGTAAAATATGCTGATGTGATCAAGACACCCGATGAGCCTGCCAAGGCAGAGATACGTTTATTTTATTTCTGGAAAAAAGGATGGGCAAGGCCGGTTGGTGTTCACAATCTGGCAAGGTTGAGTAAAGGCAAGATGATCGGCACCCGTTATAATAAGAATAAAGAGTGGGTTGGAGGCAATGTGGCTTTTTTTGAAAAGTGAGGCCAATTAATTCTGAGCGAAGTCGAAGGAAGGAGCAACTTATCTGAGCGGAGTCGAAGATGAGTACCAACCATAAAGCTAATGTATAAAAATGCAACAATGAAAAATGGCTTAGCAAGATTTGATCATTATCTGAAACAATTAGAAGAACTTCTTACTAAATCTTCCAAACAAAAAAACCCGGCGCTTTGGCTGTACCAGAACAATGCCCGTACCCCTTTATTTATGCTTGAAGGTTTGGCGAAGCTGTATGCCGGCATCCACAACAAAAAAAAGTTCAGCAAAATAAAAGAGCATGTTAAGCTGCTCGAAGATGCCATTGGGCAAATAGATTATTACGATGCTTTTGCCAAAGAATTTGCTGCCAATAAAAAAATACCAAAAGAAATTACCGGTTACCTGCAGGCCCAGAGCCGTGAAAAAATTCAAAGCCTGAACGAATTACTGGTTGAAAAAGAGTGGCTGGGCGATGATGCAGACCGCATTGAAAAGATCAGGAAGAAATTAAAAAAAGCCGACTGGCTTGATGAAAAAGATGATGTAAAAAGCCTACAGCAGTTCTATGTGATTGCTATTAACAAAATACTGGAATTCATCAATGAAAAAGATTTTCATTTTACCGATGTTGAAAAAGATGTACATGAATTCAGGCGCATGATGCGCTGGCTTAGCATTTATCCGCAGGCATTGAGGGGTTGTATTCAGTTAAGCAAATCAAAAACTGCAACACCTAAATATCTTGCTAAATATTTAACCAGGGCAATAACCGGTTCGCCCTACAATAAAATGCCCGATGCCGCAGGCCTGAAACATTTTTTGCTGCTTGATCAAAACCGCTTTTATGCGTTAAGCTGGATGATAGCCGAACTGGGCAATTTAAAAGACAGCGGGCTTAAAGTGGAAGTAATTAAAGAAGCGCTTTTGCAAACATCCAAAACCAATGAAGCAGCTGCATTGGCCAAAGCTTACAAACTGGCAGGCGCTTCACAAAAAACATTGCAGCAGATCTTAGACGGCGCTGAAGATATTTGTAAAATCTTTTACAAAGAAAAAAACCTGGAGAGTTTAATAACCGGTATTGCCGCTTCAAAATAAATTACCGGATAAACCACCGGATACCGATGAACCCTTTAGCCCCCTGTACCGGTGCATAATTGTAGGAAGGATCGAAAACATAACCATGTGGATTGGTATCCGGCCTTGCTGCACCGTTGCTGTCGAAATATTTTCCGCCCGGCCTGTCGAAAGGATCATCGGGATGAAGCAAAGGATCGGCTGGCAAAAAGTTGAATAAATTTTTGATGCCACCGTACAATTCAAATCCTTTTTTGAAAGTTTTGGTAAGTTGAAAATTAATAATGCTGTAAAGAGGCGATTTTTCCGGCCGGTAATCATTGGGTACAACAGGCAAATACATGGGGCCATTTACCTTGCCGGTCAGGTCAAAGGCCAGCCCGGCCTTTTTCATTGAGTAACTAACAGCAAATGTGCCTGAAATTTTTGGCGCAAATAACTGCGGCACTTTTGTTTTAACCCCATTAGCATCTTTATCCATTGAAAATACATCCATCCAGGTAGCGCCGGCAATTATTTTAATTCCATTGGTAAAGCTAAAGTCGGTATTTAATGTAACACCTCTTGAAATGGCATAACCCCGCAGGTTATCATAAATGATCTTATTGGGTTCTGTAATAAAATCTGCAACGATTTTATTGCTGAAACGGGTGTAAAAAACACTGGCATCAATCCCAACATATCCTTTTTTATGGGTTACAAAGCCGGTATAATTTAAATTTACATTCCATGATTTTTCTGGTTTTAAAGCCGATGCGATCACTACTTCCCGGGCGCCTGTCAATGCTGCATGGTCTTCAGTAAAAAGATTTACCACCCTGAAACCGTTGCCGGCACTCAATCTGAATGTGTTGTTTTTATTGGAAGCAAACTTAAAGCTAAGCCTCGGTGTAACAATGCTGCCATGTTCATTATTGTAATCGTACCGTAACCCCAGCAAAGTAGTAAGCTTTTCATTTACTGTAAACTGATCCTGTACAAAAATGCCAGGCAGCCAGGCATGGGCAGGTTTATTACTGCCGTTTACATCTGCTGTTGCAGGAGAATTATCATCATAAAAAGTGTAGCGAAACGGTATGCCCATCAATACATCGTGGCGGCCCCAGGTTTTATTCCAGCGCAGTTGTGCAAAAGCCACCTGCTGGCTGGCATAATATTTTATACGGCCATAGTAACTATCCTGCAAGTGATAATTGTAAGAAATATCAGCTGTTACATTTGCCGAAAGCGCAACAGTACTTATAAGTTCAACCCGGTTTGTGTTAATGCTTTCGCCATACACACTGTCTGTACCCTTAAACTCCGGCTTCCATTGAAGTTCGCCGCCCCAGCGGTTTTCATTTACGTAACGGAGCGCCAGGGAAGACTGCAGGTTACTCTTATGCTTAAAACTCCATTTGTTAAAAACAGAGATACGGTTTTGAAGTGTAACGTCTGTAAAATTGTCTTTGTTTATATCTCTTAACTGCTGGTAGTTAAAATAATTTATTCCCAGCAGCGAACTTATTTTTTTATCAAGTTTAAACTTTGCTGTAACATCGGCATTGTACTCACCCACACTGGTTGCAGAAAGATCAACACGTACTTTATCAGATCCGGCCGCATCTTTTGTAATAATATTAATCAATCCTCCAACTGCTTCGCTGCCATACAGCGTTGAAGCAGGCCCTTTTACTACTTCAACACGCTTAACCATACTATTGGGGATGCCGGCAAGACCATACACCGTAGATAAACTGCTTACAATGGGCATCCCATCAATTAAAATCATGGTGTACGGGCCTTCCATACCATTAATATGTATATCGCCGGTATTGCAAACATTGCAGTTCAGTTGGGGCTGCACACCATTCACCATCTGGAGGCTTTCAAAAATATTGGGCGAAGGGTTTTTTTTAAAATACGTGGGTGAATAAACTTCAACCGGAATGGGTGAGTCCATTTTACTTACCGGTTTCATGGTTCCGGAAACAACAACTTCTCCCATAATGCTGTTTGCTTCGGTTAAGGAAATATTCAGCAGGCTGATATTTCCTTTAACGGATAAAGTTGATGCATAACCGGTAAAATTAACAGCCGATATTTCAATGATGTAATTTCCGAATGGCACATTCGTAATATGAAAGTGCCCCGTACTGTCTGTCATTACTGTACTACCCAGCGGCTTTAGAACCACTGTAGCTGCTATTATTGCTTTGCCATTACCGGTTACAGTGCCCGATATTTTACCCTGCTGTGCAAAAGCACTGTTAGTTAAAAAGCAGGCAATTAAAAAAGATACAGTTGTTCGCATGTATAATTTGTTCAGTTCGCTTTGCAGCAGTGTTTAATTTATTCTTCGGGCAAAAATACATAATTAGGCTTACCTAATTATGTTTTTCTGTAAAAAACACGAATTTTGTAAGAAATAAGTAAAATGACTTCACTGGCAGAGGAAAATTATTTAAAGGCGATTTATAAAATACAGGAAAAACACGGCGATGTGGTAACCACATCTGCCCTGGCAGAAACGCTGGCTATAAATGCAGCTTCTGTAACTGATTTTATTAAAAAGATGGCAGTAAAAAAACTGATCAGTTACGAAAAATCAAAAGGAGTAAGACTTTCAGAACAAGGCAGGCAGATAGCCCTGAGCATCATCCGCAAGCACCGGCTTTGGGAAGTATGGCTGGTAAACAACCTTGGTTTTAAATGGGATGAAGTGCATGAAATAGCCGAACAACTGGAACATGTGATAAGTGATGAACTGATTGAGCAATTAGACAAGCACTTAGGCTATCCTAAAACAGACCCTCATGGCGATTTGATACCCGATGCAAAGGGGCGGTTTATAAAGAACACCAGCAAACCGTTGAGCGAATGCAGCAAAGGAGAAAAGGTAAAGTTTACCGGTGTGGCCGAACACTCAAACGCTTTTCTGCAATACCTTACAAAAAGCAATATTAAACTGGGTGATGAACTGCTTGTGGAGGGAATTGAGGAATTCGACAAATCCTTCCAGGTTAAGATCAACAATAAAGAACGAAAGATATTGAGCAAAGAAGTTGTAAAAAACCTTTTGGTGATTGCTCTTTAAGGTGAGAGCGATTCAGTCAGCTCTTTTACTTTATCAAACAATTCTTTACCTTCTATATTGATGGCAACGATTTTTCCTGTTTTATCGAGCAGGAAATTAGTTGGCAGCATATCCACAAAATACCTTTCGGCAACTTTTGAAAGCCATCCCTCTGAATCAATCACATGTGTGTAAGTAAGCCCGTCACGCCTGATAGCCTTTAGCCAAAGCTCTTTCTTTACATCAAGTGATACCGCAAATACTTCAAACCCTTTGTCTTTATATTTTTTATAAAGCTTCTGTACAGATGGGTTTGCTGCCCTGCAGGGGCCGCACCAGCTTGCCCAAAAGTCTATCAGCACCACTTTCCCTTTGAGCGAGGATAGCTTAATGATGGTATCCACTTTACCGGGCAATTCAATTTCGGGTACAAGCTCTCCTGTTTTAAGCTGTGCATTCACAACAGCAGAATTAAACAAGATGGCCAAAACTGTTAAAATATATTTACTCATTTACAACAACTCTTTTTTTTTACCAATGAAAATATGAAAAGCAATATCTTTTTCATAAAATAACTTATTTGATCTTAAAACGAATGCCTGTATAGAACATCCTGCCATTAACCGGGCCCCAAACCATGGAAGCATCAAAATAATTACTGAATGGCTGATCTGCCGAAACAATAACATTTTGCTGGAAAAAGTTCGTCAGGTTTTCTGCTCCTATATAAATATCCAAAGGATATTTTTTTCCGAATGTTTTTGACAACTGTGCATTCATCATTACATAGTCTTTTGAAAATTCTTCTAACTGGTATGCAGGCAAATTAGCCTTTGTATCCGGCAATCGTTTTTTACCATTGTAAGTTACCGTATAATCAAACTTAAAGCCTTTAAGGGTGTAAGCCAGGTTTGCAAAGGCCCTGTTCTTTGCAATGAGCGGGCGTTCCTTCAACTGTCCATTATAGGTTGATCTTACATCAAAGAACCGGTATGCCAGCCTTACTTCAAATTTATCTGCCGGTTCAAAATTCATCTCAGCCTGCAGGCTGTTTGAAAAAGACTTGCCGGCAAGATTATAGAAACTCACTGCTCCTGCATTTTCCAGGTCAACCACAACCTGGTCTTTAAAATCATTTCTAAAGTAATCAACACTTACCATCGCATCATGTTTGAACAAAGTAAACTTCTGATCAACACTTATTCCTTTATTCCATGCCACTTCAGGATTTAAACCGTATGCTTTGCCCGGTGCAGAAGCAATAATATTTACCTGTCTTGCACTTATAAAGCTTCCCATATTCTCGGCAAAAATATTGGCGGTACGTTGCCCCCTTCCTATACTTGCACGAATGGTGGTACCGGTAACAGGTTCGTAGCGAAGGTTAAGGCGGGGCGTTACAAAAAAGCCATTCAGGTTATTATGATCTGCCCTTAATCCGGCAACAGCGCTGAATTTTTCATTGGGTGTAAAAGTATATTCTCCAAAAACTCCCGGCACTATTTCATTTCTGCTGTAGCTGCTGGATTTAAAATCTTCATCGTATCTATCATACAAAAAACTTACACCGGTTCTGAATTTATGTATCGTTGTTCTTATAATAGACTGGTAAATTAAATTACCATAAAAGGTTTTTTGTTTTGCATTGTAAGTTGTTAACCCAAAATAAGAATCCTGTTTATGATTTATTGCAGTAACCTGCAAACCGATACTTTTATATTTTTTTGCCGGAAAAATGTAGCCGATCTTGGCAAAGGCTTCATAGCGCTCTGTATTAATTCCCAGGCCATACCTGCTAGTTGTATTTTTATGCTGATCAGGATCAAACATTGTTTCACCTCCTGTCCGTTGATCATTCAATATCTTAATCCCCAGTTGCATCACCGTTCCTTTGCTGTTATCAAATTTATACCGGTTTACCAGGCTGAAAGTATTGCCCGTTGGAAGATCGCGGAATCCATCTTTATTAAAATCAAGTTTTTTATTGGTGAAAAAATCATCGTGCAGTAACAGGCCTGCTGACCAGTTTTTATTTATCTTTTGAGCAAAGTTGAGATTAACATCTGTTTTGCCGTAGTCATTTATATACAAATTCGCCAACAGCTTTTCACTGTTTTCCGGCTTTTTCAATTCCACATTTATCTGCCCGGCTATACTTTCGAACCCATTTGCAACCGAGCCAACGCCTTTGGTAAGCTGAATGGATTCTATCCACGGTCCGGCGATGGAATTTAATCCCAATGGTGTTGCAATACCTCTTGGCCCTGGCAGATTTTCCACGGTTAATTGTGTATAGTTTCCGCTTAACCCCAGCAATTGAATTTGTTTAGACCCCGTTACCGCATCATTATAAGAAACATCAACCGATGGGTTGGTCTCAAAACTTTCACTCAGGTTGCAACAGGCAGCTTTCAATAATTCTTTACCGGTCATGGTTTGTGTGCGTATAGGATTGTAGTTGTTAATATAAACAGACCGTTGCTTTGATGTTACCGAAACTTCTTTTAATTGCCTGTTGGATGCAAGCACAACTTTCAATTCATCCGGTGCAGTTATAAATATGGTATCCGGTTTATAACCGCTATAGCTTACTACAAGTGTTTTGCTTACATTATCCTGGTGAATACTAAAATATCCGGCACTATCGGTGATAACACCTTTACCGGTATTTAACCAGGATATACTTGCATTTGGCAGCGGTGTAAATTTGCCCTTGTTATCTTCTTCCAGTACAATGCCTTTAATAATGTTAACGGGTATAACCGTATCTTTTAAAAGAGCCGGGCTGTCAATACGCTTTACCGTTTGGGTATTTGCCGGCACTGCATCATGCTTTTGCGTCATTGATCCCGGCTCACGATAGCGGCAACATTTTGGCAGTGCATCATACACTGCAACAAGGGATTTCTTATTCTCCAGGTCGTGCCCGGCTGCAACAATCCTGTTTTCAATTTTATCTAAAGTAACCCGGGCCGGGTCATAGACCAGCGCCAGCTGCCCTGTTTCCATATTCCAAACACCCGACTTCACACCCTTTATCTTAACAGCTTTTTCAATCCGTTCTTTGCATTGTTCACACACACCAAAAACTTTCATAGATACTGCTGTATCAGATTTCTCCGTTTTTTTTGACTGGCTGAATGCAGTGATCCCTGGAAGAAGAAGGTAAATCAGTATTAAATATTTTATGCTCTTCATAATAAAGCTTTTTAAATGATCCCCTTTTGTTTAAAATGTAACATTTGCAAAGGCAGCTAACCCTGTTGCAGGCAGTTGATACCTGCAGCAGAATAGCTTATCATTTTTACACAATAACAATTGAGAAAGATCATTGCTTTGCTTTCAGATCCATCCCGCATTTAGAACATTTGCCTGCTTTATCACTGGTTTCTTCGGGATGCATGGGGCAGGTGTAAGATATTGCAGCAGTATTTTTTCTGTCGTATTTGCAGCAGCCATGCAGGTTATCATAAGCAGTTTGCACTGCTGTAAAATCCTGTGTATCATAACCTGCCTTTGCAATGGCCTCCTGTATCTTTGAAGCTGAAGTTTTATTTTCTGAGTAGCTTACTTTCAGCTCTTTGCTGTCTTCGTTCCAATTGGCAGTTTTTGCACCTGCTTTTTTAGCAGCTTTTTCAATGGTTGTTTTGCACATGCCGCAGTTGCCCCATACTTTAATGGTTTCAGTTTTTGCTGTTTGTGCATTTGATATATTAATAGAAAATATGCTGAAAATAATTGCAGCAAATAATGAGATCGTTTTCATTTTATAAAATTTAAATGTTGAATGAAAGAAGATGGCCTGACGTCTCGTCTGACCATAAAATACAGCATATGATCAGGCGGGTCGTCAGATCATACAAAATTCAGTATCCATTCTAAATTCTGAAAACGCAGTTCATTATACAGGCAGAAGGCCCTGTATAGTCAGGAGGGGAATGATTATTTACAGCAACTAAAGCTGTATTATCAGGCTGTTGCCAGTTGAATAAAAAATATTCCTGTACAACTGCAACTGATAAGGGTGTAAGATCAAGATTGTTTATTACATTCTTATGAGAATCGCTGATCTTGTAAAATTTAAACTCGTCGTGGCAGCAACCGGTTTTCTTTTCTTCTGTCATTCCGCATTTGCCGCACTTATCATTGGCTGAACCATAAAATTCTACTCCGGCCTTTTTGCCCATGCAATAATGCAGTTCCATTGCTATTCCCGAAGAAACAGCCATGTAAACAATTGCCAATATGCCGGTATAGATCTTTTTCATCTGCTATGCAAAGCTACAACAGAAAAGACAATAAGCAAAAGTGAATGAGAAGAAATGAATATTTTAACTAAAAGCTGCATAGCATATTAGCACATCAGCACATTGGCTAATTTGCATTTCCGTTAATTAACAAACCCCCAGCGAATGCCAAAGCGGAAAATAAAGCCCTGTGTAGGATAATGAGGTGCAGCAAAATTATTATTGGTAAACCCAAAGCCGTTTGCAAAGCTTACTGTGTTAAGATTCTCAGCCCTAAGAAATGCTGTAAATGATTTGATGCGGAAATGAAAGAAGGCAGCAATATCAGGAAGATTTTTCAACTTAAAAGTATCCTGCGGCATAAACTGCCCCATCACGGGAGAATAATTATAAGCCTCAAAAGGCGTAAAATACCTGGCTTCAAGCCCGGCGCTCAGGTTCAGGTTTTTAAAGAAAATACCTTCATAAGCCAGCCGCCCTCTTGCAAATACCAGCGGCACTTTTACAGGTGCACTTCCATCTGTTTGCTGGAAAGTAGCATCAGCATAAAGATTCCAGCGTTTGGCAAGTTTTACTTTTTTTGATGCATACATCTGTAATAAGTTGATAACTGTTGAAGTTTGTGCTGTATGATAATAGTCAGAAAAATAAGCCAGGTTGGTGATGATGTGGTTCTTAAAGCCAATGCTGATAAACCGGTTCACAGCATCAGCCCCAAATGAAATGATATTCTCGTTCTTTGTAAGGCTGGGGTTATTAAAATTAAAACCAGACCCATTGTCGAAAATAAAAGAAGGCCTGCGGTTTACATTTTTAAAAAACAGGCGTACATCACCCAGCTTATTATTGATATGCCTTGCAATAGTTGCATAAGCGCTGTAATTGCCGGCATTATAGCCGTTTACATAAAACTCACCTTTGGCAAGCACATCCCATAATTTGTTACGGGTTTTATTGCGGTATTCTCCGTGAATTATTAAATTATGCAGGTTTCTTGTACCCTTCACAGAAGTTCCTTTAATACTTTCAAATTTTACCCCCGCAGAAATAAACTGAGCCGGATTTTTTGTATCAGGAAACTGCAGTAGGGTGATATCATTACCCATCACCTTCCATTTTTCCCTTACCAAAAAGCTATCCTTGCCAACCTTTACAATGGTGTCGTACCAGTTTTTATAAATGGCTGAATCGGCCTGATCATCTCTGTACAAATAGTCGTTGGTACTGTAGGTAAAACTGTGCTGAACTCTCAGCTTGGGGTAAAACAAATATTCGGTTGTAGAGTCATTAATGGCTATTGAATCCTTTTTACCAATATCGTATGTCTGCCGCAAAAAAACGGTAAAGTCTTTATACACATTGCCGGTGGTAATGGTTGTATTAAAAGGGTTGAATTCAGAATTGGCCGAATTGCCAAGGTTTACATCAATTGAAAACCTTTTCTTCAGATCAGGGTTGGATAAAGAGCTGTCATTCCTGATGCCGCCATTCTCCGAAACCTTATTTGTATTTCCCAGCAAAACAAAAAATGCTGCATACCTTTTTCTTTTTCCCTGGTAATTGCTGAACAGCCGGTAACTTTTATGGTTGGTATTTTGATTTGTAAAAAAACCAGGGGCGCTTATGAGCCTGTAATCAAAGCCAAAGCCCAGGTTCGGCCTTGGGTTCTGTGTGTGAAGCGCCTGTATCATTTGTTCTTTACCCGATGCAAGCTGATAACTCAGCTGGGTAAAAGGCCTGTTGGTCTTGTAAAACTTCGACTCTTCCAGTTTATACCTGTAAATATCAAAGGCATGAAAACCTACATCCCATCCGGGTTTAGCAGTTGGCTTGTAGATAAGCGGATAAGATGGCGCTCCGTTATTGCCCAGGTATATATAAGATGATGGAACAGAAAAATATTTGTCAAAATCGTTGATGGATGAATCAAAAGGTATGCTGCGGACAGAATCAAGATACTTATATGAGATAGCGATGGAATCTTTCCTGTCATCCCGGTGCTCAAAGCCAATCGTGTCTTTACCGCCTGAAGTTGTATTGCCGATACCCCTTATCCTGCCACCGATCTGGTTAAAAATATCAGGCTGCTGAGCACAGGCAAACTGAAAACAAAAAACCAACAGTATAAGGGCAAGGATCTGCTTCATCAATAAACTTATAATTGTGCAATCAGTTCACAAAACAATGCCTTAAAGTTTGGCTCAGCTTCTTTAGCAGCCTGCAAAACCTCTTCGTGGGTAATTACATTTTCTTCTTCACGAATGCCCACATCGGTTATTACGCTCATTGCAAAAACAGGCAGCCCCATGTGTACCGCTGTTATCACTTCCTGCACCGTACTCATACCTACTGCATCGCCGCCGAGTGTAAGTATCATTTTATATTCTGCCCTTGTTTCAAAAGTAGGGCCGGTAACAGCAACATAAACTCCTTCTTTTACTTTGATATTTTTTTCTGCTGCTATATCTTTTACTTTTTTTATCAGGTATTTTTTATAAGGCTCGCTCATATCCGGGAACCTTGGGCCCAGCTCTTTATGATTTTTTCCGATAAGCGGGTTTGGCGCCAACTGGCTGATATGATCGGTAATGATCATCAGGTCGCCCACTTTAAAAGTTGGGTTAACACCACCGGCTGCATTACTCACCAGCAAAGTATCAATGCCCAGAAATTTTAAAACCCTGATAGGAAAAACGGTTTGCTCAGATGAGTAGCCTTCATACAAATGAAAACGGCCTGCCATGCACACTATCTTTTTTCCGCCCAGCGTGCCAAATATCAGTTTGCCGCTATGCCCTTCTACCGTACTTACCGGAAAATGCGGAATATCGCCATAAGGTATCTCTTTCTCAATTTGTATTTCATTGGTAAAGCTTCCAAGCCCGCTGCCCAGCACCACACCTACAGCCGGCTTATCACTATATTGGCTTTTAATAAAAATTACTGCTTCGTCAATTTTTTGCATCATATATCAGCTAAGTTTTAGCTGTCAAAGGTAAGGGAAGATATTGTTAAAGGAAAGTTGAGAGTTAGGGGCTGTTTTGTTTCGGTTTTTTAAAAATCTTCATTCCGGCACCCTGTTTTTAACCAACCCTGTATTAAAATCTTAAACTCTTCTCTGTGTCGCTGGGTAAAAATCAAGCTACGGTAAAGGTTGGCTTACGGAAAATAATTTAAAACACACAGAGGCTAAAAAGATTATTTTTGATAATACATAGTATCTCTAAATTCATAATTTTTCTTGGACGTTGAAAATTTAGCAGTACAAATATAAAAATCAGGCTTGATGTCAATAATTTCTATAATTCCGGCTTTTGTGGCAAGTAAGGAATCTTCTTGAGTAAGTTTATTATCACTGAACGCATTTACAAATATTTTGTATTTGCAGTCATTTTCCCAAACAATTTTACTTTTTAAAACTTCAGTCCTTTTTGCGTCTGTTTCTATTTGTAAACTATCGATCCTTTCTATTAAAATTTTCCTTCCATCCATCTTCGCATAATAATAGAATTTGCCATTTTTTACTTTTTTACATTTCTGCGGTTGATTACAGTTTAATGAAATAAAACCCACTATTAAGAAAGTGCAAATAAGCAGACATTTAATCTTTATCATTGTTTTGATTTTACCTTAGTTTATTATTTCAACTTCGTTAGATGTATTCTTGTTTATAACTAACGCAGATATGCAATACAACTTCGTACTGATAAAAATATATAATTAACAGAGATATGCCAATACTCATTTCCCGCCTGTAAAAATGCAGAGAACACAAAACCCCAAACCCAAAACTCAAAACACTTCCTTATCTTCGCCAAAATTTATCCTTTATGAATCTTCACGAATACCAGGCTAAAGAGCTTTTAAAGAAATACAATGTTCCTGTTCAGGAAGGCATCCCCTGCAGCACACCCGGCGAAGCAGAGCAGGCTTACAGGCAAATTCATACAATGTACGGAAGCAAATTTGCAGTTGTAAAAGCACAGATACATGCCGGTGGCCGTGGTAAAGGAAAAATAAAAGGTACCGAACAGAGAGGTGTAGCCGTTGGCAAAACTGCAGAAGAAGTGATGCAGATTGCAAAGAACATTATCGGGGGTACATTGGTTACTTTACAAACCGGTGAAGCCGGTAAAGTGGTTAGCAAAGTTTTGGTAGCGCAGGATGTTTATTATGATGGGCCAAGCCCGGTGAAGGAATTTTATCTTTCTATTTTGCTCGACCGTTCCAAAGGCCAGAATGTAATTATGTACAGCACCGAAGGCGGTATGAACATTGAAGATGTGGCGCATGACACGCCTGAAAAAATATTTAAAGAATGGGTTTACCCCGGTGGAAACCTCGAAGCTTTCCAGGCAAGAAAAATTGCTTTTAATTTAGGATTGAGCGGTGTTGCTTTTAAGAACTGCGTAAAATTTGTTACAGACCTTTACAAAGCTTATGTAGGTTCTGATTGTGGTATGCTGGAAATAAATCCTTTGTTCAAGACCAGTGATGACAAGATCATAGCAGTTGATTGTAAAATGAATATTGATGACAATGCTTTGATGCGCCACCAGGATATTGCCGTGTTGAGAGACCTGAGTGAAGAAGACCCGACTGAGGTAGAAGCCGGCCAGTACAACCTGAACTTTGTAAAATTGGATGGAAATGTAGGTTGTATGGTAAACGGCGCCGGGCTTGCGATGGCTACCATGGATATGATCAAATTAAGCGGCGGCGAACCTGCCAACTTTCTGGATGTTGGTGGTACAGCCAATGCACAAACGGTGGAAGCCGGTTTCCGCATCATTTTAAAAGACCCTAAAGTAAAAGCAATACTCATCAATATTTTTGGCGGCATTGTTCGCTGCGACAGGGTTGCACAGGGTGTTATTGATGCTTATCAATCTATTGGTAATATCTCCATCCCGATCATTGTAAGACTGCAGGGCACCAATGCCGATGTTGCAAAAAAATTAATTGACGAAAGTGGTTTAAAAGTGCAAAGCGCCATCCAGTTAAGCGAAGCTGCAGAACTGGTAAATAAGGCTGTTGCATAACTGTAATCAATATTTTATTAGTCCCATTGCGTTAAAACGAAATGGGATTTTTTTATGGCTGAATTCAAAATGATTTAAATTACCATCAAATCATTTGTTATATGCTTGAATTAAACTTCTCCCCTTTTCCTGAAATAAAAACAAAAAGGCTTTTATTAAGAAGAATGACGGATGCTGATGCAACTGCATTATTATTCCTGAGATCTGATGACAGGGTGATGCAGTATATTGGACGTGAAAAAACAAAAACCCTTGAAGAAGCTACAGCTTTTATACAAAAGATAAATGCTTCCGTTGATGCAAATGAAAGCATCATGTGGGCGATTGCGTTGCTGGAAGATCCGGCAACGATGGTCGGCACCATTTGTTTCTGGAATATTTTAACAGACCACTACCGGGCCGAAGTTGGTTATGTTTTGCACCCTGATCAATGGCGCAAAGGAATTATGAAAGAAGCTGTGCAGGCTGTTGTTGATTTTGGTTTCAACGAGATGAAACTGCACGGCATTGAAGGACATATAAATCCTGAGAATGCAGTATCGGGTATAGTGCTGGAGAAATGCGGCTTTGTACGAGAAGCTTATTTTAAAGAGAATTTTTGTTTCCGGGGTAAATTTTCTGACACCGCTGTTTATGCTTTGCTTGCAAAATAGTAAACGTGTTATAAATAAAAGCCCCGCTGTAAAAACAACGGGGCCTTTTCATTATAACTCTTAAACTAACTACTCTTGCATTCTTACATTTTAGGCAGCAATACATGGTCTATTACATGTATCACCCCATTGCTTTGGTTTACATCTTTAATGGTTACATAGGCAATGCCACCGTTCTCATCTTTAATGGCAATTTTCTTTCCTTCCATCATGATCCATAAGTTTTTTCCGGCTACTGTTTTTACCTGTGCTGTGCCGCTGCCGTCTTTAATCATTTTAGCGATAGCTGCAGAACTCCACCTGCCTGCAACCACATGATAGGTTAATACGGTTGTTAACGCAGGCTTACTTTCTGCCATCAGTAAATTATCAACCGTACCGGCAGGCAACATTTCAAAGGCTTTATTGGTTGGCGCAAATACGGTGAACGGGCCGGCGCTCTGCAAAGTTTCAACAAGACCTGCAGCCTTAACAGCTGCAACCAAAGTGGTATGATCTTTACTGTTAACCGCATTTTCTACAATATTTTTTGTAGGATACATGGCGGCCCCGCCTACCATCACTGTTTTTTCATTCTGGGCAAAAGAAGCATTTACAAGCAAAACTGCTGCCGCAGCAAAAAGGAATTTTTTAATTGATTTCATAATGTTGATTTTTATTTTTTGGAAAAGTTGACTTCAACATCATGTACGGCAGATGAATTGTGTTGGATTTATTTAACTGAATTTATTTTTTTGTATAGCATAAAATAAAAACAGGCTGATGAACAGCCTGCTTTAAAATATATATTTTTAGAGGGTTATCTATATTTTACCCATTGCCATCACCTTTGTTGGCGCAGGTTTTTCAGGTCCGGCATCTTCAAGCGAAACAGCAAAGGCCTGTGCTTTCCCAAAGGCTTTCATTTTCTGTAAACGTACTTTCTTTCCATCTATTTCAAAATCAGTATCAATCATGCCTCCGCTTACCGGTACGCCATCAACAATGGCCCAAAACTGATACTGCTTACCTTTCTCAGGCTTAGGCAGGTTAGAAGGATCTATATAGACATCGCCTGAATTTTTCATCCAGTAAATTCTGGCATCAGCATCCGGCACATCTGCCATTCCGGCTAAAATAAAAGGCTTTGCATTTTTGTCACCAATTAAATCACTCTCTTTCTTCATCGCATCAGCCATATCTTTTTGCTGCTGCAATTCATTTTGCGTAGATGCAAGTTCTTTATTAGCCGACTGGTATTTATTATTCAGCACTACATTTAAAACGATACTGCCAACCAATAAAACCATACTGGCAGCAGCCGCATATTTCCAGGCAGGAGAAATAGAATAAACTTTTGCTGTTGCTTTTTCTTCCGTTTTTATTTCAACAAAGGGAGCTGCTTTACCTGTATTAATAGCCGCAAACAATTTTTCTTTAACAGAAGGAGCCGGCTCAACCGCCTGTGCCTGTGCATAGCTTTCCAGTCCGGATTGAATCGCTTCAATTTCAGCAGCTACTTCAGGGTATTGTTCAGCCCATGCTGCCACTTCAGCCGTTTCAGCAGCCGATGTAAGCCCCATGCAGTAAAGCTCAAGAATACCTGATGATATGATTTCCTTTGCGTTCAATTTAGCTGTATTCTAATAATTTTCTTAGTTCAATAATGGCCGCCCTCATCCTGGTTTTAACTGTGCCCAAAGGTATTCCCATTTCTTTTGAAATTTCATCCTGGGTGTATCCGTTAAAATATGCAAGGTCAATTATGCTTCGTTGCTCGGGCTTTAAGTTTTCTAATTGTTTCCTGATACCCATCGCATCAAAACGTTCTGCCATGCGTCCGTCATCGGTCAGGTTATTTACGGAATTTTCATCGCCAGAGATTTTGCCCTGCTTCTTATACCCTTTGCTGCGCAGGGTATCAATAGTGAGGTTACGGGCTATGTTCAGCATCCAGGTAAATAAGCGGCCCTTGCCTGTATCATAGCTTGAAAAATTGTTCCAGATCTTTACAAAAACTTCCTGCAGAATATCTTCGGCCAGTTCCCGGTTTTCAACCATACGGTAAATAATTCCGTTCAGTGCAGCCGAATAATTATCGTACAGATACGAAAATGCCTGTTGGTCTTTGTTTTGCAGCAGTGCCACCAATTGCTCTTCACTGTATTTTAAAGTATCAGGCAAATTTTTGTTTGTGATTAGAGTACCGAAAGTACTTGATTTTTGTTAACCCTGTATAAAAGATTAAGCTATGTTTAAATTAAACCCCGGGTGTTGGTGAAAAATGATTTGCGGTTTGATAAATTAAGCAGATATTACCTGCACCTCATACATACCGCTAAACAGGTACAATTTGCCGGTTTTAACTTCCATGCATTTAAAACGCTTTCTTATCTTCTCTCCTTTTTTAAAAATGCGGCCACCCTTAATTACAAATAATGCGCCGGATGGTAACTGCTCCACCAAATGCACACCGGCTGGTTTTTCATCATAGTTATGCAATACCCGTAACAGTTTTTCATCGCCGCAACTGCTGGCTGCAGGGTTTTGCAAAGTACCAAGCAAAGCTTTTTGGATATCGGGCGGAAAGATCTTCTTCAATAAAAATTTCGCCAGTATTTTCCCAAACTCATCTTTCCATTCACGCCCATGGGCCTGCACACGGTGCCCGTATTTTTCATAAGTGAAAAGATGGGCCAGTTCGTGCAGTAAAGTAATGAGAAAAGAATATTTGTTGAGGTTGCCGTTAACACTGATGCGGTGGTTTTTATCTGAATGTGCATGGCGGTAATCCCCCAGTATGCTTTGCCTTTTGCGGCTGATGGTAAGATGCACTTTGTAATGCTGCAGGTAATAAAGCACTTCGTCAAAACTTCCTTCGGGCAAATAATCCTGCAGCTGTAAAAGCGGGGCTTCCTGCTTAGGCATTTTTTGTTTTGTTCAGGTTCATGATACTCCTTACTTCCACCACCAGGTAAACAATATAGATGACCATTGATACATATACAGCAGGTTTGTTGAATGCAGTTTTGCTGGCAAAATAATAAACCACCACAGCAATTACACAGCCAAACACTTTAATGATCATTCCGCTCATTACACTGCGGATAAAAACCTGGGGGTTGCTGTTGTACATGGCCATGTATTGCATGCGGAAAACAAACAGGCTCACTAAAAAAAACAGGCAGTTGCCGCCCATCACAACCAGGTAATCAATACCCTTATCCGCAAAAAAAATATAGCCTGCAAAAATGAGTACCGTTAAAATAAGAAATGTAATAACTAAGGGCTGTACTGTTTTAAAACTCAGGTTCATTCAATCTTTTTTTATTGATTCATTACATTGGCCACTTCTGTTTTAAGCTCAACCACATTGGCCCCCATATGGCAATTGCCGTTAAACACGGCTGTGGGTTCTACCTGCAGTTTGCCGGCATAAATATCTCCGTTCACCTGTGTTTTGCCATGCAAAAATAAAAGCTCCTGTACTTTAATGGTGCCGGTTACATGACCCATAATATCAGCCTGTATTCCTTCTATATCACCTTCCACCACACCGCCTGCCCCCACAATGATCTTTGCTTTTCCTTTAAGGTTTCCTTTTAAAGTACCATCAATACGTATGTCGCCATTACTTTCCATATCGCCGGTGATGGTAGTACCTGCGCCAATAAGGGTACTGGCATTGCCTGCACCGGCATCAAAAGATGATTTGGATTTTGAATTAAACATATAGCTTAGATTTTGGTTTTAAAAAAGATTATTCATTCATGGTTTCTGCTTTAGGCAGGTCAAGTTTGTTGGTATCCAACACAGGCAGATCACCTTTTAACACCTTGTGCAGGTCATTATAATATTTCTCTTTATACTTCAGTTGCTTTTCCAGCGAATCGGTTCTGTAGGTAAGTGCCTCAAACTGTCTTCGCTGTTTTATATTTCCATATCCGGTGCCTGGCAAATAATATTTTAACGGCGTAAACACCAACAGCGCAATGATAAGGCCGGTTAAAATAACAAAAACAGTACTCAGGAAGATATACACACTTAAACGGCTGAGTTTAAATTTTACCACTTCCTCATAAGTATCTTCATTCATCACCACCAGCCTGTAACGGTTCCTTAGCCGTTTTAGCGTGCTGTTGGCATCAAGCTTTGCCATATTCTTTTGTTGAACCTTAAAATTAAGCAATGCATCTGAAAAAGCAACCTAAAGCCCGTATAATATACTACTTATACGAACTAATTGAACTTTGAACCTGCTAAGACAGATTGGTTTGCCACAAAGGCACCGAAGCACTGAAGTAAAACAGAAACGGCCATATTCCTTTTTCTGTTTTTTTGTGCCCGGTGGCAATAATACCTGCTTCGCAAATGAAAATTCCAATACTCCGTGGCAACCCCTTCTTAAATATTTATTAAACTAAACTAAATCAAGGTTCTTTAAGGCTGCATTTGCCAAAAAAAACCGATATTTAGCCCTATTATTCAACCTTATTTGATTCATGCTGCAGAGAACTAAAAACCCGTTATTTATTTTTTTGATATTGTGTGCATTTTCAATGCCTGCAATATGCCAGCCACAATGGACTTTTGAGCCATTTGGAAAGCAAAAAAAGCCGGAAAAATTTGAGAACCGGAAGTTGGGGTCGGAGAAAACAGCGGAAAAGAAATTTACAGTACCCAGAAATATTTATCAGAATAATATTACCCATTTCAATTATTATTATAATGCCAACAACAGGGTTAACAGTGTTGTAGAGCGGGCCAAAACGAGTATGAAAGATGACTACGCCAACCTGCTGGCTTTTTATCCCTATACTCTTGAAGGCACATCTTCTCAAAAAATAGAACTGGATTCTGTTATCTACACTTCCACCGCAGGTATTCTGCTGCACGACCTTCGCAACGACTGGATAGATAATATGTATATGCTGATAGGCAAAGCCTATTATTTCCGCAAGGATTTTGATTCGGCATTAATGACCTTTCAGTTCATCAACTACAATCTTTTTCCCCGTAAAAGAAAAAACGATGATGATAACCGTATAGTGGGCAGCAACTCTGTTTCAATTGCCAATAAGGAAAAACGCAATGTGCTGCAAAAGCTTACTGCCCAGCCGCCCAGCCGCAATGAAGCCCTGCTGTGGCTTGCCCGTACACTGATAGAACAAAATGAATTTGCAGAATCCGGCAGTCTTTTAAACACTTTACAGGTTGACCCCAATTTGCCCAAAAGGCTCCGCAACGACCTTGCGGAAGTAAATGCTTACTGGTTCTTTAAGCAGGGTATTTACGACAGTACTGCAAAGCATCTCGAAAAAGCATTAAGCACTGCTGATAATAAACAAGACCAGAGCCGATGGGAGTTTTTACTGGCACAGCTTTATGAAAAGAACGGCAATTTTGAAAAAGCCTCTTCTTATTATGATAAGGCTTCCAAACATACTGTTGACCCCTTACTGGATATTTACGCCCGGCTTAATGATGCCAAGATGCTGAGAACAAGCAGCAATCCCAAAGAACTTGATAAGGCAATAGATAATCTTGCAAAAATGGGCAAACGGGATAAGTATGAGGCCTACCGTGATATCGTTTATTATTCTGCCGGTGATCTTTCTTTACAAAAGCCTGATACCAATGCTGCTATCTCTTTTTTCAACAAAAGCCTGAAGTATAACCAGGACAATATAAATTATAAGAACAAGGCATTTCTTAAACTGGGTGATATTGCATACAGCCGTAAGCAATACAGGCTTGCAGCGGCCATGTATGATAGTTTACAAAACGGGCCTGATTCCCTTTTAAACTTACAGATCGCTGCTGTTCAGCAAAGAAAAGAGGCATTGCTGAAAATTGCAGCTGCCATCACTGCCATTGAAAAAGAAGACAGTGTGCAGCGGATTGCTTTAATGCCGGCCGCAGAAAGAGAAGAGTTCATTAAAAAAATGTTGCGTAAGCTGCGTAAAGACAAAGGTTATAAAGATGAGGGAAGTTCTGGCGGCGCCGACCTTTCTGTATTCAACAGCAACAAACAGCAACCAATTGACCTTTTTGAAAACAACAACAGCAAAGGCGAATGGTATTTCAATAACAGTTCACTAAGGTCAAGAGGGTTCAGCGAATTCAAAAGCAGGTGGGGAACAAGGACCAATATAGACAATTGGCGCAGGAAAGCTGCCGCCACCACTTTAAATAATCCAGCCCCGGTTGCAGGCAGTGCGGCAGGCGGAGATACAAAATCCGGAGGAAAAAATGCAGGTGCGTCAAATACCCCTGCCGGAGATATTACATATGAAAGCCTGATGAAAGACCTGCCATTAACAGAAGAAAAGCTTAATGAAAGTAATGAAAACATTGCAGTAAATTTGATCATCCTTGCAAAGGCGTATCAAAACGACCTCGAAGAATATCAACTGGCTGCAGATACTTATGAGGATTACTTAAAGCGCTTCCCCAACCGTTTACTGGAAGGGGACGTATACCTTAATCTCTATTTCTGTTACACAAAGCTTGGGTTAAAAGATAAAGCAGCTTACTACAAAGACCTTTTGAACAGGAATTACAGCAATACAGTGGCCGCAAAGAAACTTAACAACCCTGCTGCACTGGATCCCAAATCAAAAAATCCGGAAGCAACCAGGTTGTACGAAGACATTTACAACCTTTTTATTGAAGGCAATTATGAAAAGGCAATGGCTGAAAAGAAAAAAGCCGACAGCCTGTATGGTGAAAATTACTGGACACCGCAGCTTCTGTACATCGAGGCTTTACAACATGTAAAGAACAGGGAAGACAGCGCTGCCATACAAGGCCTGCAACTACTCATCAGTAAAAACCCTGCATCACCATTAAAAGAGAAAGCGCAAAACATGATTGACGTGGTGAAAAGGCGTGCGGAGATCGAAAAATACCTTACTGAGCTGCAGGTAACAAGAGCAGAAGAAAATCAACTGAAGGCGCCAGACGTTCCAAAAACTGTTACACAGCCTGTAGCTCCTCCGCCTGTTATAAAAGATACGGTTGCCAAAGTTGCCCCGCCATTAGCCAGCGGCCCATTTGTAATGGCTGTTGATAAACCTCACCACGTGATAATGATACTGAACAAGGTAGACGGGGTTTACATCAATGAAGCAAAGAATGCATTCACCAGGTATAACAGGGAAAATTTTTATGGCCAACCCATCAACATCAATAAAGATGCAATTGATGCAGATAACAACCTGTTGGTGATTACTTCCTTTCCCGATGCGGCAGCAGCTATGACCTACTACAATAAAATTAAAAAGGATGCGGCCAGTGAAATATCATGGCTTCCGGCAAATAAGTATTCTTTTTTAATTATTACAGAAGATAACCTGCAATTGCTGAAGGCAAATAAAAACCTTACCGGTTATAAGGCGCTGTTAAATACACAGTTTCCAAACAGGTTTTAGTAAGTACTGTATAAACTTATTTAATTGTTTTATGAAATGTTTTGATTTGCGGATCTCACACTCATAACTCATCATTTATAATTCATAACTTTTATGAAGCGTTCCGTTAAAATTTTATGGCGCATATTCTGGGGCGGATTTCTTTTTGTGATCCTGTTGTTTGTATGTGCCAACTTCGGTTTGTTTGGCAAAATGCCTTCTGTTACGCAATTGCAAAATCCTGAAGCGGACCTGGCCAGTGAAGTATATTCAAGCGATGGGATACTGATGGGTAAATATTATACAGAGAACAGGAGTGAAGTAAAATACAATGAAATATCACCCAATGCCATCAATGCCCTGATTGCTACAGAAGACGAACGTTTTTATGATCACTCCGGTATTGATGGAAAAGCTATTTTTCGTGCAGTAATACGCCTGGGAAGAGATGGCGGCGGCAGTACCATTACACAACAGGTTGCAAAACTGATGCTGGGCCAGGGGCATGGAAATATCTTCAGGCGTGTAATTGATAAAATGAAGGAATGGATCGTAGCTGTTAAGCTCGAGCGGAATTTTACCAAAGAAGAAATTGCTACGCTTTATTTAAACAGGGCCCCCTGGGGAAATGTTTACGGCATCCGTAATGCTTCATTAACTTATTTTCAGAAAGAACCTAAGGAATTGAAAGTGGAGGAAGCTGCAGTGCTGATCGGCATGTTGAAGGGTTTTATTTACAATCCTATCGGTTACCCCAAAGCCGCAATGGACAGAAGAAACACAGTAATTAACCAGATGGTGGTTTGCCAGCAGCATTTTTTAACAGAAGCGGAAGCAGAAAAATTAAAAGCCAAACCTTTAATAACCAATTATAAAAAAATAGATGAAAATATCGGCATTGCTCCTTATTTCCGTACTGTACTGGCCGATAAATTAAGGGAATGGTGTAAAAAACATGAGAACCCTAAAACCGGAGAACCTTATAACCTCTACAGGGATGGGCTTAAAATTTATACAACCATCGACTCCCGTATGCAGCGCTATGCCGAAGAAGCAGTTGTACAGCACATGCCTGTAATTCAAAAAAAGCTCGACTGGAATATGAAAGCCTATGGCAAAAGAATGTGGAAAGGCCGTGATGCGGTTATTGAAGCAGCATTTAAATTTACTGAGCGGTGGAAGAACATGAAAGAAGAAGGCATTTCAGAAGAGGAGATAAAAAAAACCTTTTACAAGCCTGTAAAAATGAAAGTATTTGCCTGGAATGCAAAAAGAGAAAAAGATACCATACTCACTCCTTTCGATTCCATTAAATATCACAAACAGATATTACAAACCAATTTTGCAGCTATGGATCCCCGTACCGGCGAAGTTAAATGCTGGGTGGGCGGTATTGATTTTAAGTGGTTTAAATTTGACCACGTTACACAAAAAAGGCAGGTAGGTTCATCTTTTAAACCTTTTGTTTACACACTGGCCATTGATGAAGCTGGCTATACCCCCGAAACACCGATACCGGGAGGTTGCCTTACATTGGGCGGTAAAACCATTTGCGGTGGGGCCGGTACGGTTGCTTATTGCCTGGCTCACTCAAAAAACGTGGCTGCCTGGCGCCTTATAGGCCAGGTAGGTGTAAAAAGAACTATTGAATTTATACAAAACTGCGGTATCAAAACCAAGGTGCCGCCTTATTACTCTATTGCCCTGGGCGCTGCCGAAATTCCGCTGATGGAAATGCTGCAGGGCTATACCATGTTCCCCAACAAAGGCATGAATACGGAACCAATCCTGATGAACCGCATTGAAGATAAAAGCGGTAATATGCTGGAAGAATTCACTTCCACCTCAAAGCAGGTAATTGCAGAGGCTGATGCATTTACAATGGCTACCATCATGCAGGGAACCATAAAGTTTGGTACTGCAAAGAGTTTGAACAAATATTCAATACCTGTTGAAAAAGCAGGTAAAACAGGTACCACCAACAATAATGCCGATGGCTGGTTTATTGGTTACACCCCCGAACTGCTGGCCGGCACCTGGGTAGGTTGCGATGACCCTTTTATACAGATATATTCCGGTACAGCCGGTGGTGCCGAGATGAGTGCGCCGGGCTGGGGTATTTTTATGAGCAAAGTATATGCTGATAAAAAACTAGGGTATGGCGAAATCAAAAAATTTGAAAAGCCGCTGGAACTGACCAACGATCCTATTTATGCTGATGTGAATATGGAAAGGTATTTCAGGCAGGGCGACAGTACAACGATTGACCAGGGTAATGGAGAGGCTACTGATTTTTTTGATGCACCCCCACCGCCTGATAATACACCCATTGAAAATATTGAAATTGAAAGCAAGATTGATCCCGTAAAAACAGATACCGGCAAATCAAAAAAAGAGGAGGAGAAAAAACCGGTGCAGCAACCACTGCAAAAACCGTCAGAAGATATTAAAAACAAAAAAACAGTAAAGCCAAAAACGGCCAATGATTATTAATTTTTATTCCGGTGAATTTTTCAATTCACCGGAATAAAACTCACTCTATAATTTTTTCGATACGGATCATTTTCCCTTCATCATTGATCCCTTCTAAAATAACACGCATTCTTTTTGTAAAATCATTATTGTAAAAAGTGACCGGCACTTTACGGTTATTTTTATCAGTTAAAATATAAGGCACCCAGATTAAAGTTGTTCGGGCATCAGTAGCGGTTTCGGTATTGCTTTGTGAGTAATCAGGCGAATAAAACTCTTTGAAAGGGGAATAACCGGCTATTTTTACCATCCCAAGGTCTTTATCAGTAGGCCTGCGGTCAATGAGGTCATCGCCTTTTCTTGTATAAACCGATAGCGCCGGTTGAAGGCCTGCGCCCCCTGCTTCGGGGCCACTGCCTAAAAAATAAGGGATCAGTTTTATATAAGCAACCTGTGAAAGGCTTAAATTTTCAAGATCGCTTGTGGTCATTTCATGCTCATCAATATAAATTAAAACTGTTTTACCATTGTAAGTTAAAGACCGGCCATTTGTAAGGTTAAAATTACCGATAAGTAAACTTGGCATGGTTCCCCGTATATAATTATAAATATCCGGTTTTGTCCACGCTTTTTCATCGTGCAGTACATCAAATGCATATCCTGTAGCCCCACCAGTAAACATACCACTTGCATACCGCTCGTCCATCTTTACAAGCGGATCATTTTGCCAGTTGGTACGGCGGGCTCTGCTTTTTACAACTACGCTTTTTAAAGTTTGCTCTTTGTTAAATTTTTTAATACTGTCGCTTGTAAGATAATATTGATAAAGTGAAGCATGGGTATCAAAATCAGCTACCGCTGCATCTTTTATAAGCAGGTCTTTGTAATTACTTATCGGGTGCAACAAAGGTTTGGTAAAATTAAATTTGCTGAAAGCTATCTGGTTGTTGATTACTTTATTTTTATTAAAAGAAAAGTAAATTCTGGCCGAATCGTAAAACACAAGTCCCGTTTGCTTCAGTATTCCTGTGCGCTCTGGCTTTATAGAATAGAAATAACTGGCACTGTCTGCAGTTTTAACAACCAGGTTCACAGTTTCATCTTTACGCATGGTATCCATTACAGTTTTAGTTATCTGTCCGTAAACTCCAAGGTATTCATCAGGCAAAAATTTTACGGCAGGGGTTTTCTGTACCATCATATCTGTCCAGTTGTACCGGCGCCATCCGTGGGTGAGCATTACCAGGTCCAGTTTGCTTTTTAATGAAGCATCTGCATTATTTGTAAAATAAAAAGCAGGGTTGTGTATATAACCTTTTACATCTCCCTTCAGCAAAAAATCGCTTACAATTGTATTTGAAGCTATTTCATTGTTCATATCCGCATCTGTAATACTTAAAGACATGTTTGCAGGAACTGTATCTGCAACTAATATTTCAAGTACGTTTTTATTTCTTTTACCCGTGTTTATTTCAACAGTGTTTGCAGCCGCATTGATTGTAAAATTGTTGTTGTTAATAAAAGCTACCCGCTCTGCAACCGGGTTCCAGCCGGCATCAAAAACAGTCAGTTGCATGGTACCTGATGGCAGGCCGCTAACTGGTACCATGGCTGTAAATGGTTCTCCTGCCTTTACTGCAATATTCGTTTTATAAAATACTTTTTGATACATGTACATTACTATATGCAGCGAGTCGGTGCCGGTTTTGTTTTGCAGGTTAAAGTACAGTCTGTCTTTTTGTACCGAAACCTTTAAGGAAACACCTGTTGGTTTTGCATCCGGCAGCATGGTCTGCATTTTTACACCTGTATTATCAAGCCATTCCGCATAATACCTGTTGCCGGGTTGAAATTCAAGATCAAATTTTCCCATTCCATCATGCATAATTGTTAATGGCATCATCACCTCTCCTGTTTCCTGTTTTTTGATCACTCCGTCAGTAAAAAAGGGCGATCCGTCATTATAGTTGGCCTTAAATGCAATGGTATTAACTACACCTTCAATTACATCACCCCCTTCAGCAAAAAAATGAAGACTTACAGTTTTACCGGATTTAATAATGGAATCATTTTTATTCCCGATAATCTTTATAGCCCGGCTGAACAGCATCGTGGTATCAAAATTCAGCATCCAGGCAGTGTAAGCCCTGCATATTAATTGTGAAGAAGGTAAACTGTCGGGTATATCAAAATGCCCATCACTTGTACCTTTGAACAAGGGACTGATTCTTTGTTGCAGAAGTTTTCCATATTCATCATAAAGCGCTACATAAAGATTAGTACTGCGTTCAGAGGGAAGATTCTCTTCAAAAGTATATGCCTTAAACCAGATTGTTTCGCCTGGCAGGTAAGATTCTTTATCAAAATGAATATGAATTTTTTCCTGAGGGAAATTTATACCATATAAATTGATACTGCTTTCAATCGCCTGGGCCCGGGCTTCAAATGCAACACATACTGCAATTAAAGTAAAGCAGCATTTAAAGATAGTTTTTTGCATTGGGTAGTTTTGTGACATGAATTTACAGGTTTTTACTATATAAAGAAGCCCCGGGCAAATACCCGGGGCTTCTTTATTAATAACATTAACGCTTTTAATAGTTACTCAACGTCATTTCCACCCTCCTGTTTTGGGCACGGCCTGCAGCTTTTGTATTATCTGCAATTGGTTTGGTTTCGCCATAACCGGTAGATGATAAACGGCTTTCCGCTATGCCTTTACTAACCAAGTAAGCTTTTACTGAAGCGGCCCTGCGGTTGGAAAGATCCAGGTTGTATTCATCTTTACCCTGTGAATCAGTATGGCCATCTATCTGTACTTTAAATGATGGGTTTTCATTTAAGATGGTAACCACATCATCTAACCTTTTGTTTGATTGCTTTAATAACTTATCGCTTGCAGTTGCAAAAAATACATTTTTAGCAGCCAGGTTAACCCGCTTGATGATATCAATACTGATTTCAGGACAACCATAGTTTGAAGCCGGGCCTTTTTCATTGATACACTTATCTTCTTCATCATTTACACCATCGCCATCAGTATCAGGTATCGGGCAACCCTGGTAACGGGCCAATCCCGGAACGGTCGGGCATTTATCAACTTCATCATTGATACCATCTTTATCAGTATCAGGTATCGGGCAACCCTGGTAACGGGCCAATCCCGGTACATCAGGACATTTATCTTCTGAATCAATGATACCATCGCCATCCCTGTCGGGGCAACCAGCCAAAGAAGCAAGGCCCGGCACATCAGGACAATTATCAAGCGAATCCAGCACTCCGTCCCCATCCCTGTCTTTTGGTGGTTCAACAACGGGTACAGGAACTACTACCGGAGCAGGTTCAGGCTTCTTGAATAAAGGAGCTGCCACACCCAGGCTATGATAAAAATGATAGGATGCATTTTCTGTTACAGGCACACGGTATTGAGAATTAAGCAGTAAATAAACCTCATCCACAATTTTTACCTGGGCGCCTATCCCAAGCGGTACAAAAGCTGCATAGTAACCGCCGAACTTGGAACCACCTATACCGGCAGTTATGAATGGGTTCAGAATATACTTATCAGACAACAGTTTTAAATTAAGCGTAGCAGCACCTTCCAGCAATAAAATATTGTCGGTGGCAATCACTTTTGAATTTGGATATTTCAAAAAAGATCCGGAGAGGGTTCCCACAAAATCCAGGTTATTGTTCATTCCCTGCAGGTAACTGATTGCCATTCCTGCCGTCATGTTATTGGTTTTATGCCATTTATGAGAGTTGATGGTATTGGCTAACCCTATGCTGCGAACACTTTGCGCTGTTTTAAAATCATTCAGAAAATAATGAATCCCGAATGATGGCCTTTTCTTGTATTCCCCTTGTGCAAAAGACGATACAAACAGGCCCATACCTATCAATAATAATAAGATTTTCTTCATAATAGTTAATTTTCTAAATCGCAACAAAAATAGCTGCTTAACTCCAAAACATAAAATATTATTACAATTATATTATCCCCCAAAAATCAACCGATATGGCAAAAAACGTATATACTATCGCCATGGGATTGCTTTTTTACCCACCACCTCTACTTTTACCCTTGTTAACCCTCCGGAAATGAATCCCAGCTTTTCAGCAGCTGCTCTTGACAGATCTACCACTCTTTTCATTTTGGGATGAATGCGGTCGTTAACTTTTACAGTTACCGTGCGCCTGTTTCTCAAATTGGTCACTTTTATGAGCGTACCCAACGGAAGAACATTACAGGCACAGGTTAATTTTTTTTGATCAAAAATTTCGCCGCTTGCTGTACGCCTGCCGTTAAATTTATTGGCATAATAACTGGCCTGACCATAAAAAACTTTGGTTGCTTTTTGGGTGCTGGTTTTCCCAGGGGTATCATTGTTTTGAGCAGCAAGCTGTGGAGATGAAATAAAACAACAGGATAAAATAACTGCAAAACACCCAAGTTTACAGTTGTATCCGGCAGGTAGTATTCTCATAAGCATTTATAAAGGTAACATAATTTTCAGGCCTCATCTTTTAGAAAAGTATTTTTCCATAAGCTGCCGGTCTTCCCCATATATGTCTTCATAAAATTTCACTTCACCGTTTTTCCCTTCGCACGAAAAATAACGGATGTATAATGGAATATGATTTTTTACATCTATCATATGGCGTTCTTTATTGGCTATCCAGTTTTTAATCGAGTCTGATGTATACCTCAGTGTATCGTTTCTTTTGCTGAGCATGCTGTCATTATCAGCAATATAGTATGCAAGTTTTTGCCACTCCTGTACACGTACACAACCGTGGCTTAATGCACGGGAAGCATTTTTGAAAAGATACCGTTGATTGGTATCATGCAGATAAACAGCATAAGGATTATCAAAATTAAATTTGATAACACCCAGCGAATTATTATCGCCGCTGCCCTGCACTATCCTGTACGGGATACCACGGGAGTATTTGCTCCAGTTAACCGAACCCGGGCTGATGGCTTCACCCTTGCCGTTTAATAATTTCAATCCCAGGCGTGAAATGTAATGGGGGTTGTTTTTAAGCCTGGGCAGGTATTGCTTTACAATAATGCTGGTTGGAACAGTCCAGGTAGGGTAAGTGATGATATCCGATATCTCCGATGTAAGCAATGGCGTCCTGGTCTCGGGCCTGCCGCATATCACTTTAGATTCAAAAACCACAGTATCTGCATTAATAACATGCAGGTAATATCCGGGCAGGTTTACCCAGATATATTTGGCAGGCATTTTAGCGGGCAATTGTTTATACCTGTCTAGCGTAATGGCTATGCGCTTGAACCTTTCAGCATCATTGCTGTTGAGTGTGTTGATTAAATTTCTGCCGTATTTGCCATCAGCAGCAAGCCCTTTTTGCAGCTGGTATTTTTTGATGGCTGTTGCCAGGGTTGCAGAGTCGGGTTGCTTTATACCTGGCTGCATGCAATTACTTTCTGTTAGTCTTTTTTGTAAAAGCTTTATAAAGTAAAGTGAATCTTTTGCATCGCCCCTTTTAAAAGGATAAACAATATGGGTGAAAACACGCCTGTCCATACTGTCCACAAATTTTTTAATCCCCTTTTTAAGCTCCCAGTAGTTTTTATGTTTGGGTTGAAGTGAGACCAGTGTTCCTGTAAAGTTTTTTTTCTCTGTCAGGCCATTTAATGTGGCAATAAAAAATTTATCAACCAGCACCGAATCTTTGTTCAATGATAAGCTGTCGGGCTGCAGCCTTCCCTGTTTCAGGTCTTTTATAAGGTGCATAAAACCATCAGTAAGCAAAATTTCTGCTCTCGTCCACAACTGTGCATTCAGCCTTGCAAGCGAATCCCTGTCTAATTTATCTCTCAGTACCTTCAAATGCCTGAAATGATAATCATTGGGAAACAACCCTTCGTTCTCTGCATCCTTAATAAAATTGTAAAGGGAATCGCCCAGCGGCTGCCATTTTGCAGCGCTGCTCCATACCGGGGCATAGTCATTTTTTTTATAGAATTGCTCTACGATATGGTAAGATATCAATTGGGTACTGTCATCAAGCCTGCCTGTATTTGCGGTAGTTTTATCCAATGCTGCTTTTACCTGATCAGCCAATTTCTCATTCATGTCGCCAGGCTTTGTAACAACGCCTTTATCTTCCTTTTTGCTGCGATCATTGCACGACAATGCCAGGAAAATACTACAGATAAAAAAACACCTGCATAGGTTTAGTGGGTATGACATATATCGGGTAAAATATTTGTAACTTGTTAAACTGTATTCAAAACCGATAGCAATGAGGCAAATACCTGCAACAAGATAATAATTCGTTTGCAATTGCTCCTCTTTTACACAGAAGTTTTTATATGATTTAAAAAACGTAAAAAAAAATAGAAAAAATATGGTTACAGTTACTTTAACTGAGCTTTTTGAAAGAGACCTTCAACGGCTAAAAAAGGAAATTGAATTGTATAAAGATGAAGACAACCTATGGATTGTTAAAGAAGGCATCAACAATACCGCAGGAAACCTGTGCCTGCACCTGCTCGGCAATCTGAACTATTATATAGGTGCAACATTGGGGAATACTGGTTACATAAGGCACAGAGATGATGAGTTCAGTTTAAAAAACATACCGAGGCAGGACCTGGTTTTGAATATTGAAAACTGCAGACTGATAATCAAAAGCAGTTTGGATAAACTTGAAGAGCAGGATCTTGAAAAAGAATTTCCGGTTCAGGTTTTTGAACATAAGGTAACAACACTTTTCATGCTCATGCACCTCACCACACATTTAACTTACCACCTTGGGCAGATAAATTATCACCGGCGGTTGCTTGATCAGTAAATAATACGGGGCATTTTTTGTTCCAGCAACATCAGGTCGGCTAAAACAAAAGCAGTTACAGCTTCCAGTACAACCGGCACCCGCAAAGCTATGCAAAGATCGTGTCGGCCTTTAACAGAAAAATTTTCTACTGAATTGGTTTCAATATTTAAAGTATGCTGCTCTTTAGGTGTAGATGATGTTGGCTTGACAGCAATGCGAAAGATAAGTTCGTTGCCATTGGTGATACCGCCCACAATACCACCTGCATGATTGGTAGATGTTTTACCGGTCTTATCTGCAATGACATCGTTGTGATCGCTTCCAAACATTTTCGCCGCAGCAAAACCTGTCCCAAATTCTATTGCCTTAACCGCCGGTATGGCAAATACGGCATGGCTGATTAAAGATTCTGCCGAATCAAAAAAAGGCTCCCCCAACCCAACAGGCAGGCCGCTAACTTTACACTCAATAATACCGCCAATACTGTCTTTTGCATCAATAGCTTTTTGCAGCCCTTTTTCTAAATCTGTCTCGCCGCCAATTTCGGTGATAACAGATTGCACAATTGTTCCTCCTCCTTTGGAGGAGGTTAGGAGGAGGCGTTTTGCAATTACTCCTGCAGCCACCAAACATACTGTTAATCTGCCGCTGAAATGGCCGCTGCCGCGGTAATCTTCATTACCGCCAAATTTGGCTGATGCCACAAAATCTGCATGGCCCGGCCTTGGTATTGCACGTTGTTTTTCATAGTCGCCGCTGCGGGTGTTATTATTCTCAAATAAAATGGTAATGGGTGCACCGGTTGTTTTGCCGTTGAACAAACCTGTTTTTATTTGGGGAGTATCATCTTCTTTCCTGGGCGTGGTTCCTTTGGCGCCGGGTTTTCTCCTTTCAATATCTTCGGCAAAATCTTCTATAGATAACGGCAGGCCTGCAGGACAACCATCAATCGTTAACCCCACGCAATCGCCATGCGATTCGCCAAAAATATGTATGCGGAATATGCGTCCGAAAGAATTCAAAACTTAAATTGTTTAATTGATTATTGTAAAGATACGTTAGCATTGAGCATTTTCAAATGCTCATAAAACTGCGGGTAAGATTTATTTACTGCTTCTGCATCTTCAATCACCGTTTCTCCATCCGCCTGCAAAGCAGCAACCGCACAGGCCATTGCAATGCGGTGATCGTGGTGAGAAAATACTTTTGCCCCTTTTACCCCTTTTCCGCCTTTTATCATCATCAGGTCATCCTGCAAAATTATTTCAACACCCATTTTGGCAAATTCCTCCTGTAATGTAATTGCACGGTTACTTTCTTTGTGCTGCAATCTGCTTACTCCTTCTATTGCAGTAGTTCCTTTGCAATACGCAGCCAAAGCAACGAGCGGTGGAAAAAGATCCGGACAATCCGTTGCGTTAAAATGAAAAGCCTTGTATGCAGTAATCAGTGAATTGTTAATTGTTATTTGTTCTTCCTCAATAGAAATATTTCCTCCGCATTCCATCAATGCTCTTAATATTACTTTATCTGCCTGTGCTGAAAAAACATTAAGACCGGTAACTGTTATTTCACCGGCAATTGCACCGGCAACCAATAAGAAGGCAGCACCACTCCAGTCACCTTCTACTTCATAAGTCCTGAGTGAAGTCGAAGGATTATATTGCGGGTCCTGAGCGAAGCCGGAGGATGGCTTGATCAAAAACCTTTCATAATTATCATGCTCAACCTCATATCCAAACTGCTTCATCATCTGTAAAGTAACATCAATGTAAGGCTTGCTCTTTAAATTATTTACCGAAATAGTCACCGGTTTTACTGCAGCCTTTGCAAACGCAATTAAAAGGCCCGTCAAATATTGTGAACTCAGTGAACCATCAATGGCAATATCAGCAGGCTGCAGCGGGCCTTCTATTTTTATGGGCAGATGGCCGTTATTGGATTCAATTGAAATACCCAGCTTGGGAAATATCTCATCAAAAAAATGCATGGGCCTGTTCAATAAACTTCCCGATCCGGTAATGGTAATTTCTTCGGATGATAGTGCCGCAATGGGTGTGAACATTCTGATACCAAGGCCGCTTTCGCCACAATTCAAAACACCTTCCTTTTCTTGCAATGAAATAATCCCAGGGCTTTTAATTTCTAAACTGCCATCTTCTTTATTCAAAACCTGTGCCCCCAGTTTTTGAATGATAGCAAGTGCTGCCTGGTCATCATTGCTTTTTCCGGGATTGAGTAAAGCCGTTTCTCCATCGGCCAGCAATGCAAGCGCACAGGCCCTTTGCATACTGCTTTTAGATGCAGGGGCCACAACATTTCCCGAAATAACAGAAGGCTTAATGATAACGTTCACTACAATATTTCTTTAAAATGCTTTTCAAGGTCAAACAGGCTTATATATTTTATTCCGGCTTTGCCGATAGCGTTCAGGAGTATAAAATTCATACCATCACCGCTTCTTTTCTTATCCATCTTTAAAACCTCAAACACCCTTGCGTGGTCTGTTTCCACATCAACGGGCAGGTGGTACCGGGTTAGAAGTTTTACAATCTTTGCAGCATCATCAGCATGAAAATTATTTAACTGTACCGATAAGTTGCAGGCTGCTATCATGCCGATACTTACAGCATGGCCATGAGGTATGCCATGCAGGTTCTCTATTGCATGGCCAATAGTGTGGCCAAAGTTCAGCAATTTACGTTCCCCATTTTCAAACTCGTCATTGGTTACGATACCGGTTTTTATTGCAACGTTTTTTTCAATCAGGTCGGCTATCAACGTACTGTCGGCCTGGTATTCGTGCAGCGAATATTTTTCCAGCACTTTAAAAAGCAGTTCATCTTTTATACAGGCATGTTTTATAACTTCTGCAAAACCATTCACCCATTCTTTAACAGGCAGGGTTTTTAAAAAACTGTAATCGTAAAAAATAAATTCAGGCTGGCGGATGGTGCCAATCATATTTTTATAAACACCCACATCAATCCCGTTCTTGCCACCTATCGCCGCATCTACCATTGCCAGAATGGAAGTGGGAACAAGGCCAAATTTTATTCCACGCATGTACACAGCTGCCACATAACCCGTAACATCTGTAACTACACCGCCGCCAACACCCACCAGCATTGTGTTTTTATGGGCATCTAATTTTATCAACTGCCCAATAATATCATCTACCGTTCTTTGATTTTTAAATTCTTCCCCGGCAGCAAATTTTATAACCGGGTAAGCTGATAATTTTGTTTCATGCTGCGTAAAAACATTTTCATCTGTAACAATCACTATAGGTGCATCATTCACCAATTCTTCTATGGCAGAAAAATCAGCATCAAAATAACAGCTTACCTTTTTTTGCGAAAAAGTATATTCAGCTTTATGCATGTTGGTTGCTTTAGATCAGGAGTTCATTACTTTATTCTGGTGATGAATACTTTCCAGGTGAACCGCATCAAAATATTTGGTGATGAATTCTTTTGTCAACCCAAGAGCATCGCCTTTTTTATAAGCCCTTTCTAAAATATCGTTCCACCGGTTGGTTTGTAAAATGGTAATGTTGTTGTTCTTTTTGTATTCGCCTATTTTGTCAGACAGTTTCATACGCTGCCCCAGCAAAGTAAGCAGTTCATCATCTACCTGGTTAATCTGTTCACGCAAAGTTATAAGTGCACTGATGAATTCCTGCTCAGTAGTACTTTCATTGCGCCAAACAAGATCATCAAGCAGTTCCAGTAACCGCTCCGGCGTTACCTGCTGTTTGGCATCGCTCCAGGCATTATCGGGGTCAATATGGCTTTCCAGCATCAGCCCGTCAAAATCAAGATCAATGCTTTTTTGAGCAACCGATTGCAGCATGCTGCGGTTACCACAAATATGCGATGGATCGCAGATGAGCGGCATATTGTTATACCTTCTTTTCATTTCAATGGGCAGGTGCCACATGGGTGCATTCCTGAACTCGGTATTACCGTAAGATGAAAATCCCCGGTGTATCATACCAACCTGTTTTACACCAACTTTTTGCAGGCGTTCAATTCCGCCGCTCCACAATTCCAGGTCGGGGTTGATAGGATTTTTTATCAATACCGGTATATCAACGCCTCTTAAAGCATCAGCAACTTCCTGCACACTGAAGGGATTGACAGTTGTTCTGGCTCCTATCCAAAGCATATCCACACCAAACTTCAATGCATCTTCCACATGCTTTGCAGTAGCCACTTCTACGGTAATCGGCAGGCCAGTCAGCTGTTTTGCTTTTGCCAGCCAGGGCAGCGCAACAATACCATTTCCTTCAAACATACCTGGTTTTGTTCGTGGTTTCCAGATACCGGCACGCAGCACATCTACTTTACCTGTTTTGGCAAGGCGTGTTGCTGTTTCAATTACCTGCTCTTCTGTTTCGGCGCTGCAAGGACCGCTTATAATCAATGGCCGCTTGTTCCATTTTTCCTGCATTAAATCTTTCATCGTTTCAAGTTCTGTTTGCATTGTAAAATTAGTTTTATGTTACCAGCTTTTGGTATTTCTATTAGCATTTCGTGGTCCTGAGCGAAGTCGAAGGATTGCCCATACTGAGCGAAGTCGAAGTATGGAATTTTAGCTCAGCGTTTGAAACATGGTCAGACGTGGCCGTGAGACCATGTTTCAAAATCCATTTCGAATTTTCGCTCCATCTTTCCATGATTGCCAGCTTCCTTCCAGCCCTGCATCTTATAAAATTCATAAGCCCTGCTGTCAGGGTCTGTACCCAGCCATATTTTTTCTTTGGTATGCAAAAAATACCAGTCCATCATTATCCGGTGCAGCTTTTTACCAATACCCCTGGCTTCAAAATCGGGGTGCACAAAAAGCGCCCACACATTATTTTCAACCAGGTCAACAATGGCAAAGCCCACTATTTTATTATCAGCTTCACAAACCCATCCCCTGCCCCTTTTAGTCATATACTCCTCAACATCCCTGTCAGGTACCAGCGCCGGGTCTGATAAACGGTTTTCCTTTACAGCATTTCTCACAAACTGTATCTGGGCGATATCATCAATTTCTGCCTGCCGGTAAATCATCTTTTAAAGATTGCTTTCTTTTTGCATGGCCAGACGAAGCCGTAAGACCATGCAAAAAAATTATTTCAAAATTCTTTTGATTTTATTGGCATCTGCAATCAGTTCCTGCAGATATGTATAGTTATCTTTTTCAAGGCAACTCTTTATCTTCCGCAACTGTACAATATGTTCATTTAAAACATCCAGCACATTTTCTTTGTTTTGCTTAAAAATAGGCACCCACATGGCGGGGTTGCTTTTTGCCAAACGCACTGTACTTTCAAACCCCCCGCTGGCCAGTTCAAAAATAGCATCCTCTTCTTTTTCCTTTTCCAGAACGGTTAATGAGAGTGCATAGGAAGCAATATGCGATATATGGCTCACATAGGCGGCATGCACATCGTGTATGGCAGCATCCATATAAACCAGTTGCATACCAATGATGCTGTACAGGCTTTCCACCAGTTGCAATGCATCTTCATCTGTTTTCTCCTTTTCGCAGATTACGGCAACCCTTCCTTTAAAGGCATCTTTTACAACAGCTTCTGGTCCGTCTTTTTCAGTTCCCCACATAGGGTGCGTTGCCACAAACCTTCCACGTTTTTCATTATTTAACACCGAAGCACATATAGTTTCTTTGGTTGAGCCCACGTCCATTAAAACCTGTTTATCTAATTTACCCAGCAGATCCGGCAGCAATTCAAGCGTGGCATCCACAGGTACGGCAATAATGATGAGTTCACTTTGTTGTATAGCCTCATCCAAAGTGCAGGTTTCATCAATCCAGCCCAATTTCAAAGCAGCCTGCACATTCTCAGGGTTTTTATCTACTCCTGTTATTTTATTTGCAAAACCAGTTTCCTTAAGCCTGTTTGCCAGAGAGCATCCTATAAGCCCCGTACCAATTACTGTTACTGTCATATAAAATTAAAAATCCCCCGGTTTTGGCGGGGGAAAGTTTATGTTAGTCTGTTTACAATTCAGTTTATAACAAAGCCCCCGGCCTATTAATAAAATAATAGCTGTAATAAAACCAGGTATTTGTGTTTTTTGCTTTCATTTCAAATCAAAAGTAATGTTTCTTATCTATCTGGCAAAAAATTGCCCCGCTTATAAATAAGCGGGGCAAAATATGATTGCTTGTCATTTAAAAATTTTTATCTCCGGCTTTAAAACAAGCTTCGGGCCGGGTACTAACTTACTTCTTAGTTGTATCAGCAGGAGTAGCTGGTTTAGTAGTATCAACCGGAACAACTGGAGCAGCTGTATCAACTACAACTGGAGCAGCAACAGCTGTATCAGTTTTTGGTTCTTCTGTTTTTGCAGAATCGTTACAAGCAGCAAAAGATACAGATACGATTGCTAAAGCTAAGATTACTTTTTTCATTTTGTGTTTTTGTTTAAGTTTTAAAATTATAATTTGATATTTATACCGGGATCGGGAAAAGGTAACCCATATTTTTTTAAAAAGTTTATTTTCGCTGTTTTAGGGTTACAAATGGGTGCAAAACGTATTAATAAATATATAGCAGGTGAGTAATTTAGAACAGGAAAAGCAGTTGCTGGAGGGTTTGGCCCTCAACGACAGAACAGTGGTTGAAGCCATTTATCGTGATAACTACCCTGTTATTCAATCGTTTATACTGAACAACAACGGCAACAGCGACGAGGCGAGGGATATTTTTCAGGAAGCGATGATCGTTATATATGAAAAAGCAGTTTCCGGGAATTTTGAGCTCAACTGCCTGCTTAAAACTTATATTTATTCGGTTTGCAGGCGGCTTTGGCTAAAAAGACTGACCCAGTTACAGCGGTACGGCAGCCTGGTTGAAAATGTGGAAGAAACTGTGGCAGTAGAGGAAGACCTGGAACTGCACGAAAAACACAATGCCGATTTTATTTTAATGGAAAAGGCGATGAATAAAATAGGCGAACCCTGTAAAAGTTTATTAGACGCCTATTATTTACAAAAAAAGAACATGCAGGAAATAGCGGCAGATTTTGGGTACACCAATGCAGATAATGCCAAAACCCAAAAGTATAAATGCCTGGTACGTTTGAAGAAACTGTTTTTTGCACAATATAAAAACGGGAATTAATTATGGACGAAATATTACTGATAGAAACCGTTGAGCGCTACCTGAAAGGCGAAATGAACCAGCAGGAAAGTACCTTTTTTGAGGAGATACGAAAAAAGAACCCTGATATTGATCAACTGGTAGTAGAGCATACTTTTTTATTTAACGAGTTGGATAAGCAGGCCGGTATTAAAGCCTTTAAACATAATTTATACGAGGTTGAAAATAAACTCACCGAAGAAGGTATCATTGCCAAAAAACAACTGACCGGCAAAGCCAAAGTTGTTTTTCTCTGGAAAAAATACAAACGCAGTATTGCTGTGGCAGCTTCTATAGCAGGTATTGTTTCTATTGTTACAACTGCCGTTATAAGTACTTATAATAATAAGGTAGAGAAAAGTGATATTACTGATTTAATGGCCAAGGTCAATAAAACAGAGAAGGATGTTGCTTCAATAAAAAATTCCATAAACGACAACACGGGTATTAAGCATAACCCTAATCCTAATCCGGGTTTCAGGGCTACCGGTTTTTTAATTGATGGCAAAGGCTTCATCGTTACCAATGCCCACGTAGTAAACCGGCTTAAAACGATCTATGTGGGTAATAACAAAGGCGAATATTTTTCTGCCCAAACTGTTTATACTGATAACAATGCTGACCTGGCTGTTTTAAAGATCAACGACACTGCATTTAAAACCATCAGCAACATACCTTATTCTATCAACAAAGGTAATTCCAATTTAGGCGAACAGATCTTTACACTCGGTTACCCACGTAAAGAAATAGTTTATGGCGAAGGATATTTGAGTGCCAAATCAGGTAACGAGGGTGATTCTACTGCATACCAGGTTTCGGTATCGGTTAACCCTGGTAACAGCGGCGGTCCGGTTTTAAATAAAAAGGGAGAGATCATCGGTATCATCACGTCAAAAAATTCAACAGCAGATGGCGTTGTGTTTGCTGCCAAATCAAAAAATATTTATAAACTGATAGAAGCTGTAAAGAATTCAGGAGATACAGTTAACATCAAATTACCATCCAATACAGCGTTACGTGGATTAGACAGGGAACAGCAGGTGAAGAAAATGGAAGATTTTGTGTTTATGGTGGTAGGAAACTGATTTATCCCGGAAGACTATTAAAAAGCTGTCTCGCCCAAGGCCAGACAGCTTTTTTTATGCAGTTACTTTATTGCCACAGTGATGCAGGATACACTTCATCAGCAACCAGCTTATCTACACTGGCCTTAACTACAGGTGCATCTTCTTTGTAGGTTACGCCAAACCATTGCGATGAAGTGGGGATAACACTGATATGCCCGCCCTGGGTTTCCATAAAATCTTCAGCAATGATGGGAATGAAAAATTCGGCTTTTATATTTTCTGTATTGGCTTTCACAAATTCATGAAACAGTTTTTCTGTTCTCTCAAACATATTTTGATGAAAGCCCCAGAAATTCATAGATACACTCGAATCGGAAGAAACTGCATGTTTACCTCCTTCATCTTCATAAGTGATCACACCGTTTTCTTTGTAGATTTTTGTTCTTTCTTTAATGCTCACCAGCTTATTGTTTTCATCTACCTGGCAAACGCCCCGGCTTACTGATCCATGGTCGCTTAAAGTCCTGTCTAATTCATAACCAATAATGGCATAGTGTTTTTCGTTACAGGCATTGTTTAAAAACCCGGCAGCTTTTACAAAAGCATCCACACCATAATAATCATCCGCATTAATAACAGCAAAAGGCTCTTTAACCACTTCCTTTGCACAAAGCACAGCATGGCCGGTTCCCCAGGGTTTGGTTCTGTCTTCAGGCACCTGCAATCCGTTTAAATAAGAATCCATTTCCTGGTACACATATTCGGTTTTAATTTTGCCGGCAAGTTTGGGTTCAAAACTGGCTTTAAAGCTTTCTGCAAAATCTTTACGGATGATGAAAACCACTTTGCCAAAACCCGCCCTGATAGCATCGTAAATGGAGTAATCCATAATGGTTTCGCCACTGGGGCCAAATCCTTCGGTTTGTTTCATACTGCCGTAGCGGCTGGCCATTCCTGCTGCTAAAATTAAAAGCGTTGGTTGCATCTGTAATTAAAATTGATAATTGAAAAATTATTTGTTCACTTTTGCAATACAAAAATAGTATAAACCGCTAAGTTTTTATCCAAATGCTTTTTGATATTTCAAAAGCTGGTATTGAAGAATTACATGATGAACTGTTTGACGAAAAACAGGTCGGCGTATCGGTATTGCGGCTGGATAAAATACATCCGGTAGTTTCGGGCAACAAACTTTTTAAGCTGCACTATTTTTTAGAAGAAGCCCATAGCAGTACACACAAAACAATTTTAACTTTTGGTGGCGCTTATTCCAATCACCTTTCGGCAACCGCCTATGCATGTAAACTGCTGCAGTTAAAAAGCATCGCTATTGTAAGAGGCGAAAAGCCTGCACAATTATCCCCTACTTTACAGCAATGCCTGCAGGATGGCATGCAGCTAAAATTTATTTCAAGGAATGAGTATGCAGAAAAAGATGGCGATGCTTTTATCAATCACCTCAAAAAAGAATTTGGCGAATGCACCATTGTACCGGAAGGTGGCTATCATCCATCCGGCGCAAAGGGCGCTGCTTTAATGATGGGGCTTGTAAAAGATAGCAGCTACACACATATCTGCATGGCAACCGGAACTGCCGCTACACTTGCAGGCATACTCATGGCGGCCAGGCCAGAACAAACCATTGCTGCCTTCCCCGCTTTAAAAGGAATGACAGACAATAAAGCAAGAATAAAAGAGTTAACAAAGCAGGAAGATGAATTTAAAAACCTGCTTATATTAAATGATTATCATTTTGGCGGATATGCAAAAAAAAACGCCGAACTGGTTGCCTTTATGAACAATTGCTGGATGAAATACAGGCTGCCGCTTGATTTTGTGTACACGGCTAAAATGTTTTTTGGCGTTGTTGACTGTATTAAAAATGACACATTTAAAAAGGGAAGTAAAATTTTATGCCTTCACACCGGCGGGTTGCAGGGAAATAAATCTTTACCTTTGAACACTTTATTGTTTTGAATCTGATTGAGCCTTATGCATAGACTTTATTTTCTGTTCACATTTTGCGGCCTTTTTTCTTTCAGCACGCTTTTTGGCCAGGCCACCCTTCCTGATTTCACTTTAAAGAATACCAATGGCAAGGTGAGCATTTTCTGGCTGAACGATTACAAGAGGCCGGTTAAAGGCATCAGCGTTCAAAGGTCTTACGACAGCACCAAGAACTTCTTCAGTATCGCATCAATTCTCAATCCGCAAAACTCGGTGAACGGATTTATTGATTCTACACCTCCATACAACAAAATGTATTACCGTTTGTTCATTGGTTTTGATACCGGTGTGTATATTCTTACTCAGTCAAAAAGGCCGGAGGTAAATACAGTAATTGATTATACCAGGCTGATACAGGAAATAAGCGCCATTTACGAAAAGAACATTAAGCTGCAGGAAGAAAAAGTAAGGTTACAAAAAGAACTGGAAGCCGCCCGTGCTGCAAAAAATAAGAATAAACCAAAACCAGTTGCCAAAATCAATAAAGCCAAAAAGCCTGACCCCACCGAAGTATCGGAAGATATCATCAGCCAGGTAATTACATACCCCAGCAAGCGGATTTTTACAGACAGGGACAACAATATTGTTACCAGGCTCTTTAATGTAAAGGGTAACAGTTATGTCATCAGGTTTATGACGGAAGATTATAAGTTACTCTTTGAGATCAAAAACCCGCCCGAAGATTATTTTGTTATTGAAAAGATGAATTTCAGGCGCAGCGGATGGTACCAGTTTGAAATATATAAGAATGGTTTTTTACTGGAAGAAAACAAATTCTTCATTTCTAATGAAGAAAAGAGATCAAAGTGATGTGATGATCTCTGAATCAAATATTTTTTCAAAATTCTTTTTAAGTTTTTCTTTTGCCTCATTGTAATCTACAGTGTGGCCAAGTTCTTTTTGTATAGAGGTAACCTGCTTGTTTTGTATGCCGCAGGGAATGATATGATCAAAATATCCAAGGTCGGTATTTACATTCAGCGCAAAGCCATGCATGGTTATCCACCTGCTGCATCGTACGCCAATGGCGCATATTTTTCTTTCCCTGCCTGGTATATCTGCATCAATCCACACGCCGGTTTCGCCCTTGCTCCTGCCGGCTTTTATACCATACGCTGCTAAGGTTACAATCACCATCTCCTCCAGGTTGCGCAGGTATTTCCCAATATCGGTGTAATATTTTTCCAGGTCAAGTATGGGATATCCAACTATCTGCTGAGGGCCATGAAAAGTAATATCTCCCCCCCTGTTGGTATTAAAAAAAGCGATCTCATGGGCAGCAAGCTCATCATCATTCAGCAGTACATTTTCTTTTTTGCCGCTCTTGCCCAAAGTATAAACCGGCGGATGCTCACAGAAAAGGAAATAGTTTTGGGTTTGGAGTTTTGGATCAGGAGTTATCAAACCCCGCAGCTCTGATTTAATTTTTACATTTTCCTGCAATAAATTTTCCTGGTAATCCCAGGCAGATTTGTATTCAATAATTCCCAGGTCTTTAAATATCACTTTCTGCTTATCCACTGCAATGTTTTAATTTGCAAAGATAAATGAATGCCGGACAACGGACAACGGACAACGGACAACGGACAACGGACAACGGACAACGGACAACAAATAACGATTAACCAATAACAATGACTAAAGAAGTATCAGATATAGAAGACGACCATTCAGAAAGTGAAGAGTTGTATGAAAAACTCTCGATAAGCATTCCCAAAGGACAGGAACCGCTTCGCATTGATAAATTTTTAATGACCAGGATAGAAGGCGCTACCCGTAATAAAATTCAGCAGGGTATTGATAACGAAATGGTATTGGTGAATGAAAAGCCGGTAAAAAGCAATTATAAAGTAAGGCCCTTTGATAACATCGTTGTTTTTGATAACCGCTCTCCCGAAAGTTCGGAGATTGTTCCTGAAAATATTCCGCTCAACATTCAATATGAAGATGAAAGTTTTTTGATAGTGAATAAACCTGCCGGCATGGTTGTTCATCCCGGCAGCGGTAATCCCAACGGAACGTTGGTGAATGCTGTGGCTTATCACTTAAAACAGCAAAACCCTCAGTTAGATGAAACTGAACTCAGCCGCTTTGGCCTTGTACACCGCATTGATAAAAACACCAGCGGTTTACTGGTGATGGCAAAAACACCCAAAGCCATGAGCGATCTTGCCAAACAGTTTTTTAACCACACCGTACACCGCAGGTATATTGCTTTGGTTTGGGGCGATATGGAAAAAGATGAAGGAACCATCATAGCACATGTGGGCAGGCATCAAAGGTTTCGCAAATTATTTACTGCATACCCCGATGGCGACCATGGTAAAGATGCTATCACCCATTACAAAGTATTAGAACGGTATAATTATGTAACGCTGATAGAGTGCAGGCTTGAAACAGGCCGCACACACCAGATACGGGTGCACATGCAGCTGATTGGCCACCCCCTTTTTAATGATGATTTTTATGGCGGCGACAGGATCGTAAAAGGAACCGTGTTTACCAAATACAAACAGTTTGTTGATAATTGCTTTGATCTGTGCAAACGACAGGCGCTGCATGCAAAAGAACTCGGCTTTATTCATCCTGCAACGCACAAACCGGTACATTTTGAAAGTGAATTACCGGATGACATGAAAGCAGTGATTGAAAAATGGAAAAAATATATCGGGCACAAGGAACATGACAATGAACTGTAAAAGATCTGCTGCAAAAATTTACACCAGATCTTTTTATTACATCTTACTAACCTGTTTAAATAATGTAGTTCCATCCATGCACATCTGCATCAATACCCAAACGTATCTGCTCCAGTTTATTCTTGAGTTTAAACATCAGTTTACTGTCATCATATTGGGGCAACATATGATCGGTGCCGCTGATACTGATGGTTTTAATTGGAGCCACAACCGCTGCAGTACCTGCACCAAATGCTTCCGTAATAATACCTGATTTAAAAGCCTGTTCAAGCTCTGTTACAGATACGGCCCTTTCCTCTATCTTATAGCCAAAATCACTTGCCAGGGTAAGCAAAGAATCTCTTGTAACACCGTCCAGTATTGAATCAGACAGTGGTGCTGTAAGCAAAGTGTTATTGATCACAAACATAACATTCATCATTCCGCTTTCCTCAATGTATTTATTTTCTTTGGCGTCGGTCCATAATACCTGGTCGTACCCTTCCATACGGGCATTTTGTGTGGGCAAAAAAGAAGCCCCGTAATTACCGCCGCATTTTGCAAAACCGGTACCACCTTTCGCAGCCCTTACATAATGCGTTTCTACTTTTACTTTTATCGGATCAGTATATAAAGCAGGTACAGGGCCGGTAAAAACAACAAAACGATATTCATCCGAAACTTTCACCCCAAACCTGGCTTCGCTTGCAAATACAAAAGGGCGCAGGTAAAGTGCGTTACCTTTTTGCTTTGGCACCCAGGCTTCATCCAGGTTTATCAGCTGCATCAGCCCATCCATAAAAACATCCCTGGGTGGCACAGCCATGCACATCCGTTGCAGCGACTTTACAAAACGGTCGTAATGCTTTTCCATCCTGAAGATATTGATGCGGCCGTCATGCATCCTGAAGGCCTTCATGCCTTCAAAAACCGTTTGGCCATAGTGTAGCGCTAAAGCAGATGGGCTTAAAGAAAGGTTTGCGTAAGGTACAATATGCGGCTGTTTCCACTCACCGTTTGCATAATCACATACCAGCATGTGGTCGGAAATATATTTACCAAATTCAAGTTTCTCAAAATCAACTTCACCAATACGTGAGTGATTTACTTTACGAACGGGAATGTCTGCAATGATCTCCATTTTTTATAGTTTTAAAGATTAACAGTATTATTTTTTAAACTGAAATTTCCATTTTTACATCTGATCTGTTGTAACCGGGTTCTCCAACCGGCACGTGCTCAAAGCCCAGCTTCTCGTATAAACAGATAGCTGGTGTTAACATACTGTTTGAATACAGTATCACTTTTTCAGCGCCTAACACCTTTGCCTTTTTAAAGCTTGCATGGCTTAATGCTTGTGCAATACCTTTGCGTTGAAATTTATTATCCACCGCCATTTTGGTAAATTCAAAAGTGGTATCATCTACCTTTCTTAATGCAACGGTGCCTGCAATCTCCCCTTCAAATTCCGCCATCAGTATGGCTCCCCCCGGCTTTAATAATGCTTCTTCGGGATTGGTCAGCACAAATTCATCCACCGGTTCCATCACAAAATATTTCTCTATCCAGTAGCGGTTAAACTTTTCAAAATGCTTTTGATGTGCAGGTTGGTAGTCTATTATTTTAATTGAGTTCATTTTTACCTGTTGAATATTTCACGCACAATAATTTATTTCAACAGGACAAAATTTGTCTATTTTTACCAAATAAAACAGATGCAGATTTAGTATTTTTGACTATATCAGATTTAAAACTATGAAGAAGACTTTCAATTCAGACGATCATCTTTACCTACAGGTTGCAGATGGCCTTGAAAAAATGATTGCCGAAGAAGTACTGCGTATCGGCGACAAATTACCTTCGGTAAGGGTATTGAGTGATGAGTACGGGATCAGCATGGGCACAGCATTCCAGGCATACTATCATTTGGAAGGGAGAGGATTGATCGAGTCAAGGCCCAAGTCGGGTTATTATGTTCGTTTTAACCACAAGCGCTTTCCTGATCTTCCAAACCAGGTAAAACAGGATACCCTTTCGCATGATGTGAGTGTTAAGGAAATGATCACTTCTATTTATGGCGATATTGCCGCCGTAAACATTACCAACTTTGCCCTTGCGGTACCGGATGCAGTTTTATTGCCTGCAGCCAAACTTAACAAATCAGCCATTTATGCACTGCGGAATACAAAACACAATTGCATAGATTATGAACATACTTTAGGCAATCCTGACCTTCGAAAACAAATTTCAAAACTTGCTTTTAACTGGGGGGTAAATATAAAGCCCGACGAGATCATCATTACCTCCGGTTGTTTAGAAGCAATCAATCTTTGCTTAAAAGCTGTAACAAAACCCGGCGATACAGTAGCTGTGGAAAGCCCAACTTATTTTGGAATTACCCAGGCAATTGAAAGCCTTGACCTGAAAGTGGTTGAAATAACAACCGATCCGGTAACAGGGGTTGATCTTGATCATTTACAAAAAGCCATTAAGAAATTTGCAGTTAAGGCCTGTGTATTGGTACCCAACTTCAATAATCCCTTAGGCAGTTGCATGCCCGATGAAAATAAAAAGAAACTGGTTGAGATCATAACCAAACACAATATCCCTTTAATTGAAGATGATATTTATGGTGAATTGTATTTCGGAAAAACAAGGCCACGAAACTGTAAATATTACGACACCAAAGGTTTGGTGCTGCATTGTTCTTCTTTATCAAAATCATTATCACCCGGTTACCGCATCGGCTGGATTATTCCAGGAAAATTCTTTGATGCTGTGAAGCAACTGAAACGGATACAGAACATCAGCAGCCCTACCCTTACTCAGGCAGCCATGGCCCACTATTTAAAACATGGCCGATACGAGTTTCATTTAAAGAACCTGCGAAAGGCGCTGCACACACAAAGTTTGCGCTATGTGCAGGCTATCATAAAATATTTTCCGGCTGATACAAAAGTATCCAGGCCGCATGGCGGATTTATACTCTGGCTGGAGCTGAACAAAAAAATTGATGCTTTCAAACTCCGTACCGAAGCCATGAAGCATCAAATTTCTATTGTACCCGGAAAAATATTTTCGGCAGGCAACAGTTATTCAAACTGCATACGTATCAGTTTTGGCAAACCTTTTAACGATGAAGTTGATTACGGGCTTATGATGCTGGGAAAGCTTATCAAAAAAATGATCTGACAGGTATTATGCATTAATGATCCTTGACCTTTTCAGGTATGTATTATCATGGCTGTAAATAAACAGGCATGACCCGTTCTTGATCTTGTAGGCTCCCCTTATTTTAGTGCCATCAGAGTTTAGAGTTTTCTAAGTTAATCATCTTTTTGTTTTCGACCGCTTTATCCACTAAACGGCTCTCTTCAATTTGTGAATGATTTCCGATCGCCGTTTGTAGATAAAGCTCCGGTTCACTGGGTTTGTTTTTATACCAGTGATCAGCATAATTCAATGGAGATTTATATCCAAGTGATTTATGTGGCCTTTCTTCATTGTAATCGAGTCGCCATTGTTCGCTTAAGCATCGTACTTCGGCCAGGCTGTTGAACAGGTATGCATTGAGTAGTTCTCTTCGCATACTACCGTTCTTTCTTTCGATGTAAGCATTTTGCATTGGCTTTCCGGGCTGAATAAACTGGAGGGTGATTTCTTTGCCATTACACCATTGTTCCAGTTTATGGCTGATAAATTCAGGTCCATTATCACACCGCATGTTTGCAGGCTTTCCCCGTTGTGATACCAATCGTTCCAAGACTCTTATTACTCGTAGCGATGGCAAGGATGTATCCACTTCAACAGCCAGGGATTCACGGTTAAAATCATCTATGATATTCAATAGTCGGAACTTTCTGCCATCAGTCAGCCGGTCTTGCATAAAATCAATGCTCCATACCTGGTTGGGAGCTGAAGGCACCATTAATGCCTGCTTAATTCTTTCAGGCAAGCGCTTTTTAGCCTTGCGACGGATATTGAGTTTCATAGCTGTGTACACTCTGTAAATACGTTTATGGTTCCATTGATAACCTTTGTTCCAAAGGCGGTAACAACATTGCCAATAACCAATGGCCACGTGTTTAGTGGTTAATGCTGTTAAAGCATCCTGTATTTCACTATCATCTTTGGGTTTTGCTTTGTATTGACAGGTTGTTCGGGATATCCCCATCAGTTTACACGCCGTACGGTTACTAAGCTGTTCATCAGTAGTCAGGTAATCAACAGCTTCCCGTTTCTCCTGTGGCGTTAAAGCTTTTTTTCGATGAGATTTTTTAAGGCACGAATATTAATACTGGCTTCGGCGTACATACTTTTTAACTGGGCATTTTCAGCTTCCAACTCTTTCATACGTTTAACATCACTGGCTTCCATGTCGCCATATTTAGCTTTCCAGTTGTAAAACGTTGCATCGCTGATCCCAATTTCACGGCAAATGTCTTTAACAGGTATCCCGGATTCCTGTTTCTTGATGGCAGCCACAATCTGGCTTTCGGAAAATCGCTTTTTCATAATTGTAAAATTTAAAGTTAATAAATGTGTTATTAACTATAAACTCAATTGGCCGAATAATGGGGAAGCTTACA
>JAEUVU010000017.1 GCA_016786725.1 Ferruginibacter sp. | reverse complement strand
GCAGCTTAAAATGGGTGCTTGGGGCCGTTTTAAAACCAATCGCCCTGTCCGAACCTGCCAACGGAAAAAAATATACCAAAAACAACTTAAAAGTAAAAGACAAAAAAAAACCGCCTCATTTATTAATGAGACGGCCTCTTTTTTTTTATTGACAAAAAGGGATGGCTTATAAAACATATCAGCAGCGCAAATGCCCGTCAGGTTTGCAAAAGGCCGGTCACTAACTCAAACGGACAGTCTGCACATTGCTTTATTTTTTTAAAGAAAAATTCATTATTTCTTTGCCGGGTAATTTTTTACCGTTATTTTTCCGTTAAGTTTATAGCCTCTCCCAACCACTTATCCTTTAAAATAACCATTTGTTTGCCGGTTCTGGAAGAACCGTGTGTAGTTTGTTTGCTGTAATACCCCGAACCGAAAACTGCTTTTAACCGCACCCCGTTCTGACTATAACAAGTATGATTATTCAGCAAAGCTGCTTATCTTTTTATGGATATATTTTTATTGACCACAAGATATCAAATAGCTGCAGGGCTTGCCTGTGGCGGTTTTGCTGTTTACCTTTTATTTCCATCAAACAATGCTTTTAATACCGATTTTTAAACTGTGCTTATGAAACCTGCATTATTAAACATCAACAAACAAAGAGTGATTATGAAAACTACAACTTCAATAAATACTATTATTAATACAATTTATTTCATGAGAAAAATTTACTCTTTAAGAAATGCTTTCATTCTGGCAGTATTTGCAGTGATGAGTATGGATGCTTTTGCACAGCCCTCAGCCATGTCTGTGAATCAGGACGTTTCAGGCACCTATACCAACAGTGCCATGACACTGCAGGGTGCAGCCTTCAGGGCCAGGTTCCAGGAAAACGGCAGTGGTACAGTTTCCGGTACCCGTAACTGGCAGTTTAATGCTGATGCATATTTTAACCAGTGGGGCACCACTGCAGGTGCCGGCGTGCAAACCCTGGCTGCCTATAATACCGTAACCACTCCCAATACATCTACAGCTTCAGGTAACTGGTACACAGCCGGCTACAACAGTAACGGAAGGCTGCCGGCAACCACCGCCAATTATTATTATACCTATAACATAATTAAAGGTACTTCATATGCCAGCCAGCGTATGGCTGTACTGGAAACAAGTTTTAATCCTGTTACAATAAGTGGTGTAAGCGAAGCTGCAGGATCGAATGGTTCACGGACTGTAACCATTACCACCAGTGCAACACCGGCTGCCGGTGAAAATATTTTTGTTCGCTATTCAACTAATAGTTTCACTAATTCTACCCTTGTATTAGCATCAGGTTCTGGTACAACCTGGACAGCAACCATTCCCTGGCAATCATCTGCGGTTAGCTATTATGTTTATACAAGTAACCGTACAAAAGCCCAGATAGATGCTGCAGTAACATCTTTTGCAACGCAGGAAGTGCACGACCTGTTAACGCTTGAACTGAATAATAACAGTGGAAGCAATTATACCTGGACACCTGCATCTTTTGCAGGACCTATCGTTGTATTCAGCACGGGAGGAACCGGTGCTGCTGGTACTAACTATCCTACACTTACTTTACCAGGTGGCGCTTTTGCAGCATTAAACGGCGGTACTGCACATACAGGAACAGTAAACGTATATGTCGTAGCTGATGTTACAACAGAAAGCGGGACAACTGCACTGAACGGCTCTGCTGCATGGACTTCTATGACCATAAATCCAACTGGTGTGAGAACGATTTCCGGCGCAGCAGCTGCAGGGAGTCCTTTGATTGATTTTAATGGAGCAGATAACGTGATGGTTGATGGATTAAATATTGCTGGGAATTCCCTGACAATTTCTAACACAACAGCTGCAGCTACATCCGGAACTGCCACCATACGATTTCAAGCGGATGCCACAGGCAATACGATAACAAATTGCAGCATCTTGGGTTCTTCCACAATGGCTGTCGGCACTAATGGTGGAAATATCTGGTTTGGTGCTGCTGCCGTTACTACGGGAAATGACAACAATACGATCTCGAATTGCAATATCGGACCTGCCGGTGCAAATTTACCTTCAAAAGGGATTTATTTTACTGGGACCTCTACCCCCACGACCCTGAATAATAGTGGAAACATTATTGATAACAATAATATATTTGATGTTTTCCAGGGCGGAGTTGAAAGCGCAGCTATATATTCAACAACAGGATCTACTGGAAATACAATTACCAACAATAGAATTTATCAGACCGGAAGCCGTACCTATACCGGTACAAACACACACACAGGAATAAAGATTACAAATACTACAAGTGCAGCGGGATTTACTATTACAGGTAATATTATTGGTTATGCTTCTAACACTCAAACAGGTACTTATACTTTAACTGGTTCAACTGGAAAATTTGTAGGCATATATTTTAGCGGACTTACCGGAGGAACAAATTCAAGTATAAATAATAACACCATTGCATCAGTAAGTATGACTGGCGTAACTTCAAGTGGAACATCTACTTCCAGTCCTTTTACTGCGATTTTGCTCAATAACGGTCTTGCAACGGTAAATAATAATACGATTGGTAGCCAAAGTGCAACGGGCTCGCTGGTTTTTTCTACCAATACTACCACTGCAACTGATGTTCATGGAATATATTTATTTCCAAGCGACGCATCGACAACTGTTTCAAACAATATTGGTGGCTTAACTGCCAATAACGCCGGCGCTACCGGTGCATTTATTACATATGGTATCAGATCAAACCAGGGAACTGCCTTAAACTGGACCGGTACATCAAATATTATTGGTGGCACTGTAGCCAATTCTATTCAAAATAATTCAACTTCAACAACAGCGCAATTAATCGGGATGGCTTCAAATGGCACTTTTGCCTCAATAGGTAATTTAACATCCAACACGATACGTAATTTAACGGCTGCAGGAGGTACAGGTACCACAACCAGTGCTTCAGTAATTGGAATTTTAATGGCCAATTCAACACCAAGTCACACCATTTCTCAAAACACGATATCAAACCTAAGTAATACCAATACAACAGCGGCTACCGTAGTAACAGGCATACAGTTCACCGGCGCCACAACAAATATTGTTGAAAGAAATTATATTCATAGCCTTTCATCTTCCACCACCAGTGCATCAGCAGAGATCAATGGTATTCGTGTTGCAGGGGGTACAACAACTTACAGAAATAATATGATAGCCCTGGGTGCCGGTGTAGCCAATGCCATTGGTGCTGCGGCTTCCAACTCAGGCACTACCGGTATCAATGGTATTAATGAAGCATTGGGTACCAACCAGTTTTTTCATAACAGTGTTTATATAGGTGGTACAGCTACTGCCGGAACAGGAACATCCTATGCCTTTAATGGCACTCAAACTGTTAATACCCGTTCTTTCAGGGATAATATCTTTTTCAACGCAAGAACAAACAGCGGCGCCACCGGTAAACATTATGCTGTTAAAATAAACGGAACTGCACCCAACCCTGGTGGGCTTACCATTAACAATAACGTGTATTTTGCAAATGGAACCGGCGGTGTATTCGGTTTCTTCAACTCACTGGATGTGGCTAACCTGAGTGGATGGAAAACCGCAGTGGGTCAGGATGCCAACAGTTACGAAAGTAATCCCCAGTACAATGATCCCACCAATACCACACCCGATCTTCATATTCATCCAACCAATACAACGGTTGCAGAAGGAAACGGCGTTGATGTGGGTGTAACCGGTGATTACGACGGGCAAACCCGTTCTGGTTTAACGCCGGTTGATATAGGAGCCGATGCCGGAAACTTCACAGGAGTTGACCTGGCTGCCCCTGCCATTAGTTATACCAATTTAACTAATACAACCAGCACAGCCAACAGAACTACCAGTTCTTTCGCAACGATAACAGATCTGAGCGGTGTAAATGTAACAGCAGGAACAGCGCCCAGGATATATTATAAGCGCACCTCTGATGTGAACAATACCTTCAATGATAATACTTCTGCTACTGTTGGCTGGAAGTATGCAGAATCAACTACCGGATCATCGCCTTTTGATTTTACTATTGACTATTCACTGTTAAATGGTGCCCCGGTTGCCGTAGGGGATGTGATTCAATATTTTGTTGTTGCACAGGATCTGGCAGCAACTCCCAATGTGGGAATTAATTCGGGAAACTTTGCTGCAACCCCTGCCAGTGTAGCCTTAACTGCAGCATCTTTTCCTGTTGGCGGCACTATCAACACCTATACTATTATACCATCCATCAGCGGTATTAAAACCATCCCCGGAGATTACGCTTCTTTAACATTGGCCGGTGGCGCTTTTGAAGCGATAAATAATGCTGAAGTAACCGGCGATATTACACTGCAGATTGCAGGCGACCTGATTGGTGAAAACGGCACAGTAAAACTCAATGAATTTGCATCGCCCTACACAGTCACTATCAAACCTACCGGTTCGGCCCGCAGTATTACAGGCAGTTCTGCAGGAAGTATTATTGGATTAAATGCAGCTGACCGTGTAATAATTGACGGTTCGCTGGGTAGCACTGTTAATACAGTATGTCCGCCAGTAGCTGCCACCAGGGATCTTACAATCACCAATACCAATACAGGAACTTCCAGTGCAGTAGTATGGTTACAAAGCAGCGGTGCCAATGGTGCAACCAATAATACCGTAAAGAACTGTATCATTACTGGTAACTCAAATACTACAACATTGTTTGGTATTGGTAGTGGTAGTACAACCATAAGTACTTCAACCCTGGGAACAGGAAATAATAATAACAGTTTTGTAAACAACAACATCAGTAAAACCCAATACGGTATTTTCACTCAGGGCGCCAGTGCCGCCAATAAAAATACCGGAACCATCATTAACCAAAATTCAATAAATACTGTTTCGCCAAATAATGTTCAGATAGGTGGTATTTATGTAGGGTTTGATAATGGTAGTACTATATCAGCTAATTCTGTTTCCGGTATGGTGTCGGGTACAGATGCGTTTGGCATATCAACAGGCGTAACCGGTTGGGTTGCTACCACTACAACAGGCAATGAAGTGAGCAACGCAGTAATAAGCAAAAATGTTATTGGCCTGGTACAGAATACAGGAACAAACAGTGCGGCCGGCATTCTTACAGGCCCATCAGCTACCGGTACAAACCAGTTGAGCAATAATATGGTTTATGGTGTTATAGGTAATTCTACACCAGGCGACCTTACCGCAGGTATTTTTACAATTTGCGGAGTTGGGGCAACCCAGGTTTATTATAATACAGTTTCAATGACTGGTGACAGGGGATCAGGTACAACGGGTTCGAGTTTAGCCCTTGCTGTAATGGGGACCGACCCTGTTATTGATATCAGAAATAACCTGCTTATAAATAAACAAACAACTGCTTCAACTGGTAAATCATATGCAATTGGTTTAGGGTATTCAACTTTTGTAAATCTTACTTCTAATTACAATGATTTCTTTACTTCGGGTGCAAATGCAAATTTTGCTGTTACCGCTGCATTAAATTCAGGAACTGACAGAACAACTTTAGCTCTTTGGCAAACTGCTACAGGCAAAGATGCCAATTCCAAGAACCTGGATGCAGTATTTATATCAGCAACTGACCTTCATTTAAATATTACCAGCAATCCAGGGCTTGATGCAGCCGCAACACCGATATCTGTTACAGACGATATAGACTGCGATACCAGAGATGCAGTGACACCGGATATAGGCGCTGATGAATTTACACAACCTGTTGTAACAGATGCCGGTGTAACTGCCATAGTTATGCCTAATCCTTTCTGTGCTGGTTCAAACCTGGTTTCTGCAACAGTTAAAAACTATGGCACAACTACGATCACCAGTGTGCTGATTGACTGGTCAGTAACGCCAGGCGGATCACAGCCACAGGTTAACCCCGGAGCTATCAGCATTGCACCGGGCGCTTCCCAAACATTCCCGCTGGGCAACTTTACCTTTGCTGCCGGAACGGTTTACAGCATTACGGCCTTCACCAGCAATCCCAACGGAGGTGCAGATGGTGTACCCGGCAACGACAGTTATACAAATCCAACTTTACAAACCGGTATGTCGGGAACCTATACAGTGGGTACTGCCGGTAACTATACAACCCTTACAGCAGCTATTGCGGATTACAATACCAGGTCACTTTGCGGAGCAGTAGTGTTTGAATTACAGGATGCTTCTTATACTGAAGCCGGATCTATGACCATTGCGGTTAATGCAGCAGCCAGCGCCACCAACACGCTCACCATCCGCCCTGCCACAGGCGTAACTGCTTCGGTTAGTGCAACGGTAGCAAGTGGCGCTGTGCTTAAAATACTGGGTAAATATGTTACCATTGATGGATCAAACAATGGCAGCAACAGCAGGGACCTTAGCTTTACCAATGGCAGCGTTACAGGCCCTAATGTTGTACTTGTAGGTTCTACAGGTGTAACTCCGATTACCAATGTAACAGTGAAAAACTGTAACCTCATAAACGGTGATATTGTTTCATCAACCATGCTGGTAGGCGATGGAACCACTATTGGCAATGCAGGTTATTTTAATGATATTGTAATTCAGAATAACAGTATTCAAAAAGGCTTTATCGGCCTTTACTGCAGGGGCGTTGCAGCAACAGGCAACGGAACCGGCGTAAACATAACTACCAACGATCTGGCTGCTTCGGGTGCCAATGCCAACAGCTATATAGGCATTTATGTTGAGGGTGTGGATGGGGGCACTGTTCAAAATAATATCATCGGTAATTTTGATGGCAATGATGATGAAGACGACAGGGGCATCTGGATAGCCAGCGGCTCTAAGAACTGTGTTATCAGAAACAATACTATTTCGGATCTCAATTACCTGGGTACAAGTGGTTATGGCACACATGGTATTGTTGTTACATCAGGGCTTTCTTCGGCCGGCATAGTGGTATCCAATAACATGATTTCCGGTTTATCCGGAGATGGCTGGTCATATTCAGGCGTATCAGTACTGGATAATACCATCGGTATTGTTTTATCCGGTACACAAACCGGAGTGAGTATTTACCACAACAGTATTAATCTTTCCGGTAATACACTTAACCAAACTGATGCTATGTCAATGGGTATTTACCTGGGCAGTGGTAGTGTTGCGAATATCAGGGACAATATCATTGTCAATAATCTTGGTTTATCAGGTGCAACCGGGTATGGTGCGGTAGGTGTATATGCTGTTACTTCCAATTCACAGTTAGCTGCCAGCGACTACAACAACTATTCCGTTAACCCTTCCGGTTCAGGAAATAAGCTGATTGGAAAGATCAGCGGAACCAATGCAGCTACTATCGCTGCATGGCGTACAGCAACCGGCAGCGACGTTAATTCAATAAATGTTGTACCATTATTTACTTCTGCAACCGACCTGCATCTTACAGCCGGCAATGGTGCTTTAAAAGCAGGAACTCCTATTGCAGGCATCACAACTGATATTGATGGAAACAACAGGAACCTGGGTTTACCAACCATAGGTGCAGACGAAATCTACGTACCTAACTTATGGGCTGGTACAGTTTCAACTGTTTGGGACGGCGTTACAACCGGCAACTGGGATGATGCAACTGTGCCTTCTTCTGGTGCAAATATTACCATTCCGTTTGGGGTACCTAATATGCCTGTTATCGCAAATAATACAAATGTTGGGGATCTTACATTTAAAGGTACAGGTGCCACCGTTTCCTTAAACGGGCAAACCTTTACGGTTAACGGCGCCATTACCGGTAATGGTACCTTATCCGGTTCATCAACTTCTAATTTAACATTAGGCGGCGCAGCCGGTACTGTAAGCTTTACCAGCGGCAGCCGCTCAATTAATAATCTGAACCTGGGGGCAACAGCCAGCGCAACTTTGGGTACAGCGCTGGATATTTATGGTACTGTGGGCTTTACTGCAGGCGGAAGTCTCAATATGAACGCACAGGCTGTAACCTTAAAATCAAATGCCACCAACACAGCCCGTATTGCTGATCTTACGGGAAGTACATTAACCGGCGCTACCAATGTAACCATGGAGCGTTATATCAAACTGCGTGCAGGTGGTGATGGCAGGGCTTACCGTTTATTAACGCCTACAGTTAATACAACGGGCAGCATGAGATTGAACTGGATGGAAAATGGCCTGAACTCAGCTATTGGCACCAATGATAATCCTGTACCAGGTTATGGCATACAAATAACCGGCAGCGGTGGTAATGCCAATGGTTTTGATAAAACCCAAACCAACCAGTCGTCTGCCTATTCTACTGCCAATGGTGTTACACCCACCTATACGGCTATCGCAAGTACTGGTAATGCCATGGATGCTAAAACCGGTTATTTCATGTATGTGCGTGGAGACAGGAGCATGGATATGCAGATACCATTAGGGCCTAACATGCCAACCAGCGCTACCACACTGCGTGCAACCGGCACGGTATTGCAGGGTACACAAACAACTTTTAACAATGCCTATACCGGCGGCGGTGCACTCAACTTAGTTACCAATCCGTATCCATCGCCGATAGACTGGAGCCTGGTGCAACCGGCAGCTACCGGTATCACCGGTTCTTATACCTACTGGGATGCGAACATCGGAACAAGGGGCGGTTTTGCTACGGTAACAACAGGCGGTGTGTCAACACCTGCCACATCTGCTACACAGATCATCCAGAGCGGCCAGGCATTCTTTGTAGAGTCAGATGGAAGCGTACCAACGGTAAGCATACAGGAAGGGCATAAAGTGGCCGGTAATAATAACGATGTATTCTTAGTGCCACCGCCACCGGTAGAGTCGTTCAGAACTGAATTGTATTTTACAGAACCTAACGGCTACCGCCGCATTGCGGATGGTGCTATTGCCCTGTATGATAATAATTACAGTAAAGCAGTAGATGCCAAAGATGCCAAAGAGATCAACAACTGGGATGAGAACATCGCCATCAGCCGCGATGGTAAACACCTGGCTATTGAAGCAAGGCCGGTGATTGGTAAGAGCGATGACCTGCCCATCTTTATGAACAATATGAAGCAGCAAGCATATGAGTTTGAGTTTACACCGCTGGTGTTTACAAATACAAACCTCAAAGCCGAACTGGTGGACAATTACCTGGGTACAAGAACCCTGCTGAGCGTTACATCGCCAACTGTTGTTGCCTTCACCATTACTGCTGATGCTGCTTCCAAAGCTACTGACCGTTTCAAAGTTGTATTTGGTGAGTTCGGTAATCCAACAGGTGTAGATGTAATTACCATTAAAGCAAACCAAAAGAACGACGGTGTGCAGGTTGACTGGTCATCTAAAACGGAAACGGATATGGTAAGATATGAGGTTGAAAAATCAACTTATGGTACTAACTTTGCGAAAGTGAACACAACAGCGGCTATCGGTAACAGCAATGCACCGGTTGATTATAACTGGTTTGATACCAATCCACATATGGGTACCAGTTTCTACCGCATCAGGGGTATTGATAAAGCAGGAAATGTCCGGTACAGTGAGATGGTGAGGGTGTTGTTTGGTAAAGGCGAACCGGCTGTTGTGGTTTATCCAAACCCGGTACAGGGAAGGACTTTTAAAATTGACATGTACAACCTGGTAAAAGGTACTTATGTATTAAGCCTGTACAGCAACGAAGGAAGGCTGGTACATACCCAGCAACTGCAGCATGATGGAAGCCAGGCAACCCGTACAATTACCCTGAACGGGGATATTGCCCAGGGAGCTTACCAGCTGCAACTGAGCGGAGCCGGAGGATTTAAAACAACAAAACAAATCATTAAAAACTAATACTGTAAAACCGAAAAGAAAACGATTAACATGAAAAAAGGAAATGTTTATTTTATGCTGCTGGTGCTGTTGTGCATTGCAGTTCCAATGATAACCAGGGCGCAGGGGCCAATTGATCCTGAAGATACACCTATTGACGGTGGATTAAGTTTACTGCTGGCAGCGGGTGCAGCTTATGGGGTGAAGAAATACCGGGACGGGAAGAAGAAAGGGAATGAGCCTGAAGTGAAATAGGATAATAAATAACTAAGAGATGAAGCGTTTCCGTATTTTTTAGGCGGTATCGCTTGCTGATTTAATTTCTGTTTTAAAGGAACAACTGTAAAAGGTTGTTCCTTTTTTTCTGTCAATAAGCGGCCATGGTTTACTGTACATACCATGAAATTTTCAACAAATAGATTTGTGAAAAGGGCGTATTTGATATTTTTTTTTACAAAACTGCTTTTTTATAATATATTCGGGTACTCAAAATCTCCACTTATTATGAAAGCCTCCACTCTTCAACATTGCTTTTACACAGCTTTTATTGTATTGATTATATCCTTCTTTGTGCAGGGATGTATGCAGAAAAAAACTGTGCTTATCCCAAATCAAGAGGGTAAGAAAGACATGTATGATGGCCCGGGCGCCCGGGCACAATTTGAATTTGACCGTATCAAAGATCCGGCTACCGGAAGCATACCTGCGGGTAAATACTGGCAGGCTGTAGAACAAACCAGGCTTTCGAAAAGCGCCGGAAATTTCGGATCATCACCGGCATCTTCCTTTGGTAGTGGATGGGTTGAAAGAGGCCCGAACAGCGATTTTGCGGGCCCGTCTAATGGTAATACCCGTGCCAACAGCGGCATTCCATCAGGCCGGGTAAGGGCCGTGCTGGTAGATGCAGCGGATGCAACCAATAAAACGGTTTGGATAGGCGGAGTAGCAGGAGGTTTGTGGAAAACAACCGATGTTACGGTGAGTTCTCCGGTGTGGACTCCCGTGAACGACTACATGATAAACCTGGCCATTGCAGATATTGCACAGCAACCCGGTAACCCTAATATAATGTATTTCTGCACAGGGGAGGGGTATTTTAATATAGATGCTGTTGCAGGAAGCGGTGTTTTTAAGAGTACCAATAATGGAGTAACATGGGCTCAATTACCTTCTACCGCCGGGTGGACAGCCAACCGGGTATTGGTAGATGCAGCCGGTAATGTGTATGTAGGCACCGCACAGGCCGGCGCTTTTGGCGCTACCGGTATTCAGCGGTCAACTGATGGCGGAACAACCTGGACAAATATTACACCCAGTGGGTCCAGTTCCAGGATCGCAGATATGGAACTCAGTTCAACAGGCAGGTTGCACATTACTACCGGTTTAGGCACTTCAACAATTGGGATGTACAGGTATGCCAGTTCGCCTTCTACTGTAACATCGGCAACATGGACAGCACCTGCAACCGGCTTCCCTTATCCAAGCGGGGCAAACTGCAGGGTAGAACTGGGTTGTAATGGAAACATACTATATGCTTTACCAAGCAACACTTCTGCCGAGGTAGCCACTATATATAAATCTACCGATGGCGGTGCAAACTGGGCGGCTACCGGCAGCCAGCCCACAGCCGGCTGGGCCAGCGGGCAGGCATGGTATAATCTGGCTGTTGGTATAGATCCTTCTGACCCCACAAATGGATGTATTGTAGGCGCTCTTGATACCTGGAAAACAACCAATGGAGGCGCCAGCTGGAGCCAGATATCTACCTGGGTTGGAACCACACCCGTTAACCAGTATGTACATGCCGATGTACATAAAGTAGTTTGGTTCGACAATGGCAACAAACTGATCTTTGCTTCGGATGGAGGTATCTTTTATTCTTCGGATAAAGGTGCTACCATCCGTGACCGGAATGTAGGGCTGCGTATCAAACAGTTTTATTCATGCGCCATACATCCAAGTACTACCAATTATTTTATTGGGGGTACACAGGATAATGGTAATCATAAATTTACCAATGCGGGTTTAAGCAGTACCGAAGAATTCATAGGCGGCGACGGTGCTTATACCGCTATTGACCAGGATCAATCACAGTACCAGTTTGCGGCTTACGTGTTTAACATTTACCGCAGAAGTACCAATGGGGGCGCCACCTGGAGTACGGTAAACTGGTCGGGTTCAGCAGGGCAGTTTATTAATCCCTGGGATTATGATAATACCGGTAACCGTATTTATGGCTGCTGGTCGGCTGGCCAGTATTTCCGCTGGGACGATCCTCAAACAGGAGTAACAGCCAGCGCAGTAACAGTACCGGCTTTTAATTCGGCCCTGGTATCTGCTGTTCATGTATCTCCTTATACGGCCAACCAGGTTTATTTTGGTACCGCCGGGGGCAGGGTGGTAAGAGTAACCAGCGCCGAAAGTGCATCACCAACGGCTACCAATATTACCGGCGCTTCCATGCCGGCAGGTGCCTATCTGTCCTGTGTTAATACCGGTACAGATGACAACAACCTGATCGCCTGCTTTTCCAACTATGGTGTAGCCAGCGTTTGGGTAAGCAGTAACGGGGGCGCCAGCTGGACATCACTCGACAATAACGGTGTAAACCTGCCTGATATGCCTGTACGCTGGTGTATGTTTTATCCGGGGGATAATACCCGGGCCATATTGGCCACTGAAACGGGTATCTGGGAAACTGACCTGATCAATGGTACAAGTACGGTTTGGGTGGCCAATACCGGGTTCCCGACTGTAAGGACTGATATGCTTGAATACCGCAGTTCGGATGGCACCCTTGCAGCGGCTACACATGGGCGTGGCCTGTGGACCAATACCATCAATGATAAGCGTACGGCAGATTTCAGAACAAAGGCCACCGGCAGTTACAGTGATGCGGCCAACTGGGAATTCAATACCTATGGATCGGTATATATGGATGCCAGGAGTATCCCTTCGGCTAATAACAATGCCCAGGTTCAAACCGGCCATGTTGTAACGCTGGATGGAAATCATGTGGTCAATACAGGCAAAACCTTTACGGTAAATGGCACCCTTAACTGCGGCACCAACACCATAAGCGGCACAGGTAGTTTTGTTTCCGCCGCAGCAAGCACATTAGGTATTGGTTCAACTGACGGAATAACGGCTTCGGGTGCCACAGGAAATATTCAAACAACCACCAGGAGCTTTTCAACCACCGGCAATTATACCTACAATGGCGCCTTCAGCCAGTCTGCAGGCAATGGCTTGCCTGCAAATATCAACAACCTGGTAATAGCCAATACCGGCGGGGCGCTTAACAATATTGTTTCCCTGGGCAGCAGCGCGGCGGTTAATGGGTCAACTGCATTAACATCGGGCATCCTTTCAATAGGTTCAAATACCCTTACCTTAAACGGGGCAGTTACAGGCAGCGGTACATTCAGTGGAACAGCATCGGGTGGGGTATCAACTTCCAGCCTGGTTATCGGCGGGGCCGCCGGTACCTTAAATTTTACGCAAACCTCCGCAGCAACACGTTCGCTTAATAATTTAACACTTAACAGCGGAAGCAGCGCCACACTGGGCAATGCGCTGGATGTATTTGGCACCATAACACTTACAACTGCCACTTTAAACCTCAATGCACAAAACCTTACACTTAAATCGAACACCAACAACACAGCCCGTATTGGTAATCTTACAGGCAGCACCCTAACCGGCGCTACCAATGTAACGGTGGAAAGATGGATTAAATTACGTTTGGGTGGTTCAGGCAGGGCTTATCGTTTGCTGGCACCCACGGTAAATACCACTGGCTCCATTAATGCCAACTGGATGGAAGGTGGTATGAACACCGCCATTGGCACCAATGTTAACCCGGTACCCTTATTTGGCACCCAGATTACAGGGGCAGGCGGCAATGCCAATGGTTTTGATAAAACACAAACAAACCAGTCGTCTTTTTACAGTGTAACCAATGCCGTTACACCCACCTATACCGCCATTGGCAACACCGGCAGCACTTTAAATGCACTTACGGGTTATTTCCTTTATTTACGTGGCGACCGCAGTATGGATATGCAGATACCGCTGGCTGTTGGTATGCCAACCAGCAGTACCACTTTGAGAACTACGGGTACTTTGTTAACCGGAACGCTTACCAGTTTTACCAATCCGTTCATTGGCGGCGCAGGGGCGCTTAACCTGGTTACCAATCCATATCCCTCGCCCATTGACTGGGCATTGGTTCAACCGGCCTGTACCAATGTGGCAACTGCCTATACCTTCTGGGATCCTAATTTTGGCACCCGCGGGGGCTTTGTAACAGTAAATACGGCCGGGGTGGCAAGTTCGGGGCAGGGAACAAGGTTTATACAATCCGGGCAGGCGTTTTTTGTACAGTCAACCGGAGGTGTGCCAACAGTGAGCATACAGGAAGGCCATAAATCGGCAGGAAATAATAATGAAGTATTTATAGTACCTCCGCCGCCTGTGGAGTCTTTCAGAACAGAATTATATTTTACCGAACCAAACGGATACCGCAGGATAGCCGATGGGGCCATCGCCTTATTTAACAACAGTTACAGCCCAGGTATTGATGAAAATGATGCCAGTGAAATAAACAACTGGGATGAGAACATAGCCATTGTTAAAGCGGGTAAACATCTGGCAATTGAAAGCAGGCCGGTAATCTTTAAAACCGACAGCCTGCTGCTGTTTATGAATAATATGAAACAACAGGAGTATGAATTTGAATTTACGCCATCCGTATTTACCAACCCGGGTATGAAAGCAGAGCTGATTGACAATTTTACAGGCAGCCGTACACCATTGAGTTTAACCGGCCCCTCTGTTGTAAAGTTTAAAGTTACCGCCAACCCCGCTTCTGCCGCAGCAAACCGGTTTAAAGTGCTGTTTAATGCTGTAGAGGCAGTACCGGCACCGACCGGCACAGATAAGAGCATCACTATTTACCCCAACCCGGTTACAAACCATATTATCGGGCTTAAGTTTAACAGTGTTGAAAAAGGTAATTATCACCTGCGATTGGTGGATGGTAATGGCCGGCTGGTACAAGCCAGGGAGGTTTATCATCCGGGAGGTAACAGTGTATTTAACTTACCGGTGAACCGGGCAGTTTCCGGAGGAAGATATACATTGGAAATATTAATGCCAGATAACAAAAAACTGCAAAAAGCCCTGGTCATCCTGTAAGTTCAGTACAGCAGGTAAAAAAGTCTCAGGAGTTTGGTGGTATATATGATTGAAGCATCAATCAGAAATGCCGTCTGGATGAAGAAAGAGTATAATCTTTAAGGCGCTTATTGTTAAATTAAGGGCCCACCGCTATCAGCGTAATAAACCCATACCCACATGGTATAAGTACGCCCGTTTTCCTGTTTAATTACGGTAAGGGTCATTTTTCGTCGAAAACCTATGATTTTTGTTGTAGAAAATATACTAAAATCACAGTTTCAACGTCTTATGCAATGAAATTTCTGTGTTTAGTGCAGATATCCAGTATTCAATCGAAAAATCAAAACAAATGAGAAGAGCATTACTCATTACAACTGTGTTAGTTTTATTAATTTCTATCCGTTTAAGCGCCCAGGAAGATCAGCCTTACCGGCACGGACTTTCGCCTATGAGGGGCAGTTTTGTTTATAAAAACCAGGTCAGCGGTTTAAATAGCAATCCGGATGTGAACAATTCTACCGGCAACAGCGGCACCGGTGCCAACCTGGATGTGATTTACCAGCGCATTAACTGGACCGTAGATCCCAGGGCAGGTTCCAATACAATAACCGGGAATGTACTCATCCGGTTTAAGACTATTACCCCCAATGTATCTACCATTACTTTCGATCTTAACAGTGGGTCTTTTAATAACGGGTCACTTATTGTAACCTATCATGGAAATACCATTGCGGGGAGAACCCTGTCGGGCAATATCCTCACCATACCACTGGGTGCTACGATTGCAGCAAGCGGTACTGTAGATTCCGTTACTGTGGCTTATTCAGGCATTCCGCCCGCAGTTTCCGGCGCAGCCCAGGGATACCAGCGTGCAGGTACATCTCCCAACCAATATACCACTTCGCTTTCTGAATCTTATGAAGACCGGGACTGGTGGCCCTGCAAGGCCGATATGCAGGATAAGATAGATTCGCTGGATATTAACGTAACCGTACCCTGGATTGTAAATGCCAATGCAGATACTTTTTGGGTGGCATCCAACGGGGTGCTGTATGATTCTACCATTACCGGCAATAACCGCACGTTTAAATTTAAAACACGTTATCCGATAGCTTCCTACCTGGTAACCCTGTCTGTAGGTAAGTTTACCAGGTATTACCGTACTGCCTATTCCAACGGCGTACCGGTGCCTACTGCTTATTATATACTCAAAAACACCACCAACCATGCTGCAAAAATTACTGCTATGGATAAGGTGAATATAGTGCTGGACTCTTTCAGCCGAAGATTCGGGCATTATCCTTTTAAAAATGAAAAGCATGGATTTTACGACGGGCTTTTAGGGGCCGGGGGGATGGAACACCAGACCTTTTCCGGCATGGCTTCGGGTTCGATGGCCAGCCTGGGAACGCTTAATCACGAACTGATGCACCAGTGGTTTGGCGATAATGTAACTTTTGCCACCTGGAACGATCTGTGGCTGGCAGAAGGGCCGGCAAGGTATTCAGAATACCTGGCTGCTTCCTCGGTACCGGCGCTTGGCTACACAGCGGCTTCAGCCCAAACACTTCGTACCAACTTAAAAAACAATGCACTGGGCCTTAATTCGCAAAGCGCCTGGATACCCAATGCCAATATCGGAAATTCTGACCTGATTTGGCTTTCTAATTATGGAAGCACGGTATATGAAAGAGGAGGTATGATTGTTTCTATGCTGCGTACCCTGGCTGGCGATGCTAAATTCTTTGAGGCCATGACCAATTACCAGACAGCGCTGACAGGTAAATCGGCCACTACCGATTCGCTGAAAAATCATTTCAATGCCGTATTAAAAACAGATATTTCAGGTTTCTTTAACGCCTATGTGGGTGGATCGGGCGGAACGGCCGCACCGGGCAATGGCGGATTGGGTAATAATGTAGATACCGTTTACTGGAGTTCTCCAGCAGCCAACAGGCTGGTTTTGCGGGTTGGCGTGCAAACCAAAACCAATGCCGCCAATACTAATTATTTCCAGGGCCCCGTGGTGGTACGTGCCACTGCAGTGGGAAAAGATACAACCATTGTGTTTTACGACTGGGGCGGCGGCAGCCTTTCTTATGCAGGCAATGGCCTGAGTGTGCCGTTTGAGGGCGGAGCGCTGAATTACGAATTATCATTTACACCCACTGCACTTATTTACGACGATAGTGCCCGTACATTAAGTACAGGGGGTACCCGCAATATCTCCACTTTTAAAGGATATATCTGGACGGGAACCACCAGCACCGCCTGGAACACAGCAAGTAACTGGATGGCCGGGGTGGTTCCGCCATCTGGAGCACAGGTTACGATTGCCACCAGCGGCAGCAATAACCCTGTTTTGCCCGGCAGCACCACCGTAGGAAAGCTGTTTTTAAATGCAGGAACCAAATTAACCATTGGCGCCGGCAATACCCTCACCATCAACGATGCCATTTCCGGTACCGGAGTTATTACCGGTTCGGCCACTTCAAATATTATTGCAAACGGCCCCCTGGGCACCATTAATATGGACCAGACTTCAGCGGCCACCCGTTCACTTAACAATTTTACCCTTGGCCTGGCAGCCAGCGCCAAACTGGGCAATGCTATGGATGTGTATGGCACCATTACGTTAAACAGCGCATCACTGAACCTGAATGCGATGAATCTTACTTTAAAATCCAATTCGGCGGGCACAGCCCGTATTGCTGACCTTACCAACAGTACCCTTACGGGCGCTACCAATGTAACAGTTGAGCGCTATATCAAATTACGATCTCCCGGTACCGGAGATGGTGCTGCAAACTACGGCAGGGCTTACAGGTTACTGGCGCCGGTAGTAAACAGTACCGGTTCTATCAGAACTAACTGGATGGAAGGGGGCATGAATACCATAATAGGCACCAATGTTAACCCTGTACCCGGCTACGGCATACAGATAACAGGAACGGGTGGTAATACCAACGGATTTGATGTTACACAAACCAATGCAGCTTCGTTATACAGCGCCAATAATGGGGTAACGCCAACTTATACTGCCATTACCAATACCACAGCAACGCTGAATGCCCTGAAAGGTTATTTTGCATATATACGGGGCGACAGGAGTGTGAGTATGTATGTGCCGCTTGGAACCAATATGCCTACAACCCATACCACGCTGAGGGCAACGGGCAGCCTGGTAACAGGGGCGCAAACCAGCTTTGCCAATGCCTTTGTGGGTGGCGGGGCGCTTAACCTGATTACCAATCCTTATCCATCACCTATTGACTGGAGCCTGCTGAGGGCAGCCTGTACCAACGTGACCAATTTCTATACCATCTGGGATCCCAACATCGGTACAAGAGGCGGCTTTGTAACTGTAAATACATCAGGCGTGCCAAGTGCGGGTTCTGCCAATAAATTCATACAGCCGGGCCAGGCATTCTTTGTTGAGTCAAGCGGGGGTGTACCAACCGTAACCATTGCTGAAAACCAAAAATCTGCCGGAAATAATAATACCGTATTCATTGTAGCCGGTCCACCTTCAGAATCTTTTAAAGCAGGATTATACTTTATTGAAGACAGCGGCTACCGCCGCCAGAGTGATGGCATCACTGTGTTGTACGACAATGCATACAGTAAAGCCGTAACTGATGAGGATGCCAAAGAGATCAATAACTGGGATGAAAATATTGCAGTGGACCGTGAAAACAAACACCTGGCTATTGAAAGCCGTCCGGTGATCACTACACGTGATACGATACCCCTGTTTATGAATAATATGAAACAACAGGCTTACGAGTTTGAATTTGTACCGGAGGCATTTACACATATCGGCTTAAAAGCAGAACTGATAGATAAATACCTGAATACCCGTACCCTGCTGAGCGTGGTGGATACGGTTACGGTGAGCTTTACAGTAACTGCTGATCCTGCTTCTTCAGCCAGCGACCGTTTTATGGTGGTATTTGGTCCGTCCTTTACATTGGCTATTGATGCATTAAGTATTAAGGCGCAGGCTAAATATATGTCTGCGGCGCAGGGCGGCAATCATGTGCAGGTAGACTGGAGCGCCAAAACAGAAAAAGATATGAACCGCTATGAACTGGAAAGATCATTTGACGGAACTGCATTTACACGGATCCATACAACACCGGCTCTTGGCAACAGCAGCAGCCAGGTAAATTACAGCTGGAATGATGATAATCCACAAACAGGCAGTAATTTTTACCGCATTAAAGCTATTGATAATGCGGGGCTGACCAAATACACTGCTGTTGTAAAAGTTGATTTCGGCAAATCAACACCGGGTATGGCCGTGCATCCCAACCCGGTTACAGGTAATAGTTTCAGCCTGCAGCTTACAGATGTTGAAAAAGGAAGTTACGGGCTTACCATCATCAACAGCCTGGGGCAAACCGTTTATAGCACACAGCTTCAGCATGGCGGCGGCGTGGCAGTTATACCCGTATCGCCCGGTAAACTTGCCAAAGGGTTGTATGAAATTTTGCTGAAGGGCGAAAATGAACTTATCAGCACCAGGATTATTAAAAACTGATTTTTGTTGTAGTAATTCGCTTGAAATAAAACGGCCATCCATTTTTGGATGGCCGTTTTTCTGGGGAGACCTTAAGGGGCAGCACAACCAGGTATGTATATACACGGAAACCCCTTTTTACTATCCCGGCACGCAATTGTGTATATATATCTTATAGTTTGATTTAGTTTTGATATTTTTGCACTGGTTTCAGAAAATTACTAATTCCCAAAAATTCCATGAACCTGACAATTCCTCTTAAAGACCGGTTCTCATATGAAAATCTGATCTTACTGTTGTTGATCTGCTGTATTGGCGGATTGTTTTTCAGTTCCTGCACTACCCCTAAAAACGCCTATTATTTTAAAACACTGCCCAGGGATACTTCCATTAATACAACGGTTAACCGTTTAACAGAATCGGTGATTCGTAAGAACGATCAGCTGGCGATTAATATCAGCAGTTTAAACCCTGATGAAGATAAAGTATATAATGCCGCAGTACCCATATTGGGAACGGTAGTTGCAGGCGGTACACCCAGTGGCTACCTGGTAGATATGAACGGTAATATTCAACTGCACAGGCTGGGTAATATACATGCAGAAGGTATGACAAGAAGGGAACTGAAAAATAAAATTGAAACAGATATTAAACCCTACCTGAGAGACCCTGTAGTAAGCGTTCGTTTTCTCAACAGGCGGGTTACGGTAATGGGCGAAGTGATAAAACCGCAGGTGATACCCATGCCGGAAGAACAGTTTTCTATACTGGAAGCGCTGGGAGCAAGCGGTGATGTAAACCTCGCAGGTAAAAGAGATAATATCCTGATCATCCGGGAAACTGAAACAGGAAAACAGTTTAAACGGCTGAACCTGGAAGACCATTCGGTATTTAATTCAGAATGGTATTACCTGAAACCGGATGATGTGGTATATGTGGAGCCTAATGATAAACGTATTACTGAAGAAAAAAGAAACCGTACAGCACAGAATATTTCGTTGGCCATGTCGGGTTTGTCGCTGGCAATCATCATTCTTAACAGTTTGCTGAAGTAAGGAAGAAGAGGTTAAGGTTGAGCTTAAGCTTAAGGTTAAGGAAGGAATTATTAATAAGGTAACCGAATGAAAATACATGAGTGAACAACAGTTTTTTAAAGAACGTCCCGATACCAACCTGGTGCTGCAGATCATGCAGCGCTACCTTCCTTTCTGGCCCTTATTTGTGGTTACTATCAGCATCGGCCTGGCCTTATCCTGGTTTTATCTCAGGGTGCAAACCCGTATTTATGTGGCCAATGCCAAAGTGTTATTAAAAGATCCCCAGAAAAACGGCGGCGACAGCAAAGTGCTGGATGCCCTCAACATTTTCAGCGAAAAAAAAATTGTGGAGAATGAGATCATAGTACTCCGCTCTTCTGTGATACTGGAAGAAGTAGTAAGAAACCTTGATCTGTACAACGAAGTGCATAACAAAGGCAAAGTGCGTACAGAGGAATTGTATAAAGGCAATTCGCCTGTTTGGTTCAGGGCTGTTGACAAAAAGAATATAAAATCCGGAGGTAAATATTTCTTTTCAGTTGACTGGAAAAAAAAGCAGGTAAGCATCAACAAGCAAACCATCGCTTTTAATGATACGGTAAACATAAGGGGAACGGCTTATTTTATTGTGCCTAACCCCGAGTATAACCAAACACTTACCGGTAAAAACTATTACGTTATTTTCAACAGTGTTGAAAGTGCGGCAGGCGGTTTCGCCGGCAATCTCAAGGCCAGCGCCACTTCCAATTCATCTACTGTAATTGATGTAAAGCTGGAAACACCTGTGCCGGAAAAAGGGGTTGATTTTCTGAACCGGCTTTTTGAAGTATATAACGATGATGCCATTGAAGATAAAAACCAGATCGCAGCCAAAACACTTGCTTTTATAGAAGACAGGCTTAATCTTGTAACAGGCCAGCTGGATTCTGTTGAAAAAAATATACAACGGTATAAAACCCAGGAAGCTGTTTATGACCTGGGCAGCCAGGCAAGCCTGTATCTCAGTAATGTTAGTGAACTTGACAGGAAAGGAAGCGATGTACAGATACAATTAGATGTGCTGCGTGATGTGCAGAACTATGTGGACCGTAAAGGAGGAAAGCCGGGAACGGTGCCTTCGCAGATGCTGATAAGCGACCCCACACTGGCGGGGCTTTTAACCAAATTATATGATGCAGAATTTCAGTTGGTAAAAGCCGAAAGCATTAATGGGGAAAAAAGCGATGCGGTTATACTTGCCAACGATGCTGTCGGCAGGATAAAAAAAGACATCAGGGAAAACCTGGGTACCATACGCAGTAACCTCAATGCCGTTAAAAGCAATGTTAATTCAGGTATTGCTATGAACAGCGGCCTGCTGAGCCAGATACCACGTAAAGAAAGAGGCCTGCTGGATATCAGCCGCCAACAGGCCATTAAAAACAATATCTACACATTTCTTTTACAAAAAAGAGAAGAAACAGCACTCTCTTCTGCCGGTACCACACCCGACCTTCGTGTGCTGGAAAAAGGATCATCCTATGGCCCTATAAAACCGGTTGCAAAAAATTATTACCTCACCGGCTTTTTACTGGGGCTGCTGGTTTCGGTAATCTATGTTTTATTGAGGGAGCAGTTTAACCGCAAAATATTATTCCGTTCAGAAATTGAAGATAAAACCAGTGTACCTGTTTTGGCCGAAATTATGTACTCCAAAACCCCCAGTACTATTGCGATCAGTGAAGGCAAGCGTACCATTATTGCAGAGCAGTTCCGCAGTATGCGTACCAACCTTGCTTTTATGGGTATTAACGAAGAAAATAAAACCCTGCTGGTAACCTCAAGCATTTCGGGTGAAGGAAAAAGTTTTATTGCACTGAACCTGGCCATGAGTTTTACACTTACGGGCAAAAGAGTGGGCCTTATGGAAATGGACCTGCGTAAACCCAAGCTCAGTAAATACCTGGGTATTAACCGTGATCCGGGCATTACCAGTTTTCTGATTGGTAAGGCAGCTATTGATGATATTATCAAAGAAACCAGTTATCCTAATTTATACGTGGTGTCTGCAGGCCCAATCCCGCCCAATCCAACCGAATTGATTTTAAGTGCAAAATTTGGCGAAATGATGGAGCTGCTGAAAGATAAATTCGATTACCTTATTATAGATTCGGCTCCCATTGGCCCGGTTACTGACAGCCAGCTTATCAGCGGTTATGCCAACAGCACGCTTTATGTGGTTCGTCATGCACACACACCTAAAGTGATGCTTCGCATGATTGATGACCTTTACAAACATGGTAAATTTAAGAACATGGCCCTGGTTTTCAACGGGCTTAAAGCAAGGGGCGCAGCCATGCTGGGCGGCTATGGATATGGCTACGGAAGTTATGGCTACGGTTATGGTTACGGTTATGGTGGTGGTGATGGTTACGGCTATTATACCGTTGAAGAATCGAAGCCGGGCTGGAGGAACGGATGGGGGGTATTCAGAAAATTGAGGAAGATGGTGAAGAGGAATTAGGAATTGTGAATTAGGAATTAGGAATGATGCATGAGAGTTGGTTGAGGTTGAAAAGTTGATAAAGTTTAAAGGTTGGAGAGCTTGCACATTCGATATTGAACAATCCGCATTGAATCTTGCTGGTCGCTATAAAAACTGTTATTACCTTTTCAATCCTTCCGTTGCAGTTTTACTGTGACTGAGGGACAGCGAAGCTTTGCAAAGTCAAAAGGAAATTTAATAAAAAACAATGCAGCAACTCTAATTTGTCTTGCTCAAATGACTGATAATACTGTTTACTGGTATGCCGTACACACCCGCCCCCGCTGGGAAAAAAAAGTAGCATCGCTGCTGCAGGAAAAGGATATTAAACATTATTGCCCGCTTAATAAAGTGGTAAGGCAGTGGAGCGACCGTAAAAAAACAATACTGGAACCATTATTCAAAGGCTATGTTTTTGTGCAGGTGCAGGAAAATAAAAAATGGGAATTGCTTGCCACTAACGGTATTGTAAATTATGTACACTGGCTGGGAAAGCCTGCAAGGATACGGGAAGATGAGATAGATACCATCCGCCGTTTTTTAAATGAGTTTGAAGAGGTGGAAGTAACAGAAAATAATATGGCGGTTAACAGAACCGTGCAGGTAAAGCAGGGTGTGCTGATGAACTACCGGGGGATTGTTCTGGAACTTCAGGGCAGCAAAGCAAAAGTACGTATTGAAAGTATGGGCATTCAGCTGAGTGCTTATTTTGATAAGAAGAACCTGGAATTGGTTTGAGTGTTGTAATCTATGGGTACTTATAAATAGTATCTGCCTGTGAATTTTTTAACGCCCCGCCACTTATGGTTTAGAGATAACTTTATTGCATGGATAATTTAAAAGATAAACCTGTTTTCAACAAACGCATCTTCTGGGATGTGAATTTTGAAGCATTGGATTATGATAAAAGAGCTGCCTTTGTTATTGAAAGGGTTTTTGAAAGAGGGGATGTGGACGATATACGGCAGTGCAGGAGGTATTATGGAGATGAAAGGGTTTCGGAGGTTTTATTGAATGCAAAATATTTGCCTGAAAGAAGACTTCACCTTGCTGCTGCGGTAATTGGAAGACCCGTAAAAGAATTCAGATGTTACATACTGAAACAGTTGAACCCGGAACTTTTTCCATACTAAAGCGTTTGATGCTTCTTGAAGCATTGAATGAATTTTCATTAGTAGGCGGAACAGCTTTATCACTTCGGTATGGGCATCGTAAATCTATAGACATTGATCTTTTCTGTACCGGAAAATTTGACCAGGAAAAAATTGTTCAGGCATTAAAGGGGGCTTTTAAAAATGGATACCAAAGCGAAAGTAAAACTTTAAAATGGGGTGTATTTTGTTACCTTAATGATGTAAAAGTTGACATTATTCATCATCCTCATCCATTAATAGGATCCATAGAATCAACGCAGAATATCAGAATGTACAGTGATGCCGATATCATTGCAATGAAATTCAATGCGATTCTTGGCAGGGGTAAGAAAAAAGATTTTTGGGATGTATATGAGCTAATGCAGCATTATCATTTGAAAGATATGATCAGCTTTCATGAGGCCAAGTTCCCTGATCAGAATCTATTGATTTCTATACCACAGGCCCTCACTTATTTTGATGATGCAGATGAAAGCGAAGACCCTGTAAGCCTTAAAGGGCAAACATGGGAATCGGTTAAAAAATTTATACAGCAAAAAGTAAGTGAGTTCCTAAAATAAAATGGGAACTGACTATCAGCTAAACATCCGCAGTATCCTGTGGACAATTTCCTATCTGTAGAATCGCCGGTATATTATCCCCCTCCTTACCAGTTACTGAAACTGGGGCAATGGTAAAAGCCATGTGTGATAAACAAAAACATGGCGGCCCAGACGGAGAGGGCATTTACGCCGATGCAGACAATAACCTGGTGCTGGGCCACCGCAGGCTGGCCCTGATAGACCTGGGCCCCGGCGGCCACCAGCCCATGAGTTATAACAACGGGCGGTACCGGATCACTTACAATGGTGAATTATACAATTACACCGAAATAAAAAAAGAACTGGCTGAAGCAGGCTGCACTTTCAAATCGGCCAGTGATACCGAAGTGATACTGGCTGCATTTGCAGCTTGGGGTACCAATGCATTCAAACGCTTTAACGGCATGTTTGCCTTTGCATTATGGGACAGTGAAACTGCAACCATTTATCTGGTACGTGACCGCTGGGGAATCAAGCCACTTTATTTTGCATATACCCAACAGGGCCTGTGCTTTGCATCGGAAATGCGGGCTTTTGCCTCCATCCCCTGGTTGCAGCAGGAAAATAAAAACTGGCCGGTATTTGTACTTGCTTACGGGCATTTGCCCGAACCGGTTACCACAATGCAGCATGTAAAGCCGCTGCCCAAGGGAAGTTTTTTAAGGTGCCATTGTAAAACAGGCCAATGGGATATTGAACTTTTCGCCATCAGTTCATACGCCGAAGTAACTGCCGACAGGAATTTGGCCATTGAACAGGTGCAAAACACCCTCTCAGCAGCTGTAAAGAGGCACCTGATCAGTGATGCACCTATCGGTGTTTTTTTAAGCGGCGGGCTCGATTCTTCCATTATTGCCCTGCTGGCCGGCGGGCATCAACCTTCGGGCTTAAAAACATTGTCTATTATTTTTGAAGAAGAAAAATATTCAGAAAAAAAATACCAGAACCTGGTTATTGAAAAACTGGCCTGCCCCAACTGGCAGGAAACCCTTACTGAAAAAGTTTTTCAGCAAAACCTGCCCGGTATCATCAATGATATGGATATGCCGGGATGTGATGGCATCAATACCTGGTTCATCAGCAAATATGCCCGTGAAAGCGGGTTAAAAGCAGTATTATCCGGTGTTGGCGGCGACGAATTGTTTGGCGGCTATCCTTCCTTTAGCCGCATTGGCAAAGTAAAATGGATGGAAAAAATACCGTCGGCGTTCTTAAAAACCGGCAGGTATTCGGGAAGTAAAAAATTAAAACGGCTCTCTTATTTAAGCCTCGGTGGCGCCAAGGGGATCTACCTTTTTTTACGGGGGCAGTTTGTTCCGGCCAGTATTGCAAAACACCTTGATGCAACTGAAAAAGAAGTGTGGCAGGTATTGGAAGAAGAACCCCTGCAGGACAGGATAGCAGCGCTAAGCGCCGGCAACCAGGCCAGCTGGATAGAATCGAACTATTATATGCAGAACCAGTTGCTGCGGGATGCCGACGTAATGAGTATGGCGCATGGCGTAGAAATAAGGGTGCCTTTTCTTGATAACGAACTGGCGGGCCTGGTACAGGGTATCCGCTCAGATATCAAGTACAGCGGCAGTTTTCCAAAACAACTGCTTATTGACAGTTTTAAAAAAGAACTGCCGGCGCCTGTGTGGAACCGGCCCAAGATGGGCTTTTCTTTTCCGTTTACAGAGTGGATGCAGCAAAGCGAATTTGTAAAAGATACGATGAGCAAAAGCGGCAGCTCAAGCCGGGCAAGTTTTGAAAAATTTATAAAAGGTGATATGCATTGGTCTCAACTCATGTCGCTGCTGCTGTTGAATGTGAAGCATTGATGGTTAATCGTTATTAGTTAAACGTTAATTGTTAAGTAGTGACAGGCAGCCTTGTTTCTTTAAAAAGATCTGATATCACATGAACGAATAACTGATAACCATTAGCCAATAACTTTAAACCGATCAAACCAAGAGTTCTTTTTTTAACCTTACGCATTTTTTCTGCCACTGGCGGCATTGAAAAAGTATGCCGGGTGGTGGGCAAAGCGCTGTGCGAACTGAAACTGCAGTATGGTGGTGGGGTGAAAATATTTTCATTATACGGAAACCGCAACTCGGCCGACAGTAATACTTATTTTCCGCAAACAACATACAGGGGCTTTCACCAAAGGCGTTTTGCTTTTGTGGCACACAGTTTTTTTACAGGGTGCCGGAGCGATATTGTGCTGCTGAGCCATGTTAACCTGCTGTTGCCGGCCATGCTGGTAAAACTTTTCAGGCCAAAAATAAAACTGGCGCTGATAGCACACGGCATTGAAGTATGGCGTCCTTTTACCGCACCCAAAAGATGGATGCTTGGCAGGGTGGACCTTATTTTACCTGTAAGCCATTATACCAAAGAAAAAATGAAGGAATTGTACGGGCTTGCCGAAACAAAATTTTCGGTGATGAACAACTGCCTGGACCCTTTTTTAGAACAACCTTTACTGCCCGGCCGGGCGCCGCAGTTACTGCAGCGATACGGGCTTGATGCCGGGGATAAAATACTGCTTACCGTAAGCCGTATGGCAGATACGGAGCAGTACAAGGGTTACGACCGGGTGCTGGAAGCCCTGCCTGACCTGATAAAGCTTTACCCTAACCTTCATTACATGATGGTGGGTAAATATGACCCGGCCGAAAAAAAAAGGCTGGATGCCATTATTGAAAAACTGGGGCTCCGGCAAAGGGTGGTCTTTACCGGTTTTGTGCCCGATGCAGAAATGGCCATGCATTTCAAACTGGCCGACCTCTTCATCATGCCCAGCGAAAAAGAAGGCTTTGGCATCGTGTTTATTGAAGCCATGTTTTACGGGCTGCCGGTGATAGCAGGCAACAAAGACGGCAGTGTAGATGCACTTTGTAATGGCGAACTGGGCACCATCATTGACCCGGATAATTTAACAGAAATAAACGATGCAGTAAAAAAGATACTCGGCAATCCTGCTGCATATAAACCCAACCCGCAAAAACTGAAAGAGCAGTTCAGTTATGAATGGTATAAAAGGAAATTGTATGGTTGTTTACGGAGCCTGCTGGTAACAACACATGCGCTGCAAATATTGAATTAAAGGCACATACCGGTACACAACTACCGGCAACACTTTAAAAATGTTCAATAAAAATACAGATACAAAAGCCGAATGGGATGGCGATTCGTTATAAGTAATGTTATTTAAAAAACTTTTTGAGAAATCAGGATTAGGTAAATTTATCTCTGTACCAACGGCAAAGAATATTTCAACCCTCATGACAGGAACGGTGATCAGTGCTGCAATACCCATACTTACAGCACCCATCATGAGCAGGATCTTTACGGCTACTGATTATGGTATCCTGGGCATATACATGAGTATAAGCGGACTGATCGGTGTAATTGCTTATTCTCATTATTCGCAGGCGATCATGTTGCCTAAAGAAAACAGCGAGGCCAGGCAGGTGTTGTGGTTCTCTCTTTTTTTAAGTGCCTCTGCCAGTGCTATTGCATTGATCGTATTTATATGCCTTTTTTTCTTTTCAGATGTAATCAGTGATTCCTCATTAAAAGGCTGGTATTTTTTTATACCGCTTTCTATTTTCCTGAACGGATTCAATGGGGTTTTGATAACATGGGCCAATCGGCAGCAAAAATATAAGCAGCTGTCATTTAACCGCGTGATACAAACAGTTATTACGGCTATTGTACAAATTGCCATTGGTTTAATGATAAAAAATGAAACAGGCCTGATGGTAGGGTTGATCTTAGGCCAGTTAATAAGTGTGTTTTTATTGTTACTGGTTTTTTTGAATTCACAGGAATCGGGAATCGGTAGACCGAATATAACATCGTTTAAAAAAATTGCTGTAAAGTATAAGCACTTACTGATCTATGGGACACCTACTGAATTTATTAATAACCTGATCAACCAAACACCCATATTTTTACTACAGAAATTTGCCGGCACCAGTTATGTAGGATATTATAACTTCACACAACGCTTGTTGGGATTGCCCCAGATGTTTTTATCATCAGCCATAGTAGATGTATTCAAGCAAAAAGCAAGTTACAGTTACAGCCATTTTGGAAACTGCAGGGACATCTTTGTAAAAACTTTTAAAGCTCTGAGCATGATCGCTGTTATCCCGTTTCTAATTATCATGTTGTTTGCGCCCCCAATATTCGGTTTCGTGTTTGGGCAACAATGGATCACTGCAGGTGTATTTGCACAATTCCTGGGCATCATGTTCTTCTTCAGGTTCATTGTAAGCCCGCTTTCTTATGTATATATACTGGCCAATAAATTAAAAGAAGATTTTTTGCTGCATCTTCTTTTCCTGGGCATCACTACTGCATCCTTTTATATTTCAAACTACTTTTTTGAGAATAAAAACCTGATGATATTCTTTTATGCCTGTTCTTATTCATTGATCTATTTAATTTACCTGGCCCGTTCCTATAAATTCAGTAAAGGAAATTTATGAGTGATTTTGAAAAACAATATTATGAAGCTGATTCTTTCTGGAGCGAAGGGCAGCTGATGGATGAAAGAAACCTGAACCGTATACAAACCACAGCAGGCCTTATTCCTGCTACAACAAACACTTTATTGGATGTTGGCTGTGGCAACGGCGTATTTTTAAACTGGCTTTTAGATCAGGGTACAAAAATTAAACTTACCGGTTCCGACAGGAGTGAAACCGCATTGAAGTATGTAAAGACCAATAAAATTCAAAGCGATATAGCACAACTACCGTTTGAGGATGGCTCATTTGATTGTGTTACCTGCCTTGAAGTTATTGAACACCTGCCGGTAAATGTTTATGAGCAAGCTTTAAAAGAGCTGGTAAGGGTTTCAGGCAAATACATTATCATCAGTGTACCTTATGAAGAAAAGCTGGAGGAAGCCCATACACAATGCCCCAACTGCAGATCAATATTTAACTCAGACCTGCATTTCCGGAGTTTTTCAGAAACGGTTTTCAATAACCTGTTAAATGATTACGGTGGTAAAAATGTATCCTCACAAAAACTTGGAGAGTACAGTATGTTTAAAGGGCACCGGCTTTATCAAAAATTATTTTTTCCTCACCAGCTATTAGCCTGGAATTCTCCTATATGCCCCTTGTGTGGATATGCAGAGAGCGGCAGTAAGCCACAGGCAGGTAATATTGCTGTACATAAAAGGCCCAATGGGATCTTATCAGCTATTAAATCAATTCCAAAAACAGTTTGGCCAAAAGAGAAAAAGAATTACTGGATACTCGGGCTATTTGAAAAATGCTGATCTCTATTATTGACTATGGTGTAGGCAATTTAACTTCTGTTCAAAATATGTTCAGGAAGGCTGGCGTTGATGCCGGTATCTGCAATGATAAAAGCGAAATAGTATCAGCAAAGAAAATTATTTTGCCAGGCATGGGAGCTTTTGATAGCTGTATGCAAAAGTTCAACGATTCTGGCTTCAGGGATATTATTGAACAAAAGATCGTACAGGAGAAAATTCCTGTATTAGGAATATGTGTGGGATTGCAAATGTTAATGGAAGGAAGTGAAGAGGGAAACTTACCGGGATTTGGATGGATAAAGGGAAGGACTGTGGCATTTGATAAAGCAAAAATGCAGGAAGGAGATAAAATACCAAATATGGGCTGGCTCGATGTAACCGAAAAAAAGGCATCAAGGCTGACGGAAGGATTGCATGAAGCCCGTTTTTATTTTGCCCACTCATTTCATGTGTTGCCTGCTGATAAAAAAGATATACTTATCACAGCCCGTTATGGATATGAATTTACTGCAGGAATAGAAAAGGAAAATATACTTGGTGTTCAGTTCCACCCTGAAAAAAGCCACCGCTTTGGAATGCAGCTGCTTAAAAATTTTGCAGATAATTATTGATGAAGAGAGTAAGGGTAATACCGGTTTTGTTGTTACATAAGGGTGGACTTGTAAAATCTGTTAGGTTCAAAAACCATAAATATGTAGGTGATCCTATCAATGCTGTAAAAATATTTAATGAAAAAGAGGTTGATGAGATCATCATACTGGATATTGACGCTACCAGGGAAAAACGCCCTCCCGATATTGAGAAAATAAAAGAGATCGCCGGCGAGGCCTTTATACCGATGGCCTATGGTGGCGGTATTACAACCATAGAAGAGATCAGGCAGCTTTTTTATCTGGGGGTAGAAAAAATAATTTTAAACCATACAGCAGTACATAACCCTGGCCTGGTTACTAATGCAGCGGCAATGGTTGGCAGCCAAAGTGTGGTAGTATCTGTTGATGTAAAGAAGAATCTTTTCGGTAAGTACAAAGTTTATACAAAGAATGGAACAGAAAATACGGGAATGGATCCGATAGACTTTTGTATTAAAATGCAGGAAGCCGGGGCAGGCGAGATCATGCTAAATTCTATTGACCGTGACGGAACTTATACCGGCTACGACCTGGGCCTGGTAGAAAATGTAAGCGCCCGGTTGAGGATACCTGTAATTATTTGCGGAGGAGCCAATGAAGTAGATGGGTTTTATCCTGCCATCAGGCAAGGAGCGTCAGCACTGGCAGCCGGAAGTATGTTTGTATTTCAAAGGCCGCACCAGGCTGTGCTGATAAGTTATCCTTCGCAAACCGAACTCAAAACAAAATTATTCAGTAAGCTTTAGTAAGATGCAGCTGAACATTCAACATTATAATGAGGAAAAACTGAAGCAGGATAAAGCTGCGAATTTTAACAGGCCGTACCAGCAATGTACTATCAGTGTGATGGACACCATTGCTGATCCAGATATAACCTTTGACGAAAAAGGGATATGCAGCTATTATTACGAATATCAGCAAAAAGAAAAATGGTTTGTTCCTGAAAAGAATGAGGCAGCAGCAAAGTTGGCAGAGATTATACAACAAATAAAAGATGCAGGCACAGGAAAAAAATATGATTGCATAACCGGCATCAGCGGTGGTGTTGACAGCACGTATTTATGCCTGAAGGCAAAGGAGTTGGGACTTCGGCCCCTGATAGTACATTTTGATAATGGCTGGAACAGTGAACTGGCTGTTAAAAACATTGAACAAATCATTGCAAAACTTGGTTTTGATCTTTATACACTGGTTGTTGACTGGAACGAATTCAAAGACCTGCAGCTGGCTTACTTAAAAGCATCGGTTGTAGATATTGAAGCCCTGACCGATCATGCCATTGCCGGTACGCTGTATAAAATTGCAGCGGAGAATAATATCAAATGTATCCTAAGCGGATACAATATTGTTACCGAGGGCATATTGCCGAAGCACTGGGTTTTTGATAAAAGTGATAGCGCTAACATAAAAGACATTCATAAAAAATACGGAACCGGTTCATTAAAAACCTATCCTTTATTTGGGTTGAAGGAACGTAAATATTTTGCCGGTGTAAAAGGGATAGAAACGGTTAACCTGCTGAATTACCTGCCCTATAATAAAGCGAACGTAAAAGAGATAATTGCAAAGGAACTGGGATGGCGAGATTATGGCGGTAAGCATTACGAGAGTGTGTTCACCCGTTTTTACCAGGGTTATATATTGCCGGTTAAGTTTGGTATTGATAAAAGAAAAGCGCACTTGTCCAATCTGATCTTCAGCGGACAGCTAACCAAAGCAGCCGCAATAGAAGAATTGGCTAAACCGATCATTGATGATAAACAATTGCAGGAAGACTATACATTTGTGCTGAAAAAACTGAACCTGTCACAACAGGAATTTGAAACGATACTTACGCAACCCAGGCGTGAACACACCGAATTCGCTACCCTGAAAAGTATCTATAAAACCTACCCTTTATTAAAAATATTCAGGCCGGTTGTACAAGTGGCCAGAAAATTAGGATTGAAAATTTAACGCTGCTTTTATTAATACTTACCTGATCATTTCGCCCAACCCCTGGGGCAATATGCACATATCCAAACATAATTATGCCATTGAATTAGAGAAACAGGGTAACCTGGTGTATTTTATGAATCCCCCAAATCAGGATAAGCAAGTAAAAGATTACCAGGTTAACAAAGTTGATGGATACGACTCGTTGTTCGTTATTGATTCTTACCTGCCCAATAATAAGCTGATTGATTATGTAAGGCTCCGTTTAAAATTTACACAGTTCTACGATCAATATCTTTTTAAATTGGTAAAAAGAATCTGTAAGAAGGAGAACATACAATTAGAGCAGGTTTGGAGTTTTGATCCAAACCTTCATGGTTTTTTGTATAAATACCCCGCAAAAAACAAGATATTTTTTATTGCAGATGCAGTTCAGAATAATTCACAAATAAGGGCTGCAAAAAATGTGGACCTGGTGGTTTCGGTTGCCGAAGACATATTGGAACCTTTCAGAAAAATAAATTCCCAATGCCTGCTTATTAATCATGGGCTCAACAGAGAATATGAAAAATATGCGGTAAAAAAACTGAATGAACTTAGGCAGCAAGGAGAAACTGCAGGCAGTAAAAGCAATGCCCCAATTAACGTAGGATATATCGGTAATCTTTTAATTCCTTTTCTATATGAAGATGGTTTGAAAAAGGTCGTTACCGAAAACCCCGGTATCAATTTTCATTTTTGGGGAGCACATAGCAGCAACAGCAATAATTTACTTGCTGTTTATGATGATAAAATATTGAACACGATTGACTATCTGAAAACAAATTGTAAAAACGCTTTCTTTTACGGGGTCAAAACATCAGCGCAAATAATTGAAGACCTGGATAAGATAGACCTGTTCATCTATATCAATAGTTCTGAAAAGGATATAAATGGCGGTGCAAATTCACATAAAATACTTGAGTATTTAAGCACAGGTAAGGTTGTTGTATCAACCTGGTTATCCTTTTATGAGGAACAAAAACTTTTTCCAATGACCGTAAGATCCGGGGAGAAAGAGTTTAGCAATCTTTTTAGTAAAACAATCTGCCAGCTTTCGTTTTACAATAGTGTTGAAATGCAGAAAAAAAGAATTGAGTATTCGCTGAAATGCACCTATGACAAGAATATATTAAAGATCCAAAATTCACTGAATTGAAAAGAATAGCTATTGTTTATGGAACAAGGCCTGAATTGATAAAACTGGTGCCCCTTATTTTGAAAATGCGTGAACATCCCCTGATCAGTTTATGCATTATAAATACCGGGCAGCATATGGAAATGGTTGCCGAAATCGAAAGGTCATTTGGTATCATACCAAATCATAACCTGGACATCATGCAGCATAACCAGTCGTTAACTGATATCCTGGTAAATGTTGCCACAGCAATTGAATCGGTAATAAAGGAAAACCAATTTGATCTGATGATCGTGCAAGGTGATACTTCAACGGCATCTACTGTTGCTACTACCTGCTTTTATAATAAACTGGAAGTGGCACACGTTGAAGCGGGCCTGCGGAGTTTTAATATGATGGAACCATTCCCGGAAGAATTTAACAGGAAGCTCATTTCGTTAATTGCAAGTTATAATTTTGCCCCAACTCATCATGCATCAGGTAATCTTTTAAAAGAAGGGGTATCATCTGAAAAAATTTATACTGTTGGTAATACCATTGTTGACATGGTGCAAATGTTAAAGGGTATGCCTGGATATTCGGAATCTTCTACTCAAAAAAGAAAGATACTTATTACTGCACACCGAAGGGAAAATCATGGAGACGGCATCAGAAATATTTGTGAAGCCGTAAAAACTGTAAGCCAAAAATATCCCGATATACTTTTTACCTGGCCGGTACATCCAAACCCGAATGTTTTTGAAATGGTAACCAACGAACTCGGGCATGTTAAAAATGTTTTGCTCACAAAACCATTGAATTACCTGGCTTTGGCTAAAGAGTTAAATGAAAGCTATTTGGTTTGGACGGATTCAGGTGGTATACAGGAGGAGTGCCCATCTTTTAAGAAGCCGGTACTGATATTGCGGAATGTTACCGAAAGGCCTGAAGTGGTTGAATCGGGCTTTGGGATCATTGTTGGTTGCGAAACAGAAGAAATAGTAAACACTACAATTGAGTTGCTGAACGATGAATCGCTTTATCAAACAATGATCTCGGGAAATAATCCTTTTGGAGATGGAAAGACAAGTGAAGCGATCATTAAAATTCTTACGGGTAAGTAAATGCGTATACTCATTTTAGCCCCTTCTGAAATATGCTATCACCCCCGGCTATTAAAAGCGGCAGATTTTTTTATTAAGAAAGGAGATAAGGTTGTTGTATTTAACAGCATAACCGGCCTTGCCAGTAAAGAGGTGTATGATAAAACAACAGGCATTAGAAACTGGGTTCTTTATGAGAATGATATTTCTAAAAGAACATTTGGATCAAAGATCAGATGGTTGTTTTCATCGGTTGTTTTTAAACTGAATTATCTTTTTTTAAAATTTACCGGTAAGTGGCTTTTTTTTCAATATGGATTATCGAGGAGTTTTATTTTATTTCCTTCTGATCTAAAAAAGCAGGCTTTCGATTATATATATATAAATCTTGTTGATACACTTCCCCTGGCAAGTTCACTGCAAAAAAAAACAGGCGCCGCCATTATCTATGATTGCCAGGAATATTTTAAAGGCCAATCCAAAGGGTTTAACGATATTCAGTATAAATGGGTTGTTGAAGCAGAAAATAAATATGCTTCACTTTGCAGGGTGGTTTTAGGTACAACAGCTGTAATGGTAAAAAAACTGGAAGAAGATTTTGGCAGCGCCCCGTCCTATTTCAGGGTAAGAAATCTTCCCTTAAAATCAGATATTGCCTTTCGGGAAAATAGTGATAGTACTTTAAAGCTAATATGGCATGGCTTAAATATTGTGCCTGAAAATGTAAGAGGAGTACATATTCTTTTACAGGCAGTGAGTGTTTGTAAAACACCTGTTCATTTATACCTGCAGGGCCATATCAATGGGATAAATAAAGCTAAGCTTGATGAACTTATGGCGAAGCTAAATATTGCTCATCTTGTTACGGTGATTGATGCTGCAGATCCTGACTGTATCGTGGAATCGTTGATAAAATATGATGTTGGCCTGGCTGGAGAACTTGCAGCAGAAGAAAACCAGATGCTGACCTCATCAAACAAACTGTTTGAATACATTTATGCCGGGCTGGCTGTAATAATGCCCGACTTGCCGGGATTGGCCGAAACTGTTAATGATTATTCTGTTGGTGAATTATATGAGCAGGGAGACTTCCAACAATTGGCAGATAAGATTGATTCGATAAATAATAACAGGGTCACACTTAATGGCTTTAAAAATGCATCCCGCAAGGCCGCCAAGGAAGAATTGTTTTGGGAGAACGACTTTGGAAAAGTATGGCAGCATTTAAATAAGCAAGTGAGGTGAAAAGCATTTTTATAGTTGCGCCACATTTTCCGCCTTCGGCTGCCCCTCCTTCGCAACGGGTAAGATTGTTGGTCAAACACGCTGCATCATTTGGGTTTTATCCAACCATATTTACAGTTGCTCCAAAATACCGGGAAGAAATTGAAGATGCATGGATGTGTACACTGCTTGGAAAAGAATTTGAAGAGATAAAAGTTGGTTGTCTTGATTTTAAGAAGACAAGAAAGTTGGGTATTGGCGACCTTGGACTGAGAATGCTGCCATCACTTTTTTCGGCACTTAAAAAAGAAGCAAAGAAAAAAAAGCCGGTGTTTATTTTATACCCGGTGCCACCATGGTACATACTGGTTGTAGCCCCATTGATCAAAAAGATAACAGGCGTAAAATATGGTATTGATTTTATTGACCCCTGGGTGCATGAAACAAGCGGCAGCCTGCGGGGAATCAAGCACCGGTTATCACAAAGTATTGCCCGCAGGCTGGAAGGGTGGGTAACAAAAAATGCTTCTGTTATTTTTTCGGTATCAGAAGGTATCAATGAAAATTTAAGAAAACGCCACCCTAAATTATTATCTGTGCCCATGTATGCTGTTCCTTACGGAGCAGAGCCGGATGATTTTACCGGTTTTGAAAAGAACAATTCAGATAAAAACGGTCCGCTGTTGATACGCTATATTGGCGCTGTTTGGAATGACTGCTACCCGGTATTAGACGGGCTGATGCCTGCTTTGGCACACCTTCAAAAAGAAGTACCGCTGAAACTGGAATTTTATGGAACCAGTTATGCAGGACAGGGGCTTGCTAAAAACCAGCTTGATAACTGGATAGAGAAACATACCATGCAGGTTTATACCTCCGAAGCCTGTTTGCGGGTAACTTATAAAGATGCGGTGGCGCTCACCATGCAGGCCGATATACTTTTTTTAATGGGCGGTATGCAGCCTTATTATGCCGCTTCAAAACTGATGGGACTTATTGTTTGCGGCAAACCTTTTGTTGCATTTGTTCATAAGGATTCTTTTCCCGCCGTCTTCCTTAAGAAATTGAATTATCAATACCTTGTTACTTATTCGGGTGAAGAAGCGGACCTGCCTTTTACAAAAACCGAAGAACTGAAAAATATGTTTCTTAAACTGGTACAACACAAAGATGAATTTGTGCCTCTTGATACAGAACATCCCCTGATAAAGGAAAATACAGCAGCAGGCATGACAAAATATTTTATGGATAAAATCTCATTAACCTTATCATAAACAAATGACAAATCATTACGAAAGGATAAAAAATAAAAAAGTGCTGGTTACCGGCGGCCTGGGTTTTGTTGGCCATAACCTGGTAAAAACGCTGGTGGATGATTATAACTGTACCCTTATTGTGGTAGATAACTGTGCCAACAGCAACCCTGCAATCTTAGGAAGCCATATTGATAAAGTTGCTTTTTCGCAGATATCTGTTCTGGATACAGATAAGCTTTTTCCTTTACTGGCAGATGTAAATTATATTTTTCACCTGGCCTGTAAACAGATATCAGCTTCAGGCACTGAGCCATTGGACGACCTGAAAGTAAATGCAGAAAGTACATTGCTGTTGCTTGATTATATAAAAAATAACCCACTGCCTGCACTGGAAAGATTTGTATATGCTTCATCCTGTTCGGTATATGGCAGTTCTACGATTCTGCCTATCTCTGAAAACGATCCCACAATTGTGCTGAGCAACTATGCCGCCACCAAATTACTCGGCGAAAATTACACCATGATCTACAACCGAAGCAATGATATACCAACTTCATCTGTAAGGTATTCAAATGTGTTTGGATACGGCCAGTCGCCACGCAACCCTTATTGCGGTGTGCTGGGCAAATTTGTACACAATGCACTCACCGGCCTTCCGCTTTGTGTAATTGGCGATGGCGAACAAACAAGGGATTATACTTTTGTTTCAGACGCAGTAAATGCTACTATCCTGGCAGCAGTGCATCCAAAAGCATTGGGTGAAGTATTCAATGTTGGCACGGGGATAGAAACATCTGTGAACAGGCTCGCAGAGATCATAAAAGAATCTGTACCGGGTATAAGTATTGAACATTTGCCAGAACGTGATATTGACAATATCCGTCGCAGGTCAACCAATATTGAAAAGATACACCAACAGCTTGGGTGGTCACCTTTGATCAATATCAAGCAGGGTATAGATGAAACTTTAAAATGGTATAAAAATACACTTTGAAAAAAATATTCTTATCATTAATGAAAGGCAGTGTACTGCCGGTTATCAGCAGCCAGTTACGAGGGTTATATTTAAAGGCAGGGCCTTTGTTTTCTTTTTCGTTATTCTGGCGAAATGCTGAGCCTGAAAAACATTATGTATATAAATTATTGGTTAGGGAGAATGATGTGGTTTTTGATGTGGGTGCCAATGTGGGTTTACATAGTTATTATTTTTCAAAGAATTTTAAGAGCATTCAGGTATTTGCGTTTGAACCGCAGCCGGAGAATATCAGTTTCATAAAAGAAACCATTTCACGTAATAAACTTAAGAATATAGAGCTTGTTGATTGTGCGCTTGGTGCAAAGGAAGGAGAAATCTATTTCGACACTGCGTCGAATAACTCGCAGGGTTTTATTACAGAAACTGAGACCGGGCTAAAAGTAAAAGTAGATACGCTTGATCATTTTATTACATCACGCAATCTGTTTCCAAAACTGATAAAGGTTGATGTGGAAGGCGCTGAATCACAGGTACTGGAAGGTTTCAAAAACAGCATAGAAAAAATATCACCCATACTGGTAATAGAATTGCATACACCTGAAAATGACAGGGCGGTATCTTCCTTTTTTCAAAACTATGATTATACTATTTTCAGACTGAATGGTTTAAAAGAATGTGAACAGGGAAAACCATTTCAAAAGATAAAAAACCTTAACGCAACCTGGCCCGATCCTGAAGGTATCTGGGGAAATATTATTGCAGTTCCTGCCAGCCGGCTGCATGAAGTAAATAATTATGTAGCGTGATGATATTGTATAATTCCTGCAGGAGATAAGTTATTCCCGGATGAAAGTATTGACTATCGTAAATGGATTGGGCATGGGTGGAACCGAGCGTGCTGCCCAGAATTTTTCGCTGGGTTACCGTGATGCAGGTTGCGATGTAAAAGTGCTTGGCCTGAACGGTCTTGGTGTAAGGTCTGTTATGTTGCAGCAGGAAGGAATCGAGGTATTTGACGGGTCCGTATCGAGGGAAGATGTGCTGACGAAACTCAACAACTGGAGCCCTGATATCATTCATATACACCGCTCCGGGTTTGCAAATGCAGAAATGATGAGTGCGGTAAGGGCTTTAAAGCATGAGCATAACCGGGTGCTTGAGACCAATGTTTTTGCAAGGCCCGATTATTCTGCTGATGCTGCATTAATTGATGTACACCTGCAATTATCAAAGTGGTGTTTGTGGAAGTGGAAAAAATGGACAGCAGCTATCAGGCCATTACCACTGGGTGCTGTAGTGCCTTATCCTGTAAACACCCGGGAGATATTGGCAATTAAAGCGAAAACAGCAAGAAAGCAAATTGATGGTATACCAGAAAATGCTTTTATACTGGGAAGAATTGGACAACCATTTCTTTCAAAGTGGGATGGGACCATATTCGATGTGTTACAGGATCTGTTGATTACAGATGACTCATTTTATTTAGTACTTATCGGGTTGCCCGATGAATTAAAAACTAAACTTGCAACTTACCCGGAACTGGTGCGGCAGCATGTTATTTTATTGCCCACTACCAATAGCGATGAAGAATTAGGCTCACTTTATAAAACCTTTGATTGTTTTTTACACGCAGCAAGGATCGGAGAGAGTTTTGGAATGGTGCTGGCAGAAGCGCTGTTGTATGAATGTCCTGTTGTTGCGCTAAGCACCCCACTAAAAGATAACTCACAATTAGAAGTAGTTGGTCATGAAAGGGGCGGACTGATCGTTGAGGATAAAATTAATATGGTACAAGCAATAAGAAAGTTAAAAGAAAATGAAGATTTGAGAAAGCAGTACGGGTTACAGGGATATGAATATGTAAAAGCGCATTATAACCTTGAAGCAGTAACAGCTTCAGCAATAGCGGTTGGAAAATCTGCTTTGAAAAGTAAAAGCAAGGAAGAATTAAAACAGCATTTACTTTCATTAAACGGAATCAACCACAATATACATACAAAAGATATATTTCGCATTGGTGAAAATATTCTGGGCGAATTAAGTTTGCTAAGCAAAATAAAAATGACGCTGATCCACAATCCTTTTATTTACCGCATGTTCCTTAAAATAAAAAAGACGAGTGAGTAGCAGGCTTGCTATTGTTACCACACATCCCATCCAGTATTATGCCCCTGTTTTTTCAAGGTTGGCAAAGCAGGAGGGATTGGAAATAAAAGTGTTTTACACCTGGCAAAAAGAAGCTGCAAAATTTGACAGGGATTTTGGAAAAGATATTGAATGGGATATTCCTTTGTTAGACGGGTATGATCATTCTTTTGTAAGCAACAATAACAATACAGGCAGAAGTTTTTTTGACGTTAAAAATCCTGGCCTGATCAAAGCAATTGAAGACTGGAATGCTACAGCTGTTTTAGTTATCGGGTGGAATTACCTGAGCCACCTTAAAGCCATGTTTCATTTTAAAAACCGCATCCCGGTTTTATTCCGCGGCGATTCAACATTGCTGGATGAAAACGGTAGCATAAAGAAAATAGCAAGGCGGATTTTTCTGAAATGGATCTATCGGCATATTGATCAAGCACTCTATGTTGGCACTGCCAATAAAGCCTATTTTTTAAAACATGGGGTAAAAGAAAGCCAGTTGGTGTTTGCGCCTCATGCTATTGATAATGGCAGGTTTAGCCAATTAACAAATGCACAGGAAACATTTATAAAAGATACACGCAAATCATTTGGAATTGCTACAGATGATACAACCATTGTGTACTGCGGCAAATTGCTTACTAAAAAAAATCCACTGCTGCTTGCACAGGCAGTTAAGGAGATCAACAATGAAAAGCTGCATGTGATCTTTGTTGGGGATGGCGTGCTGGAGCAGGAACTTAAACAGGCAATAACAGGATATGCAAATATGCACCTGTTGTCATTTCAAAATCAAAGCATGATGCCGGCTATATACAGGTTGGGTGAAATATTTTGTTTACCATCAGCTGGTCCCGGCGAAACCTGGGGCCTTGCAGTAAATGAGGCGATGGCCTGTGGCAGGGCCATATTGGTGAGTGATAAGGTTGGTTGTACTGCTGACCTGGTGCAGGAAGGTATTAATGGATACAGTTTCAGATCGAACGATATCAACGATCTTGAAGATAAAATAAACAGAATGATAAGTGATAAAGATAGGCTTGCATCAATGGAAGCAGCTTCAGCAAGGCTAATTGAAGTTTGGAATTTTGATGCTATTGCAACTGCCATAAAAAAACGATTGCAACGGGCATGAGTGAGCCTAAAAAATTACTCGTTATTGCAGGAGGTACTTATATTTATGGTGCTGAAAAAGTAACGCTGGATGTGATGAAGGGATTGAGTAAAGAAGGGTATGAGGTTAATGCGATCATCAGCGGTTGGAATGACGGAGCATTTGCAAAGGCGCTTGACGGATTGCAGGTAAAATATCATCCACTCAAGCTGGGGTGGTATTATACTTCTAAGATCTGGTGGTCATTGGATTCACTTGTCCATTATCCTGGAGCAATAATACGTTTCTTACGCATCCGTAAAAAAATTAAAGACTGGCCCGTCTATATCATTTCTTTCAGGCAGGTTATTTTGTTGTGGCCTTTTTTTAAAAAGAAGATTGTTTACCATGTGCATGATGCAAATGCGGGCAGCAGACAATCACGCTATTTTTTAAGGATCATTGACCGGAAGGTTATTAAGTTCATTGCTATTTCTGAATTTATAAAAGAAGACCTGGTGGCATGTGGCATATCGCCTGATAAGATAGAAGTGATCTGCAACGGGATTGAGATATTACCCGAGACGCAGAAAACTACAAAGCATCCCGGGCCTCTCAGCATTGGAATTGTAGGCCAGGTGATCGAAAGAAAAGGACACTTTACTTTAATAGAGGCCATTAACCTACTGGTTAAAAAAGGAATGGATGTTCAACTGATCATTGCCGGTGGTGGTGATGTGAATTTTATAGAGAAACTGAAGATACAGATCGCTGAACTTGGTTTAATACAAAGAATTGAATGGCGTGGTTTTAAAAAAGAGATAAAAGAGATTTATGCAGGTATTGATGTTTTGATTGCCCCTACAATGTTGCCCGAACCTTTTGGCTTAATAGCGATAGAAGCAAATATGCTTGGTATTCCCGTAATTGTTTCAAACAAGGGAGGCTTTAAAGAAACAGTTGTAAATGGTAGTAATGGTTTTTTGACAGAGCCCGGAGATGCTGAAGAACTGGCCGGTAAGATCGGATATTTTTACAATAACCGGAATGAAATTGATGTGATGGGGAAAAAGGGTCGTGAACATGTGGTACAATATTTTGATCAGCAAATAATGATTAAAAAAATTGATAAACTCTTAACTGTTTTATGAAGGGAAATGCACTGATACATTACGTAAAATATTTTTTGGGAATGGATAAGCCCGAAACTCAAACAACTGCCAAAGAACGGGGAGCAATAAAAAAATATGCAGCCGGCTCCAGGCATGCTGTTGAGATAGGTGTTTTTGAAGGTGTTAATACAGTAACTATTGCGGCAGCCATGCATCCAGAAGGAAAACTAATTGGTATTGATCCGTTCTTCAAGGGACGTTTGGGAATATGCTATCATGAAAAAATTGCCCGTAAGGGAATCAGTAAAGCAAAGCTTAATGAAAAAGTAAAATTACTCCCTGTATTCAGTTATGATGCTGTACATGAAATTCCCGGGGATATTGATTTCATATTTATTGATGGAGACCATAGCTATGATGGGTTTACCAGGGATTGGAATGACTGGTCAGGCAAAGTTAAAACAGGTGGCATTATTGCATTGCATGACACAGCAGAACCTCCTCATGACTCTTCTGTAAAAGAACTCGGCTCTTATAAATATTTTAATGATCAGGTAAGATCAGATAAGCGATTTGAAATTATTGAGACGGTAGATTCGCTGAATGTTTTAAAAAGAATTATTACAGGTTGATGAGAATACATGCTATCATCATAGCGCTGAATGAAGAGGACTTTATTACAGAAACGATAAAGCCGCTTTATAAGCATTGTTCAGGTATCAGTGTTATTACCCAATATGACAGGGACTATTACAGCAAGCCTGTAGTGCCTGATAATACGATAAGCCAGGTTCTGAATTATCCGGACCCGGAGGGGAAGATACACCTGGTGGTACGGCGGTACAATGATGAAACGGCTTCCCGCAATCATGAAATGAATGCTTTATTGTTTGATGCATCCAGGAAAATACAGCCTCATGGGGTAGATCCAAAACTTATTGCTGCTTTTCACCGCCCCCCGGATTATTTCCTGGTATGTGATGCAGATGAAATTTATGATGTGGATACACTGCCGCAGATCATTGAATATCTTAAAAAGAAGAAGCCCCGGGCCATGCGTGTGAGCGGTTATAATTATCACCTGAGCTGGAACAGGAGGGAACCCCGGGAAAAATATGTACACAATCATTTTGGTTTTGTTAAGGCCGGTTTGTTCTTTGAGCAGCGGCGTGTATTGAACTGGAATGAATCCAGGCTGAATAAACTCGGTTCTAAATTTGGTTTTAAAAACCTAGGCTCCAGGCTCTATAATTTTATTGATTGCCCCTGGGAGGTAGGCATGATGCATCATGCAGGGTATGTGAGAAGGAATAAGGAAAAACTCGTTGAAAAAATGAGCAGGCATTCTCATATGGAAGCTCACCCGCCTGAATTTTTAGAACAGGCGTTGCAACAGGAATATGAATTTATAAACACCAGCCTGTTACCCGTTAATATTCAAAATGGCGACTGGCCCGATAGTTTTTTTGAAAAATAATTTTAAGCATACCGGCTTTTGATACTGGCGGCACTCATAGCTATTTGCCTGGTTTTGTACAGCAGCCATCCTGTGCTGATGATATTCAGTTTACTTAGCCTTTATTTAAGCTATGTTTTATTCTGGCGCAGGTACGAACCCAAAGTAATATTTTTTGGTGTATTCATGTCATGGTTAAGCATTACCATCAAAATATTTTATTCAGATATTACCGGCATCAGGTACGAGAGCCTTTCTTCCAGTGTTAACATCATTCAAACTACCTATGTTTCATTACTGGGGTTTTGCATTTTTTGCCTGGGCCTTTGGTTTGCCATCAAAGACCTTAGGCTGAGTAATGAAAAAATGAATGAATTGTTTTACAGGCCGGTTAATTTCAGGCGCATGCTGATCGTTTACCTGGTTGCTTCGGTCATCAATACTGTTTTAAAATCTTTTGTATTTTATTTTCCCGGCCTGTCACAGTTCTTGTCTGGTTTTCTCCAGATGAAAATGGGTTTTTTGTTCCTCATTATTTTTTATGCACTTAAAAAGAAAGAACACCTGTTGCTTGTTCTCGGCATCATTATAGCAGAAGTTGTACTAAGCCTTTTCAGTTTTTTCTCTTCCTTTAAAGACATTATTATTACTGCCATAGTTATTGTTGCTATATTCCCCAACCGCCTTAATGCCAGGCAATCGGCTGTGGCAGTGGTGCTTGGATGCGGTTTTTTATATTCAGTATTTGTATGGCAGTCCGTTAAAGGCGATTACCGTAAATTTTTAAATGCAGGAGAAAGAACCCAGACAGTAGTTGTATCACAGGAAGATGCATTGAAAAAACTGCAGGAACTTTCAGAAAAAAGCGGGGAGTCAAATAAAAAAGATGTGCTGTATCAAACCATTGACCGGATATCTTATATCGAATTCTTTTCGCAGGCCACTGAAAATGTGCCACGCAAAATTGCTTATGAAAACGGAAAACTCTGGACGGATAATGTGATGCATATATTTCAGCCCAGGATATTGTTTCCCAATAAAGAAGCAATAGATGACAGTAAAATGGTGAATAAGTATGCTACCCGAAAAGTAGCTACCGCTAAAATGGGCGCCAGTTTCAGCCTGGGTTATATGGCTGAAAGCTATATTGATTTCGGCCCTTATTTTATGTTCATCCCTATATTTTTAGTGGGGTGGCTGCTGGGTTTTATTTATAAAACCATCATATTGCAAAGTGTTAATTATCTCTGGGGATTTACCATGGTATCTTCCCTGTGGATCAATATTAATTGCAACGGAACGCCTGGCACCAAGATACTGGGCTGGATACTGATGTATTACATCGCTTTTTTATTTTTTCGTTATTTACTGATGAAACCGCTTGATAATTATATCAGGGGTGGTGTATTTAAGCACTAAAATTGTAATGCCGAAACTGTTGTTTGTTTACGATTATTTTTACCCGGCTTACAAAGCAGGGGGCCCCATTCAATCGTTGACAAACCTGGTTAAATCTTTAGAAGACAAACATGAAATATGTGTTTTTACAGGCAGTAACGATCACAACAGTTCTGAAAAATTGCCGGGCATTGATACCGGTAAATGGACATCCGTTACATTGCCCGGTTCAGATAAACCTTTGCAGGTGTGGTATGCAAAACCTCAAACTATCAACAGAAGCATCTTCGGCAAAATGATAAAAGAGGTAAGGCCTGATGTTGTTTACCTGAATGGCATATTCTCTTATCGTTTTTTCATCATTCCGCTTTTATGTGTTAACCCTGCACAGCAGAAAATAGTAATAGCCCCCCGGGGAATGCTGCAAAGTGGGGCGCTTGCAGGCAAAGCGCTTAAAAAGAAAGCATACCTGGGTATGCTTAAAATGTTGGGAATGGTAAGGTCTGTGAACTGGCATGCAACTACCGAAGATGAGAAAGAAGATATCATAAAAATATTTGGAAAAAAGGCAAAAGTGATCGTGGCTTCCAATATTCCCAGGCAGCCTGTAAATGAAATGCGGTTTACAGAGAAAAAGGAGGGCCGTCTCCGGCTGGTTTATTTGTCATTGATAGCAGAAAAGAAAAATTTACTGCAGTTAATTGAACTCGTTAATAATGCTGCTGCAGGCATCACGTTGGATATTTACGGGCCGGTTAAAGATGAAAGCTACTGGAAAAAATGTTTGCAGGCCATAGGCAATGATAATACTAAGATAATATACAAAGCAGACCGTAGCCCCGAACTGGTGCAGCAAACATTTGAGCAGTACGATGCATCTGTTTTGCTTACAAATGGAGAAAATTTTGGCCATGCGCTTTTTGAAAGCCTGAGCGCAGGCCGGCCTATCATCACCAGTTTTTTTACACCCTGGAACGGACTGGAAGAAAAAAAAGCAGGATGGAATTTTGATATAGGTGATGCAGTTAGTTGCAGGGATAAACTGGGAATGATCGCCGGTATGGATGCAGCATCATTCAACAGTTATTGTACCGGTGCTTATAACCTGGCAAAGGCATATTATAACAATACAGCTGATCTGAAAGGGTATAATGAACTGTTTGGATAACAAGTTGAATGTGTTACATAAAGAAGGATTGAGAGAGCGATGTGAGTGTGATGTGAAAGCGATGCAGCATAATATATTCTGAAAAGGATCTTTAACCATTAACCATTAACCATTAACCATTAACCATTAAACCTCTTCTAAACAAACCTGTATTAATGTACCTGCTGAAATTTGCAGCAGCCTTTTGTATTTGTTATTTTGGAACATTGGCTATTATCGGCCTTTCGGTACCCGGCGGATATTACAGCGGATTTGTAGATAAATATTTAAATTTCATTCCGCTTTTACGTGATAGCTTATTAAACGCTTCAAAATATTTTCTGTCAGTATTCGGATACGAAAGTTACCAGAGCGGGCCTACCCAATTGAGGATGGTTAACGGCGGGGCAGTAAACCTGGTGTACAGTTGCCTTGGCTATGGGGTTACCGCATTCTGGCTTGCTTTTGTTTTTGCCAATAATGGCGGCTGGAAAAAAAAACTGGCCTGGATGCTGGGTGGTACAATTTTACTTTATATCATCAACGTGGTACGCATAAGCCTGGTACTTTTGTCTAATACACAGGGCTGGAAATTCCCTTTTGGATGGGATAACCATACCTGGTTCAATATTGTGGCCTATGCGGCAATATTTTGCATGATTTATTTGTTTGACCGGACTTTAAAACTACATTCACAAAAAAAACAGCGTCATGCAGGTCAGGCTTGATCAATATAATAACAGCTGGTATAAACCGGGTTCGGCTTTTAAGCGTTTTGCCTGGCATTATATAAATGGTATGTTCTTCCGGTCGGGTGTATTTCCTTTTTATGGCCTGAAGGTGTTTCTTTTAAGATCATTTGGCGCTAAGATTGGTAAAGGCGTATTGATAAAGCCTTATGTCAATATCAAATATCCCTGGTTCCTGCAAATTGGTGATCACACCTGGATTGGTGAAAATGTATGGATAGATAACCTGGGGCTTGTTAAAATCGGCTCTCAGGTATGCATTTCGCAGGGGGCTTATTTATTAACAGGCAATCACGACTTTAAAAAAACAGCTTTTGACCTGATGGTTAAAAACATAACTATTGAAGAAGGTGTGTGGATAGGCGCCAAATCAATTGTTTGTCCCGGTGTAACCTGTAAGTCGCATTCGGTACTTTCAGCTGGGTCTGTTTTAAGCAGCGATATGGAGGCTTCTGGCATCTATCGGGGAAATCCCGCCACTAAGATTGCAGACCGTACCCTTACAGCTTAAAACCCCAATCCTAATCCGCTTTGGACTGTTTTTTGTGTATGTTTTTTTATGTGGAGATTGGCGAAATTAAAGATGAAGCAGATTATCAGTTGGTTATCTTAAAAGACAATAAATGTAAGTACGCATTTCACTATCAAAAATGCAGTAATTTTACAGCGATTTATATACATGATTAAAGTTACCCTCATAACAGTTACATTAAACTCGGAGAAATTCCTGGAAGATGCCATTAAATCTGTGATGGCACAGGATTATAAAAATATAGAACACATCATCATAGATGGTAAATCAACCGATGGTACACTGGCCATTATAGAAAAATACAAAGATCATGTTGCCCAATGGGTATCTGAAAAAGATTACAGTATGTATGATGCCATTAATAAAGGCATGAAAATGGCTACAGGTGATATCATCGGTACACTCAACAGTGATGATATGCTGGCTGCGCCTGATGTGATCAGCAGGATAGTGGAAAATTTTGAAACAAAAAAAGTGGATGCTGTGTATGGCGACCTGGTGTATGTGGATCCTGATAATACAGCGCAGGTATTGCGTAAATGGAAGGGTGGCGAATACAGCATCAAAAAATTCCATTACGGGTGGATGCCTGCACACCCTACTTTTTATTTCCGCAGAAAACTGCTGGAAACATGCGGTTACTATGAAACCCATTTTTTTTCTGCGGCTGATTATGAGTTCATGACAAGATATCTCTACTATCATAAAGTGAGTGCAGCCTATGTTCCCAGGCTGATAGTAAAGATGAGGCAGGGCGGTATGAGCAACAGCAGTATTGCACGCAGGCTGCGTGCCAACCGCAGGGATTACTTAGCCATGAAAAAGAACCGGGTACCCATGCCACTGATTGTTTCTGTTTTAAAGCCCATGATAAAACTGCACCAGTACACCAATATTGGTTTGGCAAGGTTTTTTACGTAAGGGAGTTGATTACACGAATTAAAAGACATGGCACAAATTGCCTCCGTCATTTTACACGTTTGAATTTATTTTGGCCATTAAAGTATTTAACGATACTGAAAATATCCTCTTTTTTTCTGTGTTTCAGAGCCTCTGCGGCAATTTGATTTCACGCTGGCGAAATTTCTTTACAACAGATTTCCTGTAAATCTATGTTCAGCTTTTTTAAAAAAAATAATACAAGTGTAACATTGCTGCCTGTTACGGTGGATATGCATAGCCATATATTACCGGGCATAGATGATGGTTCGCCCGATGTGGAAACATCGGTAATGCTGGTAAAAGGTTTGTATGATCTTGGCATCAGGAAATGCATTGCCACGCCACATATCATCGGCGACCTGTACCGGAATAATGATGAAACCATTGAAGCTGCATTGAGTAAATTACAAAAAGCCTGCGATGAAGCAGCCATACCCATGAAGTTATCAGCAGCAGCAGAATACATGCTGGACGATTATTTTATGGAACTGCTGCAGCAGCAAAAACCGCTGCGTACCCTGCACAAAAATATACTGCTCACAGAGATACCTTATACAGCTGAACCGGTAAACCTGCAGGAGATCGTTTTTAATATCATTACCAGCGGCTACCAGCCTGTGCTTGCACACCCCGAAAGGTATTTTTATTTTCACCAGAATTATAAGGGATATAAAAAGCTGAAAGAGCTTGGCTTTTTACTGCAGGTAAATTTATTATCACTTACCGGCTACTATGGAAAAGAAGTTGCCCGGGCAGCACGTTATCTTTTAGATGAAGGGCTGGTTGACCTGGCGGGAACAGACCTGCATCACAGCCGGCATTTAAATACATTCAGGGCGCAAAAGCACCTGGCATTGCTGTGTAAGTACATCCGTAACGGGAAACTGCTGAACAGTACCTTACAGGATTAACCATCAAAAATTATAAAGCTGAAGCCCCTTTTTTAAAGGGGCTTTTTTTATGCATTTTAATTAGATGAATGATGGATACAGCATTAAATCAAAACTCCGGGCATTGATATGCTTTTTGATACTGTACTGTTTTTCGTCAGGCTCTTACATCTATTTTAAAAGCGAGGCTCAGGTAGCTGAAATATTTGCCTGCCTGGTTTTTATTATCGGCGGCCCATTCCATTCCTCCTGCATAGGGTAACTGATCGGCACAACCGGCGGCTTCGCCTATACCGAGGAGGCCTTCATCCGTATGCAATTTAAACCCATACACCCTGCCTTTATCAAGCTTTAAACCTTTTAAAGGAAAAGCTATCCATTTGCCTGTATCAGCAGCGCTGAATTCAACAGTGGCAGTAGCCAGGGCAGTTCCCCAAATTTTGTTATCCGTGTCAAAAGGATAGAGGGTAAGGTCAACCGGCATTTTCTTATTTACATAAACAGAAAATATTTCTATACAATCCAGGCTGCCTGCGGCCGGGCAGGTAAATGTCTGGCCGCTGATGAGTTCATTGGTTTCTCCGTGGCGGTGGCCTATCCAGGAGGTGGTATTGTGTTTTGACTGCTGCACCAAAGGTTTGAACGGTGCATTTACATGAGTTGTTTCCATAGGTTTTTTTTATCAGGGTGATTACCGGTTGCTGTACTGCAGCCAGTAATAATCAAACTGGTTCAGGCAATTGATTATTGTATAAAAGCAGTATTTATTTTGATGATTTATATCAGTGCCTGCAAATGCTTTTTATTGGTTGTAATAAAGGCGGAAATTAATTTCCGCTTTTATTATTACTGCACGGGTTTACCAGAATTTAGCATAAAGCACCGTAAGTATGAGCAGGGTTATTACGATCATGGCGATTACGGAAGGGCTTAGCCTGAACATGGACCTGTCGAGCTCAAAAGCTTTTGGATTTATTTTTGGCCCGGCCATACTGATAACTGCCATCAGCAATACGGTAAAGAAAAACGACCAGCCCACATTGATGAGGAAGGGTATCTGGTACACTTCTTTACCTTCTTCCATTGTTTTAAAGGCGGTGTACAGCCAGGTTTCGTGGCCAAAAACAGCTACTGCATAATTATTAAAGAAAACAGCCAGCAGCAGTCCCGTAACAAGCCCCGCCACCGCAGCAGTGCCGGTTGTACGTTTCCAGAACATACCCAGTATGAACATGGCAAAAACACCGGGGCTTATAAAGCCGGTATATTTTTGAATAAAGGTAAAGCCGCCTTCGCCTTTGATGCCCAGCAGATCGTTCCAGGTAAAGAGCAACGAAATTAAAACAGCCATAACAGCAACGATCCTGCCTGTCCATACCTGTTTATGTTCATCTGCTCTGCCAATATTTACATCCTGTTCTTCAGCCGCTTTCTTTTTAAAATATTTGTTGTGTATATCGTAGGTATAAATGGTAGAAATGCTGTTGAGCTTTCCGGCAAGCGATGCCACAATGGCTGCAGTTAATGCGGCAATGGATAAACCTTTTAACCCTTCGGGTAAAAACCCGAGTATGGATGAATAGGCGCTGTCCATACCATTAACCTGCAGGTGCCCGCCTTTATGCAGCACATAGGCTGCAATGCCCGGCAGCATTACAATCACCGGCATAAACAGTTTTAAAAACCCCGCAAATAAAATACCTTTTCTTGCAGTCTGCAGATCGGCGCCCAGTGCCCTTTGTGTAATGTATTGATTGCAACCCCAGTAATTGAGGTTTACTATCCACTGGCCGGCAAAATACATAGCTATACCCGGCAACAGCAGATATTTACTGATATACTCCTGCGATGAACTGGCATCGGGTTTACTAAGTATCATGTGAAAATGATCAGGGGCTTCTTTCAGCAGTGTATTAAAACCGGCTAATGCATCCCGGCCCAATCCGAATTTTTCGCTAACGATGGTCAACGCAAAATAAATGGTGGCAAAACCGCCAATGATGAGTACCGCTACCTGTATCACATCGGTATAGCCGATCACTTTCATACCTCCCAGCGTAATGATCAACGCAAACACCGCAAGTCCCACCATCACCACATGAAAATATTCCGGCCCCACCAGGCCGCTGATGGCCACAGCGCCCAGGAACAAAATAGAAGTGAGATTTACAAAAATGTAAAGAAACAGCCAGAAGATGGCCATAATGAGTGAAACCGTTTCGTTGTACCTGGTTTTTAAAAACTGCGGCATGGTGTATATCTTATTCTTCAGGTAAATGGGGATGAACCAAACCGCAATGATGATGAGGGCAATGGCGGCCACCCATTCGTAAGCCGCTACGGCAATACCCACAAAAAAACCATTGCCGCTCATGCCGATGAACTGCTCGGCAGAAATATTGGAAGCAATGAGTGAGGCTCCGATGGCCCACCAGGTAAGCGATCCTTCGGCCAGGAAAAAATCATGTGATGCGGTAACAGAAGCTTTCTTTTTTTTGCGGTATATCCAGTAGCCATAACCGGCTATCAGTATGAAATAAAGTATAAAAACTAAAATGTCGCTGGTTGAAAGGTTGTTCATGCAGTGATTTTGATGGGTTATTTATTGCAGTATGGTCAAATGTATAAAAATATTTACTGTAAGCGCCAGTTATGAAGAATTGACAAATAAAAAAGAGGCTCCCCTTTTGAGAAAGCCACTTTTGAGTGGCGACCGGGTTAGTTGAGTTTTTAAACCATTTATCAGAAGGGTTCAGAAGAATATAGCAACTAAAGGCAGTTATACCGGTTCGGATGTTTCAACCTGCTATACTGCCAAAGCGGTTGAAAGTAGCGTAGTCATTGTATTTATACTCCCTCGCAGGCGTCTAACCATACCCCAAAACAACAAAGTAGCATTTTAAAATAATCTTTTGTGTATTCAATGCTTGTGTTTTTATGATAGCTGAGTTGATTGTGTTGCCTTCATCATCGTATCAGCAAGTATCTGATAGCATTTTGTCCAGGCAACTTCTACTTCAGCAGTATAATCATGACCAAGCCCTTGCTCCAAAGTCCACAATAAGGCTTTGCCTACCACTTTATAATGTGCAGGCCGCACACCATAAACTTCATGACGTTGGGCCATTGCAGCCATTTCTTCCGTGAGTACTCCTAGCTGCTCAATCCGGCTTACCAGGGTGTTTAGCATACCAATCAGCTTACAGTATTGCTGCTGCATATCTTTTGGGTACATTTTGCGGAGCGAAGGCATATCAGCAAACAACTTACTGTAAAATACATCGCCCACCACTTCCGGCTTTATCTGCTGAAACACCCGCCAGCTTTTTTTTATCAGTTGCACTTGTTGTGGTGTCATTTTTTGAATTTTTTGTTGATAATCATTCTCAACGGCTGAAATTATAATCAGCAATATTAAAATTCCATAGAAATACGGTATGCTGTAAAATGGCAACCCGCATTTCCGTGGAACAGACTTTTCATCAAGGCTTAATGGGTTATTGGTAGGTATCTGTTATGTCAATTATACGTCCGTTTGTGAGGTTTTCAACCTTGCGTTTTACAGGATAGCCTTCAGCATCCGTTTCCCAGGTTGTTTTAACATGCCAGGTAAGGGTTCCGGCAGTATTAAAGGTTTTTGATTCGGTAATAAGGCCTTTACAAACGTTTCCAAAAAGTTTTTTTACCAACCAGCGGCCGCCGTGCAGAGACTGGCCCTTATTCGGCTTAGACAAATCTGTTGTAAATTCAGTGGTTGTTTGCAGAACGCCGTTTCCATTATAGTATTTTGAAGAAACCAGCACTCCGTTTACAATATTGAATTCATAACTGTATCCGAAAGCCGGACTGATACCTTTTTGAGTTACCAGGTAGCCTTCGGCATTGTAGGTATATTCAGTTCTTCCTGTTTCATTTCCCAGCCTGTCTTTTGTTACCGAACTGACTATGCGCCCTGCTGCATCCATCTGCGCCTCCGTGGTGTTAATAAGAAAATCGTTACTTATTGCACGGTTAGTTGATTTTACCAGTGCGTTGCCTGGATATTCAAATACTTCATACGTGTCATCAATAATATAGCTGATACGGGTTACCCTGCCGGTATTGTCGTAAGTATATTCTTCTGTTTCAGGAGTACCGGTATTGGGTATCCATTGCGATTTTACCAGGTTTTTTTCACTATTGGCAGGTGGGTTTACCGGTGCAACAGTTTCTTTTTTGCAAGCTGTAAACAGCACAGCCAACGCAAGAACGGGAATTAACTTTTTCATTTTTATTTGTTTTTATGTTTAAATGATTTGATGATGTAAAATTGCGTCGGCAACAGCCTATCTAAAAATATATGAAGCTTAGGTGCAGTAATTATATATTCAACTGCAACAGGAAGGTGCTGGACTGCAAAAGAAAACCCTTCGCAGCGGAAGGGTTTCATTGTATGGAGATAGTTTGTTTGGCGCCTAACGGTCCAGCCATTTTTTAAACTCGGGGCTTTTCAGCCGGCTCATATCAATTTCCAGTTTCTGGTTGGGCTCTTTCAGTTTTATGATAAGCTTGGAGTATTCAAGTGGTTTTACGGTATGTACGGCGTCTATATTAATGATGAACTGCCTGTTGGCCCGGTAAAATTGTTTGGGGTTCAGCAAATCTTCTACTTCATCCAGTGTATCATAATCCACCTGGTACCTTTCCCCATTAAATAAATAGATATAATTAAGTACTTCCTTGCTGAAGCAGGCAATATCGCTTGCATTCACCGGCATCCACTGGTTGCGGATATTGGCAATAAATTTTTCTTTATACTGCTTTCCACCGGCGGCATTGCCGAGCGACTGTATCAGTTCCTGTATGTTAAGCGGCGGCTTTGATTGTTCACCCACCAGTTTTCGGCATTTTTCAATGGCAGTGGCCAGTTGGTCATCCTTTACGGGCTTTAATAAATAATCGGCCCCGTTCAGCCTGAATGCCCGTACCGCATATTCATCATAAGCCGTTGTAAATATTACCGGGCAGGAAAGGGTATAATGGCTGAAAATATCAAAGCTTACCCCGTCGCTCAACTGAATATCCATAAACAGCAGGTCGGGTTCTGCATTTTCACCAAACCATTTTCTTGCGGTTTTAAGGCTGGGCAGCACGGCTATTACATCAATATCGGCTGCCACTTTTTTTATTTTGCCCTGCAATACATTGGCAATTATTTCTTCATCTTCTATTATTACTGCTTTCATACTGTAAAGTTTAAATCAATGGAATTTTGATAATGAAATGTTCGCTTGTTTCTTCTATTACAACAGGCCTTGTACTTAAAAACCTGTACAGCGTTTCAAATTGTGACAGCCCTTTTTTGTTGGAGGTTTCCACCATATTTTTCCTCTGCAGGTTATTGCGTACATGCAGGTAGCCGTCATCTGTAAAAATATCTATAACCAGTGGGGCATCAGCGTCAATAATATTATGCTTAATGGCATTCTCAATCAGGTTTTGCAGGGTAACCGGCGCAATTTTGTAATGCCGGTATTCTTCCTTCACATTTATATTTACCAGAAGCCCTTTCTTAAACCTTGTTTGTTGCAGGTTAATGTATAGTTGCACAAAATCCAGTTCATCTTTTAACAGTACGGTTTCGGTTTCATTGTTTTTGAGGATATACCGGTAAATGCCCGACATCTGTTCCAGGAAATCACCTGCCATTTGCTGGTTGGTTTCTATAAGCCCCGACAGGGATGTAAGTGAGTTAAACAGGAAGTGAGGGTTTAATTGCTGCTTCAGGTTATCATACATCACCATCGTTTTTTCTTTTTCCAGTAACTGGGCTTTTCCTTCCAGTTCAAGAACCTGCCGATGTTTGTTTAAGCGAAAGCGGTATAAAGTATATATTAGTCCGGCAACAAGTAATGTAACCAGTGCTATAAACCACCATGTTTTATAGAAGGGGGTTCCTATGGTAAATGGCAAACTGGCTTCATCCGATAACCAGCCGTTATTTTTACCCCTTACCCTTACCCGAAAAACATAATTGCCCGGTCCCAGGTTATTATACAGCACTTCCGGGTTATCACCTGCTATTGCCCATTCTTTTGTTGCCCCATCAAGTTTATATTCCACATCATAAGGAAAAATTTCTTTGTTGATAAAACTGCCAAAACGGAAGCGGATATTGTTTTCACCCGGCTTGAGTATAATTTTAGTACCCTTAAAAATTGAAATGTTTTTCCCTGAAACAACCACCTGGCTTATTTGCGGTGCAGGATTAGCTGGCACATTTACTAACCGTTCGGGGTAAAATTCAACCAAATCATTATTAATGCTGGCCAGAATATGGCCATTGGCCAACCGGCACATGTGATTCTGGTAATCCAGGTTGCTTTCGCTGTAGGGAACGGTAATATTGTAAAACTTGCCAGCGGCGGGAAGGTACACAGAAACTTTATTGTAATGAACAGACCAGATATGCCCATCTGCATCTGTAAGCAACTGATGTATCCTGTTTCCTGCCAGTCCGTTTGATTCGTCCAACAGTTCTGTTTTTTTATCTGCAGGGTTATACGTAAACATTCCTGCTCCCCGGTTCGCTATCCAAACCTTCCCCATTTTATCCTGGTCAATACGCATCATAGGGCCACGGGGATCGCTCCCTTTTAAAATATCAACAGCAATAATTTGTTTCTGCTCATCAAGATAAGCAATGGCATTATTGGTAAGCAATATCCATAGCTGCTGTGCCGGGGTAAATTCCATTGCCTTTATACGGGAGCCTGCTGCCAGCGGGGTTTTGTTTATTTCAAGTCCTGTTTTCTGCGCAAATCCTTTCAGGTAGTTCCAGTAAAGTATTTCAGTGCCATTGGTATAATACAGCACAGAATCACCATTCATTGCCATATTAGTACAAATAAAACCTTCATACCCTTTTGGAAGTAACTGAAATGGAACAAGCCTTTTGTTGCCGGGCTTTACCTGCCAGGCACCGGTAAGCGTAGGCAACACAACGCTGCCTTTAAAAAATTTTATTCCGGTGCAATAACCGGGCTTACTACCGCCCGGGCCGGGTACAGCATCATGCAAGTTGTACACAAGCCGTTGCTGATTTACCGTATTGTATTGAATTAAAAGTGATGACTCTGTAATTATCCATATGGTGCCATCAGTCGGATTTTCCTCAGCTAACTGAATGGAAGTATTACGTAACTCCGGAACTACTGCGGGCAATTCGTAACGCCTGTAAATTGGTTTTTCAGGGTTGCAGATGGAAATGCCTGCCACTGTACCCAGCCAGATATTTTTATCTTCATCTTCCAGTACATCCCAGAAGAAATGACCGGCAACAGACTGTTTGTTTTCATTACTGTGAAGCAACCTGTAGGCTTTGTTATTATTTTGCTGGTCAATAAGCAGTAATTCATACGTCCAGCTGCAAAACCATATCCGCTCCTTACTGTCTTCGTAAATAGTGCCGCCATTTGCATTTGGCAGTGTGTTTTTAATATTTATCTTTTTTATTTCTTCCTTTCTGCCGGGGTTAAAGTGAACAATATCTTTTGTATCATTATCAAAAAACCAGCAATGGCCTGCAAGGGAAGCAGACAGCGCTGAAATTTTCCTTTTCCTGAACAGGGGATTTAAGTGTTCTGTTTTATAATTTACTAATTGTTCTTTCGCATAATCATAATACATAAGCCCGGCTGATGCGGTGGCCATCCAAAATCCGGTTGCCGAAGGGTCTTCCTTCAACCCATTTTTGTGAATGGAATAGAACGCCATGGAATCATAAACAGCAGATAGTTTTATTTTTTCTTCAAATGAATCAGCTGCCGGATTATACCGGTAAACCGAACTGGCGCCGGATACCCAGATAGTTCCTGCACGGTCGCATAGAATATTGTAACAACTCACTTCCCGGTTAAAAATCTTCAATGGATAGCTGGCAAAACTGTCGCTTTGCGGCATATAGCAAAATACCCCTCCATTGGTAACACCCCAGATATTTCCTTTTTTATCCTCACATAGTTTGTGTACCACTTCATTAACAAGGGAGTTGTAGTTTCTTCTTTTCTTATAATTATAAAAATTGGCTCCGTCGTACCGGCTCATGCCGTTATAAGTGCCAATCCACAGTATGCCGCGGCTGTCTTTTAAAAAACAATTCACCACATTATCAGCCAGCCCGTCAGCTTCTGCAAGATGATGAAATGCCAGGCCCGGTTGCTGTGCCCTGGGCGCCATGCTGAAAAAGAGAAGTGCGAATATGAGAATTGATACCCGTTTCATCTGTATGCAAAATACCCACATTTTAATTAGTAGCAGGCTTATTTGCAGTTCAAGTGCACTTAAAGAAGGTTGAACTGCTTCAAACCGGCATTGAAGTGCAATAACAAAGTTTTCCATTATGGTAATAAGGATTTAAATGAAATTGAAAATTTTGATTTTGTTATTGCAGTTAAAACCAATCTTTCAGCATACCGGGGTATTATTTCAGCATGTGGAGTTATTAAATTTTAATAGGGGCGATGAGACTTTCATTTTTGTGTTGTCATTAAAACAAAAAATAAAACTACAATTATGAAAAAGATTTTCACATCAGCAATTGCCTTTTTACTGGCCTTTGTGGCAACAGCCCAGGTGCCGGATATTATGAACTACCAGGCGGTGGCCCGTAATAACAGTGGGCAGGCGCTTATTAACCAAACTATTAAAGTGCGGTTGAGCGTTTTGAAAAATGCAGTAATGCAATACAGCGAAACAAGGCAGGTGGTTACCAATGCATTGGGTTTGTTTAATATTCAAATTGGCAGCAGCGGCACATTAGCAACCACAGGTTCTTTCAGTGGTATTAACTGGCAAAACAATGCCGCACCCGGTTATGTATTAAAAGTGGAACTGGATATTAATAACAGCGGCCTCTTTACCGATATGGGTTCTCAAAGCCTGGTAACTGTTCCTTATTCTTTTGCCACCAAAAAAGCAGATGAAGCTATTGAGCCGGTTAATATTAATGGCAAACCTATTGACAGGCTGGATGTACCTGCTGCCGGCGACCGTCTTGCTTATGATGGAGCCAAATGGGTTACCGTTAAAAGGGATACCATTTATCAAATTGCCGGAGCCATCGCCAATATACCGGTTACAGCCGGAAACCCATTTGTATTTGCAGGTGTCACTACTACTGTTACTGTTACAGGAACAGAGACGATTGTGGCAAACCTGTCAGGCAGTTTTGCGCATTCCGGAGCATCAGCTATCCTTGCTGGCGTTTCAGTGTGTTACCAGGATGTAACGCCTGGCAGTAACATTATTTCTTTTCATCCCACTATTTGGCCTGAAGTAAGCATACATGCTTCTCCAATAAAAACACTGGTTTTTCACTCCGGGGCAGTAAAACTGCCCGCAGGTACTTATAAAATCGGACTGGGTTTAAAAAACCAATCCATTGCTACGGTACTTAATGCAAATGATGATATGGGTGGTACAGTTGAAATCAGGTATTAAAAGAAAAAATACGCAGGGCAATGAAAAAAATATTTTATACGCTGCTGTTATGTAACATGGTAAACAGCTTACAGGCACAGCAGCTTACGCCTCAATCCGCCGGCAGTTTTGGCCGAAGCAGCGCCAACGGTAATATTTTACTGGAAGACCATATTGGCAGCATAGCTGTGGGCTCTTTTGGCACTTCCACTTTTATGTATACAGAAGGTTTTTTGCAGCCTGATGCCGGGGTAGCCATGGGAACGGTGTATATCAATAATGTAACCTTGAGCAGCGGAAGCGGATTAGACAATGCAGGCACTACATTCATCAATGGAAATATTATGCTGGAGTTTACTACCGGGGAGTTTGCAAGCATCACATTAAATGGCGGCATTAATTTGCTGACGCAGGGAATATTACAACCCTACGGTATTGGAAGCACATTACCGGTAACCGGACTTGAGTTTTATGCCAAACGTTTAAATAATACACAAGTACAACTTGACTGGAAAACCACACAGGAGATAAACAATAAAGGCTTTCATATAGAACGGAAAAAAGAAAATGAAGGAACGTTTAACCCCATTGACTTTGTAAATACAAAGGCAGGTATGGGTGGTAACAGCAGTTTCCCCTTAGATTATCGCAAGCTGGATAACAACAATTTTACCGGCACCACTTACTACCGTATCAGGCAGGAAGATATTGATGGTAGAACATCTTATTCTGTTGTACGGATTGTAAAAGGCGACAGCAAACAATTGAATATGCAGTTATGGCCGGTACCGGCAGTTGGTTTCTTTAATGTAAACGTAAGTGGCTTAACTAAAAATGACGTACTGCAAGTGCTGGATATGAACGGAAGATTGGTAAAACAATTTACCATACAAAACAACACACAGCAACAGGTGAATGGTTTACCGGCAGGTACTTACTATGTAAAACTGGCAGGAGATAATGCCACCGGACAAAAGGTAATGGTGCAATAACTGGATTTAACCTTATCTGATTCCTCAAACGGCGGCATGTGATGCCGTCGTTTTTTTATCTGGCCGCAATAAAGATAAGTTGCGATACTGGCAATAACCTTTCAGAACAGTTTATTTGAGTTTTGCCCCGCCTTATTTTAATAGCAAACCCTGTAAGCCATACAAATTATTTCTCAAGGATTCTGTCGCCATCTTTGACATGTATAAAAACAACGGTCATGCTTTTACTCTCAATGATTACACTATCCACAAATGATGGCATATATATATTCAGCCCGGAAGAAATAGTTAGGCTTAAAGCAAGCAGCAACTACACAAAAACTTATTTATCAATAAAACAAAAATTGTAAGCGCCGAAGTGCTGAAAAATTTGAAGAAATATTATTGCATTTAGGGTCTCCAAGAACACTTTGGACACATTTTGTGAACTGGCAGCATATCTTTTGGTAACAAGTGATGGAAAGATAATAATGAAAGATGCTTTAGGAGTATCTGTAAGTAAATGAATGAAGAACGGGATGATGAAGAGGTTTTAAAATGCAGCATAAAAAAAAAGGCTGGCTTTTAAGCCAGCCCTCAGTGACCGCGTTAGGATTCAAACCTAAAACCTTCTGATCCGTAGTCAGATGCTCTATTCAGTTGAGCTACGCAGCCATTATTTTTTCGGACAGCAAAGATAGGGGTTTTCGGTTTACCCTTCAAATTACAATCCGTGTAAAAATTGGGTATGTATCAGGTCTACCACATCCACCAGGTTGTTGTTTTTTTCAAATGCTTTAAGCTGCCTGTCGGCCCCGGTGCCCTGCTCCAGCATTTTATGCACATTGTTTATGGCATGACGGCTGCCTAATTCCGGTACCACATCATCTACAAAATCAAGCAATTCATATATCAGCACCCTGGTATTTACTTCCATTTCCTTTCCAAAATCAATCATGCTGCCGTCAATACCATAGCGGCCGGCACGCCATTTATTTTCATTCAATAGGGCCCTTGAGTACATCATGAAATTTAGGTTCTGGCTGCGCAGCTTATACAGTTTGGCACATATAGCCTGGAACAAAGCAGCAATGGTGATGGTTTCCTGTACCGTCATCGGCACATCGCATATCCTGAACTCAACGGTATTAAAGAATGGATGAACTCTCAGGTCCCACCAGATCTTTTTAGCATTGTCTATACAATTTGTTTTTACCAGCAGCTTTATATAATTATCATAAGCTTCTATGCTGTCAAAATAATCGGGGATACCGGTACGGGGAAACTTATCAAATACTTTTGTGCGAAAAGATTTGTAACCCGTTGTTCTGCCTTCCCAAAAGGGAGAGTTGGTGCTCAATGCAAAAATGTGCGGCAGAAAATAACGGGCTGAGTTTGCCAGGTGAATAGCCATCTCCCTGTTTTCCATGCCTACGTGTACGTGAAGGCCAAAAATTAAATTACTGCGTGCTGCTTCCTGTAATTCATTTACAATTTCATTATACCTTATGTGCTCGGTTATAAGCTGACTTTCCCAATGGCTGAAGGGATGTGTGCCGGAAGCACCTACCCAAAGTCCAAGTTCTCCGGCAATGGTGCTGATTGTTTTACGTAAAGTAGCCACATCAACCAGTGCCTCATCAATATCCTGACAAATATCGGTACCAACCTCCACAACAGCCTGGTGCATCTCAGCCTTTACTTTATCTTTAATTACTTTTTGCCCTTCGTGTACAATCTTCTGGTCATGGCTTTTTAACTCCCTGCTTTGAGGGTCTATCACCATGTATTCTTCTTCAATACCCAGCGTAAAATGTTTGTAAGATATATTTGCCATGAATATTTATTTAATATAGTTTTTTCTTAGCTGCGCTGTTTTTGATGTAATTGCCCCAGGTTAAGTTGTCAACATTGTCTTTGTGTTCTATTGCTTTTTCAATGGCATAAGTTGCTGCTGTTTCTACCACCCAGTCAAAATTTTCCTGTCCCACACTGTTTACATCAGCATCTGGCGCCGGGTTGCAAAAATCAATGGCATACGGAACGCCGTTGCGTACGGCCAGCTCAACTGTGTTAAAATCATAACCCAGGTAATGGCAGATACGCAAAACGATATCTTCCATTTGCTTGTACCTTTCAGGCGAAGGCTTAAAATCGGCAACATAGCGCAGGTGATGCGGATTGCGTGGCTCGTAAGGCATAATGCGTACATATTTGCCGCCAATGCAATAACAACGGTAATATTCTTCAAACTTTATTTCTTCCTGCAGCATCATTACTAATTGTTCTGTTTCTGCATGTTTTTCAAAAAACTCTTCCATGCTGTTGAGCTGGTAAACACTTTTCCACCCGCCGCCTGCAAACGGTTTCATGTAAGCAGGAAAACCGATGTAATTGAAAATACCTTCCCAGTCCATAGGGTAAGCCAGGTTGCTGAAAGATTCTTCGCTTGTATCTGTAGGCAGTTCTCTTGAAGGCAAAATAACTGTTTTGGGAACCGGCACATCAATTTTTGTTGCCAGGCAGTTATTGAAAAATTTTTCATCTGCACTCCACCAAAACGGGTTGTTAATAACGGTGGTGCCACAAAGAGCTGCATTCTTTAAAAATGCCCGGTAAAAAGGAACGTCTTGTGAAATGCGGTCAAAAATAACTGCATAGCCCGACGGTTCCCCCTGCATTACCTTATCTATTCTCACAGGTTCGGCCACAATGCCGTCAATATTTTTACTGTTTACCCTTTGGATGAAGGCTTCAGGAAAACTTCTTTCCTTACCGAATAATACACCTATTTTCTTCATAATGCAGTTTTATAAGTTTTTAAATTGTGTTTTAAGCAGTCAAAAATTTTATCTAAATCAAATATATTTTGTAAGCAGCAATAAAACAAATTATGTTTAGTGCAGCCTGCTGGTATTGTTTTTCTGTGCCGGAATTAAAAATCAACAGGTATTTCTTATTTTTGAGCATATGTCAGAGTACAAGACGGCCAATGTATCAGTTGAGCAACATATCCTTTCTTCGGAATTCCTGAAACGTGATGTAATCATTGATTTTTATTTTCCTCCCAAAAATACCGATCCTTCCAACCTAAGCCTTTTATTGGTTAACGATGGGCAGGACCTGGTGACCATGAAGTTTGAAGAGATATTGGATGAACTATACGAAACCAAATCAATCAGCAACCTTTTTTGTGTTGGCATTCATTGTTCAAAAGACCGCAAAAATGAATATGGAACAGCTAAGTATCTTGATTATAAAGGAAGAGGAGCCAAAGCCGGTTTATACAGCCAGTTTGTTTTTGAAGAACTGATGCCTTTTATCCGCAAATCCTTATTTATTTATTCATTCAAAGAAAAGTGTTTTGCCGGTTTTTCGCTGGGTGGTTTATGCGCCCTTGATATTGTGTGGAATCATCCGGTGGAATTCAGCAAGGTGGGTGTTTTCAGCGGATCGCTTTGGTGGCGTGACAAGGACCAGGAGGATGAAGACTTTGATGAAAATATAAACCGCATCATGCACCGCCAGGTTAAAGAAGATAAAAATGTGTACCCCTGGCTAAAATTCTTTTTTGAAGTGGGTACGCTGGATGAAACCGCCGACCGGAATAATAATGGTGTAATTGATTCGATTGACGATACGGTAAGTTTTATTGATATACTGGCCAATAAGGGTTATGACAGGCATAAGAGTATAAAGTTTATAGAAATGAAAGACGGACGTCATGATGTTCCTACCTGGGCAAAGGCCTTTCCCGATTTTTTAAGATGGGGGTGGGGAGCAGGTAATTAGGAATTAGTAAAAAAGTAATTAGGTAATAAAAAAAATCCCCCGGCAGTATCACCGGGGGATTTTTTTTATGTTTGGTTCTAATTATTTAAAGTTAAACCTTACGCCAAGCTGGCTAACCCACCTGTTTGCATAACCAGGCGTAGCCGAGTTATTGAAATTATATGGATTAGTGATTGTTGGATTAAAGCGGAACTGTGGCGTTAAGTTGTTGGCAGCAACATACCCTGCAAAATTTACTAATCCAAACTGATCATTACCTGCGAAGTATTGCTTACCCCAATCCCTGTCAATCATGTTGGTAAAATTGTAAATATCCCAGGTAAACTGCAACTGGTAAGTTTGTTTACCCAGTTTGAGTGTAAAATCCTGTGTCAGTTTAAGGTCTAAATTGTGAGTAAATGGCAACCTTGCTCCGTTCCTGTCTGCAAATTTGCCCCTGTTTCTGCTCAGGTATTTGTCTTTCTGAATATAAGCTTCCAATGCATCTTTTTGTTGTTGTGGAGTATAAGTTACACCAGATACTGTGTTGCTTAAGAAAGTCTGGGCCTGTAATTCTGCAGCGGTCGGGATGTAGATCAGGTCATTGCCGCCGGTAACGGCATCATCACGTGTCATGCTGTTGGTAGCATACACATAGCTCAGCGGAGCACCGCTTTGGCCTATATAGGTTAATGCAATGGTTGTGGCCAATTTGCCTTTCAGGTAAGTAAACTTTTTACTGAGGGTGCTTAAAATACGGTGGTTCTGATCAAAATCAGAAGAGCTTAACGTTAATGAATTCCTTCCATTAACCGACTCTATAAAACGCCACTGGCTTAAATTTACCGAACTGGTCCCTTCGTTACCTACCATTGAGTTACCGTATGCATAAGAAGCGCTGAAATTAATCCCTTTTGCACTTCTTTTTTCAATACCTACATTAAGGTTATAAGCAAATCCTTTTGCACCGGTTGTATTGTTTGATAACAGGATGGCATTATCATAAGGATTAGTACCGGTTCCGTTATTAGCAATTGGTATAAGGGCTGTATTGTTTCCACTAACACCATAAACACTGCGTGGGCCGGCTCCTAAAGACGTACCAACAGGAGGCAGGATATTAATATTGGTATAATAGATCTCGTTCATGTTTTTGGTAACCAATGCTTCAAATGTACCAGACCAGCCATGACCAAAGTTTTTATCGAAGCCCAGAGAAGCCCTTACATTTTTCGGCATTTTTAATTCTTTAGAAACGAGGTTAAGCGGCCCTTTTGTAAAACCCTGCCCAACCTGGGCCGGTGTCCAAACGCTGGCAACCGGATCTCCATTCCACCTGAAACGGATAGTACTTAATGCAGTTGCATTTGCAGTGTATCCACCTACAAAGTAACCGTTGTTGTTGTAAATTCCACCAGGCCATACCAATGGCATACGGCCGGTAAACATTCCAATACCACCACGTACGGTAACAGCATATTCCGGTATCTTATAAGTAAATCCAAGCCTTGGGGCAAGGGAGATGGGGAACTTTGGTTTTTGACCGGAACGGGCTCCTTTCAGATCATGATACTTTGCAAACTGAACAAGGGCGCTGTCATTGGTATAGGCATCGGTGTAAGGAGTGCTTATGAAGTTCCATTTATCAGCCCTTACACCCAGGTTTAAAGTAAGGTTATTGCCAACTTTTATCTCATCAGCTATAAAGAAAGCAATTTTTTGAGCAGTGAATTTTGCACCTGCGCCAGTGTTGTCGTCCAAAGATTTATCAGTATTGGGGAAACCTAAAGTATAAGTAGTTGGGGCTACGGGAGTGGTTCCCATAAATTTCTGTACCCCGGTAGTAGTGCCCGTAATTCCGTAATTATAATTACCATAAGTATTCTGGATGAAAACGTTGAATACTTTGAATCTTTCATAGTCAACACCAAAAGTAACTGAGTGGTTTTTAATGTTGATCCTTACGTTATCAACAATGCTCAGGTTCTTTTGTGTAAGCAGGTTTTGGGTTGAGCTGTTCTCTCCTCCAAATACTATAGAACCACTGCCATCATTTAATGTAACACGAGGAAACGGATCGCCAACTATGCTCCTGTCATCTAATACATCTGAATAGGTAGCCAGTAACCTGTTTGAGATGTTACGTGTTAAATTGCTTTTTAACTCAAATGTAAAAGCACTTGTACGGCTTGGGAACCTTACAGCGCCATTGCTGAAGTTAATAGTGGTAGATGAGCTCAATGAAGGATTAACAGATGTTACTTTGTTATACCTTCCGGTAAGCGTAAGCCTGTGTTTGGTGTTGATGTTCCAGTCTATTTTTGCTGTAAGCCTGTCTCCATCGAGTTTCCTGGTGGTTGACTGCCAGTCGCCCATATCATACTTGTATGTGGATTGTACATAGGTTTTTAAAGCTTCTACACCTGCAACCGTATTGGTATTGCCACGATAGGTTGCAAAATCATACAACTGCGGAGTTTGATCACGCTGCATTTCTGCACTCAGGAAATAGAATAATTTATTCTTAATGATCGGTCCGCCAACACGGAAACCAAAGGTTTTATTATTGAATTTTGGAAAACGTTGTGCAGTGTCTTTACGTTGTGCCGGATTTTTACCAGCTAATTTTTCGTTGCGGAAGAAATAGTAAACAGAACCTTCGATTTTATTTGTACCACTTTTAGTAGTAGCATTGATACCACCTCCGGTGAAGTTACCGATAGAAGCATCATAAGGGGATATCATGATCTGGAACTGGTCTATCGCATCAATTGATATAGGGGCGCCGCCGGTTTGTCCGCCGTTTACACCCGAAGCTGCTAAACCAAATACATCATTATTGATGGCTCCGTCAATGTAGAATGAATTATATCGGTTATTCTGGCCGGCTATAGTTACTGCTCCTTCGTTACCATTTAAGGTTTTGGCAAAAGGGGTAACTTTAATGTAATCCGCAATATTCCTTCCTACTGCTGTAGTCTGATCAATCCTGTCCCTTCCTATTGAAGATGAAGTACCGCCCTTTGCATCTATATTGGCCCTGGCCCTTGCGGCAACAGTAACTTCGGTAATGGTTACTGATGCAAGGTTCATAGTAAAATCGTACCTGAAGACCTCGCCGAGGCTGAGATTCACATCGTCTTTAACCTCTTTACCGTAATTAACAAAGGAAACCTCCACTGTATAAGGGCCGGTATTCATGTTAGTAATATCAAAACGGCCATTGGCACGGCTCTGTACATTGTAAACGGTACCTGTAGGTGTGTGAGTAGCTTTGATAGTGGCTCCAACCAGGGGTTCATTTTTGGCATTTTTAACCGTGCCCGACATACCACTCGTTGTTACCTGTGCACTTGCAGTAGTTTGAAATACAAGGGCAGATAATAAAATAAATAGAATTTTTCTCATTCTCATAATTGTTAGTTTTACGCTGGCAAAGAAACTAAATAAAAGCCGAAATCTGCCAACTTTTATCAACAAATTATAAGGATTTACCAAGTTCTGTTGCAAGCCAGTTGCGCCTTACAATCGCTTAACCGAAAATTAACCTTAAATTTTTTCTAAAACCTGTTTTGTGCAGGTAAATAAGGGTAAGGCCGGTATAATGAAAAAGCTAACTGTTGCCTGAAAATAATGATGCCTGCAAAGGCCGCCTGCAGGCAACCGGGCGGTTACAAAACCCGTTATTGAAAACAAACCAAAGTTTTACCAAAACCGAAAGAAACCCCACCTGAAATCCCGTTAACTTTGCACATAAATTAATCGTATGCTCGATAGTATTGAAAGTGCCATAGAGGATATAAAAAATGGCAGGCTGGTAATAGTTGTAGATGATGAAGACAGGGAGAATGAAGGAGATTTTATCGGGGCGGCAGAAAAAGCCACACCTGAAATGATCAATTTTATGAGCACACATGGCAGAGGTTTGATATGTGCTGCCCTTACAGAAGAACGCTGCACCGAATTAAAACTGCAGCCAATGGTTGCTGATAATACATCCCTGCACGAAACTGCTTTTACAGTGAGTGTTGATTTACTTGGAAACGGTTGTACCACCGGCATTTCAGCACATGACAGGGCCAAAACGGTGATGGCACTGGTAAATGCCGCTACCAGGCCCGAAGACCTGGGAAGGCCCGGCCATATCTTTCCTTTAAAAGCAAAAAAGGGAGGTGTATTGCGCCGTTCCGGTCATACAGAAGCTACAATAGATTTGAGCCGCCTGGCAGGATTTTCACCGGCAGGGGTACTGGTAGAGATTATGAATGAAGATGGCAGTATGGCACGCCTGCCACAGTTAAAAGAGATAGCTAAAAAGTTTGATTTAAAACTGATCTCCATCAAAGATCTTATTGAATACCGCTTACAGCAGGAAACATTGATAAAGGAAGAAGTAAGTGTAAACATGCCAACCCGGTATGGCGCTTTTGAGCTGATTGCTTTTGAACAGATCAATACCGGCGAAATTCACCTGGCACTTAAAAAAGGAGAGTGGCAAAAAGACGAGCCGGTATTAGTGAGGGTGCACAGCAGTTGCATGACGGGTGATATACTTGGTTCTTTACGCTGCGATTGCGGCGACCAACTGCACCATGCACTACAAATGGTTGAGCAGGCCGGAAAAGGACTGGTATTATACATGAACCAGGAAGGCCGGGGGATTGGATTATTAAATAAATTAAAAGCTTATAAACTACAGGAACAGGGGTTGGATACCGTGGAAGCTAACCTGGAACTGGGCTTTGATATGGATGGCCGGGATTATGGTGTGGGTGCACAGATATTACGCCACCTGGGGGTAAGTAAAATGAAACTGATGACCAATAACCCACGTAAACGTGCTGGCCTGCTGGGCTATGGTTTAGAGGTTGTTGAAAATGTGCAAATAGAAATCGCTTCCAATCCACATAATGAAAAATACCTGCAAACAAAAAAAGAAAAGCTGGGGCATGAGATAATGAACCCGTGAGTGGTGAGCTGTGAGGGTTATAAGTTTAAATGTTGCCTGCTTTTTTGTTCACGATTGAAGATAAACAATTGACGATGCTACTTCGTTTTTTTAACCTCCTTTTTCAATTCCCTTCTTCTTTTTCTTTCTTCACTTGGTGCAAAAATATCCGATAGCCTGTCAAAGTCTTTTCTATAAGATAACTTAACACCGGACCTGTTACGCTGTCCTTGTGTAAGATCAACACTGGTTCGGTTAAAGCCAATTACTTTTAAAGAGCCGTCATTATTCAGCGACCATTCTATATTGATATCCGGGGTTAGCAACCCTTTTTTATTTAACTGGGCGTATGGATTATTAACATCAAGGTTACCACCTATCAATACTACCAGCCTGCTGCTTAGCACCAATTTAAAACCGGCGCTGAAATTTGCCTGTATGAGGGCAGCTTTACTTTGCAGGTCTAATGTGGAATTAATGTCGAAATAAGTTGAAAGAATACCATTGGTTGCTTTTGTAAGTTCTTTATTGAACATATTGGTAAGCCAGCCCGAAACGATTCCGCCAATGGTGTTGGTTGCAATGCCAAGTGTTCCGCCGCCCGTAAAAAAGCCCTGGTTCTGATCTGTAGAAATAAAGCTGTTAAATATAAGGAGGCTGGCAACCTGCTTATTCATTTCATTCTCATCATTCTTAAGTGCCTCTAACCTGTTTTTAGCAATAAAATTTTTATTTACCTCACTGGTTGGGGGCAATTCAAAATCAAATTTTATAACGGGCTTATTTAGTACACCGGTGAGGTGGGCAACAATAGTAACATCTTCTTTTTGTTTGGTACTGGGGCTTAAATTACCAAGATCAACTTTACTGGCCAGGTATTTAGCATCAATATCAATTTGGGCAAGATAAGGATCTCCGTTCCAGGTAATAGACGAGCCATTGGTGATGCTGAAATATTTCTTAACGATGGTTTGAAAATTAAAGGTGTACTCGCCGCCTGTAATATCATAGCGCCCCCTGATGCTCAGTGGTTCTCTTGTACCAACCGAAATATTCAGCAAACCATTGCCCCGGCCCTTAATGATATCCCCGGTAGTTTCATCCAGTATCACATCAATTTTACAGGCAGGGTTCGCCTTCAAATTCATGTTCACCAAAAAGTTGGTTTCTTTTTTGCCCTTGTACTCATCTTCCATTTTGCTACCGTACTGTATAAAATCAATGTAGTTGATCTTGCCATACTCCTGGCTGCTGCCGGTTGGTATAAAAATATGGCTGCTGTCAATTGCAGAAGGTTCGCCGGTTATATTCATCCGCATTTCGGTGGTAGGGCCGTTCAACGTCATGGTTGCCTTGCCGATAACCCTGCCGTAAAACTGGCTGTTGTCTTTAGCGCCAGTATTGAGCAAAAGCATTCTGCCGGTTTCAAAACGGATGTTATCGAAACCAAAATCGTTGAAGAACCTGTGCTGCAGTTTGCCGCTGGCAACCCCTGTGTTATTGAGTGTATCTCTCAAATGCAATTCGCCAAAATCAATTTCATCAGGATTAAAAATGATGGTTTCGTTACTGAACTTGTATTTACACTGTGTGTAAATTATTTTAAGTTCGCCCTCAGTAATATTCACTGAACCGGTAACATAATTATGACCTGCACCACCATAAACCCTCAGGTCTTCGGTATTGATATCTCCTTTAATATCGCTAAAGATGCCGCCGAGGTAATTATTTAAAATACCGATGTCGAACTTCTCTGCACGCATACCAAAATCCATCTGGTTCCCGGTTGAATCTTTGTAATTATAAGTGCCATCAATCACAAATTTATTTGCATCATTATCAGTGCTGCCTTTTGCAGTAATGAGGCCGGTTGCAGTATTCACATCGCCTTTAATGTTTACAGTTCCCAGTTCCTTATCATCCAGCCTGAATTCTTCTGCTGCTGCATCAAACTCAATTACCTGTTTGCCAAAAGGGTCTTTGAATTTTAAGGTACCTGTAAGAATCCCTTCAAGCCTTGGTTGTTTTATAACAAGGGTTGTAAGATCATTGATGTTAACCTTTTTCAGTTTTGCCACCAGGTTGGCTTTACCGCTTTGCCCGTCTGTTTCGGTAGAAATTACGATCTCCTGGTCGCCCTGTGTAAAGCGTACATCATTTGCCTTAATGAGTGATTTGCGAAGTGTGATCTCACCACCTTTGGCGAGGTTCCATTTCTTATCATTCAAAATAAAGGTGGAAGGGGCAAAGTCAATTTTAATACCATCAGTAAATGTTTGTACCTGGGCATTTAATTCAGCTTCGCTGATGGTTTTGCTGGCGCTGGTTGATAAGCGGATGTTTGAAATATCGTTACCGGAACTTAAAATGAGTTTTGTATTTGGAAAATGCAGGCTGTCGGACAATGCAAAATCCCTGAGTGAAACGGTCGTATTTAAACTGTCACGATTTCCTATGCCTGATAACTCTATACTTTCAAAATTTTTACCATCGTAACTGAACTGCGGCACTGATGCAGTAATATTAAATTCATTTTGTGCCAGCCTGAGGCTTCCCGAAAAAACCGAATTGTCAAATCCGCCAAGGCGGTTATCAAACAGTTTTACATAATCGTTTACTTCTTTTGTTTTTACCAGGAAAGAAAAATCCTGGTCGCCGATATCGTAATGGGGGTTATCAAAATACGATGGATAATAACGGTTGAGAAAAACACTAAAGGCATCTGGCAGCTCCAGTATTTTAAACCGCCCGGTAATATTTCCTTCCACTTCATTGCTTTCAACAGAAAGTACTTTTCTGCCGCTGTCAATGAAAGAATTGAGGTTAAGATAATTAAATGATAATTGTGCTGTGTCATGCATCAGCGTGGCATTGTACATTTTTGCTATGCCCAAAAAATTATCAATGTTATTTCCTTTAAAATCAAAATTTAAAAGGCCTGATAAAGTGAAGTTTCCTTTTGTAAGCCTTAACTGCTGCAGGTTAGCTTTTTGAAGACCGGCAGTAAAATTAAAAGTCGTGCTGTCACCTTTCAGGCTAACAGAACCGTTCAGGTCATTGATCTTTAAATTGGGATCATCAATATCGAGGTTGCCTGTAAAAAGACTTTTTACAAATTTGCCGTTGACTGTAATGTTCTGGTAATTGTAACCGGAGTAAGCAACCTGCCTTATGGTGCCATTAAAATCTACCTTGATGTCGTTGGCACTAAAGCCTGAGCCTTTTACATTACCATTTAAAGCAACGCTGCCTAATTGGTTATTACCTATTAACCTGCCCAACTGAAAACCAGCAGAAGAAATTTTACCGGAATAAGATGGCATTTTGCCTGCAGGTAATTTCATATTGAGATCGGCATTGAGATTGCCCAGCGCTGTATTGATATTGCCATAGGCCACAAAATCATTGATAAAGCCGGTGAAATTTCCTGCAAAGCGGATATTCCCCAGGTTGGCCATTTGTTGCAGCCCCGCTTTTTTTAAAGAAGGAACAAGGGTAGTAATATCCCTGTAATTTGTTTGTGAACCTGCCGATTTAAAATCAATGAAGGTATTATTGATATCCGGCAATCCTTTTAAGACAATATCGCCATAAACAATGCTGTTATCCGATTTAACAGTGAACCTGTTTGCCGATAAATTATCAATAGTTCCTTTTGCATTGCCGTTAAAATAAATCAGCCGGTTCCAGCTTTTTACCTGCGGTGCAAAAAAGCCAATATCATCGCTGTGAATTTTACTGTTATCAAAATGGCCTTCCAGTTTTATGCTATGCAGAAAATCGCTCATGTCGGCATTAAAATTTTCATACCGCATGGCATAATAATTTCCTATCCGGCTTTTACCGGTTAAAATATCCAGGTTGGAAAATTCCATAGCATCCGGGGTGATCTTCATATCGGTAAGCAGTTGTTTAACTTCAAAACCACTTTTTTCACGGGTTGATAATTTTACATTGGCCGATAAAGTATCTTTTGCAAAAACAATATTTTTAAGATTGCCGTTGATGGAAGAGAAGACGATATGCTGCCCATCAAAACGATCGGTATAAGGCCCCCGGGGTGTTTCTTTTTCGTTAAGGAAGGTGCCGTTTTTAAGCTTCAGTTCTGCAATACTCAAATTCCAGTCATCCGGGTTCCATTGTAATTGCCCCGGTGTTGTAATTTTTGTTTTTAAACGGCCTTTTGCCACAACCGGATTATTGCCCTGGTAATCATAAAGGCCAAAAACCGGTTCTTCAATATCCACCTGTTTAACAGCAATAATTTTTTTGCTTATATCAAATGTATCTGTGCTTAGGTACATTGTTTTTAAAGAGCCTTTCAGATCCTGGCCCATCCAGCCGTCAATACGGTTAAAAGAAATATTCTTCAGGTCGAGTATTTTCAGGTCTATCTGTATATCATTCTTTTTGGCAGTCTTGGTTTTTGGTGCAGTAAAATAATCAATAATAAACTGGTAATTCCAAACCGAATCAGTACGGTTCATCTGTATAACCGCATCGCTCAGGCCAATATATTGCAGCACCGGCTTTTCTTTAAAGAAAAACCAATCGGTAATATTTACTTTTAAAGTACCTGCATATAAGAGGGTATCTTTTTTACGGTCTTCTACCAGTACGCCTTCAACGAGCATTTTGTTGAAGAGGCCCAGGTTAACATGTTTTATCTCAACCTTTGTTTTTAATTCTCTGGATAAGGTGCCGGATACTTTGCCCACCAGCCAGTTTTGCACCGGTGTGGTATTTATCAAAAGCCAGGTTGAAAGCACAAGTACAAAAAGAAATAAAAAAAAGGATAGCTTATGCTTTGCCTTTTTAAAAAGAATACCCCAGCCCAAAGCCCATAACAGCAGAGAAGCAACAAATAAAATTTTAGAAGCCGGTAATATAGCTAGGAAGACAAAGGCAAGCGCCACCCAGAAAACCAAGATGAGCAAAAACCATTTTAATATGTTTCCGAATTTTTGCAGAGTTAAATATTAGGTGTAAAAATAGCTAATCGCCCGGGTAAAGGCAAATACAGTACCAAACTTACAGGATATTTAACGCATCTTTTGAACAGGGTTCACAACCTTTAAAAGGCAGTTAACCCTTACCCTGCATTTGCTGATTGAACTGTTGCGAATGCCCTTTGGCAATGGAAAGATTTTGCCAGTTTTCTTTTTTGATGATCTTGCCCAGGTAAATGATCTGCCCCACATGATAGGGGTAATGTGCCAGTTGCCGGTTGATGGCATCAACAACCAGTAAGCCTTCGCTGCGGATGTAAATTGTTTTCAGCAAATCATCTGCTGTTAAAGCATTTAAACTCTTCAGCAAACAATCCCAGCCTTTTTCCCAAAGATCAAGCAACCCTGGTTTTGTCAGGTGCTGTTCTTCAAATTCAGTATCCCGGTTGCGCCATTCTTTTTCTCCATCGGTGGTTAAAAAATCCGTCCAGCGGCTTAGCATATTGCCGGCCATATGCTGAATGATAAGAGCGGTGCTGTTGCTTTCTGCATTGGGGGTAAAATGAAAATCCGCATCGCTGAGCTGGGCAAATGTTTTGTCGCCGAGTTCTTTGTAATAACTAAGCCTTTTAATAGCGCTGTTCAAAAATTCGGTACCCAAATTCATGTTTCTGATTTTTACTTTTAATTTTTTACTTTTAATATCCCCTTGCATCATCATCTCCTCTTTTATCGCCTACTGCAATAATACTCCGCTTTCCGGCCGGGGAATTCTTTATCTGTATCACTTCTGTTCTTCCAATGGCTCCTCTTTCCTGAACATCGTATCCCATTGCTTTCAATTGTTCCCTGACCGTTTCCGGAAAATCCTTTTCAACCGAAACAATATCCGGAAGCCATTGGTGATGGAACTTGGGTTTGTTGACCGCATCTTCAGCACTCATGTTAAACTCAAGCATATTTACCAATGTCTGATACACACTGGTAGGAATGGTTGTACCACCCGGTGTGCCAACTACCAGGTAAGGTGAGCCGTTTTTTAAAACCAGGGTAGGGGTCATACTGCTTAACATTCTCTTGCCGGGCTCAATGGCATTTTTTGCATTGCCTATTGCACCATACATGTTCGGTACGCCTGGCTTTACGCTGAAATCATCCATCTCATTATTGAGTAAAAAACCTGCACCACTAACAACCGTTTTGCTGCCATAGCTATCGTTTAAAGTGGTGGTTACAGCCACTGCGTTGCCATAAGCATCTATTACACTCAGGTGAGTTGTTTCTTCGCTTTCTTTTATCATGCCTGCGCCGGTAGTTTTGCTGCTGCCGGCTTTGCCAGGTTCATAATCTTTCATGCGGGCTGTTAAATAGGCATCGCTTACCATTGTTTTTACCGGTACTTTCACAAAGTCGGGGTCGCCTAAAAATTCAGCACGGTCGGCAAAGGCCCTGCGTTCTGCTTCCGTCATCAACTGAACCGAGGCAGCTGTTTGAAACTGCATCCCGGCAATATTCCTGTTTTCGATCATCTTCAACATCTGTTGCAGAATAATACCGCCACTGCTCGGCAAAGGCATGGTTATAATTTGATAGCCTTTGTAATAAAAATCAAGTGCGGTCCTTTCTTTTGCCTGGTAGGCTTTCAGGTCATCTAAAGAAATAATCCCTTTTCCCTTCTGCATTTCTGCAACAATCAGCCTGGCAGTTTCACCTTCATAAAATCCTCTCTGCCCGTTATCACGGATGCGTTTTAAAGTATTGGCCAACTCGGCCTGTATTAAAATATCACCGGCTTTCCAACCGGTTTCTTTTACAAATGCAACCGGTGATGTATTTAAAGCAATAAATTCTTTTTTTGAACTGTTGAAAGAACTGGCCTGCGAAGCTGTTATGGCAAATCCTTTTTCCGCAAGGTCAATAGCAGGTTGTATCAAAGTTTTAAAAGGCAGTTTTGCATATTTCATGCTGGCAAATAAACCTGCCACCGTGCCGGGTACGCCTGCCGCCAAATGACCATCCTGCGATAAATTCAAAAGCGGGTTTCCGGCTGCATCAAGATACATATCACGGGTAGCTTTGCCGGGCGCTTTTTCACGATAATCAAGCGTTACATTTTTTCCATTCCTTAAATGGGCCACCATAAAACCGCCGCCGCCTATATTGCCTGCGCCGGGGTAAACAACTGCCAATGCCAGTTGCGTGGCAATGGCTGCATCAATTGCATTGCCTCCTTTCTTAAGGATGGATAAACCGACCATGCTGGCTAACGGATGGGCAGAAACAACTGCACCTTTGCTGCACTCAATTTTTTTTTGAATGCTGTATGCCCTGCTGTTCATGTTTTGTGCACCAACAGGAATGCATAGGATGAATACAAATGAAGTAAAAAGAAACCTGGACAAAGACATGAGCAATATTTTTATCGAATATACCTGATTGCAGGCAGATATTGATATAATGATAAGTGGAAGATACAAATCAGGCGCTTTCTTTATTTTCACAAATATTTCAGCTTATTTATTACCATATTTACTGAAATTTGATTTTTAACAGAACCAAACCCAGATAATGGACAAAAGATTACCCTCACTTATACTGCTTTTTATAAGCCACGCTTTATTTGCACAGTTAAAATCGCCGGATGAATTTTTGGGATATCCGCTTGGCAGCAAATTTACCCCGCACTACAAAATTGTAAACTACTTTAACCAGGCTGCCGCTGCCATGCCGCAGATGATGAAGCTGGAAAAGTATGGCGAGACTTATGAGGGTCGTGATCTTTTGCTGGCTATTGTTTCTACACCGGAGAATATGAACAGGATTGAAGAGATCAGGAAAAATAATTTACGCCTTACAGGTATGTTGAAAGATAAACCTGCAGATGCAGGCCAGCCTGTGATCATCTGGCTTAGTTACAATGTGCATGGAAACGAAGCAAGCTCTTCTGAAGTTTCGATGAAGACTTTGTATGAATTATTGAGTGCTTCCAATACCCAAACAAAGAACTGGTTAAAGAATACGGTCATCATTATTGATCCTTGTTTAAATCCCGATGGAAGAGATAGATACGTAAACTGGTTCAATCAAATGGCAGGAAAAAATGCTGATGCAAATGTAAACAGCCGGGAGCACAGCGAGCCCTGGCCGGGCGGCAGGGTTAATCATTATAATTTTGATCTGAACCGTGACTGGGCCTGGCAAACGCAGGTGGAAACACAGGCCCGGATAAAAAAGTACAATGCCTGGATGCCGCAGATACATTGCGATTTTCATGAGCAAGGGATTAACAGCCCCTATTATTTTGCGCCAGCTGCAGAACCTTTGCACGAAGTGATAACGCCCTGGCAACGCCAGTTTCAAACCACTATCGGTAAAAATCATGCCCGTTATTTTGATGCCAATGGCTGGCTGTATTTTACCAAAGAATTTTTTGACCTGTTTTACCCGTCTTACGGAGATACCTACCCAACTTACAATGGCTCCATTGGCATGACTTATGAACAGGCAGGCCATAGCCAGGGAGGATTGGCTGTAGCAACCAACGATGGAGACACCCTTACTTTAAAAGACAGGATCGCACATCATTTTACCACCAGCATGAGTACGATTGAGATTGCTTCTCAAAATTCTGATAAGCTTATCGGCGAATTCAAAAAATATTTTGATGACGGGAATACAGTTGGAACAGGTGAGTATAAAACTTATGTGATAACTGAAACCAACACAGGCAGGCGTGAAGCGTTGCGCAAATTTTTCGAGATCAATGGCATTAGTTATGGAAGCATAAGCGGTACTTCAATGAAAGGGTATAATTATTTTACCGGAAGGGAAGAAGTTTTCAATGCAGGTAATAGTATGGCTGTTTCGGCAGTTCAGCCCAAATCTGCATTGGTAAAGGTTTTGTTTGAGCCAAAATCAAAATTAAGCGATTCGGTTACTTATGATATAACAGCCTGGAGTTTGCCATTTGTATATGGCGCACAAACCTATGCGGTAAGAGAAAAACTGCCAATTTCTAACTATGCCGTTCCAACTAAAAATGCTTCAGTAGTTGCCGGTGGTTATGGCTACCTCATTAATTACAACGCATTTGCTGATGTTAAATTTTTAGCGGCCCTGCTGAATGAAAAGATCAAAGTGCGCATGGCTGAAAAGGATTTTACTTGTAATGGCAAAGCTTATAAAAAAGGAACCCTCATTGTTTTAAAAAAGGGGAATGAAGATAAAATGCAGGAATTTGCCGGCCTGGCACAAACCTATAATGCGGCTGTAACAACCGTAAGCGGCGGCTTTATGGATGCCGGGTTTGATTTTGGCAGCGAAAAAGTTCACCTTATCAAAAAACCAGCAGTTGCCTTGCTTACCGGCAGGGGTGTTAACCCAAATGCCGCAGGCGAAGTGTGGCATTTGTTTGAGCAGCAGTTAAATTATCCCATCACTTTAATCAATGCTGAAGAACTTGATGGTAGTTCATTGAAAGATATTGATGTGTTGATCTTGCCTAACGGCAATTATAAATTCTTAAATAATAAAGATGCCTCAGCTGAAATTAAAATGTGGGTTCAGCAAGGCGGAAAGATAATTGCGTTTGGTAGTGCCGTATCCTCGCTTTCAAAAGCAGAATGGGGGCTTAAGCTTAAGAAAGATGATGATAAAAAAGAGGATAAGAAAGATGATAAAACCCAGTATGCTGATCTGAAGCGATATGAGAACCGGGAAAGGGATGATATTGTGAATAATATTCCGGGGGCTATTTATAAAGTTGAGATGGATAACTCACACCCGCTGGCTTTTGGGTATGATAATAATTATTTTTCACTGAAACTTGATAGCGACCTGTATGAGTTTATGAAAGACGGCTGGAATGTAGGCGTTATCAAAAAAGAAAACCAGGCTGCAGGTTTTGTAGGCAGTGCAACCCGTGAAAAAATAAAAGATGGTACTGTGATTGGTGTGTTGCCCATGGGCAGCGGCTCGGTAGTTTTCTTTGCAGATAATCCCATCTTCAGGAATTTCTGGGAGAACGGCAAGATGCTTTTGAGTAATGCAGTGTTTTTGGTAGGACAATAAAATTCAAAAGTCAAAAATCAAAATTCAAAACAAGAGTTAACTATATTACTATGACCAGGAAATTCTCTTTCATTTTTTTACTTTTTACTTTTTACTTTTTACTTGTTCAGGCACAAACTCCCAGGTCATACACTTCTTCTGAAATATTGCTGCAGTTAAAAAAACTGAATGTACTTGGTTCGGTCTTATACATTGCTGCACATCCTGATGATGAGAACACCAGGCTGCTTGCTTACCTGGCCAATGAAAAATTATACCGCACCGGTTATTTAAGTTTAACCCGTGGCGATGGGGGACAAAACCTGATAGGTGATGAGCAGGGCGTTGACCTGGGATTGATCCGTACCCAGGAGTTACTGGCTGCCCGCCGCATTGATGGCGCTGAACAATTCTTCACCCGTGCTTTTGATTTTGGGTACAGTAAAAGTCCTGATGAAACAATGAAATTCTGGGGGCATGATAAAATATTGAGCGATGTAGTTTGGGTGATTAGAAAGTTTCGGCCGGATGTTATCATAACAAGATTTCCTACAACAGGCGAAGGTGGGCATGGCCACCATACAGCTTCGGCCATTCTTGCAGGCGAGGCATTTGATGCGGCAGCCGATCCGGCAAAATTTACTGAACAATTATCACAGGGTGTTACCGTTTGGCAGGCCAAACGGATTTTATGGAACAGCTTTAATTTTGGCGGCAACAATACCCAACGGGAAGACCAGTTTAAAATGGAATGTGGCGATTACAATCCCGTACTTGGAAAAAGTTATGGTGAAATAGCAGCCGCCAGCCGCAGCCAGCACAAAAGCCAGGGCTTTGGTGTACCTGCACAAAGAGGCAGTGTGATTGAGTATTTAAAAACAATAAAAGGCACGGCACCGGTTAATGACCTGTTTGATGACATTGATGTAAGCTGGAAAAGGGTCAATGAAAGTTCTGTAGCAAACTCAATAAATAAGATCATTGATAAATTTGATGTTTCTCATCCGGAAAAATCTTTACCGGCATTGGTTGATCTGTACAAAAAGATAGAAACCCTGCAGGATGATTACTGGAAAGATCAAAAATTATTTGCTGTTAAAGACATTATACAGAACTGCAGCGGCTTATTCATGGAAGCAACAACGAATACGCAGTTTGCTGTACTGGCAGACAGTTTGAAAATAAACCTGGTGGTTAATAACCGCTCCGGCGCCAATATTTTAAGCGCCGATGCCTACGTCAATAATGATTATATCATTTTTGATCAACTGCAGAAAAATACGAACTCGGCTAAAACATATACCATGTATTTAAGGCCAGGCGCCAAATTAACACAACCCTACTGGCTGCAAAACAACATGGAGAAAGGAAGTTTTAATGTTACAGATCAGCAGTTGATTGGTAAGGCAGAGAACGATCCATTTAGTGTTGAATTCAGTATGCTGATCGAAGGCAAAGAATTCAAATTCACAAAACCGGTGCGTTATAAATTTACAGATCCGGTAAAAGGGGAGTTGTATCAACCGGTTAATATCATACCAGCTTTTTCGGTAACCTCTACACCAAAGCTCACCATTAATGGAGGAAGAAATGAGTGGGAAATAAAATCTTTTAAAGAGAAAAACCCATTTAATGCTTATATAAAAAGCGGGGAAAATTTTTTGCCTAAGTTGCATGACGATGCGGTTATGACAAAAGGCCAGGTAATGAAAATTCATGGAACGAATAGCCTTTCAGTTGATAACAAGGGTAACCCGGGTTACCAGATCGTACATGATCAATTATATAAAAGTGACAGAACACTTTACACCGAACTTCATCAAATAAATTACGACCATATCCCTTCGATCAGTTATACCCAACCTTCTACATTTGCTTCAATCAGCTTTGATCTGAAGACTGAAGGGCATTACGTTGGTTATATTCCCGGTGCCGGTGATAAGGTTCCGGAAGCCTTGCTGGCCATGGGTTATAAGGTGGTAATATTAAAGGAGCCAGATATCAGGGCAGCTAATTTGAAACAATTTGATGCAATTGTTACCGGTGTGCGTGCATACAATACCAACGAATGGATGAATAATGTTTATGAGGAGCTGATGGATTATGTACACGAAGGTGGCGTGTTACTGGTGCAATACAATACCAGTAACCAGATCGGGCCTGTTAAAGCCAAAATATCTCCTTATACATTTAACATCAGCCGCAACAGGATAACAGATGAAGAAGCAAAAGTAAACTTCCTGATCCCTGATCATCCGGCATTGAATCATCCCAATAAAATCACTGATAAGGATTTTGATGGCTGGATACAGGAACGTAGTATTTATCATGCAGAAAAGATGGATACAGCTTATAAAGCTATCCTTAGTATGAAAGATCCCGGCGAAAAAGAACAGGATGGCAGCCTGATAATTGCAAACTACGGTAAGGGAAGATTTGTATACACCGGTTTGGTTTTCTTTAGGGAATTGCCTGCAGGTGTGCCGGGAACTTACCGGTTGTTTGCAAATTTGATCGCTAATAACAGAAGCAAATACATAAAATAATTGAGTAGCTCCATAGGAGCGATAGGTTGGTAGAAAAAGATAAAAATGCCTGCTTAAAATCCCGTAGGGATGAAAGTTCCGTGCAAAACATAATTAATGTTCAATAATGGGATATCGTACAAGGGTGCGACGCCAGTGAAGCTAAGGAGAATTACAAAAGCCTGGTACAAAAAAATGCAAAACGAAAAATCATATTGGAACCGGTGGTACATGATCGTGCTGTTATTTCTGATCATTCAGATAGTCATTTTTTATTGGATAACTAAGTCATTTTCATGAGCGGTTTAGACTGGATCATATTATGTGTAACGCTTGCTGCTATCGTTTTGTACGGTGTTTACAAAAGCCGTACGTCTAAAAACCTTGAGGGGTATTTTTTAAGTAACCGTTCCTTACCCTGGTACCTGGTGTTGTTCAGCATCATGGGTACACAGGCAAGTGCCATCACTTTTTTAACCGGCCCGGGACAGGCTTTCAGCGATGGAATGCGTTTTGTGCAGTACTATTTTGGTTTGCCGCTGGCGATGATCGTTATCTGTATATTTTTTGTGCCGGTTTTCAGCAGGCTGAAAGTTTATACTGCTTATGAATTTTTAGAGAACCGTTTTGATCTGAAAACACGTACACTTACTTCATTTTTATTTTTGTTATCAAGAGGTCTGAGTACAGGCATCAGCATTTTTGCACCATCTATTGTGTTGAGCTCTTTAATGGGCTGGAACATTTATTACACCAACCTGGTAATGGGTGGCATACTCATCATATACACGATGAGCGGCGGCGCAAAAGCGGTTGCACATACACAAAAACTGCAGATGATCATTGTGTTTGTGGCGCTTTTTATTGTTGGCTATTTAGCGGTTAAATTATTGCCTGATGCAATTGGGTTTACAGACGCCCTGCATAAAAGTGGTGAGATGGGCAAAATGAATATCATCACAACCGGCTTTACTGATAAGGGTTTCGACTGGAAAGACAGGTACAATATCTGGAGCGGATTGATTGGCGGATTTTTTCTGGCGCTTAGTTATTTTGGAACCGATCATAGCCAGGTGGGGCGCTACCTTACAGCAAAAAATATAAAAGAAAGCCGCAAAGGATTATTGATGAACGGGCTGGTAAAAGTGCCCATGCAATTTTTTATTTTATTACTGGGCATACTCATCTTTTCGTTTTATCAATATAACAAAGGCCCGGTTTATTTTGATAAGGTAGCGGTGGCAGAAGCAAAACAAACAGTAAAGAAAGATTCTTTAGTGATGCTTGAAGCACAATATGATGCAGCTTTTTCGAATAAGAACATGGCAGAGGCAAATGCCATCCGTAAAACTTTTAAAGGTTTAATGCAACGGGCATTGCCAGACCAAAAACCCAACGACACCAATTTTGTTTTTCTCTGGTTTGTAAAAGAAAATTTACCGGCAGGACTGATTGGGTTGATCTTCGCCATTATCTTTTTGGCGGCCTGGGGAAGTATTGCAGCAGCGCTTAATTCGCTGGCAGCCTGTTCGGTAGTTGATTTTCACAAAAAGTTCTTTGTAAAGAAAGAAACAGAACTGGAAGAGTATAAAGTAGCCCATTGGTACACGTTAGGCTGGGGTATATTTTGCATCATCATTTCCATGTTTGCCTATAATATTGGCAACAGTCTGATTGAAGCAGTGAACATCCTGGGATCCCTTTTTTATGGTGTTATACTGGGTATTTTCTTAGTTGCTTTTGGGATCAAATTCATCAGGGGGCATGCAGTTTTTTATGCGGCCATTATTTCGGAATTGCTGGTGATATTTATTTATAACAGAGATGTTGTTTCATTTTTATGGCTGAATGCTATTGGGGCAATACTGGTTGTTGTGTTGGCTTTCACTCTTCAGCTTTTCATAAAACAAAAATTGCCGGAAAGCCGGTAAGACGGAAATTGAGAGTTCTTATTCTCCCGCCTTACCGCCTTCCAGGCAAAAAAATAGCTTAAAATTATTTTAAGGTCTTCTGCAGGTCTTTATTCATTTTTATATAGTCGTCATTTTTAGCTGCCTGCGCAAGTTCCAATGATCTTTTAGAACTTTCCATGGCACCGGCTTTATCGCCCATTTCTTTTTGAATTTTGGCTTTGTATATCCACATCCAAAAAGCTTCTTTGTTTCCTTCAATGGCTTTGGTTGTATTTTCTAAAGCCAGCGGTAAATTCTTGTCATACTCATTATAGAATTGAGCTGCCTGCCAGTAAGGTTTTTTGTCGGTCTTCATGGCAGCTTCTATCTGTGCCTTTACTTTATCCAGAAAGTTAACTACCATGGGAATTGATACAGCCGTCTTTTCCCACCTGATCTCTAAAGCGCAACTTGTAGGTTTTACATCGGTAAATTCCATAGTGAAAGATTCTGTTTTCTTTTTTGTTCTAACAGAATTTGCTGCAAAACGGATAACGTCCTCACTTTCTTTGTATCCATCAATGCCCCAGTTATCAAGGCCTTTGTTTATAATGATCTCCCAGCTATCAATGCCGGGAATGGTGTATAAAACATAAGTGCCGCTGTCTAATTTTTTAGTGCCTATTTCAACCGGTTCGCTGAAGAAGATTTTAGTAGCGGCATTTGCACCGGTGCGCCATAATTTATTATAAGGTACCAGGTTGCCAAAAATTTTTCGGTCCTTGGCTGCCGGCCTCGAATAAGTTAGTTCAATAAAGCCGATACCAAAATCCTGTTTTACTTTTTGCGTTGGGGAAGGGGCCGGCATTTTTACCTGCGCCACACCCTGCGTAATAAAAACAGCAATAGTAATTGCAGACAATATTATTTTTTTCATGTAAATATTTTGTCTCAAGGTACATAAAAGCTTACTGAAAAAATGTAAAACGATGAGATCAGAATTTAAGCTTAATACTGGCAGAGGTCTTTCTGCCTTTTTTTACTTTCCATTGCGGGCCTTCGAGTATCAGGCGTTTGGCAGCCTCATCATACTCGGCGCCCAGTGATTTGTTTACCCGTATGTTTGATACGGTTCCGTTAGATTTTACATCAAAAGTTATTTCAACTTCTCCATGCACATTGCCTGTTAATTTAGATTCCGGTATATCAAGGTTATTGGCTACATAGGTGTTATAATTATCCCAGCCATCAGACGGTTCTACATTTACAACAGAATCTTTTAAAAGGGTAGCCCTGCGTGAACGGCTGTTGCCTGCAACTTCACCATTACCAATAACGATCTTATCCCTGTAAGCCGTTTCATCTTCCTGCAGAATGATCTTAGTTTGCGGTTGATTGTTGCGTAAGGCAAATGTTTTGGGCTGGTAGCCCACAGACTTTACCTCTATCTGCAAAATACTGTCGGTTGATACCAGCCTCACCATGCCTTTTGCATCGGCATAGGTTCCAAAATTTTCTTTTTTAATAGAGATGTTAGTGAAAGGCAGCGGGGTATTATCTGCACCAACTACCTGCGCTGTAAAAAAATTATTCAACACGGCTTCCCGTTTTGCAGGAGCTGCAGTTTTGCGGCCTGCTGCTTCCAGGTCATCATTTTGTTTTGATTCAGCTTTGCTTTTATCGGCAATCATTTCTTTTGATAATTCTGAACCGGCATTTGCGGATGGAGTGGCAGGAGATATTGCCGCAACATCATTTTCAGGCTTATTGGTTGCGGTTGCAGGCGAAACCGGAGCTAATTGAGGTCCTGCAGGAACTGTAATTTTAACGGGTTCATTCAGTTGGGCAATTGAACCGGGCAATTTATTCTTTTCTTCGGGAGTTACAGAAGCAGAGGGATTTAATGTTTGTGTAACAGAGGTTGCCGGTACAGTTACAGTTATTGCCGTATCAACAGGTATATTTTCTAACTGTGCAATTTCGGGTTTGGGTTTACCTTCTTCTTTATTGTTATTAAAAAGTATTGCCACTACAGCCCCCGATCCGATGATAAGAACTGCTGCCGCAGCTTTCCACCAGTTGTTTTTTGATTTATGCAGCGGAATAATTTTTGCCACAGTTCCCTTACTTTTAATCTCTTCCCGCAATGATACCAGGTGATTGTTCCATTCTTTGTTTTGTAATGCTTCGTACCCTTCCATCGCTTCGGCCAAAAATGGGTCATCCAGTGCAGCTTTTTCCATAGCATGCATCTGCTGCGCCGACAGGTTGCCCGCCAGGTATTGCTCAATATCCTTCGCTGTATAAATAATCTTTTCTTTATCGTTCATCATCGGGTAAAATAAATTTAACTCTTTCCCTCCATGCAGATTTTAAGGTTTCGCTTGCCGTTTTGAATATAACTCCGCACTTTATTCCACTCAAACCCGGTTATTTCTGCAATTTCGTTATAACATTTACTCTCCAGGTAAAACAGTCTTACTGTTTGTTGTTGTTCATCGGGCAGCGTGTCTAAACATTGCTCTAATTTCTTATAATTTTCCTCTTTTTCCAAAGCTTCGGTATTCAGATGCGTATTTTCTTCTGAATACATAAAAACAGGGTTAAATTCTGTAGTTTTCATGTTTTTGGGGCTTCTCAGTTGCATCAGGCAGTAATTTCTTGCCAAAACATGCAGCCATCCTTTGAAATTATCTACCTCATGCACCTTTAATTTGGTGTTTAATTCCCCAAAAATATCCATTACGGCATCTTTACAGCGCTCGGTATCTTTAAAATATTTAAGGCAAACACCATATACAAGATCCATATACCGAAGGTATAAAGTACTTAAATGACCGATGTCGCCTGTGCTTTTAAACAACGCAAGCAACTCTTTGTCTGTGGAATTATCCGGAGGTATGTTTTTTAAAAATGCCAAGATGCCCCTAGCCCCTAAAGGGGAACAATTGTGTTTTGATGTTAAGAATAATGACAATCACTTGATATAAAAAAAGAGTTTAAAAAATCAGACTCCCAAGTTCCCCCTCATCCTGAGCGTAGCCGAAGGGCAGGGGGCGGAGGGGGTGTCTTGTTTACTCAAAATACACTTTCACTGTTTGATAAAATAAACGGCTGTTCATATACTGGCTCTGCTGGTGCTGCTTTTCAGAAAAACCCTGCAAGCCCAGCAAGCCTGCCGCATTGCCTTTGTTGATTGCCACTTCAAGATATCCTGCTGCATTGAACAGGGCCAGTTTTTCACCTTCGGGCACATCGGCATAGGTATCGCTTATCCGGTCAATAACTTCCTCTCTTTTAAAAACAATCTTAAAACTCCGTCCTCTGCGCTGCTCTTCAAATTCATCTTTATGAATATTCACGATCACGTTCTCAAAATTATCTATAAAAATAATCTGTCCTTCAATATAATCACTGCCCAGCATGGGCCTTAAAGGATTTTTAACATGAATGGAAACACCGGCATCACCGATCTCTTCTATCTTTTTTCCATTACTTAAATCAGTAAATGCTTTGGCAAATACCGAAACACAGTACAAGGTATTTTTATGTTCATTTTTATCCAATGCCAATGCCACTGTTTTTTGTGGCACTTCTTCCAGTATCATGGTGAGTAAACCATTATCGGCGCAGCCAATAAAATGGCCATTATGTTCAGCCATCAGCAAATGTTCCGGTTTTTCATCAAATAAATTAACCAGCACCAGGTGAAAAGTGCCGGGCGGAAAATTTTTTATAGCATTTCGGCAAACGTAGGCCGATTGCGGATAATTGAAAGGGGAAAGGTTATGCGTAATATCAATTAAAGAAAAAGACGGGTTTGCCTTCAATAATTGCCCCTTAACAGCACCGGCCAGGAAATCCTGCTGGCCAATATCAGAAATAAGGGTGAGTAAAGGCATTTTGTTTGTTAATGGTTATTTGTTAAAGGTTAATTGGTAAAACGCAGATCCGAATAACGGATAACGTTTAACGGATCAACAGCTAACGTACTAATTCTCCTTTTTTAAAGAAGAATTTTTTTACCAGCTTGTCTGCCAGTGAAGGGAAGAACCTGTTTAAAAAAACCGTTTGTTTTCCTTTGAAGGTAAGAACGAGGGTCCTTTTTCTTTTTTCTATAGCCTGCAGTATGTATTCAGCGCATTTCTCCGAACTCATCATCTTTTTTTCGTTCATAGGGCTTTCGCCTTGCGCCCTTCCTTTTTTATTTAATGCGGCATTGCGTATGTTGGATGTTGTAAAGCCGGGACAAACCCACATCACATTCACACCGCTGTCCATCAGTTCGGTTCGCAAAGCTTCTAAAAAACCGGTTACTGCATATTTGCTGGCTGAGTAACCACTGCGGCCCGGTAAACCCCGGTATCCGGCAATAGATGAAACCCCCACAATAGTTCCTTTGCGCTCAATGATAGAATCAAGCGCCAGTTTGGTGCAATATAGAGTGCCTTTAAAATTGATGTCCATCACTTTTTCAATCACTTCCACATCCAGGTCTTTCACCAGCGCCCTCATGGAAATACCGGCATTATTGATAAGTATATCAATGCCGCCAAAATATTCTATCGTGCTTTCAATAAAATGTTTGCAGTCATTATAACTGCTTACATCAGCTACCATGGTGTGCAACGATTTGCCTGAATGCAGCAACTGCAGATCGTATAATTTGTCCTGGTTGCGGGCACAGGTAGCCACTTTGGCTCCCAAGGGCAGCAGTGTATCTACCAAAGCTTTGCCGATGCCATCGCTGCCTCCGGTTATTACTACTACTTTGTTTTTGAAAAAGTCCTCCATAAAAAAATATATAGACAAAAATAAGTGAGTTATTCCGCTGTTGGCACAGAAATTATTGATTTACTAACCTTATTGGGGAAAAACTTTTTGTAAATAATTTGCTGCAAGATGTTTTTGCCTTATTTTTGCACTCCCTTTGAAAAAAGGGTGATTGATTTGGTAGCTCAGTTGGTAGAGCAATACACTTTTAATGTATGGGCCCTGGGTTCGAGTCCCAGCCAGATCACGAAAAAAAACCCTCAGTATTGCCGAGGGTTTTTTAATGCTATTAAAAAACTATACTTTAATTACCCACCCGGTCTATCTCATCTTTAGCTCCACCTTCCGACCGGCTCACTGCTTTCATAGCCTTGCCAAAACGCCAGCTAAAACTAAGCCGCACAACCCTCGAATCCCATTTTATGGTAAAAGGCTCATAAGAGTTCTCAAAGGTAGAATAACCAGAATAGTTCTGGAACCAGGTTATATCACGGATACTTAGTCTCAATGTTCCTTTCTTCTTCAATATTTGTTTGCCAACACCAATGTTCAGTTCCCCCTGCGGCTCCAGCCATTCCTGCAGGTCTATCTGGCTTTTGGTTTGATAATAGCCACTTAGCTCAAGGCTCCATCCTTTTTTAAGCTGGAACTGGTTATTGATACTGATGTTCAGCTGGTTTACCCTCGCTGTAAAAGGAGCCCACACCACACCTTTGATCACTTTATGATTGTACATGGCTACAGCAGTGATGTTCCACCATTTGGTAAGGGGCATTTGAAAAGTTTCTGTAATGCCGAAGTTTGTAAAAGAACCCACATTGCCCCTTGTATAAATGATGATGTTATTATTTACATTACTGCTGCTGGAGTCAATGATGAATATCTGCGAAAAATAATCCTTGAGGAAACTGTAAGAGACTTCGGTAGTAAGCATTTGCCTGTACGTGTGAGATAAGGAAAAATTCCAGGTGTATTGTGGTTTGATGAACGGGTTACCGGCTTCGTATGTGTATTTGTTCAGAATGGTGGTGAACGGGTTCAGGTGCTGGAAAGCAGGCCTGTCTATCCTTCTTCCTGCACGGGCTGTGATGGTGTTATTACTGTCTAAGTTGTAAGAGACGAATGCAGTAGGGAAGAGGCTGCCGTAATTTCTTTTGAAAGCAGAATCCTTTATAACAGCATTGCCCAGCTGGTGTGCCCTGTAAGAAGTGTGTTCATACCGAAGCCCCGCCTGCCAGTGCCATTTGCCTTGCTCTGCATCAATACTTGCATAGGCGGCGCTGATTGTCTCATTGTATAAAAAATGATTGCTGCGGTTCAGGTCGGTTTGCCAGGGGTTGTTATTAGTGGTTAAATAATATTCGGCAAGATTATCTGTTTTATTCAACGCCGTTTTCAGGCCCGTTTCCAGCACGAACTTTTTAAAGCGTTTGGTATAATCGGCTTTAGCCGTAAATATCTGAAGCTTAGCCGGAATATTTCCCTTTGTGAGTTCGATATCGCTGCCCGGCGCCGCCAACTGGGTTTGATATTGCTGATCGCCTTTGATCGTAAAATTTACATAGTCAAGATCAACTGCCAGTTCGCTGCCGGCATTCAGCTTAAACTTGCCATTCACATTCACACCGCCTCTTCTGAACCTGCGGTTATTTTCACCACGGGTGTTAATAGAAGAATCAATATTGTGGTACGGATCCATCCAGTTGATATCACTGTAACTTTTTGCCTTCCTGTTGAAGACACCACCAGTAAATACAAGCCCTAATGTTGTGTTCTTATTGAGAAAAAGATCGAAACCTGTTTTAATATTCTGCCCAAACTGTGTATTCTTATTTGCATTAGGCTGCTCAAGCAAAACAGAATCTTCGTTTTTGGTATTCACATATTTCCGGAGTGTCCACATCTCCATCTTCTCGGTGCTGGCCCTCATGCCGTAGTTCATAAACCAGTTCAGTTTTCCATTGCGGTAATTGAGGTTGAGCGAATTGCCGGTTTTGGTATAGATGCCTTGCCCCAGGCTTAAATTCATCGAACCATTGAAACCCTTCACCTTGTTAACTTTCATTTTTATGTTTATGATACCGGCATTGCCTGCTGCATCATACTTTGCTCCTGGGTTTTCTATCAGTTCAATTACATCAATCTGCGATGCATTGATACCCGAGAGATAGGCCTGCAGGTCTGGTCCGCTCATTTGAGTTTGCTTTCCATCTATCAAAACCATTACAGAAGGTTTCCCTTTCATAATAATGGAACCGTCTTTATTTACTGTTATACCGGGCGATTTTTCCAGCACATCCATAACCGTGGCTCCTGCATTTGAAATAGAGGCTTCGGGATTAACTACTGTTTTATCAGGAAGGAACTGGATGGCTGGCTTTTTTGAAATAACAGTTACAGCCTGTAGTGTATTATTTTTTGGTTTTAGTGTGATGATTTCTGAAACCGAATTTTTATTACTGATATCAATTGAGGTATAACCATTGATGTATCCTGACTGGCTCACCCGAACTAAATATTTACCGGTATTAAAACCTGCAAATTCAAAAATACCCGCTGTGCTTGCTACTCCTGATCGAAGAACAACTGAATCCTGGTTCATCAAATCGATTGTAGCACCCACAAGTGGATTCTTCTGTTCGTTAAAAACGGTAATCCTGATTATAGAATTGATTTTTTCCTGTGCAGAAGCAGGAACACTAAAACAGATAAGGAGAAAGGCTAAAATGGCTGTACGCATAAGTAAATGGCTATGCAACGAAAGTATTTAAGGAAGCCAATAACGAAGTAGATTTTTATTTCAGTGGTAATAAACTTATATAAAGTAATACCGATTGTCAATTTCAGCACTTATATCACCATCAAACTGCATCCTCTCATATCACTATTATCGCTTCTGCCCAACACTTCAAAGCTTTCATTGCTGTGTAATTTGCCAACATCATCAGTAGCAATAAAACTGCAGCTATGTATATTGGCAAGATCAATTACATTGATGAGGCCGGTTTGCGGTTTGGTTTCTGCATCATTTGCAGCTAAAAGATGAAAAGGGTCATCTTCATCCCTCAAGAGAATTTTCATCCAGCCGGGGCAATGAAAAATACCATCACCTTTTGAATAAGCCTGCGATAATAATTCCGTCATCCCATATTCAGAATGAACCAGGCTTACACCCAATTGCTTTTGTAATTGAGCATGCACTTCAGACCGGGTCATTTCTTCCCGGCGTCCTTTCATACCGCCGGTTTCCATCACAATGGTATGCCGCAGCTGCATGGGGTATGCTTCGGCAAAATCGAGCAGGGCAAAGGTAACACCAATCAGCAGGGTAGGTATCTTCAGCAGTTCATTATGCAATAGGGTGCTGTGCAGCTTTTCATGATCGTATAAATAAAAACCACTGAATGGATTGTTACTGGCTTTAATAAGCTCATCAGCCATCAGTACTAATGAAGAATTTTTTCTTTCTAAGTAAGCAGGCAACAGGCCGAGTATGCATTTGTGCTGAGGAGTGCCATAAAATTTTTCGAAGCAGGTATTAAAACTTCTTCTGTAAAGAGCAATATCCTTTACAAAGTGTTTGCTGGTGGCAGATTGCGTGGTGCCACTGCTTTCAAATACCGCTTCAGTTTCAAATAGGCCGGTTTTTACTTCATGTGTTTTAAAGAAAGAAATGGGCAAGAAAGGTATCTTTTTTAAAGAATCGATTTTGGCAGGGTTTACTTTTAAACCATCGCAAAATTGCCGGTATATCGCATTATGACGATGTTGATAATTGAACAATTCAAGGGCTAAACCGTTAAAATTACCGGCAGAGGCAGCAAATAGGCTATCTTCCAGGTCAATATTTTTAACGCCTTGTTTCACCTGCAATCATTAAATTTGACATATTAAAACACAAAGATGCGATACAGTTCACTATTTTTTATAGCTATTTTATTTTTAACGGCCTGTAATAAAGACAAATATACCACAGCGCCGCAGATTGAGTATAAATCCATTAGTCCCAACGCTTCTTTAAGCACCAACAATAACTGTAATATTCCGGATAAGCCGGTTTTAACCATCCATGTAACAGACGCAGAAGGTGATTTAGGTTTTATAAGCAATAAAGACACCGCTTACGTGTTTGTTAAAAACCTCGTAACTAATAAACTGGATTCAATAAGATTTACTGACATTGGATCTGCTGCGGTTAAGAATTTTTCGGGTGACGTAGAGGTCAGTTTGTGCCGTTTCCTTTCCGGAATTCCGGGGCCGGGCCCTAAAACCGATACTTTGTATTTTGAAGTGTATGTTAGGGATTTCGCCAAGAATGTAAGTAATACGATCACAACAAAAGATCCGGTTTATTATATCACTCCCTGATGAAGTGGCTGCATTTCATCTTATCCCATTCCATCTTTATTGCTTTTTGTGCTGTGGCACTTACTTTCCAGACAGCGCTGGTATTAAAAGCGGATGTAAGCCTCTTTATTTACGGCTTTATTTTTTTTGCAACCTTATGCAGTTATAATTTTTACTGGATACTGAGTAAACTTTCATTCACTTCCACCAATAAAATTCAGGAACTTTTAAGAAAGCAAACTACCAGTTACCTGCTGCTTTTGATTTCCGGCATTGGTTTGTTGTATTGTTTTTTGTATTCATCAATTCTTTTGCATTTAGTATTTACCGCTGTTCTATTAACCATATTATATGCTGTGCCTCTTTTACCAATACCCCCGCTAAGATTTACCCGCAAAGCAGGGGTGTTAAAAACAATTTTATTAGCCTTTACCTGGGCCTACGTTACAGTAATAATACCGATGCAAAAAGATTATGTGCTTTTAAACAGTGCAGACCTTTTTATCTTCAGCCGGCGCTTTTTATTTATGCTCATGCTTTGCATAATTTTTGATAACCGGGATAAAGAAATGGATAAGATCAGGGGTTTGCGCAGCCTGGCAACAGATCTTTCTCCCCTGATGCTTCGCATTTTTATTTACCTGATATTCCTGCTGCTGTTTATTTCTAATTTCTTCTCGGCAAACTACGGTATCACAGCTTCTCAATCCATTGCACTGCAGGTTTCAACCATTGCATTGCTGATCGTTTACTTTTACTCCCATAAAAAAAGAGGCTATCTTTTTTATTATTTTTTTGTAGATGGGATGATGTTATTTTCGGCGCTGGCAACATATATAGCCGGTATTTAACTAATTTTGCCGCAAACAAATTCTACTATGGCAAAGGCAAAAAAATCAAAAAGCATCCTTACTGAAAATTCCTACAACTTTTTAAAGAACTATATTAATAATGCCTCACCCACGGGCTTTGAGTGGGGCGGACAAAAATTATGGCTCGAACACCTGAAGCCTTATGTAGATACAACTTTTACCGATCCTTATGGAACGGCTGTTGGTGTGATAAACCCCGATGCTGCTTTTAAAGTGGTGATAGAAGCCCATGCTGATGAAATAAGCTGGTTTGTAAATTATATTTCTCCCGAAGGGTTGATATACCTGAAACGCAACGGTGGTGTTGATCACCAGATAGCGCCATCAATGAGGGTTGTTATCCGTGGTACTAAAGGGCCGGTTAAAGCGGTTTTTGGCTGGCCCGCCATACACACCCGTTTGAATGCTGACAAAGAAACACAACCCAAAGTAGAGAACCTGTTTTTAGATTGCGGTGCCCGAAATAAAAAAGAAGTGGAAGCGCTGGGTATTCATATTGGCGCTGTGGCAACTTATGAAGATGGCTATGAAGAAATGCCTTACGATTTTTTGATTGGCCGTGCGTTTGATAACCGCATTGGCGGTTTTATGATAGCTGAAGTTGCCCGTTTGCTGAAAGAAAATAAAAAGAAACTTCCTTTTGGTTTATATGTAGTAAATGCGGTGCAGGAAGAGATTGGTTTGCGTGGCGCAGAAATGATAGCCAGAAGAATAAAACCGGATATTGCCATCATCACCGATGTTACACATGATACAACTACACCCATGATCAATAAAATGATACAGGGCGATTGCAGTTGTGGTAAAGGACCATCGCTTACTTACGGGCCTGCGGTGCATAATAAGCTGCTGGATATTATAAAAGCAACAGCAACAAAACATAAAATTGAGGTGCAGTTTAACACAGTTAGCAGGAGCACCGGTACCGATACAGATTCTTTTGCTTATGCCAATGATGGCTGCCCATCTGCTTTGATATCAATACCGCTGCGTTATATGCATACTACTGTTGAAATGCTGCATAAATCGGATATTGAAAATACCATCAGGCTGATGTATGAAACGGTGCTGACCTTATCGCCTAAAACAAAACTCAGTTATTTTTAAATGGTAGCTGAATGTCAAAAGGCCTGATCTCATTGGTTGCTATTGTTATCATAGCTGCTGTAGCTGCATTTTTAGTTTACTTTATGAAACAATCCGCAGATTTGGCAAAGTACAAATCTGATAAAATCATGGAGGAGTTTAAAACCGTTGATCAGGATCTGCAACAGGGTAAACAAAGGCTTGATTCTCTGAATAAAATTTATTTCGATTCATTACGCAAAGCAGATAAACAATAATGGAAGACAGGTTTACCAAATATTCAAAGCTGTACATACTTATATTCCTGCTCTTTCTCTGTGTGCCTGTTTTATTGGGATTCATTATTGCTGCTTTTTACGGTTTCTCAAAACTGGTTTCATCAACCATTGCTGATATTACATTTGGCCTGGGCGTAGTTACATTGGCACCTGCTGTTTTTATGACGGTTTATTATATCTTTTTTAAAAGAACAAAAACTCATCCTGAAGCAACAGTAAGGGTTATCTCACAAATTTTATTTGTTGCAGGATTTTTGATCAGCGTAGCCGTGCTGGTTTTAGATATGATCTCTTTCTTTTCAAAGTTCACTCCTGATATTGGAGGATATTATGGGTTCAGCCTTACTTACATGGCTGGTAATGTGGCCATGCTTTTTCTTATAGCAATAATACAGGCATTTACAACAAAAAAAGAAGTGGACTGGATGGATAGGCAAAGATGATGCTTCTTTACGTGTCTGGCCACTGTAAGCTTCTTTATATTTTAAACTCTTCTTGTACTTACGGCAATAATCAAAGTGAAAAAGTATTCGTAGTGGCCTGACACAAAAATTCCCTCCTGAGAACAGGAGGGAACTTCTTTAACCCTTAAAACAACCAACATGAACTGTTGATAGCTTAACTGGTATTATATACGTTCAAACAGTTGTTATGGTTGTGTTGGGTTTAATAATTTTATGTTAATGCAAGTTCCAGTACCTGTTGCATGTTTTTAACATAGTGAAATTTTATTCCTTTTATGTACTGAGGATTGATCTCATCCACATCTTTTTCATTTTGCCAGCACATGATGATCTCTTTTAAACCGGCACGCCTTGCTGCCAGTACTTTTTCTTTAATGCCGCCAACCGGTAACACCTGTCCACGCAGCGTGATCTCACCTGTCATCGCTAAGTAAGGTTTTATTTTGCGGCCTGTAAAAGCGCTTGCTAATGCACTCAGCATGGTAATGCCGGCGCTGGGACCATCCTTTGGTGTAGCGCCTTCAGGTACATGTATGTGAATGTCTTTCTTTTTAAATACTTCAGGATTGATATCAACCTTCTTACAATTGGCTTCCAGGTATGTATAAGCCGTAGTTGCGCTTTCCTTCATCACATTGCCGAGGTTACCCGTTAATTTTAATTCGCCTTTTCCTTCGCTTAATTGTGTTTCAATAAAGAGGATATCACCGCCAACATAGGTCCATGCAAGTCCCACAGCCACACCGGGCATATTGGCTATCTTGTACAGGTCGTTGCTGTATCTGGGCTTGCCCAATATCTTTTCTACATCATTGTTGGTGATGGTTGCTTTTAGTTTATCTTTTAACACCAGTTCTTTTGCCTGGTAACGCATGATGCTGGCCAGCTGCCTGTCTAATTCCCTCACGCCGCTTTCTCTTGTATAATCCTGGATAATTTTTCCAAGAACAGCATCGCTTAGTTTGAAACCATTGCTTTTAAGGCCATGCATTTCTTTTTGCTTGGGTATTAAGTGCCGTTTTGCTATCTCTATCTTTTCTTCAACTGCATAGCCGCTCAGGTCAATAATTTCAAGCCTGTCACGCAACGGAGCTGGTATATTACTTAAATTATTTGCAGTGGCAATGAAGAGCACTTTGCTCAGATCATATTCAAGCTCTAAATAATTATCGTAAAAAGTATTGTTCTGTTCCGGGTCTAATACTTCCAGCAAAGCTGAAGAAGGATCACCACGATGATCGGCACCAACCTTATCAATTTCATCCAGTATCATTACCGGGTTGCTTGATTTTACTTTTCTTATTGATTGAAGGATGCGGCCCGGCATGGCGCCAATATAGGTTTTACGGTGGCCACGAATCTCACTTTCGTCATGTAATCCCCCTAAACTAACCCTTACATATTTTCTTTGTATGGCAGCAGCAATACTTTTTCCCAAGCTTGTTTTACCAATGCCCGGAGGGCCGAGGAAACAAAGTATGGGTGATTTCATATCACCCTTTAGTTTTAAAACGGCCAGGTATTCTAAAATGCGTTCTTTTATTTTTTGCATACCATAATGATCCTGGTCTAATATTTTTTTCGCTTTTTTCAGGTCGTAAGAATCTTCGGTGTATTCATCCCAGGGCAGGTCAAGCATCAGGTCCAGGTGATTGTACACAACAGAATAATCAGGTGTAGAGGGATGCATACGCTCCAGTTTTTCTGCTCCCTTGGTAAACATTTCTTTTGCGGCAGCCGGCCATTTTTTGTTTTCGGCTTTCTTCAGCATGTCTTTTACTTCAGCCACATTATCGCCACCCAGTTCATCTTTAATGGCTTTCATCTGCTGTTGTAAAAAATATTCCCTTTGCTGTTTATCCAGTTCTGCCCGTGTTTTATTGGTAACCTTATTTTTGAGCTCGGTGTATTGCAGTTCGGTCTGCATTAAATTCATCAGCAGTTCGGCACGTGCTTTAATGCTGCTTATTTCCAACAGGCGTTGTTTCTCTTTAATATCGCTGTTTAAATTGCTGCTTACAAAATGTATAAGGAATGATGGGTTCTCGATATTTTTTAAAATAATGGCAGCCTCGCTGGGCAGGTTGGGAGAGAGGTTGATGATCTGCCCCGCCAGGTCTTTGATGCTCCCGATCATGGCATCAAAATCGGCATCACCCTTTAAGGCCTCATCGGTTAATACAGTAATTCTTGCTTTAAAATACGGATCGTCTGAAGTGATCTCTTCTATCTTGCAACGCTTGCGGCCCTGTATGATGATGGTGGTTCCGCCATCGGGCATTTTTATCAGTTTGGCTATTTTTGCAACAGTTCCAATATCTTCCAGGTCGCTCACAGCCGGCTCTTCAATGGTACTGTCTTTTTGCGCTACTACACCTATCAATTTGTCAGCCTTGTAAGCATCAGTTACGGCCTTAATACTCTTATCCCGGCCAACAGTTATGGGAATAACCACTCCGGGAAACAAAACTGTATTTCTTAAAGCTAATAAAGGAATGATCTCTGGAATGGGTTGATCATCAGCGCTTCCATCCTCTTCTTCATTAAGGGGGATAATCGGCATAAACTCCATTTCGTCTTCCTGTCCCTGCAAATAAAACTTGTTCGTCATAATTTTCTCAATATGGTCAAAATGTCAAAACACAAAGTTAAGTAATGGTTTTTTGTGCGGAGGTATATATGGTCAATATTAATGCCGGAAATACAATTAGGAATTAGGAATGGAGAATTAGGAATTGACTTTTACACAAGGAGTTTTCCAAATATGAAACTCCTTCTCCTGATTCCTAATTCGTAATTCCTAATTTTGCCATGCATGTACATAAATTGTAACGATAAAGAACTGGAGATATTACAGAAAATTGCGCTTTCGGCTGAAGAACTTGGTGTTCCTGCATACCTGATAGGTGGTTTTGTAAGAGATAAGATACTTGGCAGAAATACCAAGGATATGGATATTGTTTGCGTGGGCGATGGTATTGAACTGGCAGCAAAAGTTGCAGAGAAATTTTCACCAGAACCAGAAGTTCATTTCTTTAAAAACTTTGGAACAGCGCAAATAAAAATCAAATTTCTAACTGGCATCCTTAATAAGGAATCTAAAAATGAATCAGACTCTGCTAATACTCAAGTTCCCTCTCCTTTGGAGAGGGGTTGGGGTGAGGTCTTTGAAATTGAATTTGTAGGTGCCCGTAAAGAAAGCTACGATTTTAACAGCCGTAAACCGGCAGTAGAGAATGGTACTATTGAAGATGATCAGAACCGCCGTGACTTTACCATCAACGCCATGGCCATCAGTTTAAACAAAGAAGATTATGGCAAACTGGTTGATCCATTCAATGGCATCAGGCATCTTGAAGAAAAGAATATACAAACACCGCTTGCACCCGCTCAGACTTTTAGTGATGATCCGTTGAGGATGATGAGAGCCATTCGTTTTGCTTCGCAATTGAATTTTACAATTCATCCCGAAACAGTTGAAGCCATCAGGCAAATGGCCGAACGCATTAAAATAGTAAGCGGAGAAAGAATTGCAGATGAACTGAACAAAATATTAATGAGCAGTAAACCATCTATTGGATTTGGCCTGTTGTACAAAAGCGGGCTTCTTAAAATTATTTTTCCGCAAATGGCTGACCTTGCTGGTGCAGAATATATTGACGGGCATGGCCACAAGGATAATTTTTATCACACAATTCAGGTAGTTGATAATATTGCCAAGAACACTGATGACCTGTGGTTGCGCTGGGCTGCTGTGTTACATGATATTGCAAAACCTGCTACCAAAAAATTTGAAGAAGGTCATGGCTGGACCTTTCATGGGCATGAAGTAGTTGGAGGAAGGATGGTACCCAAAATATTTGCACAGCTAAAACTCCCACAGAACGAAAAAATGAAATTTGTAAGGAAGATGGTAGAACTGCATTTGCGGCCCATCAGCCTTACCAAAGAAGAAATAACCGACAGTGCAATACGCCGCCTGCTTTTTGATGCAGGTGAAGATTTTGAAGCATTGATGACCTTATGCGAAGCAGATATCACTTCTAAAAACAAACAAAAAGTAAAACGCTACCTGGAAAATTTTGAGTTGGTACGCCAGCGTTGTATTGAGGTAGAAGAAAAAGATCATCTGCGCAACTGGCAGCCACCTATTACCGGTGAAATGATCATGGAAACATTCAAACTGCAGCCATCAAGGCCGGTTGGAGATATTAAAAATGCAATAAGAGAAGCAATATTAGATGGTATAATTCCAAATGAATATGATGCAGCTTACAATTTTATGCTTGAAAAAGCTAAAGAACTGGGAATTTCGGCTTCTAATCCCTGATTCTTAATTCATAATTCCTAATTTTACAATATGGCTATTTTACGTTTCAGAATTTATTGGGAAGATGATGACAGTGTCTATAGGGATATTGCGATTAAGCATACACAAACCTTTTTCGACCTGCACCTTGCTATTTTAAAAAGTTTCGAATTTGATTCGATGCATAAAGCTACTTTTTACCGCAGCAACGATAACTGGCAGCGTGGCAGGGAAATTTCGCTGGAGAAATATGATAAGCCGTACAAGGTAGAACCAATGATTATGGCAGAAGTGGTTATTGGCAGCGAGATCACCAATCCTAACCAGAAATTCATTTACGAATATGATTTTAATAAGTACTGGCATTTTATGGTAGAGCTTATAAATGTGGATAAAGCAGAAAACAGTAAACTGGATTATCCTTCCTGCATACGTACCGAGGGTATTGCACCTTCGCAATATGGTACCAAAGGTTTGGTTGACAGCCGCCTTGCCGAGATGGAAGAAAAATACGACCTTAAACCCGATGCACTGACAGACGGATTTAGCGAACAGGATGAAGATGGTGATAGTGTTGAAGCTGATGGCGAAGAGGAATCTTCGGGAGAGGAAGCGAATGATGGATATTAAGACCCTGTAAGCGGTTTTAACCCCGACAGCGGTTTATCTGATAAATAAAAGAGCTCTTTACAAGCTCAAAGAGTTTAAATGGCAAAAACCTGCATCGTAATAGTTGGGCCAACTGCTGTTGGCAAAACCGCCCTCGCTGTACAAATAGCGCTTCATTTTAAAACAGAGATCATATCAGCCGACAGCCGCCAGTGCTTTAAAGAACTCAATATCGGCGTAGCCAAACCATCTGTAGAAGAACTCCAGCAGGTAAAACATCATTTCATCAGTTCTCATTCTATCCATGATGAAATGAACACGGCTGTTTTTGAAAAATATGCCTTAGATAAGGCAGATGCCATTTTTAAAGATCATGATATAGCGGTTGTTGTTGGTGGAACCGGCCTTTACGTAAAAACATTTTGCCAGGGTATTGATGAAGTGCCTGTGGTAGATGAAAAGATCCGCAAAAAAATAAACCAGGATTTTGAATGGGAAGGATTGGAATGGCTGCAAAAACAAGTGGAGAAAAATGACCCGCTTTATTATGCCAAAGGAGAAATAAAAAATCCTCACCGGTTATTGCGTGCATTGGAAGTGAAATTATCTACCGGTAAGTCCATCATTGAATTTCAAACCCAGGCAAAAAAGCCACGCCCTTTCAATATTATTAAGGTTGGATTAGAGCTTCCCAGGGAACAACTGCATAAAAATATCAACAGCAGGGTAGATGCGATGATGAAATCGGGGTTACTTGAAGAAGTAAAAAAACTGGAGCCTTACAAAGAACTAAATGCACTGCAAACTGTTGGCTACCGGGAGTTATTCGGCTATCTCATCGGTGATCTTTCGCTGGAGGATGCAGTTGAAATAATAAAAATCAACACCCGGCAATACGCCAAGCGCCAAATGACCTGGTTTAAAAAAGATGAAGAAGTGAAATGGTGTGAGCCAAATATTGAGAAACTGATGAGCCTGGTTAATGAGCCAGGATATTAAATTTATTTTAGCCTCTCTAACACACCTCTCCGCTTTACTATATTTTTATAATCCCATTGGATATCTTTGGCTTTTTTAAGCCAGCGTTTCAAATCTTTTGCCTTAATCTCGTTTGCTGATGTATATCGGACTTCAGCAGCTTTAAAACTTCCTTCATTTTGTAACCCCGGTTCATCAAATGACTGGCCGCTCCAGAATAACAGGCGAATACAGTTCTTCAATTTACTATATCCAACAATCGGGTTACCATCTAAAAACCAAACGGGATGAGCATGCCAGATTTTATTTTCTGCTTTGGGTAAACTAGCATTGATTGTTTCGGCAAGCAGGTTACAGATCTCCTTTTCCTCTTTTGATTGAGCGTTGTTGTAGGCTTGAGTGTCTTTGTTCATGAAAAAGAAATTTTACATTTCGATAGAAGCTCAAAAATGGGATACAGTTAAAGTGATTGCGACGCAACGATGATGACATGGAATACAAATGCTGGTATCAAAATTCCTAATTCCTAATTGACAATTCCTAATTTATCAAATGCTCCTGTTCGTATCAAAATTCTCCAGATCCTTGCTTACTGCATTTAAAAAAGTAGAACCCAAAGCCCCGTCAATAATACGATGATCGTAACTGAGAGAAATGTACATCATGTGGCGTATGGCAATGCTGTCGCCCTGCGGTGTTTCAATAACCATCGGGCGTTTTTTAATGGCACCAACAGCCATAATGGCCACCTGCGGCTGGTTGATAATGGGTGTGCCCATAATGCTGCCGAATGTACCCACATTGGTTAAAGTGAAAGTGCCGCCCACTGTATCATCAGGCTTTAACTTGCCCGTACGTGCTGCGTTGGCAAGTCCGTTAACCTGTTTGGTAAGACCCGTTAAATTTAGCTGGTCGGCATTTTTTATTACCGGTACAATCAGGTTTCCGCTTGGCAGGGCAGTGGCCATTCCAATATTAAGGTCTTTCTTTACAATTATTTTATCGCCATCAACGCTGCTGCTGAGCCATGGATATTTTTTTATGCACTTAACAATCGCTTCAATGAACAGCGGGGTGAAAGTGATCTTCTCGCCCTCACGTTTTTCAAAATCCTTCTTCACTTTTTCTCTCCACAAAACCAGGTTGGTAACATCACATTCCGCAAAGCTGGTTACATGTGGCGAAGTGTGCTTGCTGTCAACCATATGTTTTGCAATTAACTTGCGCATGCGGTCCATTTCAATTACCTCAACATTTCCTGAATAAGTTACTGGTGGCTGATATTCTGTTTGTGGTTTGTCGTTTGCAATTTGTGGTGGAGGTGCCGCAACAACAGCAGTTTGTGCAACCTGTGGTTGCGGGCTTTGAGCCTGCTGCTGACCGCCTGTTCCCTTGTTAGCCACATAAGCCAAAATATCTTTCTTGCTTACTCTTCCATCCTGGCCCGTTCCCGGTATATTTTCAAGTTCGGCCATGCTGATGCCTTCCTGCTGGGCAATATTTAAAACGAGGGGAGAATAAAATCTTATTTTATTTTCCGATGACTGCCCACTGCCCACTACAGATTGCGAACTGTCTGTTGGCTGATACGGTATTTCTTCCACAATTTTTGCATCTTCGTATTGCGGTTGCGCAGGTGTTGGCACTGGCTCTGGATTAGAAACAGCAGCATTTGCACCAACTCTTATCTTAGCGATCACGGTACCAATAGGCACCACATCGTTCTCTTTAAATAAAACTTCTTCAATCACGCCTTCGGCTGTTGAGGGCACTTCGCTGTCCACTTTATCGGTAGCAATATCCAGCACGGTCTCATCCTGCTTAATGGTATCGCCCGGTTTTTTATGCCATTTTAAAATGGTGGCTTCCATGATACTTTCTCCCAGCTTTGGCATTACCAGATCAACTAAACTCATAAGTATATAATATTTTAGATTGAATATTTAATAGTTTGTTACCGGCTGTAGTTTTTCATGTTGTTATTGTTGTGTCACTTCCCATTAACTATCGGGATGCGGTAACTCAATTAGCATCAAAAAAGCAGGCAACTCATTTAAAGTGCCAAAGGTAATTATTTCCGTTTTAAGTAGTTGTCAGGCCACTAAGAAAAGACTTAGCTATTAATAATACCCTTTGTAGCGGTCAGACAACTAAGCGGAGAGTATAAATTTCCGTAGAAAATTCAAAGCGTTCATAGCTGTTAACTGTATATTCCTACTTCTGTCGAACCGGAAATAAAATTTTTGGGCCTGCAGGCTTTCTTTATTGCCCACGGCTATCCAAACCGTACCCGCTGGTTTATCAGGAGTGCCTCCGCCTGGCCCCATAATGCCCGAAACGGCAATCACATAATCAGACTTTAAGTGTTTTAATGCACCTTTAGCCATCTGCAGTACAATTTCTTCACTCACTGCACCTCGGGTTTCCAAAATGTTCTTATCAACCTGCAACAAATCTTCCTTTGCCTCGTAAGAATAACTTACCACGCTGCCATTATAAAATTTAGAAGAACCGGTTATGGAAGTGATCAGGTGAGCAATATAGCCACCGGTACAACTTTCGGCCGTACACATGGTTTTGCCCTTGGCTATTAATAACTTACCAACCACATTCTCCACCGGCTCGTCAATATCAGTAACTAAATAATCTGAAACCAGTAATTTGAGTGTTTCAAATAAATTATCAATTTCTTTTTCAGTTTCGGCTGCATCAAAACCGGTTGCTGTTAACCGCAGGCGAACCATGCCGTAATTGGGCAGGTAAGCCAGTTTTATATGTGCAGGCAGCTTTTCTTCAAAATCTTTTATCAACTCAGCCAGAAAACTTTCTCCAACGCCGGCGGTTAGTAATGTTTTATGAATAATTGTGGGGAACTTGAATTGCTTTACCAGTCTTGGAATCACATCATCGGTCATCAGGTCTTTCATTTCATGGGGCACTCCAGGCAGGCTTACAAATACTTTTTCGTTTTTAACAAACCACATACCCGGTGCTGTGCCTCTTTTATTTTGCAGCACGGTGCAAACATCCGGCACTTCGGCCTGTTTTAAATTACGCTCAATAATAGGGCGGTTGAGTTTGTTAAAAATATCAAGCACATTTTGTTTGGCAGCTTCATCAACGATCATCTTGCCACCAAAATATTTGCAGAGCAATGGCTTTGTAATATCATCGGCTGTGGGGCCCAGGCCACCTGTTATTAAAATGATATCGGCATATTTCTGTTCTTCATCCAGGGCTGTCCATATCTCATCCCACACATCGCCCACAGCCACACGGCGTGCCACCCGTATGCCCGATTTGTTGAGTTCCTGCGCCATCCAGGCGCTGTTGGTGTCAATTACCTGCCCTATTAAAAGTTCGTCGCCAATGGTGATGATGGAAGCCTGTGTCATGTATCGTTTTAAAAAGATTAATTTTAATGCAAGATAAGTTAAGATGAAAACAGTTTATTTAATTATTGGTTTATTGGTGAGCAGTATTTCTTTTGCACAAAAGCCTGAAGAAAAACTGGTAAATGCATTTAAAGCCTTTGAAAATGACAGCCAGTTCAAACATGCCATCATCAGCCTGTATGTTGTGGATTCAAAAACAGGCAAGGTTGTATTTGATAAAAATTCGGAGACAGGGTTGGCACCTGCCAGTTGTTTGAAAGTTGTTACAAGTGCGGCATCTTTTGAATTACTTGGTAAAGATTACCGGTATCAGACAGCTTTTGGTTATGATGGTACAATTGAAGGCAATACCTTAAATGGAAATCTTATTATCAAAACCTCAGGCGATCCTGCCTTGGGTAGCTGGCGGTGGAAGGCAACTGTAATGGATAGCGTATTACAAAAAATAATAGCACTGTTAAAATCAAAAAATATTAAGGCTATCACCGGTGATCTGATTGTTGATGATACCAAATGGTCAACCCAGGCAACACCAAGGGGCTGGACCTGGGATGATATGGGAAATTATTATGGTGCAGGTGCCAGGGCATTTAACTGGCACGAAAATCAGTACGATCTTAATATAAAGCCTGGAAAAAAAGTTGGTGATTCAGTAGAAATCATAGGAACAGAACCACTAATGACGGTTGCATTGGTCAACGAATTAACAACAGCCAAAAGCGGCAGCGGCGACAATTCAGTTATTTATTTACCGGAAGATGGAACAATAGGTTATGTAAGAGGAACGGTTGGTACAGAAATCTCAAAAGTTTCCGGTTCAATTCCAAATGTTATGGATGTTTTTGTTGACCAGTTAAAAAAGTATTTGCAGCTCAGCGATATTTCTTTTAATGGAAAGATAAGAAGGGAAATAATACCCCCGGCAAACAAAACGCAACTTAATTTTCATTCACCTTCTTTCGATAGCATCAATTACTGGTTTCTTCAAAAAAGCGTAAACCTGTTTGGCGAAGCATTTGTAAAAACGATTGCATATGAAAAAACCGGTTTTGGTTCCACCGATACTGGTATAAATATCATCAGGGATTTTTGGGTTAAGAACGGAATTGAAAAATCAGCATTGCACAATATTGACGGGAGTGGTTTATCACCGGGAAACAGGATAACTACCAATGCATTGGTTTCTGTAATGCAGTATGCTAAAAAACAAAGTTGGTACCCATCTTTTTATAATGCCTTGCCTTTACAGAATGGCATTAAAATGAAATCTGGCTATATAGGTGGTGTAAGAAGTTATACCGGTTATATCAGATCAAAAGCAGGAACTGACTATACTTTTGCTTTTATAATCAATAATTATGATGGAAGCCCCGGCGCAGTTAGAGAAAAAATGTGGAAGCTGCTGGATGTTTTGAAATAAAAATTCAAAAATAAAAATTCAAAAAGGTATCTGCTGGATAAGACAATTTTGAATTTTGATTTTTTACTTTTGACTTATTTATCAGAAATAACCTGCAAGTTTCTCCCTTAACACATCCGGCATATTACAACGCTTCATCGTTTTTGCATCTGCAAAAAATAAAGTTACCTCGCCGGTATTCAACAGTTCATCCTGTTCGTTAAATATCTCCGAATGAAAAACAATTTTAAAATTAGTGGGTAATTCTTTCAGCGTTGTCTTTACAGTAATAAGGTCATCATATTTGGCAGGGCGTAAAAAACGGCTGTTTATTTCAACCACCGGCATGATGATGCCCATCGCTTCAATATCCTTATAAGTATAACCGATCTGCCTGATGGATTCGGATCGGCCAATCTCATAGAATTGTGCATAGTGGCCGTGATATACAAAACCCATCTGGTCGATAAGGGCGTAATGTATCCGTATCTGTGTTTCGGTGATGTACATTAACCTTGGGCTGTTTTATTTTGAGATCATACTGTCAACACTTACCCTGCCGGGCCCAACCAATAATAAAACTATATAGCCGGTAAGGTATAATGTTGCCGTTTGCCCGTCGCCAAATACCTCGCCATTGTGCGCTTTAAACAATGCAACGCACATGGTAATGATAAGCGGTATGGCCGCCAACCTGGTAAACAAACCCAGGATCAGGAAAAGTGAACAAAAGAATTCGGCAAACACAACCAGGGCAAGCGAAGCTGTGGTACCCATGCCCATAAAGTTTATGAACTTATGCTGCATTTCTCCAAAATTTACCAGCTTATTGTAGCCGGCATGCATCATTAAAATTCCCAGGCCCAGACGTAAAACCAACATGGCTGCATTAAAGGCACCGGCAGAATACTTTGTTGACAGTAATTTTTTCATTTTACTTTTTTAGAGGTTAGATTTTAATTAACTGTTAATAAAACCATACCACGAAGTGTATTTATCATTTTATTAACAGCAATGTAAAAATACATTCGTTTTGTTTACATCAATTATACACTTATTAACAATCATTTGGAATGATGTTTGCAACAAAACCGTGATCATTTAATTTTGCAACCAGTAAAAAAATGACCGAATCAACAACCATGATAAAACAAAAAATCAGCCTGTTATTTTTAACAACAGTTCTTTCTTTCTCCGCTTTTGCCCAACCCACCAATGCCATCACCGATCCTGAAAAAAAATATAAAGAAGCCAAAGAGCTTTTTGGCAGGGAGCAGTTTGCTTTGGCTTATCCTTTGTTTGCTGAGTTGAGATCAGCAAACCCTGAAAACTCAATAAGCGATCATACATACATCAATGACGATGTGAATTATTATTACATCGCCTGCCAGTTGAAACTGCAGCAGCCTGTTGCTGAGCAGGAAGCAAAACACTATATCGCTGTTGTAAGCAATGAGCCACGCCGTCAGATGCTGAGTTTTCACCTTGCGAAGTATTATTTTCTGCAGGAAGATTTTAGTAATGCAATCACCTATTACGAAAGGGCAGGGGTTGATAACCTGACCAATGATGAAATTGCCGATGCAAAATTTGAAATGGCATATTGTTATTTTAATCTCAAACAATTTCAGGTAGCCAAACCTTTGTTTGATGAAATTCACCAGATGCAGGATCATAAATATTTTATACCTGCAAACTATTATTACGGCTTTATAGCTTATCAGGAGAAAAACTACAACGATGCTTTAAAAGCTTTTAAACTGGTAGAAACGCAGGAAGAATACAAGGGCGCAGTGCCTTATTATATAGCCGAGATATATTATTTCCAGGGAAAAAAAGATGAGGCATTGCGTTATGGCGAAAGTGTGTTAAGCAGGGGAGGCACTTTATCTTACCAGAAGGAAATGAACCTGCTTATTGGTCAGTTGTATTTTGAAAAGAAAAATTATCAAAAGGCATTGCCCCTTTTGGAATCATATGTAAACAGCAGTGAGAAAGTGAGCAAAGAAATTATGTATGAATTGAGTTATTGTTATTATGATGCCAATAATCTTGATAAAGCAATAGAAGGATTCAAACAACTGAGTACCGAAAAAGACTCGATGGGGCAAAACAGCATGTACCTGCTGGGCGATTGTTACCTGCGTACCAATCAAAAAGCAAATGCCCGCAATGCTTTTCAATACAGTGCTTACAACAGCTCTAATAAACTGCAGCAGCAGATATCAAGGTTTAATTATGCAAAGCTTTCTTATGAACTGGGTTACCAGGATATTGCTTTGAATGAAATGAAGAAATACCTGGCCGATTATCCAAACAGTGAATACGATACTGAGGCCAAGGAGATATTGGTAAGCCTGATGGCCAATACAAACAACTTTGCCGATGCATTACAATTGTATGAATCGTTTGATAAACCGACTGCTTCCATGCAAAAGGTTTATCCACGCATATTATATGGCAGGGCAGTAGAATTAATCAATGATCAGCAATTGAAAACCGCTGATGAATTGCTCACCAAGGCTTTGGCTTTGCCTGCATCTGCTGTAACACCTTATGTCAATTTTTGGAAGGGCGAAATCGCTTATCGCAATAATGAGTACGACAATACTATAAAATATATGAGCTTTTACATGCAGGCAAATGTGCCTGCTCAGGGGGAAGCGAATAAGAACACCGCCAATTACGATCTGGGTTATAGCTGGTTGCAAAAAGAAAACTATACAAAAGCACTTGGTTATTTTGAACAGATCACTAAAACTGTTTCAGTTACATCTCCGCCAATGGAGCAGGATGCTTACGTACGCAGCGCTGATTGTTATTTTATGAACTCTGATTTTACAAAAGCAAATGCCATGTATGATAATGTGATCAACAATGCTTTAACACAAAGTGACTATGCCTTGTTCCAGAAAGCCAGTATTGCAGGTGTTAAGAGTTCGGCCAATAAAATAAGCACTTTAAGCAATTTGCTCAAACAGTATCCAAAAAGCAACCTGGTGCCTGATGTGAACATGGAGATAGCACAAACCTATATTGCCGATGAAAAATTCCTGTCAGCAGTGCCCTATCTTAACAATATTTTGAACGATCCGGAAGCCGGTGGATTAAAGCCCATGGCTTATTTAAAAATGGGATTGGTTTATTATAACACTGATAAGTATGATGATGCATTGGTGAATTACCAGGCGCTTGTTCAAAAATACCCGCAATCGCCCGAAGCAGATGAAGCAACAGCCATCATGAAAGATATTTATGTAGAAGTGGGCAGGCCGAATGATTACATAGAAATGATGCGCCGCAATGGCAAGCAGGTTTCTGTGAGTGAAGCTGATTCTCTTACTTATACATCAGCAGCCTTAAAATACAATGCCAACGATTGTAATACTGCCATTGCAGGCTTTAAAAACTATTTGGCAAAGTATCCTGACGGAGCTTATGTACTTGAAGCAAATTATTTCAGCAGCGAATGTTACAATGTCGCCAAGAATTTTCAGAATGCACTGGTGGGTTATGATTATGTGAACAGTAAAGGGGTTAACCGTTTCTTTGAAAAAGCAACGCTTGAAGCAGCCCGTATCAGTTATTTTGAATTGAAGGATTATACTAAAGCAAAAAAATATTTTGAATCGTTGGCGGCAAGCGCAGTAAACCAGGATAATCAATTGGAAGCATTACGTGGCCTGGTTCGCACTTACTACCAGTTAAAAGATTATGCACAGGCAAACGATGCGGCTAAAAACCTGCTCACCAAAAAGAATATCAGTACTGATGATAAGTCAATAGCCTTCCTGGTATTGGGCAAATCGCAGCAGGTAAATAATGATTGTGCTTCTGCAATCACCTCATTCAAATCCTGTGCAGCCATTAACAAAGCATCATGGGGGGCAGAGGCACGTTACGAAATTGCCAATTGCCAGTTTACGATGAACAACCTGGCAGCGGCAGAAAAATCGGCACTGGCTACGATCAAAGAAACCGGGAGCTATGATAACTGGGTAACCAAAAGTTATATCCTGCTGGGCGATATTTTCATGCAGCAGAAAGATTATTTCAACGCAAAAGCCACTTATGAAAGTGTGGCAAAGAATGCCGCCATTCCTGAGTTGAAGGCGGAGGCACAGCAAAAATTAGATAAAGCCATTGCCGAAGAAAAAGCAGTAAGTAAAGTTGGAGAGTAGAAACAGGCCTGTGGCGGTTCATCAAAACACAATCAACCATGCAAAACCCAAACAAACAATACTCAATGATCAGTAATCAGTATTCAGCAGCAAGTGCAGGTATAAAAATATTTTCACTGTCATTAATCATCAGTTGTTTTTCAGCAATTGATGCATTTGCACAAAAAGACACCGTAAAAAAAACATCTACTGTTGATATCAATTCAGCCTACAAACCAGTGTTGCGGAATGCAGTAAAGATGAATTTTTCGGCCACGCATTTAAATGCGGATACTACGCCGCCGAAACTGACCTATAATATTCCGCCACAGAATTTATTTTATTCTTACCAGTCAATTCCCTTAAATCCATTGGCATTGCAGCAGGACAGCAATCTGTACCTTGGTGTTAGAAACTTTGTAAAGGCAGGGTATGGCAACCTGGCAACACCTTATGTAAGCGCCGGTTTCAGTTTTGGTGATGGCAGAAGGTTCCTGGCTAATGTATATGCTGATTACATTTCTTCCAGAGGAAAGTTATTGTACCAGGATTATTCCAGACTTAATGTACGGGCAAATGGCAGCTTGTTTTTGCCAGCCAACGAAGTGTATGCAGGGGTTGATGTAAAAATGCATGATAATTACCTGTATGGTTTTGATACCGGTTTGTACAAGTATAGCAAAAAAGATGTTCGGCAGCAGTTCCAGGATATTTCAGCAAAGATTGGCATCCGCAATACAACGATAGGCGAGTTTGGAATTAAATATAACCCCAGCCTGCAGATAAGCAATTTCACCAACGTAAATAAATTGAGCGAAACCTCCTTTGTTTTGGATGTGCCGGTAGAAAAAGAATTTGGAGATGTGTTTGCTTTTAAGCTGAATGCAAAAGCTGATATTACTTCTTACTCAACAAAAAATTTGATACCCAATAATGTAAAACTGAATAATAATGTTTTTGCTGTTTCACCTGCATTGAGTTTTTCTACACCACGTGCAAGTATTAATGCCGGCATATCGCCAACCTGGGATAATGGGAAATTTGTGTGGCTCCCTAATGTTTTTGCCGAAGCTTATATTGCCGAAAATGTGTTTGCCTTCCAGGCAGGATGGGTTGGCAAGGTTACAAAGAACACCTACCGTAATTTATCAGCGGTCAATCCTTATTTAGCACCTTTTACGTCACAACTTAACACAAAAGAGATTGAATACTATGGAGGAATTAAAGGAACGCTGGCAAAGCATTTTAACTTTAATGCAAAAGTTGGGTATGTTACTTACAACAACCTGCCTTTCCTCATCAACGATACCGCAACCGATGGTAAAACATTTGTTATAAGCAACGAAAGCAGGGTAAACAATTTCCGCATTCATGGGGATGTAAGTTATGTGAGCAAAGAAAAATTATCAGTTACAGCCGGCATCACTTACAATGGCTATGTGCGTATGAAGGATAATGCAAAAGCATGGAATACATTGCCTATGGAGTTTACCAGTTCACTACGTTGGTGGGCATTTAAACAGGTATTGCTTAAAGCAGATTTTTATGCCTTCAGCGGCAGTTTTTATCTTGACAAAGGAAATGTTGCCAAAGCATTTAAGCCGGGTTCCGACCTGAGCGCCGGTATCGAATTCAAGATCAACAAAACCTTCAGCGCCTGGATGGATGTGAACAATATCTTCAACACCAAATACCAGCGCTGGCATAATTACGAAGTGTACGGCCTTAACCTGATGGGAGGTGTGAGGGTGAACTTTTAGGATAGTAAAACCCTGTCGGCGGTTGCAAACCCCGACAGCGGTTTTGATTGTGAAGAATTAAATTATTTTCAGAGTGAGCCCCGCATTTGCATGGCTCACTTGTACTGCATATCTTTGCCTGCCTGCCGAAAAAGCAGGCTCAACATTTAACGGCAATGCAAAATCAAATAGCTGCTTATCTTTTTCAAAACAAATCCTGTTCCTTACCTGGATTGGGAACTTTATCTATACAGACTTCTGCAGCTGGGTCTGATTTTACCAACAAACTTATTACAGCGCCCAAAGCCTCCGTTCAGTTTACAGAAAGTGAAACTGATTCAACAGGACTACTTGATTATTTAGCTGCAACAACCGGCGGAACCAAATATGAAGTTACCGAAGCGCTTGATCATTTTTGCGATGACCTCCGCAATATAATAACCCGGCAACCAGAGGTACAACTGGAAAATCTTGGGAGTTTTTTTGTAGATGCTTCCGGTAAAATAAATTTTAAACAGCAGCAATTACCTTCGGCTTTCACCCAGCCTGTTTTTGCCGAAAGAGTTATACATCCTGACGCAGAACACCAGATATTGGTTGGCGATAAAGAAACAACCAACACAGTAATGACAGAATTGCTTGCACCTAAAGCAGAAACAAAAGACCGTTGGTGGATATGGGCGATTGTTTTAGGAATTACAGGCTTGATACCGCTGCTTATTTATTTTACAGAATTTAATGGTGCATTTCCCTTTGGTAATGCTATAAAAATCTGATCCTGCATGATCCATTATAACAATTGTCCTGTTTGCAACAGCAATAATATACAACAACAGCTTTCAGCAAAAGATCATACCGTTTCTCACCAAATATTTTCCATCTGGCATTGCAATCATTGCACAGCAAGGTTTACGCAGGATGTTCCGGGGCAGGATGCTATCGGACCTTATTACGCTTCTGAAAATTATATTTCTCACAGCGATACAAAAAAAGGTATCATCAACACCCTTTATCATCTTGTACGTAAAAGAACGCTGGGAGCCAAAAGGAGACTGCTAATCAATTCAACCGGTATGGTAAAAGGAATTATACTGGATATTGGCTGCGGCACCGGCGCTTTTTTAAATACCATGAAAGAAGCAGGCTGGAATATTACGGGCCTGGAACCGGATGCAATCGCAAGATCCAAAGCTGCTGAACTCTATAGTATTCAGCCACAAGAGCCCGCAAAATTATTTGAATTAGCGCCAGCATCTTTTAATGCCATTAGTATGTGGCATGTGCTGGAGCATGTGCATGAACTGCATGCCTACATCAAACAAATCGAAAAACTGCTTGCACTAAATGGTAAAGCTTTTATTGCGGTGCCTAATTACACGTCAAAAGATGCAGACCTTTATAAAGAACATTGGGCTGCTTATGATGTGCCACGTCATCTTTACCATTTCTCTCCGCAAAGCATGGAAACATTACTGAATCAACACGGATTAAAACTTGCCGGTGTAAAACCAATGTGGTTCGATAGTTTTTATGTGTGCATGCTGAGTGAGCAATACAAAAAAGGTAAAGGAAGTATTATCAAAGCTGTATTCAATGGCTTTATATCCAACTTAAAAGCATGGGGCAACACAAGAAAGTGTAGCTCTGTAATTTATGTGATCAGTAAGTAATCTGAATCAATTAAAACTTCAGCTCAAACATCTTCGGCCAGCGCTTGCCGGTAACCAGAAATTTTTTTGTGGCAGAATCATAAGCAATACCGTTTAATACATCCGTTCTGTCGGGTACAATCTTATCTGCGAAGAATTTGTTGGCAAAACCTGTCAGGTCCATTTTGGCAACCACAAACCCGCTCGAAGGGTCTATTTTATAAATCACATCGGATTGGTACTTGTTGGCAAACACAAAGCCGTCAACATATTCCAGCTCATTTAAATAACCAACCGGGTCGCCGTTTTCAGTAACACCTACCGTGCTTTTTAAGCGAAAATCATCCGGGTTTACAAAATACAGTTTTGCAGTGCCATCGCTGATGATGAGATCGGTGCCGTTATTGGTAATGCCCCAGCCTGCGTAAGGCCAGTTAAATGTTTTAACAGGTTTATCAATCTTATTTGCATCATATACATATACAAGATGACTTTCCCAGGTAAGCTGATAAATTTTATTTTTTAGTATGGTGATACCCTCACCAAAAATTGAATCGGTACCCATCATGTGTTTTTTTTCAACCTTACCAGTCTTGTAATCTGTAATCCGTAAAGAGGAATTTGTGTAGTCTCCCGTGCCTTCATACAATTTACCTTTATAAAACTCCAGCCCTTGGGTATAAGCGCCCGTATCATGAGGATATTCTGCTATAATATTGTATTGAATTAAAGGAATTGTTTTTACAAATGATGTATCAATGCCGCCTCCATTGCCACCTTTTCCGTTGTCATTGCAAGCTGCCAGTATTAATAAAACAAGTATTACTGAATATCTTTTCATTGTCATAAAATATGAACAAAAATAGGGAACTGTTTTGTTGTAACAGTTTACTTGTTATAAAAGAATGCAAATATTTAGTTAACCCTTTCTGTTTTCCTGTAGTGAATATTCCTCTCTTTTAAGTAATTCAATATAAAATTGAAGCAGTTTTCATCTTTACCAACCAACTCAGGCGGGAAAACCCCTTTTTCTGTAAACAGTTTTTCAACCAGCATATTCAACGCAGCTGTACAGGTATAGCCTGTTGTACGGCTCATAGATGAAGTTTGAGTTGCGGCATCATATTCATCATACAGGTCATAGCAGATTGTTTTTTCTGCATCAGTTATTTTTATCTGCATCAATGTAAATTCTGCTTCTGTTTCTCCCAACTTCCATTGATCGAATAAAAGCGAAGAAGTAAATTCCATGGGAGAGATTTGTTGACCTTTGAAATTCACTGGCACTGTGTTTAAGAAACCAGCTTTTATTAAACCTTTCATGAGATCAATATGACCCGGGTAGCGCAGGGTTTTTTCTTTCATGTTTGGAATATGACCCATTGTAAATAAAATAGAACGCAAACCATCTGTATTAAAAGATTCCAAAGTACCCACATTTTCAAAGTCAATTAGTTCCGCATCGCTTAATGCAGGTTTTGTAACGATATGACTGTTTTGAACATAGCGTGCAGGCCTTGTATATTCTTCCAGCACATCAACAGGGGAGAAGGGGGCTTTATATTCAAAAGGCAATGACCTTTTCCTGGGTAATCCGCCAACCATACATTCAAAGTTGGTGATCTTCATCCGCTCGTTGTGGTAGCCCAAAATTAAATTGCTCATGCCCGGTGCAACGCCGCAATCAGTAATGGCTGTAACCTGCATTTCTTTTGCAAGCGCATCCAGTTCCAATGCATTTTCAGGAAAGAAAGAAATATCAACTACATTTTTTTGGGCATTGATGATCGCTTCAAGCGTTTTGTATCCCATAAAGCCGGGCACAGCAGAAATTACAAAATCAAAATCCTTCAGCATAGAACCGTAGCGGCTGTGATCACTCAGATCGGCTTTGATCGTTTTTATTGAATTGTTTTTTTGAGAAAGCAGTTGCAGTGCATTTTCGCTTACATCAAAAGAAGTAACACTGAATTTTTTTGCCAGGTCAATGGACATTGCACGGCCTACCATGCCGGCGCCTAATATTGCTATTTGCATAAAAAAAAATTTGTTCTGCTTTTATTTTTGCAGGAGATTTTAATTAAAAAGATGCTGTCATTCTGAGCGATAGCGAAGAATCCCAAACGAGTGGGATGCTTCGTTCCTCAGCATGACAGATGCGACGTTCCATTCATCATAATGGAAACATAGGCCGAGAGCCTGTAGAAATGTGAATATGTATTTTGTATGAACATTTATTTACTGTCATCAGCATAATCATTACGATGCTGACTTTTTAACTTATCAACCTATCAACTTTTCAATTTACTTCTTCCCAGTCTTACTCACAAACTTCATCTCTGCAATCAGGTTCTTCGCCTCTGCATATTTATCTACAATGAACATCACGTAGCGGATATCAACCATAATGTTGCGGCAGATTGACGGGTCGTAATTGATATCACTCATCGTTCCTTCCCAAACCCGGTCAAAGTTCAGTCCTACCAGATTGCCATCTGCATTCAATGCCGGGCTGCCCGAGTTGCCTCCTGTTGTATGATTGGCTGCAATAAAACAAACCGGCTGGCGGCCATTAACGCCCCATCTGCCAAAATCTTTTTTATTATACAGGTCAATTAATTTTTTAGGAAGATCAAATTCATAATCGCCCGGTATATATTTCTGCATCACACCTTCCATATAAGTCTGCAGGTCGTACTTAACACCATCACGGGGTGCATAAGGTTTTACATTGCCATAGGTAACACGCAATGTGCTGTTGGCATCAGGATAAAAGGCCTTGGTCGTAAATACATCCATTTGTGCCTGCATATAATTGCGTTGCAAACGGTTTATATCTGCCTGTATGGTATTTAACTTTGGTGCAACATTGCCGGTATATGTTTTTAAAATATCAGCATACAATAGGCCCGCAACATCAGCTTTAATGGAAGCAACAGCATCTGCAGTATTGCCGGCAAGCAATTTTTTTATCTTATCAAGAGAACTGAAAGCTGTTTGGCTATAAACAGCTTCAGACAGGGCTGAATAAGATTTCCCTTTTTCATTTAACGTTGAAGTAAAGGCTGGAGAAACAAACTCAGCTTTCTGATCATTTACATACATTTCCATCAGCGCCTCAAATAATTTCTGATCAACAACAGCACTATATTCTTTAAATGATTCTTCCAGTTTGGCTAACACTTCATCCTTACGTTTGTTATAGCTTGCTTCATCTTTTGCATAAGCAGTAACCAGCGAATTCATATCGCCTGCAATGCCCCACAGTTCAACTCTTGGTATGATTTCGTTGAAATAATCCCTGGCATAGCCATAAGGCTCAATATCTGTATAAGACTGCTTCAGGTTTTTCAATAGTTCTATATAAGCAAGATTGTGTTCGGGTTTGCTCAATACTATTTTTTCAAAATTGCTTTCGTATTCTTTTCTTTTGGCAACGGCATTTGTTTTGGTTAATCCCAGCACTTCGCCCTGCCATTTTTTCCAGGCATTGGATATACTTGCATACTTTGCTGCATACTGAATTTTTATGCCTTCATCTTTACGCATAAAGCCATCTATAATACCAAGCGCTTTGGTGCGTATGCCAATCTTGGCAGGGTCGCTTATTTTTACTGTTTGCTCAATGGCGCTGCTATGCAGGTATTCATTTGTGCGGCCCGGGAAACCAAACACCATGGTGAAATCGCCCTCTTTAATTCCATCTAAGGAAATGTTTAAAGCACGTTTTGGTTTGTAAGGAACATTGTCTGGTGAATAAGGCGCAGGTTTATTATCCCTACCTGCATAAATGCGGAACATAGAAAAATCGCCGGTATGCCTTGGCCACATCCAGTTATCGGTATCTTTTCCATAATTACCGATAGATGACGGAGGAGCGCCAACCAAACGAACATCACGATAAGTTTCAGTAACAAACAGAAAATATTTGTTTGCTTCAAAGAACGGGCGGATAATAATATCCTGGTAGCTTTCCTTTTTTGTTGAAGTTCTTAAAGAGGCCAGGTTTTTGTCAATGGCGCCCTGTCTTTCTTTTTCGGTTAAATTATTTGTTACGCCATTTAATACAGCAGCCGTTACATCATCAATGCGGATGATGAACGTTGCAAAAAGGCCTGGGTTCTTCAGTTCCTGGTCTTTATTATAAGCCCAAAAACCATCCCGTATATAATTATTTTGTAAAGAAGAGTGATTTTGTATGGCATCAAAACCGCAATGATGATTGGTCAGTAACAATCCCTGGTCTGATATCACTTCTGCAGTGCAGAAACCGCCAAAGCTTACAATGGCATCTTTAAGGCTTCCTTTGCTGATGCTGTAGATGTCAGCTGCACTTATTTTCATGCCCATCTTTTTCATTTGCTTTTCATTCAGGCTCTGCAGCAATTGCGGCAGCCACATACCTTCTTCGGCAAAGCCTTTTGCAAAAAATGAAACACTAAGGATAACTAATAGAAATATTTTTTTCATATAATAGCTGTTATGGTGGCGAATTTAAGCAATTAATAATTCTTGGTATCAACCTTAATTTATAAGCGGGAAAACCAGGTAACTGTTTTTTAACCCTTTGTTAGCAAGTGTGGCGTTATTTTTGCCGTCTAAGAGAAAAAAAATCATGAGGAAAATTATAGCCGTTCTCTCACTTGCATTCATCTGTACCCAATCATCATCAGCACAAACTGTAAAGGATATTTTTAATAAGGTTACTAAAACCACCTCTCAAGGGTCGGGTTTAAGCAATGAAGAAATCATAAGCGGTTTAAAAGATGCCCTGCGTGTTGGTACCGACAGCAGCGCAAAACGCTTAAGCAAACTGAATGGTTTTTTTGGTGATGCAGTGATAAAAGTGCTGATGCCGGAAGAAGCAAAAAAAGTGGAGAGAACGCTCCGCAACCTGGGTATGGGCAGCGTAGTTGATAAGGCCATCCTGAGCATGAACCGTGCGGCTGAAGATGCAGCAAATGGTGTTGGTACTATTTTCTGGGATGCCATTAAAAGCATGAGCATTACAGATGGGGTAAAAATATTGCGTGGCGGCGATTTCGCTGCAACCGATTATTTAAAATCGGCTACCACCAAACAGCTTACCGAAAAATTCAGGCCGGTAATTGAGGCATCGCTTGTAAAAGTGGATGCTACCAGATACTGGAAAGATGTTTTTACAACCTATAATAAATTCTCCGCAAACCAGGTAAACACTGATCTTACAGCCTATGTTACTGAAAAAGCCCTGGCCGGTTTGTTTTTAAAGATAAGCCTGGAAGAACAGAAGATACGTAAAGACCCGGCAGCACAAGTAACCAGTATCCTGAAAAAAGTTTTCGGCGGAAAATAATTTTAACTGTATTAATTTGAAGAGCTGTCAGTCTGCCTGTCCCGATTATTTCGGGGAGCTTGTTGAAGACGGGTTGTAAACTGAGTAGTACCGGTTTCGACAAGCTCAACCTGACAGGCATTTATTTTTTACACTCTCCTTTCTCCTGCTTTTCTATAAACGGTATTGCAATAATTCAGGTGCTGGTGTATATTCACGCCCTAAACTAATTGCAATGAGACCGATTCTTGTAACCCTCTCTCTTATTATACTTTCTTTTTCTGCAGCAGCACAGGATAATGCTGCTTATTTTCTTTCTAACCCATGTCTTACTCCTGACGGACAAACGGTGATCTTTAGTTTTGAAGGCGACCTGTGGAGAGCTAATGTAAACAATGGCCAGGCCGGCAGGTTAACAGCCATGCAGGGTTACGAAACAAGCCCAAGGGTTTCGCCAGATGGCAGGTGGATTGCTTTTACAGGCCGCCAGTATGGCAATGCAGATGTTTTTGTAATGCCTGTTAATGGGGGAGAGGTAAAGCAGATCACTTACCACAGCGCTAATGATGAAGTAACCAGCTGGAGCTGGGATTCAAGATCAATCTATTTCAACAGCGGCCGTGCCGGGCAGATAGCTGGCTTTAAAGTAAGCGCCGATGGCGGTACGCCGCAAAGGGTTTTCGGCAATTATTTTTTCCAGTACGATCATAACCTGGTTGAGCACCCAACAAGTGGTGAAATATTTTTTAATGATACCTGGGAAAGCATCAGCCAGGCCCATCGCAAACGATATAAGGGCCCCTTCAATCCCGACATCCAGTCTTATAACCTAAAATCAAAGCAGCATAAAAAATACACCAACTGGGAAGGAAAAGATTTTGCTGCAACACTCGACAGGAACGGTAATATTTATTTTATTTCTGACGAAGCAAATGGAGAATATAATTTATATACTATGGACGGCGAGAGGAAAAAAGCTTTGACCAGGTTTTCATCTTCCATAAAAACACCGCAGGTAAATGCCAATGGCGGTAAAGTAGTATTTGAAAAAGATTACCAGCTGTGGATATATGATGTGGGTACCGATAAGGAAAGCAAACTGAATATTTCCATCATCCGCAACAATACATTACCCAAAGAAAAAGATTTCGATGTAAGAGGAAAGATATCTGCTTATGATATTTCGCCTGATGGTAAGAAGCTTGCTTTCGTTTCCCGTGGCGAATTATTTGTAAGCGATGTGGAAGGAAAATTTATTCAGCAGATAAACCGAAGATCAACAGAAAGGGTTGTTGAAGTAAAATGGATGAGTGATAACAAAACGCTTTTGTTCAATCAAACCCTTGATGGATACACCAATTTATACAGCATTGCTGCCGATGGAAACGGAACTGTTAAGCAGCTTACAACCGAAAAAAGAAACAACCGTAACATCGTTCTAAACAAAAAAAGAACACAGGCAGTTTATCTCTGCGGAAGGGATGAAGTGAAACTGATTGACCTGAAAACATTTGTACCCAAAACAATTGTACGTGATGAAATATGGGGCTTTCAGAACAGCGATCCCGGTTTTTCACCCGATGGGGAGTATGTAGTGTTTACAGCTATCCGAAATTTTGAACAGGATATTTTTGTTCACAACATCAAAGAAAATAAAACAACCAATCTCACCAATACCGGTATCACAGAGGCCGGGCCGATCTGGTCATCTGACAGTAAATATATTTACTTCACTTCGCAGCGCTTAAAAGCATCTTATCCTTTTGGAATGCCGAATGCCAGGGTGTACAGAGTGCCGCTGGAAAATATTGATGAACCTTACCGCATGGATAAGTTTAACGATCTATTTAAAGAAGAGAAGAAAGACGAGAAAAAAGATACCACTAAAAAAACTGCTCCGGTTGATTCTGTAAAATCAATAACTATTGATACCGACCTGATCATGGAAAGATTAGATCAGGTATCACCTTCGCTGGGAGCCCAGTTTCTTCAGGCTGTTTATCAAAAAGGCGATAAAACGAATGTATTATATACCAGCAACCATGGCGAAGCAAAAAACGCACTTTGGAAAACAATCATAGAACCTTTTGAAGAAAGGAAAACAGAAAAGATCGCCGGTACAGATAACAGCTTTGGTTTTGATATTGTAGAAGTAAGTGATAAAATGTATGTGCTGTTCAACGGCAACATCAATAAACTTAACCTGGAAGGGAATAAGGTTGACCCCATCAATATCAGCTATACCTTCCGCCGCAACCTTTCAGAAGAATTTGACCAGATGTTTTACGAAGCATGGGCGCAGATGGAAGAGAATTATTATGATGAAAAATTTCATGGACTCAACTGGAACAAAACAAAGGATTATTACAAACAGTTCCTGCCAAACCTGAACAACCGTGCCGACATGCGGGTGATGCTGAATGATATGCTGGGCGAACTCAATTCTTCTCACCAGGGATTTGGAACATTTGGCGATGACGAAACCATTGCATTGCAGAATCAAACCATGGAAACCGGAATTATGTTTGAGGAAGGCGATGCTTACAAAGTGAAGTATGTTGTAAAACGTTCTGCAGCCGATAAAAAAGCGATTGATATTAAACCCGGCGATATACTGGTAAAAGTAAATGATGATGAAGTTGACAAGAACAAAGATCGCAATTATTATTTCACTGTGCCATCAAGAGATAAAGAACTGAAACTTACTTTCAACCGCAACGGGCAAATGGTAACCACAAAAATTCATCCGCAGGCAACTTTATTCAACAACCTGTATGATGAATGGATTGATAACAATCAGAAACGTGTAAATGAAAAAAGCAAGGGAAGAATTGCGTATGGATATATGAAGAACATGGGGCAGGGGGAACTGGACCAGTTCATCATTGATATGACGCAGGAACTGAATAATAAGGACGCACTCATCTTCGACCTCAGGTACAATACCGGCGGAAATGTACATGATGAAGTACTGAATTTTCTCTCCAGGAAAACTTACCTGAACTGGAAATACCGTGAAGGAGCTCTTACCAAACAATCTAATTTTTCGCCCAGCGATAAACCGATTGTGTTGTTGATAAATGAACAATCACTAAGCGATGCTGAAATGACCTCGCAGGGTTTTAAAGCCTTAAAGCTTGGAACTATTATTGGTAATGAAACATACCGCTGGATAATTTTTACAAGTGGTGTAGGATTGGTTGATGGCTCAAGTGTTCGTATGCCGGGCTGGGGATGTTATACGCTGGAAGGAAGAGACCTTGAGATGAATGGTGTGCAGCCTGATATTAAGATCATCAATAGTTTTGATGATAAACTGAATGGCAGAGATCCGCAGGTTGACAGGGCAGTGGATGAAATATTGAAGCAGTTGGGAAGAAAATAGTTGAACCACATAGTAACATAGGTACATAGATAAAACACATAGTTAAGTGGAGAGTTCTAAAAAATATTTAAATGACCTTACCTATCAAGTAATTGGTTGTGCAATAGAAGTACACAAATATCTAGGACCAGGCTTGTTAGAAAGTGTTTATGAAAAGTGTTTTTTAAAAGAATTGTCATTAAGGGGTATAGCTTTTAAAAATCAGATTTGGGTTTCTTTACAATATAAGGGTCTGGAACTTGATACGGAATTGAGATTAGATGTTCTTATTGAAGATATCCTCTGTGTGGAATTAAAAGCGCAAGAAGGTCTTTTACCTGTTCATGATGCGATTTTACTTTCCTACATGCAAATGCTTCAAAAGCCCAAAGGAATTCTTATTAATTTTCATTGTATTAATATTTTTAAAGAAGGCCAGAAAACACTTGTTAATAATCTATTTGCACTTTTGCCAGATGAATAAAACCTATGTGATAACCTATGTTCCTATGCTTCTATGTGGTTCAATAAACAATAGAAATAAAAAATATTGAACGAAATGCTTTGTTAAGAAATTATTACCTATAATTGCAAAAGAATGCCACTCCGTAGAAACGGAGTGACTTTTTAACGATTGCTTGCTATATGAAAAATTTATGTTCTCTTTATCTTTGCTGAAAGTTCAGCTTATTGGCCTGAAACGGCTCTCTAACGATTGATTGTTTCCTTTAGCGATTGCCTGCTGTATGAATTAACCATCTTTGTAACACAAAACTAAGGTGGTTATTATTGTACACCTAACCAACTTAAGGTTAATTCTATTATGCTAAAAAGGCATAAATAAGATGAAATCCTTTATGGTAAAGAGTTTTGAGAAAAAGAGTTTATGATGTCCAACCGGTCTGCCGACATATTGTTCCAACTGATAAAATCGCTTGAAAAAGCGGAAAAAAGGCATTTTAAGCTCTACATAAAACGCAGTTCTTCCAGGGAAGACCTCAAGATCATCCAGCTTTTTGATGCAATTGACAAGGGAAAAGATTATGATGAAAAAGCCATACTGAAAAAACTGCCTGGTATAGAAAAACCCCAGTATGCAAATTTAAAGGCGCATCTGTATAAAGAAATATTAGCCAGTTTACGGCTGTTAAAAAGTACAGACAGTATTGACCTGCAGTTGCATGAACAACTGGATCATGCCCGTATCCTCTACAATAAAGGATTGTACCTGCAGAGTTTGAAAATACTGGAACGTGCAAAAGACCTGGCCAAGAATTACCACCAGGAAAGTTTTTTAATACAGATCATTTCTCTTGAAAAGAAAATAGAAACACTCCATATTACACGAAGCGGTGAACGTGCAGCCGACCGGTTAACACTTGAAGCAAACGATGTAAACAGGCAGCGTAATGAAATAACGGCACTATCCAATCTTGCTTTACAGCTATACCAATGGTATGTAAAGTTTGGCCATGCCCGCAATGAGAAGGATGAAAAAGGGGTGAGGGAATTCTTTAAGCAAAACCTGCAGATCAACACCGATAAGCTTACAGGCTTTTACCAGTTGCTTTACCTGTACCAGAGCTATTGCTGGTATGCTTTTATACGACAGGATTTTTTGATGTATTACCGCTACAGCAAAAAATGGGTTGATCTTTTTAACAAGGAGCCGTTGATGATAACTGTTGAAACAGGGCATTACATAAAAGGGATGCACAACCTGCTTACTGCCAGTTTCGACCTGCGGAATTTCAGAAAATTTGATAAATATATCGCACGGTTTGAAAGGTTCACTTTGTCGAAACCGGCCAATCAGCACGATAATTTCCGTATGCAGGCATTTGTATATCTCACCAGCGCCCGTATCAACCAGCATTTAATGAAAGGTACATTTGGCGAAGGGATAAAAATGATCCCTGCAATTGAAAACGGCCTGGAAGAATTTCAGATGTATATAGACAGGCACCGGGTGCTGGTAATTCAATATAAAACTGCTTTACTGTATTTCGGCAATGGAAATTTTGAAGAATCCATAGACCAGTTACAGAAGATCATTAACGGCCCGCTTGATATGCGTATAGACCTGCAATGTTATGCCCGCCTGCTGCACCTGATGGCCCATTTTGAACTGGGTAATGATGCCATTATTGAATCGCTGATAAAATCGGTGTTTCGCTTTATGTCGAGAATGGAAAACCTGACAGTAGTGGAAGAAGAGATGTTTAAATTTTTGCGTAACAATGTGTATGAATCTGCAGAAAAATTAAAACCCGGATTGAAGATACTGCTGGAAAAGATCAAACAGTTTGAAAAGAACCGGTATGAGACAAGGGTTTTCTCTTACTTAGATATCATTAGCTGGGTGGAAAGCAAAGTGTACAGCAAACCCATGAGCGCTGTAGTGCACGAAAAATATTTACAGAGCAGGCATAGGTAGCGTTCACCTGTTATTGTCCTTGAAAATATCAATGGTTTCCCGGTAGCTGCTGTCTTTGGCTAATACTTCTTCAAAAAGCTTATTTGCTTCGGTTTTCTTTTTCAGTTTATATTTTGCCAGGCCCATATCCAATGTATAAGATATCATATCAGGATAGTTCTGGTGCAGGTGTTCATAATGCAGTTCAGCTTTCTCATAATTTTCCAACTTATAGTAATTAAGAGCAAGCACTTCTTCCATCGTTCTGCTGCTGGTAATGTCAAAGGCTTTTAAATTATACGCCAGTGCTTTATCAAGATCAATAAAAGTATCCCCGTATTCGCCCAGGTACAGTAAGCCCAGTGTATTGTTAACAGCCATATCATCCGGTTCCATTTTTACAGCTTTGAGCAGTTTGGGTAAAGCAGCTGCGGTCTTTCCCCTGTAAAGGTCAACATCGGCGGCATTTATAAGATAATCATAGCTGTTTTTTCTGAAACATTTGTAGGCAAGGGTAGAGTAGTGGATGGCAGAATCTTTTTTATCTAACTGGTTATAAGTAACGCCAATATTTCGGTAAATGGTTCCCTTGTAATCCCCGGAAAGTTTAGGACTTTTGATTGCCTTCAAAAATAATTGCAGGGCTTCCTCCTGCTTTCCATCGTTGATGAGTTGAATGCCTTTCTCGTTCATTTCAACCGGGTTTTCTTCTTTTATTCTTTCTCCGCAGGAAATTATCAGAACCAGTATGGTAAAGGAACAGCAAAGTAAAATTTTTTTCATAAGGTAAATTTCATTTCTACAAAACTAAACTTTTAACGCTGTTGAATTTTTTGCCTGAAACAGCATAGCAAGTATTCTTGGAACTGTATTGCGGTCTTCATCATCAAAAAATTCATTTATGAGTATGATATTAAAGCCATGCTTTGCAGCAGCCTGTGTAAAATCTGATACATGATGATTGAAGCAGGAAACAACCTGTACCCCTTCTTCTGTATCAAACCTGGCTTTAGAGCCGCCGTATTGTTTAAAAGGATGCAGTTCGCCAATATAAATATATCCACCATCGGCAATTACCTTCGCTGCTTTTTCAAATACCGGATCGAGGTGTTCAATATGTTCAAGCACCAGGCTAAAGCTGAGCAGATCATATTTTGTATTTGCAAAATCCCAGTTCTGCAAAATATCAGCCTGTAAAAAATTTACTTTATCACTGCTGATCTTTTCTTTTGCCTTTGCCAGCATTTCGGCCGAAAGGTCAACTGCTGTTAGGGCGCTTGCTTTGGTAAGCAGCCATTCAGTATTCTTGCCGGTGCCACAACCAATTTCAAGACAGCTTTCAAATTCAATTCCAGCCAAAATTTCCCGCAAGGCCAATGCTTCCAGGTCTCTTGTTTTGTTGATGTTGGTATCGTATTGAACCGACCAGCTGTCGTATGCTTTTTGTACACTCATGGCAGCAATTTTTGTATTTTTTCTTTTACAGTACCACGCTCTCCCAGGCGTATGATACCCAGGATAAGGCTTACTGCAAAACCATCGTGCGTTATGATCTTGGATTTTTCTGCAACTGCAGTATCCCTTTCAGCGATCAGTTTATCCAGCTCTGTACCTGATTTACCTGCAATGCACAAGGCAAATTGCCAGGCGCCATCACGGGCCATCTGCATACTGAAGTCAACCATAAAATCATCCACCTTCTTTGTTCTTTGTAATATCCACTTCAACCTGGGCCAGATTTTGGCCAGGCTGTTTTGTACACCTTCTACCAGCGATGATAAAATAGAATTGATCTTATTAAAATCATCCTGCAGATCGTTGATATTGCTGTTGGCAGATACCTGTGCAGCAGCAATACCCAGGTCGAGATTGATATGTGCATTCATACCCATCAGCAAATGCTGCAACACAATTGGCCAGTAATCGGTTGTGATATTGAATGCTTTTTGCCAGGATGCCGTTACAGGTTTACCGGTCTTCCACGCAAAGTACGCATCAATATAACGGTTTGCAAATATCACATCCAGCTTTTCCATTCTTGCCCCGTCTGCAAATTCATTATTGGCGATGCCGGTTTTTACCCTTGCAGTTACGATTCTGTAGAGGATAGCAAAGTAGCCTGCTGTATCATTATTCTCTTCTGATTGCCTGATGATACCATCCAATGTATCCAGTACTTCATCAATGGTGGTGATTTGCGGCATAAGCTTTACAAGATTACTGTAAAGTAATTAAAAAAGGCAGCTTTTCAAACTGCCTTAAAACTAATTTCAATGGTTGAATTATTTAAACAGGTCCGTAAAAAATACTTTCATTTCATTCCACGAAGCTGTATCTGCTGCTGAATTATAAGCAATGGGAATTTTAAATTTTTGTCCCATAGCTGTTGCATCCGGGTTTGTGAAAGCATGTGTTGCACCGGGATAACCCACAAATTTATAGGTGGCCCCAATTGAATCCATTTGTTTTTTAAAAGCAGCCACTTCGGTTACCGGTACAAATGTATCAGCATCGCCATGCAGCACCAAGATTTTTGCTGTAAGCAGGTCTTTATTTGCAGGAGTGCCCAGCAGGCTGCCGTGAAAACTTACAATGCCTTTCAATGGTTCGCCCATACGTACAAAATTAAGCAGCATACCACCACCGAAGCAATAACCAATGGCGCCGATTTTTTCCGGATCTGTTTGTGGATAGGTTTTTAATTTGTTCAATGCCGTATCAAAATGTTTTTTTGCCATTGCGGGATCTGTGTAAAATGGCATAGCCAGTTTTCCTGCCAGTTCGGGATTGTTGGCTGTGCGGCCATTGCCATACATATCTACAGCCATGGCGATATAGCCAAGGCCTGCCAGTTCCCTTGCACGCCTTTTTGCATAATCATTCAATCCCCACCATTCGTGTACAACCAGTACAGCAGGCCGTTTGTCTTCAATATTTTCATCGTACACAACATAGCCGCCCATATTCAGGCTGTCTAAAGTGTAGTTAACATTTTCTTCTTTTAATTTGGGTGTCTTGGGTTCTTCTGTTTTTTTTTGTTCGCTGCTGTTATTGCAGGCTGCAAAGATGAATGCTGAAGACAGTAAAGCTGTGGTTATTTTAATAAGCTTCATGTTTGATATTTTGGTTGATGATAAACAAATTTAAATTAAAACAGGAAAGTCAGCAAATGTTGTGAATATTGCAATGTGTTGTTTTACTTAGCTGATAGCAGCCAACGTTCGAGGCTTGCCGCAGGGCTGGTATTTTATAACTGTCAGCCCGGTAACTGAAGCCGATTGAAAAACTGAAGTTGTTGTTGTTGTTGTGTTGTTGTTCACACACCTGATTTGATTTTGCACCAGAAGGTCATTATTATTTTGTCTACGGATTGTTATTTCCATTGTGGTGGTGTTTTAGCATTGGGCATAACGAGCAGGTATTGCCGATGGTGGGGAATTAGAATTCCGTCCGCCGGAACTGCTGCCTGGCTTTTTGATAAAGTTAAATATTAAGAACTAAAGCTGGGCTTTATTCGTCGAGCCCCGAACCGCAGTACAACAGAATTACTGCTGCTGATTGCTCCAATGTCAAGCCCCACCTTGCATAAAACCCAATGTTGGTAGCAGTTGTTTTGCGTCAGATTGATTGCTCCAATTGACTTGCTGCCTCAACCAGATAATGTCGAGTCTCCGCATCATCTTCAGTCATCAATCTTTTCTGTATGTCAATGAATTTGTTGCTTCGATTGGTAAAGTCCTGTGTCGTAAGGAATGTGTCCAACCATTTACTAAAGTCTGCAAGCTCATTTTGTTCGCTTGAATAGTCCAGGTATTTGGTAAAGGCTGGAGTTTGCAGATTTGAACCTTCCCATTTGTCAATTGGAATAATCTCTCTTCCAAAGTATTTGTCGAACAAGTAAGTATTGCTGCAGAAAGTTTGAAATGCTTTTATCTCAGCTTCTTTTGTCTTGCCAGTTTTAAATAAAATGATTGTACACTCGAATAAAAAATCTGGAAAGCCGCCGTCGTCAGGAAAGTTTTTGTCAAACCACTTGGTATAGGTCAAGCCGCCCGAATAGTCAGCAAGTTGAATGAAATATTTTGTAGGTAAATAGCGAAGTCCACGGCCGTCGTCGTAACACCCAAACTTTCTTTTCTCCGCAGCAAGTGTCCGCTTAATGTCGGCTATTTTCTTTTTTATTCGGTCAATTTGTTTCGGAGTCATGAAGTTTGTTTACAATTGCTACCAACGGGCAGGGCTTTATGCAGGTTGGGAATTGTTATTCGTCCGCCCACAACCGCTGCTGACCTGCCTGCCGGCAGGCAGGTTGAAAAACTGATGTTGAAATTAAGAACTAAAGCTCAAAGTTGCTTGTCCAGCCCGAACCGCAGCCTGGATTTGCAACCTGCCTGCCGGTAGGCAGGTTTGCTGATGTTTGCTGGTCATGCCCATTGGCAATACCAATGTTGTACGCAGTAATTTACTTAGCCTTATAAGTTGTATTGTTTTTATCGCCGAATTTCTCAACAAGTTTTTCTTTTACTGCCGATAACAAATCTCGACTGGCAGTAGCTGGGGAGATGGTTTTAAAATAGTTCATGTAGTTTTTCCTTGTAAACTCTTTTACTCCTGTTGCTAGGAAAATCCGAATTCTTTCTGGACTTGATATTGGGCCAGATCTTTCTTTGAGTAACTCATCAAGTGAATCACTTAAAACCTTTAACATAAACTCTACAAAAGAAGTTGATTCACCCTTTTTATCGCTTATTGAAAGAGCTTGATAATATTTCTTTTGATTTTTACTTATCAGTGTTTCAAATGGTAAAAACTCAAACAAAGGGTATTGTGTCATTAGTAAAAGGGTTTGCCAAAGTCTTCCCATTCTCCCATTGCCATCTGAAAAGGGATGAATAAATTCCATTTCATAATGAAAAACACAACTTTTAATGAGAATTAACTCATCAGAATTTCTTATGTAGTTAAATAAATCATTCATCAAGAAAAGCACATTGCTTGCAGGGGGAGCTATATGGGCAACTTGCGAGCCTTTGACAATTCCAACTCCGGATGTTCTGTATTGTCCTGGATTTTTAATTAGCCCGTGCATCAAAAGTTTATGTGCAGATAAGAATGATTTTTCTAAGAACGGGTTGAACTTGTTAAGGTGCTCATAGACTTCAATAGCGTTTGAAACCTCTTTAATATCTTTAGCTGGCCCTAAGACTCTTTTATTTTCAATAATTGCTGTGATCTGATCTATTGATAGCGTGTTTCCCTCAACTGCCAAAGAAGCTTGAATTGTCTTAATGCGATTACTCTTTCTTAATTCTGGTGATTGTTTAGTTAGAAAAGAGGCGTTTACTTCTCCAATCTTATGAGAGACTTCACTGACGAGTCTGAGAATTTGGGTTGTTACATTATAAGGTGGCTTCACTTGATAGTATCATTTGATAGTATCAAAAGTAGTGAAATCTTTCTATATTATTGCCTACAACGTTCGAGGCTTGCCGCAGGGCTGGTATTTTATAACTGTCTGCCCGGCAACTGAAGCCCATTGAAAAACTGAGGTTGAAGTTAACAACTAAATGCCAAATAGAATTCGGTCAAGCCAGATATTAGCTGATAGCAGTACAACTGACGATTGTTATTCCGTCCGCCAGCCTTGCGGCAAACCTTTTGTTGGCAGTAGTGCTTTTCAGCATTACATAAATGTCCAATAAGTTACCAAAATGCACAATGTTAAAATAATGATATTTGGTAAAATTGGAAGTTTCAATTGCAAATGAATACGAATTGCTACAATCATAGTCAAACCCAAACATAAAGCTGATATACCTGTTAAAATAGGATAGATATGTAGTAGACTTGGTAAAATCAAACCCATTGCACCTAATACTTCAAGAATGCCAATAATTTTTATTTGATGTTCTTCAATATTCAGTAATCCCTTCATACCCTTGTCAAGTAGTTTTGGTTTTGGGAAAATCAGTTTGTTTAAACCTGAAAATATGAATAATGCAGCAAGAAGCCCTTTAAAAATCCAAATAGCTATTTCCATATTTTTAATTTTTCTGTTAATTATAAATAATTTTACCATACTTGCCACTCATATAATCATTAAGAGCTTGTTGAATTTCTCCTTTTGTACTCATCACAAAAGGACCTTGTGCTACAAACGGTTCTGTATATTTTTCGCCTCCAAAAATGATGAATTCAGCTTCTGTTTCAAGGTGATTGGTAAATTCAATGTCTCCACCTTTATCATCAAAACCGATTAAATCGCCTAAGTGATATTTTACTCCATTGATAGTTAGGTCTTGTTGTGGAAGGAATGCTGCATACTCTAATCCATTTTCTGTTGGCAATGTAAAAATTTTACCTGCTTGTAATTTGATATGATACAAATATTGCTTTGCATAGGTTGGTATTTTTGAACTATGTCCACCATAATCACCTACAACCACCTTTAAAGTCCCTATATTATTATCCAATTGGCATATTGGCAATTCTTCATTTTGTATTGCCATATACTCAGGATTTTTATTCTTTTCCACCGCAGGTAAATTCATCCAAAACTGAAAGCCGTGCATCAATTTACCACCTGTTTTAGTGTCAGGACCAATTGCCTCATTGTGAATAATGCCATTTCCTGCTTTCATCCACTGTACGCCACCTGAATGCACTGTACCTTGATGCCCACAACTGTCATAGTGCTTTGCTTCTCCATTGAGAATGTAGGTTAGTGTTGCAATGCCACGATGTGGATGAGCTGCATCTGAATTGAGCTGTCTTGCAGGTATCATAAAAGGTGAAATGTAGTCTAAGAATACAAAATGACCTACGTGAGTAGTGTAATTATTTGACACTAAACGATGAATTTCTATCGGTCCAATATCAGCCCGATGTCCTCGGGTTTTGTAAATGACTTGATTCTTCATTTTTTTACATTTATTGAAAATAATAGTGCAAAGATAAATAAAATTGATTTACATTTGTAATCAGTTACCAAAAGGTAATCAATAAATGCTATAAAAATGGAAAAGAAAGAACACAAAGACTGTATGTCGGTATTAGTTCCTGTAAGAGATACGCTTGATGTTATTGGTGGAAAATGGAAACTACTCATTTTAATCTCTGTCTGGGAAGGCAATAAATATTTCCGTGAAATAGAACGCAGTATTCCTAAACTTTCCACAAAAGTGTTGGCAAAAGAGCTAAAAGATTTAGAAGCTAATAAATTGATAAGTCGAAAGGTGATTGATGATTACCCTGTTCGCATAGAATATACTGTTACAAAACATACGAAAACATTACAAAATGTTATTGAGACCTTACGAGATTGGGGTATGAATCATCGTAAAAAAATTTTAGGAAAATAGTTTTCTTTTTTTCGTTCTATTCGTTTGGGTTTTATTGTCAATCTACGGGCGTCTTAGCATTACTGCCAACGGCCAGGGCTTGGCGCAGAACAGGGAAATAGCAGCCCCGGCTAACTGCTGCTGGGTAAAGATAAAAAAGATGATAATATGCACATAGCTAAATAGATAACGTCAAGCTGGATATGCTGCCCAACAGAATTACAACAGTTGAAACACGGCTTCCGTCAGCCTGCATTTTGGCAATACCAATGTTAGCCGCATACTTTGGGTCAGTCCGCTTTTACACATAAAAATATGATGCGTCTTATTTAGTAATTGTCATAAAAAAACGCCTTATATCATCAGCCGTTTCATTGGGTATTTCCCATTCAGGAAAATGGCCGCCCCGTTCCATTACAGTCCAGAGTTGAACATTGTAAAACCGTTCGGTCCACTCTTTTGGCGCAGGTACAGTTATGCCATCATGCAAAGGCATTATAATTGCTGTCGGCAAATTAATTCGTCCTGTTAAACCAGGGTCATGCGACATTTCATGATAAAGTCTTATTGAAGCAGCGCCTGAACCCATAAACCAATGCAAGGAAAGATTATCAAGTAATTTATCTCTCCCGAAATGGGAATCAATATCTCTATTACAATCACCCCATCTATGAAATTTCTCAATTATCCAGCTTGCAAGGCCAACGGGTGAATCGGCTAAAGCCGGAGTTATTGTTTCTGGTCGTAAGCCGTGTATGTCGGCATAAGCTGTTTCTGTCTTAGCCCATGCTGCAACTTTTTGCTGATATGAAATTTCTGCATCAGTTAAATTATCGGACAAAGGATTAAGAAACGGAGTAATCCCCGTTCTGTGAATCCCAATTACATGTTCAGGAAATTTAAGAGCTACCTGTTGTTGTACCAATGCACCCTGGTCTGAACCTCTCATCGCAAATTTTTGGTAGCCCAATTCTTCAACCATCAGTTTTTTCATTAACTGTGCTATTTTGAAAAAACTCATACCATGTTTGACTGGAATTTGAGAAAAGGGATACCCGGGCAATGATGCAGCGACAACATCAAATGAAGGCGTACCATCTTGCCTGCTTTCGGTAAGTAACGGAATAATATCAAGCATCTGAATAAAACTGCTCGGCCAACCCTGCATCAACAACAGAGGTATTGGATTTTCGCCTTTACCTTTTTCATGAATGAAATGAATATTTGTACCTTCTACCTCGGCGACAAAGTGATTGTATGAATTAATTCTCTTCTCCCGTTCTCTCCAGTTATATTGGTCTGCCCAATAATCAACAAGGCTGCGTAAATAATTACTATCTGTTCCATCCGCCCAGTTTGAACTTTCAATTGGAGAGGGCCACCTTGTTAGCTTTAACCTGAGTTTGAGGGCATCAATTTCCTTGTCAGGAATATAAACTGTCATTGATTTAATTGAATTGCTCTTGGCCATAATTACTTTTTTAATGATAACTATACTTTGTTATCATCAAACCTCATGTCTTACTGAATCTTTACAAACCTTTCCACCGGCCTTCTCAAAGAAACGGGGTCTGGATAATTTTTTACATAGCCTGCCCGCAGGATGAACTGAACAGTATTTGAAATACCAATTGATTGATTCAATTCATTCCTGTATTCAGCTTCTTCAAGTATCTGTGTCATGGGATGAATGGCTATACTTTTCTCCCTTGTTTTTAAAAGCATTCTTTGCAACCGTTTGCCTGTCTCAATCAGTGTTGATGCAGAATTGTCTTTGCTTGTAATTAGTAACCATCCTCCTGAACTACCAACCTGTTCTTTAACTTTATCCAACCCCTGCTCTCTGAATTTTTTACCCATTACATCTTTCTTAGAATAAAAATTACGCACTACCCAGCCCGGCATTCCGTTTATTTCCATGCTGGCGGTTGTCAATCCGTCGCAATATTTTTTTGCTTCCTTGCTTGACAACCTCATCCAGTCTGCCAGTTCTGACTGTGCAGCATCACGGAACGTTTGCTGTCTGTTGGCTTCAATGGTTTGCTCATTTAGCCAACAGTACTCTTTTGAATTGTTTGAAAAAAAATGAAAGTAATCTTTGTCATGACCAGTAAGAAATGCAACATGCTCTTTCTTTAAAGGTTCTTTCATATAACCCGACCTTACTGTTCTTCTTAGTTTTATCGCCTTTGTATCAAATGAAACCTTGTTGGTTGTTTTTTTAAGTTTTGCTTCTATAATATCTTCATCTTGGTTGTTCAATGCAAGCAGGGAAAACTCACAACTGTACCCAAGAATGGCCGCTGCATATTCAAGGTTCTGAATAAATGCACCAATGGATAAAATAGTTTCCCTTTGTGTTGGATCAACTGCAGGAAGCCACTTTGTTTTATCGTTGGAAATTATCCAATGATACGGTTCTAAATATTTTACAATCCAAGGTTGTGTATTGTGTCCGCTTGGAGCTAATGATGCCAGGTACAGTATTTCTTTTTCGTCCGGTTTTAAAGGGAGTTTATTGTTATTATTTCCCTTTATATCATCTCTTACAAAATGTTGCCTGTCACTTAACAGATAAGTTGTGCCTGCCACCACAACAACAGAAGCCCCGGCAAGACTTAAAAATTTTCTTCTGTTCATGGCTTTATTTTTTTTGTGTTGAAATACCATCCGACTTTTAAAGAAGCCTCTGGAATAAATAACGAAGGTTCAAACTTTTTTCCATCCACCATTACGCTTTTATCACCGGCAATTCTTACATGCGCTGCTGCCCAGGGGTTCAGGTAGAAATTTTTATAAAATTTCCATACATATCCGCCGCCAACAGTGAACATGGTGTTGTTGTATTTTATCGTGGAAATCTTTTGAGAGGTTTGTATTTCTGCATCCCAATATTCAAAGCCTGAACCAATCCACCATTTTTCAGTTGTGGGTTTAAAAAAATAGTCAATCAATGCGGCATATACCATCATTTTATTGTTGGTGAATCCGTCTTTGAGCATAAACTCGGGTGTGGTTACATTTGTAATAACAGCCCTGTAACGGAAATGATTTTTAGATGCCCACACAGAGCCATAGTAACCACCAGTTATGTAGGGCAATACATCCGCTTCTGCGCCGATTGAAAATTTGGGTTTGTTTTCTTTTGTTTGCGCATTGGCAAATGCTGCTGTCATCATTAACAGAGCCAGAAAATACTTTTTCATTTTGTAAATTTTTTGATTGATAATTTTTTTGTTAGTACAAAACTGAAAATTGAATCGGATAATTTTTTTTACAAATGATAAAAAACAATTTAGGTATTGTTCAAGACCGCTTTGTCCAAATTGTCCTGAACTCTTTGTATAAAATGAGAACGGTATAAGGCAGAATCATGCAGGCAGTTATCCATAACATAGAGAATTGCATGAAATGCTTTTCATCTGTTGTTACGACCAATCCGACGGTTCTTATTGCTGTATGCACAATAGCCGGGCTCCAGACTGTATTATTTCCTTTTTCAAAAAGAAATGCCAGTGGTATACAAGTGGCAACAGCAAGTAGTGTTGAAAGCAATGCAACCGGCCAATCCATATAGGTAAACATAACAAGATGTGCAAGTGCAAAGCATATTGTCGATATGAAAGCGGCTTTACGGAAATTCATGTTTCTTCTTAAACCGCCGAACAAATAACCTCTGAATAAAATTTCTTCCGCCACACCGGCTGTAAACATCAACCCAATGATATTCAATTGCCACCCATCAGCTAACGTTATGTCTATATTTAAGAAAACGCCAAGCAAGGGGTAAGCGCAAAGCAATGCTGCGGAAATAAAAATGCCAGGGACAAGCCCTGGCAAATTTGTTTTTCTCAAACCAATATCATTGAATGATGTTTTTATGCCTTTACCATAAACCAATTTATTAAGTAAAAGGACTGTAACCAATACAGCAACAGACACAATTGCTGCATTAAAAATATAAGGCAGATTCATCAGCGCTTTGCCTGTATAATGCATTACAAGAAATGCTGCGGTGAATGACAAATACAGTTTTGCAGTTTGCTTATTCATTGCCTGCTAACATTAATTTTCTTGACTTTCGGGCTTCTTTTGTGAGACGGTAAATTGCATAGATGCCGGGTATCATTGGTAATATTGCTGTCCACATGCCGGAGAAATAATAAGTGCCAGTAGTTTTGTGATAATAGTTAGGCATGTCTTCTACTAAAGCCCCATTGATGGTTTGCGATATACTGTTGATGTTGCCCGGCTCAAAATGCGGTTCAATCAACGGGAAAATAAAATGGGTGAACTCTGCGACTCCCGGCCCGATGAAAATAAACCATGCAACAAATCCTGCCAGCGGAACACGGTAATACAAGCCCAGCGTAGTAAGTGTATAAATAATCGGCAAAATCATCATGAATACCAGCAGGAATCTTTCTTCTGTCCATGGCACATTAAATATTCTTGAAATAGCAGGGCCGAAACTTGTAAAGTATTCTTCCACCATATGAATTTGCAATCCTGCAACCGCTAAGATGAAAATGGGCAGAATAATTTTTGGGGCAGTTGGTTTTTTGAGATAGGTGAAATACCAGAAGAAAAATCCGATAATGGCAGAGCCGCCAACAATGATAACCGGCGCCAGTCCAATCTTTAAATATCCGAAGGTCGGCGCAACGATGCAAATGGCAATTGCTATTACCAGGCTTGCTTTTTGTGTGAGTGTTAAGTTTTGCATATGTAATTATTTTTTGTTTGCACAAAACTATTTTGCTGACCTGAGCAGATTTTTTACAAATGATAAAAAAGAAGTTTTAGCAGAAATATTTTTCCCAGAAAAAGAATAACCACTTACTGTTTTGAAAGTGGTTATAAAATATGGAAAGTCTCTTGCTATATGGTATTTATCTTTTTTCCGGTAGTATATCTTTATACTTTGTAAACAGAAGTTTAAACTGTTCCGGTTTTACCGGGTTGTGAATTTTTAATGTAACCGGAGGATGTTTTATTAGCATCTCCTGCGGCCTCACCGGCCTCATTTGCAAACCGCCTCCGCAATTGGGGCAGACATTATGCAATACAGTATCTGTGCAGTCTTTACAAAAAGTACACTCAAATGAACAAATCATTGCTTCGGTACTGTTTGCAAGAAGATTTTTTCCGCAGTGTTCACAAACTGGTCTTATTTCTAACATAATTTAAAATGATTTTTGAATAGTGATAACAATAAATTACGGGCAAAACTATTGCGGAAACCAGGGCCTATTTTTTACAAAGGATAAAAACTCATTTGTTTGCCCTTATTCTGCTTAGAGAAACCTGTGTGATGCCAAGATAATTTGCAAGGTCGCCCAAACTGATGCGTTGAAGAAGTTGGCCGTTGTCTTTTAGAAAATGATTGTATCGTTCAGTAGCATTTTCTTCCAGCATTTCACTTATGCGTTTCATCATATTGATAGTGGCAATTGATAGTAATTTTCTGTATGCGGTCTCAATACTGTGATGTTTTTTGCACAATGATTCCAAATCAGTCTTAAGAAGATAAGTAACAGAAGTTTTTTCCAGTGCCATTATTTCGTATTGAGAGGGGGTCTGTGTTTCAAAACTATTCAGCACCGAAAAAAGTGTATGTTCAGGAAAGAACCGCATAATGAATTCTTTGTCCTCTTTGGTAAAAAAGGTTTTTGTCAGGCCCTCATCAACGAAGTATATTTTTCTACAGGTTTCCCCGGCTTTAAGCAACAGTTCACCTTTGTCAAAAACTTTTGCTGATAAGTAATTGTACAGGTCTTCAGCGGCGTCCTGGCTGAGATTTGCAAGATGGTTGAATGCAGTTACAAAGTCTTTCATCTGTCATGTTACTATGTCGTTAAACGGATGCACTCCATAAAGTTGCGGCTAACGGTCGTGGCTTGGCGAAGGGCTGGAATAGTTGCTGTGTCCGCCCGGCAACTGAAGCCGATTTAAAAACTGATGTTGAAGTTAACAACTAAAAGCCAAATAGTATTCGGTCAAGCCTGATATTAGCTGATAGTAGTAAAACTGCTGATTGTTATTCCGTCCGCCAGCCTTGCAGCAAACCTTTTGTTAGCAGCAGTTATTTTCCAATTAGAGTATAAACTTTGTTCCAGTCAATAATTTTTATTATTTCTTTTATATCTCGTTCTGAGCCATAAATAAATACTGAAATTTGCCTTATTTTATCTAATAAAATTAATTTACCGTCATCAGAAATAGTCACATATTGAATATTGTATGATTGCTTTTCTAAGCCCTTAACTGTTCTTATAGTTGGCTTAACCCCAAATGTTATTACCGCCCTGTCCGTATACCATTCATCAACGTCTGAATGGTGTTGTGCCGTTCCATCTTCTTCAATAATAGGTTTGCTATATGGCATTTTATACAAATTAGCAAAAGAAGCATTTGGTATTACTAATTGTTCTGGTGTAGTTGACGCATCATATGCCTCCGATAAGTTACTATATCCTGTATTGTAAGTGAGTACCATTTTTAAAGTTTTACATGAAATAGTTTTAATGAGCCTTGCTTCCTGGCAATTAATACTGTCAGTATTGTTCATGTACTTTGTATAATCAAAGTTTGCTTCAAGATTTTTATATAAATTGTCTGTATTGGGATTAGAAAAGGAAATGTCATAAGTAGGCAAAAAACCAGCAGCTTGGTTGTTGCCAATTACAGCAGTGTTATAACCACCTTTTCCGTTCGTTTCCAAATTGAAGGCATTAGGGTCATTGCAGTCTTTAAACTGAACAGCATAGTTCTGAAAGCTTTTTGGTAGTGTCTCTTTAAATAAGTTACACATTTTAAAATAGTGATTTAACTCATTTTGAGTAAGTACCCTTTTCTGTGATTGCGAAAACGAAAAATTTGATAAACTCAATAAGGAGATTAATGTTATTAGATACTTCATATTACTTAATTATTATAAACTCAACTCTTCTGTTATTTGCTTTGGCTTCTGCTGTTGTGGATTTGTCTAAAAGTTGTGTCTCGCCAAAACCTTTTGCAACAAGTCTATTAGGTTCAATACCCATACTCACTAATTGGTTTTTCACTGCATCGGCTCTTTTTTGCGAAAGACTGAGGTTGGCTTCATCTGTTCCGTCACTATCAGTATGTCCGTTGATTTCCAATTTAATATTTGGGTTTTTATCTAAATAATCTTTTACTTGTTTAATTGTACTAATACTTTCGGGTTTAAGAACTGATTTATTGACATCAAATTTAATGTTACGAGTAACAAATTTTCCGTTTTCAAATATGTTGGTTGGAAAACCAGTAGC
>JAEUVU010000023.1 GCA_016786725.1 Ferruginibacter sp. | reverse complement strand
TATAATTGCCATTATAAATTGTAATGATTTTTTTGCTGGTATAAAAATTAAGTGAAGGAAGCAATTGATTGTACACCATAACAGTTGTACCCGGCTTTCCTCCCGACTGGTTTTGCAGGAATGTAGCCAGCGGCTTAACGGAATTGATAGCAGCTTCATTCTGCTTCATAATAAAAGGCATTACTAAAGTAATGGCAACTATGAATATGGCATTCAGTAAAGGCCCCTTCAGTAATGTAATATTCTTGTTGAAGAAAACAATGAACGAAACGATCAAGCCTGCCCCGCAAAACAGCCACACAGGGATAAGTGGTATTATAAACTCAATTGATACAAAGCAGGCTGCCATCATAGCGCAAAACAGGATGCATGAAAATATAAAGGCGGTCTTCTCTAAAATGGTTCTGTTTTTATCTGTAATGCCGGCTAAATGTTTTGCAGATAATATTGCCATGAATAAATAAAGCGGCAGCACATAAAAAACCAGTTTGGAAGAAGACAGACTGAATACCAGTAATGAGATAAGAAAAGAAAAAAATATTCCTCTTGCAACAGGATCAGGTTGCCGCTTTGCAACAAACAGGCTACGCAAATAATCGGCAAAATATATGAAGGCAGGCAGCGTCAGCAGCGGCATCATAAGCAGGTAATACCAAAATGGTTTTGATCTTGAAAATGTATCAGAAGCAACACGGTCTACCAACTGGTATTTGATAAAATAATCCAGGAAAGCAGGGTTGTTGACCACCAGCAATAGGAACCAGGAAGCACATATGATAATGCCTATGAACGGTGCGATAAAGGCATGAACACCGGTTTTTTTGTCTTTGCGTTGTAGCCGGCTGTAAAAAATTGCAAACAGCCCCTGCGGCATCAATCCAACCGGGCCCTTGGTTAAAAATGCAAGGCCGCAGAAGATGTAAAAAAGATACAGAAAGCCAACCTGCTGCTTTTGCCTGTATTGTATAAAAGTATAAATGCCTGCAAAAATAAAAGTGGTAAGATAAAGATCGGTAGTTAAATTCTTTGCTGCAGCCTGTGCAAGCGGGTACGAAAAGTAAATAAGTGCTGCAGCAAGCGCCATCTTTTCATTATTATAAAGCTTTGCCGTTATTTTATAAACAAGCAGTAATTGTATCAGCAAAGCTACCGCCAGAAAAAAGCGGCCTCCTGTTTCATTTACACCAAAAATTGAATAGCCAAGCGATGTGATATAATAAGTTACCGGCGGCTTATGATAATGCTGAATGCCCAGCAGGGTAGGGTGAAGATGATCGCCGCTGGTAAACATTTCCCTGCTTATCTGTGCATACCTGGCTTCGCTTGTTTCTGTAACGCCCCAGGTAGCCATCATAGCAGGTATCATTACCAGTGCAACAGCAATTAATATCAGTTTATAATTTTTCACTTTTATATATCAGCATCAGGTTACGGGTATATACAACAAAGCCAAATATCTGTCCAACAAATAAAACCGGGTCCCTTCTTAACATGGCATATACAAGTATCATTGAAGAACCGCATAGGCTTAACCACCAGAAAGCGGGAGGCAGAAATGCCTGCTTTGTACGCTCTGCTGCCATCCACTGGTACACAAACCGGAAAGTGAATATCACCTGGCCGCAAATACCCCAGATAAAAAGCCAGGTAACAATTTCAGTTTTGTTGAAAAGTTCATGCAGATCGTACCGGTTATTTCTGAAAAAATACAGGGTTATCAGTAATGGAAATGCAATTAAAAAATACCGTAAGGTTACCGGTTGTTTTTTCCATACCTGCTCAAAATGCAGGTTGCGGATATATATGTAATAGGTAATGATCTGCCCCAGCATAATGGGAAAATCATTGCGCAGATAACCATAAGTGAATAATAAAAAAGAAGCAATGAGGCTGTGCACCCAGAACGATGTAGGCGTGGTTACATTTTTATTTTTTTCTGAAGCGATCCATTGCAATAAAAGGCGTGAAGAAAATAAAAGCTGGGCGGCAAAACCTATTGTATATATTATCCAGTCCGGTATCATTTACCCTTTTTTGCCGATTTCATAATTGATGTATTTTTTCTTCATCCACAAGTATGCAAAACAATCACTCAGCGGCCCCAGCAGCCTGTTTGCCAAACCAAAATTTGCCTTGCCGGCAATACGGGGGAAATGCTGTACAGCTACCTGTTTTATTTTTCCATTCTGTAAAAGTATCATAGCCGGCAAAAACCGGTGCAATCCTTTAAACATTGGAATTTTTTTGGCGGCTTCTGCCCTTATGATCTTCAGCGGGCATCCGGTATCATCCATACCATCGTTTGTAAAGGCACGCCTGATGCTGTTGGCAATAGTGGAAGACATATTTTTTACAAAAGAATCCTTGCGGTTCTGCCTTACACCGGTAACCAGGTCAAAATCTTCCAGTTCGTTCAGCAGCAGGTGAAAATCGGCAGGTGTGGTTTGCAGGTCAGCATCAATATACCCGATCAAAGATGTATCAGCATGATCAAACCCTGCTTTAATGGCAGCACTCAGCCCGGCATTTCTGGCAAAACAAATGAACCGGAAGCGGTTATCTCTTGAGCAGATCTCTTCTATCATTGCCTGGCTTGCATCAGTAGAGCCATCGTTAATAAAAAGTATGCAGGTATTGATTTTCGCTTCATTTATAAAAGCCGATAATTCTTTTTCAACCCTTGCCAGGTTGGCTTCTTCATTGTAAACAGGCACAATGATAGTAAGTGTATGGGGTATAGATCTTGCAGTATCTGTCATCTCAAAAAAAACATCAAAACCTTTATACAATTTTGACACTTTACCTGCAAAAAAAGCCAGGTCAATTGGTATTTATCAACTCTGCCATTATACAGGTAAGCAAAGATATGAAGCATTTGCAGGAAAGAAGATATAAACTGCCGGGGTTTTTATCCTGAAGTGTTAATTAATTGCAACCTTTATTTTTTCAGCAGCAGTTTTTTATTTGCCGGCCCAGATGGCCATAAATTTAATGTACAGCTGGTAGTAGAGGGGCTTGATAAAACCCCATCGTTATTTATCTTTTGGTACCTCAAAGCCAAATCGAATTGCAGCTTCCAGTACATCCATATTTATATCTTTCAGCGTTTTAAACTTTATGCAATACCCGGTAATGCCTGCCTTGCCTAACTTTTTTCCAAAGGTTTTAACCAGGTATGTTTTATCCTCTATACCCATTATATAAACAGAAATACCGGCTGTGTTTGCACTCAGGCCAACCTGGTAAAACTCCCTTGCTGTTCCATCGGCATATTGTATGGTATAGGAGCCATAGCCGATATTAGGATTAGAAACAGTTTTCCCTTTGTCATCTTTTCCATCTAAAAACCATAGTTTGCATTTGGGCGATACCTGCTGGGTGAGCAGGTGCAAGGCCTGCATGTCGCTGCACTTTGGCTCTGGCTGGGCAGCAATGTATTTTTTTATTTCTTCCTTTATGTTCATGTTTATTAAATAAAGCTGATATTTCCTGAATCCAGCTGATAGCTTTTATCGCTGTGTGTAAAACCAGCGCATCATTTCCTCCTTAACAGCCTGCTCACCTTTTGTATCTGCAAGCATTTGTTTGTAAGTCATTTTTTTAATATCCATACAATACTGAACTAAAATCCAGTATTCGTAATATGCCCTTGGTGCAATTGTATTATCTGCAAAAATTATTTCCCAGCTATTCTTATTGGCCCCGATAAGCCGGGTTATGTTTTTAAAAAGGTTTTTTTGGTCGTCATTTTGGCGGGATACATATTCTGCATAGCCTTCCCATTTCCAATTTGGAATATTGGCAATGGGTTTTGATTTCCAAAAACCCAGTTCATCAAACTGCAGGCAGTGTGTCATTTCGTGGGCCAACAGTTGTGTCAAATTCCATTTGTACCCGTTTAATTTAACATAACCTTTTTTAAAATCTGCATTTCCCTGCATAATTACTTTGTTGTAAAAGCCCCATGCAAAAGCCTGCCCACGTAATGCTTTTATCAGTTCCGGGTATTTTGAGCCGTCATTCAAACATATATCAAGCCGTAGTTTTGGGTTATAAAATTCGCTTGCTTTCAAAAGTTCTGCAGCCTGGTCAAGCGTGGTTAATACTGCAGGGTCAAGTGGTTTATTATGAAAGAGGGTGTGGTTATTATGTTCCGTTTTGTTGGCGTAGGTTAAAACGGGGTTAAGAATAATAACCAGCAGCAGCCCTGCAATAAACAATCCTGTTACCGCCAGCCGAAAGGTCCATTTTTTGATTTTACGTTTCATCTGCAAGCCCTTATTTAAGTTCAGAGAGTATCAGTTTTTTTTGTTTCAGGGTATTCTTCATCGCCTTTTCCCTAACCTTAGGGTCATCGCTGTTGATAAGCTCAAAATATTCAACAGGAACAACCTGCCACGATAAGCCATATTTGTCTTTACACCAGCCGCAAGCCCCTTCTTCGCCACCGTTTGCAGTTAAAGCAGCCCAGTAATAATCAACTTCTGCCTGGTCTTTGCAATTAACAACAAACGAAACAGATTCATTGAATTTAAAGTAGGGGCCTGCCGCCAGGATACTGAATTCCATACCCGCAATTTCCATAACGGCTGTTTCAAAACTGTCCTGACCGCCCTGGGCTTTTGCTTCCGGTGGATTTTTATACTGATGATATTCTTTCAGTTTACCATCTTTAAAAATAGACAGGTAATAATTTACTACTGCTTTTGCATCTTTATCAACCCAGAGAGCGGGCGTTATTTTTTGAGCGATCATACCGGTTTTATTTACGGAAGTTTGATTTAACAAGGTATCGGCTTTACTGTCTTTGTGGCCCTTTTGAGCATCTCCGCAACCCGCCAGGGTTGCTGTAATGAGCGCTGCAATTATAAACTTTTTCATTTCGTTATTTAGTTAAAGTTGGTAATAAGTTTTCGAGTTCATTCAATGTCATGGTAAAGCCTTCTTTAAAGCCCATTTCAATCATTTTTTCCATCCTTTCAAGCGATTCATTGTAGATGGAAATACGCACTGTGGTTATTTTATTTTCTTCCGTAAAATTCAAGTCCCAGTCTGAACCCGGAGGAAAAGGGTTCTCGTCTTTATCAGCAAACATACTTACAAACTTAAAATTAGTTTTTGGTGAAATAGCTTTGTATGTTTGAACCGAATAATTTAATTCAATTCCTTCTGCACTTACCATTGCATAAAATCTTCGCCCGCCTGGTTTAAAATCCATGAATATTGTTTTAGATGTAAATGGTTTTGGCGCCCACCATTTATCAAGCATTTCCGCTTTTGTAAATGCATCCCAAACCAGTGAAAGTTCAGCATTAAATTCTTTTTGTACCAATACAGTTTTGGTTGATTTGTCAACGGTAAAGTCAAAAAGTAAATTATTTCCCGCCGGGCGGCTTTGCTCTTCGTTTAACATTTTTTAGTTTTTTTAATGGTTGATAATAAATTGTCTAATTGGGTAAAGCGGGTTTCCCAGAGCTGGCGGTATTGCTCCAGCCATTTATCTATTTCTTTCATTTTTTCAATCTCAAGTGAATAGTAAATTTCCCGCCCTTTTTGTTCCTGCTTCACCAGTTCGCATTCGGTTAAAATGCGCAAGTGTTTTGAAATTGCCTGCCTGGTTGTGTTAAAATTGTCGGCAATGGCATTAGGTGTCATTGCCTGTAAGGCAATGATGGCTATTATGGCCCTTCTTGTTGGGTCGGCAATTGCCTGGAAAATATCTCTGCGCATGGGTGCTTATAATTATGAAACTAATTGGTTGCAAATATATATGCAACTTTTCGGTTTCGCAAATTTTTTTCATTTTTTTTTTTTTTAAAGAGGCTGCAATTTTAGTGAGAACTGTTTGGGTTTCACGAAAGAGCATTATAGCGATAGGGTAGAATGGTGAAACCCCTCCGGGATGAAAGCAGCAGGGTAGTTGTTGTTGGTTTTCAACATGATTGGCTTTTTTGATCTGAATGTGTTGCAGGCAGGCATTGTTACATAAGTTACATACAATGATATAAGCTTAGGGTAATTTTATAACACTAAAATAAATTTATATGAAAGTACTAACGTCGATTGTAGCCGTAATTGTAATTTCTGCTACTTCATACGGTCAACGGTCAGATTCCCTGAGTGAAAACGAAATGCAAGGTATTGTTTACATGAGAGAAGAAGAGAAACTGGCCAGAGATATTTATGATTCACTATATGCTAAATGGCAGGTTAATCCCTTTGGCAATATCCGCAAAAACGAACAGATTCATATGAACAGAATGAAAGCATTGATCGTGTCATATAAATTGGCAGACCCTGTAACAGATGGAAATGAAAAACCCGGGATATTCCTTAATGCCTCATTGCAGAAGTATTATAGTGAACTGATCCATTCAGGCAGTCAATCCCTTAATGAGGCGCTTAAAGTGGGGGCCATGATAGAAGAACTGGATATTTCAGATTTAAACAGGTACCAGAAAAGTACAGTTAGTAAACCTGTTTCAGAAACCTATGCTTACCTTAAAATGGCTTCTGAAAATCACCTGCGTGCTTTTGTACGCCGGTTAAAAGCGAATGGAATAAATTATTTGCCAATTATTCTTACTACCAGGGAGTTTGAAGATATTATCAATACTGATAAGGAAGAACAAAACAAATGCAGGGAGGGTAAATATTGTGAGGGATAGATGCATTCTTTCGAAGTTTTCAAAACTTCGGAAGTCTTAATGCAGCGTACTGTCTTTGCAGATACTTTTTTATCTCAGCGGGTTTCACAAAAGAGCAGCTTATCTTAAAAAAGGCTGCAAAAAACCCGCTGAGACAAAAGTATCATTGTGGGATGATACACACAAGGGGCCCGTAAAAACGAATTTCAATTTTATTAATGACTTTACTTTCTTAGAACTTTACCTGGTTTTATTTCATAGAATGTAATGCAACTCTATTCCCCTCTGTATCCATAAAATGCGCCATAAATCCATTGGGGCCAATTGCTGTTTTTGGCAGAACAACTTTACCTCCTGCAGCTTCTACTTTTGAAAGTGGTACACTGAGATCATCACCACCGTTCAGGTACACCACCGTTCCTTTATCAGAGGGCTCAAAACCATCTGCCTGAACAATACCGCCTCCAATGCCGCCGTTTTGCATATCGGCAGGTAACATACCATATTTGCCGGCCGGAAATGGCATTTCCATTATCTCTGCATCAAATAATGCTTCATAAAATTTTTTTGCTCTTGCGAAATCGGTTGCCGGAATCTCAAACCAGTTAATTGCGTTTGTCATACTTTTTTAATTTTAATTGTTTAAAAATTATGGTTTACTTTTTTTAGTTTATTTGGTAGCAGCAAAGAAAGGAATAATACTTGTAAAATGCAAGTATTATTTTTTTGTACTTTTGTTTTTGTGAAGAAAAAGAAAATAGCCTTTCGTTCAGCTTGCCCTATCAGTACAGCGCTGGACATTTTTGGTGATAAATGGTCGCTGCTGATTATCCGTGATTTAATGTTCACTGATAAAAACACCTACGGCGATTTTTTAAGCTCAGAAGAAAAAATTGCCACCAATATTCTTGCCGACCGGCTTGCTTTACTTGAATGCAGCGGCATTATTTCGAAACATAAGCATCCCGGTCATAAACTGAAAGGGGTTTACAAATTAACCCAAAAAGGGATAGACCTGGTGCCGGTTTTAATTGAAATTATCTTTTGGTCGCAGCAACACGAGCAGGTTCATCCTTATGCTGCAGGGTTTGCAAAAATGGTGAAAAAGGATAGGGAAGGGTTCATTAAGCAGTTAACAGAAAGCCTGAAAAAACGTTGATGCAACACAGACTTCCGAAGTTTTCAAAACTTCGGATGTTTCCGCAAAATTTGCTTAAAACCCGATGTTATGGGCAGGTTTTCTGTCTGGTAAGTTAGTCCTTGTATTTTAAAGTGGGGTCTGGTATTGAAGATGTAACAAGCCCTGAATATTCTACCACATCATCCTTACTTTCCTCAAAACCGCTAAACTGACCTTTTGCATTTTTTATAGCGTCGGCTTTGCTATTGCCGAATCCAACCTCCCATACTCTCATAAAGCATTCACCATCTGGTAAAAGCCTGCTTACAATTGCTATATACTTCCCTTTTGGTGAGTATGGGCCATCCCCGCAATTGTGCCATGAAGTTCTTACACTTTGCCCATAAGCTTTTAGTTTTTCTGTTTGGTCTATTCCCTGATTATAAAGTTGCTCACAATTAGCTCCCTGAACAATTATAAATTTTGTTGTTTTATTCGTTCCACATGCATTCTTACCTTCTAAAGGAAATATATGAATGTATTGAGAAAATCCGATGCAAGACAAGAGCATGAACAGTGATAATGAAAATAATTGTTTCATATAATTTAGTTTTAAAATTCCTGCTTATACGGCTTTTCGATGCCGCCCCGTTTTTGAAATGGTAACTGGTCTCCATTTTGTAAATATAAAGCTATGATAGTTCCGCCGTTGTTGGTGTTCGTGCCGAAGGCAATGAAGCCGGGCAATCACCAACAACACAGCCTACTGCTTTTACCATTTAACTCCCACTCCTAATCTTTTGAATGCGTTAAAAAATCCCATACTGTTTTATTAAGTTCATATAAAGACGCCGATGAATAACGATATTGCTCCGGCAATATGCACAATCCTGCTCTCACAGGATTATCATGAATGTAATCTAATTTTTGCTGAAACACTTTTTCTGTACTTAGTTCTATACTCAATGCATTTCTTTCCCAGAACTGGTATGTTCTGTCTTTTGTTTTTACCTTAAACTGGCTCAGCACAGCAGGATGATTCTTCTGTAAATCCATTTTTATTTTTGTGCCGTATATTTTAAAAAGTCTCTTTGAACATCCTGTGGCTTTATGCCTGCCTGCATTTGCCATATCAGGTGCAGGTGGTTTTCCATTATAACAAAAGCATACAGTATGATCCGTTTTTCTCTTACTAAAAAACGAAGGCTTTCAATAATGATGTCTTTGTATTTATCTGGTTTCAGCAGCTTTTTCCATTCCAGGTTGGTGGCAGTGAAGAATTGAGGGTATTCGGTTATTATGTTTGTCATTAGCAGTTGTTGTCGCTAAGATATTTATTTTTTAACAGCCTGCTGATTGTTGGTGATTGCTTTGCTGCCAAGCCAGCGGCACGAACACCAACAACGGCGGAAGGGTTTCACGTAAAGAGAATTATTGTTGCGAGGGTAGGCTGTGAAAACCCCGCTGGGACAAAAATTTCCCGTAGAAAAGACTTCCTTAAGATATATTCATAAATAAAACTTATTAATGATATTGGAATAAGAGATATCCCTAAATCTCTGCAAAGATGATTGAGGAATTGGTTTGAAATATATTGGGATATATAAATCAAGAATGCACCAAGAACGAATAATGATAAGAGTACATTCAAGTGGCTTGCAGTAAATTCTCTTATTAGCCTTTTTATTTTATTCTCATTCATACTAATTAAAATTAGATGGGTAAATTAGCTTATACGATTTAGTATATATTGTGTCATTTAAATTTAGCCCAACTTATAAATAGGCCCAAGCCATCTTATATCCCTATCTGTAAAATTGATTTCAATAAATGTACATAAAAAATAATTGATTATTTAAAAACATAAACTATCGTATAATTTGTTGTTTTCCGTATTACTATTTAAAAAGCGAAACCTTAAATAGAAAACCAGCGCCCGTTTGTTTGATGTGAAGATATTGTGAAGTATTATACTGGTGGGAGAGAGGATAGTTATTTATAAGCATATAATGGCTTTGGTGGGAATAAAATTGGATAGAAAGCAGGTTATTAGTATAAAAACCTCTGATTATTATATAAAATTGCGTTTTTATTTTGCAAAAATTACAATTTATTATCCGTAACAGGCATTTTTGAAATAAAAAACGACAAATAATTATCAAAAATCATCAGTTTATTATTAAAAATCATCGTTTTTGAATAATTATCCTGCCATTTGCATTAATTAATCTGCATTTCAGGCTAATTAAGTGGCATTTTAAGGTATAAAACTCACACTCGGGATTAATTAACCGGCAGCACTGTATAAAAAATACTAAAATCTAAAATAATTAGTAAAAAATAAATGAAATTTCTTTGAATTGTAAAAATTACTATATAGTTTAGCTTTTATAATATATCGTACAGATTTTAAACTTTTAAATTTATTATTATGGCACGTAAAACTGCAGGCAGGATAGAAATCTCTGCCAATGTACCCGAAGCCCTCACACTGGCAAAAAAAGTGTATGAAAAGCATATGGCCGAAGGCGATAAATCTATTTTAAAAGACCTCGACGGGGTTAACTGGGCTGTAACCGGCCCACGTATAGAGCCATGCCTGGCCAACCATACGGAGGCGGAAGCGCTCTCCAAACAGGCCGAAAAAGTTTACCGGCTGCGTGATGCCGACCTGGCGCCAATCATTGAAATTGTACGCATCAGCAAAAATGTGCTCAAAGGCAAATACACCAAAAATCCTAAAGCGCTTGGCGACTGGGGCTTTACAGTTGACGATACGCCCAAAGCCAAAAAAGATAAACCGTAAGATGAAGGTCCTGTGGAAGATCGCCAACATGGTACGATACATATTATACAGCCGGCCAAGCGCCGGCTTTTTATTTGTAAACGCTGAGAATCTTCTTAAAAGCCTTTTTTCATTTTTTAAATTTACTGCCGCAATTCTATACATATAGTGTACAAAAAATCACACACAGTTTATAAGCAGGGATTTTACATCGAGGTAAACAATTAATTGAATTAGGTATTGTTAATCAATAAGTTGCAGTTATGTTATTTGCCTATAATTAATATTATGTTAAATAGAATAATTCGGCACCCTGCCCTTGTGCCTTACATGCCGGTATTATAAAATGAAAAATGCTTTGGCGGTAACCGTACGGTCGGTAACCTTTTTGGTTGACCCGGTAGCTGTGGGTTTATCAAACAAAGGTGTAAATGACGGCAGGTACTGAATTTCCAGCCCTATCTGCCGGCCCAGTATTTTGTAGCCTGCGCCAATACCGGTTACGGCGCCTGTATTAAAGCGCTTGTATTCGCCAATATCGCCGGCCAGCTTATTGGCCGAAACCATAAACCCGGCATATACGCCCAGGCTTATGAATGGCCTTAGTTTTCCCCCGGTAGGTATTTTTATTTTGGCGTAGGTATTTGCATTTACAAAATTGAAGATCACCGCTTCTTCCTTTTGAAAAAGATTGTTGCCCATAGCATCGGTATAATAAATGGTATCAATGCCCCCCTTGCGCAGATATTCAATATTTGATGAAAGGTTTACAATGCCCAAACGCAGGTACTCAATGCCAATGCCTGCTGTGTAACCCAGGTATGGCTTTTCAAAATACCTGTTATCGGGCCCTGTAGTTTTCCAGTTGAGTTTGCTGTAAGAAATACCCCCGCTTATCTTTAATTTTTGAGACCGGGCGGTAAAACTGAGCGCCAGTAAGCACAAAGCTGCAATTAGTTTCATATTGTGTATTAAGGCTCAAAGATAATGAGTAAAAAACAGCCGGGTATGCTGCCGGTTTTTAATTGCAGGCTGCCTGTTTTCATACTAAAAAAGCAGCCGTACCCGGCCTGGATAAGCCTGTACAAAGCTGCTTTTTTTAAATTGCTATTTATACTTGAAAACTAACGCCCTTTTTACTGGTACACCCTCACATAATCTATTTCGTAAGTGGCACTGGTAAGCGCCGGGTCAACAGCGCCGCCAAAATTGCCGCCTATAGCCATATTAAGCAGAATAAAAAAGTTCTGGTTAAAAGGCAGCGATGAGGTATTAGCCACCGTATGGTACAACTGGGCATCCACATATATTTTAACGTTTGCCGCCGACCACTCTACCACATAAGTATGAAAAGCCGTGGTGGCATCGGGTACCATGGTGGTGGCACCATTGGCATTGCCACCTGAGTGGCCCGGATAATGCAGGGTGCCGTAGATCTTGTTCAGGTCGCGGCCCAGGTGCTCCACAATGTCTATTTCGCCACAATCGGGCCAGCCCGCCGTGCCGATATTATCTCCCAGCATCCAGGCGGCAGGCCAGGTGCCTACCCCTGTGGGGAATTTGGCCCTCACTTCTATCCTGCCGTATTTAAACGAATATTTGCCTTTTGATAATAGCCGGGCCGAGGTGTAGCCGCTGCCCATATAATTCTCCTTTTGAGCAATGATTTTGAGTACGCCCCCCTGCACTACCGCATTTTGGGTGCGGTTGGTATAATACTGCAGTTCGTTATTGCCCCATCCGCCGCTGCCGGTGCCAATATCGTAACCCCATTTGGCCGGGTCGGGCGCCCCGTCGGTATTAAACTCATCGCTGAAAACCAGGGTGCTGCCGCCCGATGCCACTACATTTACCGTTACCTGTATGGATTTGCTGATCGTGTGCCCCGTACTGCTTTTGGCAGTAACATTTACCGTATAAGTGATGTTGCCGGCCGTAGTATATTTATAAGTAATGAGGCCGCCGGGTACCGTGGCAATAAAACCATTGCCAAATTCATAAATATAGGTAACTGCATTGGTGGCTGTGGAGGTAAACACCACATTACCGCTGCCATCGGTGCTGGGTGTGGCCGTTACTACCAGGTTAGCAGGTATAACCTGGGTGTTGTTATTACCGCCGTTACCCGAGCTTCCTTTGCTGCAGCTGGCGGCTGCAATAAAAAGGAAAAGAAGTACCAGTGAATTTTTTATCGACTGCATAATGCTTTGTTTTATAGTTTACTATTTACAGGTACCTGTTATTTTTTTATAAGTTTCTGGTACCAGGAGTTTCCATCTGCCCCGATATTGCGCAGGTGAACCTGGGTGTCAGAGATAGACAGTATTTCGTAAGTGGTACCGCCTGTACCAAAGTTGATGATGCCGTTGCCGGGTACAGTAAACTGAATGCGGGTTGATTGTGCGGTGGTAGAACCCGAAGTGGCGTCCATAAAGGTAAGCCTGCGGGTGCCGCCGGTGCTTATGCCGTAGCATCCATCGCCGCCCGAAACACCGTAAAAAGCGGTAGCAGCGCCGATGGAAAAGGAAGCGCCCTTGTTGTCAATGGTAAGCGATACATTGTCGTTGGCATCTTTGGAAAAAGTAATATCATCGTCGTAGGCGCAGGCCTCCCTTGAATTGGGCGTGGCCGAATACCAGATAGGCGAAAACTCATTGTTGGGCCCTACCCCAAAATGGCCGGGCGCATCATGGTCGGTTTGCCAAACTTTGGAAGAGCCGCCGGTGAGGCCCGAAAGTATGTTGGCCGGTATCTGGAAGTTTACAAACACTTTTACTTTTTTGGTAAGGGTGCTGATGGAACCTCCGGTGCCGATGGCATTTACGGTAATATTGTATTCGGCTGTGCCGGGCGACCCGTATTTATAGGTAATAATGCCCGAGGGTACCATCTGGGCTGCATTGCCATCGCCAAAATCTATTTTATAAGTAAGTGCATTATCTGCTTTGATTACGATATCTACCTTACCGGTACCGTTACCATTGGGGTTGGCGGCATCTGTACCCACCACGGTGGTATTGATGGCCAGGTTGGTAGGGGCTAACAGTTCACCAAAGGTATATTCGTCTTTTTTACAGGCGCTGAAGGTGATTACTGCCAGCAGCAAAACACCCAGTAACGTTATTTTATTCTTTATCATGATCATTTTTTTTGAGATTAAAGAAGTCTGATGTCGTCAAAATAAAAAGTATAGTTGGGAGAGCCATCTCCTGCAGTTCCCAGGTCGAAAATGAGCACCACTTTTGAATAGGAATTGCCCACGTTGATTGTTGAAAAATCGAATGTGAGCTCTTCCCAGGTATTAGCGGTAGTGCAGGTAGCTTCTTTTTCAAAGCTGATGCCCCCGTTGGTGGCATTTTCAACCTTCAGCAGCAGCCTGGCCCCAACCCTTGGCGAAAATACTTTTACCTTAAAGGTTTTTAGTACCGAAAAATTGATGGGGTTCACCAGTTCGAGAAAACTGCCGGCCCATACTTCGGGTGCACCTTTTACCATTTTGCCCACTTTGGTGCTGGTGTTGATGCCGGTAGCGCTGGGGTTGTTTACCACAGTAGCGGTGGCACCGCCAAAATTGATGAATGTATAAGGATAAGTGGTTGACTGAAAATCAATGGGCAGGGCCAGGTAGTTGGGCGTTACATTGGCTGCCAGAAAAGTTACATCATCCCAGTAAAATACACTTCCAGTGCCGGCATTTCCAAAATCAAAAAAGATGGAGGCCATATTGTAAGTGTAAGTTAAATTCAGCGCAGCAGTTCCGGCTGATGGGTTGGCAAAATCAAATACCAGGGTTTCCCAGGTATTGGCTGCCTGCGTCATGGCTTCGGTTTCAACCGAGCGGGCCGGGTTGGTACGGTCTTCTACCTTCAGCCTTACCCTTATGCCGGCAGCCGGTGAATATACCCTTACGCTCATTTGCGTTTGGGTGGCAGTAAATGGCAGGCTGGTGGTAAAACCGGCTCCCATGGTAGTTCCTGCCCATGTTTGGGCGCCACTGGTTTTGGTTGTTTTTTTCACATTATTGGCCGCATTTACCGGGTCGGCTGCAGGCTCTGTCTGGTTACCGCCAAAATCAACCACTTCATAATTCACACCGGCCACATCAAAGGTTACGGGCAGGTTGAGCAGCCCTACAGGCATCTGGTTCACCAGGCGTATGTCATCAAAGAGCCAGGTAAAATTAGGCGACCCGTCCCCTACTATTCCCAGGTCGAAGATCAGCACCACTTTAGAATAGGAATTGGCGGTATTGATGGTACGGAAATCAAAAGCCAGGTCTTCCCAGGTATTGGCTACCGTGGTAAGCACTTCTTTTTCGAAGAAAATGCCGCCATTGGTAAGGTTTTCTACCTTAAGTAATACCTTGGCCCCCACCCTGGGCGAAAATACTTTCATCCTGAAAACCCTGTTTGCAGAAAAGTCAATGGGGCCGCCCAGTGTTAAGAAGCTGCCAGCCCATACTTCGGGACCGTTTTTAACCATGCGGCCAACATTGGCGCTGGTGTTGATACCATTACTTTGCGGGTTTGCAATTTTGGTGGCTGTGGCGCCGCCAAAATTGGTAAAGGCATAATTAATGGTGGCCGACTCAAAGGTTATTGGCAATAAAACGGGATCTACAATGGTAACCGTAGTGGTATAGCTGGTAGTGGCTGCACCGCCGCTGTAGGCTACCACCCTAACGGTATAAGTGCCAACAGATGCATACACATGGCTGGCGGTTTGGCCTTCTAAAAAAGACTGTCCGGTTTCATTGGGTACATCGCCCCAAAAAACCCTGAAGAATGTTTCGTACAAGGCCGTTGCTGATACATTCAGTTTAAAATTATTGGCAGCATCAATGGCCGTATTCACCACCAGGTTTTCGGGTGCACGGAAAGAAACCGTGAGCTTTTGTAAAAACTCGGTTGTTTTTCCATTCACCGCATGTGCTATGATCTTTACATTGTACACGCCTTCGGCATAAACATGTGTCACAAATTTGCCGGCCGGTACATTGGCGGGCGTGGTGGCGGCATCTCCAAAATAAACATCGTAGTAAACCGCTCCTTCGCCATTGGGGGTAATGGTTACCAGGCCGGTGTTATCCTGGGTAATGTCAAACATCACCGATAATTTGGCCGGAGCCGAAGCTGCCTCTACAAAAGAAACATCATCGGTATCTACCTTATTGCAGGCTGCCGTCATCAAAAGCAGTAGTATGGAACAGCAGAAATATTTTATTGTATTCATGATTGTAGTTTTAGTTGGTTATTGGTTAGTAGCCGGGGTTTTGAGGTAAACCGGCCAGGTCAACTTCTCCCTGTGGTATGGGAAACAGTTCGTGTTTGCCGGCTACAAAGCCCAGCGGCCCCAGTACGGTTGTTGCTCTGCCTGTTCTTACCAGGTCAAAAAAGCGGTCTCCTTCCATGGCCAGCTCCAGCCTTCTTTCGGCTAAAATGGCATCATAAAGGGCGGTACCGGTTGCGGTAATATCATGCAGCAGGTCGCCAAAGGCACGGCGGCGTACAAGATTTACATAAGTTTGTGCTTTCAGGTCATTTCCTGATTTATTGTAAGCTTCAGCTGCCATCAGCAATACATCGGCATAGCGGATGGTGCGGAAATTATTTGAATAATTAAGTTCTACCTGTCCGGATGTTTCTCCCTTGCGGGGCAGGTATTTTTGATTGTACAGGCCGGTGTTTTGGTATGGTGCCACCTGGTAGGTGATGTTTAATGCCGGGTTGGCATTTTTGTAGGCTTCAATATCCAGTACGGTTACATCTTTTCTTTTATCACCGGCGGTATAGGCAGCTGCCAGGTTTTGTGTAGGCAGGTTGGTGCTCCAGCCCGGGTTATAGGGCATGGCAGCCGATCCGTTTAAACCACGTACACCGCATTGCTGTACCGAGTAATTTCCCTGTCCACGGGTTACATGCCCCCAGTCGTAAGTGGCCGACCCGTTGGAGTATTGTATTTCAAAAACAGACTCGGGGCCGTTTTCTCCGCTGGGCAAAAAGATCGAATTGAAATTGGTTACCAGCGAGTAGGCATTTGAATTGATTACATTATCGAGCATGGCGGCTGCGGGCGCAAATTTGTTCTGGTACAGGTAAACCTTGCCCAGCAATGCCTGTGCGGCATATTTGGTGGCCCTGCCCTGCTCTACCTGTACGGCCGGCAACACGGTAATGGCGTTGGTAAGGTCTGTTTCTATTTGTTTGTACACATCGGCTGCACTGGCACGGGTAATATTGTTCTGATCGGCCAGGGTAAGGCGCCTTTCAACAAATAACGGCACGCCGCCAAACATTTTTACCAGTGTAAAATAGTAGTAAGCCCTGAGGAAATATACTTCTCCATATAAAGCATCTTTTCCTACAAAGCTGATAGACTGGCCGGCGGGATTTTTGTCTTTATACTGGTGCATGTAATTGGTACGGTTAATGCCCTCATAGCAGGATTGCCAAAGGTCTGCAATGGTACCGTTTACCGGGGTATGGGTAAAGTTATTTATCTGCTGCAGCGAAAGCACATCGGATGCACTTTCACCTCCGGTTACCGAATTATCCGAGATGATATCACCCACCGGTACAATCTGGTTCAGCCATTGCAGGGGTGCATAAGCGCCCACGGCTGCCGAGCGGTAGTCGGCCTCACTTTTAAAATATTCCTGGTCGGTTATTTTAAAATCATCCTTGGGGTCATAGTCAACCCATTTGTTGCAGGAAACAAATGTCATCCCTGCCAGTAAGATGCCTGCTATTTTCATTTTAAAATTTTTCATTGTTATCATTATTTATGGAATGAATTAAAATTTAATGTCGAGCCCTACCGAATAGGTTCTTGCCTGTGGATAAGCACCGCGGTCGATTCCTACATCAGAAAGGCCGGCATTGATCTCGGGGTCAAAGCCACTGTATTTAGTGAAGGTGAAGGCGTTTTTAACCTGCGCATACAGCCTCATGGCTTTAAATACTTTTTTGATGGGTTTCATTTGAAAATTATAGCCCAGCAGTATGTTGCGGATTTTTATGAAAGAGCCGTCTTCTACATACCTGTCTGAAACCCTGGAATTGTTATTAGGGTCGGTAAATGAATACCTGGGGTTACGGGCATCATTGGTGGTTCCGGGGCCGGTCCATCTGTCGAGTACACTCCTGAATTTATTGGTGTAGTTGGCATTTCTTTCCAATGCACGAAATACATCGTTGCCGTAAGAAGAATAGGTTAATACCGAAAGGTCAAAATTCCTGTACTCGAGGTTCAGGTTCCAGCCAATGGTGAATTTGGGGAAGGGATTTCCGATCTGTGTCTGGTCTTTGGCATCAATCACGCCGTCGGCGTTAAGGTCGGCAAATTTGATATCGCCGGGTTGTGCACCTGCCTGTGTAGGGCTTGCAGCAATTTCTGCTTCGGTTTGAAACAGGCCCAGGGTTTTGTAACCGTAATAATAGTAAGGCGTTTTTCCTTTTTCAAAAACAGTAACGGTTTGAGACTGCCCGTTAAAGTAGCCACCACCCACATTGCGTGCTGTACCTTCATTGTTGGTACCTGTTACCAGGTTTTTAACCGTGGTAAATGTGGCTGACGTAGATAGTTTAAGGTTTTTACCTACTTTGCTGTTATAGCCCAGGGTAATGTCCACACCGCTGGTTTTGGTAGAACCTATGTTATCAAAGGGAGCAGGTAAGCCACCCAGTATCACGGTAGATACCGAGGGCTGATAGATGAGCCCTTCCGTATTTTTCTGGTAATAATCGGCAGAGATATTGAATTTGCCTTTGTAAAAATTCATATCAAAGCCTACATTAAGCTGTAGTTGTTTTTCCCATCCTATATTGTCGTTACCTATAGAGCCCAGGGTAGATCCTGAAATAAAATTATTGCCATAGGTATAGCCAATGCTGTTACCGGTACCATACAGTGAAGCCAGGTAGTCGGTAAGGATGGTCCTGTCCTGAGGGGTTATGTTATCGGTACCAAGCGAACCATAGCTGCCACGTATTTTTAAGAAATCAATGAGTTTGGATTTAAAGAAATTTTCCTTGCTCACAACCCATCCTAAAGAACCTGACGGGAAGATTCCCCACTTGTTGTCTTTACCAAAAGAAGTGGAGCCATCCCGGCGTGCAGTTACAGAAGCAAGGTATTTTTCTTTATAATCATAATTGATCCTTCCAAAAAGGGATGCATTTCTTTTTTCATACTGAAAATAGTAACCGGTGTTGGCATTCAGGTTGGTAGCGGTGTTATTGCCGGTAGCTGCGGTGTAATCGGCAAATTCCCAACTGTTGAAAGGCACATCCTGCCTGTTTGTACCGCCAGTATTGCCGCTCGATTTGGCCATGGAAAATCCTGCCGTGGCTTCAAAAGAATGGTTGTTGCGTATATCAAAGTTGTAAGTGCCGAAAAGCTCGTAGGTAAACTGGTTGAAGTTTGCCTTTTCCTGGGCTACGCTGTTGTGTTTTCCGGCCACGGTGGTGCCATCTCCATTCATCGAATTGTCTACATTATTTAGTCCCCAAAACACCAGGGGTGTAAAGGATTTGGCATTGCCGTCGTATTTGGTATAGCCAAAACGGGTGTTGAGTTTAAGGTTTTTAATGATCTCGTACTGTAGTTCAAACTTGCCGTAAAATTTATTGCCCACATTACGGTTGTAAGTATTATCCAGTTTAGTGAGGGGGTTAAACACTTCAGACAGCAGTAAGTTGCTGAAACCGTACTGGCCTACCGTATTAGGCGTATTGTTATAAACCGGCACAGTTGGGTCGTAGTTGATTGCGCTGCCGATAATGCTGTTGAATGAGTTTTCCTGTATTCCTTTTGAACTAAGGTTTACATAGTTGGCGTTTAAGATAAATTTGAGCTTAGAAGTAAGGTCGAAAGAAATATTGGAGCTGAAGTTGATACGGTTGAATCTTGATTTATCAATACCTCCAACAATACCACCCTGGCTGAGATAAGCACCTGATAAAAAGTAGGTAACTTTTTCGGAACCTCCCCTCGCAGTTATGTTGTGAGATTGAATGGGTGCCTGTTTGAATATTTCGTTTTGCCAGTTGGTTCCCTTACCCAGTACAGACAGGTCGGGAAAAATGACATTGCCTCCCGATACCGTGCTGCCTTCATTAATCATGGCTCCGTATTCAGAAGCATTTAATACCGGTACAATGTTGGCTACTTCCTGGATTCCGTACGTGCTTACCAGGTTGAATTCTGTTTTCTGGTTTTTGCGGCCGGCCTTGGTAGTTACTATTACAACACCGTTTCCGCCGCTAACACCATAGATGGCAGCTGTGGCTGCATCTTTCAGCACATTGATACTTTCAATGTCGCCGGGATTAATGGAGTTAAGGTCGGCCTGTGTTTGAGGCACACCATCTACTACCACCAGCGGTCCGTTGTTGCGGTAAGAAGGGATACCCCGGATGAGTATCAGCGGAGCAGCACCGGGCGATCCGCTTTGTATCACATTTACTCCGGAAGCTCCCTGAATAGCATCTTCTACCCTTACTGGTTTTAATTTGGATATGGTTTCGGCCTTTACCCCGGATATAGCTCCGGAAACTTTGGTTACTTTTTGTGTGCCGTAACCTACTACTATTACTTCATCAAGATTTTTTGAAGCTTCTTCCATAAGTACGACCAGGTTGCCGCCTTTGTTTATCTGAACGGTTTCCTGTAAATAGCCTATAGAACTGATGATCAGTTTGCCTGACGGGCTGGCCACAATAGTAAAATTTCCGGAGGCATCGGTGGTAGTAGTTACAGCCGTACCCTGCAGACTAACCGTGGCTCCGGCAACCGGATTACCAGAATTTTTGCTTTTAACCGTACCTGAAACAGTAAGATTTTGTGCAAAAGCCTGGTGGAAAAATAGTGTGCCTAGCAAAATGCCCATGCACAACATGCATTTCATAAATTTCATATAGCTCTTGTTTTAGTGAGAGAAAAAAAGCAACAGATTTCGAAATGTAAATATATCTTTCAATACTTCATAAATAAAAGTTTTAGCTACATCATTATTACATCAGTAAGTGTAAATTACCGTAAATTAGTACTACATTGCTACTTCATTACTACATCATATTTGTTTTGTTTAATGTATTAATTACAAACTGGCCAAATGATGAAACGATTGCTTTTATTAATTTTTTTTCCAATAGAAATACAAGGGCAAAATACCATTGGCCTTCCAGATATTATAAATTATCCCAAATCTGTTTACAAAGCCGGACTTCAAAATTGGGATATCAGGCAGGATAAAAACGGCATTGTGTATTTTGCCAATAATGAAGGGCTTTTAAGTTTTGACGGAAAATACTGGAACATTTATCCTTTACCTAACAAAACAATTGTACGTTCGGTTGAAATAAGTGCAGATTTTAAAATATTTACCGGCGGACAGGATGAAATTGGCTATTTTTTTCCAGGCAAAAATGGAAAACTTCTATACCAGTCGCTGGTACAGTTAATTCCGGTAAAAGACAGGTCGTTTGGAGATGTATGGGACATAGTCACCCATAAAGGCCTCACCTGGTTTCGGTCTGCCTCCAGAATATTTAAGTTCAACGGCAGCTCCATCACCGTGTACGAGGCTCCTTTTGAATGGGCCTATATGGTTATTTGCAACGGAAACCTGTATGCACAGGATTACCAGGCCGGATTGCTACGTTTTGAAAATGAAATCTGGAAACCTGCAGTTGCTACAGGCAGTTTACCTGCAGGGGATGCTGTTACCGGAATGTTGCCAATACAAGAGGACAGCATTCTTATTACCACACTTAAAAATGGTTTGTTTTACCTGGCCGGAGATAAACTGGGCATCCGGCAATCGGTAAACAATGCTTTTTTCATAAACGACCGAATTTATTCAGCCACGGCCATAAATAAAGACCGGGTTGCCCTGGCCACCAATAATAACGGTGTATATGTTATTGACCTTAAAGGAAATATCGTACAGAGCTTTAGCAGAACAGAAGGGCTGCAAAACAACAACGTATTAAGCATATTTACAGATGCCCAGCAAAATCTTTGGCTCGGCCTGGATAATGGCATAGACCTGATTACCTACAATAGTTCCATCAAGCAGATTAAACCGCTTTTGCAGGACGGATCGGGCTACACCGCCATTATGCACAATAACAGGCTTTACCTGGGTACATCCAATGGGCTTTTTAGTGTGGCCATACAACCACTACCCGATTTAAGCTTCAGCAAAGGAAACTTTACCTTAGTAAATAACAGCCGGGGCCAAACATGGGGATTGGCCAGCATTAATAATGCCTTATTACTTGGTCATCACGAAGGTGCCTATGTAATAGACAACAACCAGGCTGTGCCCATTTCCCAAAGTAAGGGTTTTTGGAATTTTGTTTCGCTTCCGTCGGCTTCTTTTACGGCACCGCAGATTTTGAGTGGCGGTTACAGCGGGTTAAGTATTTTTAAATACACCAACGGGCAATTTGTTTTTTCTGGTTCTATACCGGGCTTCAATGAATCATCCCGCTTTGTAACATTGGATAAAGACAAACAGATATGGGTATCACATCCATATCACGGCGTATTTAAAATTGTGCAGAACACCCTGGGCAGTTACAATATTTTTGCATACGCAACCACCAAAGGGCTTCCTTCCCTGCTTAACAATCATATTTACGCTGTTAAAAACGAGTTGCTGGTTGCAACTGAAAAGGGTGTTTACATTTATAATAAAAAAGCAGATCAGTTTGAACCATCGGCATTTTACCGAAAACTGCTGGGTAACCAAAGCATTCGTTACCTGAAAGACGATGCCAGGGGTAATACCTGGTTTATTCATGAAAAAAGCCTGGGGGTTATTGATTTTTCTGCCAAAGAGCCTGCCGTGATACAAATACCGGAACTGAATAACAAGATGCTGAGTGGATTTGAGTTTATTTATGCTGTTAATGAAAGTAATATTTTTTTGGGTGGCGAAAAGGGTTTTTATCATATCAATTATCCCAAATACAGGCAGCGTAACTCCCGTTTGTCAGTGCAGATAAGGGTATTACGAATAATTGGCCCTTCAGATAGCCTGCTTTACGGAGGATATTCTGTAAACGAAAACTCAGCTGGGCAGAAAGACGATATCCCCGCTATCAGTCATCGCTGGAAAACCTTCAGAATTGAATATGCCTCTGCGCTGTTTGGCAACCAGTCGAACCTTGAATACAGTTACCGGCTAAAAGGCTATGATGATAACTGGAGTGCATGGACCAGCCGTACAGAGAAAGAATACACCAACCTGCCTGCAGGCAAGTTCAGTTTTGAAGTTAAAGTTCGCAACAACCTGGGTAACGAATCTGCACCGGCAATTTACAGTTTTAAAGTATTGCCGCCCTGGTATAATACCACCTGGGCTAAACTTTTATACCTTGTACTTATTGCAGCCGGCCTTTACTTTTTATATACCTGGCAAAGAAAGAAGTTCAGGCTTCAGCAGCAAAAATATGAGGAAGAACAAAAAAGGCTTCGTTACATACATGAGCTGGAAATAGCAAAATCTGAAGGAGAACTGGCAACCTTGCGGAATGAAAAACTGGAAGCTGATATCAATTTTAAAAATTCTGAACTGGCCTCCTCGGCCATGCACCTGGTAAAAAAGGGCGAACTGGTATTAAAGATGAAGACAGAGTTATCGCAGGTAATGAAAATCCTTGCCAACCATCCGGCAGAGGCAGAGCTAAAAAAAATGGTAAAATCAATTAGTGAAGATGATCATATTGACCGGGAGTGGGAAAACTTTACACATCATTTTGATAAGGTACACAGCGATTTTATAAGCGCCCTTAAAGAAAAGCACCATAATCTTTCCAACAACGAGGTAAAGCTTTGCGCCTATTTGCGCATGAACCTTTCAACAAAAGAAATTGCCCAATTAATGAATATTTCTGTAAGAGGTGTAGAAGTTGGACGTTACCGCCTGAGAAAAAAACTGGAGTTGGCAACCGAGGTAAGCCTTTTTGCTTACCTGATAGGAATACAGGTAAAGAAAAGCTGAGTATTAAATAAAATACCCGGCCATCAAGCCGGGTATTTTATTTAATCATTTTACTGTTTATTCTTCACTGGCAGGCTCCTCATTATTTGCACCTGAATCCTGGTTTTCCTGATTAGATTCGTTATCAGCAGTTTCATTCTCCAGTTCTTCATCAGATTCTTTCTCGTCAAGTTGAGTAATAGCGGCTATTTCATCACCTTCATCAACCCTTATCAGCTTAACACCCTGCGTGGCACGGCCCTGTTCGCTTATTTGGTTAACCGGCATACGGATGGTGATGCCGCTTACACAGGTTATCATCAGGTCTTCAGCTTCGGTAACAGCCAGCAGGCCTACCAGTCCGCCGGTTTTTTCTGTTACATTGATGGTTTTTACACCTTTACCTCCACGGTTGGTAATACGGTAGTTGTTCTCTCCTGTTTCAGGATCATCTAACGAAGTACGCTTGCCATAACCGTTGGCGCTTACCACCAATACGGTCCTGGTTTTGTCTTCTTTATTTACACAAACCATGCCTACCACTTCATCGTTGGCATCATCTACTTCAATACCGGCAACGCCAATACCGCCACGACCTGTTGCCCTTACTTTTTCTTCGGCAAAACGAATGGCACGGCCGCTCTTAACCGCCATCATAATTTCGCAGTTGCCATCGGTTAGCTTGGCTTCCAGCAACTGGTCGCCTTCCCTGATGGTGATGGCATTGATACCGTTCTGGCGTGGGCGGCTGAAATCTTTCAACCTTGATTTATTGATGATACCCTGTTTGGTACAGAGTACAATGTAATGATTGTTCACATACTCCTCATCATCCAGGTTTTTGATATCAATGATTGCTCGAACCTTATCATCCGGCGGTATCTGTATCATGTTCTGCAAAGGCCTGCCCTTGCTGGTTTTATCGCCTTCCGGTATTTCATACACTTTCAGCCAGAAACAACGACCCTTTTCCGTATAGATAAGCAACGTATGGTGTGTACTGGCCACAAACAGGTGTTCAATATAATCTTCCTGCCTGGTGCTGCTGCCCTTGGCGCCACGGCCACCCCGGCGCTGCTGGCGGTATTCTGCTGCAGAAGTGCGCTTGATATAACCCATGTGCGATATGGTTACCACCACATCTTCATCTTCAATCAGGTCGAGCATATTAATCTCATCGCCCACATAAACGATCTCGGATTTGCGTTCATCTGCAAATTTTGATTTGATCTCAGTCAATTCAGCTTTGATAATATCGTAGCGCATGAATTCGTTGGCAAGTACCAGTTTTAAATGTTCGATCAGTTTCATGATCTCGGCATGCTCTTCCCGTATCTTGTTTATCTCCATGCCGGTAAGGCGCTGTAAACGCAGTTCCAGTACTGCTTTTGCCTGTATCTCACTCATGCCGAACTGGCTCATCAGCCCTTCCTGTGCAATGGTTGGCGTAGATGATTCACGGATGAGTTGGATCACTGCATCCAGGTTATCCAAAGCAATGATATAGCCTTCTAAGATATGTGCCCTCTCCTCTGCCTTGCGCAATTCGTATTGGGTGCGGCGTGTTACCACATCTAACCGGAACTCGATGAATTCTTTGATAAGGTCTTTCAGGTTCAATACCTGCGGCCTGCCCCTAACGATAGCAACATTGTTGATACCGTAAGAAGTCTGCAGATCAGTATGCTTATACAATTGGTTGATGACAACCTGTGCAACCGCATCTTTTTTCAACTCAACAACAATGCGGATACCTTCTTTATTGTTACTCTCGTCGTTTACGTTGGCAATGCCTTCAATGGTTTTTTCTGCAACGATTTCTCCAATTTTGGCTGTTAGTGCATCAATGTTTACCTGGTAAGGCACTTCATAGAAAACCAGTTTTTCCCTGCCATTGCTCATAGGTTCAACATTCACTTTACCTCTCAGCACTACCCTTCCACGACCGGTGTGCAAACCTGCTTTTACGCCTTCAAAACCATAAATGGTACCGCCTGTCGGAAAGTCTGGTCCTTTTACATGTTTGATCAGGTCGTCAATGGTGATGTTGCTGTCTTCGATGAAGGCAATACAGGCATCAATTACTTCGCCCAGGTTATGCGGCATCATATTGGTCGCCATACCTACAGCGATACCGCTGCTGCCATTCACTAAAAGTTGAGGAATGCGTGTTGGAAGAACGGTTGGTTCTTTCAGGCTATCATCAAAGTTAAGCTGAAAATCTACTGTTTCTTTTTCGATATCATCCAGCATGGCTTCGGCCAGCTTTTCCATACGCACCTCGGTGTAACGCATAGCAGCCGGCGGGTCATCACCCATGCTGCCTTTATTACCCTGCATTTCAACCAGGGTGTAACGCATATTCCAAGGCTGCGCCATACGTACGATAGTATCATAAATAGCACTGTCACCATGCGGATGGTATTTACCCATTACCTCTCCCACAACACGGGCAGATTTCTTATGTGGTTTGTTACTGGTATTGCCGAGTTCGCTCATACCATATAACACACGGCGGTGAACCGGTTTAAGGCCGTCACGTACATCCGGCAGGGCACGCCCAACAATCACACTCATCGAATAATCAATGTAGGATGTCTTCATTTGCTCCTCGATATTTACCGGGATAATGCGGCCGCGGTTGTGCAGATCTCCGCCGCTTAAAGGCTGGTTTTCTTCGTTTAAATTGTCGTTATTTTCCATAATTTTTTCTAGTGTGCGAAAGTACCGATTTTAAGGCGTTTTTCCGCATAAAAAAGGGTGTTTTTAGGGTTAGTTTTACACATATTTTTTGGGTTTGTGGATACAACAAAATCAGGTCACGAATTACACGAATTTGACGAATCACATGCCAATTAATATTCGGAAAATTAGAGTAATTCGTGTAATTCGTTTCTCATTGTTTAACTTGCCAAAAACTTTTTTTATTTGAAAACGATTGTATTGATTGGCGCCGGAAAATCGGCCACGGTTTTAATAGATTACCTTATTGTTGAAGCTGAAAAAGGCAACTGGAAATTCATCATTGCAGATGCTGACCGGGAACAGATACTTTTAAAGACAAACAACTCCCCTTTTGCAGAAGCTGTACAATTAGATGTTACCAATGAAGAGCAAAGAAGCAGGCTTATACAAAGAGCGCATGTAGTTATTTCGATGATGCCCCCTGCCCTGCATTTTTTAATTGCCAAAGATTGTGTTGAGTACCGTAAACATTTGTTGACCGCATCTTATTTAGATGACAAGATGAAAAGCCTGCAGGATGAAATAGCAGACCGCAAACTTTTATTCATCTGCGAAATGGGATTAGACCCAGGTATTGACCACATGAGCGCCATGAAGATCATTAATGCGATAAAGGAAAAAGGTGGCAAAATTACCTCTTTTAAAAGCCATTGCGGTGGCCTTGTTGCGCCCGAAAGCGATAACAATCCCTGGCATTATAAAATAAGCTGGAACCCACGTAACATTGTAATGGCAGGACAGTCAGGCGCTGTTTATAAAGAAAATAATGAGATAAAGAATATCAGCTATCAACAGCTTTTTGATTGCAGCAATGAAATTGTTTTTGATGGGTTGGAAGGACTTGCTTACTATCCCAACCGGGATTCGTTGAGCTATATCCCCACTTATAAATTGCCTGATACAGCCACTTTCATCAGAACAACGCTGCGCCATAAAGATTTTTTTAAAGGCTGGAATGCGATTGTAGATGCAGGATTGACAAACGACACTACCCCAATCAATGCTGAAGGTTTGAGTTTTGCAAAATGGTCTTCGGCCATTGTGCCCTTTTTAAATGCTGATAATTTGTGTATGCTTGACAATCTCGGCATATTTGATGAAGCACTGGTTCCTGCCACTGCAAAAACATCGGCAGATATTTTACAATTTTTACTGGAGATAAAACTGAAGATGGAACCTGCAGATAAAGACATGATCGTGATGCTGCATGAGTTTGAATATGAACTGGCAGGAGAAAATAAAACACTGAAAAGCTGCCTGGTGGTGAAAGGTGAAGATAGTTTGCGGACTGCCATGGCAAAAACCGTAGGGTTGCCACTTGGCATTGCCGCCAGGCTGATATTGAATGACAGTATAAAACTAAAAGGCTTGCATATACCAACGGCTGTGGAAATTTATGAACCTGTGTTGCAGGAACTTGAAAATGCAGGAATTGTATTTAGAGAAGTTTCAACATAGATCATTGATGAAAGATCCCCTTTTCTGCGTCTAAAATAGTATCAGTACGGTTGCTGATAATCAGGTTCCGGTATTCATTAACTTTTACCCAATGTATTATCCAGCAAACAACAAAACCAACATTGGCAAGAATACCAATGAACGGAATAAAAGAGCACAGTCTTAAAATATTCTTGGCGTTGCCAATTCCCTGCGTGGGCTTTTGTTCGGTAGTTGTGATATTCAGTTTGTAACATTCCAGTTGAAAAGATTCTGCAATTTTATTTACCACAAAAAACATCCACACAAAATTAAAATGGGTATCAGCGATAGCCAAACCTGTCCCGGTGGCATCATTCTGTGTTCGGCACTCACAGCTTCAAGCGCTTTTTGTAAACTTATAAAATAAAAAATAGTAGGAACCAAAAATAAAACAAGCGTCAATAAAACAATAAGTGCTGTACTGCCAGAAGGATCAAAATCGTACATAAAGTTTGGTTTAAGTAAACACAGAAATAGAAAATTACAGAGCAGATAAAACTCTTTTTAACTCCTTCACTCCTTCTGTTGCAGGCATTTCAATAATGTGCAGGTTGCTTTGCTTTTCAGTGAGAGGTATTTTTTTATCAATTAAGAATTTGGGCAAATGATCAGGCGCATAATACAAAAGAGAGGCTGCTGGGTACACTTGTAACGAGGTTCCCACTACTGCAAAATAATCGCATGATAAAACTACGGAAGCAGCTATTTCCATCATAGGTACTGCTTCGCCAAACCATACAATATGCGGCCGGAGTTGTGCGCCATCCTCTGCTTTATCACCCATATTGATATCGCCACGGATATCAAAAACATTGTGTTCATCAGCTGTACTCCGCATTTTAAATATTTCGCCATGCAGATGCAGTACATTGGTGGAACCTGCCCTTTCATGCAGATCGTCAATATTTTGGGTAATAATTGTTACGTTAAAATCTTTTTCCAGTTCGGCCAAACCAATATGGGCAGCATTAGGGTGTGCCGCTGCCACATCTTTACGCCGGGCATTGTAAAAATCCAAAACCAGCTGGGGGTTATTGCGCCATCCCTGTGGGGAAGCAACTTCATATACATCATATCCGTTCCACAGCCCATCGCTATCCCGGAAAGTCTTCAACCCGCTTTCGGCACTGATGCCTGCGCCAGATAATACAACAAGGTGTTTTTTATCTTTCATTGAATTTTTTTTTACCGGCTGCTAATTTTTCAATGGTAGTTTTCAGGCGCAATTGCCTGGTATCATCTTTTTTTGCACTGATTATCCATTCCACGTATTCTCTTTTGTGGGTAAATGCAAGTGCTTCAAAAAAGCCGGCGGCCTTTTTATTTTTTCTGAATAATTGCTGCAATTCGGGAGGAGCAGTTATGGTGCGGTTTACATAATCTACGCCGGGTGCAGGATTCGTGCTGGAGAAGCCAGCTTTTTTTTTATGCCTTCATCTTGCTTTTTAAAACGGCCTGCACTCCATACATTGTCCAGGGCTATCATGCGAACAGCTTCAAAGCCATAATCCGAAACAAAATCCCAGTTCTTGTCCCTGGAAAGATCACTTGCTATCTTGGAAGTAAGCTTGGGATATGCAATCCAGAGTTTGGCATCATCCTGCAAAGCAGGAATTACATCCTTCAGTATATCTACAAGCTGGCGCTGGCTTACGGCAAAAACAAGTGCAAAGTCAATTTTCCTGCTTTTTAAAAGCGGGGTAACATTTTTTGAAAATGTAAGCTTTACAAACTGTTTTTCTATTGAAGAAGGCAGGCCTTGTATCAATAAATTTTTCTCATCCTGCAACTGCAGTTTTTCAAGTAATGATTGAGTGGTCATAGCTGGTAATTAACAATTAAAACAAGAAGTGTAAATTTTGTAGCATTTACATCATGGGCAAACCATTTGATTTTGCAGTTAATGTTTAGTTTTGGCGGTGAGGTGCAGTTCTCATGCTGCTTTCGGCGCATAAAGATAAACATAATATACGACAGGCGAAAGGTTTATACAAAAAAAAACTCCATATAAATGGAGTTTTTGTGTACATATTACATATTTATTTGCCAACCGGCTTGTAGTAACTTAATGCTTCCGGCATAAATTCTTTTAAACGTGCTATACGGTTCTCATCTGCCGGGTGTGTTGATAAGAATTCTGGTGGTTTTTGGCCACTAGAGGCTGCCGCCATGCGCTGCCAGAAAGGGATAGCTTCGTTTGGATTATACCCTGCCATAGCAGCAAAATTTAATCCGTAGTGATCAGCTTCATACTCCTGGTTACGTGAGTTGGGCAATAAAACAGCAATCTGGGCAGTTGGTGCAAATATGTTATTGAAAAGGTCATTGTATTTTGGGTTATTGGCAGTTGCAATGTTCCCTACAATTTCCAGTCCCTGTGCCAGGGCACCCTGGCTCATACGCTCATTTCCATGATGAGCTACAGCATGTGTTATCTCGTGGCCCATTACAACAGCCAAAGCTGCTTCGTTTTGAGTAATCCCTAATAAACCGGTATATACAACAACTTTACCTCCCGGCATGCACCAGGCATTTACTTCTTTTGAATCTACAAGATTAAACTCCCATTTGTATCCATTCAATTCTGCAGCCAAACCCTTTTGGGTATAATAATCGGTTATAGCCTTTGCTATCCGGTTTCCTATTCTTTTTACCATTTCTGCATCTTTGTTGGCACTGCTGTTTACAACCTTATTCTGCGAAAGAAAAGACTGGTATTCCGTTAAAGCTTGTTGCTGCAGGGTTGCTTCACCAAAAAGCTTAAGCTGCTTACGGTTTGTTACAGCATTGGTACTACAGGCAATAATAAAGGAAACAGTTGCAAGGAAGACAAGAATTCTTTTCATTTTATTTGAGTTTTAATTATACGGGTTATCAATTGGCGTACCAACTGTTTATTTTGAGTGAATAGTACAAAAATAAATTTCTGTTTAACCCTGGTGAGGAGAGACAAATATAAAAAATTAATCCTGATTTTGACGGGCTTTTCTTCTATCCCTGTGTTTAAGAATGGGGATGCGGCTTTCTACCCCACGTAAAATACGGCCAATGTTTTTCTGGTGGGTAATAACTACAAGAACGGCCACGATCAATGCAAATACACGGTACAATATTTCATGCTCGTTCCATATCCACAATACACAAACAGGTAATGATAGTGCAGCCAGTATTGAGCTTAAAGATACATAGCGGGTTAAATAAAGTACCAGTACAAAAATGCCTATACAACTTACAGCAATAACGGGTTGAATGGCCAGCACCATACCCAGTAAAGTGGCCACGCCTTTTCCACCCCTGAAGCCTGCAAATATGGGGAAAATATGTCCGAGAACAGCGGCTGTACCTAATCCAAGCATCAGGTTTGTTCTTTCCAGTTCGTGATTAAGATAGAATGGAAGAAAATTATACAGCATCACCGCTGCCATCCCTTTCAATATATCAATCACCATTACCATGGTACCGTATCGGGTGCCTAATACCCTGAAAGTGTTGGTAGCACCCATATTGCCGCTGCCGTAATCACGGATATCTATACCAAAAAATTTTTTGCTGACTAATAAAGCTGTGGGGATTGATCCGATAAGATAAGATACTATAATGAGAACCAGTTCCTTCATCCGTTTCTTTAGCTTGAGTTGAAGGACAAAGATAATGAAAAATTAACTCAGAGATGCCTCATATAACAGGAGAAATATAAATTGTTGATAAAGCCTGCGGTTTGCTCACCTCATTTCTGCAAGTATGCTCAGCCACTCATCTTTCTGAACTGTTTTAAGTGGGCAAATCCCGTTTTTTTCCAGTTTTTCCAGCATAAAAGCTTCATCGGCCCTGGTAAAACCACTTAGCAGGATATAAGCGCCCTTTTTTGCTGCAGCTTTTATCGCATCCATATTGCTGATTATCACATTTAAGTTAATATTTGCAAGAATGATATCATACACTGAACCGGTACTAATCGTTTCATCTTTTATGAGATTTATCGTACTGCAATTATTAGCAGCCACATTCTCAATAGAATTTTTAATGCTCCAATCATCGTAATCAACAGCATCAATCTTGACGGCTCCCATTTTTTCGGCCAGTATGGCAAGTACGGCAGTACCGGTTCCAAAATCCATCACCGTTTTTTCTGTAATATCCAATGCTTCCATTTGTTCTATCATCATGAATGTGGTTGCATGATGGCCGGTGCCAAAACTCATTTTAGGTGTGATAACGATCTCATGCCTTACATGCTCAACAGGTGGATGAAAAAAGGCACGGATGCCAACAAAATCACTTACAAGAATAGGTTCAAAACTGCTCTCCCAAAGGGCGTTCCAGTTTTCTTCTTCAACCGTTGTTTTTGAATAACTGGCGGGGATAATTTTTAAAACATCAGCAAGTTCATTGTTATTGAAGTTTTTTTCTTCAATAAAGGCGTTTAATGTTTTTTTTTCTTCTTCAAATCCTGTAAAGCCAATATCGGCCAATAAAGCGATCAGTTGATCTTTTTGACCGTCATCTGTATCAGAAAACTGCAGTTTTATATATTTTTTGTTATTCATAGCATTAATTTTATAATTGAAGCAGCGGTTTTAATTTTTTGTATGTCTTTACTAAAATATAATCACATTTTAAAACATGAATATTATGAAAGCATTTACCATCACCAGGCATTCAGTAATAGCATTATTAACATTCACCATAATAATCAGTGCCAGTTGTAAAAAATCGTCGGCTGATGTCAATAATGAACCAGATTATGGCTGTGATTCAAAGGTTGCTTTAGAAACTTTAACCAATACAGCCGGGCTTCTTGTTTATAATGCTGCCCAAGGCGAATGGTTGGTTTCTATTGATTTAGGCAGCAACCGTAAATTCAGTTGCAGCTTTTGTGATAAATCGGCTTACAGTGCAAAAGTGGCTGGGCAATCAACCACTACGGCTATACCAATAACGGTTAACGGCACCGTAAAAAGACGTTATTCAAACCAAATACCTATAACTCCAACTACGGGGTATGTAGAAGTTTATGTTTTAAGTACCGCTATTGTAAATTAAGATAAAATGATAAAAACCGGCAGTTTTAAGTTTGCCGGTTTTCATCTTTATATCTATCAGTAATTTATTGCTTAGGCTGTGCTTCAGGCTTTGGTATTAAAGCTTTGCGGCTTAGTTTAAACTTGCCTGTTTTTTGGTCGATGTCAAGCAGTTTAATTTTTACTTTATCGCCTTCTTTAAAGATGCCGTCCATGCTTTCCAAACGCTTCCAGCTTATTTCACTGATGTGTAACAGACCTTCTTTCTTTGGTAAGAATTCAACGAAGGCACCAAATTCTTTAATGCTCTTCACTGTTCCTTCGTAAGTGTCGCCCACAACCGGTACCGCCACCAGGCCATTGATCCATGCCAATGCCCGGTCAAGACTGGTTTTTTCTTTGGAGAAAATGCTTACTTCTCCCCTGTTGTCAACTTCTTCAATATTGATGGTTGCGCCTGTCTCACGCTGAATTTCCTGTATTACTTTACCACCTGGCCCTATCACCGCTCCAATGTATTCTTTATCGATAGATATCTTAACCATACGTGGTGCATGTGGTTTCACATCCTCTCTTGCAGCCTGTGTACATTCGTACATGGCATCCAGGATATGCATGCGGCCTTTTTTAGCTTGTGCAAGCGCCTGGCGCATTACATCCATGCTTAAGCCGTCAACCTTAATATCCATCTGCACACCGCAGATACCATCACGGGTTCCGGTAACTTTAAAGTCCATATCGCCCAAATGATCTTCATCGCCCAGGATATCAGTCAAAATTGCAAAGTCATCACCTTTTTTGATCAATCCCATGGCAACACCACTCACGTGCTTTTTGATAGGCACACCGGCATCCATCAACGCCAGCGAACCGGCACAAACTGTGGCCATTGAAGATGAACCATTACTTTCCAGGATATCACTTACCACACGTACGGTGTATGCATAATCGCTACCCGGCATCATTTGTTTTAACGAACGCATAGCGAGGTTACCATGACCAACTTCCCTACGGCCAACGCCTCTCATCATCTTAACTTCGCCGGTTGAGAATGGCGGGAAATTATAATGCAAAATGAACTTGGTATATTCTGATTTGAAAGCACTTTCAACTAATAATTCATCTAACGGAGTTCCTAAAGTAACAGTTGTAAGTGATTGTGTTTCACCACGGGTAAACAAGGCTGAGCCATGCGGAGTTGGTAAATTATCTATCTCCATTTGCAGGGGACGAACATCTTCGGTACCACGGCCATCCAAACGTTTTCTGTCATTTAAAATCATATCACGAACAACATAATACTGCAGTTCGCCAGTGTAATGACCAATCAGCGCTTTGTCTTCTTCAGGCAATTCTTCACCTAAAAATTCAACTACTTCCTGGTGTAAAGCTTTAAAAGCATCGCTTCTTTCATGCTTGGCAGATGCTGCAGCGGCAATGGCGTGCATTTTATCTTTTGCAAAGGCTGTGATCTTCTCGTTCAGCTCTTCGTTGCGGTAAGGTTTTGGATAATCCCTCTTAGAAGTAATACCAACCAGGTCTCTTAATTCCTGCTGAGCTTTAACTTGTATACGAATGGCAGCATGAGCCGCTTCAATGGCATTGATCAGGTCTTCTTCCTGGCACTCTTTACTTTCACCTTCCACCATCATGATGTTTTTATCAGTAGCGGCTATGATGAATTCGTAATCAGATTCTGCCAGTTGAGTACGTGTTGGGTTCACGATTATTTCGCCATTGATCCTTCCTACACGTACTTCAGAAATAATTTCCTGGATGGGAATATCTGAAACTGCTAAAGCTGCTGAAGCTGCCAAACAAGCCAGTGAATCTGGTAATACTTCATCATCAGATGAGATAAGAGAAACCAGTACCTGAACTTCGCACAGATAATCTTCCGGGAACAAAGGCCTTAAGGCCCTGTCTATTAATCTTGAAGTGAGAATTTCGTAATCATTTAAACGGGCTTCACGTTTAAAGAAAGAGCCTGGTACACGGCCCGCAGAGGCAAATTTTTCCTGGTAATCTACTGATAAAGGGAAAAATCCCTGTCCGGGCTTGGGTTCTTTGTTGGCAACAACAGTTGCCAGTAAAATACAATTGCCCTGGCGAACAGTTACTGCACCATCGGCCTGGCGGGCCATTTTACCTGTTTCGATGGTTACCTCACGGCCACCACCTATATCAAATTTTATTGATTTTGGGTTTAATAAAGACATGATTCGATTTTGGATTGCGATTGACGATTGCAGATTTCTCTACGTCGTAATCTTAAATGATTAAATGCTGTAAAAAGAATAATTCCCAACCTGAAAACATAGTTGGGAATTAAATTATTTACATGTTGGATAGTTTATTTACGTAAACCTAATTTCTCAATTAAGGCCCTGTAACCAGACAGGTCGTGTTTGCTGAGGTAAGTAAGTAAACGCTTGCGTTGTCCTACCATCATCATCAAACCTCTTTGAGAAGAGAAATCTTTTTTGTTGGTCTTCAGGTGATCTGAAATGTGGTTGATACGCTCGGTCAAAAGAGCGATCTGGCCTTCAATTGAGCCTGTGTTGGTAGCTTTTGCTCCAAATTTGGTGAAAATGTCTGCTTTTTTTTCGATTGTTAAATACGGCATCTTTGTTTTTTTAATAACGTCTTTGTTATGTTTCTTTTTTAAATTGGTTGCAAAAGTATATTAAAATATCGGTTTTTAAGCGGCATTTTGAGTATTTTTTTTGAATATTGCCATAATATGAGCCTGAATTTTGCCATAATCGGATGCGGAAGAATTGCAAAGCGCCACGCTGAGCAAATGATCAAACACGGGAACCTGGCGGCCGTTTGCGACATTATACCGGCAAAAGCCAATGAACTGGCCTTACAATACAATGCAAAAGCCTGTTATTCTATTGATGAGCTATTAGAAACGGAAGATTTAGACTTGCTGGCGGTTTGCACGCCAAACGGTTTACATGCCTCCCATTCAATTAAAGCATTGGAAACCAATGTTAATGTTTTGTGTGAAAAACCGCTTTGCATTAGTGTTGAAGATGGAAAAAGGATGATCAAAGCTGCTGAAAAGGCCGGTAAAAAGCTGTTGGTGGTTAAGCAAAACCGTTATAATCCTCCTGTAGCATTTTTAAAAGAGCTGATTGAAAGTAGAAAACTGGGAAAGGTTTATAGCTTTCAGATAAACTGCTTTTGGAATCGCCCTGAAGCATATTATACTGATTGGAAAGGCAGTAAAGACCTGGATGGAGGCACACTTTTCACCCAATTCAGCCATTTTATTGATCTGCTTTACTGGCTTTTGGGGGATGTAGCCTTGGTTAAAGCTGTCAGCAAAAATTTTGCACATCAATTTATTGAATTTGAAGACACCGGCATTGTTGCGATGGAAATGAAGAATGGCGCCATCGGCTCATTGAATTATACAGTTAACAGTTTTGAAAAAAATATGGAAGGCTCTTTTTCCGTTTTTGCAGAAAAAGGAACGGTGAAAATTGGCGGACAATATTTAAATGAACTTGAATATTGCCAGGTAGCCGGAATTAAAAAGCCAGATCTTCCAACCGGAAACCCTGCAAATGGTTATGGGTTTTACCAGGGCAGCATGAGTAACCATGACAAGGTTTATGAAAACCTTGTTTTGGCTTTGGCTGATGAAAAGCATGCATTTGCCAGTGCGGAAGATGGACTAAAGACAGTTGAGATCATCCGGAAAATTTACAATAGTTAAGTATTGGGTAAAACAATCATATTTACTGTCACCACTGACTTAAGTTACGATCAGCGCATGATCCGTATCTGCTCATCTTTAACCAGGGCCGGTTACGAAGTGTTATTGGTTGGTAGAAAATTGAGATCATCCATTGCTATTGTACGCCAGCCTTTCAAACAAAAAAGAATAAACTGCCTGTTTGAAAAAGGTAAATTGTTTTATGCTGAGTACAATATCCGCCTGTTCTTTTATCTATTGTTTAAAAAGATGGATTGCATTTGCGCCATTGACCTTGATACAATCCTTCCCTGCTATTTCATCTCAAAAATAAAAAACAAAAAGAGGGTTTATGATGCCCATGAATTGTTTTGCGAAATGAAGGAGATTGTTACAAGACCGGACATTTATAATTATTGGAAAAAGATCGAACGCTTTACAGTTCCAAAATTCATTTATGGTTATACCGTTAATCAACCCATTGCAGATGAATTTAAAAAAATGTATGGTGTTGATTATAGTGTCATTCGTAATATTGCTCTGCTGGGAGAAATTCAGCCAGTAGAAAAAAAAGAAAAAATCATCTTATACCAGGGCGCAGTTAATGAAGGGCGCAGTTTTGAAACCTTGATCCCGGCTTTTAACGAGATCAATTGCAAGCTCATCATTTGTGGCGATGGAAATTTTATGCAACAGGCAAAGCAATTAGTTGCTGATAACCAACTTGAGAATAAAATAATTTTTAAAGGCAAGATAAAACCTGCAGAATTAGTTACCATTACTCAGCAAGCATACATTGGCGTTACACTTTTCGATGATAAAGGATTAAGCAATTATTATTCACTTGCCAATCGCTTTTTTGATTACCTGCATGCGGGCATACCGCAGCTTTGTGTAAACTACCCGGTTTATAAAGAACTGAATACTGAATTGCCGGTTGCAGTGCTGATTGATGATATCAGCTCAAAAAATATCACCACTCAACTGAACAATTTACTCGCAAATGAGGTTTTGTATAATGAACTACAGCAAAACTGTTTAAAACTGCGGCAAACTTTAAACTGGCAACAGGAAGAAAAAAAATTACTTCAGTTCTATAAAGAATTACTTGGATAAACATCTACATATCGTTTGCCTCGAAGTTCCCTGCCCTGTTGATTATGGCGGAGTAGTTGACCTGTTTTATAAAATAAAATCGCTGCACCAGCGGGGTGTAAAAATCCACCTGCACTGTTTTACCAAAAACAGAACACCCCGGGAAGAATTGAATAAATATTGCGAAACCGTAAACTACTATCAGCGAAAATCAAATAACAAAAGCTTTTCACTCAGCATACCATTTATAGTGAACAGCCGTGTTAATGAAGCATTGATAACGAATCTTAAAAAAGATAACTACCCTGTTTTATTGGAAGGTATCCATTGCACATACTATCTGAAAACCCGCCAGCTCAATACCAGGAAAGTTATTGTTCGCCTGCACAATGCCGAGTTTGCTTACTACAAACAACTGGCAAAGCAGGAAAAGAACCTGTTCAAAAAGCTGTATTTTTTAAATGAAAGCCGGCTCCTCAAAAAATATGAAAAAGCAATTGCTGGCAAAGCAACATTTTTGGCTGTAAGCAAACAGGATGTTGACCTGTATCAAAAAGAATTTAAAGCAACAGACATTCATTACCTGCCGGTTTTTTTACCCTATACGCTGGCTGTTGGTAAAGAAGGTAAAGGTTGTTTTTGCCTGTATCATGGCAATTTATCAATTAATGAAAATGAAGGAGCGGTTATTTGGCTTTTGCAAAATGTTTTCAGCAAATTGAATTTACCTTTTGTAATTGCAGGTAAAAATCCATCACCAAAATTACAAAAGTTTGCACATGATCACCAGCATACCTGCATTGTTGCTAACCCAACCGGTAAAGAGTTGCAGGACATGATCTGCAAGGCACATATTCATGTATTACCATCGTTTAATAGTACAGGCATCAAATTAAAATTATTAAACGCCATTTTTAACGGAAGGCACTGTTTGGTTAATAAAGCAGGTGTTGAAGGCTCAGGACTGGAAGCATTTTGTCACCTTGCTGAGGATGCTGAAGGTTTCAAAAACAAAATTGAAGAATTGTACACGCAACCTTTTACTGAGCAGGAAGCACAAAAGAGGCAAGGTTTATTACAGACAGTGTATAATAATGAAGCCAATGCCCGGCAGCTTACAGCATTTCTATGGTAGCATTATCCCACACTTTTCCATTCTCGGTTTTAATGGTACGTGCCGGAAATTTTTTAATCACCAGGTAATCATGCGTAGCCATAATGATAGTTGTGTTATAATCCCTGCAGATATGGAACAGTAAATGCATAATCTCGTCAGTTGTCTCCGGATCGAGGTTACCGGTAGGTTCATCAGCCAAAATAAGTTTGGGAGAATTTAATAGCGCCCTGGCAATATCAACACGTTGCTGCTCTCCCCCGCTTAACTCAAAAGGCATCTTAAAGCCTTTGGTTTTCAAACCTACCTTTTCAAGCACATCAGCAATTTTTTCATCCATTAGCTTTTCATCCTTCCAGCCGGTAGCTTTTAAAACAAACTTCATATTCTCATTCACATTTCTGTCGGTAAGCAATTGAAAATCCTGAAAAACCACGCCCAGGTTACGTCGTAAGAAAGGAACCGTTTTCCAGGTAAGTGTTTTCAGCTCATGGCCGGCAACCCATCCTTCACCACTCTTCAATTCAAGGTCACCATACATGGTTTTCAACAGGCTGCTTTTGCCGGTACCGGTTTTACCAACCAGGTAAACAAACTCACCTTTATCTATCGATATGTTTACATCACTTAAAATAAGGCTGTTGCTTTGATAAATATTTACGTTAGTTAATTCAACTATTGATTGAGACATAAAAAGTTTTGAGTTTGAAGCCCCTCCTATCCTCCCCGCAAGGGAGGAAAATGGAGAAGATTATGTTTTATATTTATTTTGTTTCGGTCATTTGAATTCTATCAAGCTTCATTGGCACCGCTCACTTTTACCGCATACCATTCTTCAACTTTGCTTATCTGGCAAAAATAGCTTTTACAAGGTCAGGTTTAAAAAATAATTTTTCGCCAATTGTTAAAATCGCTGTAAACTAAAAAAATAGTTGTTTAACTAAAAAATTAGTTTTACATTTACTTTATCAAGTCAAAAAAATAATTAAATGAAAAATTTAACCAAGGCCGAAGAGCAGATCATGCAGGTAATCTGGAAGCTGGATAAGGCTTTTTTGAGAGATATTATGGACGAATTATCAGAGCCGAAGCCGCATAGCAACACTGTTGCTACCATTATTAAAATATTGGTAGATAAAGAATTTGTTGGCATCACCCAATTTGGAAGAACCCATCAATATTATCCACTAGTGACCAAGGATGCATACAGCAAAAACACAATGAAGAGTTTTGTAAAAGGATATTTTGACGGCTCGTTCAGTAATGCAGTATCCTTTATGATAAAAGAAAACAACCTCAGTGTAGAAGACCTGGAGATGCTGTTGAAACAGTTGAAGAAAAAATAATCAATCCGTTTCTTGTTATTTGTTTCCCGTTGAACTCATTCGAGTTGCAGAGATCTACAAACAAGAAACAAATAACAAGAAACAGAATAAAAAAGTTAACCGTTTAAATTAATTTTTATGCTACCCTTCTTCTGGTACATGCTAAAAGTGATCATCTGCTCCGGCATTTTGTTTGGTTACTATTGGTTGTTTCTGCGTAATAAAATATTTCACCAATACAACCGGTTCTATTTACTGACTGCGATGATACTGTCACTTTTATTACCCCTGCTTAAAATAAATTTCTGGCAGCCGGCAGCAGATACAAACCAGGCTATACGTGTATTACAGGCTGTATCTGCTGGTGATGAATACATGAATAATATTGTGTTTACTGCAAAAGAAAGCAACTGGAGTTTTGAGCAATTATACCCTGTTATTTACATGCTTGTTTCCCTCATTTTCTGTTCTGTAATGCTGCGTACTTTATTGCTAATCCGTACCCTTTTAAAAAAATATCCTGTGCAACAGGTAGAAGATTTTGCTTTTATAAATACACAAGATAACAGCACACCATTTTCTTTCTTAAAATACATTTTCTGGAACAGCAGCATTGATTTAGGTACCACAACGGGCCGCCAGATATTTAAACACGAGGTGGCTCACATACAGGAAAAACATACACACGATAAACTCTTTGTAAATAGCATTCTTATTTTTTGCTGGTGCAACCCCTTCTTCTGGCTTTACCGCAAAGAGCTGAACATGATCCATGAATTTATCGCTGATAAAAAAGCAGTTGAAGATAGCGACACATCTGCTTTTGCAGCCATGATATTGCAGGCTGCATATCCAAAACACCGGTTTGAACTGGCTAATAATTTTTTCTATTCACCCATAAAACGAAGACTACTTATGCTAACAAAAAATAAAAATCCGAGGGTAAATTATCTTGCCCGTATCATGGTATTGCCATTGGCAATAATGGTTTTTGCTGCTTTTACATTCAAGATTAAAAACAAACCTAACCCTGTAGCAAAATCAACTACGTTTGCCGAACCTGCTGCATTTATAAACCCCACTGGTACCCTGCCTGATAAAGAACAATTGGAAACAGCTGTGATACAAGCAATAAACAAATCCGATACAAACCCGAAAATTAAATCAATTGCCATACAGGATGATGGCGGTAAACCCCTTATTGAAATTGAAAGCCGGAAATCTAACCTGCTCTTTGTTGTGGATGGAGTACTTCAAGGAAAAGATTTTAACCTCGAACAGCTAATGCCGAATGATATTGTGAGTATTGACGTAATTAAAAATGAAGCTGCTATTGCCAAGTACGGACAACCCGGTAAAGATGGTGTTATTTCAATCAGAACAAAAAAGCAGGAAATAACCGGCGTTAATCCCGCCAAACTGAAACTTGAGAGCGAAATACAGGAGTTGAAATTAAAGGAGAACGACCTGGCAAGGATAAAAAACGATCTTATTCTTGAACAAAAGATCAGGGAAAACGAAAAACAAATATACATGGAGAAGCGAGCACTTGCTAAAATCTATGACTCAGCTGCAACAATACGTTTAGCCGGTATACAATTGGATAAGCTTGAAAAACAAAAGCTAGAGATCGCAGCCTATAATGAAGCAAAGGTGGCTTACAGCAACAAAATTAACGAAGTTGTCGTGCAGGGTTATCCTTTAGATAAAAGCAAAGTGCTGGAAAAACAAAAAGAATATGTAAGGCAAAACACGATTTTCTTAAAAACCGAAACCAGTCCCGCCTTCACAGGTGGAGATGAAGCCTGGAGAAAATACCTGTTTGCAAACCTAAAAGCCAGTATGCCTGTTGATGAAGGCTGGAAAGCAGGTAAATACACCATCATTGTTAAGTTTATTGTGCATAACGATGGAACCGTATCTGATGTAACTACAGAAAATTATATCGGAACAAAGACAGCGCAGCATTGTATCAGTATTATTACCAATGCACCAAGATGGCAACCTGCGGTACAAAATGGCAAAAAAGTAAATGCTTACAAGAAACAACCCATCACTTTTGTGATAGAAGAACAGTAATAGCCATGAAAAGTTCTTACTTAAAAAAATAAGGCAGCCTTTATGACTGCCTTATTTTTTTAATACCTTATCTCTTCTTCTTTCAACTTGATCACAAGTTCCTTTTCGTCACTCTCCTCCACCCTGCCTATAACCTGTGCAGCAATTCCAAATTCATTTGCTGCTGAAATCATGATATCTGCGTCAACAGTATCACAATAAATTTCCAGGCGGCAACCCATGTTAAACACTTCGTACATCTCTTTATTGTTGCTCCCGCTGTTTTCCTGAATGATCTTGAAAATTTCCGGCGCTTCAAATAAATTGTCTTTTATCACTTTCAAAAACCTCGGACTTGTAACACCGTCAGCCGAAGCGTCAGACGGTAACTCAGGCAGGTATTTCATGCACTTGGTTTGCCCGCCGCCACTGCAATGTATAAGGCCGTGTATCTTATCAAAATGATTTTCTAATAATTCTTTCATCACTGGAGCATAGGTTCTTGTTGGCGAAAGCAAAAGTTGTCCAATCGTTGTTTTTACTTTTGACTTTTGACTTATGACTTCCACAGAATCAGTCAGTCTGTGCTTTCCAATATAAACCACATCATCCGACAGGTTATTATCAAAACTCTCTTTAAAATTTTCGGCATAAAATTTATTCAACACGTCATGCCTGGCACTGGTTAGTCCATTACTGCCAAGGCCGCTGTTGTAATCTGTTTCATAAGTTGCCTGGCCATAACTGGCAAAACCAACAATCACATCCCCCGCTTTTATTTTTTCATTGCTGATGATCTTATTCTTTAGCCATCTGCTGGTCATGGTACCGTTTACAGCAACCGTACGCACTACATCGCCAACATCTGCCGTTTCCCCACCCAAATAATGAATGTTTACCCCAAACGTTTTTAACCGGTCAAATAATTCCTGGGACCCGTTGATCACCTGTTCCAAAACTTCGCCTGGAATTAAATTTTTGTTTCTATCAATGGTTGAATTAAAAACAATATTATCATAAATACCCACACAGAGCAGATCATCCAGGTTCATCACAATTGCATCTTGTGCAATACCTTTCCAAACAGATATATCACCGGTTTCTTTCCAGTATAAATAAGCCAGTATGCTTTTGGTACCTGCTCCATCTGCATGCATGATGTTTACAAAATCATCATCACCGCCTAAAAAATCAGGATAAATTTTACAGAAAGCATGCGGATACAAACCCTGGTCAAGGTTTTTGACCGCTGCGTGCACTTCTTCTTTTTGGGCAGATACGCCCCTTTTGTTGTATAAAGACATTGATTTAAGTAAAAAGTCAAAAATAAAAAATCAAAATGCTGCCGCAAATTACAAAGCAATTATCCATTATCCATTATAAATTATCAAGTAGATTTGCACCTTTAATTATGCAGATACACCGCGATATAAATAGCCTGCCCGTCTTTAATAATGCCGTTATCACCATTGGAACCTTTGATGGGGTTCACCTGGGGCACCGGCAGATCATTGATAATTTAAAGGAAGTAGCCGCTGCTGCTGGTGGTGAATCGGTCATCATCACATTTCACCCTCATCCCCGCAAGGTAGTTTCTTCGGTAATTACCGGGGTAAGGCTTATAAATACTTTGCCAGAGAGAATTGAGCTACTTGAAAAGACCGGCATTGATCACCTGGTAGTAGTTCCATTCACCGATTATTTTGCCAATCAAACTGCAGAAGAATACATTCAGGATTTTCTTGTTGCAAAATTTACACCGCATACTATCATTATTGGTTACGATCACCGTTTTGGAAAAGAACGAACCGGGGATTATAAACTGATGGAAGAAAAAGCGCCGGTTTATAATTACAACCTGAAAGAAATACCCGAACATGTATTGAATACCATTAAAGTAAGCAGCACCAATATCCGCAATGCCATACTGCACAGCAATATTGAGGAGGCCAATAATTTCCTGGGTTATGACTTCTTTTTTGAAGGGGAGGTTTTTCATGGCGATAAGATAGGCCGTACCATTGGATACCCTACTGCCAACTTAAAAAGTACGGATGAAGAAAAGATTTGCCTGGGCGATGGTATTTATGCTGTTTATACTGTTGTTGAAGGCAAAACCTACAAAGGCATGATGAGCATCGGTTTCAGACCAACCGTTAATGGCAAAGTAAGGGTAACAGAAGTGAATATTTTTGATTTTTCCAAAGAGATATATTGCGAGACCATCAGGGTAATTGTAAAAAAATATTTACGCAGCGAAGTGAAGTTTGATGGACTGGAAGCTTTGAAAATGCAATTGCATAAAGACAAAGAAGATAGTCTGGCTTGCTTGTAGGAATTCGACTGTGGCGAATTCTTAATTGAACAAGCTACGAGCGTGTTCCTACCGTGCAACCATTTTAACCACCATTTCCTTCATCAGCGAAGCATCCGAAGTTCCGGTATCTCCTATCCCCACTCCTTTTAAATTGTAATGATGCAGTAACAATAAGATGCGTTCAATACCATCATAACCGTAGTTGTTAATGGTTTCCAGGGCATTTTTTACCGCACTGCTATTAAAATAAAAATGAGGTTTAAGGGCAGCTTCGCTTTTATCCTGCATTCCAAAAACCGTATACACCTTACTAAAGTTTGCATACAAAGCAGGCAGCACCATCTGTATGGGACCTGCTTTGGGATTGCCTTCAAAATACTGGATTATTTTAATGGCTTTGGCCAGGTCTTTTTTTGCGATGGCAGCCTGTAATTCAAAAACATTGTACTCCTTGCTGATACCGATATACTTTTCAATATCGTCTTCAGTAATTTCTTTTTTACCCTTTAAGTTTAATGCAAGCTTTTCTATCTCATTTACGATACGGTTCAGATCGTTTCCCAAATGTTCATCCAAAAGGCTGATGGCTTTTGCATTGATCTTATATCCCTGCGACCTTACATACTCTCCTATCCATTCCTGCAGTTTATAATCCTTTACTTTTTCCGACGTAAATATTTCTGCTGATTTTTTAAGAGCTTTGTAAAGCTTTCCTCTTTTATCAAGGGTTTTGGCTTTATGAGCCACCACAAAAATAGTTGAGCTTAAGGGGTTCTCCACATAGCTTTCCAGTTTATCAATATCTTTCATTTGCTGGGCTTCTTTAAGCAAAACCACCTGCTTATCTGTAAACATCGGGTATCTTTTGCAGGCATTTACAACAGCTGCCCAGTCTGCATCCCTGCCATAAAATACAGTCAGGTTAAAACCAGCTTCAGCCTCATCCAGTATCTTATGCTCCGCATAGTCAACGATCATGTCAATATAATAATCCTCTTCGCCCTCAAGCCAGTAAATATTCTTAAAAACCTTTTTCTTCCATTCGCCTATTATTTTTTCTGCACTCATATTTCAAAGATAATACTTAGTGCCTGAAAAGTTTTTAACACAGCAATAACGCCACTGCAAAAGCGTTGTTCTAATGAATTTTTATCTTTGGCATAATTTGTGGGCAAAAAAATCAGTTGGCAATTTTTTCAAAACTGAACCTGCATCGCCCCGGTAAAATACAATAACCATGAGTTACGAAAACTATCCCAATACAGACAAGTTATTGCAGCCAGAATTTACCCGACCAAAGAATAATTGGCGCAATTATTTAACTGCAGCTCTTGTAATTGCATTATTATGCAGTTGGGGCTATATTATCTGGCTTAGAAGCAAAACGCAGGAGGTTATTCAGCAAAAGGAAATTATTAATACCAACGTTACTTCCCAAAGAGATGTGCTGCAGAAAGAACTGGAGGATGCCACCAGGCTTTACGACATGATTAAGACCAGCAGCGCCAATATGGTACACAGCAAGGACAGCACTATTAACAGAAAAGACAGGGAGATAGCTGATAAAAGAAAAAGGATACAGGAATTACTCTCAAAGATCAATGCTTCAGATAAAGACCTTGCTGAAGCGAAGGGCCTGATTGCATCTTTAAACAATGATATAACAGGGTACAGGGCGCAGATTGAAACATTGCAGGGAGAAAAACTGGTACTCACCAGGGAAAAAAATGTTGTGATAGAAGAGCGTGATAAAGTAAAAAAAGAATTCGACTCGGCTGCCAATGTAATTAAACAAAAAGAAGAGCTTATAGATGTTGCCACCACGCTGCATGCTTCAAATTTTTCCATCCTGGGCATACAGGAAACAAGCGATGGAAGAGAAAAAACAACAAACAGGGCAAAAAAAGTAGACAAACTGCGTATATCTTTCGATATTGACGAGAACAGGATTGCACAGTCGGGTACTAAAAATATTTTTATTTGTATAACCGGGCCTGATGGAAAACCCCTTGCAGCGGAAACACTCGGTTCAGGAAGATTTAGTACCAGGGATGGAGAACAAAAATTATACACTCAAAAGATAGATATTAACTACACTCAAGGTCAACGACAGCCTGTAAGCATCGACTGGAAGCAGCATAATAATTTTGAAATCGGGGACTATAAGATCGAGGTTTATAACAACGGGTTTAAAATCGGCGAAGGAATAAGCAACCTTAAAAAGGCTGGCTTTTTTGGTTAGAAAATTGCCCTGATAGAAGCTCTTCCAATATGCACTGTTCTTGCGGCTTCAGGTTTGCGCCCTTCATACTGTACACTCATTTCGATATTACCGGCAAGCCGTTTGGTAAACTCAAGGTTCCATAAATAATTTTTTCCCGGCAACAAGCCATCCAGTAAAATATAGCCAACTGTTGTGTTGGCAGATCCTGAATAACCTTTGTAATCAAAACTGTTCAGGGAAAATTTTGCATTCAGCGTGCTGTTATTGAGAATATTGTACCGCACATCTGCCGTTAAAACATGATTGATGGCCGATTCCATTGAATCAATGGCATTTTTCTTACTGCCATACGCATAAGTTATAGTTGCCCTTAAATTTGTTTTATAAACATAAGATAAGGATGGCTCAAATATATGCTGCGTCACCAGATAGTTTCGATTATCAAACTTTGGGCCCTTTGTGTTCAGCACATTTTTTATCTGTTTATAACTGAAAGCAGCTCCAAAACTTCGGTTAATATTCCATCTTAATTTTCCCGCCAGGTTGCGAAGCCTGCGGCTTTCAAATCCGTAACTCAGCAAAGATTTTGCATTGCTGATGCTGTGCGTCACATCAAAGCCCCATTTAATATTGCTGCGGTTAAAGAATAAAGTATTGGACAGAAAAGAAGTTAAACTTATCAGCGTTGTATCAACCAGTTTACCTGTAAAAGGATTGAACTGGAAAGTACCGTTACTGATATCTTTTTTGTTTATCTGTAAAGCGGAACTGGTGCTGGACTTTGACAGTATTTTCTTAAATCCCGTAACAGTTGGTTTTAAAATGGCCCTGGGGTTTAATGTAAAACTATAATTAAACTGTACATAATTTGCTTTTACATATTGGTTGCTTGGTGTAAATACCCTGATGTATTTTTTCTGATCCTGGAAGATGGCAAATTCAAATTCGTTCAGTTCGGGAATTGCGTTGCCGTTATAGTCTATCCAGGTATATTCCCCCTGCCCTGCCGGCACTTCCACAAAAGTATATTCACGCTTTTGCTCCTGCCCCGACCCTATCTCATACAACACATTCCCAACAACAAAACCCTTCAATTCGTTAACATAATACTCAGCCCTGCCCAACAGGCTTTCATCTGCCTTTTGCCGGCTGATAACGCCGTTGAAAACATGCAGCTTGCGATAGGTTACATTTAGTTTAAACTGGTGTTTTTCACTTTTAAGCAGGTCGGTGAAAAAATTATAGTTGTCGCTCCGGTCGGCTCTTTCCAATTTGTATTTTGTTGGTAAAAGGTCGGTTCTTGTAAAATAAGAAATACCCCACCGGTTTGCTTTATCAGGATTGGATCTTACATACATTTCCCAAACATTAAATGCATAGCTGAAAGCATTTAATGTATCGCTGCTCTTATCACGAAGATTATTGTTCTCACTAAAATATTTAATGCCCACCTGCATTTTTCTTAGCCTGTAAAGATCTTTCCTCAGATCAACCGTAGGCCGCACAAAAGTTCCTTCCTGAACCGGATTGTTAACAGTGGTTACCATGAATTGATTGGTAAGTTTCCAGCCGCTGTAATCGTTATACGTGTTAAGGGTGTGGCGAAGGCCATTATATTTATCGCTGCGGTTATAATTGGTAACATCATATTGTACAAAATTGCCGGAAGTATCTGCAAATTTTATAGATCCGTTAATAATGTGTTCGTCGGCAAGGCCAATATTATAAGGCAGGCTCCAGTCACGTAAAAATTCAATATTCCTTAAACGCTCTATAGGCCTGAACCTTGCCTGCACAAATTCATAGCCTAGTTTTGTCTGCAGCATCACCGGCCTTTGCAGCAAACGTATTTTTGTATCATCCTTAATAAACTGCACCTTACCTGCAAAAGCTTTATCGTTGTTTTTATCTTTACTTGAAAAACGATTGATGTCATAATCGCTCATGGCTACTTCTGCCCTGAGTTTTGTTTTGGCGTTAAAAACATATTCGCCGCCAACAGTTATGAGTTGTTGCTTTTTGGGAGATACCAGTAAAAGAACCGGTGCATAATCTCCTTGTTTGTTATTATTTACATCCGGCTGCACCCAGCCAAAAACTTTACCATTGGTAGCGCTCTGCAGCACTGTGTAATTTCCTTTACCCGGACCGAGATAGGTAAAGCTTAAATTATACAGGATATCGTTGGGGTTGGTGGAAAAAACAAAAATGGAATCATGTATAGTGCCATTATAAAGCGTATCCATTTTTTTGTAAAGAATTTTACCGGCGCTCAGGGTGTCTCTTACTGCATTTTCATAATATGCCGTATCTACACCATCACCTATATCTGCTAAAAACTGTTTTTGTTTGGCATCCAATACCTGGTTGATAGAAGAATTCTTTGCATCAGCATTATTATAAAACCCAATGTTGAGGAAAAATTTATTATTAAAGTTTACTTCGTCGCTTGCATATATCTGGGAGTTTAAGAAATTACGATCCGCATATTCAAACTCCACCTGTATCCTTTTATCTTTTGTTACAAGTCTTTTTTGTGTGAACGTAAGTTCGGCAGTATTGTAATTGATTACATAATCCTGGTCTTCGCCACGTTTAAGTAATTCGCCATCCATATACACTCTTTCAGTTCCGGCCAGTATCACAAAATACAATTCCAGTGTAGGGCTTGTAAGCCTGTACGGACCCTGGTTCCCTTCAAATGGTGTTAACTGGTTACGGGTAAACTTTCCTTTGGCAATAGCACCGCTCAACAGCAACGAGTTGGATATGTTTTTAGTGATTTTATTATCTGTTATAAAAGAAACACCCTGCAATCTTTTATAAAAATTAAGAAAATAATTTTTGCTTTGCCGTATATCAATATCACCAAAATTCAGCTGCCAGCCTTTTTTCTTTACCTGAAGAAATATGCGGTCAAAGTCACGCAGGTCCTGCGTATTGCCATCTGGTTGAATGGGAATGTTGTTATCTGTAATTGCTGCTGTTAACTCCAGACTGTCGCCAATAAAACCATTCAACTGCAGGTTCATGCTTGAGCTTACAACCGCATCCTGGCTGTTACCAAAAGAAATACCCCTGCCAAAACTTCCCTCTGATTTGATGTTCCCAAAATCCATCAAAGGATTTGTTTGCTTTGAACCAACCTTTAATGTAAATGGATTTGTACTGATAAAATTTAAGCGTACACTATCATAATTCAAACGCCTTGCAACTGCATTTAATTTATACGGAAACACCCGGTAAGTTACCGTTACATTTTCCCGGTTTGGAAGTTCCAGCCAGGTAATAGTTCCATTTACTTCATCTACTTTGTAGTAGTAGGGAGAAACACCTTCAATAATTAACGAACCTGGAATAAGGCTCAATGAATCAAGTTTTACAATCTTGTCTTTGGTACTGATTGTTTTTTTATGAAGATTGGAAAGTGACGGCGGATTTATTTGTGCATGGGTTAATTGCACAATTGAAATAAACAGCAGGAATAAGTATAGCCTCCTAAGCTTCAATAGTTTTAGATTATTAATGACTAAAATTAGGATTTATTGTGCACTACAGCTAATACAGGCTATATGTTTTAGGTAAAAGAAATTATTTACATACAGGGATGCTTTTAATTGTCTGTTTGCTGCCCTTTCTTTACATTGGTATAAAAATTTGCAACCCGATGAATCACAGTATGGCACTGTATTTGTGCAATTCTAAGCAGTTCTTTCACCGGTTAACTTATGTCTTATGAGCAAAATTTTTACTCCTCTCAAAAAAACTTCAACGGTGCTGTTTGCCTGCTTTGCATTGCAATTCAGCGTTTTCATAAACCATAGTTTAGCCCAGGCCCCTACTCTAATTTATGATACCATCATCAGAACTGGTTTAAGTTCTCCTGTAGATATTGTGAATGCAGGCGACGGCACCAACCGCCTTTTTATTGTTGAACAAGGCGGCAGGATAAAAATATTATCAGGCGGTGCACTTTTACCCGGTAATTTTTTAGAAATCCCCGACAGCCTTTCAACAGGTGGTGAAAGAGGATTGCTGAGTGCTGCCTTTCATCCGGATTATGAAAACAACCGGTACTTTTTTGTTTATTATACAAACACCTCAGGCGATATTACCATTACACGTTTTCAAACACAGGCCGGCGATCCCAACGCTGCAGATGAAGCCACCGGCGTGGTTTTACTTAGAATTCCAAAGCCCTTTAGCAACCATAATGGCGGCAGGCTGCTCTTTGGCCCTGATGGAAAATTATATTTTGCAACCGGTGATGGCGGCAGCGGTGGCGATCCAAACAATTTTGCTCAAAACGGTAATTCGCTTTTAGGCAAAATGATAAGGTTGGATGTTGATGATTTTTCAACTCCACCCTATTACGCTATTCCTGCTGATAATCCTTATGTGGCCGATCCATTGGTGAGAGATGAGATATTTGCGATAGGCCTGCGTAATCCTTTTCGCTGGAGTTTTGACAGGCTTACCAATGAAGTATGGATAGCAGATGTAGGCCAGGGTGCCTGGGAAGAAATAAACAACCGCAGCTTTGCAACATCGGGCGGTATTAATTATGGCTGGCGCTGTTACGAAGGCAATGCAGCCTACAATACTGCAGGTTGCCTGCCGCCAGGAAATTACATATCCCCCATATTCAACTATCCACACAATTTTGCCACGGGCGGCTTTTCTGTAACCGGCGGGCATGTTTACCGCGGCGTTGAATTTCCGGCGTTATTTGGTTATTATATCTGTGCAGATTATGTGTCTGCCAATACCTGGCTGATAATAACAGATGGTTTAAGTGGCTGGATAGTTACACAACAGGCAGGACTGCCAGGGTCAATAGCTGGTTTTGGCGAAGCCGAAAATGGGGCTATGTATGCAGTTGGCCTGAACGGTTACATTTATAAGATCAGGATAAATGTTGTACTGCCTGTTACCTTAAAACTGTTTACTGCAAAGGCTTTTAACAGTTACAATGAAATTAAATGGGAAACTGTGAATGAATTTAATATTGCTATGTATGAAGTTGAGTTCAGTACCGATGCCCTTAATTATCAAAAAGCAGGAACTGTAAATGCCATAAACAATGGCAATGAAAATAAATACAGCTTTCAGCATCCTGTAGCTGATTTTACAAAACTGTTTTACCGGTTGAAAATAACAGAGAACAGTGGCCGCATAACTTATTCAGCTATTGCCTTGTTGACAAAAAAGCCCGACAACAATGTTAGAATTTATCCAATGCCATTAACAGAAGATCGCTGTACAATTATTTCGGAAAGACCAATTGAGCGGGTAATTCTTTACAATATTGAAGGGAGTGAAATTTTTACAAGGAATATGAACAATGTATCCGGCACTATCAATATTTCATTACCGCATCTGCAAAATGGTGTTTACATAATAAAACTGAAGATAAAGGATGAATTTATTAACCAGAAAATATTAGTTCAGCATTAATTACTCTTCTGTACTTAATCCTGCTTTCAGATATTCTCGGTTCATCCTTGCAATGTTTGAAACAGAAATACCTTTGGGGCATTCGGCTTCGCAGGCGTAGGTATTGGTGCAATTACCAAAACCTTCTTTATCCATTTGTGCCACCATGTTCAAAACTCTTGATTCTCTTTCAGGCTGCCCCTGTGGTAATAACGCCAGTTGAGAAACCTTTGCGCTTACAAACAACATTGCACTGCCGTTTGTACATGCTGCCACGCAGGCGCCGCAGCCGATGCAGGAAGCCGCATCAAAGGCAGCATCAGCATCTTTTTTATCAATGGGTAATGAATTGGCATCAACGGCATTACCTGTATTTACAGAAATAAAACCACCGGCCTGCATTATGCGGTCAAAAGCTCCACGGTCAACCATCAGGTCTTTAATAACCGGGAAAGCCGCAGAGCGCCAGGGTTCCACTACAATCGTATCTCCATCTTTAAAGGCACGCATGTGCAACTGACAAACGGTATTTTTTGTCCAGGGGCCATGAGCACGGCCATCAATGTACATGCTGCACATACCACAAATACCTTCACGGCAATCATGATCAAAAGCAATAGGGTCTTTACCTTCAGTGATTAATTGCTCGTTCAATACATCAAACATCTCCAAAAAAGACATTTCAGAAGAAATATTTTTTACCTGGTAGGTTTCAAAACTTCCACCGGCTTTAGTGTTTTTTTGTTTCCACACTTTCAATGTGAGGTTCATGTTGTAATGTTCCATAATGCTTAAATACGTTTATTGTTCCAGATCAGCTTTTGTTTTATTTGTATGAACGTTGCGTTGGCTTCACAATCTCAAAAGTCAAAGGCTCTTTATTCATCTGCCAATCGCTTTCTCCCTTATACTCCCAGGCTGCCACATAACTGTAATTCTCATCATCACGTTTTGCTTCGCCATCTTCTGTTTGGCTTTCTTCACGGAAATGACCTCCGCAGCTTTCATTGCGGTTCAGTGCATCTTTGCACATCAACTCTCCTAATTCAATAAAATCCGCTACCCTGCCGGCTTTATCAAGTTCAGGGTTCATTTCATTGATATCACCCGGTATTTTCAGATCACTCCAGAATTCTTTTTTCAATGCCTGTATTTCCGTAATTGCTTCCTGCAAACCTTTTGCGTTACGTGCCATACCACATTTATCCCACATGATCTTTCCGAGCCGTTTGTGAAAACTTTCAACAGTTTGTTTTCCTTTAATATTCATCAGTTGGGTGATGCGGTCACTTACTTTTTTCTCTGCTTCTTCAAATGCAGGGTGACTGGTTGGTATTGCTGCGGTACGAATATCATCTGCCAGGTAGTTTCCCAGGGTGTAAGGAATAACAAAATATCCATCGGCAAGCCCCTGCATCAAAGCACTAGCTCCCAAACGGTTTGCTCCGTGGTCGCTGAAGTTTGCTTCGCCTAAGGCGTACAAACCATCAACCGTAGTTTTTAATTCATAATCAACCCAAAGACCTCCCATGGTATAGTGCACCGCAGGATAAATTCTCATCGGCATTTCATAAGGGTTTTCACCGGTTATCTTTTCATACATATCAAAAAGATTTCCGTATTTCTCTTTCACCACTTCTTTACCCATTTCAACAATGGTGTTGTGATCTGCATTTTCATTGCCTGTTTTACCAGCTTCTGTTTTTCCATAACGAACAATAGCATCTTTAAAATCGAGATATACTGCCAGTTTGGTTGTACCTACACCATATCCTTCATCACATCTTTCTTTTGCAGCTCTTGATGCAACGTCACGTGGTACCAGGTTACCAAAAGCCGGGTATCTTCTTTCCAGGTAATAATCCCGTTCTTCTTCAGGTATATCAATTGCTTTACGGTTATCGTCTTTTTTCTTTGGCACCCAAATTCTACCATCATTACGTAAACTTTCACTCATCAAAGTCAGTTTACTTTGATAATCTCCACTCACTGGAATACAGGTTGGATGGATTTGTGTGAAGCAAGGGTTGCCAAAGAATGCACCTTGCTTGTGAGCCTTCCATGCGGCAGTAACATTGCTGCCCATAGCATTTGTACTTAAGTAGAAAACGTTTCCATATCCACCTGTACATAATAACACCGCATGGCCAAAATGCCTTTCTAAATTTCCTTTAACCAGATCTCTTGAAATAATGCCTCTTGCTTTGCCATCTATCTTTACAATATCAAGCATTTCATGTCGGTTGTACATGGTTACATTACCCAGTGCAATCTGTCTTTCTAAAGCACTGTATGCACCCAGCAATAATTGCTGACCGGTTTGTCCGGCAGCATAGAAGGTACGCTGCACCTGCGTTCCGCCAAAGCTACGGTTGCTTAACAACCCACCATATTCTCTTGCAAAGGGAACACCCTGTGCTACACACTGGTCAATGATGGCTGCACTAACTTCAGCAAGGCGGTGAACATTTGCTTCTCTTGCACGGTAATCTCCGCCTTTAACTGTATCGTAAAATAAACGGAAAACTGAATCGCCGTCATTCTGGTAATTCTTTGCTGCATTAATGCCTCCCTGCGCTGCAATACTGTGTGCCCGGCGTGGACTATCCTGGAAACAAAATGCTTTTACCTTATACCCCATTTCGCCCAAAGAAGCTGCTGCAGAAGCTCCGGCCAAACCGGTACCTACGACAATAATTTCCAGTTTACGCTTATTGGCAGGATTTACAAGTTTTACGTGGCCTTTGTAATCGGTCCACTTTTTATCCATTTCGCCGTGAGGTATTTTTGAATCTAAAGACATTGTATTCTTGATTAAATGTTATTCGTTATTGGTTAACTGATCCATCCCATGTAAAAAGAGATGGGCATTAAAGCAAAGAGTAAACAAACGATGATGGTGTAGCCAACCCCAATTGCTTTGATGATAGGTGTATATCTTTTATGATTGATACCGAATGTTTGAAAAGCACTCTGGAAGCCATGTAATAAGTGCCAGAATAAAGAAATAACGCCCAGCACATAAATTACAACCACCCACCATTTCTGAAACTCCTCCTTCATCTCTTCAAATAAATTATGGCTGGCATCATTTGCTCCACCATCGGCATATAATGCAATTTTAGTGTCAACAAAAAATTTTGAAACATGGATAATCAAGAAGAATAAAAGCAATGTGCCAAGCAGGCCCATTGAGCGGCTGTACCAGGCGCTGTTTTGGCTGGCTTTGTTTGCAGAATATTTTACCGGCCTTGCAGCCCTGTTTTGTTTCCACAGAATTAGTCCCTGGATAATGTGCAGTATCAGCCCTGCAAATAAACCTACCTCCATAATACGGAGTATCCAGTTGTGGCTCATGAAATGAGCGGCGGTATTGAATGTTTCGCCGCCGTCATTAACAAAAATGCAGGAGTTTACACCAACATGAACGACCAAAAAAGTTATTAAAAAAAGACCCGTAAGGCCCATGATAAATTTTTTGCCGATGGAGGAAGAGAAAAAATGTTTCCAGGTCATATTGAAAGAGTTGTGAGTTGTTTTGGAGCACAAAAATACGACAGGAAAAAGCAAAAAATGTATTTAAATGAAAGTTTTATGACAATACACTCCAATAATACCGGGCTATCAGTTATCAATTCTTTTCATCATTTTATTATCTATCTGTTCAAAAACCAATTCAGGTTTTAGGGTACGCCATTGAGGAAAGTCCATTAGCTCAAGATAAAATTGCAGCCTGGCTTGTATAAAATCATACTGGCTTTGCTGCGGCATGTTTAATATAACAACCCAGCCGTTGCTGTCTTCCAGATCCTCGTGCCATTCCTGGTAATAACTGTCATCACTGCTGTGAAAGTTCAATACATTTTCAGCAATCAGAATGAATTTATGGATCTTTTGCGCCTGCATAATATCGGTTATATCCCTCCTCAAGGTCATAATATCATTTTCAATAGCATCATTCCATTCGCCCAGCAGTTCGATGATTGCATAACCCTGTTCATAATCCACAAACAAAACTTTCATATACAAGGTTCGACTGCCAAAATCATCCCATTGAGGATGGATATAATAATTGTAAACCGTGTTGGAGAATTCAAACTCACTGTAGGTACGCCTGTAAAAAGGTGAAAGCGGGTCTTCTTCGGCTGCATATAAATGTCGCCAGTTGTAAAATGGTTCTATATCCTGCAAAACAAACGCTGATTAATCTGATTTAATAATGATTTCTCTGATCACAAAGTTCACCATAAATCAGAGTAATCAAAAACAATCTTTCAAAACCTGCCTGCCGGCAGGCAGGTCTGCGGTCAAAAAAAGAGGGTTGCCAACCCGGCAACCCTTAGACTTAATAACCGTAATATTTTATTGAACAACTATTCTTTCTGTAAAAATGAATTTGTTGTTTGCATCAGTAACTTTAACCATATACATGCCTTTTGCAAAAGTCTTGCTCAATACCACTGTTTCAACCTGGCCTTTTGTGTTAACAGTTACAACCCTGTTTACCAGGGGCTTACCGGAAAGATCAGTAATTGTTACATTGTATTTACCAGCCAGCTGGTCTTCAAAATTGATCCTGAACTCGCTGTTGGTAACAGGGTTGGGATAAATATGAGCTTCGTTGGTCAATACCGGAACTACTGGTTTAAAATCAGCTACAGCATAGGTTTTAGCTGCATCTGCTTCTTTTTGATACAAGAGGTTGCCGTTGGCAAGATCAGAAGCATTGTAAACCATATCAGAACCTTCAACAGGTGTTGCAACAAAATCTTTCAAAGAAAATTTGTAGTACCCGGCAAATGTGTTTGCACTTGCTACAACCACATTACCATCTTTATCAACAGCGGCGCCATTGGTACTGTAAGCAGCAGGTAATCCGGTGATGTAACCAATTTGTTTTGCCACCCTTGTTTCAACATCTAAAGAAAATACATAATGGTTTGCTGAGATGATATATAATTTATTGTAAGCATCAGCGATCATATCGCCACCCCAGCTTGTGCATTTGTTTTTTACTGAAACTGTTTTGTTTGATTCATCATCAATAACAGGCCCCAGGTCGGTAATGGTAACTTTTTTACCGGTGGTAAATCTTACCAAACGGCTGCCATCATTGTTAAGCGCATAGCCGTTTCCATCTGCAGCAATCACCATGCGTGAAAACTGGTTGGCCTCATCATTTAGTGCCTCATTGGTATTTAATAAAGAAGAAGTAACGGTGTAATATTTCTGCTCATCACCTTTAGCATTCAGATCCAGCCAGCGCAACTCACCAACCCGCATTGGCGTAAAAAATAATTTGTTCTGATTTTTGTCATATGCTGCTGCAGCCACCATTGTTTCTGTTGGCCTGCGGTGAGCCAGGGAATTGGCTTTTGTGTCAGCATCCTTCATTACAAAGGCTGTTTTATCTCGTTGATAAACATCGCCTGTAATTTTACCGGTACCAATATCAACCTGGCGTATGTTCATCCACATAAAATCATGGTTACCATCGCCGGTGATGGCAAAAGTTCTGTTGGCATCCTGGGCGGAAGCTGAGAAACAAGTTGCAATAAATGTAGTTGAAAGTAGAAGTTTAATGTTCATAAGACGAGTTTTTATTAGTAATAGATACGTAAATTACTGTAATTCCATAAATCATCCAAGGATTTTTTATGAACGGTGATTTTCGATTGCTTTTTTTACGCTACCGGTTTTTAAAAGCAGTTCTTTGGCAGTTTCATAGTCATCAATACCGGCCCTTTCCATCAACATTTTTACGCCACGGTCAACAATCTTTTCGTTGGTCAGTTGCATGTTCACCATTTTATTGTCTTCTACTCTGCCTAACTGTATCATAACTGTTGTGGAGATCATGTTGAGGATCAGTTTTTGAGCGGTGCCGCTTTTCATACGGGTGCTGCCGGTAACAAACTCCGGCCCTACCACTGCTTCAATCGGGTAATCAGCCGCAGCACTTATTGGTGCACCGGGGTTGCAGGTGATGCTGCCGGTTACAATATTATTTTGCCTGCATTTATTAAGCGCTGCAATTACATAAGGTGTGGTACCGCTGGCGGCAATACCAACAACGACATCTTTTTCATTTACATGATGCTCCTGCAGGTCAATCCAGCCCTGCTCCTGGTCATCCTCGGCATATTCAACTGCTTCAGTTATTGCTTTACTGCCTCCGGCAATTACTGCAACTACCAAACCGGGTGGCACACCATAAGTTGGCGGGCATTCGCTGGCATCCACAACACCTAAACGCCCGCTGGTACCTGCCCCAATGTAGAACAACCTTCCCCCCATCAGCATTTTATCTGTAATTACCTGTACTAATTGTTCAATTTGCGGAATGGCAGCTTCAATTACAGCCGGCACTGTTTTATCTTCTTTATTAATATTGAAAAGAATATCTGCAACCGGCATTTTTTCCAGATGCCTGTAATTTGATTCTGATTCTGTGATCCTGTTAAATGCCATAATTCTTACTGGTGAAATTTAACCAATCCATCCATTGGTTTCTTAATTACTTTACCCAATTGCAATTCAAATGAATTGCACATGTCTTTTAAAACATCTTTAAACCCGAAAGCAACGCTGCCTGTAAAATTGATAGGCATGGTCCAGCTTTCACGGTATTTGTAAATATGATTAAAGAAGAAATCGTTGAAGCTGTCTTCGATAATATTCTCAATCATATAATGCCCACGGTTCTCCACCAAAAAATCTGTAAAGGACGCCAGGTAGCGGTTGGGCAGCGGTTTTTTATATACTGCACTGAGTATTTCATCGCTGTTGGTGTTGTACTTTGCGATGAATTTATCCATTAGTTCTCCCTCAAAAGTTTTGTATAAAAAATGCTGGATCACTTTCCGGCCCATATAAGCGCCACTTCCTTCATCGCCCAACACATAACCCAGGCCCGGGCTGTTCTTCACTATTTTCTTACCATTGTAATAACAGGAATTTGAGCCGGTGCCGAGAATACAGGCAATGCCTTTTTCGTGGCCGCAAAGCGCCTTGGCAGCACCCATCAGATCATGGTCAACAGCTATGGTTGCACCAGTAAATACTTTCTGGATTGCTTTTTTAACCAGTTTCACATTATCAGCATTGCTGCAACCGGTTCCGTAAAAATAAACTTCCCCGGGTTCGGTCTTTTTGAATTTAATTTTAAGTTCTTCGTTGATGATATATTCAATTTGTTCTGCAGAAAGAAAATACGGGCTTAATCCCTGGGTGTAAAAGCTTTTTGCAGACTTGCCATTGATTAAGCACCATTCTGTTTTTGTGGAACCACTATCTGCTATTAATTTGATCGCCATTGAATACCTTTATTTGATTTGAAGTTAATTCATTTTAATTAAGCTGCAAGTTACAAGCTGCAAGGAAGAAATTTTTGATTTAACTCACTATACAATAAGTGTTCATTTTTTGTAAAACTTGTCCCTTGTAACTATTCCCCTTGCTGCTTCTTCCTATCTTCGCAAAATGAATAATAAAAAAATACAGGTTTGGTTGCCCTTATTGTTTAGTATCACAATGATTGCAGGGATGTTCTTTGGTTATAAAATGAGGGATGGGATGCCCGGCAGGAGTTTCTTTTTTGCAGAAAAACGCAGGCCTGTGCAGGAGATAATGGACCTGATAAAAAACCGTTATGTGGATGATGTGCAAATGGAAAGCCTTACCGACACTGCCATACAGGCTATGTTAAGCAAACTCGACCCTCACTCTGTTTTTATACCTGCTGATGAACTGCAGGCTGTAAATGAAGACCTGGCCGGTAAATTTTTCGGCATCGGTATCGAGTTCAATATTTTTAATGATACCCTGAATGTGATCAGTGTATTAAAGGATGGGCCCGGTTATAAAGCTGGGTTGGTTATTGGCGATAAATTCTTAAAAATTGATGATACCCCCGTTGCCGGTAATCAAAAAGATGCTGATGATTTCAGAAAACTGCTGCGTGGGGAAAGAGGCACTAATGTTACTGTTACCTATTTACGGGGCAGCCAAAAAAAACAGGTTGTTATTACACGGGATGCCATTCCACTGGTGAGTGTGGATGCCAGTTACATGATTAATAAAGAGACAGGTTATATACGCCTCAATAAATTCTCAACGGTAACCTATCGTGAATTTATGGAAGCGCTGGAACCATTAAAAAAAGCCGGTTTACAAAAACTGATACTCGACCTGAGAGGCAATGGCGGCGGGGTTTTAGACCAGGCAACAGAAATAGCCGACGAGTTTTTAGATGGTGACAAACTTATTACATATACCGAAGGAAAACACGTTGAGAAAAAAGAATACCGTTGCCGCCGTACCGGCCAGTTTGAAAAAGGCACATTGGTTGTTTTGGCCGATGAAGGTACTGCCAGTGCCAGCGAAATACTCATTGGCGCTTTGCAGGATTGGGACCGTGCGACCATCATTGGCAGGCGCAGTTTTGGTAAAGGGCTTGTTCAGGAGCAATTTGACCTGAGTGATAAAAGTGCATTGCGGCTTACTGTGGCACGCTATTATACCCCTTTGGGCAGAAGCATTCAAAGGGATTACAAAAACGGCGGAAAAGCATATTATGATGAGATAACTAACCGCTACCATGATACAACGGCTGTTTTTTTTGATTCGGTAAAGAACAATACAGGGAAAAGCTATAAAACCAGATCAGGCAAAGTTGTTTATGCAAAAGGCGGTATTGCCCCGGATTATTTTATACCCCCGGATACAACCGGTTACAATAAAAATACAGCCCTCATGTACAGTAAGAATGTACTTAGTGGTTTTGCCTATAATTTCTATCTGCAAAACCAGGCTTTAATAAAATCGTTTAAAAGTCCCCCGGTATTTATTGCGGGTTTTAATTTAAGTGAGGATGATTGGAAACGCTTTACCGAAGCAGCAGCAAAAGATTCTGTGTATTTCAGCATTGTTTCAGCAAAGGAAAAATTAAATCTTACCAACCAGATCAAATCAGCCATTGCACGCCAGGTATGGGGGAATGAGGGCTATTTTGAAGTAATGAATACATCGGATGATGCTTTCAAGAAGGCCTTGGCAATTATGGAGACAAAATAATCAGCAAGTTCAAAACTTAACCCGTTAAGATAGCCTCCATTATCGCTGGCATATTAACTTACACAGGTTGCAGGTTCATGAGCCTCTTTAAATTAACACTAAAATGTTTTAGCAACTAAGCAAATTGTACTTAAATTTGTATTAAAGCTATTAGCTGCATAACTGCTGATAACAGACTAAAACGGTTTACAAAATTGCTTTTTCAAATAAATTAACTACCAATCATAATCAACTCTAAATTTGTTTTATGAATATCTTAAAACCGCTTATCGTATTTTTTGCTTTAATGATAACACTGAATGCCAGGGCCCAGGAATCTCCTGTAAACCCAGATCAAGGAACAACGTTCTTCGAATCTTTGAAAATTACAGCGGGATGGGGTACATCTAATTATTACGGCGACCTGATGAAGAGTAGCGGTATGTTTAAGCAAACAACAGTAACATCAGCCAGTTTGGGGGTTCTTTATCCAATAAGCAGCCGTTTTAACTGCGGGATAAATTTTGGACTTCAAAAGCTACAGGGCGCAGATAGTAAAAGCGGCGGGGCCCATCCAGACAGGAACCTCGATTTTAAATCAACAGTATTTCATATTACAGCAAATGGAGAATATTTACCCCTCCCTGAATCGAAAATCACTCCTGTGATTTCGGCAGGTATTGGAATTATGTTTTTTGACCCAACAACCGAAGATGCAACAGGTAAAGAAGTGAAACTAAGGGAACTGGCTACAGAAGGCCAGGGATTGCCAGGCTTCAAAGAACTATATGGTAAATCCACGTGGGTAGTTCCTTTAGGAATTGGTGTACGATATAACATTCATAAACATTTCAAGTTAGGGATGGAATATAAATATCATTTTACCGGAACAGATTATCTGGATGATGTTAGTATGAATGGTTACCCCGATAAAGCCTTACTGGATGCCAGAAACCCGCAAACCTCCCAATTTACCTATCGTGGCGCAGGCAGTTACCCTAAAAACCAGGCACTGCCGCGTGGCAATCCTAAGGATAAAGATGGTTTTTATACATTTCAGCTAAGATTTATTATTACGCCTTTTTTATAAAAACAATAGTTTTTTAAAAAGCAGGCTGTTGGGCCTGCTTTTTTGTTTCTCCAATTTTCTAAAACCAATATCATATACTGATAATTTTTTTGAGCAAAAGTATAAAGCGGTTCATTGTTATAATATCAGGATTAATTGACTATTTTTAATTTACTTTTTATTGCCAAACTATCTTTCATATGAAAATGATCAGGATAAGTATTCTGTTAGCTGGAATACTGACTACTTCTAATTCTTTTGCACAGCAATTACCGCCGCCCGGCACCCCCTCTGTTGCCAAAAGGAGCCATGAAAAAGAAGCAGTAAAAAAGCCTGAAAAAAATACAGATAAAAAATCCAGGTTAAGCGTTACTGCAGGCCTGGGCATAGCCAATTACCTGGGCGACCTCACCCGGGGTAATACCGCTTTTCAACAATCGAGTTATGCAGGCAGCCTCGGTTTGAGCTATGCCATTGCCCCGCTTTTAAATGCCCGGTTCGACATAGGTTTGCACAATGTACAGGGTTACGACAGCAAAGCGGGTGGCGCCCATCCCGAAAGAAATTTAAGTTTCAAATCAAAAATTATTGAATTCTCGCTGGCCGCAGAATTCAGTTTTGTAAACCTGAACCGCCATAAGTTTAGCCCTTACCTTTTTGCCGGTATCGGCGCTTTTAATTTTAATCCACATGCCAGCTATGGCCCGGATGGCACATTCGCACTACGTGGGCTGGGTACCGAAGGGCAGGGCCTTACCGGTTACCCGGGCCTTTACAGCACCATGGCTATTGAATACCCGTTGGGTGTTGGATTTAAATATGCCGTTAGTAACCGTTTGATATTGCTGTCGGAGTTCAATTACCGGTTTACGTCAACCGATTACCTGGATGACGTGTCAGGCTTTTATCCGGATAAGGCGCTGCTGGATGCCCGGAATCCGCAAACGTCTAAATTTACCTGGCGTGGTAATGGTTCCTATCCTGCCAACCGTGCCCTTAAAAGGGGGGATCCCGATAATAAGGACGGGTTCTATACCACGACATTAAAAATTGCTTACAAAATAAAAGCAGAAAAAGGCAAAAAAACGGAAAAAACTTCCCGTCAATTACCTGTTATCAGGGAAGAGTCAGACAGGGATAATGATGGCCTGGCAGATGTATATGATAAATGCGCCGACGTAGCCGGCAGTAAAGAAAACAACGGCTGCCCCTTCCCGTATATCGAAGGAGGAGACCTGGCTTCCGTTTCTGTAGATTCAATGACCTACCGGATATATTTTGATCTTGACAGGGCCATTTTGCTTTCTGAGGCTTTTAAAGCACTGCAGGGCATAGTGGCTATATTGAAAGCAGACAATTCGCTTGGAGTAAATATAGCAGGACATTCTGATAATACAGGTACGGCTGCAGTAAATATGCAGATTTCAGAAGAAAGAGCGAATATAACGAGGGATTACCTGTTGACCTACAATATACCGGCCGAAAAAATTACCACTGCATTTTATGGGGATACCATGCCTCTTGACGAAAATCAGCAATGGCGAAACAGAAGAGTAGAAATAACTATCGTTAAAAAATAATAACCAATAATAAATTTTTGCAAAGATGTGGCCTTTAAAGGCCGCCTCTTTTACTTATCCCGTTAAATTAATTCAACACCTGTAGCACCTTTTAAAAAGCTTCCGCCTCTTAGCCTAAAAAAATTACCTTTGCCGCAAATAACGATTCTGTATGTGGCTAAATAATGTACTTGAAACTATAGGTAATACTCCTCTTATCAAACTAAATAAAATCACCAAAGATCTTCCCTGCACTGTTCTTGCAAAGGTTGAGTACTTCAATCCCGGTAATTCAATTAAAGACCGCATGGCTTTAAAAATGCTTGAAGTGGCCGAGCAGGAAGGAAAAATAAAGCCAGGCGGAACAATTATAGAGGGTACAAGCGGAAACACTGGTATGGGGCTTGCCTTGGCAGCCTGTGTAAAAGGCTACAAATGCATTTTTACAACTACTGATAAGCAATCAAAAGAAAAAGCAGATATTTTAAAGGCGGTGGGTGCCGAAGTGATTGTTTGCCCAACCAATGTGGAGCCTGAAGACCCCCGCAGTTATTATTCAGTATCAAAACGCCTTGCAACAGAGGTTCCTAATAGCTGGTACGTCAACCAATATGATAATCTTGCAAACCGCCTTGCACACTACGAACAAACCGGCCCTGAGATTTGGGAGCAAACAGAAGGCAAAGTAACGCACCTGGTTGTAGCAACCGGTACTGGTGGTACAATTGTAGGTACAGGTAAGTATTTGAAAGAAAAAAATCCCAATATAAAAGTATGGGCCATTGATAGTTATGGGTCTTTGCTGAAAAAATATTTTGAAACGGGTGAGCTGGATCCAAAGGAGGTTTATCCGTATATCAGCGAGGGTTTTGGCGAAGATTTTGTGCCGGCCAACTACGATATGAGTGTGATTGATGAGTTTACAAAAGTAACCGATAAAGATGGCGCAGTAATGGCCCGCCGTATTGCAAAGGAAGAAGGCTTGTTTTGCGGATACAGTGCCGGTAGTGTTTTACAGGGCATGCTGCAGTTAAAAGACCAGCTTAAAAAAGACGATGTGGTGGTGTTGATATTTCACGATCATGGAAGCCGTTATGTAGGCAAGGTTTACAACGATGAATGGATGCTTGAAAGAGGTTTTTTAGATGTAAAAACTTTTAAAGACCTGGTTGCAGGCCGCGGAAAGCAGCGCCTCATTAACCTCGGTAAAGAAAATACAGTGGCCGAAGCTATTGAACTGATGCGTAAATACGATATTGAAAATATACCTGTAATGGATGGTGAAACCAGTATTGGCGCTATATCTGCCAACGGTTTATTCAATAAAATATTAAGTAACCCCGACATTAAAACTCAAACTGTGGGCTCGGTAATGGAAAAAGCCTATCCTGAAGTAGCTTTTGAAACACCGGTTGAGCGTTTAAGCAGCTTTATCACCAAAGAAAACGGGGCTGTTTTAAGCAGGGATGAAAGCGGCAGTTTTCACATTGTTACCAAATACGACATTATTCAAAGCCTTACCAAATAATTGAAGAGGTAATTTACGAATGCCTGAGAATCAATACCGGTCTGCTTTTAGTGCAAAAGGCCGTGTTTGTATATTGAAATATACTCATGCCAAATACGTATTTTTACGATTCTCCAAAACGTAACTTTTCTTACCCTGTTTGGGGTATATTACGACTGCGGCAGTAATTACAGAAGCCCGAAAAAAGGGCAATATCGCTCTATAAAAGAATGTTAAACTGTTGCATCTTTGTGTCAGAAGTTGATTGATAGGAATTAAATATCAATCATTATCCAAAATCCTGATAAAACCAAAGAACTCAACCCAATGTTTGTGAAAAACCGAAAAACAATCCAATATCAGTCAACTTCTATTTAAATTAAACTGAAACAACCAATATAGACGCTTAAGATCTTTGTCCTGTTGAAAAACCAAAACGGTCTAAAAGTAATAATGAAACATTTAAGACCAAAAAAACCAATATCCTGCCTATGCTGTAAAAAGCGATGATGGCAAAACCGAAAAAAACCAATATCCTGACCTATGCTGTAAAAGGCGATGATGGTCGAAAAACCGAAGAAAAACCAATATCCTGCCTATGCCGTAAAAAGCGATGATGGCGAAATTGAAGAACACGTACACTGAAACCAGGATAAGTTATTACGGACAAGCTATATAAGGTAACCCCCTTTGAAAAGCAAATCCTCTGATCCTGAAAGAACCGGCTCGTGCTTGGCTGGTTAAGAAATCGAACTTCCACAGACACCTTATAACGACAGGTTTTTGTGGAAGTTTTTTTATTTTTCCATTTTTAATATTAGCTACTTTTGGCAATGATATTACTTCAGCCAACCGATCTCCCCTGTCTCCCCAAAAGAATTATTTCATTGGTTCCTTCACAAACAGAATTGTTGTATGATCTTGGTTTGGAAACTGAAACAGTCGGCATCACAAAATTTTGTGTACATCCCCAAAGCTGGTTTAAAACAAAACAAAGAGTTGGAGGTACAAAAACAATAAATCTAGCTAAAGTAAAAGAACTAATACCTGATCTTATCATTGCCAATAAAGAAGAAAATGTAAAAGAACAGGTAGAGGAACTTGCACAGCATTACCCCGTTTGGTTAACAGATGTAAATGATCTTGGGGATGCAATACAGATGATTGAAGATATTGGAGCCTTAACAGGCAAACAAACCGAGGCAAAAAATTTAGCTATCTCAATAAAAGAAAGCTTTGGCGCTCTGGAAAAACACCCAACGCAAAACTACAAGCTCAAAACTGCCTATTTGATCTGGCAAAAACCTTACATGGCAGTTGGCGGCGATACTTTTGTAAACAGTATGATGCAGCATTGCGGCTTTGAGAACATCTTCACAGGTAAAAAGAGGTATCCCGAAATTAGTATTGCTCAATTACAAGCTGCCAACTGCCAACTGCTCCTGCTCTCCTCTGAACCCTACCCTTTTAAACAAAAACATATTGAGGAGCTAAGTAAACAACTGCCAGGTACAAAAATAATATTGGCAGATGGGGAATATTTCAGCTGGTATGGAAGCAGGCTTTTAAAGTCGCCCGGATATTTTAAAAAACTGATAGAAAGCATCGGTTAACTAAATTTAGGATGCACTTCAATTTCAATGGTTTTTAATTAAATTTGCCAAAAACCAAACTAATATGTCAAATAAGAAAATTGCAGAATTGTTAGGAGATCAGGCTGATGGATTATTGAGCCACGTTTGTAATGGAATTAAAAAAACTGATATACACATCCCCGGCCCCAATCATGTGGATGAAACCTGGAGACTGAGCAACAGGAATAATCAAACATTAAAGAGTTTACAAAGTATGTTAAACCATGGCCGCCTCGGTGGTACAGGCTATGTATCTATACTGCCGGTTGACCAGGGTATTGAACACAGCGCAGGCGCTTCTTTTGCACCTAATCCAATATATTTCGACCCTGAAAATATTGTAAAGCTGGCCATAGAAGGTGGTTGTAATGCAGTTGCATCAACCTACGGTGTGCTGGGCATTGTGAGCCGCAAATATGCTCACAAAATACCAATGATGGTTAAAATAAACCACAACGAATTTCTAAGCCTTCCCAATAAATTCGACCAGGTAATGTTTGGCCAGATAAAAGATGCCTGGAACATGGGGGCAACTTCTGTAGGCGCTACTATTTATTTTGGCAGCGCAGAAAGCACACGCCAGATACAGGAAGTAGCAACTGCATTTGAAATGGCACATGAGTTGGGCATGGCAACCGTATTGTGGTGCTACACACGTAACAATGGTTTTAAAGTTGATGGTGTAGATTATCATGCATCAGCCGATCTTACCGGTCAGGCAAACCACCTGGGCGTAACTATACAGGCAGATATCATCAAACAAAAATTACCTACCAATAATGGCGGATACAATGCAACCAAACATGGTAAAACATCTCCGCTTGTTTATTCAACATTAACTACCGATAACCCTATTGATCTTGCCCGCTACCAGGTAGCCAATTGCTACATGGGCCGTGTTGGATTGATCAACAGCGGCGGCGAAAGTAAGGGTGCTACCGACCTGGCAGAAGCAGTTACAACAGCTGTTATCAATAAGCGTGCAGGTGGTATGGGATTGATAAGCGGACGCAAGGCTTTTCAAAAACCAATGGCAGAGGGCGTTGAATTGCTGAATACCATTCAGGATGTTTATCTGGATGAGAGTATCACCATTGCATAAAAGGTTTAAAGGTTTAATGGTTTAATGGTTTGAACGGTTCAAACACTTTAACGACTTAAACGTTTTAAACGACTTAAACGTTTTAAACGATTTTATGAAGAAAGAAGAAGATTTTGATGCCAGCCTTGCCGGCGAACAGGCAACCGGCGAAGAGAACAAAGCCAGTTGGTTTAAGCGCATGAAAAAAGGCATTCTTACCTCTACCAAAGATAAAAAGGATGCCCCGGAAGGCCTTTGGTCAAAATGCCCATCGTGTAAATACACCTGTACGGTATCTGAACTGGCAGAAAATAAATTTGTTTGCCCTAAATGCGAATACCATCATCGCATTGGCAGCGACGAATACTTTGAGATATTGTTTGATGACAACCAGTACACAGAACTTTTTGGCAACATCATTTCAAAGGATTACCTGGAGTTTGTTGACCTGAAACCTTATGGCAAGCGACTGGAAGAAACCTATGCCAAAACCGGTATCCACGACTCCATCACTGTAGCTCACGGAAAAATAAATGGCAACGACCTTGTTGTGGCCTGCATGGATTTTGAATTCATTGGCGGCAGCCTGGGCAGTGTAATGGGCGAAAAAATAAGCCGTGCCTGCGATTATTGCATGGAACATAATATCCCCTTTATGATCATCAATAAAAGTGGCGGCGCCCGTATGATGGAAAGCGCTTTTTCTTTGATGCAGCTTGCAAAAACTTCCGGAAAGCTATCGCAACTCAGCGATAAAAAAATACCCTATATATCTCTCTGTACCGATCCTACTTTTGGCGGCACCACAGCTTCCTTTGCCATGCTGGGTGATGTGATCTGTGCCGAACCTGATGCCCTGATTGGTTTTGCAGGTCCACGTGTAATTAAAGAAACCATTAAAAAAGACCTGCCCGAAGGTTTTCAGCGCAGCGAATTTTTACTGGAGCATGGATTTTTAGACTTTATCGTACACCGTAAACAATTAAAAGAAAAATTAGGTAACTTGTTGGTTCTGTTCAAAAGTTAAAGCTACTGCAAGGCATCATTTAATTTACAGGCACAATCTTGCAGTAATAATAATTAAAGTTATGCTGCTTAACAGGTTTTTCATATTCTTATTCCTCCTGTTATTCATTTCGGTAAAGTCGTATGCACAAGCTATACCCTGCACTACATTGGGCCAAAACCCCGAAACGGCTTTCCCTGTTTGCGGCACTGCTGTTTTTCATATGGATACAGTACCCATTTGCGGACAAAGGCAGGTAATTTCGCTTTGCACGTTTGGTATCCAGTACACCGATAAAAATCCCTTTTGGTACAAATTCACCTGCTTTCAAAGTGGCAAACTTGCCTTTTTTATTAAACCTACCGTTCTTTGGGAAGATTACGACTGGCAGATATTTGATGTAACCGGAAAAAATCCGCAAGACGTTTACACGGATACCAGCACTTTTGTTGTATGCAGTTGGTCGGGTGTGGGTGGTGTTACCGGCGCCTGCGAAGACTCTGGCGGAGTTAACCTGATTGAATGTGAAGGACAATTTCAAAACCGGTTTACCCGTATGCCCGACCTGATAGCAGGCCATAATTATCTTTTATTGGTAAGCCATTTTGAAGATACACAGTTTGGTTACGATCTTTCTTTTGGTGGCCCTGGTAATACGGCTGTAATAACTGATACTATACCCCCGCACATGTTTACGGCAAGCCGTGCAACATGCGATGGAAGCAAAATACTGGTAAGACTGAATAAGCGAATGAAATGCAGCAGCCTGATGGCCAATGGCACCGACTTTAGAATTAGCCCTCAGCCTCCTGGTATTACCATTACCAGTGCCGTTGGTTTTGGCTGCACCAATGCTTTTGATGTGATGGACTCGGTGCTTATTACTTTTAGTGCTCCACTGCCACTCGGCAATTACAATTTAATTGCCCAAAAAATTCCCAGCCCCGGCGACAACAATACCCTTACAGATTTATGCAATAATGAAATACCGGATGGAGAGAGTATTCCCTTTACTGTTTTATCACCTGCACCGGTACCGTTTGAAAGCCTTACCAATAATAAGTGCAGTACCGATTCGGTTATCATTTCTTTTCCTGAAACAATTAAATGCAGTTCTGTAGCCCCTAACGGCAGCGATTTTTTTATTACAGGAACTTATCCCGTTAATATCAGCAATGCAGCTGGTTTACATTGTGTAAATGGCCTCACAAACAAGATTGTGCTGCGGTTTAATTCTGCATTATTGCAACCGGGCAATTTTCAGGTGGTATTAAGAGTGGGCAGCGATGGTAATACCTTGTTAAGCGAATGTGATACACCTTCTGTTGCAGGCATAACTATCCCCTTTGAAGTATTGCCTAAACCTGTTCCGGATTTTGCTTTCTCCGATACAGTTTGTCTGCCGGACGGTTCAGTCACATTTGCTAACCTCTCTGTTATTTCCGACGGTTCAGAAAATGCATTTCAATATTGGTGGAATTTTGACGATGCAATCAGCGGCGGTAATAATTTTTCAACATTAAAATCACCCACACATATTTACACCGGCACCGGCCCTTTTAATGTAAACTTGCGGGTAACCAGTAATGGTGGATGTGTAAAAGATACTACCATGCTGGTAAACACCATCCACCCGCAGCCTCTGGTAAATTTTGGTATCAGTAAAAAAGATATCTGCCTGGGCGATGCTGTATATCTCACCGATTCAACCAACAGCATGGACGGCCCTACTGTGCAATGGAACTGGGAACTGGGCGACGGACGTACCAGAAACACACAAAACGTGCTGCATATTTACTCAGCTCCTCAAACCTACACAGTAAGCCTTTCTACACAAAACAGTTTTGGCTGCAAATCAGAAACACTAAGCAAGTTCATAACCGTTAACCCCTATCCCACGGCCGATGCCGGGCCCGACAGGGTTGTGCTGGAAGGAGGAAACATCACCATTAATGCTGCCGCAACCGGTAATGAGCTTAAATATTTATGGAGCCCTTCTCAATACCTCAACAACCCCGGCCTGCTTACACCCAAATGTGTAGATGTAAAGTTTGATATACTGTACACCCTTACTGTAACCGGCAAAGGGGGCTGCCTGGTTACTGATGATATGTTTGTAAATGTGCTGAAGATACCCAGGATACCCAATACCTTTTCGCCCAATAACGACCGTATCAATGATTTGTGGGAGATACAATACTTAGATGAATACATAAACCAGCACACACAGGTTTTTACCCGTGCAGGGCAAAAGGTTTTTGAATGCCGCGGCCGTTACGTGGCCTGGGACGGAAGGTATAAAGGCAAGGACTTGCCCATGGATACATACTACTATGTTATTGAACCCGGCAGCGGCAGAGACCCTGTTACAGGTTATGTAACCATCATCCGGTAAATGTACTTTCATGATGATCATTCTTCCTTTTGTTTTTCATATCATTTCAGGCCTGCATCCTGTTAATACAACTTTGGTTTGTAAAGTTGATCCTTGTGAAGAAGCAAAAGCAGGTACTGCAGCGGCAACCCAATTTGCAAAAGACAGCCTGTTTCATTTTGCATTGCTAAACATTAAAGCCTCTTATGCATCAGACCAAAATGAGCATTGCATCAGCTTTGGTAAAGATGCTGAAGGAAATCTTATTGCATCATCTATCTCAGGCGGAGGGGCAATCAGTGGCAAAGTTCCTGTTATATCAAATGCCTTTGCCGACCTGCACAATCATCCCAACAACCTGCCGCCAGATGCCGGCGATTTTTACGGATTGATAAGGATGTGTAAAAACAACCCGGCTTATAAAACAAGGTTTGTGGTAACCATCAATGAAAATATTTATGCCTTACTGGTTACAGATATTTCGGCTGCTCTTACATTTATTGAAATACATCCCCCACAGCTACCTGCTTTTGCTGACGGCCCTTCCGGCTTTTCTGTTGGTATTACAGATGAAGCCCGTGAGATGAAATTTAAATACCAATGTACTGATGAAATGGCGCTGGCATTTATACTGGAAAAATACAATACCGGTGTTTGTTTGCTGAGGCTGGAAAACAGCGGGCATTTTAAAAAACTGGTTACAGTTGTTTCATACAAAGGGAATGAACCGGTTTACAGTATTTTAAATTGCCGGTAAACATATCCTGGGGCATGACAGGTTTTTCCTCCGGCATCAAAGATTTTCTTTGCGGCATGACAGGTTTTTCCTTCGGCATAGGGTTGTATTTAAGAACTAAAGTTGAAAGTTGTTTATCCAGCCCTAACACAGCCTCGATTTACAATTTGCTGATGTTTGCCGGTTATGCCCAGCTTGCAGAAAACCCAATGTTGGCAGTTCGTTTTTACTCTTTCCGTCTCCCTGTCTCATACTTATAATTTTTATCTTCCGCTTCCCATTTGTGTCCGCTAACTACTTTAAATGTTTTGGCGTCCGCACCTTTTACAATTGCAGTTTCGTAGAAAACGTTTTTATCATCTTTTATATAATCAATGAAATGGTATGATGTGTCGGGTGGATAGAGAACTTGAAGATGTTTTAAGTTAACTCCCTGAACTATGTCGCCTTTGTAGAAGACATAGTTTTTGTCAATGCCCCAACGATACTCACAAAGTCGTTTAAAAGTCAAAGGGTCGGCTTTATCAACAATAACTCTGTTTCCGCCATCTGAATTGCCGTGAAAATAAAATACTTTGTTTTTGTCTTTAGAATATTCAGTTGAGTCAAGCCAAACAAATGAATTGATGTCAACTATGGTGTTAAGTGGTTTTTTTATTGTACTATCGCCTGTATAAATTGAAAAACTGCTGTCATAATAAACTTCAAAAGTGCAATTGCAGGAACTTTCCATTGCATCTGCAAGTTTTCTTTCACAAAGCTGCCCACCTTTGCTTAGGTAGAAATCGTATTTTAAAAGTTTGTAGTCACTACTATCATTAGGTTCTTTTGCATAAACTAATACTTTATCGGGTGTAGCAATTGCTTTGTCTGTACTGTTTGAGTTGTTACAAGAAGTAAATGCTGCAAAAAATATTATGATTATCGTTGAACGGAATGTTTCCATAAAATGACAGCCAACCCATAAATATACACATCTTCTGGTACATCTGTATTTTGATAATCAGCATAAAACGTAGAGCCTAAAATAAAAAAGCCAGGTATAAAACCTGGCTCTGTATATCTACCCATGCTTATAATCAATTCCCCCGCCAAACGTTGTTTCCAAAATTCATATCCGGAAAAACTTTGGCTTCATCCAGTTCTACCCTTTGCAGTTCTTCTGTTGTTGGCAGTTTTACCTTCCAGGTATTGGTATTGTTCCACACTTCTACAGGTAATTTTATCAATCCCTTTGTGCCGCTTTTTGTTTCGTAACTTATGTTAACCGGCATTGCCATCTGGTCGAGGTTGGCAATAGTAACCACTGCCCCATCGGCAGGCCTGCTGTTCTCATATTTTACCGATACGATGGATTGATCAAGTTTATAACTTTCCACAAACCAGCCTTTCCAGAACCAGCTGAGGTTTTCGCCTGCTGCATTATCCATGCTGCGGAAAAAATCTGTTGGTGTCGGGTGCTTGTATGCCCACCGCCTGATGTATTCTCTAAAGGCGTAATCAAAACGGTCGGGGCCCAGTATTTCGTTACGCAGTATCTCCAAACCAATGCCCGGTTTATAATACAGGGCCAGCCCAATATTTTGTTCCTTCATGGCATCGGGCGTAAGCATGATGGTTTCTGTTCTGGCGCCGAATAAATATCCGGTAACATTGTCCATGGTTTGCGGCTGGCTTTTGTACTCGCCGTTGTTAAAGTCATCATCGGCCAGTGAATTAATAAAAGTGTTGAAGCCTTCATCCATCCACCCGTATTTGCGTTCATTACTGCCAACAATCATGGGGAACCAGGTATGCCCGAATTCATGATCGGTAACACCAAAAAGATCTTCCTTTTCAGCTTTATATCCGCAAAAAACAATGCCCGGATACTCCATACCGCCAATATTGGTTGCCACATTTACTGCCGCAGGATAAGGGTATTCAAACCAGCGTTTACTGTAATTTTCAATGCTTGCTTTGGTATATTCGGTGGAGCGGCTCCAGCCTTTTTGCCCGCTGCTTTCAACCGGGTATGCACTAATGGCCAATGATGTTTTACCGCTGGGCAGGTTTATTTTTGCCGCATCCCATATAAAACTTTTGCTGCTGGCCCAGGCCACATCACGTGCATTGTTGATTTTATAATGCCAGGTAAGTGTAGCCGATTTTGGCCTTGATGCAGGGTCGGTAACTTCCGCTTCGGTGCGTATCATTACTGTTTTATTACTTTTTCTGGCTTGCGCCATGCGGCTCAGCTGCGTGGCAGTTAATACTTCTGATTCATTAAGCAGCTCGCCGCTGCAAACAACTATGTGGCTTGCAGGTGCGGAAATGTTTACATCAAAATCACCATACTCTAAATAAAATTCACTGGGGCCAAGGTATGGCGCTGTGTTCCATCCTTCCACATCATCAAACACACACATACGTGGATACCACTGTGCTACGGCAAAAATATTTCCGTTCCTGGTTTTTAAAATACCGCACCTGTCGGCACCGTACTCAGGTAAGGTAAAAGAGAAATCAATTTTTATTTTGATCACATCGCCGCCGGGTTTTACAGCCTTTGGCAGGCGTATCTGCATCCTGGTATCGGTAATGATGAAATTGGCGGCAGTATTTTCATTCACCAGTTTTACCGAACTGATATTATAACCGCCGTTGAAACTGCTTTTGCTGTCGCCATAACGGCTGCGGCCGCCAAGCGGCATACGTGCCTGTCCACGGCTTTCTTTATTAAAAAGGTTTTGATCTAACTGCAGCCATAAAAACGGCAATGCATGAGGACTGTTGTTTTTATAAGTGATGATAACTGAACCTGTGATCACATTGGTAACATCATTTAATGATGCGTTGATCTGGTAATCGGCTTTATTTTGCCAGTATCCCACATTCGGCTCACCGGTGGCAGCACGGCTGATGGTACCGGTTGATGTATAAAAGGAAGGGCCAAACAAAGCATGAGGATCATACTTTGATTCTATTTTGTTTTCGTCCTGTGCCTGCACGGCAATTGCTGAAATGAGCAGTAAAAAGCTGCTTATTATTCTTGTCATAAACTTAATTTTAATGCCGAAGTTAAGTTAATTAAAGCAAGAGAAAATGACCTGATGTGATGTGTGGTATTATTCCCAATCCTTTAACAAGGCTTTCGCCCTGTTTTTTATGGCTGGGTCATCTTCCGTCTGGTTGGGAAGCGTTATCATCAATTTGAGATAGGCAATTGCCTTGGCCCTGTTATCATTATCATCGTATGCTCTCGCCATTTCATAATAATTGAGTAAGAATTCGGGCCTAAGTACACGGGCCTTTTCAAATGATACAATGGATTGACTTATAGTTGCAGGAGGTAATGCCCCGTACAAAACTTTTACAATGCCTCTTTCAAGAGCATTAAGGTTGCTGATCTCATACTGCCACCTGCCCAACACATGCCATGCTTTAAAATTTTTGGGGTCTCCGGCTATGGCTGCATCAACATATTTCTTTACTTCCCTGGCATTGTCAATTTTATCCCTGCCGCTTTTGCTCATAGATGAACGCCCCAGCGCAATAGCCATCACACAGTTGGCTTCAGAATTTTTCGGGTCTATCTTCAGAGCAGCCTGTGCATAGGCAACTGCAGCTTTGTAATAATCGCTTCTTAATTTGGTATTGGTAATTTCACGCTGGCCAATACGGCTGCATAATTCGCTGCATTTGTTGAGGGCGAAAATATTGCCGGGACTGATCTTTAATACTTCCGTATATTTTTTGAACGAGGCTTTTTCATCAGGCACATATTCAAGCCGGTTGGCTTCATTAAGCAATACATGAACATCCTGTGCACAAATGTTTACTACAGGTAACAGATAAACCAGGATGCTTAGTACGAATTTCAAACTTAAAAATCTTTTTTGTATTGAACGCTCACTGAACCTTCCATATTTGAAATGGGTGGATTTTTCTTCTCCACAGAAACCCAGACAGACTTGACCCTGTCATCCATTTTTTTTATCTCTCCGGTCAAATCCTGTACCAATGTTTCAAGCAATGGTGTAGCAATCTGCATCCGGCTTTTTATAATTTCAAAAATGGTAACGTAATTGATTGTCTGATGCAAATGCGTTACGGCTTCATCCGGGTTAAAAGAAACGGAAGCATTTACTTCAAATGTAGTTCCCAATATCGCCTCCTCTTCATACACACCATGAAAGGAATGAAAAATGAGGTTATGGAGGGTAATGGTAAACATTGAATTCAATTAGGAGTTGAGAATTAGGAATTAGGAATTGAAAGCTTCAAAATTCCTAATTCCTAATTCGTAATTTTTAGTGAAGTCCTTTTTCACTCAAGTACCGCTCTGCATCCAGCGCTGCCATACATCCGCTTCCTGCTGCTGTTACCGCCTGCCTGTATATTTTGTCCTGTACATCGCCTGCGGCAAATACACCTTCTACATTAGTTTTAGATGTGCCCGGTATGGTTTTTATATAGCCGGCTTCATCCATATCTATCAGCCCGTTAAAAATACCTGAGTTGGGTTGATGCCCGATGGCAACAAAGAATGCGCTTACCGGTATCTCCTGCTTCTCTCCTGTTTGGTTATTTTTTATCCGTACTCCTTCGGTTTTGGTTTCGCCCAGTATTTCATCTGTTTCACTGTTCCAGTAAACTTTGATGTTGTGTGTATTTAAAACCCTTTCCTGCATTACTTTGCTTGCACGCATTTCGTGCCTGCGAACGATCATGTGTACCTGGCTGCATATTTTAGACAGATAAAGCGCTTCTTCTGCTGCAGTATCTCCGGCACCAACTATGGCTACTTCTTTTCCTTTAAAGAAAAATCCATCGCATACGGCACAGGCACTAACACCATAGCCATTCAATCTTTGTTCACTTTCAATGCCCAACCATTTTGCTGATGCACCGGTTGAGATGATCAATGCATCAGTTTCTATCCATTTCTCTTCATCAATCTCTACTTTTAATGGTCTTGAAGAAAAATCAACTTTGGTTGCAAGTCCATAACGGATATCAGCACCCATGCGCTTTGCCTGGTTTTCAAAATGTATCATCATTTCCGGCCCTTGAATCCCTTCGGGATAACCCGGATAATTTTCTACTTCGGTTGTAATGGTCAGCTGTCCGCCGGGCTGAATGCCCTGGTAAAGAACAGGGTTCAAACCTGCCCTTGATGCATAAATAGCTGCTGTGTAGCCTGCCGGCCCCGATCCTATAATTAAACAATGTACTTTTTCTAATGACATATATAACTCCTGAATTTTACTATCTGCGAATTTAATGGAATATCTGCTTTAAAGAGGGGTTATCTTTTAACAGACGTGCATTACTTGTTTTGAGCGTTTTGCTATTTTGCAATAATGGTGGCCACCTGCGAAGCATATCCACAAAATGCCCCCAATGCACCGTTGCTGATATTGCCAATTACTTTGCCTGGCTGAGAGAAGGGATTGCCAATGCTTTGCTGGTTAAACTCCCAGGTATTCCAGAAGTTGAAGCTTGCTTTATCAATATTAGATAATTTAAAAGTGATGGTATCGCCTCTTGCAAAAAATTTATCATCACCTGTTGGCAATTCCTGGTTGCGGTCAACACCGGGATCAACCTGGCCCTGGTAGGTAGTGCCATCAACCACTTCATCATTAAAAACAGAATTGAAGGCAGGTAAAAACCGTTCGCTGTTCTTTTTGGTGAAATACCGTATGTAATTACCCAGGCCCGGAGGATCGGTAACCTTTGCCATCAATACCCTTTTGGTGGTATCAACATTTGGCGGAGGAAGCTTTGTCCAGATACTGTCGAACCTTTTTGTAAGTGCCGGTATAGTTGTTTTGGCAGTATAGGTTTGCCCATCAACTTTAATGGTAAGGTTGTATTGTTTATTAAACTCACCTACAAAGGCTGTTGCCAGGTTTGATGAATCAATGCCATAATAGTAGATGGAATAACCATTGCCCAGTGGTACATTATATTCTTTGAGTTTGTGGGTAATTGAACCATTGCTCATGGTTACCTCTGCATTATGAATAAATGAATTGGCCAAGATATCAATATTGATCTTGCTGAAAAAGCTAAGGCTTTTACTTAATGCCACCGTTGGTACCTCTCCATTCTCAATCTGGGCATCTACTACAACAACCGGTTCGGCATACTTCAAATCGAAATTGATATCCTTTTCGCAGGAGATGAATAAGATACTTGTAAGTAAAAGGAAAGCGAGCTGTCTCATTATTTACAAAAATAAACGATCATCATTTCAATTCAATCATCATGCTGTAAATATTAATAACAATCCAATAATCTTAAAGTTCAGCATAAAAAATCCTCCTGCTTCCGGCAGAAGGATTTCCTGAAAATTTTTGTAACGATCTTATCCCAAATAAGCTTTCAAAGCGCCGCTATACCTCGCCTTCTGCAAACGCTTGATAGCCCTTTCCTTTATCTGGCGTATGCGTTCTTTGGTAAGATCGTATTTCTGCCCGATCTGCTCAATGGTAACACCATTTTCGCCATCCAGGCCAAAATACGCATTCACGATCTCAGCCTCACGTGGGCTTAAAGATTTTAATACCCGGCGGATCTCATTTTTCAATGAATCGTGCATTACATCCTCATCGGTCTCATCGCCACCTTTCAGCAGATCGCCCATGGCTACATCTTCAGCTTCATGCACGGGTGCATCAAGGGAAGTATGACGGGTGTTGCTTTGGAAGATGTTGTTGATCTCCGTTTCGCTCATCTCCAGTAATTCGGCTAATTCTTCAGTAGATGGCTCACGCTCATGCTCCTGTTCAAATGCCATGTAAGCTTTATTAGCTTTGTTGTACGTGCCAATTTTGTTTTGTGGCAGGCGGACCAATCTGCCCTGCTCTGCCAACGCCTGTAGTATAGACTGGCGAATCCACCACACAGCGTAAGAAATGAATTTGAAACCCTTGGTTTCGTCGAAGCGTTGTGCCGCTTTAATTAAGCCGAGGTTGCCCTCGTTGATCAGATCACTAAGAGAAAGGCCCTGGTGCTGGTACTGCTTAGCCACAGATACCACAAAACGAAGGTTGGCCTGCACCAATTTGTCTAACGCACGCTGATCGCCCATTTTGATCTTTTGGGCCAGGATCGTCTCCTCTTCGGGAGTGATCATTGAGATCTTGGAAATTTCCTGTAAATACTTCTCAACTGCCTGTGAATCACGGTTGGTAATCTGCGTTGCGATCTTAAGTTGCCTCATTGTACTGTATTAGTTACTAAAATAGAACACTTTATAGACATATTTTGTTGGGAAAACGTTGCAAACGGGTAGTTAATGGCTGATTTTCCGGCTAAAAATGTGTGCAAAGTTACTAAACAATAGCCGCAATTCATAAAGAAAGTGCATAAAAATGGACGAAAGGTGGAAAAATTAGGAATTGAGAATTAGGAATTAGGAATGACCCCTTGCACTTATATTTGCTCCATGATAGCAGACCTACGCTCCGATACATTCACCAAACCCTCTCCAGCCATGCTGGAAGCCATGTTTAAAGCACCTGTTGGCGATGATGTTTTTGGTGAAGACCCTTCTGTAAATAAATTAGAAGCCATATCGGCTGAAATGTTTGGAATGGAAGCAGCACTGTTTTGCCCCAGCGGCACCATGACCAACCAGGTTGCTATAAAATGCCATACACAACCGGGTGATGAAGTGATATGCGATAAAATGAGCCATGTTTACATTTATGAAGGCGGCGGCATTGCTTTTAATAGTGGCTGCCAGGTAAAAGCATTAGAGGGCGAAAGAGGCAGAATATCGGCTGAACAGGTTTTAGAATCCATCAATCCCGATGATGTGCATAAAGCCAGAACTCATTTAGTTAGCCTGGAAAACACAGCTAATCGTGGAGGCGGGAGCTGTTATGAATTTTCTGAAATTGAATCTATTAAAGAGGTTTGTTTAAATAATAACCTAAAATTACATTTGGATGGCGCCAGGCTTTGGAATGCCTTGGTTGCACAAAATGAAACAACCAAACAATACGGTGAAGTTTTTGATTCGATATCAATTTGCCTGAGTAAAGGAATGGGAACACCTGTTGGAAGTTTGCTTCTGGGCAAAACTGATTTCATTAAACAGGCAAGGCGTGTTCGCAAGGTTTTTGGAGGGGGTATGCGGCAAGCCGGTTATTTAGCTGCTGCCGGTATTTATGCATTGGAAAATAATATAGAACGGCTTGCAGATGATCATCTTCATGCCAAAGAAATAGCAGCCGCCTTGGCCAAAAAGAGTTTTACAGGTAAAATAATGCCTGTAGAAACCAATATTGTGATTTTTGAAATAACCGGCGAATCATATACTGCCAGGACATTCTGTGAAGAACTGGGTAAATACGACATTCTTTGTCTGCCTATATCAGCAAGCCAGGTACGTATGGTTACTCATCTTGACTTTACTAAAGAAATGCTAAATAATCTACTTGAGATACTTGATATATTATAGCTGCGTTATGTTTACATAGCAGCCATCTTTACCTAACCAACACAACTAAACATGAAACTACGCTCCATGCTTATCATGGCTTCAGCCATGCTTTTCCTTGCTTCCTGTCAGAAAAATGCAGAAGATCCAACCCCTGTCAACAGTAATGCAAAAGTCAATTTCATTTTTAAGTTCGACTCTACCCAGGTTAGATTAAATGCCATTGGTCAGCCTGCTCCTATGCCTGCAGGCAATGCAGGGCAGTCGCCCCGTTTTAACCTGATGAGTGCCCATTATGTTGAGCTTTCCCCATCTGCTTTTACTGCTTTGGGTGCAGGCGCAATCTTATATAAAGCCCCGCAGGTTACCACCGGTGGCGCTACAGCAATAGATTTTTCAAACTCAAAATTTGCAGGCAATAACCAGACTTTTTTAAGCGTGCCAGTCAAGGATTTTGCAGCCGGTACTTATAACTGGCTCAGGGTTTCACTGGCCTACCAGAATTATAATATTTATATGAATGCCCTTGGTCAAACCATTGATGCAACGCTGGCATCATTCATAGGCTTTAACACTTACCTCGGAAGCTATAAGGTTAAGGACTCTACAGTAGCAGTTAATGCAAACAAACTCCAGGGCTATTGGGCATTAGAGGGAAAAGTATTTGGTGTTGGCTTTTTAAGCCAGGGTCAGGCACCTCCGGGAGCAACCACGGTTCCAAATCCTCTATTTGCATCTTCGCCAATACCGGCAGGTTCATGCCTTGTAACCGGCCAGTTTTTAACACCATTGGTGGTAACCGGTAACGAAACTTCTGATATCAACGTAATTGTTTCCTTATCCATCAATAAAAGTTTTGAGTGGATTGATGCTGATCATAACGGAACCTACGATCCCAATAATGGTGACCAGGTAATTGATATGGGCATCAGGGGTATGATCCCGAAAATTCAATAAAATTCGCCTTTAAAATATAAAACGTCCTGATGAAAACGGGACGTTTTTTGTTTCACATGGTATATCTTCGTTATCCCTCAATTAATCATGAAAATTATGCATCCTTTTGAAGAATTGTTGCAGGATAATAAGGCATGGGCCGCCCGGATGGTTGCCAACGACCCCGATTTTTTCAAAAAACTATCAGGTCTTCAAACTCCGGAGTTTTTATGGATCGGCTGCAGTGACAGCCGTGTGCCTGCCAACCAGATAACCAATACACAGCCGGGAGAAATATTTGTGCATCGTAATGTGGCCAATCTTGTCATCAATACTGATGTAAACCTGTTGAGTGTGCTGGATTATGCGGTGAATCATCTGAAGGTTAAACATGTTATTGTATGCGGCCATTATGGTTGTGGCGGTATAAAAGCATCTATGAGTAAAACCGATTTTAAACCTGTATTGAATATGTGGCTGCGAAATATTAAGGACGTACAGCGCTTGCACAGGGAAGAACTTGAGCAGATAAAAGACGAAGAGCAAAAATTTAACCGCCTCACTGAATTGAACGTGCAGGAGCAGATTTTTAACCTGGCAAAAACATCCATCATTCAGCGGGCCTGGAAAAATGAACAAAGGCCCGACCTGCATGGCTGGGTATATGGCTTAAGCGACGGTATTATTAAGCCGGTTTATGAGATGAATGCAGGTACACATATTGACCCGTTGTATGAGTATGATGATCTGTAAAAGTAATCTCCACATTCCTAATTATTCATTCCTAATTCCTAATTAAAGAAATGTTCCCAAAAATAAATCCCACCACTACTCTATCCTGGCAGGCATTACAACAGCATAGGCAGTTGTTTGAAAATGTGCAGATGAAAGACCTTTTTTTTAATGATGCCGACAGGTTTAATAAGTTTTCAATCAGGATGGGGGATATATTATTTGACTATTCAAAAAATATCATCACCGAAAATACAGTGGAAATTTTACTGGAACTGGCTAAGGATTGCAAACTAAAAGAAGCCATTGAAGCTATGTTTAGCGGTGAAAAGATAAATGGTACCGAGAACCGTGCTGTACTGCATACGGCTTTGCGTAATTTCTCCGGCAAACCGGTTTTAACGGATGATGTGGATGTAATGCCTGCTGTAACACGTGTACAGAAACAGATGAAGAAGTTTTGTGCCGATGTACACAGCGGCGAATGGATGGGTTATACCGGAAAAAAGATAAAATACATTGTAAACATTGGCATCGGCGGCAGCGACCTTGGCCCGGTGATGGTTACTGAGGCCTTAAAACCTTATTGGGTTGAGGGTATAGAAACTTATTTTGTAAGCAATGTGGATGGAACACATATTGTTGAAACGCTGAAGAAAGTGAATGCAGAAGAAACGCTGTTCTTAATTGCCAGTAAAACCTTTACTACGCAGGAAACCATGACCAATGCAAATACTGCCAGGCAATGGTTTTTGCAACAGGCGGGTGATGACAAACATATTGCCAAACATTTTGCAGCGCTTAGTACAAATGATAAAGAAGTGGTGAAGTTTGGCATTGATCCTAACAACATGTTCGTGTTTTGGGATTGGGTTGGAGGAAGATACAGTTTATGGAGCGCCATTGGTTTATCCATCGCTTTAACCATTGGCTACGATCATTTTGAAGAACTGCTGAAAGGTGCCCATACAACAGATATTCATTTCAGGGAAACATCGTTTGATAAAAACATTCCGGTGTTAATGGCTTTGATCGGTATCTGGTATGGTAATTTTTTTGGTACCAGAACAGAAGCGATCCTCCCTTACGATCAATATATGCATCGCTTTGCAGCTTATTTTCAGCAGGGAAATATGGAAAGCAATGGCAAATATGTTGACCGGAATGGAGAAAAAGTTGCCTATGCAACCGGCCCGGTTATCTGGGGAGAACCTGGTACCAACGGTCAGCATGCATTTTACCAGCTTATACACCAGGGAAGCCAGATAATACCTTGTGATTTTATTGCTCCTGCTATCAGCCACAACCCTAGCGGTGATCATCATCAAAAATTAGTAAGTAATTTCTTTGCCCAAACGGAGGCTTTGATGAATGGCACAACTCACGAAAATCCGTACAGGATTTTTGAAGGAAACCGGCCAACCAATTCCTTCCTGATAAAACAAATCACTCCTTTTACACTGGGGCAATTAACTGCTTTGTACGAACATAAAATATTTGTGCAGGGTGTTATCTGGAACATTTACAGTTTTGATCAATGGGGAGTTGAACTTGGGAAAGCCTTAGCCAGCAAGGTTTTGCCGGAACTGGAAGATGAAGAACCTGTTACTTCGCATGACAGTTCTACAAACGGGCTGATAAATGCTTACAAGCAGATGCGCTGATCAGTACATTGGTAAAGTTTCAAGTCGTTTTTCGCTGAAGATATAGAACCTGCACAGTTTGCCGGACGTTTTATATTTTACAATGATGCTTTTGCTGCCTGTTGCCGGCATAGTTTTTCCTTCTTCAGGCTGCAGATCTATCTTTAATAATGAATTGCCTTTTTTTGCTTTAATGACCTCACCGGGGTTTTGTTCTTTATCCGGAAAGGCAGTTTTTTCTTTTACTGAAATAACAGTTAAAGACAACTCCACCCCATTGTATGATACTGACTTTATTGCCGGTACCTTTATTCCACTGTATTCCAGATAAATAAAACGGGTAATAACAGGTTTTGGCGGTACCGGGTTTCCATTCTCATCAGCCATTTGTGCACCGGGTATGGAACTGGTGTAATAAGCAGTTCCTTTTTTTACTGAACAATTATTTTGTGCAAACGAAACTGAAAAACATCCCGATAAAAAAAGGCCCAGAAGAATTGTTTTCATCATAATGATTATTTGCAGTTATACTGGTTATCAAAAAGAGTACCAGCTATAAAAAAATCCTCCCGTATAGGGAGGATCATGCAATTAGTTTTGGTGTTCATGTTAAATTACCACTTTTCTGCCACCTCTGCACTGCCGTTATCAGCAGTACCGCTATTTGTCTCAGTTGGAGTGTCAACGTTTTCAGCAGCTAATTTTTCAACCGGTGTTTCGGTTACATTAGCCACAATTTCAGCCGCTGGCGATGCAGCTTCATTGTTATATCCATGATTCTGGCCACCTTCTTCTCCTTCGTAAGGAGCATCATGGTTAAAAGCGTCAAAATCAAAATCAGGCATTAATTCTGTTTTCACATAATCAACTGCCTCGTTAAGCCCTTTAATGAATTTATTGAAATCTTCCTTGTATAAAAAGATCTTATGCCTGTCATACCCGTCGCTGTCAAACCGCTTGCGGCTTTCTGTAATGGTTAAATAATAATCGTTGCCACGGGTTTCTCTTACATCAAAAAAGTAAGTCCTGCGTTTTCCGGCCCTGATGCGTTTGCTGTAAACACTATCCATTTTCTTTTCGTTGTTGTCGTACGCCACTGTTTTATGTAGTTTTAGTTTTAAAATAACCCCTTTTGGGCGAAGCAAAGATAAAATTGTTTTCCATTCTACAAAATATATGGCTGATTATTTGGGTTTAATATTCAATGTAATATTTGAATGAACTTTTTACCGTTCTTTTTCCTGTTCCTGTTGCCTGTTATACATTTCAGCGTAATAACCATTTAAACCCAATAAATGATTGTGTGTGCCCTGTTCTGCTATTTTTCCGCTATCGAGTACGATTATCTTATCAAAGTCGAATAATGAAAAGATCCGGTGAGTAATAATGATAGCTGTTCTGCCTTGTAAAAACCGGTAGAGGTTACCAATGATCTCTTTTTCGGTACGGGCATCAACTGCACTGAGGCAGTCATCAAAAATTACAATTTCGGGATCTTTAATTAAGGCACGGGCAATGGAAATACGTTGCTTTTGACCACCACTCAATGTTACTCCCCTTTCTCCCACCAGGGTGTCATAACTTTCCTGGAAACTTTCAATTTCGGTGTGAATGCTGGCCTGTTTTGCTGCAGTTACTACATCCTCATCAGAGGCATTCTCAACACCAAAGCGTATATTGTTTCTTACCGTTTCACTGAACAGAAATACATCCTGTGGCACATAACTGATCTGCTTCCGCAGTGAATGAATGTCAAATTTGTTTACAGGTATGCCATCATAAGCAATCATCCCTTTTTGCGGCTCATACATATGCAGCAGTAACTGCGCTATGGTAGATTTGCCCGATCCGGTTCTGCCCACAATGGCAATTTTCTCTCCACTATTTATCTGCAACGAAAAATCTTTTAAAGCATTGATACCGGTATGCGGATAAGTGAAATCAACATTGGTTAGAGTGATATTTCCTTCTAACTTATTGTTTACAGGTTCTTTTTGGTTTTTAATGTCCGGTTCGGTATGTAAAAACTCATTGATCCTTTTTTGAGATGTGGCGGCACGCTGGGTCATACTGGCTGTCCAGCCGATGGCGCTTACCGGGAAAGTGAGCATCTGTATATACATTACAAACTCTGCAATACGGCCAACACTGGCTCCTTCTACCCTGTTTACCACATCTAAGCTGCCAACCATAATGGTTATTAAAGTGCTGAGACCAATAAGCAGCGCCATACTGGGAAAATAAATAGCTTCTGTTCTTGCAAGGCTTAAGGCATTATCTCTGTAAGCTTCGCTGTTTTTTTTAAAAAAGCCCAGCATTGCTTTTTCCTGTACAAATGATTTTATCACCCGTATGCCCGAATAAGATTCTTGTGCATTGGTGGTAAGATCGCTTAATAAAGACTGAACACGTTCACTTTTTCTGTTGATGATGGTATTTACAAAATATATGGCAACAGCCAGCAGCGGTAAAGGAGCCAACGCAACGATTGTGAGCTTTGGATTGGCTTTGAACATGAAGAAAATACTGAAGATGAGTACTGCCGCCAGGTTTATAAAATACATGAGCGCCGGGCCTGTGTACATGCGAACCTTGCTTACATCGTCTGCAATACGGTTCATCAGGTCGCCGGTGCTGTGTGTTTTATAAAAATTTGTATCAAGTTTCTGATAATGGGTAAATATTTCATTCTTCTGGTCGTATTCAATATGCCGGCTCATTACAATAATGGTTTGCCGCATCAGAAACATAAAAAAACCGCTGATAAGGGCTATCACCAAAAGCGTGATACCTGTGAATAGAATTTTGTGGGAGGGGTTATCCCGGAATTTGTCAATAACAAACCTTACTAAAAAATCATAGTTTTTTTCGTTCTTCGCAATTTCTGAAGCATTTGCATCAGCAGATTTTATTGACTGTACAACTGTGTTAACTACGTATCCTGTAAGCTGCGGAGAAAGTATGCGGAAATAGTTTGTAAGCACTACAAAAACAAAACCCAGCATAAAATGCCCGCGGTATTTCCAGAAATATTTATTGAGTGAGGAAAGATGCTTCATTGATGATGCAAAGGTAAAATAAAAACCCGCCTTAAAACAGCATTACCGGCGTGGTTTAATACTACCGGCTGTGCGCCATAAATAAAGGCGTATTCAATCCTTTCATTAAAGAATCAGCCATACTCATTTTAAAAAACCGGGATAATTCGCTTCGCTGGTATGCCCCCAGCACTACCAGTACATTTTGCTGGTGATGACTGAGGTGCTTAATGATCATTTCTTCAGCATTGCCATCAACCACAGTAATTTTTGCAGCCGGAAAATGCCTGCCTGTAAATTCACGCATGAGCTTATTATGAGGTAATGTAAAGTTTTCAGCATAATCATTTACAGTAAATATTTCAACCGGTAACTGTTTTAAATTTTCAAGAAGATAACTGAACATCTTTAATGCATGCAGGGATGATGGTCTTCCATCGTACAGTATTACAATTTTATCAAGAGGCATAAACTGGCCTGGTACAACCAGCACCGGGCATTGCACCCCACCCAGCAGGTCTTTTATAAAACGGGTTGGCGCTTTTTCCCTGTACCGTGAAAATGTTTCATGCCTGCTTATAATCACCAGGTCGGCAAACATACTTTCCTGCTTCAGTTCCTGTATGGCAATTTTTTTATCCCGGTGTATATTAAAATGTATTCCTGCTTTGCTGCAGGTATGCTGAAAAAGCTTTACTGCATTGTCACGCTTTTGCTGATCTTTTAACTCCAGTCTTTTTATGGCAGCTTCCGGATCTTTATATGTTTTATAAATTTTATTCCAGTCATAAGTGCCATAAATAAATTCATCCAGGAAAACCCCGGTAAGATAAGCGTTGTTAAGCTGTGCCAGTTGAACTGCATAATCGGCGGTGCTTTTAGAAAATTTATAGCCGTCAAAAACTGCCAGGAACTTTTTCATGTTTATTATTTTTTTGTAATTAAAAGTATAATAGCCCACGGGCAAAAAGAATGATGCTCATCATTGGTTAAAATGAGAAATACTGCATCTCTCCTGCTTTGAAATAGTTGACGAAACTCATAATTAAAAATGACTGCAGTTCTTGTTTTCGGCTGATGCGAAGTATAGATTTGTTGTGTAAACAAAAATTGATCAACAAAAACAAAAGGAGGTTATCATGGGAAAATTAGCATTAAGAAATGCAATTGACAGGCAGCCAATTGTATTTGATGATTTTTTTAAACCCTGGAACGAATGGTTTGATAATGACAGCGGTGATATGTGGGGACGGTTGATGAATGTACCCGCAGTAAACATCACCGAGCATAAAGACCAGTACGAAGTGGCCCTTGCCGCACCCGGTATGAAAAAGGATGACTTTAATATTGGTGTGGAAGGCAATATGCTTACCATCAGTTCTGAAAAAGAAGAAAACAAGGAAGAAAAGGAGAAAAAGTTCACCCGCAAAGAATACAGCTATTCTTCTTTCAGCCGCAGTTTTACTTTACCCGATGAGATCAATAAAGATAAAATTGAGGCCAGGTACCAGGATGGTGTTTTGAAAATTGCATTACCCCGCAAAGCTGAAGCCAAAAAAATTACAGCTAAGCAAATTGCTGTAAAGTGAGCCATACCCCGTATGGTTTAGCGCCCCGCCATAAAGTGGCGGGGTTTTTAAAATAACGGAAATGGGTTTCTGCAAAATCTATTATACTGTGAAGAAAGCCATACTTAAAATATCATTGCTGCTTTTGACCTTGAATCACTGTTGCAGTAAAATTTTTTCGCAAATTACGCCGGAGAAACTGCAGCAGCATATTGCTGCAGGTAAAGACATTAACAAAGCAGAGTTAAATGCTTTTTATGCCGGCGTAAATTACCAGCCCGTTTGGTTTAAGCCCGGGGGGCCGGTCAATCGCAACATCCTGTTAAATACAATAAGGCAATCTTACGGCCTTGGGTTCAATGAAAAGGATTACCAGTTTGTTCATTTTGAAAAGCTACGTATTAAAAACTTCATTTTGGAAAGCAATGAAGATTCAGTTTTGGCAGAGATATATTTTACAGATGCCGCTTTGCACCTGTATCATGATATAGCCTACGGAAATAAAGCCCCTGCACTGGGTTATAACGGGCTCAACTACAAACCCGGCTGCACGAATATTGCTGAACTGCTTGCTGCCAATATCAGCCGCAATACTTTGGAAGCTTTTGCCTTTAGCCTGGCGCCGTTGCTGCCGGAAGTAAAAGCAATGGAAGCAAAGATAAAATGGTATAACCGGGTGATTTCAGATACCGGTTACCGGGAAACAAAAATAACATCTGCCAAAGTAAGCGTTGCTAATATACCCTTACTGACTAAACTGTACCAGTTGGGAATCATCAAATCAACTACAGATATTATTGCCGACAGTACCCTTAAAAATAATATAAAGGAAGCACAGCACCAGTTTTGCCTTTTGGCCGACGGTGTTCTCCGCTCCACCACTTTGCTGCAACTGAATACACCCATTAAAACCAGGCTGGAGCAACTGAAAATTTCTATTAATTATTACCGATGGCTAAACTGCCTTACCCAAACCCAATCAGTGATAGTTGTAAATATTCCGGCAGCATACCTTAAAGTATATCACAACAATAATGTATTGCTGGAGATGCGTATGGTTGTTGGCAAGCCATCTACACCTACTCCCACCCTGGCCAGTAAAATTGATGAAGTGGTTCTTTACCCATACTGGCATGTGCCTTACAGCATTGCCACCAAAGAATTATTGCCGGCCATAAAGAGAAACCCCGGTTATATTGATGCCGGTAATTACCAGGTATTGAACAGTGCAGGAAAAATTGTTGACCCTTATACAGTAAACTGGCGGGCCCTAAGCGCAGGCAATTTTCCGTACCTGATACGCCAAAGCACCGGCTGCGATAATGCCCTTGGTCTATTGAAGTTGAATTTTGTAAGCCCTTTTGGTGTTTACCTGCACGATACCAACAACAAAAATGCTTTTATGCTCAGCAGGCGGTATTTAAGCCACGGCTGCATGCGTATGCAAAAGCCAATGGATTTAGGCCACCTTGTTTTACAGCATAACAAAATTGCCATTGATACGCTTGAACAGAAAGGATGTTTACGCAACCAGTCGCCTGTAAAAGTGAAGGCTAACGGGCAGATGCCGGTAATTGTATGGTATAACCCGGCAGGTATAGATTCAACCGGGCGCATCCTTTTTTATGAAGATGTTTACAAAAAATTTTAAGCAGCAATAAAAGCAATTAATGAACTGCCATTACAGGTATATGGCTGTGCAATACCAGGCCCTTGCTCAGGCTGGTGTGTACCAGCCTGTCAAGCAGGTTGTGTCGTTTAGGTATCACAATAAGCAGGTCTATCTTTTTCTGATCTACAAACTCTATGATAGCTTCCTCCACATTTTCTTTTGCAATAAAATGAAATTTCGGATTCATTGACATGGTCATCTCCTGCATCAGTCCTGATTCAAAAACGATATCAGCGCTGAAAACTTCTTTTCTGCCGATGTTAAGTATATGCAGTTCGGCATTGAAATCGTTTACCAGCATTTTAATTTCATCAATTGGTGTTGTTTCCACCACTTTGGTAAGGTCGGTAGCCAGCCCCACTTTTTTTATAGATGAGAATGTTACTGTGGGGGGTACGGTAATTACCGGCCATCCCAGTTCCCTTATGGCATGGGTGGCGTGGGAGCCAAACAACAAATGCTCTGCGGCTGTTTTACCCTGGCTGCCCATTACAATGGCATAGGGTTTTATGCGTTCACATATATCTTTCAGTTCATTAAAAAAGGAACCGATGCCTGTTTCAATATTAATAGTGATGCGGTTTTCGGTTTTATGCTTCAGGTTTTCTTTAATATCCTGCAGGTCTTTTTCTGCGGTACGCATCAGGTCTTCAACATTTAAAAGAAGCGGCACTTCGCTGTAGGTAACCGGTGTTTGAACAATGTGCAGCAGCACCAGGTCGGCCTTAACGGCAACCGCCATATCTGCAGCATAATTGACTGCATTTTGTGCAATGGCTGAAAAATCGGTGGTGACAAGTATCTTTTTCATAAAACTGTTTTTAAATGATCCTATAAACACATCCCCGTTACAAAATTAAACGGTGATGCAGGCGGTAAAGATGATGCAGGTCATTGTTATTTTTGATTGATATCAGGCTGGTTTTAAGGGGATATTTTATTGCAGTGCCCAGACATGATTTTTACCCGGTGAAATGAAACAATCAAGGTATTTTTTTATATTGTAATAAAATAGCTGCTTATGGCAATTCAATATAATGGTCACAAAGAAGCCCTGCAAAACGCTTATATGCAGGGAAGGTTGTCGCTTTACCTGGGCGCCGGTGTTTCCAAGGCAAGCGGACTGCCCAGTTGGGAAGAGTTTGTGCAGGCTCTGTATTTTACAACCCTGAATGATGAATCCTATATCTATGAAATGAAACCGTTCCCCAACTACCTGTTTGCCCTTGCCGAGTGGGTTCTTAAACAAAAGAATGAACCCCTGGATATTATCATCCGTAAAATAAAGCAGTGGTATGAAGGAAAGGATTTTATCGGGATGATGAGTAAAACACTGTATGCGGGCCTTGACAAAGAAAATTTCGGTGATTCGGTTGATGAGGAATTGCTGAACCAGCTTTTATCACAAAATACCACGCTGAATGCGGTGGTTACATGTTGCAAAAGATCAGTACCCGGTGTATCAGGCGTTCGCTCGGTAATAACCTATAACTACGATAACCTGGTAGAGATCGGCCTGAAAAAATATCCCGGATCGGAAGAAAATTTCCAGATTATCTATAAAAAAGAACATGCGATTAAGCCGGGCAGGATACCCATTTACCATGTTCATGGATATATACCCTACCAGGACGATAACATCAATTACGACGACATTATTTTTTCGGAAGACCAGTACAACCGGGCTTTTCAGGATCCCTTTTTCTGGGGCAACGTAGTGCAGGTAAACCAACTCACCAGCAGTACTGGTTTGATGATCGGGCAGTCATTGTCCGACAGGAATACCAGGCGCATCCTGGATTCAATCCGTAACCAGCCCCTGCCCAATAACAATTATATTCTCATGCGCCGACCGCAGTTTAAAAATATCGGCAATCCAAGTCCTGAACTGGATGAGATAAGAAGCAAAGCAGAAAAATACCTTGATAAATTTCCAAGGGGCCGGATGAAGATGCCCGACAGGGAGCCCGCCCAGATACAGAACATCCTCAACAGGATATACGAATACGAGCAGATGGAGTTTGAAAAAGGATTTGAAACCCTGGGCCTTAACCTCATCACTTATGATGATTTTGGTGAAATTGCCACGGTGCTTGAGGAGATATCACACCCGGGCGGTTAAACAGCGTTAAAGAAAACCTGCAACAGGCCGACTGCAATGGAAAGGGATTAATCCCTTGTACTGCCCCACTTGCCCATTGAACTCTTTGCTGCGTCCATCAATGCTGCGGCCCGGGTTGCTACCTTATCAAATTCAGCATTTTTTGCCGGATCGCCGCATAATCTTTTCAATCTTTCAGCATCGCTCTTAATACCCAGGCAATAACTCAATACTTCTGAGTATGATGAGCTAACCCTCGATGCAGCGGTTGATGCAGCCGGGCTTTCCCGGTACATTTGCCCAAACTTGGTTACAGAGTTCCAGTTATTGATGTCGTTCTGTATCTGCTTATTCATCTTAATCAGAAAGCTTTCATTTATAACAGGCACGTTACAATATATGGGGTCTCCGGCTGACCTTGTGCTTCCGCCATAGTTGGAAGACGGGTTAGGCGTAATTGCTTCTCCATTGATATGCCTTTTTACTTCGGCAATGGGATAGGTATCGTAATATTTATGGTCCACCGTGTCCATCTGCTTTGCCATCATGTAATAATCCAGCGCCTTCTGGTAAAAACCAGCTTTATCGTAGGCAGCGCCCATGTTGATGCAGGCCCGCAGGTTATAGGGGTTCATTTTTATGGCTTCATCAAACCATATTTTATACTGTGGTATTAAGCCTTCTTTTTCTGCAGCCGTTAGATTGTGCATGGCGTTGTAATCTATCTTTTTTGCAAGTGTGTGGGAAGCAAACAGGCTTTCTTTTGATACCGGGCTGCCAAAACGGTTGAATATAGCAATTGCCAGTGCGTCCACCACCTGTTTGCGGATAATAGTATCTGCATGGTCAAGGTCGCCCATGAGGCGGTTATAGGCATATGCCCATTTTTGCAGGCCAAAGTAAGAAAGCCCCAGGGCAAAGTTCATTTTACTGTAAAACGGACCCGGATGCACATTGCGGAGGTATTGAAAATCGTCGTAGGCTAACTGGTATTCTTTTGTGATGTACAACCGGATAAAGGCCAGCGGGATGCGGTACTCCCGTTTGGTATTATCCTTTGCGTACACTTCAGCAGCTTCTTTATATTTTTTTTCTTTCAACAGTTGCAACCCGGGGTTATCGGCACCGGCTGGTTGAATTTCATTTTTTAATACCGACATAATGTATTCAAAATACCATACCTGCTCTTTATCAGCAGCAGGCTGGCCGCAGGTTAGCTTGAAAAGGAACATGACCGGCAAGAGGCAAAGGATATTTTTTTTCATGTTAGCCGTTTGAGCATTTATCTAATGCCCAAAATTATTGATTTTTTGTGGGGGGAGAATACCCACCAAACGGTATGTAATGAGAGGGGTTATTTACTTTGGCATGAAGAGTTGTACGGCTTCGAAAAAAGACAGGGAAAAGTTACCGGAACCGGAACCCGGTAATAAGTTTGCAATAAATCTTTTAGTGAAGATTAATGCACTTCAGTAGAAGTAAAGCCTTAAGCTTCGGCACACAAAAGTGCAAAAAAGCCTGCTTTAAAAGCAGGCTTAATCAGTTTTGGCGGAGAGAGAGGGATTCGAACCCCCGGAAAGTTGCCCTTCAACGGTTTTCAAGACCGCCGCATTCGACCGCTCTGCCATCTCTCCGCCGCAAAAGTACGGGCAGGAGGTTTTTATTCCAAAAAAAATGGGAAATTAATAATGTACCAAGCTTGTAATCGTTGCCAGTGTTGAATAATTATTTTTAAAAACACCAGCCTCATTGAGGCGAAATTTTGGTAGAAAAGAGTTGTTATTATGAAAGAGCCCCAACGGGGCGGTATTTAAAATGTTGCCCCGATGGGGCTGAAACCAATTTGGTTTGATTTGTCTGCTGCCAAAATATCGGCCCAAAGGGCATTAGATAATACTTAAACAGACTGATTATTGTAATTCTTTATCCTTTACCACCACCAGATCCTTCAATGCAACCGTAATCGGCATCACCCCTACCTGTAACACGGCTTTCTTGCCTTTAATCTCCTTTACAATACCTACCTGGCGGTTCTGTTTCATCTTTACTTTTACACCGATGCTGATCTCCCCTCCCACTTCTTCAAACTTTTCATTCAGTTTTTTCTGTTGCTTTTCGGCTGTTATCTTTTCTTTTTGCTGAAAAAGCAGGGCATGTATCATTTTTACCACTTTATCCTTGTCTTCGGCCTTGCGCCATTCTATCACCATGGCTTTCAGCTTACGCTCCATATCCTTCAGGTAAATGATCTTATCGGCAGCAATATGGTTCTGCAGGCGCAGCTTTTCCATTTCCTGTTTATGCAATTCCTTGTCGAGCGCATCTTCCAGTTTTTTCTTTAAAGCTTCGTTTTCTTTCAGTAAAGTTTTCAGGTCGGATTTTTCTTTGTCAATATGCTGTAGGTCTTGTTCTGTCCGGTTCAGCAGTTTATCTAAATTGAAGTGATCGTCATCTACCAGTTTGCGTGCTTTATTGATGAGCCTTTTTTCAAGACCGATCCTTTCAGCAATTGAAAAGGTATAACTGCTGCCTGGTTTGCCAACAATTAATTTATACATGGGCAGCAGGTTCTTTTCGTCAAATTGCATAGCACCGTTGATGATACCGGTAACCTTGTTGGCCATCACTTTTAAATTGAGGTAATGCGTGGTAACAATACCAAAACTGTGTTTGATGGCCAGTTCTTCCATGATCACTTCTGCAAAAGCCCCACCCAGGCTGGGATCGCTGCCGCTGCCCAGTTCATCAATAAAAAACAGGGTTTTGCCATTTGCATTTTCCATAAAATGCTTCATGTTCTTTAAATGCGATGAATAAGTGCTTAACTCAAATTCCAGGCTTTGCGTATCGCCGATATGGATCATGACCTGTTTAAAAATACCCATCTCACTATCGGGGTGAACGGGCACCAGCAAACCACTTTGCAGCATCAGTTGCAACAATCCCACTGTTTTTAAGGTAACTGTTTTACCACCGGCATTGGGCCCGCTGATAACCAGGATGCGTTGCTTTTCATTCAGTGTTAAGTCAACCGGTATAGTGGATTTTTTATTGGCTTTGTTGTAGATGTACAACAATGGATGATAAGCCTGTATCAGTCTTACATGTGCCTTATCGATCACAACCGGGTAATTGCCATTGTAATCTACAGCAAACTTTGCTTTCGCTCTAATAAAATCAAATTCACCTGCTACATCAAGATAATTTTTTAAAAGAGTGGCGTATATGCTTAAATCCTGTGTAAGTTTTCGCAATATTTTGTACACTTCTTTCCGCTCCTCGTTCTCCAAAGAGAAGACCGAATTGTTGAGTTCGGTTGTTTCTTCTGGCTCAATAAAAGTAGTTCGGCGGCTGTCGCTCTCACCATGCATAATGCCTTTGATCATGCGTTTTTGCTCGGCAAAAACAGCCAGCACCCTCCTGCCGTTCAAAAAACTTTCTTCAATATCTGCCAGGTAACCCTGCTTGTTCAATTTACTTACAATCCTGTCGAATACCTTACGCAGTTCGTTTCGCTTGCGGTAAAGGTTCATACGTATCTCTGCCAACTCTTCGCTGGCACTGTCTTTTACATGGCCGGTTTCATCTAATATCTCATCTATCATTTCAACGATTGCTTTTTCGTAGTAAGAATCGTTGATGACTTTTGTTAAGGCAGGGTAAGCGGTGCGGCGTTCATTATCAAACCAGCGGAAAATGTTGTTGGTGTTTTCTGCCAGCCGCCTTATCAGTAAAAACTGATCACCACTTAAAACCGCACCGGGTATGCCGAGCAGCTTTAATTCTTTAGAAATATTATGAGAGAATTCGTTTGGAAAAGGCTGTCCGCTTTGCAACAGCAATTTAAACTCGTTGCTCTGCTGTAGTTCTGTTGTTATGAATTCCTTTTTGGTGTGCAGCCTTAGCTGTTCGGCTTTTCGTTTTGCAAATTCGGTACGGCAATGCAGGGCCAGCAAGGTTTTTACCTTTTCATATTCTAATTGCACAAGGGCGGACTCAGGAAAAAATTTCACTATATCTTGTTTTGAAAACGCTAATTTCGGTTAATAATCAGCTTAAATGAAAACTTTATTTGGTTGCATTTCCCTTCTTTTAGTTTTTGGAGGATGTACCAGTACCATTAATTCTGCCACTGGCGCACAGGCAAAAATAAAAAGCCACCAAACAATTGCCATTTTGCCTTTTGAAGTTCGTTTTGATTTGAGAAATAAGAACCGGAAAAAGTTTAGTGACAAAGAACTGGCAGAAGTAAGGCATTTTATGGCCACGGGCTTACAGGAATATTTGTATGGCTGGCTTAACCATTACAGTAATACCAAACCTTTTACAGTTACCATACAGCATGTTGATGTTACAGACAGTATTTTGTCGGATAAAAAGATTAGCTACATGGTTTTATATAATATGGGCCGTACCGAACTGGCGAATATACTGGGTGTTGATGCTGTGCTTACACCCAATGTGATATTTGCACAACCAAACAGCCCGGCTGTTGCTGCGTTGCTGAACCCAATTGATCTTTTCGATCCGCTTAACCCTTCCAACAGCGTTTTTCTGAATGAGGTGGCAACACAGGAAATGAAAATGCAGGTGCTGGTTACAGATAAGTCTTCGGAAACACCCATCTGGGCCTTTGAAACAAAAACACAAAACAGCAGGAGTTATGGATTTAGCACTAAAAGGCAAAAAGAGAATATTCTATACCCTTTATTTGATAATATTGATAAAACGCTGACACGTTTTATAAAAAAATTTCCTTACGTACACAATTAATCTTTTATTTTTTCAACCTGCAACTCCTCCCAGGGCGTTGTTCCATCCTTCTCTCTTTTAAAAACAAATTCATTACTACAGAGGATAACAATTTCGGCTGTAGTGTAAATTTTGCAGCCTTCCATTAAATGCCCGCCAATGGTTTTACCGGTGCTGTCGCTGATGCTGATATGGAGGTGAGAACCGTTGGTAGAAACGGTTCCCGTAAGGCTTACAATTTCAAAATGACCGGTATCGCTGCTGGCTTCGGGTTGATTTGCAAATCTTATTTTGTAATTTGTCAGGCTGCCGACACAGGTACTGATCCATCCTGCTTTAATTTGCTTTTCGTTTGCCAGGTTTTGTATTTCGATTTTAAGATCCTGGCCTGGTTTTAAGCGAAAGGGATATACAGTAAGTTTTTCCATGGCTTTGTTTTGATTGCAGGAAAATAAGAAACCCGCTGCAATAATGTAAGTGAATCTCATAATTGCAATTTAAAGTATTCTTGCAAGGGTTTCTAACCTTTTAAAGGTTGGAAACCCTGTAATGTTAAACTTTTGTTGCCATAACTTGTTGTACAATCTGCGCCGGTTACCTTTGCGTATGTAATTGAAAAAATAATGACCATGTTGAGATTTTTATTTATTTCGATAGTTAGTTTAGCAGGATTAAACTCCTGTGCACAAAAAAATAATACCCCAAAAATAAAAAAGGAGAATAAGAGAATGACAAATGCTACTTCAACTGCTTCATTAGATACAGCTACTTTCGGTACGGGTTGCTTCTGGTGTACGGAAGCCATTTTTCAACAGCTGGAAGGTGTTGAAAAAGTGACCAGTGGTTATAGCGGCGGCACCGTCCCCAACCCTACGTACGAGCAGGTGTGCAGCAAAACTACCGGCCATGCAGAATGCCTGAACATTATGTACGACCCTAAAAAAATAAGTTTTGATGAACTGCTGGAAGTTTTCTGGCAAACGCACGACCCAACAACATTGAACCGCCAGGGAGCTGATGCAGGCCCGCAATACCGCAGTGTGGTTTTTTATCACAATGATGAACAAAAAGCCAAAGCTGCCAAATACAAAACCGAGCTGGATAAAAGCGGCGCTTTTGATAAACCAATTGTAACTACACTGGAGCCTTTTACTGTTTTTTACCCAGCAGAGGATTATCACCAGAATTATTACCGGAATAACACAAGCCAGGGCTATTGCCAGTTTGTGATTAGGCCTAAACTTGAGAAGTTTGAAAAGGTTTTTAAGAGCAAACTCAAAAAAAACTAATTTGATTTGAAATTAAAAGGTGAATTCACTGCCTTTTTCTCTTTTTCTGGTATTGGATTTCCTTTGTGGCAGGTGTAGCAGGTTACAGCCTCTACCTGCTTTGCATTTGCTTCTTCATTAAAATTAAAATACTTTTTGTTGATGTCCATGGTCATCCGCATCATGTTGCGGGTGAACTCTTTTTCAGGTTTATCATCTTTCTCCATGATCAGCGCTTCACTGTTCTTATCCTTTACATGGCAGAATTTGCAATCAACACCAAGCGCCCTGTTATAGCCATCCATCAGTTTATCCAGCGAATCGGGTGTTATGTTCTTTGGCAGCACCTGCAGGTTTTTAAATTCTCCTGCCGGTTCTTCAACAGCAGCGATGCCTGCAAAAACAAACGCCGATAAAATTGCTAAGGTGAATAGTTTTTTATACGATTTCATATAAGGGGTTTTAAGAGTTTTCGCAAACTATGTTTTTTTTCTATGTATCTATGTTACTATGTGGTTAACGGTAAAGCGGCATTATAATTTTTTAACTCTCCTCAATTCAAGCAGGTTTAAACTGTTGGGATAAAAGCCGGCAATATTTTTATGAAGAAGATGTATAGCCATATCATACCAGAGCGGTACAACCGGTGCATCGTTTATGATGATTCTGTCCATTTGCTGGTAGAGTTTATAACGCAATGAATCATTCGTTTCAGACAAAGCCTGTTCATACAACTGATCGAACGCCGGATTTTTGTAGCGGGTATAATTTGGCGGCGCCGGATTTTTACCATAAAACACACTCAGGTAATTCTCTGCATCAGGATAGTCTGCAATCCAGCTTCCGCGGAAGAAGGGCGCCTGCGATTTGGAAGTTTGCTCCAGCAATAAACTCTTTTGTATCACTTCTACATTCACTCTTATACCCACCTGTAAAAGTTCGTTGGCAATGTAGGTCCCCAGGTCGCCATAAATGGGAATGGTGAGGAGTTTTACAGGTGGCAGATTTTTTCCATCGGGATAACCGGCTTCGGTTAGTAATTGTTTTGCCTTGGCAACATCATAATGATAGCCCTGCACAGCGACGGAATCAAAAGAAGGAAGCCCTGCGGGAATAAAACCACTTTCGGCAGCAGTACCGATGCTGTTGCGTAAATACAGCATCATTTTTTTACGGTTAAAGCCATAATTAATTGCCTGGCGTATCTTTTGAAAACGAAGCGGGGAGTTTTTTACCAGTTCATTTTCGGCATCCACCAAAATGCCGAGGTATTCGATATTGAGATAAGGTTGTTTTTGCAGTTCAATTTTACTTTGCCATGTTTTTTTAAGGTTGCCGGTTTTTGTAAGCACTTCATCTTTAAAAGATGGATCAATATCATCAATAAAATCCAGCCGGTTTTGCTGAAACTCTAAAAACTCAGTTGCCTTGCTGTCGTAAAAAGAAACTTTGATGCCATCTAAATAAGGCAACTGTTTTCCTTCAGCATCTCTTTCAAAATAATTTTCATTCTTCTTTAAAATAAGCGCCTGCCCTTCCTCCCAGGCAACAAAGCTGAAAGGACCGGTACCAACAGGGTGACGGCGAAAATCGGTGCCATACCATTCAACTGCTTCCTGTGCGACAATGGAACAATACTGCATACTTAAAATACCCAGTATGGATTGAAAAGGCCGTTGCAGTTTTAACTGAAAGGTGGTGTCATTAATGGCTTTGAAAGGCTCAACACTATCAACCCTGTTATTGAATATCCAGGCGCCGGGGCTGGCAGTGCTTTTATCAATGATGCGGTTAAAACTGTACACCACATCCCCAGCCACTAATTGCCTGGGAATATTTTTAAAGCAATCGTCATCAGTAAAAAATACGCCTTTTCTTAAATAAAAAGTAAACGTGAGGTTATCGGCACTAATCTCCCATCGCTTTGCCAGTGAGGGTTTCATTTGCAGGTTGCTGTCAATTTCTATAAGTGTATTGTAAAGCTGATGGGTAGCCCACATTACCTGCTTGTTTTTGGCAAATGCCGGATCAAGAGAAGCAAGGCCGCTGCTTTCGTTGTAATGGAAGATTTTTTTATCTGGGTGCTGGTGGTTTTTGCAGGAGGAAATCAGGAAGCAAAAGGCAAAAGTCAAAAGGCAAAAGTCAAAAGATACATGCCTGAAGTATTTATTTGATGAAAGGTGCATAAGTGTTTCTAAAGAAATCTAAATTAGCACTTATATACAAATACACATGAAACAACTTATTAAAGCTTTCACAGTTTTTACTTTTTACTTTTTACTTTCTACTTCTTCCCAGGCTCAACCTTTAAAGCAATCAAAAGGCTTTACACATGCTGATACATTACGGGGCACTTACGGCCCAACGAGAGATTGGTGGGATGTATTAAAGTATGACTTGCACGTAAAGTTTAATTTAAAGGATAGTTCGCTCGGTGGATACAATGCTATTCAATTTAAATCTTCAAAAAATGAAGGTTTAATGCAGATAGATTTACAGGAGCCGATGATATTGGATAGTATCAAAACATCCAACGGATCCGGAGCAAAAGAAAGCAAATTAAGTTTCAAAAAGGATGGAAATGCTTATTTCTTTACAATAAATAATCCCGTTGGAGTTGTAAACTACATATTCGTCTACTTTCACGGCAAGCCTCGTATCGCCATTCGTCCACCATGGGATGGCGGCCTCATCATGAAGAAAGATAAGAACAACAATCCCTTTGTAAGTATTGCCTGCCAGGGCCTGGGTGCCAGCGTTTGGTATCCCTGTAAAGATCACCAGGCCGATGAGCCGGATAGCGCAGAAATGCATATCACTATTCCCAATGATCTTGTTTGTGTGGGTAACGGTCGCTTTCGTGGTAAAATAAGCAATGGAGATGGAACCGATACTTACAACTGGGCCGTTACCAGCCCAATCAATAATTACAACATCATTCCTTATATCGGCAAATATGTCCACTTTGGCGAAGTGTATGAGGGTGAAAAGGGAAAATTAGATATGGATTACTGGGTGCTGGATTATAACCTGGATAAAGCCAAAGAACAATTTAAAGATGCCACCCGGATGATGAAGGCTTTTGAACATTGGTTCGGCCCCTATCCTTTTTATGCAGATGGATTTAAGCTGGTGGAAGCGCCACATCTGGGCATGGAGCACCAAAGCGCAACTGCTTATGGAAACGGATACAAGAATGGTTACCGGGGTACCGACCTTAGCGGCAGCGGCTGGGGATTGAAATGGGATTTTATTATCGTGCATGAAGCCGGCCACGAATGGTTTGCCAATAATATCACCAGCAAGGATATTGCTGATATGTGGATACATGAAAGCTTTACAAACTACAGTGAAACTTTGTTTACCGACTACTGGTACGGCAAAGAAGCCGGCAACGCTTATGTACAGGGAACGAGAAAAAACATTCAGAATGATATACCTATCATAGGCCCATACAATGTAAACCAGGAAGGCAGCGGTGATATGTATTACAAAGGCGGTAACATGTTGCACATCATCCGCCAGGTAATTAATGATGATGAAAAATTCAGGCAGATACTGAGGGGATTGAATAAAACATTCTATCACCAAACGGTTACCACAAAGCAGGTGGAAGATTATATCAGCAAACAAAGCAAACACAATTTCAGCAAAGTGTTTGACCAGTATCTAAGAACAACACAGATACCGGAACTGGAATATAAGATTGAGGGTTACAAACTCTCCTATCGTTATACCAATTGTGTAAAAGGATTTAATCTGCCTTTAAAAATAAAATTCAAAACAGAACAATGGATCAAGCCAACCGAAAAATGGAAAACACTTGATCTTTATCCGGAGGGAGATAATAGTTTTACTGTTGACCCGAATTTCTACATTAAAACAAAAAAGGTAAATTAATTCTTGCCCTGTCATTCCGGGCATAGCGGGGAATCTATTTAGTCTTATTTAGATTTCTCCAAAGCCTGTACTGAAGAATGAAGTATCGAAATGACAAAATGCAAAAAAGGTAGCCTAATTTAGCAGCAAACTGATCTATGTCGCAAATACGTAAGCAAAGCCTTATCTCTTCGGTGGTGGTGTACATCGGCTTTGCTATCGGTTTTTTTAATACCTGGTTATTTACACGGGAAGGTGGATTTTCACAATCAGAATATGGCCTGACAGGAATTTTTATAGCCATAGCCAATATCATGTTCTGCCTTGCCAACCTGGGCATGCCCTCTTACATCAATAAATTCTATCCTTATTACAATGATAATCTTCCACCCAAAAAAAATGACCAGCTCACCTGGGCGGTTTTGTTTTCTTTAATTGGATTTTGCCTGGTTATTATTGCCGGTATTGTTTTAAAAGATCTTGTGATAAGGAAATACGGTACAAACTCCCCGCAACTGGTAAAAT
>JAEUVU010000013.1 GCA_016786725.1 Ferruginibacter sp. | reverse complement strand
TTCCCAATTCCCAATTCCCAATTCCCAATTCCCAATTCCCAATTCCCAATTCCCAATTCCCAATTCCCAATTCCCAATTCCCAATTCCTAATTCCTAATTCTATAAAGTGATCCCCACAAACACCTGTATGCTCTGGCTCTTCCATTTTTGCTGATTGTCTATTGCATTCAGATCAGTGAGACCCAGCTTATACCTGGCGCCTAAATTTACAACCGGCAATTGTATCCATAAACCTCCAATGGCGCTCCATTCACCGTTCTTATAAATATTTCCATTGTTCTTCAGGCTGTCAACGGTTTGCTTAAGCATACCGCCGTAAGCAGGGCCCACCTGCAATTTTACTCTTTTACTTTGCCCTACATTGATGTTAAGCAGTAAGGGTACTTCCAGGAAATTCAGTTTTGATTCTTTCTGGCTTCCTCCCAAAAAAAGGTCATAATAAATATCATTGGGATCGTTGGTAAACTCAGAGGAGCTTTGTACAAAATTCACTTCGGGCTGGATGCCAAAACGGTTGCTGAAATTAAATTGCAGAAATATGCCCGCCTGGAAATTAAAATTAAAGCCTTCCTTATAAGATTTGCCTGTTATTTTATTTAAGTTAACGCCTCCTTTTGCTCCGATGCGGAAGAAGTTTTCATGATCTCCATCTAATTTATTACGCTGGGCTGCAGTAGGAATAGTAAGGATAAGCAGTATTGCCGGGATAAGTTTTTTCATGAGTTTGTTTTTATTGAAGATACCCTTTTGCAGCCAAGATTATGCCAAACAAAAGCCCCCCGGTGTATCGGGGGGCCTTTTATTTTTAACAACTAAAAGTTGTTTACTCTTCACTCACTTTCATCTTACCCTTCGCTTTAGCGATCACTTCTTCTGCAATATTATTTGGTGCAGGAGAGTAATGGCTGAACTCCATAGTAGAAGTAGCACGGCCTGAAGATAATGAACGCAGCTGCGTTACATAACCAAACATTTCGCTTAATGGCACTTTGGCTTTAATAACCTGTACGCCATGTTTGCTATCCATACCTTCCAGCATACCACGGCGGCGGTTTAAGTCACCCGTAACATCACCCATGTACTGGTCAGGAGTTAATACTTCTACTTTCATGATCGGTTCAAGCAAAACAGGTTTTGCTTTACGGCCGGCTTCACGGTATCCCTGCTTGGCACAAAGTTCAAAACTCATCGCATCAGAATCCACCTGATGGAAACTACCATCACTCACAGTCACTTTCATGCTCTCCATTGGATAACCAGCCAATACACCGGTTGTCATCGCTGTTTCAAAACCCTTTTGAATGGCGGGTACAAATTCTTTTGGAATGCTGCCACCAAACAATTTATTTTCAAACTGGAAGTTTGATTTGCCCTCTTTCAAAAACTCTTCATCAGCAGGGCCGATAGAGAAAATGATGTCGGCGAATTTACCACGACCGCCGGTTTGCTTTTTCAAAGTTTCCCTGTGCTCAATAGTAGTATTGAATGCTTCTTTATAAGCAACCTGCGGGGCACCCTGGTTAATTTCAACCTTAAACTCACGACGCATACGGTCAACAATGATCTCCAGGTGCAGCTCACCCATACCACTCAAAATGGTCTGGCCGGTTTCTTCGTCAGTCTTAACACGTAAGGTTGGATCTTCCTCTACCAGTTTGGCAATGGCCATACCCATCTTATCAACGTCGGCCTGTGTTTTTGGTTCAACCGCCACAGAGATTACCGGCTCAGGGAAGGTCATCGCTTCCAGAACGATAGGGTTCTCTTCGTTACAAAGTGTATCACCGGTTTTAATATCTTTAAAACCTACAGCAGCACCAATATCACCAGCCTCAATAAAATCAACCGGGTTTTGTTTGTTGGCATGCATCTGCATGATACGGCTGATACGTTCTTTTTTACCTGTACGGGTGTTCAGAACGTAAGAACCAGAATCCAAACGACCGGAATATGCCCTGAAGAACGCTAAACGCCCCACAAAAGGATCGGTCATGATCTTAAATGCCAGAGCACTGAATGGTTCTTTTGGATCAGCACGGCGCAGTAATTCTTCCCCATTATCAGGATTGGTTCCTTTCACCGCTTCAATATCCAAAGGACCAGGCAGGTAACGAACGATAGCATCCAATGCAGTTTGTACACCTTTGTTTTTGAAAGATGAACCACACATCATCGGGATGATAGAGATATCAATGGTTGCTTTACGGATGGCTTCATGAATTTCTGCTTCGGTGATGGTGTTGGGATCATCAAAGAATTTTTCCAGCAGGTTATCATCGTAGTCTGCAACAGCTTCAATCAAATGCTGCCTCCATTCGTTCACTTCTTCAATCATATCTTCCGGGATGGGAACTTCGTTGTAGGTCATACCCTGTCCTGCTTCATCCCAAACCATTCCCTTCATAGTGATCAGGTCAACCACACCTTTAAAACTGTCTTCAGCACCAATTGGCAACTGTAAAGGCACAGCTTTAGCACCCAGCATTTCTTTAATTTGTTTTACCACATTTAAGAAATCGGCGCCACTGCGGTCCATTTTGTTTACAAAACCAATACGTGGTACTTTGTAACGGTTGGCCTGGCGCCAAACGGTTTCACTCTGAGGCTCTACACCAGATACAGCGCAAAATAAAGCCAGCAAACCATCCAGTACACGCAAAGAACGTTCTACCTCTACGGTAAAATCCACGTGGCCCGGGGTATCAATAATGTTGAATTTGTATTGCTTGGTATCAGGTGTTTTTTTATTCTGTACCATTGGAAAGTTCCAAAAGCAGGTAGTAGCAGCACTGGTAATAGTGATACCTCTTTCCTGTTCCTGGGCCATCCAGTCCATGGTAGCGGCGCCATCATGCACCTCACCTATTTTATGGTTCACACCGGTATAATACAATATACGTTCGGTGGTAGTGGTTTTACCTGCATCAATGTGAGCGGCAATTCCAAAGTTTCTTTGATAACGTAAATCTGCCATTTTAAATGTTTATTGTTTGTAGTTAATTGTTAATTGTTATGAGCCGGGCTTTTGAAACTCTCCTCAACTTCATTGGCGTCGCACTCTTGTATTTTATATTTCTATTGAACTTATCCTAAGCGGATCATCGCTTAGATCTTCCCGTGGGCTCCCCTTTAGGGGCTGGGGGTGTTTAATATGATTGATTAGACTCTCATGGTATGCTAAATAAACAAGCCCATACGTACACTGCCTGCCTTTTAGCGGCGCAAAGGTACGGGCTATTTTTTACATAGCAAAGCTATATGGAAAGAAAAAGCCATCCCGGTTGATTGGGATGGCTTAAAATATATTGTTTGTTTAACAATCAGATCCTGAAATGAGCGAAAGCTTTGTTAGCTTCAGCCATACGGTGGGTATCTTCCTTCTTTTTGAATGAAGCGCCTTCACCCTTGCTTGCAGCAACAATTTCGTTGGCTAATTTATCAGCCATGCTGCGGCCGTTACGTTCACGGCTGTATTTTATCATCCATTTGATGCTTAAAGATATCTTCCTGTCTGCACGTACTTCAGAAGGGATCTGGAAAGTAGCACCACCAATACGGCGGCTGCGTACCTCAACACCCGGCGTGATATTAGCCAGGGCTTTTTTCCAAACTTCGTATCCATCTTCGCCTGTTTGCTTGGCAACTTTATCCAGTGCATTGTAAAATATAATGTATGCACCACTTTTTTTACCGGCCCACATCAGGTTGTTTACAAAACGGCTAACCAGTTTGTCGTTGAATTTTGGATCTGGTGCTAATGGAATCTTTTTCGGTTGTGTCTTCCTCATTGTTATTTATTTTATCTCGTCTTTTCAGGGTCAGCCCTGAGCGGAGTCGAAGGATTATTTTTTAGCTTTTTTTGTTCCGTATTTACTGCGGCTCTGTTTACGGTCTTTTACACCGGCTGTATCAAGGCTGCCACGTACAATATGGTAACGTACACCTGGTAAGTCTTTTACCCTTCCGCCACGTATCAATACAATACTGTGCTCCTGTAAATTGTGGCCTTCACCCGGAATGTAGGCAATCACCTCAATCTTATTGGTTAAACGTACTTTGGCAACTTTACGCAAAGCTGAGTTTGGCTTTTTAGGCGTAGTTGTATATACCCTGGTACATACACCACGGCGCTGCGGACAACTGTCCAAAGCCCTTGATTTGCTTTTGGCTTTAATTACTTCTCTTCCTTTTCTTACTAACTGTTGTATTGTAGGCATTTTGTACCGTTTATTTTTCGGACGGCAAAGGTAGGATTTATGATTTGATTTTGGAAACTAAAAACTAAAAAAAATCAAATTTTATCAACATCTCACAAAAAAACCGCTTTTACAGGCGGTTTTAATGTTAATATATCAGTTTTACAGGCTTAAATTTTATACATCCAGCCATGGTTATCGGTTGCCTGCCCGTAGCGGATGGCATTTAGCCTACTTTTTACCTCAGGTGCTGTTTTCCAGCTATCTACCTCAAATTTCATTACAAAATCCTTGTACCTCAACTCCTTTATCATAGAAATAGTAGCTGCCGTACCGGTTCCAAACACTTCATATAAAATACCGGCATTATATGCTGAGATAACGTCATCTATGCTCAAAGCTCTTTCTTCTACATTAAAACCCATTTCCCTCAACATAACCATGGTGCTATCCCTGGTAACACCGGCCAGTATGGTTCCTTCTTTCAGGTCGGGGGTAATAGCGGTATTGCCAATAATAAAGAAAACATTCATGGTACCGCATTCCTGTACATATTTATGTTCAAAAGCGTCGGTCCACAAAACCTGGTCGTAACCCTTAAGTTTTGCCTGTGCAGTGGCATACATGGCGCCACCATAATTGCCGGCAGCTTTTGCGTATCCAACACCGCCCGGCACAGCTCTTACGTAATGCTCCTCTACATAAATACGCATGGGCGTATTATAATAGGGGCCTGTGGGGCTGAGAATGATCATAAACTTATACTTTTCACTTGGCCTCACGCCTATCATGCTATCGCTGCTGAACATAAACGGCCGGATGTACAGGGAATGGTCATCCTGCTGAGGTATCCAGTTCTTGTCCAGTTCAATCAGCATACGCATACCTTCCATAAAAATATCTTCGGGTACCTGCGGCATCTGCATTCTTTCGGCAGAAATATTAAATCGCTTATAGTTATCTAAAGGGCGGAATACTGAAACTTCTCCTGCTTCGTTTTTGTAGGCTTTTATACCTTCAAAAATTGCCTGCCCGTAATGCAGGGCTGCCAATGAAGGATCAAGTAGTAAAGGTTGATAAGGTTTTATCTCAGCATTTTTCCACTCTCCGTCTTCATATTCCACTTCCAGCATGTGATCGGTAAAGTATTTTCCAAAAGGTATATTTTCAAGATTAATATCGGTAAGTTTACTCCGCTCTGCTTTGGTAATATTAATATTTTCAGCTGCAATCATATTCGTTAATTTTACGGCAAAGAAACGAAAAAAGCAATAGTTTGTTTTACAAGATTATGAGTTTAGACAATATTCAACTTCCGGATATAATTCTACAGGGTTTGTACAGTAAAGGTCTGTACGATTTAGATTCGCACAAATCGGGTTCATCTGAAATACCAGCATCTTCGATTGGTTTTTTAGGAACCAATCAAAAAAGAATAACCATACTGGTTGATTGTGAAACAGCCATTTATTTACCCGAAGAAGAACTGAGTTTTTTGATGGGTATTTTAACCGCATGCAAATTAAGCATGGCCGATATTGCACTGGTTAACCTTTGTAAAAATCCCGGGCTTGGTTATTCAGTTTTAGCCGAACAGTTAAAAGCTGAAAAAGTGTTTTTGTTTGGCCTGGATGCTGCTGCAATAGAATTACCATTGCAGTTTCCGCATTACCAGGTTCAGCAATTCAATAACCAGGTTTATCTTTCATCGGTTGCATTAAATGAATTACAAAAAGATAAAAATGAAAAGATGAAGTTGTGGGCCTGCCTTAAAAAGATATTTTCAATCTGATAAAACACAACTGTGAATAATCTAATTTTCGCCACCAATAATCAAAATAAGGTTGAAGAGGTTCGGGCTGTATTAGGCAGCCGTTTTAATGTGATAACCTTAAAAGAAGCAGGCATTGACATTGATATTCCTGAACCCCATGATACCCTGCAGGCCAACGCTACAGAAAAATCGAAAACCATTTTTGAAATAACAAAACAAAATTGTTTTAGTGAAGATACCGGGCTTGAAGTAGAAGCATTAAACGGCGGGCCCGGCGTAAAAAGCGCCCGCTATGCAGGTAACGCAAGAAGTTTTGATGATAACATTGATAAATTGCTGGGTAAACTTCAGCCTTTTGAAAATAAAACTGCCCGTTTCAGAACAGTAATATCATTGCTATTGGATGAGAAAGAATATTTTTTTGAAGGCATTTGCGAAGGAAGAATTATTGCAGAAAGAAAAGGTGTTAATGGTTTTGGCTACGATCCGGTTTTTGTACCAACAGGCAGCGATAAAACCTTTGCAGAAATGGATATGGCAGAGAAAAACAAATTCAGCCACCGCAAAAAAGCAATGGAAAAACTGATAAACTTTTTAAATGGCAAGAATTAAAATAGACATCCCTGAAAAGGTAATTGGAACGTTTACTATTCCCGTTCGCATTGCCGATATCAACTACGGCAATCATGTGGGCAATGATGCATTTGTGAGCATCATTCACGAAGCAAGGATGCAATGGCTGAAACAATATGGTTTTTCTGAATTAAAAATTGAAGGCGTCGGCCTCATTATGAGCGATCTTGCTATTGAATTCAAGAATGAATCTTTTTACGGTGATGTTGTGGAAGTAAAATTGAGCGTCGGCGAAATTTCAAGAGTTGGATTTGAATTATACTACCGGCTTCTTGCAAACCGTATTGGTGAAAATGTTTTACTGGCCAATGCAAAAACAGGTATGGTTTGTTATGATTATGAAGCAAAAAAAGTGGCAGTCATTCCTGAAAAATTAAAGATGATCCTGGAAGGTTAATCTTCATCCCACCGGTTCCAGTTTTCATCCGCCTGTATTATCAGCATTTCAAATCCATTAATAATAGTGGCTCCCTGCTGTTCTCCTTTTTGTAAAAATAAAGTTTTAGCGGGTTTGTAAACCAGGTCAAACAAGTAATGCTCCGGTGTTAATAAATGATAAGGCAGGTCGGGGCAGGTATCTTCGGCAGGCGACATGCCCAGCGGTGTAGCATTCACAATAATTGTATGTTCATTGAGTATGCCTGCATTCACCTGGCTGTACTGAATATGGTTATCAATGTCTGACACATTTCTTGAAACCACCAGAAACCCGATGCCCAGTTTTTTAAGAACATATTGAACAGCTTTGGAAGCGCCGCCGGTTCCCAGCACCAGGGCTTTTTTATGAAAAGGTTGAAGGTTCTTAACAAATGACTTTTCAAAACCAATAATGTCAGTGTTATATGCTGTCAATTCATTTCCCCTTACTTTAATGCAGTTTGCAGCGCCAACCTGTTTTACTTCTTCAGAGAGATGAGTGGCAAATTTCAGCACTTTTTCCTTATAAGGAATTGTTACGGCGAGCCCTCTAATGGATGGATTATTTTTCAGAAGCTCAGGTAATTCATCAACGCTTTGTAAGGGAAAAGAATAATACACCGAATCCGGTATCCCTTCCTTTTCAATTTTTTCGGTAAAATATTGCCTGGAAAAAGAGTAGGTTAATGGAAATCCGATAGTGCCGTATGTTTTCATTAAGCCTTTTCTTTATTCAGATACAGATGAAATGTATCTCCACGCAAACCAATACGCATTGCCTCCAAAGGAATTACTTCGTTTGGCGCAATATTACCAAGGTTTACATTACAGCCAATCAATTCTAAAAAGTAAAGCTGCTGTGCTTTTTGCGGTGCTTCCCAAATAATTTTCTCTTCGGGTATCTGTGTAAGAATCTCCTGTACCAGGCCTTCCCTCACTTCACCGGTGCCCCTGTAAATACCTACATTACCGGCTTCCCTTGCTTCAGCAATTACATAAGTTGAACCTGCAGAAAGTTCAGCCCTCATCAGTTCTATCCACTTGTAAGGAGGAATAATATGTGCAGCATCTTTACTGCCAACCTCACTCAATACCACACCAACTTTAGCCAGTTTTTCTATATAGCCGCACTTTTCAGCATGAGGAATTTCGATGGATCCATCACTTACTTCCATATAGCTAACACCAAATTCTTTACAAACATTTATATAATCCTCAAACTGGTTGCGTATCAAAAATGCTTCAAACAAAGTGCCACCGAAATAGATGGGCATATCATATGACCGGTACACTTCCAGTTTTTCTTTCAGGTTTGGTGTTACAAACGAAGTTCCAAAACCAAGCTTAACCACATCCACATGCGGATGGGTGGCGCTCATAAAATTCCGGGCTTCTTCCACACTCAAACCTTTATCCATCACCATGGTAATTCCATGATCACGTGGTTTAAGATTTCGGTCTGGTATCTGAGAAAGATTAAAATTCATTGAAAATATAATTTAGTGTGCAAAGATAACTTATGCACTTTAATAAAATTATGCTGCAGATCAGGTTTCAAAAATTAGCACTTAAATGGAGTTTCGCTTTTTATAATGTGCTATCAGATCAACTACCTGTTGTACCTGTAAAATAGAAGGATTGATTTCTATAAATTTTTTAACCAGTTTAGGGTTTCTGGACATACCTGTTTCCAGATGAAGCAGCGCTTCCTTTGATTTGCCCATAGCATATAATACGGCACTTTTGTAAAAAAGAAAAATAGGTTTGCCATCGGTTTGTTCAAAGGCAAAGCCTGCATATTCAAGCGCTTCCTCCAGCATTTCAGCTTTATAAAGGCATTTCAGCAATTCCGTCCAGCCATTGATATTTTTAGGCCTTATCCTCACCACATTTCCAAAGTAAGTAATGGCTTCATCCAGTTTATTCATTTCTACATAACATTGGCCTATTGCCAGGTTATACTCCGGTTGCAGGCGATGGATACGCAAAGCGATTTCGAGGTTCTTTATTGCACTGTCCCAGTTAGCCTCATTCATATACGTGCAGGCAATCTTATAATTAAGTTGTGTATCCTCGCTGTTAAGATGGCTTGCTTTTCGGTAGTAAAACCTGGCCTGGGCATAATTACCCATCTTATCGTAGCAATGTCCTATAGCTTCGTAAATAACATCCTCTGGCCTTGCAAGTTCCAGCACCCTTTCCAATACCTCAACAGCATTCTTGTATTTGCGCAAACGTATGTAAGCATCGCCCATATTTCGCAATGCAAAATCAAACTTTTCATCAATGGCCACAGCATATTCATAGGCATCAATGGCCTTCTCATACAGCTTTAAGCCCTGGTAAGCAGCAGCCAGGTTAAACCACGCCAGTTCGTTAAAAGGAAAATCTTCGATTATTTTTTGGTGTAAACGTATTCCCTCTTCATTTCTACCTGTAAAATCGGTCCAGAAACATATCTTATACAAAGCTTCTTCATTATTCGGATCCTGTTCCAATATCATTTTAAGGCAATCAAAAACTTTTTCAAAGTTCTCGTAGTCGTCATAAACATCTGCTAACTCAAATAAAAGGTCAAGCCTTTCATCTCCTTCAAAATCATGTATGGCTGCTTCCAGAACGTCAGCCGCTTTTTGCTGCATATCCAATGCCAGGTAGGCATCTGTTTTTAAAATAAAAAGGTTGGTGTCTCTGCTGTCAAGTACTTCGGCCTGCTCAAGAGTAAATAGCGCTTCTTTGTAATGTTTAAGTGCTATTAAAATATCAGCTTTTTTTAAGAGCAGCATGGCTGAATAAGGGTATTGTTCAATTCCGTACTCTGCTGCTTCCAAAGCCTGGCTCAGTTGCTCTTTCTCATCAAAATAATCAATAATGCGTTCAAAGGATTCTTCTTCAATAAAAGAGTTGGATTTGCCTGCTTTGAGGTTATCAAATTGTAAAAGTAATGCCTTAATTTCCTCTCTGTCCTGACGATAAGGATATTTACTCATGGGCTGTAGGTTATTGTAAATTAGTAAGTTTTAAAGGAAAAATCAACTTTTTGCAACATTATTTAAATATTACTGTTAAAAGAATGTAAAAAGAATTGATGGATGGTATGGAAATACCGATTATTTTTCAATATATTTGTTTCATAAATCTTAAAACCCAATGTTAAAAAAGGCCAAAATGATGCTGATTGTTCTTATGCTTAGCGGCATAGGTTTCAGTGCTATGGCTGATAAAGGCATTGGAAAAAAGAACAAGTCTAAAGTTGCACTTAACATTAATTCCGGAAATTCTTTAAGAAATTCAATTGCTCTTAATCTTAAAACCGGTTTAAAATATACCGGGAGTTTACTTGCTAACCAGCAGGTAAATGGAGCTTCCTATTTAAATAAAACATTGCTTACTTATCAAAAAGGTAATACTGTTTATATTATTCCACATAAACAGGTTTTTGCTGTTCCTGAAATGAAGCAGGGATATACCGGGGTAAAACTTGTCATCAAAACTCATTAAAAAGGCCTGAATTTTTCAGGCTTTTATTTCTGATTGCTTTTATTAATTCCCTTTTTTCAGATTTTGATTTTCCTCGTAGGTCATCGTTCTGTATCCTGATGCAGGAAAATCAAACAATGAAACCTGTACCGGATCATAATTTATTTTAGTAAGTGTATATTTAAATTTTGTTTTACCCGATTCAATTTCATATTGAACAGGCAGACCCGGGAGGTTACTGAATGTAACATCATAATCCTTATTGGCCGGTATCAATTCAGGCGTATAATACACTTCAAATGTTTTACCGTCAGCCATTTTTGCAATCGCCTTTTTGGTATTAAAGCCAGCTATTGTTTTAGATTCACCAGTAAGCTCGAATTTGACATTGCTGTACATTTTGTTCTTTGCCGCCCAGTTGTCTTTTGTAAGTGTAATCATTAATTTCTGGCCGCTGAACTCTTTTAAGATAACTGCATTGTTTGTTTTAGAATTATAAATAGTTATTTCCTTTCCTAAGGTGCTGGCCATATCTGTACGGCTGTTATTTCCTTTCAGGTAAACCGTTGTAGTAGCTCCCGATAATTTATTATTTCCGGTTTGAATTTCCATATCATAAATGATGGAGGCTTCGGCAATATTGCGTTGAGCATTTGCAAAAAAACTGGTAACAGTTAAAGCTATAGTTAAAATCAATTTACTGGTTTCTTTCATTTTCTTTTATTCTTTTCTAAAGATAATAAAACCCATGCCAGAAATACAAATAAAAAACCTGCAAGCCTTTAGTGGTTTGCAGGTTATGAAATCTTTAACTTTTAAATTAATTTTTGCCTGTTTTCTTTTTCATCTCCTGAAGCTTTTTATTGCTTTCCTGCATAGCCATCAAACGCTCCTGAAATTTACTCTGTTTTACGGGTTTCTTCCGGTTCTCTTCAATCTGCGCCAGGATCTTTTCGTGATTGATAATATATTTCTGTATTACAATCTGGAGAATAAGAGTTATTGTATTTGATACTGTATAATACCAGGTTAAGGCTGCAGGCAGGTTATTAAATACTCCTAATAAGAGTATCGGAAAAATATACGGCATATATTTCATTACCGGATTACTGTTATCCTGCATACTGCTCATGCTGTAAATAGAGATAATTAAACTTGTTACAGTTGCTGTAATGGTGAATAAACTCACATGATCTCCATAAAAGGGGATGGAGAATGGCAAGGTAGCAATAGAATCATATGCTGCCAGGTCTTTCGCCCATAAAAAATCTTGTCCTCTCAACGAAATATTAGACTGAAAGAAATAATACAATGACATAAATATTGGAATCTGGAGTAAAGCAGGTAAACATCCTCCAAGCGGACTTACACCTGCTGATTTCCACAGCTTCATCTGATCCATGCTGAAGGCCTGTTTGTCATCTCCATGTTTTTCTTTAAGCCTGTCAATTTCAGGTTTAAGCGCTTTCATTTTTGCACCGCTTAAATAACTTTTATACAGAATGGGGGAAGTAATTAAACGGATGAGAAGGGTAAGTAATAAGATTACCATGCCCATGCTGGCAATATATTGTCTTAAAAAGTCAAAAACCGGTAATAAAAAATGGCGGTTAATATATTTTACAAATGCAAACACACCGCTGCCATAAGGCACAATGTTTTCCATTTTATTTTTTGCTGCTGCCAAAATTGTATAATCGCTGGGGCCGTAATACAATTGAAGCGGTACAGTTGTTTTACCAGTAACCGGTACTTTTACATTTGCAACTGCCTGAGTAATTTTTTGCAACGAATCAGCAGGTACTGTCCATGTAATTGTGCCGCTTTCAAACTTATTTTTAGCCGCCAAAGCCGATACAAAAAACTGTTGCTTTACTGCAAGCCATTCAAGATCCTTATCAAACTTCATATCGTCGCCCGAACCCACATATTCAAAATCATAGTCACCGTTTTCCAGATAACTGATATGGGTTTGTTGCCTTTCATAGCTGATATCTTTCTCTACCTGTGGTGCTTCAGTTTGCCATAAAAGGTTAATGGCATTTTGAGAAACCAATTTATCACCACCCGTCATGGAGATGTTAAAATCTACCAGGTAACTATCCGCTTTGAGTATATATTGATGAGTGATTTCCCTGCCTGCGGAATCCTTGAGTACAAAAGAAATGCTTTGTGCTTTATCTGCATTTACTGTTTTTTTACTGCTTACAAAAGCTATATCGCCGGTTTCAGCAGTTTGATTATTATCAGTATTAATTTTATACGACAGCTTATTAAAATTTCCATTTACCAGTATCAGGGGCTTACCATCAAACTTCTTAAACTTCTTTAATTCAACTGTTTTGGGTTGGCCGCCTTTATTTGTAAAAGCTATTTTAATCACCTCATTTTCCAAAGTATCCTGCCGCTCAGTAGTGTCTGTAATAAATACCGGCGATATTTTTTGTTTAGCCGCTAATAGTGAGTCAAGTTTAATTGAATCTTTCTTTGCTGCTGCCGGATCAGTTTTTGGTTTAGCTGCTGCTATTGAATCTTCTATCCTTTTCTTCTCTGTCATATATGCCTGGTTGCTTCGGCTGTTAATGACAAACATGGCAATCAGTAAGGCTCCAATGAGCACAAAACCAATTACCGTATTTTTATCCATTCCCATTTTTACTGGTTTTAAGTGGGCAAAGGTAATTAAAGTTTCATCGCTTTAAGGTACCATTTACAAAAAAGCCTTCCGGTTGAGGAAGGCTTTGGTGAATATACATTCAGTATTATTTTTTAGCTTCTGGTGCGGCAGCCTTTGCAGCAGGAGCTGCTTCAGCTTTAGGTGCAGATGCTTCCTCCTGTTTCAATTGCCTTGTCATGGTTACCGATGCAATAGGTATACGTGGAGAATTTAAAATTTCCATGTTTTCAGCCGGAATATCCTGTACCCTGATGTTTTCATTCAGTTCAAGCTTTTCAATATTTACCTCAATGTTTTCCTTTAAATATTTAGGGAGCGCTTTTACTTTTACTGATTTCATTTTAAGAACCAGCTTTCCGCCAGCCTTTACACCTGCAGGAGTTCCGGTAAAATGTAATGGCAGGGTTGCAATTACTTTTTTATTTTCTACCAGTTCTAAAAAATCAACATGAAGTAATAAATCTGTTACTTTATGAAACTGCAGATCCTTTAAAATACAACGGTATGTTTTACCATCAATATTGATATTTGCCACCATAAATTCTGATGTGTAAACGATGTCTTTAAAAGCAGTTGCCGGAGCAGAGAAGTTGATCTCTTGAGAACCACCATAAATTACACCTGGCACCATTTTCTGAGAGCGAAGTTGGCGGGTGGCTTTTTTTCCGCTGTCGGTCCTCAGTTGTCCTTCGATTGTAATTGATTTCATTTTATTATAAATTTTTAATGAGGCGCAAAGGTAGGTAATTAATGCATAATTATATAATGAATTACTCGATAATCCAGGTTTGTACAACCAAAACTATCCATTATCTCCGTATGATATCAAGATCTATTTTTTATTTGCCATCCTGCTTCTCATAAACAAGCTATTAATACTTTTATTTTCCAGTGCATTACGTATTGTTATTGCAAATAATTCATCAGCAGAAACAACCTTGATCTTGCTGCATTCTCCCCTTAAAGGTATAGTATCGCATACTACCAGTTCTTCCAAAACACTGTTTTCAATATTCTTATATGCATTGCCGCTCAATACCGGGTGAGTACATAGAGCTCTTACGCTTCTGGCTCCGTTGTCTTTCATCAGAGCTGCGCTTTTACATAGTGTTCCGCCCGTATCGCAGATATCATCAATTAAAACAACGTCACGGTCTGTAACGTCTCCAATTACTACCATACTGGCGATTTCATTGGCTCTTTTCCGATGCTTATCACAAATAACCATTTCGCACTCAAAATAGGTGGCTATTTCCCGTATGCGGTTTGCACTTCCTACATCTGGTGCTGCAAAAGTTAAGTTAGCCAGTTTGAGATTTTCTATGTAAGGTATAAAGATGGCTGAAGAATCCAGGTGATCAACAGGAATATCAAAATAGCCCTGTATCTGAGGGGCATGCAGGTCCATAGTTATTACACGGTCGGCACCGGCCGCAGTAAGCATATTCGCCACGAGTTTTGACCCGATAGCAACCCTGGGTCTGTCTTTTCTGTCCTGCCTGGCTAGTCCATAATAAGGGATCACAGCAATTACTTTGTAAGCTGAGGCCCGTTTTGCCGCATCTATCATTAAAAGCAACTCCATTAAATTATCTGATGGAGCATAAGTGCTTTGAATTAAAAAAACAAATTGCCCCCTGATACTTTCTTTGAACTCAACATAAATCTCCCCATCGCTAAACCGTTGAATATTTACTTTTCCCAGTGGTTCGCCAAACTTTTTTGCAATTTTCTCTGCCAGGTATTGAGACCCTGTTCCTGAAAAAATTTTTGCATTTGATTCCATATATATTTAAATTGAGATAAGTGAAGAATGTATGCTGCGAATGTATCACTAAGTTTAGATGATTTAATATACAGCTGATGGAAAATGTCAACAAGCCTTCCACATCTATAAAAAACTGGGCCATTGATGATCGCCCGAGAGAAAAGTTAATTACAAAAGGAGCTAGTTCATTAAGTAATTCAGAATTAATTGCAATTCTTTTAAATAACGGCAGCAGAAACAAAAGTGCTGTAGAGCTTGCGAAAGAAATTTTAAAACTGGGTGGGGATAATTTAAATGAACTTGGAAAACTATCCCTTAGTGACTTTAAACAGGTTAAGGGTATTGGGCAGGCTAAATCAATAATAATTGCAGCTGCACTTGAATTGAGCCGAAGAAGGCAGGCTTCATCCTTTCTTGAAAAAACAGTGGTAAAATCAAGCAGGGATATTGCGCAATATTTACAGGCTACGTTGAAAGATTACAGTTACGAAGTTTTTGCTGTTGTTTTTTTAAACCGGGCAAATAAAATAAATCATTTTGAGATTATTAGTAAAGGCGGTATAACCGGCACAGTAGCCGATCCAAGGGTAATTTTAAAAAAGGCCTTAGAAGAGGATGCTACCTCAATAGTGCTGTGTCACAACCATCCTTCGGGAAACCTGCAGCCCAGCCGGGCGGATGAAGAACTCACCAAAAGGATTAAAGACGCGGCAAATTATCTTGATATAAAAATCATTGACCACATTATTGTCAGCGAAGAGGGTTTCTACAGTTTTGCAGATGATGGAATACTTTAACTGCCATTTATGCCTGAGCTGTTGGACCGCCAAAATTAAATGGTATTTCCACTGCTTCCATATCTTGTATATTTCCGTTGGCTGTTTCAAATTTTTTAACATTGTCCACCATCGCCTTCATAAAGCGCTTGGCATGAAAGGGAGTTAAAATTATACGGCTCTTTACTTTACTCTTTGGTGTGCCGGGCATTACGTTTACGAAATCAATTACAAATTCGGCATGGCTATGCGTAATGATTGCCAGGTTTGCATATTCACCTTCAGAAACTTCTTCAGAAATTTCTATATTGATTTGATTTGGCTGTTCTGGAAGATTACTCATTTTTTATTTTTTTATTTTACAAAGATAAAAAACAAAGAGCCCCGGTTGGGGCTCTTTGCAAAAGTATTTTATAAAGCTGTTAAAACTATCTAGGTGCCTTATACTTTAAAACGATCTCATACTCCCTTACAGTAGAAGTGGGGTTCCACCTGAAAGCAAGATTGAAAGTTTTTGTAGAAGGAACATAATTATTTGTTTTACCTGCCCAGTTAGTAAGCGTAGCATTACCAGCAGAAGCCATTGTTACCAGGTTTGTTGATGGGTCAACAACTGCGTAGGTACCATCAATACCGGCAACCATAGAGTTGTTTACTGCTGCGTTAGCCCAGTATAAACCGCCTGGTGTACTTACCGGTGGAATATTACACTTATAAGCGCCTGTAGTTACCATATAAACATCCGGGTTTCCGGTTAAATCGCCGCTAATAGCATCACCTGCAGGTACGCCAGGAGCTGTATATCGTGTTACCCAACCAGACTCTACAGAATAGATACCATCATAAGCATTTTTTGCCCCGATTTCAACAACAACTGATTTTTGAGTAGAAAGCGTAGCGGCCTGATCTGCAGTCATTACTGTAAAACCAAGGCCATATACCAGACTTGGGTTCATTAAAGTTGCGTTAGGAACAGTTACATATATTGATTTTGAAAACTCTCCGGGCTGAAAGGTAATGGTGAATGTACCTCCCTGGCCGCCGGTTTTAGTTCCGCCATCAACTGCTACAGTGTACCAGGCAACCGGCATATGGGTCCTTCCGGCAGCTGTTACCGCTGCTGTATCATCTTTTACAGTTACTACCATAGTCTTGTTCAATTCAGTTTCATTTGGAACATCCCTGCGAACCTCAACTGCTAATATTTTGGTAGGTGTAGCAACAAAGTCAATAGGCTTTGAAGCCGTAGAAGCAGGGGTACCGCCGCCCAGTATTTTTACAAGTGTTTGTCCGGCATCTCCCAAGGGAGTTGACACTTTGGCCTTTTTACAGGCAACAAAAACCAAAGAACACATTGCTGCGGCTGCAATATTCTTTGTAAGGTTTAAATATTTCATATTAAGTGTTTTTTGTTGTTTACGAAATTATTTGATAAACCATCCCGGCTTAACGGCCGGAATGGTTTAAAATTTCTTTTAGTTATCCCACCATACTTTGGTGTCTTGCTTATCACCGCCTATTGCAGCAGCAGCAGCAGCAGTATTTGCATTATTAAGGCCATAATCATTATTACCATATACATAACGGGTTACAAAAGGCCCTGTTTTAAATCTTGTTTCTTTAAAATTAGGCACCCCGGTCCTTCTTTGGTTAGACCAGCCTTCATTTCCGTTAGGGAAGGCTGCAATCCAGTATTGCAGTGCAATACGCTTCAATTTATCACCGGTAGCAGCGTCCTGAATATTGTTATCGGCTGCTCTGTAGTTATCATATGGTGCAGTGCCTGCTCCAATGCTGCCTGGTACCCCTGCACCTGAAGCGTAGCTTGCGGCTCCGGTCAGGTATCCTGCAGGAACTGTAAGACCCCATTGTGCATAAGAGGCTGTGATAGCTGCATTGTAATCCGCTTCTGCTCCGGCTGTTCCGCCGGCAATCCATCCCCTCTCCTTAGCTTCGGCCCTTACCAGCAACACAAGGGAAGCCGGTATAACTACAACAGGAGAAGTAGGCTGCCTGAAACTTGTAGCCAATACCCTTGATTGATTATTTCCTACACTGTTTCCATAGGCAATTGCAAGATCCCTTGTTAAGCCATAAGGGAATGTTGGTCCCGGAGTGCCAAAAACAGTTGAACGGCTGTCTCCTAAACCGGACAATACATCTCCCATAGTTTTGCTGGATGCGTAGTCATCACGTGTTTGATAAACCAGATACCAGGGGTTTTGGAAAGTTGCACTTGGGTTTATTACTGCATTCTCTGCATTGGTAGTAATGTGAGGGCCAGCAGCTGCATCAGCAAACTCGATGGCTGCTTTACCACCTGCAGCAGGATATTTGTTGGTTAAACGCATTGCCATAAGCATACGTATGCTGTTGCCCAGTTTTCTCCAGGCAAGTATTCTGTCATCATTATTGGTAAGGCCACCGTACACAATGTCGCCACCTGGAGTTTGACCGGCATCAAAGCCATTAACGGCATCCTTTAAATCTTTCAGCAAGCCAAAATATACATCTTCCTGCTTATCAAATTTTGGAGTTAAATTTCCGGCCCCTTGTAAAGCCTCGCTGTAAGGGATATCACCCCAGGCATCTGTAACCGTCCAGAAAATATAAGATTTCAGGATTTTAGCTACTGCTATCTGATTTGCATTAGTACTGGTATTTATAATCGTTTGCATATCCTGAAGGGCTCCTGAATAAGTGCCGCCCATCTCCAGTAATGGCAATGCATAAAGGGATGTTTCTGTGTATTGGTTTTCAGATAAATACTGAGCATAAACGCCCCTTCTTACGTTAGCTGCAAAATCATCCAACTGAACCATTACCTGGGTAAACAGGGCCGAGGTTACAGGCTGGTTGATACCATTAGGGTTGTTATTGGTGGTACCAAACTCGCTGATTTTTGCACAACCAGGACCCACAAGCGTCAATGCGATAAGACCCGCAGTTGTAATTTTTTTTATTGATATATTTTTCATTTTTTTTATTTTTTGTAGTTAATAAACACAAAATTAAGTATGAAGAATTCTTCCTTCAGTTAAAAAAGATATCTTAGAATCCTAATTTTAAGTTAACACCAACTGATCTTGTTCCTGGTAACTGACCATCTTCACCAAATACATTGCTGATTTCAGATGGGTCAAATCCTTTGTCTTCAGACCAGATGAGCCATGGGTTACGTGATACTATAGAGAAAACTGCAGTTTTCACATATTTACCTATTCCCAGTTTTTCAACCGGAACCCTGTAGCCTAAACTTAACTCTCTCAATTTTACAAAAGATAAAGAGTAAATGCTGTTTTCAGCAATACTGTTGGTTCTAAACTGGTGATAGTAAGTCTGGGCATCTACATAGTAATCAACGGCCTTACCTGTCGCATCCACACCAAACACGTGAACGCCACCACCGTCAGCAACTGGATCACGTACAGGAATACCGCGGTCATTCATTTCTGCTGTACGAGCTGTTAAACCTGAGAAAGTACCCCAGAAATCAGATAGAGAGAAGAATTTACCACCAATAGAGTAATCTATATTCACGTTAACTGTGAAGTTTTTGAACAGGTTGAAGGTATTTTGAACACCGCCGGTATAATTAGGCAATACGCTACCAAATTTGGTATCTGCCTCACGAATAAATAAACCGGCAGCTGTTAGCTGAGGAACACCATTGATCTTTTTAATACCTCCGCCAAACATCTGGCCCCAAGGCTGTCCTACTTCATTAACAGTATATGCTGATGATGAACCAGAGAATGCACCGCTTGAAACAGTTAACCTGTTAATTTCAGGAGTGATTGAAACAACCTGGTTTTTGGTTAAATATCCCCACGTAGCAGATATATCCCAATCGAAGTTTTTAGATTGAACAGGTTTTACAAAAGCAGATACTTCCCAACCTTTCTTGGCAATCTCACCGGCATTAACAGATATGGTTGTATAACCAGTCTGTCCTGGTACTGTTACGTTTACAGGGAAGTCTTTATTTGTTCTGTCCCAATATGTAATGTTGAAACCAAACCTGTTTTTAAGGAACCTCATTTCAAGTCCGATTTCTTTTTCTGTATTTACTGCACCAACCAGATTTGGATCAACCAGGTTATCAGGAGTAGAGGTCAGAATGTAATTCTGTCCGTTAGCAGAGTATTGCTGTGTGTTAATGGTGTACACAGAAAGCAATTGCCCTGGATTCAATACATTTAACAACTCACCCATAGAACCTCTGATTTTACCGTAGCTGATAAATGGTACTGCTTTTTTGATCAAATCGCTGAATACAAATGACAAACCACCTGATTTAGAATCAATGTAGCTACCTGCAGGTTCTGAAGAAGCATAATCCCTGCGGTAACTTCCTTCAGCAAATAAAAAGTTGCGGAAACCTATATCTGCACGGATAAATATACCACGACGGGTAAAGTTTTGCCTGGTATTACCGTATTGTATCGGATTTTTTGAGTTAGCCAGGGCGTATAAGCCTGGCGCACTTAAACCGCCCATTGTATTGGCATTAATACGCCTTAACCTTGTTTTCAATACATCAAAACCTCCATTTGCATTTATCTGGAAACTCTTAATCTTTTTAGAATAAGTAATCAAACCTTCATAGTTCTGACGATCGCTGGTAGTTTGCTCGGTACCATATCCTGCAAAAGCATTTCCTTCCCATGGATTGAAAGACATTTGGTTAGAACTAGCCTCCAGTTCGCTCTTATAAATAACTTCCTGATTAGAAGTTAACTGGTTCTTACGGTAAGTAGCTTTAATTTTCAGGTCATTGCTGAGTTTATAAGTTAAAGATACATCACCAAAGATCCTGTCTCTCCTGATACGGTTATCAATATTGTCGAAATATTGGTACATATTAAACCAGTAGTTACCAGCAAATGATTTTCTTGGATTGGTAGGATCATAAGAATCAGGGTTATTTTTATTCCAGCTGGCGAATACACCTTCAGGGCTTGTGATAGACCTTAATTCCTTCATTTTATTCATATCCAGGTCTCTGTGGAACCATTGGCCGAATGAACCGGTTGACTGGTTTGAATATCCATCATCACTTTCTGTATTTTTATTTTCAGCTATATAGTTAAAGTTAATACCCATTGTAAAACGTGGGGTAAGGTCAGCTGTAAGATTTGCATTTAATGTATGGCGCCTTAAATATTCGTTTGGTGTAATACCTTTAATATCAAGGTTGGTATAAGAAACCCTCATATTTAAAGCATCTGTAGCTTTTGAGAAAGCAACGTTGGTTGTTCTTGTAACGCCTGTTTCCCAGAAATCACGTACGTTCGTAGGTTGAGGAGTTAGTTTTGCAGTTTTGTATGAAGCTTCATGGCCACCATACCAGGCATACCAGGGAATATATTCCTGACCTACCATACGGGGACCCCAGCTTGCATCATCAGAATAATCATGATAATATTTACCATCTAAAGCTTTCCAGGCTATTGGCTGCCCTGGCTTATAAGTATACAATGTTAAATCTCCATTAGCGCCACCGGCATAAGAATTCTGATAATCAGGAACTATATATACATTATCAAACTGCACACCCATATTCAGCTCTAAGCCAATTCCCCTGGCATTTCTTTTTGCTTTTTTCAAAGTAATAACAACGGCACCGTTCGATCCGTCTGGGCCGAACAAAGCTGCGGCAGCCGGGCCCTGTAAAACAGAGATGTCTTCAACATCATCGGGGTTGATATCTGCATTGCTTGGCATGATAGTACCATCTACTACGAAAAGTGCTGTTCTGGCCACATTTTGTCCAAGTTCATTCAACACGTTTCCGCCACCGGAACCCAATCCATTTTCACCACGTAAACGTATAACTGTTTCAGCACCCAATTTAGCAACTGCCTGGCTACGAACCTGTGCACCCGCTACTTTACCGGCTAATGCGTTGTTAACGTTTGTCTGGCGGATAGTGTTAACCTGATCGCCTGTTAAGCTCTGAACATTTGCTGAAGTACTTCTTGCAGCACGTTTAATACCGAAGGCGCTGGTTACAACAACTTCGGTCATTTCATTCTTAACTTTTTCCATCACAGTATTCAAAACATTTTGAGTACCTACGGGTACTTCTGCTTCTTTAAAGCCTGCTCCTGAAATAACCAGAACTGTATTAGGATTTACTCTGAGGGAGTAAGCTCCGTTAGCATCGGCAGAAACACCGGTTGGAGAACCTTTTACTTTTACAGAAGCAAAAGAAACTGGGTTACCGTTCTCATCAGTAACCTTACCGGTCACCACCCGGCTTTGGGCAAATGCCAACACCCCACAGAGCATCAACATTGTAAACAGTGATAAAAATCTTCTCATGTGCATTTAATTAAGTTTAATGATGTGTAAAAATAAGGATAATTTTTTAACGTCAAAATAATGTTAAATTAATTTTCCAAAGTCTTGTGTCTGTTATAGGACAATAATCCGTTGTAATTAGCTGCTTTAATTCGAAAATTTGTTAAAATTTATATTGACCCTGTAGTTTTATCTCAGTTTTCCTGTTCCCGTTTATTTCATCCAGCCCGCTACCAATAAGGGTTTTGTCTTTGTAAATGGTTTGGGCCCACCTTATCCACAATGAAAGTCTTTTGTTAATATCATAATTAAAATTAAGATAATATCTATAGCCTTTATCATAAAAAACCGGTATAGAAAAACTATATAAAACATCATTTTCATAGGCATAAAGCCGGCTATTATATCCGTCAGTTTCAAAATATTGCAGTCTTATGCTGCCTGCAAAGGGTTTTAGCATCGGCTTATATAAAAAATCAAAATATGTTAAAAACCCTTGCTCTTCCTGAACACCCTTTTTATCAAACCATACCAGTTCTGTTCTGTTGCGAATGGTTACCGAGGTGTTTATCCTGTAACTTATCTGTGTCCGCCAGTTCTTTTTAGGTTGCTGAACCACAGGTGATGTATTCAACTGTAACGGGTTTATATTGATGGCTTTCGATTCTGCATGGTACCTTGTGTATATTTCCAGCTGTTTATTGGGTTTGTAATTCAATTGCACCAGGTAATCAGAACCGGCAGATGGTGCATCAACCCGGTAGCGCAGCCAGGGAAATTTATAAAAATCTGTATAAGCATCAATTCTCCAGGCACTGTTTGGCCTTATAGAAATACCGGCATACATTCCTTTTTCATTCGTGGGATAAGTACTCTCTGTAAAAGCGTATGTATAAAGGGATTGATAAGATTTTGAAATGTTTCGGTATAGCAAACTCAGATCAACTTTTGACGAAGCATTTACCAGCAATCCATTAACAAAAGCCTTATCAAAATTTGAAGTAAATGCTGCTTCACCAAATAAATGCAGGTTTTTAAATGTATAACTGTAATCAAAGCTATAGTTACCGAAATTTTTGCCGTTTAATGCATACAAATTATAGGGTTCCGATGATTTAATTAATGGCAGTTTAAATTGATATTGAATGCCGTTAATGCCGAGATGGAGTCCTTTGTATTGATAAGAAAAACTGCCCCCAAATGCCACCTGCTTTTGCACGCCTTTATCATCTCTTTCACTTTTTGTGCGGTGGTAACCGGATGTTTGTAGTGAAGAAATAAAATCATCCTGTGTTTGTGATGTATCTGCTACAAAATTGGCATCAATATTTCTGTAAGAACCAAACACAGTCAGTTGCCAGTTTCTTTTACCCAGCGTTATTCCGAGGCCCCTGTGAAAATTAATTTCACCAGCTGAATTATATGGCCGCAGCACCTCTCCTTCCCTTTTGATATTCATCACATCAACGCTTTTTTTGAAAGCAAGGCTTTGCCATTGTGTAAGCCCCTGGCCAAGGTTTACAGTAAAATCACCGATAGCCAAAGCTTTTACAATCCCGGTTTTGCGGATAAAAATATGGGCCGAATAAAAATCAAATCCCTGCTTTTGTTTTCCTTTAAAAAACTGTTCGCCTGCATCTTTCTCTGCAACAATACCATACTGAAAAAGATTTTTATAAGCATACTTATACCTGAACAAAAATTTTTGAGGCGAGCCTGGATAAACATTGGTTGTCGTGAATGAATCCAGCAGATAACCCTTTGAGCGTTCGAGCACCTGCGATGCCCTGAACAGCACACTGTGCTCACCGCTTTTCAGTCTTGTTTTTACAGCATCAACAGGCGAAACCTTTATGCTGACGCTAATGTATGGCCTGATTTTTTGAATGATATTTATATCCCATCCCGGCACCGCCTGCAACTCATATACATCAATCAATTTTCCAACCAGGCTGCGATACATAATAAAGTTCTGTATCTGCATTGATGTAAGCATCCGTAACTGGTTTAATTCCGCAGCATCTGCATAATTAAGTTGAACCGGATTCTTAATAAACTGCACCATTTGCTGCAGGTAAGAATCATCTTCTGTTTCAAGGTCCTCATTATTTTCAGTAATATTCTCCAGCTGCTGTTCGGTATTGGTTGTAACAGGTTCCGGTACCTGTGCTTTGGTTTGTACCGTTGCAAAAAAAATGATCGTCAATACAAACAATGTTCTCATTCCTTCTTTGCTTTAAAGTCTATGATCAAAAGGATGCCGGGTGAAAAGCCGAGTTGCGGATGATAACTTGAAGAAATGTCTAGCCGTAGATTCTTCCAGCTAACCCCTGCACCTGCATAAGCAGTGCCTGACTCACTAATAAATCCTGCTTTTGCAAAAAACTGTTTTGCAAAACGGTATTGCAATCCTGCAATCACATTAACTGCTTTACCTTCTTCTTTAATAATCTCGCTGCTGATGAAAAATCTCTCTGATACATCATAACCCAATCCTGCCTTGTAAGCAGAAGCAAGTTTTTCATCACTCTCCTTCCCAAGTTTGCCGCCAACAGGATTGTAAATATGTACACCTGCATTTAATTTATCTGTAAGGTGCAGCATAGCACCAATCTCAAAATTTATTGCAGAAGCATTTCCATATGTTGGTATGCTATAACCGTAATAATTGAATTGCACACCAACATCAATAAACTTCCCTAACGTTCTGGCATAGGCCAATCCTATTTTATTTTCCCTGAAATTTTTAAAACCGGCATAGTTTACCTGTACGCCAAAGTTTCCCAGGCGTGTTGGTATAGAGCCTGCCAATGTGTAGAAGCTTACTTCATTCAGCATGAATCTTCTTTCACCAAAAATGCCAACACCTGCCTTTTTTGTTTTCGCAAGTGCAGCCTGGTTACCAGTAAAAGAAAGCGCATCGTTTTGCTGTACGCTATAGGCAGATAAACTGATATAAGGTTGTGCCAGCGAATACCGCAGTGATTGTGCAGTCAGTTGATTTAAGCAAAAAATAAACAGCAGCGATAATAGTATTTTAGTTTTCATATTATCACGTTTTGGTAACGCCTAAACAAGGTAACAAACAGAAAATTAAAATACAAATTTTTGATAATACTTATACGCTGATACTTGCTTATTTTTGCGCCATGGAAATTTTAGACGGTAAGATCGTTTCTCAATCAGTAAAAGAAAAAATAAAAGAAAAAACCATTCTTTTTAAAAACAATGGCAATAAAGCGCCCCATTTAGCAGCCATATTAGTGGGCAATAACGGAGCAAGTGAAACTTACGTTGCAAGTAAAGTTAAAAGCTGCGAAGAAGTTGGTTTTAAAAGCAGCCTTATACGCTTTGCTGAAAATATTGCCGAGCCGGAACTTACCGCAGCTATAGAAAAATTAAATGCTGATGATGATGTAGATGGAATTTTGGTTCAGTTGCCTTTGCCCAAAAAGGTTAATGAAGAAAAAATAATTAATCTTATTCATCCGGATAAAGATGTGGATGGATTTCATCCGGTAAGCATTGGTAAAATGGTACAGGGCCTGCCAACTTTCATTCCTGCAACACCTTATGGAATTTTATTAATGCTTGAACATTATAAAATTGAAACCGCAGGAAAACATGCAGTGGTAATTGGCCGGAGCAATATTGTTGGAAGGCCGGTCAGTATTTTGCTCAGCAGAAATGCTTATCCTGGAAACTGCACAGTAACGGTTTGTCATAGCCGTACCAAAAACCTGAAAGAGATTTGTTTGCAGGCTGATATAATTGTTGCCGCATTAGGCACACCGGAATTTTTAAAAGCTGATATGGTAAAAGAAAATGCAGTGGTGATAGATGTTGGAATTACAAGGGTTGCAGATGCATCAAAAAAATCGGGCTTTGCAATAAAGGGCGATGTTGATTTTACAAATGTAGCGCCCAAATGCAGTTACATTACCCCTGTACCGGGTGGTGTAGGATTAATGACCATTGCTGCTTTGCTGATGAACACTTTTACTGCTGCTGAATTAAAAACAAAACATTGACAACTTTCAACTTTCAACTTTCAACGCTCAACTCTCTTCCTGTAATGGAGCATTTTTATACCCTACAGGGCGAAGGCTATCACCAGGGCAGAGCTGCTTATTTTATACGCCTGGGTGGTTGCGATGTTGGTTGCGTATGGTGCGATGTAAAAGAAAGCTGGGATGCGGATAAACACCCTTTATTAAATATTGATGATTTAATATCGAATATTGAAAAAACTCCGGCAAAACTTGTTGTAATTACAGGTGGCGAACCTTTAATGCACAATTTAGCTGTACTTACAAAAACATTGCAATCAAAAGGTTTTGAAACCAATATCGAAACTTCCGGCGCCCATCCATTAAGTGGAAGCTGGAACTGGATCTGTCTTTCTCCAAAAAAATTTAAAGCACCGCTGCCGGAAATATTACCGCTTGCCAACGAATTAAAAGTGGTGGTTTTTAACAGGTCAGATTTTGCCTGGGCCGAAAAATATGCCACATTGGTTTCGCCAACATGCAAATTATTTTTACAGCCTGAATGGGATAAAGCGGCAGAAATAACACCCCTGATTGTTGAGTATATCAGGCAACATCCGCAGTGGGAACTGAGCCTGCAGATACACAAATACATCAATGTGCCTTAAAAGGAAATGTTATAATTACGCACACAGAATAAATGAAGCTTCCATTCGTTTTATCTTTATTATCGAATTCATGCAAATGCTACAAAAAAAATATCTTATCAAAAAAGTCATTCTCTCATTTTTCATTTTACATTTTACATTTTTCATTTCTAACGCACAATGGTATGATCCCGAGAAAGTAAACAAAAAAGCTGGTGAGATTTATGGCCAGGCGATTGAAGAAGCACAAGAAAGAAATTTTACAGCTTCTCTTAAGCACCTGGACGAAGCCTTGAAGCTTGACCCCAAATTCGTTGATGTTTTTTTATCCCGGTCGAACATCTATGCTGAGCAAAGAAATTACAATGCATCCGTTACTGAATTTGAAATTGCCTGGCGTATGGATTCTGCCTATTCAAAAACATATTTACTGCCTTATTCTATTTCGTTGGCTGGTGCCGGAAATTTTCAACAGGCTTTAAAAGCTGTGAATACTTTTTTAGCAAATCCAACTTTAAATACACAAAGTAAAAAAGCAGGTAATTATCGCAAATCGGTTTATGAATTTGCTCTTGATTACGAAAAAAAACACCCTTCAAAAGATTATGTTTTTGCCCCGGTAAACCTGGGCGATAATATCAACACCAAAGACCTGGAATATTTTCCTTCTTTTACTATAGATGGAACTAAAATGATTTTCAACCGTCGCACAGCAAGCGATGAGGATTTTTATGAAAGTAATTTTATTGACGGTAAATGGAGCAAGGCAGAACCCCTTGGAGGCAAGGTTAATACCAACCTCAATGAAGGCGCACAAAACATTTCCCAGGACGGCCAGCTTTTAATTTTTACCGGTTGCAATTATCCTGAAGGCGAAGGAAGCTGCGACCTTTATTTTTCTGTAAAAACAAATAACGGCTGGAGTGAAGCTCAGAATTTAGGGCCTGTTATCAATACTGATTTGTGGGAATCATCGCCCTCTTTATCACCCGATAAAAGAGACCTGTATTTTGCAAGCAGCAGAGCCGGTGGTTTTGGTGGCCGTGATATATGGGTAACGCACCGCTTGCCAACGGGTAAGTGGAGCCGCCCCGAAAATTTGGGCGAAGCAGTGAATACAAGCGGTGACGAAAGCTGCCCTTTTATGCACGCCGATAATGAAACGCTTTACTTCAACAGCAATGGCCACCCCGGCTATGGCATGACAGATCTTTACTACAGCAAAAAAGTAAATGACAGCAGCTGGACTGTTGCAGAAAACCTTGGCTATCCCGTCAATACAATAGATGACCAGGGATCTTTAATTGTTGCAGCCGATGGCAAAACTGCTTACTATGCCAGCGAAGGAACAGACAGTAAAGGCGGCCTGGATCTTTATTCTTTTCAGTTAAGAGAAGATGTAAGGCCATTAAAAACACTTTGGGTAAAAGGAAAAGTATTTGATAAAAAAACATCAGCAGGTTTACCATCTGCAGTTGAATTAACGGATATAAAAACCGGTAACCGAATCAGTAAGATACAAACAGATGAAGACGGTAATTACTTAGCTACCTTACCCGTTGGGAAAGATTACGCATTCAATGTGAACCGCAAAGGCTATTTATTTTATTCAGATAATTTTTCTTTAAGCAAGAACAATATTGATTCTGTTTTCAGGGTTGATATTCCTTTGCAGCCCATTGAAAAAGGCGCAACAATCGTTTTAAAAAATATCTTTTTTGAAACAGGAAAATTTGACCTGAAAAATGAATCGAAAATTGAACTGGATAAACTGGTTGGCCTGTTGAACGACAACCCAAACTTAAAAATTCAGCTCGACGGGCATACAGATAATATTGGCCACGAAAAAGATAACCAGTTACTTTCTGCCAACAGGGCAAAATCCGTAGTTGGTTATTTATTAAGCAAAGGCATCAATACCCAACGCCTTACCCACAAAGGTTTTGGATCAACAAAACCTGTTGCTGACAATACAACAGAAAAAGGCAAAGGATTGAACCGCCGCACTGAACTTTCCATTATCAGCAATTAAATATTTTTTCTATATTGTTGTGCATTTCAACCTTCATTGCCCTATGCACAATGACCTTTTATACCAGATTGCCTTAACACTTGTTCCCAACATTGGTGATGTACATGCCAGGGCATTGGTAAATAGATATGGCAATGCCCAATCAGTTTTTAAAGCAAAGAAAAAAGAGCTGGAAAATATTGAAGGCATTGGAACTGTAAGAGCAAAATCAATAAAAGATTTTACAGATTTAACCAGCTCAGAAGAAGAAATAAAATTTATAGAAAAATATAAGATAACTCCGCTCTTTATTAACGATGAAAAATATCCAAAGCGGTTATTGAACTGTTACGACAGCCCTGCATTGCTTTATTACCGTGGCAATGCCGATCTCAATACTTCAAGAATAATTTCGATTGTTGGCACCCGGAATAATTCTGACTATGGAAAAAACGTTTGTGAAAAATTTATTGAAGAACTGAAAGCAGAAAATGTTCTGGTAGTGAGCGGCCTTGCCTTTGGTATTGATACCATTGCACACAAAGCAGCTTTAAAACATAACCTCCAAACGGTTGCTGTGCTGGCGCATGGGCTCGACAGAATTTATCCGTCACAAAATAAATCGCTGGCAAAACAATTGACTGAACAAGGAGGATTACTTACAGAATTCATCAGCAATACCAACCCCGATAAACAAAACTTTCCCAAACGAAACCGCATTGTTGCAGGCATTTGCGACGCAGTAATTGTAATAGAAAGCAGCAAAAAAGGCGGTTCTTTGATAACCGCAGAACTGGGCAATAGCTATAACAAGGATGTGTTTGCCATTCCCGGGCGTATCAGTGATTCAAAAAGTGAAGGTTGCAATTACCTCATCAAAAACAACAAAGCCGCACTTATCAATTCGGCACAGGATTTTTTAGAAATGATGAACTGGACCTCAACTCCAAAACCATCAGCAAAAAAACAAAGAGAGTTATTCATTGAGTTGCAACCAGATGAAAAGATAGTAGTTGATATTTTACAACAGCAAGGCAGCATCCAGATAGATGAACTGTATTTTAAAAGTGGCCTCAGCAGCAGCGCTGTCGCTACAGCCCTGCTCATGCTGGAAATGCAGGGGGTGGTACAATGCCTGCCTGGCAAGATTTATAAACTGCAATGATGTGCTATGGAATTATGGTTTTATCAATCCATTCCTGCCAGCTTGTATATGCCGCCCTTGCATTTCCATTTTCATCTTTCAGCCCGGTATCTTCCCACAATCCAAAAATATCCTGGTATAAATTAAGGTTACGTAATGTATTACTCCCGGCATCATAATCCTTGCTGCAAAACCACACAAACAGTTTTGCTTTCTTATCGTTGCAGAATTTTAACGCCATTTCCAGGTAATCCTTCTGCCAGCCTGCATTACCTTGTTTGTTTAAACTAAATGAAGGAATAACCAGATCTTCGGCAATATAACCTGTTTCAGCAAAAGCCACTGGTTTCGCAGCAGCAAGGTTTGTAAACTTTTCAAAATACCCTGCCGGAAAAAGTTTGGGGTCGGTATTTCCGTTTGCCGACGAACTTACTGTAACGTAAGGATAAGCACTCAGGCCCATAAAATCGGTATAGGCAATTAACTGTGCGGCATTGTTGTATCCTTCATTTGTTTCGTCAACAATAAAACTGATAAAAAAAGGTATGGCAGTGTATTTTGTTTTCAGTTGCTGATAAACCTGCGACAGAAAATTCTTATACTTAAGAAATGCCGTTTCGTTCCAGGTAGATACATTGCTTTCTACACCATAGTTTACGTATACGGGTTGAAACTGGTCTATAAGCCAGCTTATGTAATCCACATACACGGTTATCATTTTATTATCATCAAAAGATAACTGCCGCCAGTAATTTCTGATACTGTCAGATACCGGTACATTTTGATAGTACTCAGGCTTAGTAAGCCTGGTAACAGACAGGGCTGAAACGCTTAAAAAAACTTTTTTGCCTGCAGCAGTTTTTGTTTTTCGTGTATTTACATCCTGAATAAAATTAGCAGGCATCGGCCTGTGGTAAAATACTTCTTCATATGGTATGCCATCATCAAAATGATGTGATACTATATCGCAATGTTCATTAATAAACCGGTAAGCAGTATCAACTTCTGCAACTGTAAAATCGGCAGGCCAGGGCGTAACGCCCATATAAAAAGTCCTTGTGGCTACAGGGAGGGTATCATGCTTTTTACAACCAGCCATAAACAAAAAAAAGGCACAGCAGGTATATATTATCCGTACCATAAAAAATCATATTTATTTTACGGGCAAGTTACAAAATTTGTTCAGCAACCCTTTTTAGGCCGTCTCACAAGATTTAATTTTTCAATTTTAATTCTCTGCCCTACCTTTGCCTATGGCAACAATAAATAACTCCGCTGCTAAAAGCAAATCCGCAAAATTTTACGAAGGCTTAACGTTCGATGACGTTTTACTTATGCCTGCCTATTCACAGATATTACCCCGTGAGGTAAATATCAGCACCCGGCTCACAAAAAGCATAACGCTGAATGTGCCATTGCTGAGTGCTGCGATGGACACCGTAACAGAAGCATCACTGGCTATTGCATTAGCAAGAGAAGGTGGCCTGGGTATCTTACACAAGAACATGAGTATTGAACAACAGGCCGACCAGGTACGTAAAGTAAAGAGAAGTGAGAACGGTTTGATTCTGGATCCTGTTACGCTTAGCCCCGATGCCACCATCGGCGAAGCTTTGCGGATAATGAAAGAAAATAAAATTGGTGGTATTCCTATAGTGGATGCAAATCATAAATTAGTAGGCATACTCACCAACCGCGACATGCGGTTTGAAACCAATTATAAAGGCAAGGTGAGCAGTATCATGACGAAAGACAACCTCATTGTTGCCCCCGAAGGAACCGATCTTAAAAAAGCAGAACAGATCTTCAAGAAAAATAAAATTGAAAAATTACCTGTTGTAAATAAAACCGGTAAACTCATAGGACTTATCACTTTCAGTGATATTTTAAAATTAAAATCACATCCCAATGCAGTGAAAGATTCTTTCGGGAGACTGATTGTTGGCGCAGGTGTTGGCATTACCGGCGATATTATGCAACGTGTAGAAGCATTAAACAATGTTGCAGTAGATGTAATTTGTTTAGACAGTGCCCATGGCCACACCAAAGGTGTAATGGATGCATTAAAGAACATCAAAAAGAATTTTAAAAACCTGCAGGTAATTGCCGGTAATGTTGGTACCGGTGCCGGTGCAAAAGCTTTAGCCGATGCAGGCGCTGATGCAGTAAAAGTTGGTATTGGCCCAGGCTCTATCTGTACCACAAGAATTGTGGCTGGTACCGGCGTACCACAAATCACCGCAGTGATGGAAGCCGCAGCGGCACTAAAAAATAAAAATGTAGGTATCATCAGCGATGGCGGTATTCGTTATACAGGCGACATGGTAAAAGCGCTTGCTGCCGGTGCAGGTTGTGTAATGATGGGTAATGTTTTTGCAGGAACTGAAGAGAGTCCTGGCGAAACCATTATTTACGAAGGCCGCAAATTCAAACAATACCGTGGCATGGGTTCATTAGGCGCTATGGCCCAGGGCAGCAGCGACCGATACTTTCAGGATGTGGAAGATGATATCAAAAAATTTGTACCCGAAGGTATTGAAGGCCGTGTTGCCTTTAAAGGAAGTTTAAAGGAAGTGGTACACCAGTTTACCGGCGGCTTAAGGGCAGGCATGGGTTACTGTGGCGCAAAAAATATCAACGAATTACAAAAAGCAACTTTTGTAAAGATCACCAACGCAGGTATGAAAGAAAGCCATGCACATGATATTGCGATAACCAAGGAAGCGCCGAATTACAGCAGGTAATCAAAAGTCAAAAATCAAAATTAAAAAGTCAAAAAATCCATGATTAGTCTAAAGAAGGCAGTTTTATTTTTACTTTTTACTTTTTACTTTTTACTTAACACTACCAAAGCGCAAGATACTTCCCATCTCCGCATCTCCCTCCTCACCTGCACACCCGGCGAAGAACTGTATTCAACATTCGGGCACAGCGCATTCCGGGTAATTGACAGCAGCAAAGCATTCAACGATAACTGGCGTGATGTAGTTTACAATTACGGCACATTTAATTTCGATGACGACGGGTTTTATTTAAAATTTGTAAGGGGCAAATTATTGTATTACGTTTCTGCCGAAATTTTTTCAAGTTTTAAAGACCTCTACCAATCTACCAATCGTGGAATAACGGAGCAGGTTTTGCTTTTATCTGCAGCAGAAAAAATAGCAATCCAGAACTTCTTGAATGAGAATTTAAAAGAAGAGAATAAATACTACAAATACGATTTCTTCTTAGATAATTGTACCACAAGATTGCGTGATATTTTAAAAAAGCGACACGATTCTTCTTTTTGCAAAAAGCCTGTAATGCCCGTTGGCAGCAGGTTCAGGCAGGCTATACACCAGTATCTTGATAAAAACAATAAGGACTGGAGCAAACTGGGCATTGATATTTTACTGGGCAAACCCTGCGATGTGATAATGACAGCAGAACAAATGCAGTTTCTGCCGGATAACCTGATGAAAAGCTTAGACAGCAGCAACAAGCCAATGGTTATTTCATCACAAAACCTGTATCCAATTACAAATCAAAATTCAAAAGGATCATTCTTCACACCTTTTGTTGTTTTTTCCCTGTTTGCCATTTTTATAGTTCTGCTCGGTTATTCAAAGAGCAGGTTTGCACAGGCATTTCTGCAGGGTTTTGATGGCTTGCTATTCTTCTTAACCGGTGTGCTGGGCATCGTTTTAATTTTCATGTGGTTTGGTACCGATCACAGCATGACCAAAAACAATTTCAACCTGCTCTGGGCATGGCCAGCACATTTTATCATGGCATTTTTTGTTAACAGTAAAAAAGCCTGGGTAAAGAAATATTTTAAGTTTACTGTAATTGCCTTGCTGCTTGTTTTATGCAGTTGGTTATTTCTACCACAACAGATGAACAATGCATTGATACCAATCGTTTTGTTATTAATTTACCGGAGCATCAAAAAATCTTATGCCCTGGTCTGACGCCCCGTCTGACCATTAATATTTGCCACGAATTACACGAATAGACACGAATTTATTTGTGTAAATTCGTGCAATTCGTGGCTGAAAAAACCTTCTCATATCAATCTTCACAAATTTTTTACCAAACAATTGGTAGCGGCAAGCCTCTTGTTTTAATTCACGGCTTTGCCGAAGATGGCGATGTATGGAAAAATCAAATTGAGTTTTTAAAAGATCATTTCTATCTCATCATTCCAGATTTGCCCGGCAGCGGTAAATCCCAAATGATAAATGATATGAGCATTGAAGGCATGGCAGAATCGGTAAAAGCTATCCTTGCTGAAGAAAAAATTGAAACCTGTGCAATGGCTGGCCATAGTATGGGTGGCTATATTACACTGGCTTTTGCTGAAAAATATCCTGAATACTTATCTTCTATAGCGCTTGTTCATTCATCTGCCTTTGCAGATAGTGAAGAGAAGAAAAACAACCGTTCAAAATCAATTGAGTTTGTAAAGAAGAACGGCGCTTATGAATTTTTAAAGGCAGTTATCTTCGACCTGTTTACCGAAACATGGGCAACTAATAACCAGCAGGCAGTTCACAGGCAGATAGAAAAAAGCAAAAATTTTGCTGATGAAGCCGTTATCGCTTATTACCAGGCCATGATCAACCGGCCCGACAGAACGCATGTTCTAAAAACTTTCAATAAACCGGTACTGTTTATTATTGGTGAACATGACAAAGCTGTGCCCTTTGAGCAAAGTATGCAGCAGTGTTATCTTCCAAACATTTCTCACATACACATCTTACGCAACAGCGCCCATATGGGTATGATGGAGGAAGCGGATGCTGTAAACCGGGCAGTTTTGCAATTATTTCACGTTTAGGTATAATCAATAAAAGGTAAAGGCAGCATTTTTCATTATTTTTATGTCTTATACCGGCCTCAATTAATTGTATGAAGAGATTCCTGGCAATTCTATTTTTTCTTTCTTTTTCTCTCAATCTTTCGGCTTCCCACATTGTAGGAGGAGAAGTTGCCTACACCTACCTCGGGCCTGGTTCTGCACCCAATACAAGCAGGTATAGCGTTTTACTAAGATTGTTTACCGAATGTAACCAGGTTTGCGGTGGTAACACCAACGTTGCATGCCCGCCTGTATCCCCGATAATCGGAATATTTATTAATGGATCTCCATACACAAGGATAACAAATCTTACTTTAGCATTAGTTGAAAATCCACAACTCAACCTGGGTACTTACCCACCCTGTTTAGATGTTCAACCTATTGTATGTTATAAAGTGAATACCTACATGGCAACAGTAACGTTGGCTGATAATGCTGTAGGTTACCGACTGGCTTACCAATCTTGCTGTAGAGCTGCTTCTTTAAATGTAAGTGCAAATGCAGGCACCTTAAGTGGTGTGCCAGGTGCAACTTATGAAGCAACATTACCCGGCACAAATATCCTTGCCACAGGCCATAATTCAAGTGCATTGGTAAATTTAAAAGATACTGCATTAATTTGTTATAGCAGTCCTTTTACTCTCGAATTCAGCGCTGTTGACACTGATCTTGATTCATTAAGTTATCATTTTGTTTCTGCTTACAATGGAGGTTCTTTTACCGGAGCCAATGATGCTCAGGCCCCTGATTTACCACTCTATGGTGTTGTAACTTACCAGGGCGGTTATTCCGGAGCTTCACCACTTGGTGCTTCTGTAACTATTAATCCTAATACCGGTATTATCAGCGGTATTTCGCCCGCAGCCATTGGAAAATATGTAGTGAATGTATTGATAAGGGAATGGCGATCGGGAGTTTTGATTGCTGAACATCGTAAAGATTTTTTGGTACGTACCAATGAATGCACAATTACTAAGGCAAACCTCAACATTATACCTGTAACCTGTGATGGAAATACCGTAGATTTCTCCCAGTTCAATACGAGTTCCGGTAACATTACAGAATACAGATGGATTTTTGGCGACCCTGCATCCGGTCCATTGGACACCTCATTTCTGCCTGGTCCTTCACACTTTTATGCAACTCCAGGCATTTACACAGTTAGATTAAGGGTATCATCAGGCGGCATATGTATTGATTCTACCCAACAGGATATTGGCGTATTTCCGGGCTTTAATCCCGATTTTGAGTTTGCAGGCAAATGCAAAAACACACCAATACTATTTACTGATAAAACAACTTTTGATCATGGGATTTTAAACTTGTGGCAATGGGATTTTGGCGAAACCGGTTCGCCAACAAACACTTCCACATTGCAAAATCCTACACATACCTATGCATCCGCAAACAGTTACAATGTTCGGTTAATTGTCGGGTCAAGTGTCGGCTGCATTGATACCATCAACAAAACAATTGACATCCTCGATCAGCCGCCACTCAGCGTTTTACCCAAAGACACCCTCATCTGCAATATTGATACGCTGCAGCTGAATGCAACGGGTACAGGAACATTTACCTGGAGCCCCAATTACATGATTGATAATATAAACAATCAAAACCCCTTGGTTAGCCCTGATATTACAACCACCTACCGGGTTACACTTACAGATGCGTTTGGCTGCAGTGGATACGATTCTATAAAAGTACATGTGGTAGATCGTGTTACCCAGTTTGCCGGGCCTGATACAAGTATCTGCCGCACCGATCCTGTTATTTTACAACTTACCAGCGATGCTCTGCATTATGTGTGGACGGAAAACCCGCCGGGAGGTAATACGTTGAATAATCCTTTCATTAAAAACCCCACAGCAACGCCACTGGTAACCACCACTTACCATGTAGTAGGTAATATTGGTAAATGCATTGCCGAGAATGACATTAAAGTAACGCCGGTGCCTTACCCGATACCCAATGCAGGGCCTGATAATACTATTTGTTTTGGACAATCGGCACAACTAAATGCCAGTGGCGGCAGTATTTACAGCTGGAGCCCTGCTGCATTTTTAACCGCCACCAATATTCCCAACCCACGCTCGGTAAATCCAACCGACAATGTGCGTTATATTGTTACCGTAAGAGACATACTGGGCTGCCCCAAGCCGGTAAAGGATACCATGTTCCTTTATGTGGCAAAAATAAAAGCCAATGCAGGGCCAAGGGATACTTCAGTAGTACTTGACCAGCCTCTGCAATTAAATGCCACCGGCAGCATCAATTATCAATGGACGCCAGGCACCTGGCTCAACAACCCCTTAATAAGTAATCCCATTGCTTTGCCACGTAACAATATTGAATACATAGTAAGAGTAAGTAATAATGCAGGCTGCTTTGATTTTGACAGCATCAGGGTACGGGTATTTACCATCAGGCCCGACCTGCTGGTACCCAATGCCTTTACACCTAATGGCGATGGTAATAATGATGTTTTTAAACCGATACCCATTGGTATGAAATCGCTGGATGTGTTCAGGGTATATAACCGCTGGGGCGAAATGGTTTACTCCGGCAGCGGCAATGATGCAGCCTGGGATGGAACCTATGGGGGCAAAAAACAGGAGATGGCCACCTTTGTATGGTATGCCGAAGGGGTTGATTACCTGAACAATAAAATAAAAAGAAAGGGATCGGTGGTGTTGATACGATAAGCCACAAAATTTTTATTCCCACAACGTGGAAATTTGTTTGCCACAAAGACACAGAAGCACAGAATTGAAAATGTATTTTTCTGAGTCTCCGTGGCGCTGTGGCAAATTTTGTTTTTGCCAAAGGCAAAATGTAACCTCAATCTCCTATTTTGCATTTATGAATAAAATCATTTTAATAACAGGCGCCACTTCAGGAATCGGAAAAGCCTGTGCCACAAAATTTGCCGCGGCAAAATCCGATGTAATCATCACAGGCCGCAGAAATGAAAGGCTGGATGAACTGAAAGCGCAATTGGAAAATGATTATGGCATTAATGTATTGCCTTTATGCTTTGATGTACAGGACAGGGAGGCTGTTAATGCTGCATTTGCAAACCTTCCGGCTCAATGGCAAAAAATTGATGTACTCATTAACAATGCAGGGTTGGCAATTGGAAGGGATAGTTTTGAAGATGCTGACATGAATGATTGGGAAACTATGCTAAACACTAATGTTCACGGACTGTTGTACGTAAGCAAAGCTGTTTTACCTTATATGCTGGCACAGCAAAAAGGGCATATTGTAAACATGGGTTCAGTTGCCGGTAAAGAAGTGTACGAAAAAGGAAATGTGTATTGCGCCGGTAAATTTGCAGTAGATGCCATCACAAAAGCAATGCGTATTGACCTGCTGAAGAACAATATCAAAGTTACGGGCATCCACCCCGGGGCTGTGGAAACAGAATTTTCAGTAGTGCGTTTTAAAGGCGATGAAGTAGCAGCCAAAGCTGCCTATACTGGTTTAACCCCTTTAACTGCTTCTGATATAGCCGATACGGTTTTTTACTGCGTAAATTTACCCGCCCATGTATGTATAAACGACCTGGTAATTACCTGTACCCAACAGGCAGGAACGTATTATTTCTACAGAAAACCGTAAAAACCACAGGAACCCGGGGGATTGTGTAAAAGCAACAATAAAATATAAAAAATGGTACAATAATTGCCTTTATAGCCCGTTATCAGTTTATAAAGAGAGTTCCTGTTAAGTAATTAATTTTCAGGTATTTCAAAAAATCTGATAAATTCAGGTTAATCCGTTATCCCTTTTGTCAATCAAGTTTATGAAAAATCATTTACGCTTCTTAATTTTTCTTGGCTTACTACTCTCAGGTTCAGTTCTCACTGCACAGGATGTTATCCGTCAGCAACCCTGCATGTCTCAATCTATTTTACAACAGGCCGACAGTATGAGGCTTTTACTGGCAAAGCAGGGTTTTATGGTTGTTAAAGAAGCCAGTATGCAAATGGTTAGCGAATACGAAATGCCTGTTATTGTTCCCCTGAACGAAGGAAGCTGGTACCAGTTTGTTTTTATTGGAGACATGAGTTCTAAATTATATGAAGTACGTATGTACGACTGGAATGAAAAACAGGTTGTTTATCAAAAAAAGTACTGGGGTGATGTGGATGGCAATGTGATCAGTTATTCTTATATGCCTCAGTTCTCCGAATTTCACATGATAAAGCCTATACAGGTAAACAAAAAGAAAAAAGATATTTGCGGCTATGTAATGCTGCTGAAGAAAGTAAAATAAAACCAGTGCTTGGTTTTAAAACAAAGTCCTCCGAGAAGTCGTGGGACTTTTTTTATGCCCTATGGGCATTGATTTTTGCCACAGAGGCACAGAAACACAGAAATTGTGAATTTCTTGCTGCAAAATGGAATCCCCTTGCTGCCAAATGGAAACTTCCTGCTGCAAAGTGCAATATCCGTACTGTCAGATAGAAGCCTCCTTCTGCGAGATTGAAATTTGTGCTATTAAAACAAAAAAGCACAGAATCAACTTTCGTCATTTCTGTGCTTCTGTATCCTTGACAATAGCTTTTATTGTGTCAACGATATCCTTACCTGCAAACCGGCCCTTGTATTTACAATGGGTGCGCTTGATGAGATATAAGGGTTAACCCTGCGCTGATCAAAAAATAGTTTTATGTTGATGCGGTTATTCAGGAAATAATCTATCGAAGGAGAGATCGTAATATCCTTGCTTCCACCGGTAGCAAAAGTATTTTCCTGGTCTAACCGGCTGTTGGCCGTTACATTATCCCTGATCCTGAAATCGAGACGGAAATTAATTTCATTCTCCAGTTTCTTACCATCACCGTTTTTACCGGTAAGAAATTTAGGCCATTTCACATTCAGGAAGCTCAACGGGTTTTTCATACCACGCTTGCGCCAGCCTGCTCCAATCACAAACTCGGTAGTGCGTACTTCGCTCAACTGAAAATCAACCAGGCTTAAACTGAGCTGCCTTGTTTTTGAATACTCAAACTTGGCCTGCAGCTGGTTGGTAAACTGCATATCTACGCCTATCAATGGGGAGAACTGCTCTCCTATGCTGATATTGGGCAGCAGGAAGTAAGGAACAAAATTCTTTGAAATGGTATCAAAGAAAGATGGATATCCATACTGGGACACATCCTGGTACAGCAATGCAGAGGTAAACCCGTTCATGCTGAGGTTACCGGTATAACCATGCGAAACAGAGAAGTTGGTGAACAGTTTATCCAATGGCTTCAATTTTGTCAAACCATTGTAATCAAGTTTCCAGTTAAGCTTGGGTTTGATACCACGGAATGGATTTGATTTGATGTTTGGATTGTTCTGCCTGATCAGGGATACCGATTGGGGGTCATCGCCGGTGTATGCTGCAATGAAAGCAGGTATCAGCACATCAATAGCGTATTTGCCATAACCATAATAATAGCCATCAGTGCCAACCGGCTGTCCGGCACTGTAGGGATTTGATTTACCTAAACGCTCAGATAAAATGATCCTGTAATCCTGGAATTTTTTAAAAGTTTCAGAAACACGGTTAGGATCAAATTTGCCAAACAGTGTTTTGAATGCGATATAAGAAACATCAAAACCACCACCTGCATAAGGGTTCAGGTGTTTAAAACTGTGATTGGTGCCACCGCTTGTATCAATAAACCTGAATGTTTCTGTGTAGTTTTTATTAAATGTTTTGGTGAGGTTTAAAGTAATATTCAGGTCACGTATAGGTTCCAGCTGTGCAGAGAATGTGATACGCTGATCAAAATTCTGCATGAAGATGGAATTGAAGGTGGTATCCCTGGTAATCAGTCCTTTATTGGCGGCCCTGTTCATCCATGCCGTATCAGGTTGCCGGCCCAGTATAAAATCAACACCCGGTGCCATACTGTTCCAGTTTTGCCCAACATATTTGGTACTGTCTGTATAACCTGGCAGCCTGGTATGTGCATTTTCAGATATGGAGAAACTGGCCTGCTTTAAACTGGTAGCCAGTTTACCAACGATCTTTAAAGGTGTGCTCACATAAGGCACAGCGCTCTGATCTACTTTTCTGCGGTTTTTCACCACCTTTTTGCCATTCTTTTTTATCAGTGTGTCTTTGTATTTTGTTATTCTTGCCCTCCATTTTTCCTGGTCGGCTTTGTTGCTGGGTACATCCAGTTGTTTTAACCATTTTGATTTCTGATAGAGCCTGTTAAAATCAAACTGTGCTGTGGCTTCGCTTTGCTGGCCATTCTCAAGAATATTACCCAGTTCCAATGCAAGTCTTGATGCAGCTATCCAGTTGTAAGTTGCCTGGTAACGGAGGTTAACAGTTGTCCAGTCAAGCAGCGGAAATTTGGCAGTAGGCAGTGTGTATGTAAAATTAGCGGTATGGGCGTATGTTGTATTACGCCCCCCCTTCAGCAGGTTTCTCCAAACGGTGTCTTTTTTAGCGGCAGTATTAAGTCTTCCCTCGGGTTCGTCAATGCGGCTGTTATTAAGTGCAGTAAAATCAAAATTCAGGCTGCGGGTAATATTCCAGCGTAAAATATAATTGCGCTGAAATGTATAGTACTTATCGTAAGTTTCGGGTATTTTATATTTGGATGTACCGATACTGCGTGGCCTGATGGCGCCAAACTGCCGGTTCACATCTGCCCTGAAACTTAACTGTGATGGTATCAGGTTGAAGTTAAAATCTTTCACCAGGTCGAACCAATGCGTTTTTCTTTTGGTAAAGAATTTTATTTTTTTGAACGGTTCGATATATCTTTCTTTTGGAGCAAAATTGTAACCCAAACCATAACGGTGGCGGGTTATTTCATTGCTCTCGATCAAAGGGGTATGGTTCTTTATCTTAAGATATGAATAACTGATATCGAAATTAGAGATATCGTAGATCTTCGGGCTTTTGGTGCTGGTACGGTTCTTACGCACATTGGTAAAGTTTACCGTGGTGGTTGATGTAAAATCTATAGCTGCTTCTCTTATTGAATCCCTGGCAGCATTTGAAGCAGCGCCTTTCAGTTTATCCTTCAGCTTAATATCCATATCATACGGATCGTATTCAGGTTTGCTTACCGATTGCTGATAGCTTGCAAAAACAGGTATTGATAAAGCTGCTTTGGGCGGCAACAGCTTACCCAGTTCCAGGTTTGCCGATACATCAAACTGTGTAAAGTTATCCCGGTAGCGGTCGTTTATCCTTTGCTCCAGTGTTCCAAAACCTGAACTGTGTGTATTGGCCGATACAGAAATGGTTCCCAAATCTGCAAGGTTAAGGTCAATTCTTCCCAGGGCTGCCCAGCCCCCATGCTCATCAATAGATGAAAGCCGGAGTTCGTTCACCCATATTTCGCCGCAGGCTGTACCCGGCGCATTGGTGTTTTCAACACCCATTAATATGCCCCTTATTTCGGCAAGATTTGGGTTACCCATAACTGAATAGGTATGCCCGTTTGATTGTAGCTGGCGGTATATCTGATCGGGAGGACTGTTAAGGTTCCGGTCCTGTTTAAGTTTAACAAGTGTCTGCAGGTCAACATCCAGGGAGTTTCTTGGGTTCCATAAAGTGTCGTTGTATGCATTTGAGTTAGGATCCATGGTTGACCCTGCGCTAAGGTCGGTTAATATCAGTGGTACCCGTATCTCATAAAAATTATTTACAAAATCGGTACCCATCCGGAATACTGCAGTAAGGTCCTTGTCATTCAATACGGGGCTTCCCTGCTTTCTCTCTGCATGTATATACATCTGCATTTTTCGGAACTGGCGCAGGTCCCTGTTGGCAAATGTTTGCTGTACAGCCCTTGCATCTTTATTGGGGAGTTCACAAAACTGTAAACTCAACGCCTGTTCATTCTGCAAAAGGTTTACACCGTTATTGCTCAGTGTTTGTATTCTTTGAATATCTGTAGGTGTACGGTACGGTAATGGTGTGCGTTTATCATTTTCTTCAATATTAACGGCACCCTGGTTAAATACTACGGGGCTGCCAGCCGGCAACTGGCTGTATATGCCGGTTGTATCTATTTTATAATTGAACTTACGCCATACATTCCTGGTAAACTGCAGTTCTCCAAAACGCATCACTACACTGTCTTCAAAATCGGTTAAGAACATACGTATAAAACGGATAGATTTGAAATCGGGAATATTCCCGATCTTCCGGTTATACTGACTGATGGGGATACGGAACTGGTACCAGATTTCGGGACGTGCGTTACCATCAACCGTATTTACCGTAACTGTTTTTTTATCAACGATAAAATTGGTACCGATTGACATATCAGGGCTGGTTGAGTGCTTGATATCAACGATGTACTGAAAATATTCTTCTGTCTGGTTTAAGGTATTGTCCCTGTTGAGGTCTTCTGCATCAGGATATAAAGTGGCCGCTGAAGAAAATGTTGAGCTTGTATTTGCTACCGGTGAGTTACCCTGCGGATTATTGTAGTTCTTATATCTCCCTATCAGGCCAAGCCCCGGTGTCTGGTCAAGGTCGTCGCCGCGGTAATAATGATAATTATCGGTGGATGGGTCAGCCAGTGCAGCCTGATATGCAGGAGGAGAAACAATACCCTGCAATTGAGAAAGATAAGCTTGTCTTTTATTTACTTCTGCTGTATCGTCAAGCCCGTCGAAACCAACATCCTGGTAAACCCTGTCATCGGGATCGTTGCTGAAGGCATTGGTTACCTGTACCGGGTTAATGGGTACCCTGCCCCAGGCCGAGTTACTTACAGGCGCCGGTGCATTGGGGGTAGGTAATCCATTTTCATAAAAACGCTTGCCATCTTTTAAAATGTCTTCTGAAATATTACCGAGGTTGAAATATAATTTTCCGCTTACCGAAGGACTGTAGTTTATTCCTTTAGCAGCATAGTTAATAAACGGATCCTGCATCCAGAACTCGATAAATTCAATATTGGAAGTTTCAAAATCGGGCTGGTCAATGCTACGCATCAATCCGCCCCAACGGGTTCTGGGGGTATTTAATTTTCCATTGGCATTAATGCTGCCCGGTGCTGCATCAAAATTATACTGCCCCCTGTCTGTAGGGAAATAGGCCAGGTCGAAAGTGGTAAGCAGGCTCTCTCCAAAACCGGTAGTTCTTTGCGGAAATATCTCACGCTGATAAACCTGCCTTACCCTCGGGTCACTCAATTCAACACGATCGTTTGAGTAAGGGTTATTGGGGCCTTTGTACTGTTGCAAAGTAGGTTCTATCTGGTACCAGGCGATCTTAGCCCTGTTTCTTCCATAGATAATACTGTCGCTGAACTGTGCTTCCGGAAAGAGAAGATTTCCGAGCCTGTCTGTGGCATTGAGCGGCGTTGATGCAAGCGCCCAGCTTATGGGTGGAAAGCGAAGATCGTATCCGGATTGTGTTCCGTCAAAATCATCTATATTAATAATGCCTTTTGAACCTTTACCTATCTGTGGCGCATGGCCGGGTTTTAAATAGGCCCCTTCGGCAAAAATATTAATAGCAGATGGTGCGGTTGTTTTATAAAAAGGCAGCTTATCCAGTATCTTGGTGAGCCTGGGCATATCTTTCCTGTAATTCACATCCAGGCCATACATAGCATTGCGTATAGGTTCATTGGTGCCGCCATTGGCACTGTTATCGTAACTTACTTTGCTGAAGAAAGGCCTTTCGCTCAAACGGACTATTGTTCCGCCGATAGACAATTGTTCTTTGAGGGTATTTTTGGCCATATAATCCCATCGCAGGGCCATATAACTTCGTTGCTGCAGCCCGAACGAGGCATTATTTTCGTAATTAACCTGTACAGGAATGCCCGAATTGATGATGGCCGAATTGGTGATTTTAATGGTTCCCAGGTCGTAATTAATATCATAATCAATACCCTCTATCAAAACCCTGCCTCCTGCAGATACGGTTACAGATCCTTTGGGAATATTGTATCCGATACTGATATCGGACGAACCGGAAATTTTTGCAGACCCCTTTAGTACAAACCTGTTTAAATTGGGATATTGCTGCGCCACGGCTTTTATTGAATCGTACAGGGCATAGAACAAACTGTCTTTTATATTGGGCACAACACTGGTATCGGTGTATATACCTACTGCAAGGTCACGCCCAAAAGGTTCAAGTACAGGAAACATTACCCGGCTGTATTGAGAGTAAACCGTGAATCCCTCTACATAGTCAAATACACCATCCGGCTGCGGATCAAGCTGATTATTTAACCGGTCGAGGTTAATGAGAGATATGATAGGGGTACCTTGATTCCTGTTTCCGAAGGGTACATAACGCTTCCATCCAAGACCGGGCTCCTGGTATAAAACATCCAATTTAAAATCCTGTGGTGTAAGCGTACCATAACCAATGGCATACACATTTTTCAGCATCAGGTCCCAGATAGGCAGGGTTGGCCTTTGTGATGTTGCTTTCAGCAATTTTAAGAATAATATACGCTGCGTGGCTAAAGTACTGTCTGGCGGCAGATCCTGCGAAAATTCACCTACCTGGTAAATTTTACCGTTGAAAGAATATTGATAGGCTACAGCAAGTACTTCATCGGTCTGCAGGGGCTGGCTTAAAGAAATAAATCCGGCCTGTCGGTTAAATATATATTGTGAAGAATCAAGCTTGCGTGCAAATGTTTTTTCAAAATCCTGAACAGGTTGTAAACCGAGCCCAATTAAATTATTAAAAACAAGGGAAGGGTTTCTGTTACCCGGATCGGAAATGATACTGGAGTACAAAGGAGTGCTGCCGTTAGATGGAATTCCGGCAACTGGCCCGCCTGTTTCGCCTAAATTAGCTAACCCTACCACATCCCTTGTATCAGTTGTAACTCCATTCCTGTTGGTGATCCATACCTCCAGCCTTAGTATCTGTACCGGTGCAGTAATGGCCGGTAATTTACTCATTACCTTATTGTAATTCTGTTTAAAATACTGGCCCAGTAAAAAATGCCTGTTCTCTTCGTATTCGTCTGCCTTTATTTCAAATAACTGGGAGGCAGTACCACCGGCCAGGTTTGCCGATTGTCGTTGAGACTTTTGATTGGCAATTACACCTGTTACAAACAGTTTTCCAAACTGTGCCGTGGCTTTAACACCAAACAATTGCTGGGCTCCCGGTATTAAAGTGCTGCGGGATGGAAATGCAACATTACCCAGTTCAAATCGTTTGATGATCTCATCATCTAAACCTGTGTAATCCAGCTTAAGCTGATTATCCTGCCCAAAAGAGGCAAGTGTGTTATAATTGATAGGGAATTTTAGTTTGCCGCCAATATCAGCATTTACATTTACCTGGGCGTTCATGTCAAAATCAAAACTCCCCTGCTTCCTGGCTCTTTCGGGCAGGGTGGGGTTTTTAATATTCTGACCCTGGTATCCGGCAGTAATATCTACATTTCCCTGGGGAGTGATGGTTATTTTACCGTTTCCAAAAAGCCGGTTGAATAAATTATCGTAGAGGGATAATTTGGGTTTTATCTGGCCCCGGTTAAGAATGTTTAAAGTATTGGACCGTTTTTGAAAATATTCATTTTCGGCCTGTTTGCCTTTTATCTTCCAGTACTCATCAAAGCTATACGAAGTGGTGGTTCGGTAATACCTGGTACCTACTTTTTCATACACAATATAGCGGCGGGTTTTGGGGTCGTACACCACTGAATCTCTTATATTGGAAGGATTACCCAGGTCAATGGTTCTGCCGTTGCCGCTTCCAAAAAAATCGCCCCTGCGGTCGCGGATGGGATATTTTAAGCTGTCCTTATAATTGGGTACAACAGTATCTCCTTTGTTAATTTTGTTTTCGAAGTGGTATGGGGCAGCCTTAACAGTATTCGTTTGCAGTACAAACAATATTACCGCCAGCACACAACCAAACAGTTTTGGCTTTTGTTTTCTAATAAGCAACATCCGTAAATCAATTAACGTAGCTCTGTTCTCAAATGGCTTTTAGGGCTTTTTTAATTAAGTCTTCTAAAATGGGTACAGTTGGTTCGGCACGGATAATTTTTTGGATAGATTGCTCTGCCTGTGTTCTGGAAATACCAAGAGCGGTTAATGCATTTAACGCATCTGTTTCCAAACTATTGCCCATGTGTATGGAAACATTTGCATCTGTTGAATATTTACCCACTTTATCTTTTAGTTCCAGAACCAGCCTTTCAGCCGTTTTTTTTCCTATTCCTTTGACACTTTCCAGCTGCTTAACGTTGCTTTGCATTATTGCCAAACCCACTTCTTCAGGTTTTAGCGACGATAGCATCATCCTGGCGGTAGATGCGCCTACACCTGATACGCTGGTCAGCATAACAAACATATCCTTTTCCTGCTTCTCAAAAAAACCGTATATCACATGGGCATCTTCCCTAACCTGCAACTGGGTAAAAAGTTTACCTCCCTCCAGGTTTTGTATTTGCGAAAATGTGTTAAGGCTGATATTAACTTCATACCCAACACCATTAACATCTACATGAACCTGTGCCGGGCTTTTGTAGGTAAATTTTCCTTGCAAATATGCGTACATAACTCAATATACAGTCAACAGCGAAAATAAGGGATTTTTATGAGCCGCAACTGATTAAATCGTTAACAATGATTAAAGGACAGAAGGTTGAAGGGGTTTTTGGTTAGATGGTTTAATCGTTGAATTGTTTTATTGCCCGGGTTTTCACAATAATTAAACCCTTCAGCAATTTAACCATTACTGATAACCTTCAACTTTCAACTATCCAACCCTTTAACTTTTTCCTTATTTTTACCGATAGTTATCAGTTAAACAGAGATTTACATGCAAAAGATTTATGCAGGCATTACAGCAATTGGCGGCTATGTACCCGAATACAGGCTTACCAATGCAGAACTGGAAAAAATGGTAGATACCAACGATGAATGGATACGCACCCGTACCGGAATTTCGGAAAGAAGAATATTGAAGGAAGAAGGAAAAGGCAGCAGCGACCTGGCTGCACCGGCAGTACTGGAACTTTGCAAAAAAAGAGGCATCAGCCCGGCAGCTATTGATTGTATGATCTGTGCTACGGTTACTCCCGATATGGTGTTTCCGGCAACAGCCAATATCATCTGCGATAAGATAGGCGCCACCAATGCCTTTAGTTTTGATATTATGGCAGCCTGTTCAGGCTTTTTATATGCGCTAACCACAGCTACGGCCTTTATTGAAAGCGGCAGGTATAAAAATGTGGTAGTGGTGGGTGTAGATAAAATGAGCAGCATTATTGATTACAGCGACCGTACCACCTGTATTATTTTTGGCGACGGGGCCGGCGCTGTTTTGCTGGAGGCTGTGGAAGAAGGCCTGGGTGTTAAAGACAGTATTTTAAAAAGCGACGGCAGCGGCAGCAAATTCCTGCATATGAAGGCAGGCGGATCGGTAAAACCATCAACCGTTGAAACTGTTTTAGCCAAAGAACATTTTGTGTACCAGGAAGGGCAGGCCGTTTTTAAGTTTGCCGTAAAAGGTATGGCCGATGTGAGTTATGAGCTGATGGAGCGAAATAACTTAACTGCCGATGATATTGCCTGGCTGGTACCTCACCAGGCCAACCTGCGTATTATTGATGCTACTGCAAACCGCATGGGATTACCCAAAGAAAAAGTAATGATCAACATACAGAAATACGGCAACACTACAGCCGGCACCCTGCCCCTTTGTTTGTGGGAATGGGAGAAGCAACTGAAAAAAGGCGACAACATTATACTGGCTGCTTTTGGAGGTGGTTTTACCTGGGGCGCAACCTGGGTGAGGTGGGCTTATAACAGCCAGTAATTTTGTAACTTTAGCTCTTAATTGATCAAACATGAAAAAAAATATACTTCTTATACTTATAGCTTTGTTTCTTGTTGAGGCTGATAGCTATGCCCAGTTCTCCAAATACATCATTCGTTTAAAAGATAAAGGAACTAATCCTTTCTCCATCAGCAATCCCATTCAATATCTTACGCAGCGTTCAATAGACCGAAGGACAAGATATGGTATTGCAATAGATTCAACAGATCTGCCCATTACACCAAGATATATAGACAGCATCCGCAATGCCGGCGCTGTTACCATTCTCAATGTATCCAAATGGCTGAACCAGGTGGCCATACAAACCACCGATGCTGCGGCCCTGACTAAAATAAACAGCTTTCCGTTCGTGATAAGTACAGCGCCTCTGGCTCCCAAAAATAACCTGGGTAATAAACCTGTTAACAAAAAGCTGGATGCTGAATCCGCCGGCCTGCAGGAACCCACAACGACCAATACAACCACAGCAGATTATTACAACTACGGCCTTAGCTACGGCCAGGTACATCTTCACAACGGCGAGTTTTTGCATAACCGCGGTTTTCGTGGCCAGGGTATGCACATGGCAGTGCTGGATGCCGGATTTTTTAATTATTTAACCCTTCCCACATTCGACAGCATACGCAACAATGGCCAGGTACTGGGTACATGGGATTTTGTGACCAACAATGCCAATGTTAATGAAGATAACAGCCATGGCACTGCCTGTTTAAGCACCATTGCAGCCAATATGCCCGGCACATTTATGGGCACGGCGCCTAAAACTTCTTTTTATTTATACAGAACAGAAGATGTAGGAAGCGAATACCCCATTGAAGAACAAAACTGGGTGGCAGGTATGGAAAGGGCCGACAGCTTAGGCGTTGAAATTACTTCAACTTCGTTAGGCTATTTTACTTTTGATAATGCTGTGTTTAATTATACCTATGCCACCGACCTGAACGGCAATACCACATTAAGTGCGAAAGGCGCCGACCTGGCTGCCAAAAAAGGAATTCTTTGTGTACTGGCTGCAGGCAATGAAGGAAACAGTTCCTGGCATTTTTTAATCACCCCTTCCGATGCCGACAGTGTGATGGCTGTAGGTGCCGTAAGTACATCCGGTGCTGTAGGCAGTTTCAGCAGCTATGGCCCCAGCAGCGACGGGCAGGTAAAACCTGCTGTGGCGGCGGTTGGTGTAAGCGCTGTTGTTGCCAATGCAAATACAGGCCAGCCCAGTTTTGGCAGCGGCACCTCTTATGCCTGCCCCAATATGGCGGGGCTTACCAGCTGCCTGTGGCAGGCTTTTCCTGAGGTAAATAATATGCGTATCATCACCGTAATGCAGGAATCGGCAACCAGGGCAAACAATCCTGACAACCGGGTGGGTTATGGTATTCCGGATATGAAGAAAGCTTTTGTAAAACTGGTAAAACAATTATACACCCAGCAATCATCAGTTGCAAACTGCGCCGTTAATTTACAATGGACGGCAAAAACAGATTCGGCAATCAACATTGTGGTGGAAAGAAAATTGCCTGCAGGCAATTATACAACCATCAGCACACATAATTCAACTGGTGCATTTCAGTCAAGAAATTTTAATTACACAGATGACCTGCGTGCTTTTCCAACGAGTGGAATCTGGTATCGCATTAAAATGAATGTTGCAACAGATACAACTTTTTATCTCGATTCAATGCTCATCAATTTTACACCAAGACCAAATTTAGGTGCAGATAAATCAGCAAGTGTTTGCAGTCCCGGCACTATCAATCTTACCACACAATTTAATACAGCAGGCTTAACTGCAAACTGGACACTGGCAGGCAATCCTGTTGCTAATCCTGCGGCAGTTTCAGCTACAGGAGCTTATCAATTAATTGCAGCAAATAACAGCGGTTGCGCCGATACAGCTGTTGTAAATGTTACCATCAATCCAAAACCAAGCCTTGGCGCCGACCAGGCGCTTGGAATTTGTGCCCCTGTTGCTACAGCAAACCTTACAACCGTATTTAACACAGCAGGCCTCACCACCAGCTGGACAATCGGGGGTAATGCTGTTGCAAATCCCGCAGCCATAAACACGCCGGGCATTTATCAACTGGTTGCAACTAGCGGTTTTGGTTGTGCCGATACGGCAACTGTAACGGTTACAAACAATACAAAACCAAATTTAGGTACCGATAAGTCCGTTGAAAAATGCACAACAGCAACAATTGATCTTACTGCCATCTTTAACACTGCAGGGCTAACCACTACCTGGACACTCGCAGGTAATGCTGTTGCCAATCCCGCTGCCGCAGGCGTTGCAGGCACCTACCAAATCATAGCAATCAATAGTGTTGGCTGCGCCGATACGGCTACAGTAACTGTTACAGACAATCCTGTATTATGCCCCGGCAATCCCATAACAGATCAGATCACTATCAGCCCCAATCCGGTAAAAGATAACCTTTCGGTTAAAGTGGTTAGAACAACGTCAGCAACAGTTGGTATCACCATTCACAATGCCGCCGGACAAATGGTTTATAATACCACTGCGCAGCAGGCTGCAGGGCAAACGATCTACAGCATACCGATGAAAAGAATGGGTAGTGGAACCTATTTTGTTACAGTAAGAATAAATGGAGAGAAAGAAAAAGTGAAAAAAATAATGCTTAAATAATTTTTAAGCCTTTTTAAAAACAGCAGCAAACATCGAGTCTGCTTTTTTATCATAACCTTTTAATAATTCCATCTGCAGCAGCTGCAGGTGGAATTTTTCTTTGATGAAGTGTACCATCTCTTCATTCTCCTGTTTAAAAACAGAGCAGGTAATGTAAATAAAAATACCATCTTCCTGCAGGTGCGGAATAATATTGCTTACAATCCGCTGCTGTATGCTTACATATTCATCCACCGTTTTTCTTTTTAAAAAATACAGTTGTTCCGGTGTACGGCTCCAGGTGCCGCTGCCGGTGCAGGGTGCGTCGCAAATGATAAGGTTGAATTCTGAATTCTGAATTTTGAATTCGTTCTCAGAAAGATCAGCAACCAATAAATGATAATTTTTTATTCCGGCAGTTTCAAATCTTTTTTTAAGGTTTGATAAAATACTTTCCCTGATATCTGAAACGGTCAATTTCATTTGGCCTTTCAAAATATCATACGCTAAGATTGATTTACCACCACTGGCAGCACAGCAATCCCAAACGGAGGCTGCATTGTGGATACCGGATGCTGGATGCTTTAAAAAATCCAGTACCTTTTGCGAATTATAATCCTGTATCACTACTTCTTGATCAATCTCAAGAACAGTATCAATTTTGGTAGCATTTGGCAATGCAATACAATCATCGTTTTTTAATTCAAATTCAATTGCCGCATCTTGTAGTTTTTTTATAACGGTATCCTTTTTACCCGGTCTTATACGTAAAAAAAGACCAGGCTGATAAAAGAATGAGCGCCTGAAAAACTCAGCATCAATCCCATCACTCAATGCCTCCGCCCAGGGAAACACATCTTCTCCTGTAATGCCTGCTACCTGCATCTTTTCAGCAAGCGGTTTTTCAATGATCTCATTCCATTCCGGTTTATGAAAATGTAAAAACTCATTGGTTTTATTTTCACATAAAAAAACTGCCACAATTATTTTTTCTTCAACCGGCAATTGTGGTACCGCTTTGCCCAGGCGGTAAAAATTATAGCAAAGCGATGCAATTTGCTTCCTGTCTTTACTCCCATATTTTTTATTAGCCGAAAAATATTTTTTAAGAAAACCGGCAAGCGGCACACCTCCCCTGTACAATTCAATAATTGTTTTGGCAGAATTTAAATAGGAGTGATAACGCATAAGGCAAAAATAAAGCCTGCGGTTTTAATGCAGGCTTAAATATCTAAACAAAAAATTTGAAGTGTGTCAGGCTGAGCCTGTCGAAGCCGGTATGTTTAATCTGCAGCCTGCCTTCGGCAAGTTCAGGCTGACAGTTTTATGAATTCGATCATTAAAGTTCCAGCAAACTCTTCACCGGGTCTTTCCCAAACAGCATTAATGAAGGATTTTCAAGTAACTCTTTCACCCTCACTAAAAACCCAACTGACTCCCTTCCGTCAATGATGCGGTGATCGTAACTCAAAGCCACATACATCATCGGCTTAATAACAACCTGCCCGTTCACAGCCATAGGCCTTTCTATAATATTATGCATGCCCAGTATGGCGCTCTGTGGAATATTGATGATCGGCGTGCTCATCATCGAACCAAAAATTCCCCCGTTGGTGATGGTAAAAGTTCCGCCGGTCATTTCTTCAATGGTTAATTTATTGTCCTTTGCTTTTGTTGCAAGATCAACCACTGCGGCTTCAATGCCAGCCATGCTTAAACTTTCGGCATTGCGTATAACAGGCACCACCAGGCCTTTTGGCGCACTCACTGCAATAGAGATATCGCAGTAATCATGATAGATAATATTTTCTCCGTCAATGTATGCATTTACAGACGGCCACTCCATCAATGCATAGGTACATGCTTTGGTGAAGAAACTCATAAAGCCCAGGTTAACGCCATGCAGCTCTTTAAATTTATCCTTGTACTTTTTACGTATCTCCATGATGGCGCTCATATCCACTTCGTTAAAAGTGGTGAGCATGGCTGTTGTATTTTTTGCCTCCACCAAACGCCTGCTGATGGTCTTGCGCAGGTTGCTCATTTTCTGGGTCCGGTCTGTTCTGTCAAACAAAACAGTGCCTGGCTTTCTGCCGGGATTATTCAAAGCATCCATCACATCCTGCTTCACAATTTTTCCGTTGCTGCCAGATGCGGTTACGGCTTTTACATCCACTTTCTTATCAGCAATGATGGCTGCTGCAACCGGTGTTGCTTTAAGTTCGGTTTGTGGTTTATCGTTGGTGGTTTGTGGTTGAGGAGGCGCTTCCTTTACAGGTTCCTCCTTTGTAGTTTGAGATTGAGCTACATTTTCAGCAGGGGTTTCTTCAATCCCCCCTTTGGGGGGTGGGGGGGCCGCTTCTGTATCAATTGAACATACCACATCTCCAATATTCAATGTATCTCCTTCATTGGCAATAATTTTTATCACACCAGCCTGTTCAGCATTCAGTTCAAATGTTGCTTTTTCGCTTTCCAGTTCTGCTATCACTTCATCCCTGTTGGCCCATTCGCCATCTTTCTTATGCCATTTAACCAGGGTAACTTCACTGATACTTTCACCCACCGTAGGAACTTTTATTTCAATTGCCATTTCTGTAATTTAATGTTTTGCAAATTTCGGGGAAAATTGAGGATTATTAAAATTGATTTCAGGAAAGCGTTCTTGGTTAAAGGGTTGCCAACCTTTATCCGAAATATATTAAGCAGAAAATATTTGCCGAAGGTTGGCAACCCATAAAAAATAAAAACAGCGCTGTTGCCAGGCTGTTCATCAGGTATATGTCATGAAAATTACGCTCCTAAATATGTCTTCAGCAGTTTGCAGCGTGATGCTGAACGCAGTTTGGTGATGGCTTTGTCTTTTATCTGCCTTACCCTTTCTCTGGTTAAATTAAAATGTTCGCCGATGTCTTCCAGGCTCAGTGCATGATCCACACCAATGCCAAAAAAAAACCGGATAACATCTTTTTGTCTTTCAGTTAAGGTACTTAATGACCGTTCTATTTCTGTTTTAAGCGATGCATTAAAAGCCAGTGCATCGTCTGTTTTTTCTGCATTGTGGTTTATCAGTACATCTATCAAAGTGCCGTCCTCGCTGTCTGATAAGGGCTGATCCATGCTTACATGCCGGGCAGCAACGCCCAGTGTGGCTGCAATTTCCTCCGCATCCATGTCTAATAAAAAGGCCAGTTCTTCGGGTGTAGGCTCTCTTTCATACTCCTGCTCCAGTTGAGAAAATGCTTTGCTGATTCGGTTGGTTAAACCCACTTTATTTAACGGCAAACGAACAATTCTCGATTGCTCGGCCAGTGCCTGCAAAATGCTTTGCCTTATCCACCACACGGCATAAGAGATAAATTTAAAACCACGTGTTTCATCAAAACGCTGTGCAGCTTTTATCAAACCAAGATTTCCTTCATTGATAAGGTCGGGCAAGGTTAACCCCTGGTTTTGGTATTGCTTGGCAACCGATACTACAAAACGAAGGTTTGCTTTGGTAAGTTTCTCAAGTGATTTCTGGCAACCCTGTTTTATTTTGATTGCTAATTTTACTTCTTCTTCTGGTGATATGAGTTCTACTTTACCTATCTCCTGCAGGTATTTTTCTAAACTCTGACTTTCACGGTTTGTGATTGACTTAGTGATTTTAAGCTGACGCATACTCATAAGCCGAAGGTTTTAAAAGTTGAAGCCGGAAAAAATTACTGGGTTAAGAATTTGTTAAAAGAAATCGTTTTTATTAACGTAATTTATATTATTTAGTATACGTCACCAAAAAAAAAAATCTAAACCACTGGATTTCAGGGCCTTCTTAGCCGCTTTTATTTGATTTTTTAGCTAAATGGTGTAACAAAAAAAAACAAATAAATAATTTGTACTGTGGATTATTTTGTTATTATTGCAAAAACGCAAAGGTTTTAATTAAACAGGATGAGTAAGAAAGTTTTATATACACTTGAATACCCGGTCAGATGTTCTCCCGGCATTTTATATGAGTTTTTAAGAACGCCTGCAGGCATACAGGAATGGTTTGCCGATAAAGTGGATGAACGTGACGGTAAGTTCAGTTTTTCGTGGGATGGTACAACAGACAATGCCGAATTGCTCGACAGTGAAGAAGATAAATTTGTACGTTTTCGCTGGGATTATATGGGTAAGGATGAATACTTTGAATGGCGCATCGATAAATCAGAAGTTACCAATCAAACCATTTTAGTGATCAGTGATTTTGCAGATAAAAAAGAGATCAAAGACCAGAGCCAGTTGTGGGAATACCAGGTGAAAGACCTTTTTCACCGCATCGGCAGTTAATGCTTTAGCAGTTTTAAAATTTCAGCAAAACAATTTTCAAGCAATACCGGTAAATCAGCCCAGGGCTGTAATGGAAATTTTATGGCCAGCTTAATGAACGGTCTTTGTTGTATCGCACCATTAAAAGCCTCTTCAGTCATTTGTCTTACTCCGGTATAATTATCAGCTTCAAAATGATGCTGCCACTGGTTTTCATTGATGCAGATAAAAAGATCCTGCTCTGAATTTTTGCTGTTGTTAATGATTACCTGCTGAAATCTTTCTTTGTATTTGCCCGAAAGATGCAGCGTTACACTGAAAAAATTTCCCCACCAGAACATGGTTCTTACTGCAAAGATATTTTCTGCATCAAAGCATCTTGGGTAGTCCAGCATCAGGTAAGGCAACTGCAGGTAATTTTCACCCCGTGATATCTTTGGTTCACTCTTTAACACTTCAGCAGGCAGCCAGTCTTTTTCAACCTCCATTATCAACCGCTGTTTTTCTGCCAGGTAACTCAACAACCTGTCAACTTTATCAACTACCCTGCGTTTCGTTAAAATCCAGCTGCTATTGGTTACCAGTTGCAGTTCATCATCAGAAAGCATTAATTTTGAAACATCATTCATACTCATCAAATTACTACATTTAATTTTTATTTCACCAGCAGCAGTGCATGATAAAGAAATTAGACAAACTTATTCTTAAATCTTTTATCGGGCCGTTCATCATAACGTTCTTCATTGCTTTTTTTATCTTGATGATGCAGGGCCTCTGGAAATATTTAGATGACCTGGTAGGCAAAGGGCTTGATTTTATCACCATCGGAAAATTTTTATGGTATGTAAGCGCCTCCATGCTTACACTTGCTATGCCTATTGCCATCCTCATTTCCACCATCATGACCTTTGGTAACCTGGGCGAAAGTTTTGAACTGGTAGCCATCAAATCTTCGGGCATATCGCTGCTGCGCTTTATGCGGCCGCTCATGTTCCTGGCCATTCTTTTCAGCGGCATCACTTTTTTATTCGGCAATTATGTAATACCCTATGCCAATTTAAAATTTGTAACGCTTTACAATGATATCTTTTATAAGAAACCGGCCTTCGACCTGAAGGAAGGCGTGTTTTTTACCTACATACCCAACTATGCCATTAAGGCCGGTAAAAAAGACCCCGACGGAAAAACCATCCGTGATGTGCTTATTTATGAACAAACCAATCAGCTGCAAAACAATACCATCGTTGCAGAAACAGGGGTTATGTCTGTTTCAAAAGATAAAAAATTTTTAGAGTTCAATTTAAAGAACGGCTACCGCTACCAGGAAAACGGCAGCGTGTACGACAGTACCAATGAATACATACGCCTTGGTTTTACCTCTTTTAAAAAACTGTTTGACCTGAGCACCCTGCAAAAACAAACCACCAACGACAGTGTTTATAAAAATAATTTTAAGATGCTGAGCGCCAGGCAGATCAACCATTTTCTTGATTCATTGTATATACTTAACGATTCTCTCAAATCAAGAATGAACAGGGCCATTACCACCACCCTGCCCTATGCAGCCATACAGGACACTATAAAAAAACCAGTACCCGTTGTAGCGGCAAAGTACAACCGGTTCGATTCGCTGATACCCGATTCGGCCATTTACCAGGTTAATGAAGCGGCCCTCAGCATGGCCAATACATTAAAATACAATATCGAAAATTCGGGGGGCGAATTAGAAAACCGCAAAAAAGAAATCCAGTATCATAAGATCGAATGGCACCGCAAGTTTTCCTTATCCATGGCCTGCTTTGTGTTGTTTTTTATTGGCGCCCCGCTGGGTTCCATCATCCGCAAAGGCGGACTGGGTATGCCATTGGTGGTAGCCATCATTTTCTTTTTAATGTTTCACCTGCTGAATATGTTTGGCGAAAAATTCGTAAAAGAAAGCATCATGCCTGCCTATATAGGCATGTGGCTCGCTGTTATTGTGCTCACACCGGTTGGTATTTTTCTTACCTACAAAGCCATGCACGACTCACAGCTCTTCAACAAGGAATTTTATGGCCGTATGTATAAAAAAATAAAGTCGCTGTTCACCCGTTCCAAAACAACATCTATAACCTAAAATATTTTTGTTATGGCAACTCCGCACAAAACAAACCTGCCTGCCGGACAGGCAAGCCGCAGAAAATTTATTGCTGATACAGTTAAAGGTGGACTGGCCATCGGCGTTGGCTTAAGTGCCGCTGCGCCTTTATTGCAATCTTTTGCAACAAAAGAAAATATTGCAGCAGGGAATTTTGCAACCGGTTTCGATCAGCAGCCATTACCCTATGCATACAATGCTTTGGAAAATGTAATTGATGCCATGACCATGGAACTGCATTACAGCAAACATGCAGCAACCTATGCTAAGAATCTGAAAGACGCTGTAGCTGCAGAAAAAGTGGACATGACAAGGCCTTTGGAAGATGTGCTTGCCAACATCTCAAAATACAGCGCCAAAATGCGCAACAATGGCGGCGGCCATTTCAACCACGAAATGTTCTGGCAAAGCATGAGGCCCAAAAGAGAAAATAATGCTCCTGCCGGAAAACTTTTGGAAGCCATTGAAAAACAATTCTTCTCCTTTGATAATTTTAAAAAACAATTTGCCGATTTTGCCAAAAACCGCTTTGGCAGCGGCTGGGCATGGCTCTACATCAACAAAGAAAATATAATTATGATCGGCTCCACCATCAACCAGGACAACCCCCTGATGGACATCGCCGAAATAAAAGGCTTTCCCTTACTGGGCCTTGATGTGTGGGAACATGCCTACTATTTAAAATACCAGAACCGCCGTGCCGATTATATTGATGCCTGGTGGAACGTAGTTAACTGGGATTATGTGGCAGAGAGGCTGCACAGTTATCATATGTAATACTAAATCGTGAGTAGTGAATCGTGAGTTGAAAGAGCCTGCAAAGTGCAAAACTCACGCCTCACCATTCACGCCTCACGTCCAAAGCTTGAGTTATAACTTAAACATTCACATGAAAAAACTACTGCTTCCTTTTTTCCTCATTGGCTCTTTAGCCATGATAGTGGTGATGGCAAAAACAGGTGCCACCTTAAAACCTGCAGCACCGCATGGTATATTAGACCTTGAGTTTGCATACAACACCGCTAAAACTGCCGAAGTGCTTAAAGCCTGGGATCCGGCCACGGGAATTGATAATATTTCCGTAGCAAAAACAAATACGTACTGGGATTTTTTATTCCTCTTCTTTTATGCAGGCTTTTTATTTTTAGCCTGCAAAAAGATAGCTTCAAAAATAAGCGGACCGGTTTCCAAAGCCGGTCACCTCATCGCCAAAGGTGCACTCGCAGCAGGCTTTTTAGACATTATTGAAAATGCAGGAATGCTGCTCACACTCAGCAACCAGGGCTCATTTGCCATTGCATTAGCTACAACAATCGTTTCTGTAATCAAATGGGCATTGGCATTAATTGCTGTGCTGTATGTGCTTACCGGTGTAATTGCATTATTTTTCCGGAAGCGGTAAAAGCAGTACCACAAAGAGCACAAAGTTGAGCACAAAGAGACACAAAGATTATTTTCTGTGCTTCAGTGCCTCTGTGGCAAACCCAGGTTGCGAAGCAATCCCTTTGTGCATCTTTGTGTGTCCTTCGTGTTCTTTGTGGTAAAAAAATGTTGCGTAGCAACCTGCGCAGCAGCAAAATCTTCAACTCTATAAATGGACTCAGCCTTTGTACAAGACAGAACCAAGTGCGATCCAGCTAATACAAAGGCTGATAAATTGACAAAAACAATCTGCCACAAATCTACTTGCACAACCAATCCATCAAACTATTCATTTCTTAAAATTTTGTGAAAATATGGTCTGACGTCTCATCTGACCAATAACTTAAAAACACCTAAATTCGCTCCGTTCAACTTATAACTTATAACCTATAACTCATAACTTTTTATGCAAGCCTGGAAAGACTACCAACTAAAAAATAAAGACCGTTTCTTAAACGAACTGTTAGAACTCCTCCGCATTCCCAGCGTAAGCGCCCGCAGCGAACACAAACCCGATATGATCGCCTGTGCCGAAGCCGTAAAGCAACGCCTGCTCGAAGCCGGTGTTGATAAAGCCGAGATACACCCAACCGCTGGTCACCCCATTGTGTATGCCGAAAAAATTGTTGACCCCAGCAAACCAACCGTGCTGGTGTACGGACATTACGATGTACAACCCGCCGATCCCTTAGAGCTTTGGAACAGCGGGCCCTTCGATCCCAAGATCGTGGATGGTAAAATATTTGCCCGTGGCAGTTGCGATGACAAAGGCCAGTTTTATATGCACGTAAAAGCGCTGGAAACGCTCATACAAACCAACACGCTGCAGAACAATATCAAGTTTTGCATTGAGGGTGAAGAAGAAGTAGGCTCACCCAACCTGGCCACCTATGTAAAGGCAAACACCAATTTATTAAAAGCCGATTGTGTGCTCATCAGCGATACCGCCCTCATCAGTTTAGACACACCCAGCCTGGATATTGGCCTGCGTGGACTCAGTTATATCGAAGTGGAAGTAACCGGCCCCAACCGCGACCTGCACAGCGGTGTGTATGGCGGCGCCGTAGCAAACCCCATCACCATTTTAGCAAAAATGATCGCCAGCCTGCACGACGAGAACAACCATATTACCATCCCCGGTTTTTATGCCGATGTGCTGGAATCATCTGCCGAAGAAAGAACCTTAATGGCCGAAGCGCCTTTTAACGAAGCCGAATATAAAGACGACCTGGGCGTGGTAGAACTATGGGGAGAAACCGGTTACAGCACCAACGAACGCACCGGCATACGCCCAACGCTGGAGCTAAACGGCATCTGGGGTGGCTACACCGGCGAAGGCGCTAAAACCGTTTTACCCAGCAAGGCATTTGCAAAAATTTCCTGCCGCCTGGTGCCCAACCAAAACAGCAATAAAATTGCCGACCTCTTAATAGGCCACCTGCACGCCATTGCACCGCCTTTTGTAAAAGTAAAAGCCACCCTGCACCACGGCGGCGAGCCTTACCTTACACCTATGGACAGCAATGCCTACAAAGCCGCAGCCAAAGCCATTGAAGCCACTTTTGGCAAAGCTCCCGTACCTGTACGTGGCGGCGGCAGCATACCCATCTGCTCTTTGTTTGAGCAGGAGCTAAAATGCAAAGTAGTGCTCATGGGTTTTGGCCTGGACAGTGATAACCTGCACAGCCCCAACGAAAAATTCGACATTGCTAATTTTTATAAGGGCATTGAAACGATACCTTATTTTCATAAGTATTTTGAGGGGTAGGAATGGGTTAATAAATAAATTACCAGAATCACGCTAAAGCCTTGGCAACAAAAAAATCAAAAAACGCAGATCAGGCAGGTGCAGCATTATTTAATGAGTTATCGCAACTCATTGAGCAAAGCCAGTACCAGCTTGCATCGTATGCCAACAGCACGCTTACCATGCTTTTCTGGCAATTCGGTAAACGCATCAACGAGGATATACTACAAAATAAACGGGCAGATTATGGGAAGCAGATTGTCGTTACACTGTCACGACAATTGGAAGAAAAGCATGGTAAAAACTTTGAGGAAAAGAACCTACGCAGGATGATGCAATTTGCAGATATATTCAATAACCCTGAAATTGTCGTTACGCTGTCACGAAAATTAAGCTGGTCTCATTTCCTGGCATTATTGCCGCTTAAAAAAGAAGATGCCAGGTTATTTTATGCCCAAAGGGCAATTATGGAAAACTGGGGTGTAAGAAATTTAAGGCAGGCTGTTACAAGAAAAGAATTTGAACGCAATAAAATCGCCTTACCGCAATTGCAGGCCGGATTATTACCGGGACAGGAAAATATTTTAAAGACCCTTACTTTCTTGATTTTTTAGGCCTTGCAGATGGATTTCTTGAAAAAGATTTGGAAGCTGTCATATTGAAGGAACTGGAATATTTTATACTTGAAATTGGAAAAGGTTTTGCTTTTGTAGAACGGCAAAAACGGATGATAATTGATGGTGAAGATTATCATTTAGACCTGTTGTTTTTTCACCGCAAGTTAAAACGGTTAGTTGCCATAGAGTTAAAGATTGGTAAATTCCAGGCAAAAGATAAAGGCCAAATGGAGCTGTACCTCAATTGGCTGAACAAATATGAAAGACAGGAAGGAGAGGAAAAACCAATCGGGTTAATTTTATGTGCTGAAACCAGCCGGGAACAAATAGAACTGCTGGAGATGCACAAAGACGGAATAATGGTTGCCGAATACTGGACCGAACTTCCACCCAAAAAAGAACTGGAAAAGCGCCTGCACAAGGCAATAACAGAAGCAAGGGAAATGCTGGAAAGAAAAAAGATACTGTAATCGTTATGATGCATCTATGGTAAAAAAGCATGCCCTTATATCTAAACTTAATTTCACCATCAATAATGATCATCAAAAAAATATTCCTATCAGCCTGCTGCTTTTTTGTATTGTTATCAACAGCCCATGCTCAAAGCATCACCCGGCTTAATAGCAGCAAAATAGCTGTTTCAGCACTCGATAAAAAGATCCGCTCATTAATGCAGGCTGCTAATGTGCAGGGACTTGCTGTAACCATTTTTAACAGCAATCAGCCGGTATATAAAAAAGCTTTTGGCTATAAAAGGATTGATACAAAAGATACGATCCGTACCAATACCAATTTTTACGGAGCTTCCTTAAGCAAAGCCGTGTTTGCTGTGCTGGTAATGAAACTGGTTGAAGAAGGCAAACTGGACCTGGACAAACCTTTGGAAACTTATTTAGAAAAGCCCATCTATCAATACAAGCCAACAAAAAAATGGCATGATGATTACAGCGCCCTGCAGGCCGACAGCCAGTATAAAAAAATAACTGCCAGGATGTGCCTTGCTCATACAACCGGCTTCCCAAACTGGCGCTGGTTCGAGCCCGACCAGAAGCTGAGGACAAAACATGCACCAGGAACAAAGTATGCGTATTCAGGAGAGGGCATGGTTTACCTGCAGGTAGTGCTGGAACATATGTTTGGTAAACCGCTGGAAGAAATGATGAAGCAATACATCTTTAAACCCCTTGGTATGAAGATGTCGTCTTACACCTGGCAGCCGGCATTTGAAAATGATTATTGTTTTGGCCACCAGTTCAACGGAAAGCTGTACGAAAAAGATAAGGACAATGATGCCCGGGCCGCCAGTACTCTGGAAACCACCCTGGATGATTATTCGCTCTTTACAAAAGCAGTGCTCAACAACACCGTGCTGAAATCATCAACAACCAAACAGATGTTTACGCCGCAAATAAGGTTGCGTTCCATACAGCAATTCGGCCCGTTGAGTGTGCGTGATTCATCATTGAATGATGCAATTGACCTGAGTTACGGACTGGGATGGGTGTTGCTCAGATCGCCCTTTGGAACCGGCACTTTTAAAGAAGGGCATGGCGATGGGTTTCAACACTACTCTATTATTTTTCCGCAGGCAGGAACAGGCATTATCATTATGAGCAACAGCGATAATGCAGAAAGTATTTTTAAAGAGTTACTGGAAACTGCCATTGGCGACATTTATACGCCCTGGTATTGGGAAAATTATATTCCTTTTAACCAGCAAAGAAACTAATGCCCTGCTTTGATTCGTGAAGAAACGAACCTGGGTGCTGGTATAACCGGGCAGATTTAAAATGCAAAAGTAATACATCATTATTCCGGTAATTGACTGGCATTATTTAAAAGAATACTTAAGCCGGTTAAAGCTTACAAAAAATGCCTTAATAAAAATATCAAGGCATTGCTGCAGTTAACAGGCCTTATAATTACCTGTACTGCACTAAACTTAAAAAAGGGTTAATCAGGCCTGTGCCATCACCTGTTCTGCTTTGCCTGCGGCTTTTTTAACAGATCCCTTAATGGCGCACAAAGCATCACCCATCATTCTTCTTGTTTTGGGTATCAGCAACAAAGCTCCTACGGCAGCAATTGCTGCAAGGCCGGTAATTAATTTCTCATTTTTTTTCATGACATGAATTTTTAAATGTTCAAAAATATTTTTCGTGTATAACTACTTATCATTAAACATCATGCCAAAGTATGCAGGTGTGGATATGATAAGGCCGCAAAAAATAAAAGCCCTGATATGCATCAGAGCTTTCATTAATCGTCATAGAGGTACTATTAATTTTTTAACAGTTGTGTTACACGTACATCTCCCCTGCTGTCATCAAATTTTAATATATACATTCCTGTACTAAGCCTGCCAACATTAAACTGTGTCTGCAGGGTATTTGGTAAAACATTTTGCTGAAACAGAACCCTGCCATCGGCACTCATAACAGACATGACAGCCCTGTTGGCAAACGCCACATGCTGCACAGTAACCTGGTCTCTTGCAGGATTAGGATATGCCTGCACCACCTTACCGGTTAAATTAGTGAGATAGGCCGTTTTATTTATGTTGGGAGATGTTCGGTTAAAATTATTTTCGGCAAGGCCACTATTGGGTGCTATTTGTGAAAAGCAGCTTACTCCGCAAAAAACAAACGATGTAAAAAGTAAAATCTTTTTCATAATAATAGTTTTTAAGGGTTTGCAGTTGATTTGTTATAAACATTTCAATAAGTATGCCATTGGCGCAGAAAAAGCTTTACATAATTTTAGGCAGGAAACTTGTACATAATTTTGTAATTGAATACGCAAAATGATGGATATATACGAACAAAAAGTAAATACGGAATTAGCAGCCTGGCAAAAGAAGATGCTGAGCCGGCCATTTTTGTTAAACAGGCTTTCAAAAAAACTGCAAACCAGGATCAATAACTGGATACCGGATAAAATTCACCGGGCCATCACAGCCACCATCAAACAAATGATACGGGGTGTTTTATTTGGAGCAAAATATACTACTGCCGATACCTTAGTAAATGCCACGCTGCAGGAACGGGAAGAAGCCGCACAGAAAAAAATTGACTGGTACCGTAAAACCGCCGCCATTGAAGGTGGTATTACCGGCGCCGGTGGCATACTGCTGGGCCTGGCCGATTTTCCAATACTCATCAGCCTTAAATTAAAAATGCTTTTTGATATTGCCGTACTCTACGGTATGGATATACACGATTACCGTGAACGGGTTTACATACTGCATATTTTTGAACTGGCTTTTTCAAGTGATGAACACCGCAAAAATGTTTACCTGAAGATGATTGAGTGGGAAGAAAAAAGAAAACGATTACCGGAAGATATCAATGCATTCGACTGGCGAAATTTTCAACAGGAATACCGGGATTATATTGACCTGGCAAAAATGGCGCAACTGGTACCGGTGATTGGTGCGCCTGTTGGTTTAATCGTAAATTACAGGTTGCTGAAAAAACTTGGTATTACTGCCATGAATGCATACCGGATGCGGCTGCTGAACTTTGATGAAAAGTAATATTATCTTGTCAACCGTAAAGTTTATGTACATTTAACTTCTGCACTAAAAACCAACCGGCATGAAAGTAATTTTTCAAATTTTATTGTTTGCTGCCTTCGGCGGTTTGTTCTTTGCCTGTAATGAAAGCAGTACAAAAGAGGCTGCCGCCCAAGATATGGGCGAAAGCAAAAAACAGATAGCTGCCATGCTCGATTCGTTTAACATTGCCGCAGCCAATGCCGAATATGAAAGGTATTTTAATTTCTATACTGAAGATGCAACCTTTAATGGCACCGATGCAACAGAGAACTGGGACAAACCGGCATTTAAAGCCTGGGCAAAGCCTTTTTTCGACAGAAAGAAAGCATGGAATTTTACTTCCATCAAACGCAATATCTATTTTGGCAAGAACAGCGATATCGCCTGGTTTGAAGAATTACTGAATACCCAAATGAAGATATGCCGTGGCTCTGGTGTTGTGGTAAAAGTTGGCAACGACTGGAAAGTACAGCAATATGTTTTATCAACCACCGTACCCAATGATGTGCTTGACAGTGTTATAAAAATCAAAACAGCGACCGAAGATTCGCTTATCAGTAAATTAAGTTCAAAATAAAATTTGTATCAATGTTCCAGCTATCGCAGATCAAAGAGGCACATGCTAAAGTTAAAAGCGGCGCAGATTTTCCGGCCTATGTGCAGGATCTTATCCAGTTAGGTGTTAGTGCTTATGATACATTCGTAACAGATGGTCATACAGTATTTACCGGTTCTGATAATTATACCATCGCATCAGAGCAAAAATATGCTCCATTGGAAATTGCTGCAAACAGTGATGCTGCAAAGTTCAAACAGTATTTACAAATGCACCAGCAGGGGCAAACAGACTATCCCGCGTTTTGCCGTCATTCGGCCGAAACCGGTGTTGAAAAATGGACAGTTGATATGAATGCTATGACCTGCACTTATTATGACCAGTCGGGCAATAAAATGCTGGAAGAAAAAATTCCCCTTGCTTAAAAGAATAACATGAGTATGGTAAGCATAATGCCTGCCAGTGTAAAATAAAGCCCCTTCTTAAAAATACCTGTCTTTGGCATAAACATCCAGAAAGAGGAAATTACAAAGAACAGCAGCGATACACCAAAAAAGATATTCAGGTAGTAAAGCGGATCTTTTGTATTTGCTTTATGCAGGTGCGTAAGTTTCTCAATCATTGGCGGCAATTTTTTTACTGTATAGTTTACTGCACCCGTTTTTACATCATAGTTGCCATTTTTAAAAAACTGCCTGTCGCCGCTTGCAGAATCTATTTTCAGATCACGGTTGCGGATCTCCTTACCAAGTTCGGGTGTAGTGAGGCCTGGCTTTAACTGCCTGCTTATTCTCTTTTCGCTTTTTAAAAAATCAGTATCCCTGAAAATAAGGATGATACCGCTGACAGCATACATGGCCATAATGCCTGCCAAAAAAAAGCCCAGGTAACGGTGGTACATGCGCATGGTGTTGTGTACGGTAGCCTTACTGCTCATATTTAAAAATTTGCTGCAAAAGAAAAGCAACTAAAAAAATACAGCACCCGAAATAGGGAAAACAGTTTATACAAAAGGGAAATTATTTATTTCTGTATCTTGAACGGTGATTAATAACCTGGCATTGAAAAAAAGCCTCATTGTTTTATTGCTTACCGCAAACCTGCATGTTATGTCGCAAACAAAAATAGAAGGAGCCTATTTTTTCAATAAAACAGAAATGGCTGCAGGGTTTAATTTTTTGGCTGATGGGCATTTCCGTTTCTTTTTTAGTTATGGAGCGGTTGACCGTACAGCCGAAGGCACATTTACCATTGAAGGAAATACCGTAAAACTTAAAAGCAAAAAAGAAGCAGGCAAGGATTTTACGGTTACCAAACAATCAAAAGAAGCGAAAGGTTACACCCTCACTTTTATTGATAAGAATAAATATTTATTGAGCAATATCCTTTGTGTATTTTTTGTAAATGGTAAAGAGCAATCAGTTATCACTGATGATAAAGGCATCGCATATCTTGACTTACCGCATTGCGACAGTATTTATGCACAGCATCTTTTGTTTCCTGATGTTTACACAATGATAAAAGATAAGGACAATCAAAATAACCAGTTCTCCCTTTCTCTTAACCCAACTTTATCGCAGGTAAGTTTTAAAGGGATTGATCTGAAAATAGAAAGCAACGGCTCTCTCAGCTGGCTGCCGAATTATTTTTTAGATTTGCCCAACGTAAAATTTACGAAAGAATAAACGCCCGGTATAGCCCAATGATACAACCACAAAAAATTAAAACTTCCATCTGTATTATTGGTGCAGGGCCTGCAGGCTCTACAGCCAGCATCTTTTTATGCAAAGCAGGCATTCAACATATGATAGTTGATGCAGCTTCATTTCCCCGTGATAAGGTTTGCGGCGACGGCCTTGATCTGAACACCATCAGGGTATTAAATCATATTGATCCTGCAATAATTGAAAAAGAATTATCTGTTAAGAAAGATCAGTTCACTTCATCTCAGGGCTTCCGTTTTATTTTACCCAGCGGCAGAAAAGTTGATATTATGCGCAGGCAGAATGATGCAATACAACCCATGTTTTTTGTAAGTAAAAGAATTGATTTTGATAATTTATTGCTGAGTAAAATTGATCGCAGCATTGCTGATGTAAGACTTGCAACCAGGATTGAAACCATATCAAGAACAGGTAAAACATGGAAGCTGGAAGGAGAAGGCCCGGATGGTAAAATAGAAATTGAAACCGGTTTTTTGATCGGCGCCGATGGTGATCATTCTATTGTGCTAAGACACCTGGGTGAAAGAACAATTGACCGTAATAATTACGCAGGCGCTGTAAGGCAGTATTGGAGCGGTGTAGAAGGCATGCATACTGACAACTTACTTGAAGTATATTTTCCAAAAAGATTACCTCTCTCCTATTTCTGGATATTTCCTTTGCCTGGCGGAAAAGCTAATGTTGGTTATGGAATGGCCAGTAATTATGTTGCCAGGAATAATATTAATGTGCGTAAAGAATTCGAGGAGTTGATAAAGACTGATCCTGTTCTCATTCCACGATTTAAAAATGCAAAGCCAGATGAAACGGTGAAAGGCTGGGGCATCCCCATGTCGGGCAAAAACCGCAAAGCTTATGGAGAAGGCTGGTTATTATTGGGCGATGCTGCCTCAATGGTTTGCCCAACCTCAGGCGAAGGCATTGGCTCAGGTATGTTATCAGGCTATGTGGCGGCGAAATTTCTGCAGCGTGCCGTGCAGCAAAATGATTTCAGCGAAAAAATGTTTACCAATTACAATCGTGAAATTCATAAACGATTGAAGACAGAAGAAAAAGTATATCGTTTTGTAAACAGCATTCCTCCTAAAGTTTTTTCCATTGGCATCAACACTATTTTATCAACCAGGTTATTTAAATACTGGATGAGCAACAAAGCGATGAAAAAATGGGTTGATACGGCCTATAATAAAGAGATAGAGGTAAGGCTTACTTAGCAGCTATTTCACATATTATCAGGCTATGCAAAAAAAGATGCAGCCTGGGGGTTAAGATTACTAATTGGCAGATTTGTTAACCCTGCTGGTCCTTTTTGGTTTTATGTTATTTACCCGTAAATTGTGCAACTAAACTGAATTATATGAAATTGAAATTATATACTGCAGCCAGTTTAATTGCAATAGCCGGCCTGGTATCATGTGGTGGAAATAATGATAAGGAAGTGGTGGATAAATCAATAATCCCGGCCGGTTCTGATACTACACCTGTTCAAACCACCGTAAACAATATAGTAAATCCCGGTCAAACTGTTGTTCCGGCAAATGCACCTGTTATTCCGGGTGCTGCTGTACCTAATACGCCGGTAACCATATCTCAACCGCAAACGGTAACAATGACGCCGCAAAATGGTACGGTAATACCTAATCCGCAAATGATAACACAAACAGCTACTGCACAAGCTGCCACTGCACCGGGCATGAACCCTCCACACGGGCAACCGGGGCACCGTTGCGATATTTCTGTAGGCGCTCCTTTAAACAGTAAACCGGCTCCTCCGGCAACTGCACAGCCCACAACGGTAAATGCACAACCGCAGGTAACTATGAAGGAAGTTCCCACAACCACTAAAACTGCACCGGGCATGAACCCTCCGCATGGAGAACCCGGCCACAGGTGTGATATTGCTGTTGGTGCACCGCTGAACAGCAAACCGGCGGCCCCCACAACGGTTACAACAACCAGCGCCCCTGCTTCTATTGCACCACCGCCATTACTCAGCGCTCCAAAAAGCGACAGCACAAAAAATTAATATCTCAAAATTTATTATAACCAGGCAGCATAATTTTGCTGCCTGACTTTTTTTATATGATACAAAAAATATTTTCATTTTGTGCTTTCTCTTTTATCAGTTGCTTTGCCTTTGCCCAGGAAGAAAGGCTTGCAACACACAATGTTATTGGCTGGTTTATGTACACCGGCGCATTTAAAGTTGCACCGAAATTAACCATACACACCGAGTACCAGTGGCGCAGGGTTGATGGTGTGAAAAACTGGCAGCAGGGCCTTGCAAGAACCAGTTTGAATTATGCTGTAAGAAAAGAGGTGAGCCTGAATGCAGGCTATGCGTATGCCGGAACATATCCTTACGGAGATTATCCACCGGCATTTGCTTTTCCGGAGCACCGCATTTTTGAACAGGTTGTTGTTAAAAATCCTTTGGGTTCAGTAGAATTATCTCATCGCTTTATGCTGGAACAAAGGTTTGTTGGCAGTATTACACAAACAAACGGTGTAAAAAATACTGAATACAATTTTTTAAACCGAATGCGCTATCGCCTGCGTGGAGAAATACCGCTGCACAAAAAAAATGCACGCAAAAAGAACTGGAGCATTGCATTGCAGGATGAAATTTTTATTGGCTGGGGAAAAAATATCGGTGCCAATATTTTTGACCAGAACCGCATAGGTGTTTTGCTGGGTTATAAAATGAATAGGCTCGTAAAGTTTGAAGCAGGTTATATCAACCAGATATTACAACAAGGCAGGCGTGTAAATAACAGGCCGGTTTTTCAATACAACAATGGTTTTTTGGTGGCTGCACATTTTAATGTTGATCTTACACAGAAATAACACCAGACTTCCGAAGTTTTGAAAACTTCAGAAGTCTAACTCTGCAACAAAAACAAACCCCGCCAAGTCAGCGGGGTTTATACTTACTCAAAGTACCAGACACAAACATCCTTCGGCTCCGCTCAGGACTATGCCTGCGGAGCAATATTTTAATCAGGTTTTTTACCGTCGAGGAAAGTGTTGAGCGTGTTGATCTCTGCCTGGTTGTTCTCGTCTGTTTTTACAGTATAGTTACTGTAAAAACTTTCAACATCGGCAATGGAATTGTGTAATTCCATGTTGCGGCGAAGGTAAGCAGGCACCGTTTCGAACTCGTTGTTTGGATCGGCTGCGTTAATGTTGAACGACAGGTTACGCAGTTTTGCAATCCTCTCCAAAGCCTTGCGCCGAAGATCCTCTGCTTCGTCCTGCATGGCAGGCTCCTCAACATCGGAAATCATGATAGGCTGAGTTACTTGTACATGTTGCTCGTCCTCCGCCGCTTGATGGGGTTTAACCACCAGCGTCATTTCAATAGCAGGTTCGTCTTCCTGTTTATTTTCCTGGGCCAGTGGTAGCTCATCAATCGAATTGGATTCTGGTTTAGCGTTCTCCTCCACATAAATTTGTGCAGGTTTGGCTAAATACCCTCCTGACGATGAAGGGGTGCTAGCGTCTTTATTAACTATATTTTCTTGTTGAACTTTTGCTGGTTTCTCAACGGGTGGAGGACTTTGTGGAATATCAAATTCAATTACCGGAACCTGATCTGTGGCCGAAGATATCTCAAAAAACACAGGAGATTCATCCAATTTATCAACAGTATTTTTACCTGGTAATTCTACCAAAGGCTGCTCTGCTGTGATCTCTACCAATGTTGGCATCATTTCATTTTCAACCGGTTGTATGGCTACCGGTTCGGTTATTTCAGCAATAGCTGCTTCTTCATTTTCAGCAGTGAGCGAAGCCGAAGCAGTGAGCGAAGTCGAACTGTCCTCAAACTGCAAAACCGGCTGCTGCACTTTGGCTACAGGTGCTGCTTCTTTTGCGGGCATTTCCAAAGTCATCACGATCTTTTCATCCTTTGGTTCAATTTTGGTTTCCGCTTTTTTCTCAAAAGGATCTTTATGATCAAAGCCTGTTGCAATTAAAGTGATACCGATCTTTCCACCTAAGCTGTTATCATATCCCAAACCTAAAATAACATCCGTTCCTTCACCCGCCTGGCTTAATAAATAATTTTGTATTACCTCCACTTCATCCATGGTAAATTCATTTTCGCCTTCGGCAGAATTGATGTTGATGAGTATCCATTTAGCGCCTTTGATATCGCTGTCATTCAGCAGTGGTGAGTTGATGGCATTTTCAATAGCCAGTTGCGCCCTGTTCTCTCCGTCTTCTGCAGCGCTTCCTAAAATAGCAACGCCTCCGTTGATCATTACGGTGCATACATCCGCAAAGTCAACATTAATTTGTCCGGTACTGTTAATTACATCGGTGATACATTTTGCAGCAGTTGCCAACACATTATCTGCTTTTGCAAATGCCTCTTTCATTTTTAAATTACCAAACTGGTGGCGCAGTTTATCATTGCTTATCACGAGTAAAGTATCCACATGATCTTTTAATAACCGCACGCCTTCCTCAGCCTGCGCAATTCTTTTCTTGCCTTCATACGCAAAAGGCGTGGTAACAATACCAACAGTGAGTATGCCCAGGTCTTTACAAATTTTTGCAAGGATGGGTGCGCCACCGGTTCCGGTACCCCCTCCCATACCGGCAGTGATGAACGCCATTTTGGTATTCACTTCCAGTATGCGTTTAATTTCTTCCAGGCTTTCTTCAGTTGCCTGCCTCCCGATTGCAGGATTGGCCCCGGCGCCCAGGCCCTGCGTTAAATGCGGCCCCAGCTGAATTTTATTTGGCACTTTGCTTTGTGCAATGGCCTGTGCATCTGTATTGCAGATGATAAAATTCACACCTTCGATATTTTGCGAAAACATGTGGTTTACCGCATTGCTTCCGCCGCCGCCCACACCAATTACTTTGATGATGGAGGATTGATCTTTAGGCAAATCAAAATGTATCATAGTCTAAAATTTTTGCGGCCCCTCCTAACCTCCCCCAAGGGAAGGAACTTGGAACCAACAGTTACATGCAGTTTTTTTCTGCATAAAAAATAATGGTTAGTAGTATAGTATTTAAAAGAACTCTTTTTTATATAATATTCTCCTTCGATAATCCCTCCCCTCCGGGGTTCCCTGATAAGGGAAGGAACGAAGTTCGAGGAGGGGCTACAACTTTGCGTCTTCTTCTTCTTTAAACAGATCAATCAATCCGTTCTTAAATCCATCCATAAAATTCTTCAGCGATTTGCGTTGCCTGGTTTTTACCGGTGCGTTCTCGTCAACAACTTCTAATGTTTCATCAACCGGTTGCTGTTGTAATGAACCAGGAACCTCTATCCTCTTAAACTGCTCTTCAAACTGTTTGTTTTTGTTTTCATAATCATTATAACCTTTCAATATTAAACCAATACAGGTGCTGTACATTGGTTTGGCCAGCTCATCAATATGGCCGCCTGCCAAATGCTCATTCGGATAACCGATCCTTGCATTCAATCCGGTAACATATTCTGTTAACTGAATTAAATGTTTCAGCTGAGAGCCACCACCGGTAAGTATGATACCGCCATTCAGCAACCTGGTATCCAAACCAACCTGTTTTAAATGATAGGTAACAAAATCCATGATCTCACTCATACGTGCCTGGATGATACCGGCAAGATTTTTTACAGAGATTTCTTTTGGCGCCATTCCACGCAAACCAGGTATGGTAATGAATGCATTTGCTTTTGCTTCATCGCTCAATGCACTGCCAAACTGAATTTTCATTTGCTCCGCCTGTGTTTTTAAAACACCCAAACCGTTTTTGATATCGTTGGTAATATTCTCACCACCAAAAGGAATTACCGCTGTATGTTTTAAAATGCCTTCATAAAAAACTGCCAGGTCAGTTGTACCACCACCAATATCTACAATGGCTACACCAGCTTCCAGATCCTGATCGCACATAACAGCGGCTGCAGATGCCAGGGGTTGTAACACCAAATCTTTTGTTGTTAATCCAGCTTTATCAACACTGCGGTTGATATTGCGTATGGCATTTTTATCACCGGTGATGATGTGAAAGTTAGCGCCCACTTTCACGCCGCTGTAACCGATCGGGTTTGGTATGTTCTGAAAATTATCCACCGTAAATTCCTGCGGTATCACATCAATGATCTGGTCGCCGGCAGGTATATAAGTCCTGTATTGATCAGCAATCAGTCTGTCAATTTCTTCCTGGCGAATTTCTTCTTCAATACTCTGCCTTACAATATCGCCACGTGTTTGAAGGCTCTTTATGTGATGGCCTGCTATGCCAACGTACACTTCTCCAATCTCAAGATTCGGGTTACTGTCGTAGCAATTTTTTAAAGCAAGTTCAATGGCTTTTATGGTTTGATCGATGTTCAACACCATACCGTGTTGTACACCATTACTGTTGGCACGGCCAAAGCCAAGTATTTCCAGTTTGCCGTACTCATTCTTCCGGCCGGCAATAGCAGCAATTTTTGTTGTGCCGATGTCCAGGCCTACGATGATGGGTTGTTCCTGATTCATATTTGTTTGTTTTGTGTTTGTACTTTGTTTGTTATTGAGTGTTTTTAATAATCGTTTTTCTTTTGCATTACTGCTTTTGGTTTTGTTACCTGTTTTGCTACCGGCTTTTTTACATCAACAGGTTTTTTCAGTGGTTTGGCAACTGGCTTTACAACCACTTTTGCTTCCTGCCTTACTGGTGCAGGTATTTCTTTCTTTTCTTCAGTTTCGGCAGCGGGCTGTATCATACCTGCATTTGAAGTTTCATTTACAGCACCTGATTCATAACTATCATCCCTTTGAATAGATTGCTGGATCATCGTGCTGTCAGTTGTGTTGCGGTTGTTATCCGGCTGAATCACCTGTCTCAGCGAATCTTCCGCCTGTTGCTGCGCCCTTTCTGCAATAAACTTCATGATCTGCAGTGTTCTCAATGAATCGGCGGTGACATCTTCTGCTCCCTTTCTCTTTGCCACCACCTGGTTTTTATATTGAACATTAATTACACTATAGGTATTCCATCCTGCTTTCACCATGATCTCCTTATAAAAAAGTTTAAGCTTGCTGAGCTTTGCTTCCACATCTGTTGCATCACCAAAAACGATCAGTTGATTGCCGATCTTCGGCACCATCTCAAATGTTCTTTGTGCTGTTATGTCAACCTGCTCTATCATAGCCATACTGAAAGTATCTTTCTGCAAGGCAAGGCTTATCGTTTTTATATCTCCCAATAAACTGCTGTCTGTTTTTGACAATATCTTTTTATCCGATGGAAAATTGGTAAACACCGGTAACCTTGCTGAAAATTTTTCACTCAATGGCAACATCGCCAGCTCGTCATCAATATAGAAAGTAGTACTGGTTGAAGTAAATACCCTTGCGATGGGTTCCCTTTCCTTTACCATAACTTTCAGCACTTCATTATTATCAAAGAACAGTTCAGCCGATTTTATCCAGACATTTTTTTCAAGTTCTGTTTCCAGTTTTTTTAAATTGAAAGAACCTGTTTCCTTACCGGTGAAGTTTGGCCCTTCCACCCTTGCAATTGTACTCAGGATATCCTTCTTATCTACAAAAAAATTATTACTCACATCATGAATGCTGATCTCGGTGCTTTTGCAATGCTTTGCCGGTTTGCTTTTAATGGCAGCAGCCAGTAAAAAAACCGTAGCTCCGCCCAGGGCAATCCACAAAGTTGCCAGCATTATATTTTTAAAGCTGTATCGTTTACTAATCTCCATTTCTTTTAACCGCTGTCGGGGCACTTCGGCTTCGCTCAGTATCAACCGCCGACAGGGTTGTAGTAAGTTTATCCTTTCATTAAAATTTTTTTTACCGGCTCAACCAGCGTATCAATATCTCCTGCACCGGCTGTTATCAATAATTCAGTTTTGTTATTTTTAACCCAGTCCAATAATTCATTTTTATCCAAAATCATTTTATTGTTGCCCTTCATTTTATTTAAGATCATTTCGCTGCTTACACCTTCCATCGGTAATTCTCTTGCCGGGTATATAGGCAGCAAGATCACTTCATCCGCCAGGTCAAGTGTTTCAGCAAATCCATCAGCTAGGTCTTTTGTGCGGCTGAAGAGATGCGGCTGAAAAATTACCGTACACTTTTTATCCGGAAATAATTCCTTTGCTCCTTTTATCAATGCCCTCAATTCTTCCGGGTGGTGTGCATAATCATCTACCATCACCTGTCCTTCATTCTTCACAATGTATTCAAACCTTCTTTTCACACCACGAAATGCTGCAACTGCTTCTCTTATCTTATCATTATCAATTTCTAAATAATGCGCTACCGAAATGGCTGCGATCATATTTTCGATGTTGTGCAAGCCACCCATGTTCAAAACCACATCACGCAGTTCCCAATATTGCATCAGCACATCAAACTGGTAACTGCCATTGATCATTTTTATATTAGCCGCATATACACTTGCGTTTTCATTGTGCAAATGAAAAGTCAGGTGTTCATGTGCTTTCAGGTCATCCGTTCTTTTCAATCCATACTTGCTCAGCAATAAACCACCGGGTTTTATTCTTGCTGAAAAATCAATGAACGCCTGTTCCATATTTTCGGCCGTACCGTAAATATCCAGGTGATCAGGATCCATGCTGCTGATGATGGCCACATCAGGACTTAGCCTTAAAAAACTTCTATCGTATTCATCAGCTTCTACCACACTTACATTTTTTTCATTACTCCAGAAATTGCTATCATAGTTTACAGCGATGCCTCCTAAAAAAGCATTACATCCATAACCACTATGCCTTAGTATATGTGCAACCATAGTGCTGGTAGTTGTTTTGCCATGCGTGCCGGCTACGCAAATACTATAAGTACTGTTTGTAATAGCACCCAACACTTCGCTGCGCTTTACCAGTTGATAATTATGCTGCAAAAAATAATTCAACTCCTTGTGGTCTTTTGGTACAGCCGGTGTATATATCACCAGTTCAGCCGCCTTATCAATGAACTCAATATTATCTTCGTAGTGTACCGCTATTCCTTCCTCCACCAGCTTCTTTGTTAAAACCGTTTCTGTTTTATCATAGCCGCTTACTGCAACACCCTTCTCCTTAAAATACCTGGCCAATGCACTCATTCCAATACCCCCGATGCCCAAAAAATAAATGCCCCCAACCCCTGAAGGGGAGTTTTGCAGCGACTCTAATATATCGTTAAGCTCCCTTCTCATACAATCACTTCTCTATTGATTTCAATATTTCTGTTGCAATAATTTCATCAGCATTGGTTATGGCCAGTTTGCTGATATTACTTTTTAATTCGTTCTGCCTGTTCTCATCTTTTGCCAATGCAATTATTGAAGGCACCAGCTTACTCAAAGCTTCACTGTCTTTTATCATTAACCCTGCATTCTTAGTCACCAGGTTTTGTGCATTCACAGTCTGATGGTCTTCAGCCGCAAATGGAAACGGAACAAATACTGTTGCCTTCTTCATCACACAGAGTTCAGCAATTGCCATGGCGCCACTTCTGCTAATCACCAGGTCTGCTGCTGCATAAGCATTTTCCATCTGGTTGATAAAACCATTTACCCAAACATTGGTTTTACCTACAGCAGCTTCTTTTCCTTTTGCTGCATAAGGTTTACCGGTTTGCCAAATCAGTTGCAGATCATGCTCATCAAACTGATCAATATCTTTGATCAGTGCCTCATTGATACTTTTTGCTCCCAGGCTTCCTCCAACCGACAATACAGTCTTCTTGGCCGGATCCAATCCAAAAAACTGTATACCTTCTTCCCTGCTCACCGTGCTTTTAGAAATGCTGGCTCTCACCGGGTTACCGGTAACCAAAATTTTATTTGCAGGAAAGAATTTTTCCATTCCGTCACTTGCAACAAAAACCTTTACCGCTTTTTTCCCAAGCATAATATTTGCCTTGCCGGCAAATGAATTGCTCTCATGAATGAAAGATGCAATTCCTTTTGCCTGCGCCAAACGCAGCACAGGATAACTTGAGTAGCCACCTACACCAATCACAGCCGTGGGTCTAAAAGTTTTGAATATCCTTCTTACCTGCAAAAAACTTTTTACCAGTTTAAATGGCAATCCAATATTTTTTATCAAAGAGCTCCTGTTGAAACCTGCAATATCCAATCCTTCTATTTTAAACCCGGCCTGCGGTATCTTTTCCATTTCCATTTTCCCTTTCGCCCCCACAAATAAAATTTCTGTTTGTGGCTGCTGTTTTAAAATGGCATTAGCTATTGCTATTGCCGGAAAAATATGTCCGCCTGTTCCCCCTCCCGCTATGATGATCCTTTGCGTTGCTTCCATCTTATACTTTTTATTCCTGCTTCATGATCTTCCCTTCAGCAGCAGCTTCTTTTGCAGGCATCGCTGCTCCTTCTAACTGCTCCACATTTCTTGCCACACTTAAAATAATACCGATAGATAAACAGGTGAATAAAAAACTACTGCCCCCCATGCTTACTAATGGCAACGTAACACCCGTGTTAGGAAAAATATTTACGTTAACACCCATGTTTGCTATGGCCTGAATCACCAGCATAAAACTTAATGCCAGCGCCAGTAAGGCTCCAAATGCATAAGGGCATTTTCGATACAGCCTTATACACCTGTATAAAAACAATAAATAAATAAATACCATAAAGGCACCGCCAACCAAACCATATTCTTCCAGTATGATCGCAAAAATGAAATCGCTGTAAGAATGCGGTAAAAAATTTCTTGCCTGGCTGTTACCCGGGCCAAGGCCCAGCCAGCTTCCTTTTGCTATTGCAATTTTTGCCTGGTTTATCTGGAAGAGTTTTTCATTGGCATCTTCCTTACTGCTGTACATGAAAGTTTGAATACGGCTTATCCAGGTTGGCACACGGCCAACTGAAAATATTGCCGGAAGATCTTTTGCACGGTGTTCTGTTTTATCATACGTGCTTACAGCAACAGAAAATAAGATGAGCACCGGTATCGAAATAATTCCGATTGTAAGTAAAATATGTTTGGTACTTACCCTGCCAATGAACATGATCAAAATGCTTGTTCCTCCAATAAGTAAAGCAGTTGAAAGATTTGCAGGCATAACAAATATGCACACAATACCAACCGGAATAATAATTGGCAAAAATCCTTTTTTAAAATCTTTGATAACTGCCTGTTTGCGGCTAAGCTGCCTGCTTAAATACATGAACAGCGCCAGTTTAGCAAGATCAGAGGTTTGAAAAGTCATGTTAATGACTGGCAGTTTTATCCATCTTGTTCCGGCATTTAATGTTTGCCCGAAAAACAAGGTGTAGATCAGTAATAAAACAGACAGGATAAATAAAGGCAGCGCTATTCTTGAATAAATGGTGTAGTTAACCCGGTGTGCAAAATAAATGATGAGCACACCCAGTATTATAAATCCAAATTGTTTAAACAAATAACTTTCGGTACTGCGGCTGTACTTATAAGCAAGCGAACCCGTGCTGCTGTACACAACCAGCAAGCTCACCAATGTAAGAATAACCACAATACCCCATATAACACGGTCGCCCCTGGTTTTGCTCACCAGGTTGCCACCCATGTTGCTCAGGTTAGGTGTAAAAAAGTTTCTTATGTTTATTTCTTCGGCCATAAACCTCACCCTTATTCCCTCTCCTTCAGAGAGGGAGGCCGGGCTTTTAATTTTTAATCAACATTTGTAATTAAGCATTTCATCATTTGTTTTTCAATTCATCTTCACAACAATCTTCCAGTCCCCTCTCCTGAAGGAGAGGGGTTGGGGTGAGGTCACAATTCCTTCACCGCCTGCTTAAACTGATTTCCCCTATCCTCATAATTTTTAAACAGGTCGAAACTTGCACAGGCCGGGCTTAGCAAAACCACATCGCCTTTGTTTGCAAAATGAAAGGCTGATTGCACTGCATCCTTCGCATTTTCTGTATTCACCATCAGCGGCACTATATCGCCAAATGCTTCATGAATCTTCCTGTTATCGGTTCCCATGCAAACAATGGCTTTTACTTTTTCTTTTACCAGGTCTGTTAATAAAGAATAATCATTTCCTTTATCAACACCACCCAAAATAAGTATCACAGGCTTTTCCATACTTTCCAATGCAAACCAGGTACTGTTTACATTGGTAGCTTTACTGTCATTAATAAATTCAACATTCTTGATGGTTGATACCGTTTCCATCCGGTGCTCGAGGCTTTCAAAAGTCTGCAGCGCTTCTCTTATTTTTTCTTTACGAATGTCAACCGAAGCTGCTGCCAGCCCTGCTGCCATACTGTTGTACTGATTATGCTTTCCCTTGATCGCAAAATCTTCAATGCTCATCTGCATTTCTTCGCTTTTCCATTTTAAGTGCATTTTTGCATTAAGCAAATAGGCACCCTGTGGCAGTTGTTTACTCATGGTAATGGGGGCTAATGTTGATTTAATGGTATAGTTATTTATTGTTTTCACAGTTACTTCATCATCCTGATTATAAATAAATACATCTTCCGGTTGCTGGTTCATAGCTACCCGGTATTTACTGCTGATGTAATTCTCAAATTTGTAATCGTACCTGTCTAAATGATCTTCTGTTATATTCGTTAACACGGCTACATCAGGCCTGAAAGTTTTAATATCATCTAATTGAAAAGAACTTATCTCGGCCACATATAATTTTTTTGGTTCTACTGCAACCTGTTTAGCAAAAGAAAAACCGATATTGCCAACCATGGCACAATCGGCCCCGGCTGTTTTGCAGATATGGTAAGTCAGCGCTGTAGTTGTTGTTTTGCCATTACTCCCTGTGATAGCAATGATCTTACTATTGCCTTTATACCGGTATGCAAATTCAATTTCACTGATCACCTCAATGCCTTTTGCCCTGATCTGCTTTACCAGTTGATTCTTTTCCGGTATGCCGGGGCTTTTCATCACTTCATCTGCATTTAAAATTTTTTCAGTTGAATGCTGGTTTTCTTCAAACTCAATTTTATTCAACTGCAACTCCATTTTGTAATGGTCTTTAATGGGAGATCCATCACTTACAAAAACATCATACCCCTGCTGCTTTGCAAGCAAGGCAGTACCTACGCCACTTTCGCCGGCACCCAGTATGACTAGTTTTTTGCTCATTACAATTAAAAGCTTCTCTACTTCGTTATTGAAGTAAAAAATGGTTCTTCAACAGCATAGAATTTAACAGGTCAGTTTTCAGTCAGAACTGGCTGATTGCTTTTACAAGGATATTGGTGAGATTGAAAAACTTAGCAGTACATTTTATGCAGGCTGCCAGTTTGGTTTTCCAAAACTTTGTTATCGCAGCTTCAGCGTTACTATTGCCAAAACCACTGTTAATATTGTTATGATCCAGAAACGGACCGCAATTTTACTTTCGTGATATCCCAGCTTCTGGTAATGATGATGCAACGGGCTCATTAAAAAAACACGCCGCCCCTCGCCATACTTTCGCTTGGTGTATTTAAAATATGCTACCTGTATCATCACGCTTAAATTCTCCACTAAAAACACAAAACAGAAAATAGGTATCAGTAATTCTTTACGTACAATAATGGCCAGCGCTGCAATAATGCCGCCCAGTGCCAGGCTTCCTGTATCACCCATGAAAACCTGCGCCGGGTAAGCGTTGTACCAGAGGAAGCCTATACAGGCCCCAACGAATGCCGCAATAAAGATTGACAGTTCACCTATGTTGGGGATGTACATGATATTGAGATATTCAGCAAACTTTATGTTGCCACTTACATACGCAAATATGCCCAGGCCAATACCGATGATGGCGCTCACTCCCGTGGCCAAACCGTCCAGTCCATCTGTAACGTTGGCGCCATTGCTAACCGCAGTTACAATAAAAATTACAATGATGATGTATAATATATACGCATAGCTTTCCCAGCTCTGAGGCAGCAGCCTTGTGTAATTGAACTCATGCGTTTTTACAAAAGGAATTGTTGTGATGGGAGTTTTTACTTTTGCAAAAATGTGCTTTTTCCCATCCAGGTTTACAACGTGAAAAGAATCACTCATTAACCTTTCTCCTCTTCTTAAAACAGAATCTTTTACATACTGAATATCAGGATTATAAATTTCACGTTCAACCACCACACTTGGTGTAAAGTAAAGTGTTACGCCAACTATAATGCCCAGCATTACCTGCCCAAATATTTTAAACCTGCCAGCCAAACCATCACTGTCGCTTTTTTTATAAGCAATCCCTTTTGCCTGTGCAATTCTTTTGGCTCTTATCTTTAAATAGTCATCAATAAAACCGATAGCACCCAGCCAAACGGTGCAGAGCAACATCAGGCGGATATAAACTTTGTCAAGATCTGCCAGTAAAATAGTTGGTATTAAGATTGCCAGCAGAATGATAATCCCACCCATGGTTGGCGTTCCTTTCTTTTCACTTTGCCCGGCCAGGCCAAGATCACGTACAGATTCACCCAATTGCTTTTTCTGCAAGTATTTAATAAGCTTCTTACCATATACAGTTGTGATCACCAGGCTCAACATCATAGCCAGCATCACCCTGAAAGTGATGAACTGAAAAAGGTTAACTCCCGGAAACCGGAAACCTTCATCAGCAAGCCATTTAAAAATGTGATACAACATATAATTCAGTTTGCAGTTTACAGTTCTCAGTTTGCAGACTGGCAATTGCCAACGGCCCACTGCGAACTGCCAACTGATCTATTTTTCCAACAGTTCAAACATTTCATTCAGAATCTTCTTATCATCAAAATCATACTTCACGCCTTTTATATCCTGGTACTTCTCATGTCCTTTACCCGCTATTAAAACAATATCATCATTACCTGCCAGGCTCACAGCTGTTTTAATAGCTTCTTTCCTGTCGGCAATAGAAATAACTTTTTTTTTTGCTGCGGCATTTACACCGGCCTGCATATCTTTCAATATCTCCAGCGGGTCTTCACTTCTGGGATTATCAGAAGTAAGGATCACCTTATCACTGTATTCACAGGCCACTTCAGCCATTACCGGGCGTTTTGTTTTGTCCCTGTCGCCGCCACAACCAACAACAGTTATCACCTGCTCATTGCCTTTTCTTAAATTCTTTATTGTTGCCAGCACGTTCAGTAAAGCATCAGGTGTGTGAGCATAATCAACAATCCCTTTCACTTTTTCTTTTGCACTTACTGCATAGTCAAATCTTCCTTCGGCTCCATCCAGGCTGCTAAGCAGTTGCAGCACATTATCTTTATCTTCTCCCAAACAAACAGCAGCGCTATACACTGCCAGTAAGTTGTATGCATTGAATTCACCGATCAGCCGGAAGTAAACCTCTTTGTCATTCACCGTCATGTGCAAACCTTCCAGGCTGTTATCTAATATCTTCCCTTTAAAATCAGCCATGGTCTTCAGGCTGTAGAAATATTTTTTTGCATTGGTGTTCTGCAGCATCACAGCGCCACGCTTATCATCTGCATTGCTGATGGCAAATGCAGTTGCTGGCAGTTTATCGAACCATGATTTTTTTACCCTGATGTATTCATCAAATGTTTTGTGATAATCGAGGTGATCATGTGTGATGTTGCTGAACAGAGCACCGCTGAACTGCAAACCGGTTATCCTGCCCTGGTGAATGGCGTGGCTGCTGCATTCCATAAAAACATGAGAGCAGCCTTCGTCAAGCATTTGTTTCAATAATGCATTTAATGAAACAGCATCAGGTGTTGTATGTGTTGCTTCAATTATTTTATCACCAATTTGATTTTGCACGGTACTCACTAATCCACATTTGTAACCCATTGCTGTAAAAAGTTTCCACAGCAATGTTGCAATGGTAGTTTTACCATTTGTTCCGGTAACCCCAACCAGTTTTAATTTCAAAGATGGTTCACCATAAAAGTTGTGACTCATGTAGCCTGCCGCTTCTGAAGCGTTATCAACTTCTATATAAGTAATTTCTTCATTAATTACAGAAGGAAGAATATCACAAACAATTGCTGTTGCTCTTTTTTCAATAGCACTTGCAATAAATTCATCGCCGTTTGTCTTAGTGCCTTTTAATGCAATAAAACAATCGCCGGGCCTTACTTTACGGGAATCAATATTTAGTCCCTTCACTTCAATCCCCGTATTACCCTTAACAGAGCGGATAGAAACTTTATATAGTATATCCTGCAGTATCAATTGAGTATTAATGCTATGTTTTGTTTTTTAGTAAAATTTGTTCCGCCAGCTAATGACTGGTTCATCACTCTTCCTCTCCCGCTGATAGTAACATTCAAACCCATGTTCTCTAATAAATACACTGCATCTTTCAAACCCATTCCGACAACATTAGGGATTACAGAACCGGATGTTGAAGTTGAAACAGGCAGTGTATTTAACACACAAGAAGTATTTTGCATCTGCATCAGCCGCCAGGAACCCGAACTTCCTGAATCGGTATAAGCCAGATTTAAAAAATTAAAAATTGAATTCAGGTCATCTTTTTTGCCTAAATAGTTATACCGGTTGCTGTCTACAGTATTTGCAGCAACATATTTTTTTGCGCTGAGGTAGCTTCCATAGATCCTGTCGCTGATCTCTTTAAAAACAACACCCGATACATCGGCACCATATACCTTTTTTGATTCCCGGCTGTTTTGTATAACAACGGCTATGGTATATTTTGGCTGCTCCGCAGGAAAATACCCGATGAAGGATGCCTGGTAAATTTTATTGCCTTTATTATACCCCCTGTTATCCAAAGCGGTAACGGCTGTACCGGTTTTACCTGCAATGCGGTATGAAGAATCTTTTATGATCCTGGCTGTACCATGCTCTCCTTCTACCACGGCAAGCATACATTCCTTAAGCTGTGCAAGGGTTTCATCGCTGCATATTTTTTCATCAAGTACCTGTGGTTTGATGCTTCTTACTTCAACACCATATTGCCTGATGGCGCTTACCAGGTAAGGTTTCATCATTTTACCGTTATTGGCAACTGCATTGTACAGCATGAGCATATGTAATGGTGTAACAAGCTCTTCATAACCATGCGCCATGTATGGGATTGTTGTATTGGCCCAGCTGCGGTTGGTTGGCTTTTTTATGGTTGGCTTGCCTGATGAAGCGGTAAGATCAACTCCTGTCAAAGTATCCAATCTGAACTTATGTAAATGATTGATAAATTTTGAAGGCTGGCTGTGATAATATTGGTCGGCCAGTTTTGCAAATGCCACATTACTGCTTCTTTCAAATGCCTCCTTAACTGTGAGTTCATTATACAAACCCAGGTGAGAATCTTTGATTGTTAATCCATAGAAATTTTTCTTTCCTCCTTCACAATTAACCATTGTGTTCATGGTCACATATTTATCTTCCATCAAACTCATGAGCGTTGCCAGTTTAAAAACAGAACCAGGCTCAGTTGCTTTACCGATTCCGTAATTCAGGTCTTCGTCATAAATGCTGTTTCCATTTATATCTTTCATCACTGTACCATCTGCATTTTTTCGTTGCCCCAGGTTTGCAATTGCTTTTATTTTTCCGGTTGCGGTTTCCATAACAATAGCTGTACCATGCAATGAATTGTTGCCAACCATCATCCGCATCAAAGCTGTTTCTGCAACATCCTGTATATAAGTATCCAGTGTTGAAATAATATCTTTACCATTCTCAGGTTCCACTTCGCCACCGTCAACCGGCATATAATTGCCGGCCATATACCTTACCAGTTGCTGTCCTGTCTTGCCTTTCAGCAAACTGTCGTAACTCTGTTCCAGGCCCACGTTCTTTGCATTGTCCCGGGATAAACCAATTGTTCTGTTTGCCAGTAAAACATAAGGGTTGATACGTTTATCTTTTTCCACAACAATAAAACCGCTTTTATTTCTGCCCAGTTTCACCAGTGGAAAATCTCTCAGCTCTTTATATTGTGAAAATGATATTTTCTTTTTAAGCAGGTAATACCTGTCTTTATTTTTGTAGGCAAGCTTCATTTCCTTCTCATAATCCTCCGGCTTTTTATCGTTGAATAAATTTGAAAGGCAGAGGCTCAGCGTATCTATATTCTCATTAAACCTTTCACCGTTTTTTGCCCTTAATCCTTCTGCGGCAAAATCTACATACACATCAAAAACCGGTACTGAAGTGCTGAGCATATTTCCATCTTCACTATATATGGTTCCTCTTTCAGCATCCACCGGTAAATATTTTAAGTGCTGGCTGTTATCCATTTTTGTCCAGAAATCGCCCTGCACCTGCTGGATATAAAAAGCTTTGCCAATCACAACAACACCAAGTATGGCTATACCCAGGAAGCTTAGATAGACTCTCCACAGTATGTCTTTTTTTACATCCATAACTCCGGCCCCTTCTATCTCCCCCGAAGGGGGAGGATAAGGAGAAGATTGTATTTTACTTTTTCATTTTTTTCGTCATAACACTTCACCTTCCAGTTCCCTCTTCTTTGGAGTTCCTTGAAGAGGAACGAGCGAAGCTCATTGGGGTGAGGCCCCCAGTAATACCGGTGGTTCTTTTAATTCCTTTAATCCCAATGGCTCTACCACTTTTATCAACTCACTGGCTTTACTCCTGAATATCACATCACTCTTGATGGTTTTATATTCGTATTCCAGTTCTTTTATTTTTTTTTCAGTGGTACTTATTTTCAGCATCAGCTTATCAGTATAATGCCCGTTGTATATATAGAGGACAGCCAGTACAGTTAAAAACAAAAAGAAAGGAATATTCTTCACCACCCATTTAGGGCTGATGAGTTTCTTCCAGTCAAACTTCTGACCGGTTGACTGTTGTTCCTTAATTTCGCTTTGTGCTGCCATGAATTTTTTTATAATCTTTCTTTAAACTTTTACTTCATTGCTGCCACCCGCAATTTTGCACTGCGTGACCTGCTGTTGGTTTTTAATTCCGTTTCTGTTGCTGTGATTGGTTTTTTTGTAATCACTTTCAGTGGATTTTCTAAACGATGGCCATACAGATCATCAACAGCCTTATCCTCAAATGTTCCATCTCTGAAAAAATTTTTTACGATCCTGTCTTCGAGTGAGTGAAAAGTAATAATGGCAATTCTCCCTCCGGATTTTAAAACTGACAGTGATTGTTGAAGCAACTCTTTCAACGCACCCAGTTCATCATTCACTTCAATTCTTAATGCCTGGAAAACCTGCGCAAAATATTTCTGGGGATTGCCTTTCACAATTGCATGTACTGCATTCTTAAATTCATTGATGGTTCGGATGGGAGCAAGCGTTCTTTGCGATACAATTGTTTTTGCAAGTGTTTTAGCATTGGTTACTTCACCATACTGCTCAAACATTTTGTGCAATTTTGATTCCGGGAAATCTTTAAGTATATCTGCAGCTGTAAGTTGCTGGCGCTGGTCCATACGCATATCCAGTGCAGCATCAAAGCGAATGGAGAAGCCACGTTCAGCTTCGTCAAACTGGTGACTGGAAACGCCTAGATCAGCAAGAATACCGTCAACCTTAGGTGCTTTGTGCAATCGCAAAAATCTTTGCAGGTGCCTGAAATTCTGAGGAACAAACGTTACCCGTTCATCATCCGGCAGGTTTTTCCTGGCATCATCATCCTGGTCAAAAACGATAAGCCTTCCGTTGTCATTAAGTTGTTGCAAAATAACCTTACTGTGACCTCCGCCGCCAAATGTGCAATCAACATAAGTGCCGCCAGGCCAGATGTCGAGACCATCAATACATTCCTGTAACAGAACAGGCGTATGATAATTTTGCGATTGGGAATCAGGAATTGGTATGCTATCTTTTTTCTGATTCATTCCTTTTTACTAATTACCAATTACTAAATACCTTCCTTCTTGTTCATCACTTCATTAGCCAGATCGCTGAATGATTGTGGTGTAAAAGTTTCAAAGAACTGCTTATACTTACTTTTGTCCCAGATCTCAATTTTGTTAACCGCCGAAACCAAAACGATGTCTTTATCAAGGCCTGCATGTTCGGTGAGGTTTTTAGGTACAAGCAACCGGCCGGCAGAATCCATTTCCAATTGTGTGGCCCCGTTTAAAAAATACCTTCTGAATTCCCGTACCTTCGGATCAAAATCATTCAGTTTGCTGATATTGGAAAAAATAGGATCCCAGCTTTGCTGTGGGTATAAGGTGAGGCATTTTTCAAAACCCCTGTTGATGATAAAATGCGTGGCACCCTCTTCCGGCAGTTGCTTTTTAAAGCCAGCCGGTAAAAGAAAGCGCCCTTTAGCATCTAAAGTGGCCTCATATTCACCGAGGAAACCTATCATTTTCAGGATTTTAGTGCATTAATTAACCTATACCCCCACAAAATAACACTTTTTCCCACTTTCTAATCAAATTTTAGGAAAAGTTTTTTATCCACAAGGCCAGAGGTCTGTACTATGTGGATTTAGAAGCAGAAATTGTAGAAATTTGATGTGGATTGCATGTGGAAAGATGTGCATAGCTGTGAATAGAGGATTTTTTAATTTTAAAAGGATCATTTTTATGGCAACTGTTGGCTATTCCGGAACTCCTTTGATCAAAAAACTGGGCATTCAGCCTGAAATGAAAGTTTTAGTGATAAACAAGCCCGATGCTTATTTTGTCTGGCTGGGTGCAGATATTACCGATCAGTTTGTTGCAAAAAATGATACACCTGACTTTATTCACCTGTTTGCCAAAGACATGGCAACCTTTAAAAAAGAAATGGTATCGGTTTTAAAGTTTTGTAAAAAGAATACATCAGCTATTGTGTGGATTTCCTGGTATAAGAAGAGTGCAGGAATTGCTACTGACCTGTCAGAAAATCTGATCCGTGATTTTGCATTGCAAAATGACCTTGTTGATGTAAAAGTTTGTGCTGTAAGTGAAGAATGGAGCGGACTTAAACTGGTAGTTCCTGTTTCAAAAAGATAATTTACTTCGGCAGCGGAAGAGATATTGTAAAACTGCTGCCCTTACCCAAAACACTTTCTGCTTTTATGTATCCGTGATGTGCATCAATCATTGTTTTAACATAGCTTAAGCCCAATCCAAAACCTTTTACATTATGAACATTACCGGTATGTGCCCTGTAAAATTTCTCAAATATGCGATGCAGGGTTTCTTTGTTCATACCAATGCCGTTATCTTCAATTTTTATTCTTAAATTATTTCCCGAATTTTTTGTACTTAACTTAATATGCAGGTTTTCTTTTGAATATTTTACTGCATTATCAAGCAGGTTATTGATCACATTAGTGAAATGAACTTCATCTGCCATGATCAGGTCATTTTCTGCCTCCAGGTCAACATCTATCTTACCCCCTTTTTCTTCAACCTGTATGTTGATATTGTTTAAAACATTAACGATAATATCATGTGCAAGTAACCTTTTCATGTTCAGTTGCACTTCTTTTTTATCCAGCAAGGCCGCCTGCAATATGGTTTCTACCTGCTTGTTCATTCTTTTATTCTCCTCTTTGATTATACTCGTAAAGTACTCTGATTTTTCTTTGTCAGCCGAAACTTTTTCATTTTTCAAAGCATCAACAGCAAGCGATATGGTTGCCAGCGGGGTTTTAAATTCGTGGGTCATATTGTTGATGAAATCTGATTTTATCTCACTGAGCTTTTTCTGTTTTAACATCGTTCTTACTGTTATAAAAAAAGCCGTGGTAATGATAAATGTAAACAGTATAGCTCCCACAATAAACCATATCATTTCTTTCCAGATAAGGCCTTTTTGATGCGGTACTATTATTGAAAGGAGTTCTTCACTCACCATATTCTCAAAACTGCTGCCACTGGGCGGCTCCAATGCCAGTACATGGCGTAAATTGCTGCTGTCGAGATAGTACTTGTAAAAATTGTCGCTGTACACCTGGTCGCCATTGATTGCATTTACACTAATATTAAATTCAAAAGGATAATCTTTAAGGTTGAATTTATTGAAAGCCATTCTTATCACATCGGCTATTTCATCTTTGGAAAAACGTTTTATTACGGAGGGTTTAAAATACTGCATCTGGAGTTTATCTCCCGGAAAAAGCAGGTCATTTTTTCTTGCCAGGGGCATCAGGGAATTCCTTTCCTGCGTAAGGATAGTAGCAGCATAATACTGGGCGCTTACAATGTTCTCCTCAACCTGCTTGTCCTTTATATCCTTGGCGCTCTTGATCCACATGTATTGAAAAAAAATCAATCCCAGCAAAGAGAAGAAGATCAGTATTGTTATGACCGGAAAAATTTTCTTCATTCAGGCAAAGGTAAATTAGTATTGGTGCTGTAAGATAATTTAAAACCGGTAAATATTAAATTTAACTAAGGTTTAGATTATTTTATAAAATTAACAGCGCTGCTTGTTTTACTGTAATAAAATGTTACTTTAGAAATATGATTGAACCTGCTTCCGGCGTATTATTAATAGCCGAGCCTTTTTTAAAGGACCCGAATTTTCTGAGAACCGTTGTGCTTCTTTGTGAACATAAGCAGGAAGGTAGTTTTGGTTTTGTTTTAAATAAACAGATAGAACAGACTTTAGGTGAATTGATAAGTAACCTTGAAGGCCATGATCTGCCGGTTTATTATGGCGGCCCTGTGCAGATGGATACTATCCATTTTCTGCACCAATGCCCGGAGCTGATACCGGATTCTGTTAAAGTGACTGATGATATTTTCTGGGGAGGCAATTTTGAAACAGTATCAGCATTAATAAAATCCAACAGTATTAATCTGAAAAAAATAAAATTTTTCATTGGCTACAGCGGGTGGGGTGATGGGCAACTAAGTGAAGAGATGAAAGAAAAAAGCTGGCTTACTGTTGGTGCAAACCAGCTGCTGGTTTTTAACACTGCTTATGATGAAGTATGGAAAAACTGCCTGAAGACACTTGGCGGTGAATATGAAAGGATGATCAACTACCCTATTGATCCGCAGCTCAATTAGTTTTCATTTGCACAATTATTTTTTTCTGCTGATTATAATTAACTTCCTGTTTAAATCATTGCTGATTGCTTTATTCATTTGTAAAAATTATTGCCCGGCTTGCCTTACCCATTTACTGCAGGGATATAGCCATTAACAGGAAAGAACTCTTAAAGCACAAAGGCCCTTTGCTGCTTGCAACAAATCATCCTAACTCTTTTTTAGATGCTATTATACTCTGCACTTTATTTGACGGTACAGTTTATTCACTTGCCCGTGGCGATGCGTTTAAGAACAAAACCGCTGCAAAATTCTTAACACTGTTCAAAATGTTTCCTGTGTACCGGGTTAGCGAGGGAGTAGAAAATATGGAAGAGAACTATAAAACATTTGATCTCTGCAAGAATATTTTCAGACAAAACGGCATCGTTCTAATATTCAGCGAAGGCAGGTGCATCAATGAATGGCATTTGCGCCCCTTAAAGAAAGGCACGGCCCGCCTGGCTATCAGCAGTTGGGAAGATGGAATTGCCCTGCAGGTTTTACCCGTTGCTATTAACTATAGTTCATTCAAAAAATTCGGCAAAAATATCAATCTGTCTTTCGGCGATATAATCACCAATGAAGACATTAACTATAAAGACACTCATGGAAATGCCATTAAACAGTTTAACGGGGTTTTAAAAACACAGCTCAGTAAATATGCTTTTGAGATTGATCCAAACGATAAAGCAACGCTGCATAAAACATTTTATGTAAAGCAACCGGTATTGAAAAAAATACTGCTATTCATTCCTTCTGTAATTGGTTTGCTTATTCATGCACCTTTGTATTTGTTTATAAAATGGCTGGGCAACTATTTAATAAAAGAAGAAGGGCATGGTGATTCTAAAGTAGTGGCTTTTCTCTTTATTTTTTATCCGCTTTTCCTGATTGCAACAAGTACGGTTTTATTTTTAATTACACAAAGCTGGCTATCATTTTTAATCTTCTTAACACTTCCTTTTACCGCATGGAGTTACGTGCAGTTAAAAAAACAGCTGGATTGATTTAAAAAATGATTCAGGCCGCTTCAGCGTCCCGGCTCAAATACAAATAAAAAACCCACACAAAATTGTATGGGTTCTTTTATGTAAGCTGTTAACTTTTAGATTTCTTCAGCACCTTCAACCAAAACAGTTGCTTTATTATTCAGCACTTCTACAAAACCGCTTTTAATGGTGTAAGAAGTGGTTTGTGTTTTATCTTTTAAAATTTTCAGTGTTCCGTCTTTTAATGCACTTACAAGGGGAGCATGCCTGTCCAATACTTCAAACAAACCTGCAATACCCGGTAATTGCACCCCGTACACATCGCCGCTGAAAATTTTCTGTTCTGGTGTTAAAATCTCTAACGTCATAAAATCGATTTGATGATTTGATAATTTGATGATTAGCCGATTTGGTGGAAATCAACACATCACCAAATCTTCAAATTTTCAAATTATGCCTTCGCTGCTTCCATTAATTTCTTACCTTTTTCAACTGCATCTTCCAAAGTACCTACCAGGTTGAATGCTGCTTCAGGATACTCATCCACTTCACCATCCATAATGGCATTGAAACCACGGATCGTATCTTCAATCGGTACCAACACACCTTTTAAACCGGTGAACTGCTCAGCCACAAAGAACGGTTGAGAAAGGAAGCGCTGTACTTTACGTGCACGGCTTACAACTAATTTATCCTCATCACTCAATTCATCCAGACCAAGAATGGCGATGATATCCTGTAACTCTTTATAGCGTTGTAAAATTAATTTTACACGGTTAGCACAATTGTAATGTTCATCACCCACAATAGCGGGAGTAAGGATACGAGAGGTAGAATCCAATGGATCCACCGCTGGATAGATACCCAAATCGGCAATCTTACGGCTCAATACCGTGGTAGCATCTAAGTGAGCAAATGTTGTTGCAGGCGCCGGATCGGTCAAATCATCCGCAGGTACATATACCGCCTGTACAGAGGTAATAGAACCGTTCTTGGTTGAAGTGATACGCTCCTGCATCAATCCCATTTCAGTTGCCAGTGTTGGCTGGTAACCCACCGCACTTGGCATACGGCCTAGCAAAGCCGATACCTCAGAACCTGCCTGTGTGAAACGGAAGATATTATCAACGAAGAATAAGATATCTTTTCCTTGTCCGCTACCATCTCCATCACGGAAATATTCAGCAAGCGTCAATCCGCTCAAAGCCACACGGGCCCTTGCTCCTGGTGGTTCGTTCATCTGCCCGAAAACGAAAGTTGCTTTACTATCTTCAAGGCCCTTCATATCCACTTTGCTCAAATCCCATCCGCCTTCTTCCATACTATGTTTAAATCCTTCGCCATAGTTCATGATACCAGCTTCGATCATCTCTCTCATCAAATCATTTCCTTCACGTGTTCTTTCGCCCACACCTGCAAACACAGATAAGCCACTATATGCTTTCGCAATATTGTTGATCAATTCCTGGATCAATACCGTTTTACCCACACCAGCACCGCCAAACAAACCGATCTTACCACCTTTTGCATAAGGTTCGATCAGGTCAATAACTTTAATACCAGTGAATAATACTTCACTTGCAGTACTCAGGTTTTCAAATAATGGTGGCTTAGCGTGAATAGGGCGGCCATTGGTTTTACTAACCTGTGGCAAACCGTCAATAGCATCACCTGTTACATTAAAAAGGCGGCCTTTGATAGCTTCGCCGGTAGGCATAGCAATTGGTCTTCCGGTATCAACTACAACAGTACCACGGACAAGGCCTTCTGTACCATCCATCGCAATGGTACGTACGCTGTCTTCCCCGAGATGCTGCTGAACTTCAAGCACCAGGGTATCCCCGTTCTCACGTTTCAGCTCCAATGCATTTAAAATTTCGGGAAGTTTGCTGTCGCTGTCGAACTGAACGTCAACAACGGCTCCAATAACTGATTTTACTTTACCGGTATTAGCCATAAAAATGATGTTTATTTTTAACTCGTTTCTATCGTTGTATTTTGGTCTCGTTGAATCAAAAACTGAGGTTTTGATTTCGAGCCGCAAAGGTAAGGGTTGAGGGTTGGAATTAAAAATTAGGCAGTATTTTTTTTATACAGCACAGGCAAATGTTGCCCAAAGCAACCCCCTGAAGGAATTTTTACAGCATTTTAAACACCCAGGCAGCCAAAATACCCCCAATTACCGGCCCAATTACCGGTATCCAGCTATAGCTCCACCCGCTATTACCTTTATTTTTAATCGGCAGGATGGCGTGCATAATCCTCGGACCCAAATCTCTTGCAGGATTAATGGCATAGCCGGTTGGACCGCCCAGGCTTAATCCAATGCCCAATACCAACAGTGCAACTGGCAATGCATCTAATGAGCGCAAACCTGCATCGGCGCCGGTTATAAAGAAAATGCCAAACACCAGGGCAAAGGTGCCGATAATTTCGGTAGCAAGATTAAAGTATACGCTTGGTATAGCCGGACTGTTGCAAAACACACTAAGCTTGGCACCTGCATCACTGGTTTCATCAAAATGTTTTTTGTATGCAACCCAAACTAAAAATGTGCCGATCATTGCACCGGCAAACTGTCCTGCGATGTAGGTAGGTACCAATGCCCAATCAAATTTTTCAGCAACGGCAAGCGCAAGCGTTACTGCAGGGTTAAGGTGTGCCCCACTATTTGCAGCAGAAATATACACGCCCACAAAAACCGCCATCGCCCAGCCAAGGGTTATCACTATCCAGCCGCTGTTATTGCCATTGGTTTTGTTTAAAACAACATTGGCAACAACGCCATTGCCCAATAAAATTAAAAAGGTGGTTCCGATCAGTTCGAAAAGAAAATTGTTCATAAGTAGTATTTTTTTAATTTGATTACACGAATTAAAGCGAATTACACGGATTTGTATTCTTTGTTTTAATTCGTGTAATTAGTGTAATTCGAATTAATTAGTGTTATAAAGATTTATTTATCGTCAGCCCACGCAACTGCACTCTTCACAGCACGCAGCCATCCTTTTTTTAACTCCTGTTGCTTCGATTCCGGCATTGTAGATTCAAAGCCTGTATCTACCTGCCACTGATCTTGTATGGCCTCAATATTTTTCCAGTAGCCAACTGCAAGGCCAGCCAGGTATGCAGCACCCAATGCTGTAGTTTCTGTTATCATTGGCCGCACAACTTTTGTATTCAATATATCCGCCTGAAACTGCATCAGCGAATTATTTGCTGTAGCCCCGCCATCAACACGTAATTCTTTTATAGAGATCCCTGAATCAGCTTCCATTGCTTTCAACACATCCATTGTTTGGTAAGCAATGCTTTCAACCGATGCCCTGGCAATATGTGCAGCGGTAGTACCTCTTGTAATACCCACCATGGTTCCTTTTGCATACTGGTTCCAATACGGTGCTCCCAGGCCTGCAAAAGCCGGAACAACATAAACACCATCAGCAGTATCAACAGATGCAGCAAGCGTTTCTACTTCTTTCGAAGTTTTAATGATGCCCAATCCATCCCTCAGCCATTGTACGACTGCACCGGCTATAAAAACACTTCCTTCTAAAGCGTAGTGTGTAATCCCGTTCACTTTCCATGCAACAGTTGTAAGCAGATTATTATTAGAGATGACCGGTTGCTCACCGGTATTCATCAGCATAAAACAACCGGTGCCATAAGTATTCTTTACCATGCCCGGTTGTGTACACATTTGCCCGAACAAGGCTGATTGCTGATCGCCTGCAATACCTGAAATTGGAATATTGTGCGATGTTAAAATGTTTTGAGTGGTTCCATACACTTCGCTGCTGCTGCGTATCTGCGGCAGCATATTACCGGGTATATCAAATATTTTTTCCAGTTCTCCATCCCATTGAAGCGTATGAATATTGCAAAGCATGGTACGTGATGCATTGGATACATCTGTTACATGAACCTGCCCCCTGGTTAAATTCCAAACTAACCATGTATCAATCGTACCAAAACATAATTCGCCTTTTTCGGCTTTTGCCCTGGCTCCTTCCACATTATCGAGTATCCATTTTACTTTACTGGCTGAGAAATAAGCATCAACGATCAATCCTGTTTTTTGCTGAATGATCTTATCCAATCCTTTTGCTTTTAATTCATCACAAAATGATGCGGTTCTCCTGTCTTGCCACACAATAGCATTGTAAATGGGTTTGCCGGTTGCACGTTCCCAAACAACGGTTGTTTCTCTTTGGTTGGTTATACCGATCGCTGCGATATCTTCAGGCGTCAGGCCCGCTTTAGAGATCGCTTCTGCGGCCACGCCTAACTGTGTGCTCCATATTTCACTGGCATCATGCTCAACCCAGCCCGGTTGGGGAAATATTTGTGTAAACTCTTTTTGTGCTGTGCAGATGATGCTTCCTGTTTTATCAAAAATAATTGCACGACTGCTGGTAGTACCCTGGTCAATCGCCAAAATGTATTGAGCCATATCTGAAAATTTGTTTTTCCAAGTTAAGAGAAAATTACATAAATGCCGGAATCGTTTTACTTGATAACTATAATTCCTGAAAAAAATATTATTTTGCTTTATCCCTCCCTTTTTTCTGCCACTATAAAAAAGAAACTATGCAAAAATTTATTTTACCCGTAGTGATGTTAGTGCTCACAGCCAACCTTACACAGGCACAGAGCTTTGCAGTAAATACTACCGGCGCCGCAGCCGATGCAAGCGCTATGCTGGATATTACCAGTACAACAAAAGGGCTGCTCATTCCGAGGATGACATCTGCACAGCGTTCAGCGATTGCTGCTCCTGCCGAAGGTTTACAGGTTTATCAAACCGATGCGCCTGTTGGTTTGTATATATACAGGAGTGGCGCATGGACAGTCATCAGTACAGGAACAGGCTGGTCAATTACCGGTAATGCAGGCACCGGTGGTTCTGGTTTTATGGGCAGTACCGATAATGTGGATGTGGCTTTCCGGACCAACAATACAGAAGTTTTCAGAATGACTAGCGGACAAAGCGTGGGTATTGGTGTTGCCGCACCATCGCAAAAACTGCATATATCAGATGTATCAAACCCAAACCAGGCAACAATAAGAGTTAGCGGGCTGGCCAGCACCACCACCCTTGCTTTAGGCACAGCACCCTTCAATGCAGTAATGATTGATGCCAACGGTGTTTTTTACAGGGGTGGCACCACCGGCTCACCAACCAATGCATGGTTTACCACCGGAAACTCCGGTACCGCACCCGCTACCAATTTTATGGGAAGTACCGATAATGTTGATGTTGCTTTTCGTACAAATAATTTAGAAGCCTTCCGCATGACTAATGCGCAAAGATTGCTGATAGGTGTAACTACACCAACTGCGCCAGGTACTCAACGACTGGAAGTGAGTGCCGCCACTGGTGATGCCATTTATGGCCACTCGCCCAATATTGGTGGCTGGCTTGGTTATGAAACTAATTTTACTGTCGGTACTGCCGGGGCCATTCAAGGTGCCGGTGTATATGCAAGCAATGCCGCAGCAGGATATGTTTCTTCTTATGCAGCTTCATCAGGCGCTGCAACTGTTGCCGCTAATATCAATTTTTCTTCGGTGTGGATAGGCAGCTATAATTTGGTTGATAATTCGAGTAACACATTTAATCCTTCAGCTTTATACAGCCAGCTAAATAATACCAGTACAACCATGGGAGCCGGTGCATTTAAAAATGCCATTTATGGATATAGTAACCGTGGTACCACAGCCGGCAACCCGGGATATACCGTAGGCCTGAACGGCGTTGCCAATTCGCAGAACGAAGACGCAATAGGAATCGTAGGCCGTTCATTTGGCAGCAGCGGTTTTAGCCTTGGCGGATATTTTGAAGGCAATACATATCCAGGGGCGAATATTGGTTACGCATATGTTGGTGGTAATGATGGTTTTGGTGCAACTAAAATAACAGGATTGGGTACCGTGTCTGAGATAATACCTACGCCAAACCATGGCCGGGTTACACTTACTTGTCCCGAATCGCCGGAATACTGGTATCAGGATTATGGTTCGGTTAAACTGGTAAATGGTAAAGCGCATGTAAATCTTGACCCAATTCTTGTTGATGTTGTTTTTGTAGATGATAAAAACCCCATCCGTGTTTTTTGCACTCCTGTAGATATGCTTTACTTTAATGGCGTTACAATCGTTAACCAAACACCAACCGGTTTTGACCTGGTGGAACTGAATGGCGGTAAACATAGCGGCACATTAGATTACCAATTGGTGGTGAAACCCAAAACCAATTATGGTGTTGGCCGCTTTCCACAGGCACCAGGCCCGGCCTGGGTTAAGAGTGATAAAGAGCCTGCTGCTGCCAAAGCAAAAAACAATCCCAAAGATGGTCGCAAAATTTTCAGGTGGCCTGCCGAAACGGAAACTTACAATTATAAACCAGAAGATTTAGTAGAAGTTGGAGAAGAAGTACAGGGCGGTAAATATCACGGCATGATCAAAATGGCGGATGGCACATTTAAACCTGCCAACCCGGCTGATAAAAGCTCAATTACAAATGAAAAAAAATAGCTGGTTTTAGTATTAAAGGGTTGCCAACCTTCGGCAGGGTAACTGAACTATAATAAAGGTTGGCAACCCTCACATCAATAAAAAAGCCGCAGCTTTTACACTGCGGCCAAAACACAACATAATTTTATTTTTATCCCCGGCGGCCCCTTCCTCTTCTGTCATCATCGCCACGGCCACCTCTTTTTTGTATAGTAGTATTTGTTCTTACCCTCGTATTTCCTCTCGGGCCTGTAACACGGGTTCTGGTACGGGTAACTTTGTAATTATTACGTGCTACAGTTGTTCTTGTTCTTACAATGGTTGAGCTTGCCCTGAACGGCGTGTAAACCCGGTGTGCCACTACAACCCTGTGCGTACGTACCACTGCAAAGTGGCGGTGATACACCAAACGCCTGGGATGAAACACATGCCATGCAAACGGGCGCCAGGGCCTCCACCAGCCGGGGTAATGCCCCCAGCGCCAGGGCGAAACCCAGGGCACATAAGCCGGGCGGTAAACAAAACGTACCGATGGCCAGAAGAAAACATTTACAACAATACGGCTTGCTTCATTATAGTTAAATGAGGGCCCGCTGCCTTTGCCGTCATTATCACTTTCTATTTCATCACCTTCGTCAGATGCTTCTACAATTGTTTGCTCGCCATACATTTCATCATCGCCGATGATCTGGAGCAGGGCTGTGGTATCACCGGTTTTTTCCAGTTCAATAACAGCAATATCCTGGTTTTCTGATTCTGAAACCGCAACCTGTAATATAAAGGCGTGAACATCTTTATCTGCTTTATCTATCACTTTTACATAATCAATTTCGCCATTACCATCCAGGTCGAGGTTGTTTACATTGTTACTTTCCGTGTTAATTTTCTTTTCAAATTCTTCAATGGAAGCTGATTGTTTGAACATTTCCAGGGCTCCCTGCAGGCTGAAGTTATCGCCGGGAAGGCCGGTGGAATCTGTTTGCGCTTTGGTGCTTACTGTTGCTGCTGCGATACATACAACAAGTAAAAAGAGTTGCTTTAAATTTTGCATGATGACTGTTTTTTGTTTGTGTAAGACTTTGTTAATGTATCAAGGTTTAGTTGCCGGTGTTATATTTTTCTCTGCCCAAAAATATATTTACACTTTGGGTTCAACATCACCCCAATGGGTTACATTATTTGATTTTGTTTTAAAAAAGAATCTATATATTTGCAACAGTGTAGCAAAAAATATATTTTGTTTAAACGCCTTTTCATACAAAAAATAACTGCCGCCATCATGGTGGTTGTATTTGCTGTCAGCATTACTCCAACCATTGTTTTTCACAATTGGCTGGCAAATCATACAGATACTTTTACAAAAGCTACCGGCAAAAAAGGCGATCAGCTTGGCAAACAGACTTTCAATTGCCACTGTGATCATATTGTTGCTGAATCGCCTTTTACTGAACCCGGCAAAACCATTATCACGCAGCCTTTGCAGCCAATTGCAGCAGCGAAGGTTCAACTGGAGGTTCGTTTTATCTCCTCGCAGCCATTACATTCCCCACTTCGGGGCCCGCCAACTGTTTAATATTTATTCTTAACCGGTGAGTGCGTTTTCATTTTATGAAAAACACACATCGAATCTGAACATTTATTAAAACAGTATCTATGCGTATTTTATCAATTCTGTCATTTTCATTATTTATTATAGTAACCAGCACCAAAGCTTATTCAAAAAAACTTTTGGTTAATGGTACATTCTCCGGTAAAATAACCGATGCAAAGACCGGCGCTCCCATAGAAGGAGCCAGTGTTTATATTGCCGATATCAGGTCGGGTACATCAACCAATGCAGCCGGGGAATTTTTTATTAACAATATTCCGCAGGGCATCCACCTCATTGAGATATCACATATTGGTTACAGCAGCATTATTGAAAGCATCGAAATAAAGAACGATGTAAAAAAAGATTTTGCGCTCTCTGAATCTATCATCGAAAACAATTCGGTAGTGGTTACCGGTGTAACCGGCGCCACGCAGTTAAAGAAAGTTCCTTTTGCAGTGAGTGTGATGCGTAAGGAAGAATTTTTCAGGAACACTTCCACCAATATCATCGAATCACTGACAAAGATCGGCGGTGTATCAACACTGGCAACCGGGCCCGCTATTTCAAAACCGGTGATACGTGGCCTTAGTTATAACCGTGTGCTCACCATCAACGATGGTGTACGGCAGGAAGGGCAGCAATGGGGCGATGAGCATGGCATTGAAATAGACGAAGCCAGTGTAAATAAAATTGAATTGCTGAAAGGCCCGGCATCTGTCATTTACGGCAGCGATGCGATGGCCGGTGTGGTGAATATTATTACCAATGTGCCGGTACCGGTGAATACGATTAAGGCAAATCTTTCTGCCAATTATCAAACCAATAATAATTTAAGCACCCTCAATTTAAATATAGGTGGAAATAAAAATGGTTTCAACTGGAACCTGTACACATCCAATAAAACAGCAGGCGATTACCGGAATAAATATGACGGCCGGGTTTTCAATTCAAAATTTACGGAGAACAATATTGGCGGCTATGCAGGCTTTAACGGCAACTGGGGTTTCAGCCATTTATTAGTAAGCAACTTTAATTTAAAAGCAGGATTGATAGAGGGCGAAAGAGATAGTGATGGTTATTTTATAAAAACCCTTGCAGGAGGTATAACAGAAAGAGCCACCAGCAAAGATTTTAAAACCTCAACGCCATTTATACCTTACCAGCATATCCGGCATTTTAAAATTGCTACCGATAATAATATCAAGCTGGGCAAAAACCAACTCACATTTAATATCGGCTATCAACAAAACCAGCGTGAAGAATTTGGTAATCCTGATGACAAAAATGAACGTTCTTTATTTTTTGAACTGAAAACGATCACCTACACCGCACAATACCGCCTTGCTGAAATGAAAGGATGGAAAACTTCCCTGGGTATTAATGGCATGCAGCAAACCAATAACAATAAAGGTGTGGAGCAACTGATACCCGATTATAATCTTTTTGATTTTGGCATCTATGCCTTCACACAAAAAACAATCAGGAAAATTACACTGAGCGGTGGTTTGCGTTTTGACAACCGGAATGTAGATGCTGATAATTTATTAGACGGTGCAGCAATCAAAGGCAATGCCTTTAAAAAATCATACTCCAATATTTCAGGCAGTGTTGGCCTTGCAGCACAGGTTAGCAATGCACTAAATTTAAAATTCAATATTGCAAGGGGCTTCAGGGCGCCGAGTATTCCGGAACTGGCGAGTAATGGCGCTCATGAAGGAACCATACGTTACGAATATGGCAGCACCAATTTAAAAAGCGAAACCAGTTTACAGTTTGATGGCGGCATCGAATACACTACAGAGCATATCTCCCTGGGCTTATCGGCTTTTTACAACAGCTTTGATAACTTTATTTTTTACCGAAAACTGGAAGCTGCCGCTGGCGGTGATAGCTTAGTGAATGTGAATGGCGAACTGTTAACCGCTTTCAAATTCGACCAGACCAAAGCCTCCTTGACAGGCCTGGAAGCAACAATGGATCTTCATCCACATCCGCTTGACTGGCTGCATATCTTAAACACCTTCTCTGTTGTGAGCGGACAATTAAGGACACCGATAGAAGGCAATAAATACCTGCCATTTATTCCTGCTACAAAATTGGTTACCGAATTTAAAGGCAGCTTTAATAAAGTATCCAACAATATCCGCAATGCCTTTGTAAAGTTTGAAGTGGATAATACTTTCAGTAAAAAAAATGTATTTACTGTTTACAATACCGAAACACAAACACCGGGTTATACTTTATTGAATGCAGCCTTTGGCGCTGATGTAGTGAATAAAAAAAACCAAACCCTGTTCAGCTTTTCTTTCAGTGCATTGAATATGGGTGATGTGGCTTACCAGAATCATTTGAGCCGGTTAAAATATGCTGAAGAAAATTTAGCAACCGGCAGGCAGGGTGTTTTTAATATGGGCAGGAATTTCAGCATTAAACTGAATGTGCCGTTGAGTTTGAATTTGCGGAAGTAGTTTAACTTTTGTCATTTCGACGGCAGGAGAAATCTATCTGGTTAATACAAAAGAGTCTCCTTCCGTTGACATGACAGATATTCTTTATTGCCCCGGAAATTTACTCATATCCATATAGATCACTTCCCACGCATTACCGTCGGGGTCATCAAAACTACGCTGCTGCATAAAGCCGTAATCTTTTGCGGGTGAAGGTTCGGTGCCTCCGGCTTTAAGAGCTGCTTCGGCCATGCTGTTAACTTCTCCGGTACTGTCAACCGAAATACAGTTGATAACCCCGATGCTGGTTTTTGCATCAATGATGGTCTTACCGGTAAAATCAGCAAACTTATTATGCGTTAGCAGCATTACATAAATTTCTTCGGTAAGCACCATGCTGGCAGCAGTTTCATCGGTAAACTGCGGATTGTTAGTAAAGCCGAGGCTGCTGTAAAAGTCCATTGACTTTTTAAGATCGGATACCGGCAGGTTGATAAAAATTTTCTTAGACATTGTTTTAAATTTTGGTTTCTGTTTTTATAAATTGACAACACAAAAGTGCGACATCTTTTAAGATTATTTGCTGTGTGTACACGACAAGTTAGGGGGTTGATTGCGGCAGGAAAATTCACACTCTTATTACAACAGAGCGGGCTATATAATCATGTAATGCACGTCTTTTGGAATTTGTAAACATTGTTATCAATTCTATTAAAATCCATAATAATTGTGCATTTGAAACGATATTGTTGTAAGATTCCAGTTTATCCGAAAATGTGCCGGAAATAGATACAATATAAATTACAGCAAGAAGTTCGATAAGGATATAAATACAATCCCTAAAAAAAGATTGCCTAAATGTCATATTTCTTGTTTCACTTACATCCACAACCTTAATCCTGACAGCCATTTTCCCTACTGTTTGTCCATATTTATAATGAAGCAAAACAGAATAAAGCGTGGATATTATTGTAATAAAAATTGTCCAGGTAACGATCAGGCTTTCTGACTTACCAGGTTCGAAAATCCAGTTATTTATAAACACTATTGGATAAAAAACTATTCCATCAATAATTGCTGCCAAAAATCTTCTTCCGCCTGTATTGTATCTGGTTATTTCCATCATGTATTTTTTGAAAATTTAAACAGGTTTTAAAGACGGGAGCATTTTCTTCTCCACCACAACAAAAAACCGGTAATACTCAGCAGTGCACCACTCAATCCAAAAACAAAATAAATAAATTTTATTCCCCAGCCGCCATACTTACCCATGTGCAGTTGTGAGTTGATGATGTCGTATTTATCGCTGGCGCTGTTCTCACCAATCATTCTTGTTTTGGCAATACCGCCAACGCTGTCCAGCATAATAACATCAGCAAATTTTTTGGAGTGGACGTAGGCGTTGGAGGCACGGCTGCCATAAATAGCAGTTTTGCTGTTATTGCTTTGTGCAAAGTAAATTACAGCAGGTGTAAAATCGGGGTACTGTTTTTTGATATTGCCAAAAGCCGAATCGTAGTTGAAAGGGAATGCCGGAGATGCTGTTAATATCGGGGTATAATCGTAAGACCGATAAAATTCTTTCTTAAAAACATAGCGTTGCATCCAGAAACCGGTAATAGCAATCATCAGGTTAAATATGAGCGCCCACCCACCAATAACCTGGTGCAGGTTGCTTTTTTTATACACTGATCTTTTAAAAAGAAAAACACAAACTATGCTTTTGCGGAAGAGGATAAAACCGGTGATGATGCCCAACAAAAATACCAGTGCAAAAAAGCCAAGCAGCCACTCGCCTGTTTTACCTAAATGCAGTGTGCTGTGGAATTTTGAAAGCCAGCTCATGAAATTTCCCTTCATGTCTTCGCTGCCGCCTCTTGTACCAAGGTAACTGCCGGTTTGCGGATGCAGGAATAGCTGCATCGTTTTATTTCCTTGTTTACAGGATGGGTCATTAACTGAAAAAATAAACACAGTTTCTTTATCCTGAGGAATGGCGCAACTGTTTATTTGTGCGTAAGGAAACTTTTGCCGCAGGTTGTTATAGGCGCTGTCAACAGAAAGATTGTTGCACTCCTTCACCTCAAACCCAGGTTGCTGCATATGATCAATATCTTCATGAAATACCAATGCAGCACCTGATAATGACATCAGCAAAATAAAAAGGCCCGTAAGCAGGCCTGCTGTTGAGTGGACATAAAAAATGAATTTCTTCACTGGCTGGAGAATTATCTACGCAATAATAATCCTAATTATGTATTCGGCAACTAATCAAATTCCACTGGCTTGGTGTTCTCGTAATCGGGGTTATACTTCACAAAAAAACGCATGTATAAAACACGGCTCAGGCGCATAAGCCAGGGCTGGGTAATAATAAGTATAAATGTGTTTACGCCCAGCCACCAGAAAATCCGGTTATCATCGGTTGATACACCAATCAGCACCAGCCAGGCAACAAAAGTTGCAACCGACATAGCCACTGCCAGTGCATAGCTTACATAACCCGTTCCGTACCAAAAACCCCGTTCCATGTCATACTTCTGTGCACAAACAGGGCAGTTATCATACATATTAAAGATGTGTGAAAGACTGAGTTTTTTGTAGGGATTGCTGTTTTTAAACATAGGCCCACGCCTGCACCGGGGGCATTTCATTGTAAGGATGCTCCAGATATAATTAGGGGCTGGTTTGTTATTATTCATGGCTGTAAAGGTAACAAAGCTGCTATTGATTACAGTAACAAATGATACCGTTATTTAAATTTCAGCTTAAAATACACCATGATCAAACCCATTGTCAGCACCATACTGTTGGTATAAATAATAGCGGCGTTCATTATTAACAACCCGTAGATAAGCCACAGGATAACGCCCAGCAGCAGCAGCAATAACATGCCGATAGAAAGATCTTTTGCCGATCTTGTTTTCCAGATCTTTATCACCTGCGGTAAAAAAGTGATGGAGGTAATGGTACCTGCTACCAAACCGAGAATTTCAATTATTGCCATTTGTTTAATTTAATGAGAGTGTTGTTACTGCTCTTTTTCTTTCGCCTATCTGCTGGCGCCACATGGCATAGTATAAACCTTTTTCTTCCAGCAGTTTTTCGTGAGAACCGGTTTCTACCACATCGCCTTTTTCTAAAACATAAATTCTGTCGGCGTGCATGATAGTACTTAAGCGGTGTGCAATTAAAATCGTTATCTGTTCTTTTTCAGAAGAAAGACCCCTGATGGTATTGGTGATCTCTTCTTCTGTAATCGAATCAAGTGCCGATGTGGCTTCATCAAAGATCAGTAAATGAGGTTTACGCAATAAAGCACGTGCTATGGAAATGCGCTGCTTTTCTCCACCTGACAGTTTTAAACCACCTTCACCGATCATCGTATCCAGGCCTTTCTCAGCCCTGGCCAGCAAACCGGTGCAGCTGGCTTTTACCAATACATCATTCAATGTTTCTTCAGTTGCTGCAGGGTTTACAAACATCAAATTCTCTCTTATAGTACCGCTGAACAGGTTTGTGTCCTGTGTTACAAAACCAATCTGTTTACGCAGGTCATCAAAATGTATTTCGGTTTCATCCAGGTTATTATAAAATATTTTTCCTTCAAGCGGCCTGTATAAACCCACCAGCAGTTTCATCAGGGTAGATTTACCTGAGCCAGAAGGGCCAACAAAGGCAACCGTTTCGCCGGTCTTTGCATCAAAGCTGATGTTGTTGATGGCTTTGTGTGTAGCTGTCTGGTGTTTGAAGGAAACATTTTTAAAAGAAAGCGTTTCAATATTATTCAATGCTTTTGGATTGGCCGGTTCCTGCTCAGGCTTTTTGGTCATGAGGGTATGAAAATTGTTGAGCGAAGCTTCTGCTTCACGGTATGAAAGCAGTATGTTTCCGATTTCCTGCAGGGGGCCAAAAACGAAGAATGAAAATATCTGCATGGTTACCAGCTGCCCTGCGTTCATCTGGTTATGAAAGATGAGGTACATTAAAATAAAAAGGATAACCTGCCTCAATGTATTTACAAATGTGCCCTGTATAAAACTGATGCTGCGTATCTTTTTTACTTTTTTTAATTCGAGTCCCAGTATTTTGTAGGTGTTTTTATTTAACCGTTTTACTTCCTGCTCTGTAAGCCCAAGGCTTTTTACCAGTTCAATATTGCGGAGCGATTCTGTGGTAGAGCCAGCCAGGGCGGTGGTTTCGCCAACAATATTTTTTTGGATAATTTTTATTTTTTTACTGAGAAAATTGGTGATAACGGTAAGCAGTAAAATGCCAACCACATAAGCCACCGGTATGCTCCAGTGTATATATACTGCGGCATACACAAAAACAAAAATCACTCCTATAATTACGCCAAATAAAATATTTATGAAGTTGGTCATAAATCTTTCTACATCCGACCTTACTTTGGTTAAAATAGAAAGTGTTTCGCCGCTGCGCTGGTCTTCAAATTCCTGGTAAGGCAGTTTCATGGCATGTTGCAAACCATCTGTAAAAACCTTTGCGCCAAACTTTTGTATAACCACGTTCAGAAAATAATCCTGGAATGCTTTGGCAATGCGGCTTATCATCGCTACTGTTATGGAAGCGATGAGGATATACCAAACACCGGGATTATTCCACGAAAAAGCATTGAAAAAATCTTCACGGGCTATTTTACCGTTTTGAAAATCGTTGGCCAGGTTGATGAGTTTGCCAAGCAAGATGGGATCAACAAGTGAAAAACCAATATTGATACCGGCCATTAATAAAGTGAAAATTACCAGCCATTTGTAGGGCTTCAGGTACTGTAGTAATATTTTCATTCAGTAGTTAGCTTTTTATGCATCGAAATTTTTCAATGCATCAAATATCGTACAAGTTCGTAAAAAAATGACAATATTACATGAAACAGGGAATTTGCAAATTGCTCTTATGCAATAAGCTTACATAAAAAACCTCCTGGAAAGATCTTTCCAGGAGGTTGCATCCTACGTATAAATATGGTGGCAAAATTTTATAAACTGCAAAAACTTACTTGGTTTTACGTTCCTGTTCCCGAACAAGTTTTTCAATTTCATCAAGATGTGCCAGTTCAAATTGCTTTTTAGGCTTTGGTACATCTGCCAATGTAGCGTTAAGCACTTCTTCAAACTGCTTGGCCTGCTGTGGTTTGATGGCTTTTTGCATGGCAAGATCGTGCACGGCCCGAACCACAATGGTGCCACAACGATGAATGGTTGGGTTAAACAGTTTTACACATACATGATCATCGCAGCAAACCTGCACAATAGCTGCATCTGTAAAATGATTAACGTAATAGATACCGCCTAAAAGGCTGAAGCTCCACACAGCTTTTATGTAGTAAATGCCAGGAGGCACTTCTACAGAAAGGTGGCCGCATTTGGCAGGCATAACCACATATTTTTTGCCGCAGAATTCAAACACATTTCCGTCGCAATCATATATAGTTACATACCAGGTTCTTTTATCTATGCCGCATGGATTATCCATTTCAGAAACATAGATGTTTAATTTTGACATTCCCATAATTTGTTACTTCATTTAATGTATGCCTACTCTTTAATGCAGGATTTTCGGCAAACTCCTGTTTTTGGAAATACTTATTCTCCTTCGCCTGTTGGCTCTTTTCCTGTACCCAGGAATCCCCTGCCGGCAGCAAAATAAACGGTGACAGGTTTTTCGTTTCGCAGCACATCAATTACATTGGCAAACATGGTGCTGGGCAGGTGCATACGGATAATGGTTCCAAGCATCCCGTCATTTTCAAAAGCCATTCCGGGGTCATTAAATCTTACGTATGCTACAACCGTATTGCCATCGTACAAAGTAATTTGTGCACGGTTGGTCTGGTAGCCATCGGGGCTGCCATAAAATAAAACATGATAACTGGTTACGTTTGGCATTTTTAAAAAGTTTTAAATTTTACGCCTACTCTGTTTGCGGATTTTGGGCATACTCCGTTTTATGTTTTTAAAAGATTGCAGCCGGTTAATGCGGCTGCAATCTTTTGCAATCATTAAGCTATCATCATGGTTCATTACTGTTGATGATCTTTATCGGAAAATAATACGGTGAAATATGATGTACCGTAGTTTCGCTAACCAATGTTTTGTCTGCTACATATAAAATGAAGTTATAGTTACAGCTTGCTCCATCGGTGAGCAACTGATCAGCAGGCCATGGTGAGCCAGGATTTAAGATCGGATTTTGTGTTACATCCAGGTTAGCCAGGTTAAAACTTGCCAATGTACCAATACCACTTAGCGCCGGACGGGCAGGAATCGGGGTAGATGAATTGATGATGGTGTTGGCTGAAGCAGCACTTTGTTTCTTAATACTTACCTGGTAGCTGTCAAAATTATCGCTTGTGGGTTGTGTAAGATCTCCCGGTATGATCAGCGGATCATAAGCGGTGCCCAATACATCCACTGTTTTGAAATTTCCCAGTTTATCCCGCATGTACAGGTCGGTGCAAGGAGGCTGGCTGCCGATCTTTGTTATAATACCTTCTATACTTTCGTTATCAACCCATACTTTTTGAATATCATGGTAATAAGTTCCGGCTGTATCAATCACCTGCAGTAAAACACTGTATCTTCCGCTTGCTCCTGTACCCCATGAAGATCCGGCCAATTTGGGTACATCAATATAGATCCACGTATTAAGCAATGGAATATATACAGGCATGTGATAAGTGTAAAATCCGCTGTTGGTGAGCCGTGATGTTGGCCCGGTCAATTCATTATTGCTGATCAATTCAGATGGTGTGAATGAAAGATAACTTGTATAATCTACCCTGCATATCTGTGTCCAGCCGTTAGCAGCAGCATCGAACGAAGGACCGTTTGGTGGTTGTACAGAAGCGAAATTGTCGTGTTTAAAATACAGGGAGTATTCTTTTATCTGCTCATCACTGCAACCATATACCCTGGCTGCACCATAAATGCCCACGGTTCCGCCAATAGTACCTATAGCAGCAGCAGCAGAATCAGCAATACGCAATTGCTCCGCAGCATCCAGTACATCAGGCGCAACCCTGCCGCCAACATTCTTAATATAAACTTCCGAGCTGTCTAACTGAAAACTGGTATAAACGTCTACAAAACTTCCATCAGCATTGTAGCAACGTAAGTGTACAGTAAAATTGGTTGAGGTAGCAAGATTGGCGCCGGCACCTTCCACAACCTTTTGTACATTAATAAAACCAACATTACCATTATATACTGCGTGATTGCCGGAAGTTAATGCTGTATCAGGATTACCTGCTACATTAGCATACACAATAGCGCCAGGTATCAGTAAAGTTCCGTTCCAAAGTACTTCAAGTTCATATTTTTTAAGCCCGCAACTTCCGGCACTGCCTGTAACAGGAATGTATTTGCCATCGGTAAGTGTAAATTTGCCATCGAAGCAACCTGTAGGGCCTGTAAGTTTACAAACCATAGACCCGGCCGGGCATTCAACACAAAAATTAACACAAAAACAATTAGAAGCATTTGTACGGTCACGGTCATGGCCACGCTGCCGGTTTTCTGCAAGAAGAACAGTGCCATCTGCAGCTTCTATCCTGAAGTACAGATCTGGCCCGGCAGGCCATTCAACATTTAACCAACTGAATATAGTTTTGCTGAAATCGGCTTCGGTATAGTAGATACGGAAATCTCCATTATTGTTTGTGATGCCAAAACCCAATGCATCATCCTGTAGCAAATCCACATCATAAGCAAACACTTTTACACCTGCAACCGGCTGCTTATTTTTACAGTCGTTAACTTTTCCGCAGATAACATACCATTTAAACAAACGTAATATCCAGCACCAGAATTTAAACGGAATGGCATATTCCCAGTAAGCCATTACCTGGCCCCTTGCTTCTTCTGCAGCTCCTGTCCACTGTGGCTGAAAAGTAGTAACATGAAACTGGAACGGCCTTGGCGGACGTGGCGGTTCTTTTTTGCGTGGAGGAATTTTCAGTGGAGGCGTGCCGCATTCAAAATCGATATCAAAGGCACCACCGTCGTATTTTTTATCCGATAATTCAATAGAAAAATTACCGGCCTCATCAGTAAGGCCTTCACCGATGAGCGTTTTGCTTAAAGCTCTCAGTTCATCATCGGTACGTTGATGAAAGGTTTCTTTTTCTCTTGCAACAGCAAGGGCCGTTACATTGGCATCCTTGGCAGTTGCATAAATTTTTACATTGGCATTGTACAGAAAGTCGAAACAATCTCCACAATAGAAACCACGCAGGTTGCCTTTAAATAAGTAGCTCATAATATTTTTGTTTGAATTGCCTACTCTTGATCCCTTTTCGGCTTCCGGGTTTTATGCTGCAGTTTTTTTTTGCTGCATAATTTTGAGGTATCAAAAATGAAAACAACTACCACAAATTTTACAGGTATCTCTACTGAATTAGTTTTCATTAACTACCCAAAAAAACAGGTATAAATACCTGCCGCAGCATTTTGTTTTGTACATTACTTTGCCGCATACCAAAAAATTTAAACCAAAATGTATATGAAGCTCTTAACCAAACTTAAACTTGCAGTAGTACCGGTTACCAGTTTTGCATTATTGCTGGCAACCAGTAGTTGCAACAATAATACTGACGGCAAATGTTGTGCAGGCTACACGGGCAAAGTAACCAACGAACAATCCCTGGCATTGGTAAACAAGTGTCATTTTCTTTCGAAAGATTCAATCGAAATGTGGACAGGGAAATATGAAGCGTATAAAAAAAGACTGGGTGGCGATCAGGACACCATTGCAGCTGCAATGGATAAAATGGCGGCCGGATTTTTGAGAGGTGGCTCTGTTTCCTTTAACAGTTGCATCATCCGCAAAATTATTGCCAATGAAAAATCGATAGGCTTACGTGTGCTGTATGGCATTGGAGCCGATAACAGGATACATATAATACTGGTGGGTATCAATGCAGACGATTACAGTAATTTGTATGTAAGTGCTGAAGACTGTTGCGACAAACCGGTTAATAAAAGCTTAGCCAATGGTGCAGGCAGTGCCACCGGAAGCAGCGGCGGCGCTGAGTATGGCCAGATGCCATAGTAAAACAAGAAGGTATATTCTTTGTAATTGCTAAATATGAACGAAGACGTAAAATATATACTGGCAATGAGTTGCGTATTACCCGCCATTGCAGGTATTTTCCGCCTTAGTGCAATTGATAAAAAATTTCATGCATTTATTTACATGATGATATTGGTTGCTCTGCTTGAAACATGGATCTATTTGGGTATCAAGTTCCCAAATTTAGGCAGCTTGTCAAGATTGCCCATTAATATATACATGCTTTTGAATTTAGCGTTGTTCTTGTTTTTTGTTTACAACAATGGATATCTAGGTAAAAGAAAATTGCAACTGTTATTGCTTTCGGCGGTTGTGGTTGCAATTTTCGATTGCATTTATTACAGAAGTGTATACAATCTTTTTTTGTATCTCCTTTGCTTTGTTTCGGTTGTAATGCTCGTTACCTGTATTGATATACTTTCAAAACAGATAACGGAGGTACGGTATAAGCTTACAGATAATTTCTGGTTTTGGTTCAGTAGCGCATCCATTTTATACAATGCATTTAATTTTCTAATTTTCGGGGTACTGGTTTTTTCACTGATGAAAACAAAAAAAGGGCAATCCATTGCAGACATACAGCATTTATCAAATGCCTTTAGTTACTTGCTCTTTACAGTAGCTATTTTAAAAATTCCCAAAAAAGATACCTAAATTCAACCTGGAAATTCAAGGGATGAATAAAGTGAGTGCTTATGTTCAATGCTGTTTTAATATCTGCCGTAATATTGGTGCTTATCATTTCCTTTTTTATTATCTACATCGTAAGAGAACACAGAAAAGTATTAAAATGGCAGCAGGCACGCATTGCAGCAGAAGTGAATACTTTAGAAAACGAGCGCAAAAGAATCGCTGATGATCTGCATGATGAACTGGGGCCGCTTTTATCAGCCATCAAGTTGCAGATCAATCACCTGGAGCCAAGTGATGAAACTGAAACAGCGGTGCTTGAGAAATCGAGCGACCAGATAGACAGCATTATTCAGCGCTTCAGAGAAATATCTTACGACCTGCTGCCAAATACGCTCGTTCGCAAGGGTTTTATTAAAGCCACAGAAGAGTTTATTGGTAAACTTAAACCATTGCACCCTGTAAATATTTCTTTTACTTATTGCGATTTTACACTTTTACCCGAACGTGAAATAAACCTGTACAGGATTTTACAGGAGATCATACATAATACTGTAAAACATGCCAGGGCAACATCACTCAGCATCAGCATTCAGAAAAATAATAAAATGCTTTTATTAAAAACCAAAGATGATGGTATTGGTTTTAACTATTCTGAAAAAACACAGATAGACAGGGGCCTGGGATTATTAAGTATTCATAGCAGGGTAGAGCTGTTAGGCGGACAAGTTTTGGTAAACACACAACCCGGCCTGGGTACCGCATTTGAAATTGAAATGCCATTATAATATGTCAACCGTAGCCGATATAAAATTAATTATTGCAGATGACCATGAAATTTTCAGGGATGGTTTTAAACTGATGCTCTCGAAATTTCCTGAAATTATCCTGGTTGGAGAAGCAGCCAATGGAAAGGAGCTACTTGAACTAACTGAGCAGGTGAAGCCCAATGTGATATTGACAGATATAAAAATGCCCGTGATGGATGGCATTGAAGCAACAAAAAAAATAGCTGAACTATATCCTGATAAAGGTATCATTGGTTTATCTATGTATGATGATGATGAACTGATCATCGAAATGCTGGAAGCCGGTGCCAAAGGGTATTTGATAAAGAATGCAGGCAAAGACCAGATCATTGAAGCTATTAAAACGGTGTATAATGATGACCCGTATTACTGCAAAACAACCAGTCATAAGCTTACGCAGATGATCGCCAAGAGCCGTTTTAACCCTTACAAAAAAACAGCAAAAGTTGAGTTTAGCGAAAGGGAGAAGGAGATCATCGCCTGTATTTGTGCTGAAATGACCAATAAAGAAATTGGTGATAAATTATTCATCAGTGTACGTACCGTTGAAGGTCACCGGTTGAAAATTTTAGAGAAGATGAATGTAAAGAATACGGTTGGATTGGTTGTTTACGCTATAAAGAATGGGATTGTGAAGGCATTGTAAAATTTATCCCGTCCACCCTTCCCTATCCAAACTTCTGTACTGTATCGCCTCTGCCAAATGCTCTGGCTTTATATCTTGGCTGGCAGCAAGATCTGCAATGGTCCGGCTTACTTTTAAGATACGGTCGTAGGCACGGGCGCTGAGGTTTAGTTTTTCCATCGCCACTTTTAACAGGTTTTGCCCGGCAGTAGTTATTACACAGATTTCTTTCAGTTGCTTACTGCTCATTTGTGCGTTGGCATACACCCCTTCGCTTTTTTTATAGCGCTCTGCCTGTATCTCCCGTGCCTTAATTACACGTTCTCTTATGCTGATACTTTTTTCAAATTGCTGTGCAGATGAAAGTTCATTAAAGGCAACAGGAGTTACTTCCACATGCAGGTCTATTCTGTCTAATAAAGGGCCTGAAATTTTATTGAGATATTTTTGTACAGCGCCGGGCGGACAGGTACATTCTTTCTCCGGATGATTAAAAAATCCACAAGGGCAAGGATTCATAGAGGCGATCAGCATAAATGATGCAGGAAAATCCAATGCAACTTTTGCACGGGAGATGGTAACTCTTCTTTCTTCCATTGGCTGGCGCATTACTTCAAGCACCTGCCTTTTAAATTCAGGAAGTTCATCTAAAAACAAAACACCATTGTGTGCCAGGGAAATTTCGCCGGGTTGCGGAATACCACCGCCGCCAACCAAAGCCACATCACTTATTGTATGGTGCGGACTCCTGAATGGCCGTTTAGAAATCAAAGTAGAATTTTCGGGAAGCTTGCCTGCAACAGAATGTATCTTGGTTGTTTCCAAAGCCTCCTGCAAACTTAATGGAGGCAATATGGTTGGCAATCGCTTTGCCAGCATGGTTTTACCGGCGCCTGGCGGGCCAATTAAAATGGCATTATGTCCACCAGCTGCCGCAATTTCTAAAGCTCTTTTTATATTTTCCTGTCCCTTAACGTCACAAAAATCAATTTCAAAATCGCTTTGTGCATGTGCAAATTCTTCTCTTGTATTTACAATGACCGGCTTTAGAGAACTTTCATCTTTGAAAAAACCGATCACATCTGTAATATGCTCCACTGCATACACATGCAGGTTGTTTACCATCGCCGCTTCTCTTGCATTTTGTTTAGGAACGATGAGGCCTTTAAAGCCCTCCTTTCGTGCCTGTATAGCGATGGGCAATGCTCCGTTGATGGGCCGTATTTCTCCATCAAGGCTCAACTCACCCATAATTACATATTCACTCAGCCTGTCAGAATTTTCAATTTGTTCTGTTGCACCCAATGTTCCAATAGCGATAGGGAGATCAAAAGCGGTGCCCGTTTTTTTTATATCAGCGGGTGCAAGGTTTACCACAAGTTTGGTACGTGGCATGTAAAGCTTATTGCTTTTGATGGCGCTCTCTACTCTTTGTAAACTTTCTTTAACGGCATTGTCCGGTAATCCAACTATATAATAGTTTTTGCCCTGGTTGTTCACGCTTACTTCCACCGTAATTGTAATTGCTTCTACCCCATAAACAGCACTGCCAAAGGTTTTAACCAGCATGTATTAAATTTTCTTAAAGTTAGAAAAAGTTTAATAGGAAGAGGAAAAAATGTTGAATAGTGAAATTAGCTGTTGCTGGTCAGGCGGCCAGCAAAGGTGGAAACTTTCCAGTATAAACAGAATTCTTCATAAATATCATTTACAAATGGCCTGGAAAAGGCATGATAAAATAAACACGGAGAATTTCGGTTGCAAGCAGAATTATAAATCCTGCAATAAGCAACAGTGATCTTTTCATTGGCAATTATTGAAGAAGTAAGATACCACTTTAATTTCTTTCAAATTGCCCTGGCAAACTGACTGTCATGAAATAAAAAGCAAGCAGCAGGTACATTAATGTACCTGCTGCTACTCAAAATACATTGTTCAATTAATCGCAGTCAATCTGGTATTGTGTACCGATGGCATTGTATTCGGTTGTTTTGGAAAAAGCTCCGTTATTATACTGCTGAACAACAGAAAATTCCTGTGCGGTACAATGCCCGTCGGGCCATTTGGCATATACCACTACATTGATGGTCCGGTATAAAATAAGGCCGGTAAATTCAGCCCTGGTCACATACCAATCTTTGTCCAGTATTTTTGCTTTGGAAAATGTTTCTTTCCATTTTTGCCTGTTGCCATGTGCAGCAATGGCTTCCACAACCTGCTTTTCGAGAGCGGGGTTGCTCATTTCAGCTTTAAAAGAAGCCCAGTTACGGCCGATCTTCATTACCTGTCCGGCAATCACATCCAGCGTAAACTCTCCCTCCGCAATCGGGCTGATGGTATGGTCGCCGGTATTGTCGCCGCCAAATAACTGAAGTTTTATGTTGTGTTTTCCGGGAGCAAGTTTATTAAGCGCTTCAATAACAAATGCCCTGTTTTGTTTTGCATCATCCCCTTTGGCTGAAACAAAAAGAGCCCAGGTATTCCAGGCCTCATATTTGCCGCTGTTATCATCCCGGTTGAAAAGAAATTTTTGCTCAGCGCCATCAATCAGCATTTTAATGTAGTATTCACTCTTATCATTTTGTTGCGGCGCCCTTGAAGGATCACCGTTTTTGTATATCGCATAATTTTTTACGGCTGTTTGTGCAAATACCCTTCCGTAGATTGACTCATTAAGGGTGAATGAATTTTTAAGCATGGATTCCGTAGCTGATTCCTTGGGCAGTTTTGCATCAGCAAAAACAATTTTGCCCACATATTTCTGGTGCAGGGGAGTTAAGTAGGGTTCGCTGGCCGATAATTTGCCTGAACCCTCAGGCCAGATCATAATGCCTCCCTGTGCCGGGGTTTGCACTGATGCCGCTGCTGGTTTTTCAGCTACAGCTTCCGGTTTGGTTGCTGCCGGCGTTTCTGGTGTGGTGGCTGATTTAACCTTGTTCTTTAATCCGCCCAGTTGTGCATAGCTGTTTAACCACAGCGCTAATGCAAAGCAGGAAGTTGCAATAAATCTGAATTTCATTGTTATTATTTTAATGATTAAGCAATGACACCTGGGCCATTACATCACTAAAATTAGCGTTGTCACAAAACCAGTAAATTGTTTTCAGGCAAGTGATACGGTTTATTGAGCAAACGATATCATTGAGTTATCGGGCAATGTATGAGGAAGCGGGGAATAGCGTTTTTTAAACACTGATGTGATCAAGAATTGAAAGTATAAAAGCTTTTTTACGCTGCGCCAGCGGAACTGCAGACCCATCACTCATTTCTAGGAGGTTGCCGTCTTTATGTGAGTATTTTTTCAGGTGGGCAAGATTGATGATATGCGAATGATGAACCCTTTCAAAGCCATATTGCTGTAAAGACAATTCAAAATCTTTAAGCGTTTTAGCCGACAACAGGTTTTCATTTTGTTTTGTATATATTCTTGAATAATTGCTGATGGCTTCAATGCGGACAATGTCTGCTGCATCGAGCAAAGTAATGCCACCAGTAAGGGGGATGGCTATTTTTTTATGCAGTATTGTGCTGGAATCACTGATCAGCTTATTAATGTTCTTAAGGGCCGGATCAGCATTTTTTATGGTTGATGATCTTTCAACAGCTGCTTTAAGTTCTTCGCTATCTATCGGCTTCAGCAGGTAATCAACAGCATTTACCTTAAAGGCCTTGATGGCATACTCATTATAGGCAGTAGTAAAAATGAGGTTGAATTTTTTATACGTTATTTTTTCAAGCAATTGAAAACCCGTGCCATCCCAGAGTTGAATATCAAGAAAAACCAGGTCGGGTTTAAGGCTGTCAATGGCTTCTTTGCCGGATAACACGCCATCAAATTCCCCCACAACCTCCAGTAAAGGGCAATGCTGTTTTATTTCAGCCCGCAATGCATCTCTTGCAGTTACCTCATCATCTATAATAATTGTCTTCAGCATCGTGTTAAAAAAGCTTTATTAAACTTGTTGTAAAACTTACAACTGTGCCAGCAGCCGAACCATCCGGGTTCTTCAGGTCTTCTATCAAAAAATCTACAGCAGAGGCACTGTTTTTACCAACCAAATCTATTCTTTTTTTAGTAATTGATACGCCATGTGGTTTACTTTCAACAACGGGAGTATCAGTATTGGTTCTTCCGGTTCCGTTATCTTCTATCCTGCAATGTATGTTCTCTGCTCCTGTTTTATTTATCGAAATATTTAACATCCCTGTGCCATTGTGTTTCTGCAGGCCGTGCAACAATGCATTTTCTACAAAGGGCTGTATAAGCATGGGCGTAATACCATACTGTTCGGTATTGATAGAAGGGTCTGTCGTTATTTCATAAGTAATGTTGTACCCAAAGCGTATAATATTGAGTTCAATATAATCCGCAATTAGTTCAACCTCTTTTTTCAGAGATATTACCGGTTCGCTGGAGGTTTCAAAAACGGTACGCAGCAACCTTGAAAATTTTATTAGATACTTTTTTGCTTTCTCAGTATCATTTACCGAGTACAATCCCTGAATGGCCGTTATGGCATTGAATATAAAATGCGGATTCATCTGTAGCCGCAAAGCCTGCTGCTCCAGTTCTATCAGTTGTTTTTCATACAGCACATTTTCTTTTTCAAACTCTGCTTTTTCTTTTTCTAATGTCAGCGCTTTATTCTGCAGAATATGCTTTCGCTTTATATTTCCCAGCCTCGTTTTAAATAATAACCCTGCAATGATCAGAAGCGACAATACTACTATAAGTCTGAACCACCAGGTAGCCCAAAACGGGGGAGCAATACGAAAGCGTATCGTTTGATGATGTTCGTTCCATTTCATATCTGCATTTGCAGCGCTTACTACAAAAGTATAATCGCCTGGTGGCAGTGAGGCGTATTCAACATGGCGTGCTGTGGTAAACTTCCAGTCTTCATTTCCCCCGCCAATTAACCTGTATTTGTATGTAATTTTTCCCTGAGAGAAATAAGATATGCCTGTAAAATTGATGCTTACATTGTTCTGCTTATGGTTAAGCTGCAATGGCTGATTAAAATTTTGTGGCTCCCCGTTTACCAGCAAATCCTCTACATTAAGCTGTGGTGCAGGATATGGTTGCCTGGGCATTTTTTTCTGAAAGTAACAAAGGCCTTTATCTGTTGCCACCCAAACGGTGTCGTTGTAAACCGTTACATCATTTATATAGTCGGAGAGCAACCCGTCTGCAACAGTATATGCCCTTACCGATGTTGTGAAGTTTTTATTTTTTATCCTGACGCCTACCCTGTTTAATCCTGCAACGGTGGACACCCAAAATACAGAATCGTTTTCCGGGAATAAACCGGTACAGGAGTTACTGCTGAGCCCGGCTTTTTTATCAATGATGTAGATACTGTCCTTCAGCACCATAACAACTCCCTTTCCTGATGTACTGAAAATAAAATTACTTCCGGTTAATGGGTAAATACGTGTAATGCCGGCATTAAATACCGGATGCTTCCATGCCGGATTTACTTTCAGTGAATCTTTTACCAGCAGCTTTAACCCGTTTACAGCGCCCATTAATACGGTGTCGTTATTTAAACAAAGCAGTGCATTTACACGGACAGCGTGTGAATAAACATTTTTACTGCCTCCCTGCTTCAGCACAGCATTTTTTTTCAGTAAATCCTCAAATCCGGTTTTGCCAACATTTAGTGATGAGGCAACATAAATGTCGTTAGCCGGGTTGCTGGCAATTGCTTTTACTGAACCTTCAAAACTGTGAACGGCTCCCGAACTGCTATATAATATGGCTTTGTTTCCTGCTGCCACCCACAGCCCGTTTTTATCCCGGTAAAAGCCGTACACTTTATTGCGGAAACTGCTTCTGTCTGCCGGCGAAAACGTAATTTGCCTGCCGGTTATTTTTGCAACCTCATCATTTACATATCCGGCATAGATGCTGCCATTGTGAGCGGTAACGGAGTAGGTTTCTGAGGTGCCGATAACCGTTTTATAATTAATTTTTTTTACCCCTGTATTTTGCAGAAAATAAAGGCCGTGGTGGAATGCTGCCAGCCATGAATTGCCTTCACTGTCTTTTAAAACATAGGTAAGCGATTTGGGCATTGTTTCTTCATACTTTACAAAGCGTTCACCTTCGGGATAATACCTGTAAGTATTTTCTTCTGCAAAAACCCAAAAAAAGCCTTCTTCTTTTACATAAAAAGTGGTGATAATCCTGTCTTGTCCGCTGACTGAGATTATATTCCTGGTTTTCTTTTCCATGTCAAATACAAGCAGTTGATCCGGCAGTGTGGCCAGTACAATATTATTTCCAACAGCCACTTTGATAGAAACCGGGCTCAGGCGCTGGTTTTGAGGAAAATCAATTTTGTCTTTATCTGAAACAGAATAAAAACCTGTAGAAGTTATAACGCAGGGCTTTTTATTAAAGAAGCATGCGCCAAGGAAGGAAAAGCCCGGCTTGTTGTTAAAGTAAGTATCGGTACCGAGTTCATCCAGCAATTTGTCGGCAAAAAACTTGTACACCCTGAGCCTTGTAACATACCATGCTGTATCATTGCTTTCAATAAAGCCAGTGGCCATTGAACCGGGCTTTATAGCCTTCAAAAAAAAAGTGTTTTGCGAAGTGAGGATACGGCCCTGATCGTATATAGTGGGTTCTCCATTATAAGTAAGCATCCATATCCGCCCAAGGTGATCTTCGGTGATTTGAAATACATCATTATCACTTAAGCCATCATCTTTTGTGTAATGCGTAAATGAATAACCATTGTACCTGCTTACCCCGGCATCAGTGCCTACCCAGATGTATCCTTTGCTGTCCTGAAAAACACAATACACTACTTCGCTGATGGTTCCCTCCATTTTTTTATAACACAATTGTTGCTGCGCAACTGTGTTAAGTGCAATGGTGCCAAAAACAAAAAGCAAACAATAAAAGCGGACTTTCATATTTTAAAAGTAACAAGAAGCCGGCTACTTTTTACATCTTCTCCAGCATATCCACCACACCCTCTCTCTTTAAGATCAGATAACCCAACCTGTCGTTGCTGATGCCATCTTTTAAATGATAAGAAAAATGAAGCTGATCGTTGATGACCGAAGTTTCGAAATATTTAAAATCAATATTGGGATGTTTTTTCAGTTCTTCTCCTATCTCGTATAAATGAGTAGAGAGGATAAAAAGCGAATTTTTTATTTTAAGCAACCCCTCAATCACCGTACTGCTGCACTTCATCGCATCCTGCACATTGGTGCCTTTAAAAAGTTCATCTATCAGTATCAGCCATTTTTTACCATCGCTTATTTTGGTGATGGTGGCCTTGATGCGTTGTACTTCGTTATAAAAATAACTTTCGCCTTTGCTGATATTATCCACTACGTTGATGTTGCTGAGCATGCCGTCAAACAATGTAAGTTTCATTTGCTGTGCCGGCACGCCCATGCCTATATGTGCTAAAAAAACAGAGGCGCCCACGGATTTAATAAAAGTGCTTTTGCCGGCCATATTGGCGCCGGTTAAAAAAAGAAAGTTTGTTTGTTGATTGAGCATTACATCATAAGCCACAGGCTCGTGAACCAGCAAATGATACAATCCTTTTGCTTCAATAACCGGTTGGTCATTTTGCACAAACTCAGGAAAGACCAGGCCGAATTTTTGTACTGCCCCCGCCATGCCGTACCAGGCATCTATTTTGGCATACAATACCACCAGGTCGAGCATATTGTGTTTGTAACCGTAGCGTATAAAATGAGCAAGCTCCAGTTTTTTTGCATGGCTTATCTCATCAGCATTTCTATTTTTTTCTACAATGGTAAACTGGCTTTTTGTAATGATCTTTTCAATAGCAGTTAAAACCTTCTGCAGGGGTGCAGGAATATCTTCTCCTGAAAAGAGCTGCAGCAAGGCCTGGAAGCCTTTAATAAAATCAAAACAATGTTTGGCAGAATAAGTTACCAATGCAAAGTCGGGGCCATGCAATAATTTATAGCTGAATGCCCCCATCGCCGATGGGTGTGCAGGAATGGTGCTGATCTGCGAATCGAAAAACTTTTCTACCACCATCACAGTACCATTAGATATATGAGCGGGCCATTGCGGCTGCTTTTTTATAAAGAGCTGCAGGGTTTGTTGCACCGCAACAATTTCTTCCTGCGTTTTTAATGCAGTAGAAAAATTAATCTTCAGTTGTTCGGTACCATGTGCTGTGGTGCAAAGGTCGAGTTTGCCAAACACCGACATGTCTTCGCCGCTGTTGAACATTAAAAGATCGGCAAGCGTTGTTTTGTCTATATCCATATGCCCCTAATCCGCCAGCTGGCGGAGGATTTTATGTTTTATCTGTTGAATAATAATCTTTGTCCTCGTATTGATTCATCAAACTTTCCATCATCATAAACCATTCTGCCACTTACAAAGGTCTTCTCTATAGATGCAGGAAAGGTAAAATTCTCTAAAGGGCTCCAGCCGCATTTGTAAAAAATATTTTCTTTGGTTACTGTTGAAGGTTTATTAGTGTCAACTACAACCAGGTCGGCAAAATAACCTTCCCGTACATAACCACGATTTTCAATTTGGAAACAGTCGGCTGGTGCATGACTCATCTTCTCAGCAATTTTCTCAAAAGATATCCTTCCTTGTTTTTGGTAATGCAACATTAAAAGCAAAGGATGCTGTACCAATGGCAGTCCTGCATGTGCCTGTTCGTAAGTGCCCTGTTTTTCTTCCCGGGTATGCGGCGCATGATCGGTGGCGATGATGTCCAGCCGGTCATCCAGCAACGCTTTCCATAAAGATTCTTTGTTGTGTGACGCTTTAATGGCAGGATTACATTTTATTTTATAACCCAGTTGTTCGTAATCATCGGCGGTAAAATGCAAATGATGTACACAAACTTCTGCGGTAATTTTCTTTTCTTTTAACGGCATCATGTTGCTGAAAAGCTGTAATTCTTTTTCTGTACTGATATGCAGAATATGTAAACGACTGCCATACTTTTGTGCAAATTTGATGGCGATCAATGAAGATTCAAAACACGCTTCTTCATCTCTTATCACGGGATGATCAGATGCTGATAATTCTCCCCTGGCTTTTTTTATACGTTCGTAATTGGCTTTGATGATACGTTCATCTTCGCAATGTGTTGCTATCAGCATTTCACTTTCCCGAAAAATCTTGTCCAACGCACTGTGGCTGTCAACCAGCATATTGCCTGTGCTGGCCCCCATGAATATTTTTACACCACAAACATCTTTTTTATGATCGTTCATTTTTAAAACTTCATCAGCATTATTGTTGCTGGTGCCCATAAAAAATGAATAATTGGCCAGCGATGTGTTGGCTGCAATGGTATATTTATCTTCCAGTAATTGTGGTGTTAATACATTGGGCACGGTATTGGGCATCTCCATAAAACTGGTTACGCCGCCGGCAACGGCTGCCTTGCTTTCTGTATAAATGGTTGCCTTGTGTGTAAGGCCAGGTTCCCTGAAATGCACCTGGTCATCTATCGCCCCGGGAAAGAGATGCTTTCCTTCCCCGTTAATTTCTTTAACAGCGTATTTTGTTTCTATACCTGTTGCAATTTTCTCTATGCGTTCATCGTTTATTAACACATCCAGGCACTGGATTTTTCCTTCATTTACAACCTGTATGTTTTTAAAAAGGTATTTTTGCATAACTTGAATACTGATATCTGTTAAACTAAAATTATCTGATGCAATTTATTAAAAGCTTATTCAAACTGTTGTTTTTTATTTGCCCCGCATTTGCAACAGCTCAATCCACTTTTTTAACCCCGGGATCAAAAGATGTGCATTTTGTTGACAGGTTGGAAATTAAGCAGCAAAGAAATACCCATCTTAATTTTTCTGCCGTGAGGCCTTTTAACAGGAAATACATTGTGGAGCAGGTTGAATTTATTGACAGCGCCCGGCTTGGATATATAGACCTTAATACCCAAAAAGATAAATATATAGAGTGGAACAGCCAGGCACTTACCGACCTGGATGAATACAACCTCACCAGTTTTTTAATGAACAACAGCGAATGGGTAACCGGGCCTAAGAAAGATTTTTTAAGCAAGCGCCCCGTGCTGAAAACATTTTATAAAACAAAACCTAATTTTTTAGAAGTTAAAACCAATAATTTTTTCCTGGCAGTGAACCCGGTTTTTCAATATTATATGGGTGTTGAAACCGGTTATAACAAACCCATTTATTTAAACAGTAAGGGTATTACCGCCAGAGGTACGATCGGTAAAAAAATAGGTTTCTCCACTTACATGACAGATAACCAGGAAAGGGGGCCTCAGTTTTTTCAGCAGCAGGTAACAAACTCAAGAGCTGTACATGGCGTTGGCTTTTACAAACCATTTAAAACAAGCGGGTACGATTATTTTGATGCACGGGGTTATATAACTGTACGTGCCGGTAATGCTGTTGATGTGCAGTTTGGTTACGATAAAAATTTTATCGGCAATGGTTACCGCAGTTTATTTTTAAGTGACTGGGGCAACAGCAACCTGTTCTTAAAACTCAACACCCGTATCTGGAAAATAAATTACCAGAATTTATTTATGGAGCTGATGCCGCAGTTTAAAAAAGCCGGTGATACTTTATTAGACCGCAAGTATGCAGCCATGCACCACCTCAGCGTAAATGTAACCAGGTGGCTTAATATTGGTTTGTTTGAAGGCGTAATTTTTGGCCGCAAGAACCGTTTTGATTTTCAATACCTGAACCCGATTATTTTTTACAGGCATATTGAAGGCACGGTTGGCAGCCCGGATAATGCGATTGCAGGTTTTGATTTTAAAGCAAACATTGCACACAGGGCACAGCTTTACGGGCAATTTTTGTTAGATGAATTTGTTTTATCTGAAATAAGAAAAAACAATGGCAGCTGGGTTAATAAATGGGGCATACAGTTGGGAGTAAAATACATTGATGCATTTGGCGTTGACAACTTAGATATACAATTAGAAGCAAACCGTGTAAGGCCATTTACCTATACCCACAACGATACCATTTCAAACTACACGCATTACAACCAGCCGTTGGCACACCCGCTGGGCGCTAACTTCCAGGAGGTGATGGCAATTATACGTTACCAGCCCGCTAAAAAATGGCACGTGTATTTACATGGCATGTATTATTACAGAGGATTAGACAGCGCCAATGCAAATTTTGGTGGAAATGTTTTCAGGGATTACAGTACCCGTACAAAAAACGACGGCTTTTCAATTGGCAGCGGCAATAAACAAACCGTGTTAAATACCTACCTGCAGGTATCTTACGAAATAAGAGAAAATGTTTTCTTTGAAGTAACGGGGCTTTACCGCCGTGAGAAAACATTGTTGAATCCGGTTGCAAAATCAACTACCATGTTTACAGGTGGTGTAAGGATCAATATGTTTAACAGGAGGTACGATTATTAAAAGCAGTTACAATTGGCAGCCCGCTTTTTGTATATGTTTCGACAGGATCAACATGACAAAAAGCTGTAAGTTTGAGCTTGTCGAAAGCGGTTTAATCTGAAAGAGAATTATTCTACTGTCAACGAAAAGAAGATTGACCGTGAATTGATCTTATCAATTACATTGGAGAATTTAAGGTTCTTATCTCTGGCATGAAGGTTACCCAGCCCCCAGCTCATCTTTACTTCGGGTGTTAACACAAACATGTTGAAATAAAAGTGAAAGCCAAGCCCTACTTCGGCAGCGTAATCAAATTTTTTCAGCTTTATCTGCTCCTCTGCTTTACGGGCGCCTGCATTGGATGCAAGGTCATATTCTATTTTGCCACCTGCTATCATGTATGCTTTAAAATTATTGATACGGTCGCTGGTGAATTTTATCATCACCGGTATGCTTAATGAAATAGACTGTGTTTTTTTCTCAGTAACGCTGTCTTCCCCGGCGGGCCTGTCGGGGTAACGGAGATTATACAAAAAGTTACGCTCTGTAAAAGTAAGGTTAACCGGATGTGTACGCAGATCGAAGTGGTTGCTAAGGCGCAGATTAACCAGCCATGCAAGGCTTACACCTGTGCTGTTAACACTTTCAATAACAGTAATACTGTCTAAAGGAGCCTGGTTAAGGAAAATCGGGTTATGCGTAAAAGCAAAATGCGACCGGTTAGAACCCAGTGTAATGCCAAAACGTATCCGCTTATCGTCGTGGTCTTCCTGGTTGATCTCTTTCCTTAATTGAGCAGTGCCAATTAAAGGAAATAAGAGGGCAACTATGACTGTATTAATTATTTTTCTCCGCAATAAATGCTGCATATACCTAAGCTCAGTGGTTTAAAGTAAGTATTCTTATACCCCAGGTTGTCCAGGATATTTACAAAATTCTTTCCTTCCGGAAACTTCTGAATTGATTCGTCGAGATATTGGTATGCGTTGCGGTTTTTCGAGAATATTTTACCCACGTTTGGGGTAACGATCTTCATATAAAAATTGTAAAATGCCTTTACAAAAGCAGATTTTGGTTTGCTGAATTCCAGCACTACCAGTTTTCCGCCCGGTTTCATCACCCGCAGTATTTCTGATAATCCTTTTTCAAGGTTCTCAAAATTACGTACGCCAAAAGCCACAGTTACCGCTTCAAACGAATCATTTTTAAAGTTTATTGTTTCACAATCGCCATTTAACAGCTCTATTCTGTCCGTAAGCCCGGCTTTTTCAATCTTTTTTCTGCCCAGTTCCAGCATACCATCGCTGATGTCAATACCGGTTATCTTATCCGGATTTAATATAGCAGATGCCATAAGGGCAACATCCGCTGTACCGGTTGCTACATCCAGTATTGTTTTTGGCTGGGTTTTAACCAATTGCTTAATGGCTTTTTTGCGCCAGCGGATATCAATACCTGCACTTAAAAAACGGTTCAGAAAGTCGTAGCGAAAAGCGATGGAATTAAACATGCCTGCCACCTGCTCTTTTTTAGCAAGCTCCGAACCTTTATAAGGTACCACCGTATCGTGTGCAAAATCCGTCATGGGCAGCAAAGATAAGACGCAACAGGCAATGGGCAATAAGCAATAAACATGTGTAAATGTTAATACTTCAGTCTTTTGTTGAAGCACTTGTGATAATAATGACCAATGACTATTAATAATATCTTTGCGTTATGCAGATCAAATCAGCCAAATACATCATCAGCAGCCCGGATTATGAAAAGTGCCCCAATCCTGACAGGCCCGAGTATGCTTTTATCGGCCGCAGTAACGTGGGTAAATCATCGCTGATAAATATGCTTTGCGATAATGATAAGCTGGCAAAAACCTCGGCTTCGCCGGGAAAAACGCAATTGATAAATCATTTTGAGATAACCTCATCCCCGTCCCTTCTCCAAAAGGAGAAGGGTGAGGCGAAGAAAGAAGCGAAACGAACAAATTGGTATTTAGTTGATCTGCCCGGCTATGGCTTTGCCAAAGTGAGCATTAAAAGCCGCAACCGCTGGGAGCAGATGATCGAAAACTATTTACGCAAGAGAGAAAACCTTACAATGGTTTTTGTTTTGATAGATGCCCGCCACAATCCCCAAAAAATTGATCTTGAATTTTTACTGCAGTTAAGAAACTGGAGTGTTCCCTTCTGCCTCATCTTTACAAAAAGCGATAAGGAAAATCAAAGCACAGTAAGTAAAAATGTAAAAGCCTTTTTGGAAGCGATGAAAAAAAACTGGCAGTTTTTACCGCAGCATTTTGTTACCAGCGCAGTAAAGAAAACCGGCAAAGAAAAAATACTCTCTTTTATTGAGGAGACGAATGAGAGTTTGGAGGCCGCCAATTAAATACCTGCCACAGGGTATTGCCCTGCTTTCTCTTCCTTCCTATTTTCGTAATAAAAAAACATGCGGAAATTATTCTTGCCCCTGTTCATATTATTCGGCATAACAACAACTGCTCAAGACCTCTCTAAAAAAATTGAGCAGGCACGGAAAGATCTTGCAAAACAGCAGGCTGCATTTGACAGCAGCAGAAAATCTTTTGACAGTATATATGCTGCAAATTTGAAGAAAAGAGATTCAATAGACAGGGTGCAGTTTACTGAACAAAACACACGTAACCTGAACAGCTTTGTAAAAACCATGCAGGAAAGGAACCGTAAACAAAAACAGCAGATGTGGATGCGTTTAGGTTTTGGAGCTTTGATGCTGGGCGTTTTAATTTTCGGGCTCTTAAGAAAAAGAAAAAAGAAAGAGGTTCAATAATTATTGGGGAGAAGAAGCCACCGCCTGTGTTTTAAACACATGCACTGCTTACAATTTTCAGCCAATCTTAATTCACCACCTTATTGGCACAACTGCTGCTGGCAAAGGCTTCGGGTTTGGCTTTAAAGGCAAAGCCCATTCCCAAAATGTAGCCCATGGCTTCCCGTAAGGCTTCATTACTTTTAAAGTGGGGATTGGTGTTGATGTCGGCATGTACTTCCATATCAACATCGTACAATGTAAAAAGGTCGCACAATTCATAAGCGATCTCGATACTTTTTGCCACTTCAACCAGCATCCGTTCTTTAATGCTGTACCTGAGTAATGTTTTTTCGTTGTGGATGAACATGAATCCGCCATGTCCTTCACGTAAAAAAACAATTACCGTGGCAAACTCAGTTTCCTTGCCTTTTACCTGGCTGTCGGTACCAATACAAACTTTTAAGTGATAACCTGCTGTTGTTTCTCTTTTGATGGCCTGCTCAACAGCTTCTTTAATGTGTAACTGGATGGGATCCCCGTTAAATTTTCTCCATAACATAAAAATGGGTTTTTTAAAGTTACGGAAAAAATGATAAGAAAAACTGCAGCACTGCCCCTAAATCCCCTGAAGGGGACTTTGTAACAGCTTTTATAATTCAAACTGCATAAAGAAAAAGAAAGGTTAACTATTTGATAATTGAATAGGCTAAATGATTTATGAGATTCCAAGTTCCCCCTTCAGTGGGCGAAGGGGGTAAATAAAAAAGGGGGCAGCCCCTAACGCTACCCCCCGACTTACACATGAATCTACCTTACTGTCTTATAATCCGTTCTGTTTGTTGTTGTACGTTGTTGTATAATTGAATGATGTACATACCTCTTGACAAATTTGAAACAGGCACACGGTTCATACCTTTAAGGCCGTTACCGGTGCTGATCACTGAGCCATTCATATCTGTTATCCTGTATTGATAATTCAGATCGGCATTGATGGTTATTTCATTGGTTACCAAAGTTGATACCCTGAATAATTTTTGATCACTGCCCTCTGCCTTTAATGCTATTGTGTTTGAATATGCTGTTTGATTAATAACCGAAGTAACTTTCAAACGGTAAAAAATAGTATTGTTCTTATAAGGCTGGTAAGAGAATTTTGTTGAAGCTGCCCCGACATCTGCCAGTTTTGTAAAGCTGGCAGCATCGTTCGATGCCTGTATCTCAATTGTTTTAACGGGCTCGTCTGCAACAATGTTCCAGCTAAGATTGTGTTTACCGTTTTCTGAAATACCATTGAGCCGTACCTCACGTATAGGCAAGCCGCTAAACGAACCTGTAATGGTATAAGACCCCAGGCTGCCATAAGCACCTACATTGGCATTGCCTGCGCCATACACCCTTATATAATAAGTACCTGCGGTTAGTATGGTATCTATGGTAATACTTAAAGATGCCTGTGGGTCGTAGGTTCTGATGAGTGTTGCCGATGAGTTATACAATTCTACTGCAACGTCCAAATTTGAGCCTGCTGAACCCGATGCAACACTAAATGGCGAGATTACCAGGTGAAAGTTAGAATTAGAGTTCATCGTAAATTTAAATGCATCTTTATCTGCATTGGTGGTTATCACCCCGCTTGTATTAAAACTGCTTCCCGGCAAAGTATATGTACCGGCATTAAGGGTTTCGCCATAATCATCGGCACGGTATCCAAAGCCATTATAGGTAACAATGGTGTATAAATTATCTTCCACAAAAACACATCCGTCTGGTGTGGGGCCATTGTTCCAGTTGCTGAAATTCTTGTTTTGGCTGTTGCCCATAATAGGCGCCCAGCCGGTTTCGCCGGTTCCGTACCCGGTGCTGTATTGTTCCATCAGGTTACAGGCGCCGCCGTATTTTGACTGATGTGATAAACTTACTGTATGGCCGCTTTCGTGTGAGATAGTTTCTGCAATTCTTTTGGTGTTAGCAGTTCCCAGTCTGTCGCTGAAAACAAAGCCAGGGGTTTCATCTCCCCAGGTAAAAGAACTGGTGGCTACACCACTAAAACCGGCCGGATACCAGCTGCTGGTAGTAGTAATTATTATACGTACCCTCGTTTCTGATGGTGCGGCTAAGTAAACAACCGAGTCGGTTGTAATATTCAGATCAAATGGCCTGAAATCTTCTGCAATACGGTTAAAAGCTTCTATAATTTGAGGATCGGTCATTCCTGAAGCAGCACAGTTAATCGGGTTGCCGCCGTTCCACATAGTACTTTGTACATAGTGGCCGTCAAAGTCAAGAAAAATGGTTGCTGTTGCCGAAGGGTAACTATTTAATTTGGGTACACTAAAAGCACTAAATGAAACCAGTATCAGTACCGTACAGATTAGTGATGTAAAAATCTTTTTCATTTTCAGGGGTTTTTAGGTGGATCGTTGGATTATGTGTGTTAAGTTCTTTATTTTTTTAGTTGAGATTACAATCCTGTATCACACGGTCTGTCTCTACTTTCTTCAACTGGTATGTACCGGACGCATTTCTGTTCAATAAAAAGCCATCGAAAAAACTTTTATTGATGATACGGCCAACATAGCCTGTGCTGCCATCAGCTTTTGTTGTTTTTGATACATGAAAAATTGTGTTGGAATAATCAGGCGACTCTATAACTGCAGATTGCAGGTTGGCATATTTAGCTATATTGCTTTTTACAGTGCCTGCAAAAGTAAAATTGTTTGAAAAATAAAGGCTGATGGCTTGTCCTGGCAATGCAGTAAAAACTTTTGCCAATTCCGTTTCGCTGCAATTGATAAACTCAGGGAAGTTGCTGAACTGCTTTGGCTTGGGATTATTGGTTTGGCAAAACCCCGTTGTGAGCATAAATGACAACACAAGAGACAATGCATAGGGAGCATAGCGTTTCATAGGATTCACGTGTTTTCAGGTTATTGGATATAAAGTTCTAATTGTGAAACGCAGGGGGTAGTATTTTATTATCTTTTGTTAAAAATAATTTACCAGCTAACTATTAAATCGTATAATTACTACTGCTTTTTTGGGGGATATACTAATGCCTTCAACTTAATACTGACCTGTGCTGAGCATTACTAAGGTACAAGCCTCCACGGGTTCGATATGGTTACTGACGGCAAGTGCTGCCAGTTCATCATTTTCTGTTCCGGGATTAAATATTATTCTTTTAGGATGGAGAGAAATTATGTAATCGTAGTATTGCTTTTGATGAGCCGGGTTTAAATAAAGAGTTACGGTGTCTATGCCTTCTGCAGGAATTTTTCCGGTTTCAATGGCTATTCCGGAAACTGTTCCCTTTTTTTTGCCAATGGCTACAACAGGATGCTGATTGTTCTTCAAACGGTTTATGGCCACGTAACTGTATCGTGACGGATTATCAGATGCTCCAAGTACGAGTGTTTTTTTCTTTTCCATATTAATTTAAAAATCTTGCTTTTAGTTCGGGTGTCGGTATCATACAGGTTTCTTTTTTCCCAAACCATTTGTACCGGTTTTTAGCTATCCAGTTATAAATACCATCCCGTATAAACCTGGGAACAATAATTAAGCCATAACACAAAGGCCAAATACCACGTAAATGCCTGCATACTTTTAAGGCAGCGGTTGATTGTTTATATGCAGTTCCGTTTTCTATAAAAACAAAAGATTGCATATCATATGCAGGCAGGTTGTATTGCTGCAATAATTTTTGCCCCGCTTCGCTTTGCAGGGGTGCAAAACGGATGTTCGCTTTTTTATTTCTTTTGATAGTAAAGTTTACGGCGCTGTTGCAGAAGTTGCAAATACCATCAAATAATATTACCGGTTGCTTTTCCATTTTCATTGCAAAATTACTGATTCATGACGGGTTGCCGGCCATTGATAATATTGTCAAGTGCCGAATCCAATTCAGGATATTTAAAATTAAACCCTGCCGCCAATAAGCGTTCGGGAATAACCCAACGGCTTTTTAATATCAATTCTGTTTCGGTTTTTATAAGTACCGCTCCTATTTTTAATAACCACCCGGGGCCTGGCAAGCCTGCTTTTACTCCCATTTGCTTTCTCATTAACTGCATCAGGGTTTTATTATTAACGGGAGCTGGAGCTGATGTATTAATTACTCCGGAAAGTTGACAATGTTGCTGTATAAAAGTAATAATGCGAAACAGGTCCTCAATGTGTATCCAGCTAAACATTTGTTTGCCACTGCCTTGTTTACCACCCAAACCAAAACGCACAAGATTTTTTAAAGGCTTTATCACTCCCCCGTCTTTTCCTAAAACAATTGCCATTCGTAAGGCAACCTGGCGTGTGTTTGGTAATTTAAACCCGAAGAAAGCTTTTTCCCAGTTGGTTGCAACATTAACGGAAAAGCCGGCTCCAATCTCTCCCGTGCTCTCTGTCATGGGCCTGTCTTCGGCATGCCGGTAAATAGTGGCGGTACTTGAGTTTATCCAAAGTAGTGGCGGGTTATTACAATTACGGATTGCTTCTCCCAGAATTGTGGTTGTGTTGATCCTGGAGTTGTAAATCTCTTTTTTATTTTTTTTGTTGTAGCGGCAATCAACCGATTTACCGGCCAGGTTTATAAGCAAGGCGGCATTTTCAAGTGCTTCGGTTATCAAAAGAATTTTATCCCAATTAACATGGCTTTTATTTCTTGAGATAATAATCACTTCGCAATCCTGATCTGTAAATTTTTTGCAGAGATAATTACCTACAAAACCTGTTCCACCTGCTATAACGATTTTCTGTTTCATTGTTTACTTTCTGTTTAAATTATTGGTTGTGAACAACGGGTGCTTTATACTTTGCTTCATGTGTTGCTTTCTTGCGTAGTGTAAAAAATATATACAGGTTAAAAAAGTGCATGCCGCCGAGTATTAAGATTATTAATCCGATCTTTAAACTCAAAGCTTCAATAACTTCCTGTGTATTTACAATGGCGCCTGTTACCTGTAAAGTATAAACAGCATAACCAATATTGATGAGGTAAAAGCCTACCAGCAGCAGGTTATTTACGCTATCTGCAAGTTCCCTGTTTCCATGAAAAATATCAATGAGGAATACTTTGCCATTTTTAAATAAAGTTCTTGCAACCCAGATGGTCAGGGCAATGGTAATTACTAAATAAAAGCTGTAAGTGATGATAATGTAGTTCATAAAATTTATTTTAAAGGTTATCAATTATTTAAGAAGGGCTAAAGGCCGTTCATTCATTTTCCTCACTTCATCAAAACAAAGCCAGGTATAATACAGTGCCATAAAAGGTGAAACAAACAATAAAATAAAAAGCAGATAAATAAGTATGGGATAGATGGCAAAGCCGAGTAACATGATCATTAAAGTGATGACAACTATCCAGTGATATATGTATCTTTTTGAATCACTTTCAGTAAACCATCCATTAACCGCATGAACGATCATACTGATGACCTGCCATGCCCCAACAACTATATACCCTATAAGAAATGTATAGTCAAGATTTATTAAAGAGATTATGGTAAAACTTATGATCAGTATGGTGCTTATCCAGGCATCCATAGTTTTAAACTTTTTCATGATTGTGTATTTTGTATTTTCAGAAATTTTTGAAACATCTTTTTCAAATAAAAGCCGGAATTTTTCCAGCTTGCCTCCTCCCTCTCCAAAAGGAGAGGGCTGGGGTGAGGTTATTATTTAAAGAACTTCAGCAGGCTGTTTAAAACCCAGTTTTCGTCTGCCTTAATCATTACATCCAGTACCTTATCGGCCTGGCCGCCGAATTTGCGTATGCCGGAAATAGTTTCTGTAAACTGTTTTACTTCCCTGTCCTTTTTATCACCCTCAATCTGCTCAAGCTGTGCAAGCAGCTTCAGCATAGGGTCCAGTTCCCTCTTTTTTCTTTCCTTGATTATTTGTGTTGCAACTTTCCAGATATCTTTTTCGGCAGAAAAAAATTCTTTGCGTTCGCCGGGTATCAGCACCCTTTCTACCAGTCCCCAACCAATCAGGTCACGGGTGTTCATATTAACATTGCCGCGGCTGATACTTAACTGTTCCATAATATCATCCTGCGTAATTGGATCGGGGCTGATGAGCAGCAAGGCATGAATCTGCGCCATGGTGCGGTTGATACCCCAATGCGTACCAAAAGCCCCCCAACTGCTGATGAACTGTGCTTTTGCTTCGGTAAGTTTCATAACGGCCTGTTTATAACACAAAGATAATACAGTTTTTGAATTTTCAAAACTTATTGAAAATATATTCTTACTCCTTTTCTTAACAGTTTAATAAAGAAACACAGCACAAGATTGTTTTGAAAGCTTTCGGGATAAACTTTGCCAATAAAGCTCATAAAATGCCGGATAATAAAAAACGCCAGCTTTTAGCTGGCGCAATGTATTTTCAGATTTCTCCTTCGCCGAAATGACAGAAACGATTACAACAACATCGTAACCGGGTTCTCCAGATACTTTTTAAGCGTTTGCAGGAAAGCTGCTCCCACGGCGCCATCCACCGTACGGTGATCGCAGCTCATGGTTAGTTTCATAAAGTTGCTTACGCCGAAACCATCACCTTTTTTTACTACGGTTTCTTTGATGCGGCCAACGGCTAAAATGGCGCTGTCCGGCGGATTGATGATGGCGGTGAATTCTTCAATATCCATCATGCCTAAATTAGAAATGGTAAATGTATTACCGGTGAATTCGTTTGGCTGTATCTTTTTGTCTTTTGCCTTTCCGTACAGTTCTTTTGCTTCGGCGGCAATTTGCGATAAGGTTTTCTGATCGGCAAAACGGATGACCGGTACGATCAATCCATCAGGTGTTGCAACTGCACTACCGATATGTATGTGATGGTTCATTCGGATGAAATCATTCATCCAGCTACTGTTAACATTTGGGTGCTGGCGCAGCGATAAGGCCACTGCCTTTATTACAAAGTCGTTAAAGGAAATTTTAACCGGGCTCAGCTCATTTAACTGTGTACGTGCAGCCATGGCATTATCCATGTTTATTTCCATGGTTAAATAAAAGTGCGGCGCACTGAACTTGCTTTCACCCAGGCGGCGGGCAATTACTTTTCGCATTTGAGTTAATGGAATATCGGTGTGGCCTTCTACTCCTGAACCGCCGACAGGGTTTGCAACCACTGCCGGGGTTTTAGCCGCTGCCGGGGTTTGGGCCGCAGCCGGCACATAACCATCCACATCTTTTTTAGTAACCCTGCCACCATCGCCACTGCCGCTAACTTTGCTTATATCAATACCTTTATCGGCTGCCAGTTTTTTTGCAAGTGGAGAAGCTTTTACTCTGCCGTTGGTTGTATCCGTTTCTTGTTTCTCGTGTAATGTTTCTTGTTTCTCGTTTGATACTTCTTGTTGAGGTGCTTCAGTCTGTTGTCCGTTTGCATTTCCTCCAGATTTTTCAGCAGCCACATAAGCGCTTACATCTGTTCCTTCTTTACCAACAATAGCGATTATCTCATTTACTTTTGCAGCGCTGCCGGCTTCAACACCGGTATATAACAATGTGCCTTCTTCATAACCTACCACTTCCATAGTGGCTTTATCTGTTTCTACTTCTGCAAGCACATCATCTGCCTTTACAAAATCGCCAACTTTTTTACTCCAGGCTACTATCTTTCCTTCTGTCATTGTATCACTCAACAAAGGCATACGTATTTCTTTTGCACCGGCGGGAAGAGCGATAGTTTGTGGTTTGTTGTTTGTAGTTTGTGGCTGAGGTGCAGCAGATTGTTCGTTGCTCGTTGCTGGTTGTTCGGCTTTTGTTTCGGTTGATTTAGGGGCCTCACCATCTAATAAAGATTTATAATCTTCTCCTTCTTTACCTACAATTGCTATGATCTGGTTAACTTTTGCAGCTTCGCCTGCCGGCACCCCGATATATAACAAAGTCCCATCCACATAACCATTCACTTCCATTGTTGCCTTATCGGTTTCCACTTCTGCCAGCACATCATCAGCTTTTACTTTATCGCCTACGTTTTTGTTCCAGGATATAATTTTTCCCTCTGTCATCGTATCGCTTAAAAGCGGCATGCGTATCACTTCTGCCATATATAAATCGCTTATTTTAGATTGAGGTTCGAAATTAAGGCAAATTGGGGAAAACCGTGGATGTTTGGCCTAATAATCGAGCTCCAGGCGCAGCCTGTCTTTTAATTCCTTAACCAAAGGATATTCTTCCACTATTTTAAGATATTGTTCCCTGGAGCTCAAAGGCTTTTCAGTAACAATATTGCTGTTTTCATTTTCGACAATGATAACGGAGTAGGTAAGCTGGCGGTTGCTGAAATGCTGCTGCAGGCAGTTAACCAGTTCGGCCCTCTCCTGCTCTATAAATTTTTGCTGAATATTATTTCCGGTGATGATCTCTATAGAGTTATTATCAATGATCCTCAACTCAGCCATTTTAAAGTTGGTAACCGCCGAGTGGTTCTTTTTGGCAGCCAGTTTTTCGATGAAACTTTCCCAGCACAATCTCAGTTCTTCATCCGTAATTTCTTTAACCTCACTACCATTCGCTTTGTTTTGTGCAGATACTTTATTGCGGATAGCGGCTAATGAGCCAAGCGGCTTTTTCGTTTCTGTGTTTACCACTTCTGCCGGCTTAACTATTTTTTTGGGTTCGGGTTCCTCAACTATTAGTTTGGCCTCATCAGTTTTTTTATTAACTGGCTCAGGCTTTATCTCAGCTTCCTGCTCTTTTACCCTGATGGGTTGAATAGACCTAAACGCTACCGGTTTTGAAGTTTCAACTATTTTTTTTTTTGAAACAGTTCCTTCGTTGTTCACCATTTCAACAGCCTGTAACAGGTAACAGAGTTTGATGATGGTAAGTTCCACATGCAGGCGCTTGTTGCGTGCCTGTTTGTAATTTATTTCGGCTTCGTTCAGTAAATTCAGTGCAGCAATAAGCCAGCCTGTTGCTATCTGTTGAGAAGCCTGCAGATATTTTTGCTTAAAATCATCGGCCACTTCCAGCAGTATCGCAGCTTTTGCATCTTTGCTTACCAACAGGTTTCTTACAAATTCGCTGTAACCTTCCAGCAACGTATCACCTTCAAAACCTTTACGGTTTATTTCATCGTACAGCAGCATGGCATCACTTAATTGCTGTTGCATCATACAATCCAGCAGTTTAAAATAATAATCCTCATCCAGAATATTCAGGTGCTCTAAAGTGTTGCTGTAATTTAATTTGCCATTGCTGAAGCTTACAATCTTATCCAGTATGCTTAATGCATCCCTCATGCATCCTTCGCTTTTTTGTGCTATCACATGCAGGGCTGCTTTTTCTGCCTTTATTTTTTCCTTATCGCAAATTTCCTGCAGATGCTCAATAGTATCATTGTTGGTAATTCTTTTAAAATCAAATATCTGGCAGCGACTGAGTATGGTTGGAAGTATTTTATGCTTTTCTGTTGTTGCCAGGATAAAGATGGCGTAAGGCGGCGGTTCTTCCAGCGTTTTTAAAAATGCATTAAAAGCCGATGAACTGAGCATGTGAACCTCATCCACAATATATACTTTGTATTTACCGGCCTGTGGTGCAAAACGTACCTGCTCAACCAGGCTCCTGATATCATCTACCGAGTTGTTGCTGGCTGCATCCAGCTCATGAATATTCATGGATGTACCTGCATCAAAAGAAACACAGCTGTTACAGGTATTGCAGGCTTCGCCATCGGCAGTCTGGTTTTCGCAGTTGATGGTCTTTGCTAAAATTCTTGCACAGGTTGTTTTACCCACACCCCTTGGACCGCAAAACAAAAAGGCATGCGCCAGCTGGTTATTCCTGATCGCATTTTTTAAGGTAGTGGTAATATGCGCCTGCCCAACCACCGTAGAAAAATTCTGTGGCCGGTATTTTCTTGCCGATACGATAAACTTGTCATCCATGAGCCGCTAATTTCGGATTTTATTTGCCACGAATTTCACGAATCTGCACGAATTGTTTTTATTGGTGATAATTAGTGTAATTCGTGGCTAATTTAATATATGGCCAGAAGAGGGCGTCAGACCATGTGTTAAGACACCATTGGGTGGCGATGAAACTCTTTCATTCTGTCGAATAAATAGCGATAGGTTGCCAGGTTGCGGCTGCGGAAAGTATCGCCAAAACTCTCGGCCACATTGATCATTTTGGGGTTGAAATCACCTATCCACTGCATCTCATATTCAAGGTATAATTGATTGGGCTTTTGCACAATTCTGCGGCATTCTCCAATAATGTAGGAATCTATACCGGTTCCCTGCCACTCTGGTACCACGCCAAAAACCATCCCCACAAATTTTCTTGATTTGCGGAATTTTTGTCGCCACACAAATTCAAGTTTCTGCAATAAGCCAAACTTGCCATTCAGGTGTTTAAAATACTGGTTTATATCGGGCAGGTTGATGAACATGGCAATGGCCGTGCCTTTATGATAGGCGAAGTATAAAATATCTTCATCCATCACCGGCTTCATTTTTTTGAACATGATCAACACCTGTTCTTTATTCATCTGCTTCAATCCACCGTGGCCGGCCCAGGCTTTGTTATACACTTCCACAAAATCCACAGCATATTTTTCCAGGTTATTTTTCCGCACTAATTCCATACTAATGTCTGGATTATTAGCATGCATCTGGTAGCGCTCCATCGTTTTTTGTGCCAGCGGCTTTTTAGCATCCAAACCAAAACAAACCTGGTTAAAGAAAAGTTTAAAACCGTAATTCTCAAACAGTGTAACGTAATAAGGAGGGTTGTAATTCATGCAATACAGCGGCGGAGTATAACCATCTGTGATCAATCCCCACCAGCGGTCACGCTCTCCAAAATTGATGGGGCCATCCATTGCTTCCATACCCTTTTCCTGCAGCCATTTTTTTCCTGTATCAAATAAGAGATTGGCTGCTGCCTGGTCGTTGATGCATTCAAAAAAACCAATGCCGCCAACAGGCACATCATCGCCCTTGTTCTTGTATTTTTTATTGGTGAAGGCCGCTATACGGCCAATCAGATTTCCTGCATCATCTTTCAGCAACCAGCGTATTACTTCGCCAAAACGAAAAGCTTTGTTCTTCTCTTTATCAAACACCTCGTTGATGTCTTTATCCAGCGGACGTATCCAGTTTGGGTCGTTTCTATTAAGATCAACAGCAACACGGAGGAATTGTTTTGCGGTTGTTTCGTCTGTTACGGGAATGAGTTGCATACAATAAGTTAAAGCTGCAAATATACTAAAGCTCATAGTATATAACTCGCTTTGCTTGTAGTCCGTCGTAAAGTATTAAGGTAATAATTTCAAGCTTTAAAGATTTAATCACTTCATTACAAAAGTTAAATTTAAAATTGTACAATATTAAATGTGGAGTTATCTTTGAGATAATAAGACCTGCCACGCTTCCCGTCAGATTAGCGCACCGGGCAGGTTTTCGATTTATTGTATAAAAGCATTAAAATAAAATGACAGAGCATGAATTACATAGTTATCTATTAAAAAACTATCCGCAAGAGAATGAAAAATGCGAATGGAAAGAATTTAAATTCTTAAAGCATGCTATTGCTGGTAATGAAAGTAATGATATAATTTCTTATATTTCTGCTATTGCAAATATGCAAGGTGGACATTTGCTAATAGGTGTTGAAGACAAAACACTCAATATTATTGGTATTCAGGATTTCAATAATTATAGTACACAAAATTTAAAGCTAAAAATACTAACTGATTGCCCGAATTTAAGTTCAGAAGGTTTTGAAATACAGGAATACAAAACTTCTGACTCTGGTAAAATTGTTTGGATATTTCATATACCTAAACACCAATATCGTTTACCTGTTTATGCCCACAAAAAATTATGGCAAAGAATAAATGATAATTTAGTTGAAATAACTGGAGCCCGATTGAATGCTATACTAACAGAAGTTAGGCCAAATGAAGATTGGACTGCTGTTATTATAGCTGATGCAACAATTGAAGACCTTGATGAGAATGCTATTATAAAAGCCAAAACCGAATTTGAAAAAAGAAACCCAAAGTATGCTGGCGAAATAAGTGGTTGGGATACTAAAAAATTTTTAGATAAAGCTAAACTAACGATCAATGGGAAAATAACACGTACAGCCTTAATCCTTTTGGGTAAAGAAGAAGCGGAACATTACTTAGGCTCCTTTGTAAAAATTCGATGGAATCTAAAGACTATTGATAATAAGGATAAAGATTTTGAAATCTTTTCTATTCCACTCATTCTTACTATTGATGAAGTTTATAAAAAAATTAGAAATTTGAAATACCGTTACCTGCGTGATGGCACATTATTTCCCGATGAAGTTTTACGTTATGATCCTTTTAGTATTCGAGAACCATTAAACAATGCCATAGCTCATCAGGATTATACAAAAGGGGCCAGGATTAATGTAGTTGAATTTGAAGATGACCATTTGGTTTTTTCAAATTATGGTTCCTTTTTACCTAAGTCGGTAGAAAATGTGGTATTAAAAGATACACCTGAAGAAGTTTATCGTAATCCATTCTTGGTAGAAGCAATGAAGAATTTAGATATGATAGAAACCCAAGGTGGTGGAATTCGTAAAATCTACAATTATCAGCGGCAACGTTTTTTCCCGATGCCTGATTATGACTTTAATGATGCAAAAGTAAAGGTAACTATCACTGGCAAGATATTAGATGAAGATTTTGCAAGAATAATTGTTAAAAATCCCAATTTATCATTGGAAGAAATTATTCTTCTTGATAAAGTGCAAAAGAAAAAAATAATTAACGATGAGGAATATCGATATCTAAAAAAACTCCGTTTTATTGAAGGCAGACGCTCTAATTGCTTTCTTTCCTTTAAAGTAATACAACCAACTGATGATGATGACTTAAAAGCTCAATATATTAGAAATAAAAGTTTTGATGATGACTACTTTAGGAATATGATTGTTGATTACCTTGAAAAATATGGCACAGCTTCCAGAAATGCTATTGACAATTTGTTAATTCAGAAATTATCTGAAGCATTAAGCGAAGAACAAAAGAAAAAAAAGGTAGCTAATCTTTTACTTTCTTTAAGATTGGCTGATAAAATTAAAATAAACCAAAATAGACAGTGGATATTAGCTAATAAAGAAGACTAATTAGTCTAGAATTAGTCCAGAATTAGTCTAGAATTAGTCTAGATTTAGTCTAGAATTTTTATAAATAATTGAAAATAAACACTTTATACTGGCAGTTAAAAATCTAGAAAATATTAAATGGTAATCTAGTAACCTACCTCGCCTTAATCATCGCCTTTACCTGTTGCGTTGGTCCATTTTGTAAACGTGCATAATACACACCTGATGGTAAAGGGCCACTGTCATAGTTGTATGTGTACGAGCCAGCCGGAAGCTCAGCATCCACAGGTGTTTTAACCAAACGGCCCATGGTATCAAATATCTGAAGCAGCGTGTGGCCGCCATCGGTTTTATATTTGATGGTGGTTGATTGTGTAAATGGTGTTCCCCAAATTTCCAGGTAACTCGTACCGGCAGTTACTGGCGGAACAACAATGCAATCAGGATTTTTTACAAGCGCCAGGTTTTGAAAATCTTTGAGCATGATCTGCTGCAGATCAGCATTTTTTACACAAAGCCAATGCTCCATCATAGATGCATATACACTCCTGAAATCATACTGCATGGGTATATTATCATTCACATTTACATTGGCCGGAATAGTTGGATTATCGCCCCAGATTTTTGAAACCACATTTTTACCAAATAAAAACATAGGCGCTGCTGCACCATGATCGGTACCGGTGCTGCTGTTGCTTTTTATGCGGCGGCCAAATTCAGAAAAGGTCATGCCCATCACCCTGTCTTCGATCTCTAAAAATTTCAGATCATCCTGAAATGCTTTGATGGCATCGCTTACATTTTTTAATAAAGTTGCGTGTGCACCAACTGTTGGATCGGTTGTAGTGGTTTGTAAAGAGTGCGTATCAAAACTACCATAACTCACCATGTAAATTTTTGTCTTTAATCCACCTTTAACCAATCGTGCGACGATCTTAAGCTGATCGGCCAAAGAATTATTGGAAGGATACAATGACTGTTGGGTAACCTTGTCTGCAGCAGCTTTTACAACTGTTGTATAGGCTGAAGTTTGCTTTGCAACAAGACGAACATATTTTAATTCTTTACCTGCATTGGTATTGGGTGCAGGGTCTTCAATGCCCGACAATAAATTATAAAAACTGGTTGGGTTGCTGATGCTCATACCCATACTTACTGCCGGCCCCTGAAAAGTTAATGATGTAGTTGAGCCGATCTGAATACCCAGCGGATCGGGCATTGTATTGTTGGGATAACCTACCGGAAAATTTGGATACTCATAATTTAAAAAACGTCCGGCCCAGCCATTTACGATCACCTGGTTACTGTCGGATGCACTCATCCAGATATCTGTTGCACGGAAATGGGAGAAATTTGGCGCCGGGTAACCTGCTGCCTGCACCACACTCAGCTTGCCTTCATCATACATAGCTTTCATACCTGTCATCGCAGGATTGAGGCCTGTTTTGGCAGTGAGCTGCAGAATTTTATTTTCAGGAATGGCAATATTACTTCTTGCATTAAAATAATTGGAGTAATTCTCAATTGGTATCACTGTATTCAATCCATCGTTACCACCACTTAACTGTACAATCACCAGCACATGATCGTTTGGCGTGCTGCCATTTAATAATTGTGCAAGCGGCGATTCGGCACCAAAGGCTTTTACCGAAAAACCATTGATTACAGTTGGTAAAACCACTGCCGGAACTGAACTGCGTAAAAAATCTCTACGTTTCATTAATTAAGTTTTAAGGTTAAGCTAATTGGTATTCTGCCAGTTTCATTAAATACTGATACAGGTCACGTAACCTGGTTCTTACAATGGTGGCATTGGTCATGTCATTTGGATTGGCGATGTATGCATTCCATGCATTTGTCCAGTAAAAATCCTGTGCCTGGCCGCTTAAAATAATATCCTTCTTCAGCTGGTCTCTTGATGCCTGTGACAAAGGCAGCCGGAATAAATAAGTTATTGAATCTGATATCAGCAAATTAGGATCACCGGGGTTAGGCAAGGATTTTGCAAAAATGGTCGGGTCTATCCTGATGTTTTTTCCGCTTCGGGTGTAACCGGTCAGCAACATCTGGTCGGTAAACTGGTTACGCTTTGGAAAAGTATCTGAGTTAATCCATATTTCGTAAAACTGCGGCTGCTGGTAATAGGCGGGCCAGCCGGCAACATTGGGCGGATCGCCAATATATTGCTGCATGGTAAACGAAAGCGTGTTCATGATGAGCCACATATTGTAAGCCCCGGTGTAATCAGTGGTTGCATCCGGAAACACAACACCAAATTCCCTGCAGCAACTTACCAGTATATCAACAGGGCTTTTAATAAGGCAACCCTGGTTGAGTACATCAAAAAAATGTTCGCTTTTTAATAAAGCGCTTAATACTGGTTTTATTTCGTAATTATTTGTGCGGAATATCTGGGCCAGCGGCGCTATCACATTTGCTTCGGTTGCAGCATCAATTTCGTAATAAACAAACCAACGGTAAATTTTACGGCAGATGTGCAGCGAAGGATCGTTAATTGAAAAAAGCATGGTTAACAGGTCATCCAGTTCCAAAGCACCGGCAGTTGCCCCGCTGCGGCCGGTGATAACCGTATTATTATAAAATGCTGAAAATTGTTTGTTGTTAGTATCATGCCTGGATGCAGTGAATACAGAAGTGTTGGTTGTACCGTTTATTTGCCAGCCGGTTAAAACCCTGGCGGCTTCTTTTACATCAGACTCCGCATAACCTTGTGTAGCATTATCGGCACCCTTGCCTACCACAAAAAGTTCCTGCAATTCTCTTCCATAATTTTCATCAGGCGCTGTTTTGGTATTCAGGTAACCGTTTTGATAAACCAGCATACCCGTATCTAACGTAATGTCTCTTGCAAATTGTTTAAAATTGCCCAATGCATTCTTTCTTAATATGCTGTTGTTTTGATAACACCAGATAGCACGTCCTATAGCATCAGTTTCGGTAGCAAAATGATTGTGCCACATCAGGGTTAATTTTTCCAGGATATTCCTGTCCTGGTTCAGCATCTGGCCCATCCACCAGTTCTTTAAAGAAGCCACCCTGTTTGAATTTACACCACCATCATTGGTATTGGTATTAACCCAGGTTTGGCCTGCAGCCACCGTATTGTCGGGATCGTTTGGATCGGTTGAGTTGTTATAGGTTTTTACCGGAGGTGGGGGTGTAAATTGTGCCGCCGGTACATTTAACAAAGCATCAACTGCCTGGCTCATTGTCATGGCACTAAAAAAATCCACATCGGCTTTTTTAGCGCCAAACATGGTTCTTTTTAAAAGATGGATCACTTCATTGGTTGTCCAGGCACCTGTATAAGGATTTAACCCACTTAAGGTTCTCGTGGGCGAGGTGGTGATGGCAATCGGGGAAACAGGTTTAACAGCAGCGGCTTTTTTGGCTTTGCCTGCAGTTAGAAATGCTCTTCTGTCCATAGCAGTTATTTTATTGACTATTATAGCAATTGGTTAGGTTACGACTATTTTGCTCAGGTAAAGTTTAATCAGGAAGGTAATTCAGGAAGATATTATACCGGCATATAACGCTGCCCCGGTATTTTTATTTTGCCGTAAAAGTATATTTAATTATTGGATATTTTCAATGATACCTGCAATACCCTGGCCGCCACCTACACAGGCTGTAACAATTCCGTATTTTTTGTTCAGCCTTTTCATGTCGTTTGTCAGTTGTATGGTAAGTTTACAACCGGTGCAACCAAGCGGATGGCCAAGGGCAATGGCACCGCCGTTGATATTTACAATATCAGGATTTAATTCCAGCGTTCTTATCACAGCCAATGCCTGGGAGGCAAAAGCTTCATTTAATTCTATCAGGTCAATTTGTCCAAGCGTCATGCCGGCCTGTTTCAAAACTTTAGGCACCGCTTCAACAGGCCCTACGCCCATAATGCGTGGATGTACACCGGCGCTGGCACAATTTACCAAACGGGCAATAGGTTTTAAACCCAGTTCATTTATCATTTTCTCACTCATCACAATTACAAAAGCTGCTCCGTCACTGGTTTGAGAAGAGTTACCTGCCGTAACCGATCCACCCATGGCGAATGCAGGTTTTAATTTTGCAAGGCCTTCAGGCGATGTATCGGCCCGAACACCCTCATCGGTATCAACCACAAAATCACGTTTTTGCTTTTTGCCTTTTGCATCAACATAAATCTCGTTAACTGTGATTGGCAAAATGCCCGATTTAAAATATCCTTCTTTAATTGCATTGCCTGCTTTCAGGTGACTGTTGTAACTAAACAGATCCTGGTCTTCACGGCTCACATTGTATTCTTTGGCAACTGCTTCGGCTGTAAGGCCCATACTCAAATAATAATCGGGTTCTGTTTCTGCAATGGTATAAGAAGGTACGGTTTTCCAGCCCGCAGTAGGTACCATTGTCATACTTTCGGTGCCGCCGGCAATAATACATTCAGCCATACCGCTGCGGATTTTTGCGGTAGCCATGGCAATACTTTCCAAGCCGCTTGCACAATACCGGTTAATGGTTATGCCCGGCGCATGCAAGCCAACAGCCCTTGCAGAGATCATCCTGCCCACCTGTAATCCTTGCTCAGCCTCGGGTACAGCGTTGCCTACAATAACATCATCCACACGTTTTGCATCCAGCTGCGGCACACTTGCCAGCAAGCCTTTGATTACATCCACGGCCAGGTCATCGGGCCTGTAAAAACGGAACCCGCCTTTTTTACTTTTGGTAATGGCTGTTCTGTATCCTGCTACTATGTATGCTTCCTGCATAATAAAAAGTTTGTTGTTTGTGGTTTTGGGTTTGTTGTTGGGTGCTTACAATTTGAGAAGCGTTCATTTATCAGGAAGCTTAACTACAAACCACAAACAATTAACCACAAACCAAAATTGGTTGTTTATGCAACTTTATACACCAAAGTTATAATTTCCGGTTGAAAACAAAAAACTGATTGTGTTAATGCCGATTTACAGTTTTTTGATTCATTTACTCTCTACTATCGGCATAATACCATCTAAGATTTACTTATGCCTTCGGCATTTTCATAAATCAAGATGGTATTACTTAATTTTGCGGCGATGTACAAGCTGCTTCGTTCTGTTTTATTTTGTTTTGATCCTGAATGGGTTCACTATTTTTCGATGAATGGATTGAAGTTTTTGTGCAGCATTCCGGGAGTAAAAAGCCTTGTAGCTTCGAGCCTTAAGCCGCAGGGAGAAAATATTCGCACAGCGTCCTGCAGGCAATATTCCCTATTCAATATTCAATTTCCCAACCGTGTTGGCCTTGGTGCCGGTTTTGATAAAAATGCAAAATATTTAAACGAACTGGAAGCCCTGGGCTTTGGATTTGTAGAAATCGGTACCGTTACCCCACTCCCACAAGCCGGAAATGATAAACCCCGTTTATTCCGCCTTCCAAAAGATAAAGCACTTATCAACCGCATGGGTTTTAATAATGATGGTGTTGAAATTATATTAAAAAGATTAGAGGCCTGGAAAACGAGGAACGAGAAACAAAAAACAAGAAACCAGAAACGGCTTATCATCGGGGGCAATATTGGCAAAAACAAAATCACCCCCAACGAAGATGCGTGGCTAGATTATGAAAAATGCTTTTTAGCCCTGCACGATTATGTAGATTATTTTGTGGTGAATGTGAGCAGCCCCAATACACCAGGATTAAGAGAATTGCAGGAGAAAAATGCGTTGCATAGGATTCTTACAAATCTGCAACAACTAAACTCTAAACTTCTAAACCCTAAACCAATTCTTCTAAAAATAGCTCCCGATTTAACAACTGAACAAATTGATGATGTAATTGAACTGGCTCTCGAAATAAAATTAGATGGCCTGGTTGCATCCAACACAACCATCAGCAGAGACAAACTTCAAACCACTAACCACAAACTGCAAACCATCGGTGCCGGCGGCGTTAGTGGCTTACCCGTAAAAGCAAGAAGCACTGAAATTGTAAAATATATTCATCAAAAAACAGGCGGGCAGATACCCGTTATTGCAAGTGGTGGTATCTTTACCGGCGCAGATGCAAAAGAAAAAATAGATGCCGGTGCATCTTTGGTACAGGTTTGGACGGGTTTTATTTATGAAGGCCCTTCAATCGTAAAAAACATTTGCGGCGAACTTTAAACCATTAAACGATTTAAACCTTTCAACCATTCATGGAACATTTATTTACTTCAGAAAGTATCATCAGTTTTTTAATTCTTGTTATACTGGAAGTTGTACTCGGTATTGATAACGTGATCTTCGTAAGCATTATCCTCAACAGGTTAGATAAAATAAAAGACCAGAAAACTGCACGCCGCCTGTGGATGATCACTGGTATCATCTCCCGAAGCCTGTTGCTGATAGGGCTTGGCTGGCTGCTATCTCAAAAAGGGAAAGCTGTATTTAGCATTGCAGGCAAAGGTTTCGACCTGGCCAGCATCGTAATGCTCCTGGGTGGTTTATTCCTCATTTATAAATCGGTGATGGAAATTCACCATAAACTGGAAGGGGAAGACCCGAACGCTACCAAACAAAAAACAAAAAAAATATCATTGGGCAATGCCATCGGGCAAATTATGCTCATTGATGCCGTGTTCTCTTTCGACAGCATCATCACTGCAGGCGGCACTGCCAAGCATGTGGAGATCATGATTGCTGCTGTGGTTATTGCCATGACGGTAATGTTCTTATTCAGCCCGAAAATTTCGGCATTTATACATAAGCATCCCACTTTAAAAATGCTGGCGCTTTCTTTTTTAGTGATGATCGGTTTAAGCTTGATCATCGAAGGCTGGGACAGTGAAGCTGCACATGAACTGAAACTGAAGAACTACATTTACTTTGGAATGGCTTTTTCTTTTGTAGTAGAACTGCTGAATATGGTGATGCGAAAACGTATGCATACCAGGGTAGTTAAACTCAATGAACCTGTATTGGATGAGAAAAATGAAGATGAGTTTTTTGAGGAAGCAAAATAAATGTTTTATTGCAAGACTAATAGCTGATAATCAATATTAGGCGGATTAATAGCGCCGCCGGTAAGGTTGCGGAACCTTACTTTAAGTGTGTTTGCCGCCGAAGGCCTGGCCCAGGCGATAATAATGCCCGACGGCAGGTCGTCGGAAGGTGTAAGAGAAATGGCCGCATTGGTTGCCAGGCCCGCTACTGCTACTGTAATATCCAGTTCTCCATTTGCAGGCACAGAACCCACACTTAAATTTACTGTTTGCTTTTTTAAAGCTGTATTAACAGTTCCTGTAGTCCCTAATTTAAAAGTATTATTTACATCTAAAAAAGCCTGTGGTACAGGTGTTACAATACCCATCCTGCCATCATTATCTAATGTAACCCGGGTTACACTTCCACCAGTACGGAACCGTATTGAACTATCCGTGCTAAACACAATTCCCGATCTTATATAGGTATCGGTATTACCCGAAAAAATACCTGTTTCGGAAGAGTTTGTGCCCAACAACTGTATATAATTAGCTGCATCATCTTCAAACAAAGCTATCCTGTTGGCAGGCAGGGTTAAAGTGTTACCGGAATTTCCCGCACTAACATGAAAATGAGTTTTTGGAAATTGGGTACCAACGCCAAGAAAGTGGTTTTTAGAAATTGTAACATCTGCCGGGTCGAACCTGGACTTGGAACCGGAGCGGAAATTGATTGCACTGTCGCTGCTGAATTCTATAGTACTTCTTCCTAAATCGTCTTCATTACTGGACATAATATAAGCCGGGTCTTCATTATTGTTTATTAAATGTATGATTGTTTGATTGCTATCTTCAATTATTAATGTTGTATTTGCAATACCTAGAGTAGAAGCAGAGGGTGCCCTCCTTATATGCAAAGTTGCTTCGGGGTTCTGCACGCCAATGCCAACCTGCACATTGGAGGTTGCGCCATTTACACCTTTTATACTTCCCAATACCATGCTGTTTGAAAAACCGGTATGTGCAAAAGCGCCTATGGCAGATGAATTACTACGGGAACTGGAAACATTTGCCCTGTAACCGATAGCTGTATTATTTGACCCGGTAGTTATGTCATCAAGTGCATTAGTGCCTATGGCCGTGTTATTTATTCCGGTAGAATTATCCTTTAGAGCACTATCCCCAATACCAATACACCCAACAGCTACTTCTCCAAAGAAACCTGCTCTTTTTCCAAAATAATAGCTGCCCTTGCTATTATCCAATTGCCCCATGCGTATATTGTTTTGCTTAAACCTAAGCGGCATATTGCTGGTTGTACCAATAAAATTTACAGCCGTATCTGTGCCTGTATTGCCTGTAATTTTCCAGTCGTTGCTTTCGGTTGCAGGGTTTAGCCAAAGCCATACGCTGCCGCTGTAATAATGAAAACCCACGCTATCCGGCCCGGTTTGAAATACCAGCAAACCGGTGGCCGGTGTTGCTATGGCATTTTTTTGTGTTTTGGTCATGCGGGGTATCAGCAGGCCTTTAGCAGTGCTTTTAATATCAAGCAATGCGCTGGTGGCGGCTGTGCTGCCATCGGTGTTAATGGCTACCGACTGGGAGGTTGCATCATTGCAAAAAAATAGAAGAAGACAGAAAAAGTATTTCATACAATCTGCGTTTGTTATAACATTTTTATTTCTACTATAATGCCTACTTTGTCATGCACCGTTTGAATTTTACTAAAGTATAATGATTCCCTCCAGGCAATACGAACCGTTTTATTTGCCATAAAAGCTGCCCTGATGGTATCTGCCAGATGCTGGTCTTCAAATAAACCTGTTTGCAATGGCAAGTACAAATCCCTGTTATTGGCCCTCACGTTAATTTTCACAAACCTTAGCTGCCTGTCACGTACCACTTCTTCGTAGCTGGTAATAACAGTATTATCATAAACATTCCTGTTGCTGTTGTTATTATCGTTCTCAAATGATTTTACTTCCCAGTTATACAATACAAATGTTGTGTTTATGGGAAGTGAATTTTTACGTGTAAACGTGCTGCTTTCAAATGGATAACGCAATTCAAAATGTAAATGGGTTTCTGTTGGCCAGTTGGGGTTATCATTTACTTCACATATTTCGTGCCCGGGGCTTACGATGTCACCAACCTTCACCAATATATTTTGTACATGATTGTAAAAAGTCATGAATTTGAAACCAAAATCATGCAGCATCAAAATATTGCCAGGGTTTACATCAATCACTTTTCCCCCAGCGGCTGCAAATACTTTAGTGCCCTTCGGTGCCAGTAAATCTATTCCCGTATGCGGCCTTATCAGGGTTTGCCGGCCGGTTACAGGATCAGCCTCTCTTCTGGCATAAAAAAGGCCAACATTTCTTTGAGTACGTAATTGCATTGGAAAAGGGCTGATTCTGTCGATGCCAGGTAAATGCTGATTTAAGTCCATTGGCGGTACCAACGGCAGGTCTGTGGGGTTGATGAATGAGTTTGCCATGATTAATTTTTTATACAACAAAGATGTGCGGAGATAAAAAGCAATACAATAGCTAATTGTAGCTATACACAAAGAAAATAACTGAGTAAACGTGTTTGGGAAACCAGGTTGCTGATTTACATTTTGTATTAAGCTGAAAGGGGTATCTGCTGAAAATATTTTATTTACGTAGCGGTGCTGTTAAACAACCTTATTTTTTATCGCAAGCGAAACGGCTTCGCTAACAGAATGTACCTGTAGCTTTTCGTAAATTTTTTTTACATGGTTGTTTACGGTAAAATAGCTGATGCCCATCTGGTCGGCTATCATTTTATAACTAAGGCCGGTAGCCAGGTATTTCAGCACTTCGCTTTCCCTGGAAGAAAGGTTATAATCTGCTAAAGCAGAGATTTTTTGCTGGCTGAAAAAGCGCATTACTTTTAAAGCGATAGAAGGCGTCATGGCGGCGCCGCCTTTTAGTACTTCATCAATGCTTTGTGCCAGTTGAGTTACAGAGGCGGTTTTTAAAACATATCCTTCGGCGCCGGCCTGTAATGCTGCAAATATTTTTTCGTCATCATCAAAAGCGGTTTGCATGATTATTTTTACCTGCGGATAATTCTCCTTCAGCAACCGTACGCCAGCCAATCCATCTGCTTCCGGCATTTCAATATCCATTAAAATAATATCCGGAATGGTAGTTTCATAGTCAAGCAGTACGTTGGCGCAATTTGCAAAACTGCCAACATGCTGCAGTTCCGGAGTTAGTTTTATAAAAGCCTCCAGGCTTTCCCTTCTGTCTTTACTATCATCGTAAACAGCTACTTTTATCATGATACAAATTTAATTACCTGCAAATTTTTATCCATAGCTAATTGTAGCCATTGGAAAACGGCAACTTATAGTGGCGCCCTGGCCCGGTTCAGAAATGATAACTGTTTCGCCGTTCAATTGCCTGCACCGATGCTCAATATTTTGCAAGCCATTTCCGTGTTGCGGAATAGTTGTATCAAAACCTTTTCCATTATCACCTATTAATAACAATAAATCATCATTCTCTTTTTTGAAAGATACTGTTGCCTGGGTAGCATTGCTATATTTAGCAATATTGTTAACAGCTTCTTTTGTGATCAGCAATATATTTTTCCTTGCTTCCGGGTTGGTGATTTTAGTAGTGATGCTCTCATCAATATCCAGTTTAAAATGGATATTCTTTGGAGATAACAGTTCGGTACAATAATTTTTTAACCGTGTAGTAAAACTATATTTATCTTCACCTGCAGGTTTCATACTCCAGATAATATCTCCCATCCTGCCCATAAGGTCTTTTGATGTAGTGGATATTTTATCAATCATTTGTTTGCTTTCTTCTGGCTGTGTATCCCAAACATTTTTTGCAAGGTCTCCGTAAATATACATGCTGCTTAGTGTGGCACCTATATCGTCGTGCAGGTCTGATGTGATCCTTAACCGTTCTGTTTCCATGGCTTGCCTGCGTTCTGTTTCAAGTTTATCTTTTTGCCGTTTTTGAATTTGTCTGAATTTGAAAAATGCGATTATCAAAAGCACAGCTACACAAATAATAATAGTGTATAACAGTATTTTTCTTTTAAAGAGATGATACTCCTGTTTCGCTATTACAGCCTCCTTTTTCTGAACCTCATATTTAACTGTCAGTTCATTCAGCGATGTTTGGGTATTAACTTTATCAATTGAATCCTGCACACGTATCTGAACAGCAAGTATATCTCCGTATTTTTCGTACTGGCCGTCTGCACGCAAGGTCCTGGCAAGTATTTCATATAAATAGATAATATCCGACTTAATACCGGATGAATCAGCAAGCCGTATCGCTTCTGTACAGGCAATGATCGATTTTTTATAATTATGAGACTGGTAGTACATCTCACTCAACTTTGACATATCTGCAATAATAAAATAGAGTTGCCCAAGTTTCTTTCTTATATTGATAGCCTCTAACAGCATCTTTTCAGGTTCGGTAATATCTTTGACTTCGTCCATTAGTAATAGAGCTCTTGTACCAAGGCTAATAGCCAGTACGCCTGTACACTCAAGTTTTCTGCATATATGTATAGACAGGTCAAGGTAAAAACTAGCACTGTCGGCAAATTTTTTGTCCCTCGATTTTTTATAAAGAGGATAGTAGGCGAGCCCGATGTTCGATTGCAACACCGCTACCATTTCTTTATGCAACCTGTTATTTAGGTTGGCGGCTTTTAAAATCCCCAGGCCTTTTTTATACCACTCTATAGCCTTATCTATATTGTTAAGGTTACTGTATGACCAGCCAATTCCATTGAGTGCAACAGCCTGCCCCAAAATATCCTTTTCATTTTCAGCTTTTGAAAGCACAGTAAAAAATGTTTCCTGTGCTTCTTTCGTTTTATTAATAACATTTAACACAAACCCTTTTGACAAATAAAACCTTCTTTGCTTATATCTGAGATTGGGCCTTGTGTATTTTTTTGCTATTTCTTTATCCGCCAGTTCAATTGCTTTGCCGGGTTCCCCATTTTTATTATACACACCTACTTGCATAAGCGATGCATCTAATAATGCTTCTTCATTTTTAAGAGTAATGGCGAGCTTTTGCGTTTCACTTGCATATAGTTGTAGTGAATCAGCATGCAAAGAATTCCCTTCCCTGCCAAGCAGTCTCAAAGCATCTAATTTTTGTTCTATAGAGGAAGAAGTTGAGATTATATTCCGAAGGCTATCCTGGTATGTAACCTGGCATTTCACATGGTTGGTGAATGCTATTAAAAAAAACAATAGGGTAAATAATACATTACCCAGCTTTGTTACATAAGATTGCATACTCAAAAAAGCAAATTATACAGCAAAACTTAAGCAAACAAGATTATGCTTTGGTAAAAGATATACCTATTTGTAAGTTTACTAAAAGTGAAGCTAAAATAGTATTTAAACCTGTGTAAGCAATACGGCTGCCACTATTCCGGCTGTTTCTGTTCTTAGTCTTGTGTTTCCAAGGCTTACAGCACTGAAATTATGCTGCAAAGCCAGCTCAATTTCATCAGCCGTAAAATCACCTTCGGGGCCAATTAGAATTATTTTAGAAGAAAGTGATTCATTATTCAGATCCGATAAATTTCTTTTAGCATCATCTGTACAATGTGCAATAAACTTTTGTTGTTGCGTGGATGACTTAATGAGTGAAACAAATTTTACAGGCTTATGCAAAACCGGCAACCAGCATTGCTGGCTTTGCAGCATGGCGCTAACCAAAATGCTTTTCATTCTTTCAAACTTAAAAGCTTCCTTTTCTGTTCTTGTGCAAATGAGCGGAACAATTTCTGAGACGCCGATCTCTGTTGCTTTTTCCAAAAACCATTCAAAGCGGGCGTTGTTTTTTATGGGAGAAATAGCGATGGAAATTTTGAATTTTGAATTTTGAATTTTGAATTTCTCAACAACTTTAACGGTACACCTTTTCCGGTTATCATCTATTATTTCAGCTGTAAATAAATCTCCTTTGCCATTTGTAAGTTGTAATTGCTCGCCAATTTGCATACGCAGCACCTGCACCATATGCTTACTGGTGGCTTCATCCAGGGTTACACCTGTATCTGATGCAATCAGTTCTTCTTTATAAAAAAATGGTAAGGCCATAAAAACAAATGGAGAACAAATTTATCATTCATTCTCCATTTTTTATTTTTTGAATTTTTACTTTTGATTTTTAAAACGGTGCGTCATCATCAAACTCCCCATCATTCATCTTGCTGCCTTTTTGTATATACAGTTTGGCTCCGTCGCCATCATCCGTCTTGATCGGTTTCCAGTTACCACCGGGTAAGCCGCTTGCAAAATCGCTGCCGCCATCTTCCTCAATAAATTTCTGAATATGCAGCAGTGCTTTCAGTTTAACCGTATCCAGGCTACCATTACGGTGCTTGGCAATCTTCACATAAGTTTCTCCTTTATTGCTTTCTCCCATTTCGTTGCTGGTGATATCGTAATACTCCGGACGATAAAGGAACATAACCATATCAGCATCCTGTTCAATAGCACCAGATTCTCTCAAATCACTCAGTTGCGGAATTTTTGCTCCCTCTTTTCTTTTCTCCACCTCACGGCTCAACTGTGATAGTGCAATAATCGGCACCTGCAATTCTTTTGCAAGCCCTTTCAGGTCTCTCGATATACGGCTGATCTCCTGTTCCCTGTTACCATTGCGGTTATCGCCGGCGCCACTCATCAACTGTAAATAGTCAATAAGTATCAGGCCAACATTATGTTTATTCTTCAAACGGCGGCATTTTGCACGCAATTCAAAAATATTCAGCGCTGCGGTATCATCAATAAAAATGGGGGCTTTTGATAAACGCTCAATACCATTTTTATACAACTGTTTCATCTCATGTTCTTCTAATTTACCACGGGCAATTTTCTCCAGCCATATTTCACTTTCTGCACTTAAAATACGCTGCACCAATTGTGAGCTGCTCATCTCCAGGCTGAAAAAACCAACTGCTGTTGGCTTCACGGGATCCATGGCTGCACTGCGGGCCAGGTTTAAGGCAAAAGCAGTTTTACCAACCGAAGGCCTTGCAGCAAGAACTATAAGATCTGTATTCTGCCATCCGTATGTAATTCTGTCCAGTGAAGGGAAGCCGGTTGGTACACCGGTGATGTCTTCCTGCCGGTTACGCATGTCTTCAATACGCTGGATGGTTTTTACAAGAACCGTATCTATGCTGTCGAAATTTTTGCGCAGGTGATTGTTGGTGATTTCAAATAATTTTCCTTCGGCTTCATCAAGCATATCAAACACATCGGTGCTGTCTTCATAAGCATCACCAATAATTTCTCCACTGATGCGGATCAGTTCACGCTGAATAAATTTTTGCAGCACAATTCTTGAGTGGGCTTCAATATTGGCCGATGATACAACCGCATTGGTGAGTTTGGTAACATAATAAGGTCCGCCAATAATATCCAGTTCTTCCCGGAATTTTAATTCCTCCACAACCGTCAGCAGATCTATCGGTAAACTTTTTATGGCCAAACCCTGCATGGCCCTGTAAATACGCTGGTTGGCATCTACATAAAAACATTCGGGTTTTAAAATTTCAACAACAGTGTCGAAAGCACTTTTTTCGAGCATGATAGCGCCTAAAACAGCTTCTTCAAGTTCTTTTGCCTGTGGCGGAACTTTACCATACATCATACTTCCAAGTTCAACCGGCGCTTTGCGGCGCAGCTTTTTATCTTTATTAAAGTTTGTAAGTTCCATGTTCTGAATTCAATACTTGTTAGGGTTTTTCCAATGCAGGGCGGCTAAGGTAAAAGCAAAAGAAGATTCAAACTCATTTCATTTTTATCCACAGGGTAGCCAATATGTTTTGTACATAGGTTTTCCACAGCCTTGTCCACAACAAAGATAGTTTATTCAGATTTCTAAAACATTTTCCACAACCGTTTAACAATTAAAAAATCAATAAAACTGGCATTCTTTAGAGTTTTATCAACAATTGAAATTTTGAAATTTTTCTTTTTTGCACCGTTGCACAAAAAAAAGGAGTTGCAATTTTTAAAATTGATATGTAGTTTATGAGTCTTTGCCATTTATTGGTTTTGGCATACATACTGCAAGGGTTGCCAACCTTCATAAAAGCATTATAATTAAAAACGTACCTGCAAAGGTTGGCAACCCTGTAAGCTTTCATTTTCAGCTTTAGCAATCAAAAAACTATCTTTGTCAATTCAAAACAAAACGAATTAAACGGATGATCATTAGTTACAACTGGCTTAGTGAATATTTACCCGAAACTGTAGAACCGGAAAGATTGAGCAAAATACTTACCTCAATTGGTTTGGAGGTTGAAAGTTTACATAAATACGAAGCAGTGAAAGGCGGTTTACGAGGATTGGTAGTTGGTGAAGTGCTTACCTGCGAAAAACATCCCGACGCAGATAAATTAAAACTTACAACAGTAGATATTGGTGCTCCCGAAAAATTACAGATCGTTTGCGGTGCCCACAATGTGGCGGCTGGGCAAAAAGTGGTAGTCGCAACCATTGGTACAACCATCTATCCTTTTAGTGGCGAACCGATGACGATGAAGAAAGCCAGGATACGTGGCGTGGAAAGCCAGGGAATGATTTGCGCTGAAAACGAGATTGGCCTGGGCGAAAGCCACGAAGGCATTATGGTACTACCTCAAAACACTGAAACAGGTATGCCGCTTGCCGACTTTTTTAAACTTACAGATGACCATATTTTTGAGATTGGCCTTACACCAAACCGCAGCGATGCAATGAGTCACCTGGGAGTTGCAAGAGATATATGTGCTTACTTATCTCACCATAATAAAAAAGAAACGGTAGTAAGATCTCCTTTTAAAAATAATTTTAAACCCGATAACCAGGGCCTGCAAATGGAAGTGGTTATTGAAAATGCTGATGCCTGCCAACGATATGCCGGTGTTAGCATCGAAGGCGTTACAATAGCTGACAGTCCTGATTGGTTGCAGCAAAGATTAAAGAGCATCGGTTTAAGGCCTATCAACAACATTGTTGACATCACTAATTTTATTTTGCATGAAACCGGCCAGCCCTTACATGCTTTTGATGCAGATACAATTGCCGGTAAAAAAGTGATTGTAAAAAATCTGCCCGAAGGAACTCCTTTTATTACACTGGATGAAAAGGAAAGAAAATTATTTGCAGAAGACTTAATGATCTGCAACGCAGAAACTGCTATGTGCATTGGCGGTGTGTATGGCGGTATGCATAGCGGTGTTACAGCTTCAACGAAAAATATCTTTTTAGAAAGTGCCTGGTTTAATCCAATCAGCATTCGCAAAACATCTTTAAAGCACGGCTTACGTACCGATGCTGCTACCCGTTTTGAAAAAGGCGTTGACATTGGCAACACCGTAAATGTTTTAAAAAGAGCGGCGGTACTCGTTAAAGAAATTGCCGGTGGCGAAATTGCCAGCGATATTATTGATGTTTATCCAACCCCAAAAGAAAAAACAGAAGTTGCTTTAAAATATCATTACCTGAAAAAACTGAGTGGTAAAAATTATCATGGCGATACGGTTAAGAACATTTTACACAGCCTGGGTTTTGAACTGATAAAAGAAGGCGATGATGAAATGCGTTTTAAAGTACCATACAGCAAAACCGATGTGAGTATGGGCGCCGACCTGGTGGAAGAAATCATGCGTATTGATGGTTTGGATAATGTTGATATACCTTCAGCCATCACTATTTCACCTTCGGTGGAAACGCTGGCGCATGAAGCCGCTTACACCGAAAAGGTTGCTGAATATCTTGCCGGCTCCGGCTTCCAGGAAATTTTTACCAACTCCATTACCAACAGCGCTTATTACAGCGAAGAAGTGTTGAGCAAAACGGTGAAGATGATCAACAACCTTAGTGAGGAGTTAAACATCATGCGCCCTGCCATGATGGAAACCGGCCTTATTTCTATTGCTTACAATCTTAACAGAAAAAATAACGATCTTAAGTTTTTTGAATTTGGAAAAACCTACAGCGTTAATGAAGCCGGTAAATATTCAGAAGACAATCACCTTACTATTTACATTACTGGCAATAAAAATGCAGATGGGTGGAAAGGCAAGGGAGAAAAAAGCGACTTCTATTTTGTTAAAGCAGTATTTGAAAAAGTGATGGCTGTGCTGGGCTTAAAAGCCGATGCTTATACCGAAGCGGAAAACGCTGACTTATCAAATGCTTTGCAGGCCAATATTAAAAATGAAAAGGTAGCTGAGCTTGGTTTGGTAAGCAATAACAAACTGGATCGCTTTGATATAAAGCAACCTGTTTACTATGCTGACCTTAACTGGGACCGTTTATTAAAACTGAATAAGAAAAACAATATTCAATATAAGGAAGTAAGCAAATACCCGGCTGTAAACCGAGACCTGGCCATTGTTGTAGATAAGGGCCTTCGTTTTGAAGCAGTGCAAAAAGCAACTGCTTCCGCAAGAGTAAATAAGCTAACTTCACTAAGCCTGTTCGACATTTTTGAAAGTGAAAAGATCGGTGCAGGTAAAAAATCAATGGCCATCAGCTTTACTTTTTTGGATGAAGAAAAGACACTTACAGATAAAGAGATCGACAGCATGATGAATAAGATTATTGGCGCTTATGAAAAAGAATTAAATGCTGAAGTAAGAAAATAATTTTTTCACTTTGTGAAATGTGTGTACCACGAATTACACAAATTTTCACGAATGAAATACAAAAAGTAATCCGTATTTATTCGTGCAATTCGTGGCAAAAACTATGGGCGAGTTAGAACAACATATCAAACGCATTAACGATAAACTTTTGCAGCTGCTGAAGAATTATCAGCAATTGCAAAAAGAAAACAGCAGGCAAAGCCAGTTGATAAAGGAACTGCAGCTTGCAAAAGAAAAAGACAATCAGCAGATAACAGCTTTACAGGAAAAGGTTTCCATCCTCAAAGCCGCTACCAGCAAAATGAACGAGACCGATAAAAAAGCTTTTGAAAAAACTATCAACCAGTACATTCGTGAAATTGATAAATGTATCGGCATATTAAGTGAATGATCATGGCAGAACTCATCCCCATCAATATTGTAATTGGCGACCGCACCTATCGCATCAAAACAAAACCTTCTGATGAAGAAGCCATACGCCGCACACTAAAAACCATAAACGAAAAAATTGTTGAGTTCAAAACGCAATTTGCCGGTAAGGATATGCAGGATTATATTGCCATGGTGATGATATGGTTTGCTACCCAGGGCGGTTCTGAAACCAACCCCGGTTTAGAAAAAGAAATGACAGATGCTTTGCTGAAGATGGAGCAGCAGCTGGATAAAATGAAATAAATCTTACACACTCACAAAGGCATTCAAAATCAACTCAATACAAAGATTTCACATTAGAAAATGAAATTTGAACCATAGGAAATGACTTGTGCATATGCCGCAATGGCAAAAGAACTGACGGAAATGAAGTCTGTCAATCAAGAAATCGTTCGTGTGGGTCAAGAAATCGATTTTGTCGGCAAAGAAATTCTCCTTGCACCTGCCGCAATGACAAAAGAACTGACGGAAATGAAGTTTGTCGGTCAGGAAATCGTCTGTGTCAGTTAAGAAATTGACTTAGCTATCAAAGAAATGAGTTCTGTCAGTCAGGAAATAACTGTTGTTTTACGTGAAATAAATATTTTTTTTAAAGAAATACCTTAACCTTCTAAACACTAAACTTCTAAACTCTGATCTCAAGCTTCTAAACCCAAACAAATTACCTATCTTCGTAGGCTAAACATCTCATTTAACTTATATATGGATAAAGGGGAGTTATATATGATTTTGAACCGATTTAAAACCGAAACAAACAATGGATCCGATAATATTATACATTATCATCGGCGCAGGTGCGCTGGTATTGGGCATCATACTGGGTAAACTCATTTTTGCCAAAAACACCCAAAAACAGGTAGCAGAAGCTGAGCAACAGGCTCAAAAGATCATCGCTGATGGCCAATTACAGGCCGAAACCCTCAAAAAGGAAAGGCTTTTAGAAGCCAAGGAAAAGTTTGTGCAGTTAAAGGCTGATCATGAAAGGGATGTAATGCAGCGCAATCAGAAACTGGTTGAAGGCGAGAACCGCATCAAGCAAAAAGAGCAATCGCTTAATCAAAAAGACCAGAACCTCGAAAAACAAATTAAAGAGAACGAAGCGATCAAAGAAACCCTTAACCGCCAGATAGAAGTAGTAAATGTTAAGCGTACCGAGCTGGAAAAACACCAGGAAGAACATATCCGTCGCCTGGAAAAAGTGGCCGGCCTGAGTGCCGAAGATGCCAAGGCGCAGTTAATAGAAAGCCTGAAACAGGAAGCTCACACCAAGGCGCTGGTATTACAACAGGAAATTATTGAAGACGCAAAACAAAAAGCAGCCAAGGAAGCCCGTAAAATTGTTATTCAAACCATACAGCGTACGGCTGCAGAACAGGCAATTGAAAATGCCATTACTGTCTTCAATCTTGAAAGTGATGAGATAAAAGGTTCTATCATTGGCCGTGAGGGCCGTAACATACGTGCCATAGAAGCTGCTACCGGCGTGGATCTGATTGTTGATGATACTCCTGAAGCCATCGTACTTTCTTCTTTCGATCCGTTACGCAGGGAGATCGCACGTTTATCATTGCAACGCCTGGTTGCCGATGGCCGTATCCATCCTGCACGTATTGAAGAAGTGGTTGAAAAAACCAAAAAACAGATTGACGACCAGGTAATGGAAATTGGCGAACGTACTGCTATGGAACTGGGCGTTCATGGCCTGCATAAAGAACTCATCAGGATGGTAGGTCGTATGCGTTTCCGCTCATCTTATGGTCAAAACTTATTAATGCACAGCCGTGAAACAGCAAACCTTTGCGCCATCATGGCTTCTGAACTGGGTATGAACGCAAAACTGGCTAAAAGAGCCGGTTTGCTGCATGATATTGGTAAAGTACCCGATGAGGAAACTGAATTAAGCCATGCTTTATTGGGAGCAAAACTGGCCGAGAAATATGGTGAGAACCCAGCGGTAGTAAATGCCATTGGCGCTCACCACGATGAAATGGAAATGCAATATGTAATCTCCCCTATCATTCAGGCCTGCGATGCCATCAGCGGTGCAAGGCCGGGTGCAAGGCGAGAGATCATGCAGCAATATATTCAGCGTATCAAAGACCTTGAAAATCTGGCAATGGCTTATACAGGCGTTGAAAAAGCTTATGCAATTCAGGCTGGGCGTGAGTTAAGAGTAATTGTAGAAGCCGACAAAGTAACCGATGATGCCAGCGATAAGCTGAGTTTTGAGATAGCACAGAAGATACAAACAGAAATGACCTTTCCGGGACAGATCAAAGTAACTGTGATCAGGGAAAAAAGAAGTGTGAATGTAGCAAGATAGAAGTTTAGAGTTTGGGGTTAGGAGTTTGGGGTTAAGGAGCCTTCTGTTCAAAGAATATTTGTAAAATCCGGCAATAAAAATAGCCGGGTTTTGCTTTACTCCTGTTATTCTGGTACTGATTTAAAAAAAATCAGCCTGAACTCAAAAAAACTCATAACTCATAACTCATAACTCATAACTTTCCCCTACCTTTGCCGTCCGTAAAAAAATCATACTAATATGAACGCAGTAGCATTTGTTCATGAGCAATTGGACACAAAAGGAAAAGCAAAGCTTCCAAACTTTAAAGCAGGAGATAATATCACTGTTAATTATAAAATTATTGAAGGTACCAAAGAGCGTATCCAGAGCTTTAAGGGCGATGTGATCAAACGCCAGGGCACCGGCGCAACTGCTTCGTTTACAGTGCGTAAAATGAGCGATGGTGTAGGTGTTGAGCGTTTATTCCCTGTTTACTCTCCCAATATTGAAAGCGTAGTACTTAACAAAGTAGGTAAAGTAAACCGTGCAAAATTATACTACCTACGTGACAGAAGCGGTAAGAGTGCCCGTATCAGCGAAAAACGCAGAGCGGTTGCTAAAAGCTAATCAATCAACAGGTTATAATAATATTAAAAAAGGCGGAAATTTTAAAATTTCTGCCTTTTTGTTTGCAAATGTGGAAAATACGGTTTATTATTGCACCAGATTGAAAAATCCACCCATCCTTCGCAAAGACTTTTACCACTGAATTATTTAAAAACGCTTAAATTTTAAAACCATGAGAAGGATCGTTCTTTCACTAGTTGTACTTTTTACCGTAGCTTTTTTAGTATCATGTGCCAGGGGTATTTCTCCTGAACAGGCAGCTAATGGCAAAGCCAGGTGCGGAAGAAATTATATCCGTTAAATTTACCGGTAATCAATTTGTTCGTTGTCTTTTAGTTTAAGTCCAGTTTTGGCACTTTAATTAACAGCTTAGTTAATAATTGATTTATCTTTGCAGTATAAATCAAAATTATGACCTTATCTATTTTAAACAATATCTTTTTGTTGTCGATGCCAGGTGGCAGCGAGTGGATACTTATTATCATCGTGGTATTACTGATGTTTGGCGGTAAAAAAATACCTGAACTGATGAGAGGTATTGGCCGTGGAATGCGTGAATTCACCGATGCAAAGAATAATGTTAAAAGTGAGATAGAAGAAGGAATGAAAGAAAAAGACACAGCCAATAAAACTAATTAATCCCAGAATATTCGTTCTGAATCTCGGCTGAAGTGTAACCCTTTTCTAAGGTACACTTCAGCCGGTTTTTTATAAAATAAGCCTGCAATTTTTCCTATGTTCCAGTTTAGAAACATAAAACACTATCATCATGACCTTACAGAAAACAATACAACCTGTATTGATGCAGTACAATATTACCTGCAACAGATTGCCGGTGCCAAAAATTTAAATGCGTTTACGGAAGTTTTTTCAGACGAAGCTTTGCAGCAGGCTGCTATCCTTGATGAAAAGAGAAAATCAGGTGAACCTTTAAAAAAACTGCATGGGGTTGTTATTGCTATTAAAAATGTGCTTTGCTATAAGGGTCATGAAGTAACAGCATCATCAAAGATGTTGAAAGGTTTTAAAAGTTTATATTCAGCCACAGCAATTCAACGCTTACTGGATGAAGATGCCATTATCATCGGTAATTGTAACTGCGATGAGTTTGCCATGGGCAGTTCCAATGAAAATTCGGCTTATGGCAATGTGTTAAATGCGCTGGATAATACAAAGGTTCCCGGTGGCTCTTCAGGAGGCAGTGCCGTTGCAGTTCAGGCTGGCTTGTGTATGGTCAGTTTGGGAACTGATACGGGAGGCTCTGTAAGACAACCGGCAGATTTTTGCGGGATCATCGGTTTAAAACCAAGTTATGGCAGAATTTCACGTTACGGCCTTATTGCGTATGCATCGTCCTTTGACCAGGTTGGAATATTTGGAAACAGTGTTTCTGATATTGCTTTGTTGTTAGAAATAATGAGCGGCGGTGATGAATATGACAGTACTGCATTGAACGTAGGCAAATGGTCAATGAGCCATAACCAGGCATCAAAGAAATATAAGATCGCTTATTTTAAAGAAGCATTACATCATCCTTCGCTTGATAAAGAGATAAAAAAAAATATTTTAACCCTGGTTAAAAAGCTCAGGTCAGAAGGACATACAATTACCGAAATTGATTTTGATTTATTGGATTATGTGGTACCTGCTTACTATGTGCTTACAACTGCTGAAGCCAGCAGCAACCTAAGCAGGTATGATGGAATCAGGTATGGCCATCAAACAAAGGACAATATAAAAGAATTAACAGAGTTTTATAAGCAGAACAGAACCGAAGGTTTTGGCAAAGAAGTACAGCGCAGGATCATGCTCGGCACCTTTGTTTTAAGCAGTGGCTATTATGATGCATACTTCAGCAAAGCCCAGCAGGTGAGAAGGCTTTTGGTTGACCAAACTGACAAAATATTTGCTGATTATGAGGCAGTTATAATGCCAACAAGCCCTACCACTGCTTTTGAGATCGGGAATAAAAACAGTGATCCGGTTGCGATGTACCTGGCAGATATTTTTACTGTTTTTGCGAATCTTACAGGTATTCCGGGTATTTCAATCCCGCTGTTTAAGCACAGTAATGGTATGCCTTTTGGCCTGCAGGTTATGACAAAAAAGACAGATGAATTAACTTTGCTGCAGCTTGCTGATCTGCTTTTAGAACAGCAACAATAAGATCATTATAAAGTGAAGAAAATAATATCCATATTCTTTTTACAATTGATTTTTCTTGGCATTGCAAATGCTAAAGGGATTCAGCAGACTCAGGTTACCGGTGATACAACTATAATTATCAATGAGGCCGAAGAAGATGAAGCAATAGAAGATGTTTTAAAAAAGAGAACTCCGCCACCAAAAGAAAAAGTGCAATATTTCAGCCAGGTTACCAGGTATGGCTTTAAAAACCTGTTTGCTAAATACAATTACAATCCAACATTACCTTATTCAATGCAGGTAAACCCCAATGCTGAAAGCTATATGCAGGATTACCTCAAGGCGCATTCTAAAAGCCTGTTGCAAATGAAGAACTGGGGGCAGCCTTATTTTAACTTGATAGATAACATTTTAAGCCAGTACGGCTTGCCTCGTGAATTAAAGTATGTGGCTGTAATAGAAAGTAATTTAAAAACCGGTGCCACGAGCTGGGTGGGCGCCGCAGGGCCCTGGCAGTTTATGCCACAAACAGCAAGGGAATATGGATTGGTGGTGAATGGATATATTGATGAAAGGCGTGATTATGTAAAAAGCACCCATGCAGCTGCCAGGTATTTACTGAATTCGTACAAAATTTACCACGATTGGCTGTTGGTATTAGCCAGCTACAATGGAGGTTTAGGAAATGTAAATAAAGCCATCAGAACCAGTGGCAGCAAAAATTTCTGGTCGTTACAATACCATTTGCCGGGCGAAAGCAGGAATTATGTAAAAAAATTTATTGCCACACATTATGTAATGGAAGGTTCAGGCGGTGTTACTACCACAGGCGGTGCTTTTAATCCTGCAATTGATATAGGAGGGGGAGTAAATCCATACGATATTAAACCCAAATTAACCGATGAAGAACTGGAATTTGCATCTACTCAAAGTATAACAGGCAAATTTAACTCACTCATTATTTCTAAAAACCTGGCGATGGATATTGCCACTTTCAACCGCTATAATCCTGATTTTGACAATATGATGAGCATTAACGGCAATTACGATCTTCGCCTGCCTTCAGATAAAATGCAGCTTTTTTTAGCCAATAAATATGTTATCCTCAATGAGTGTGTTCAGGTTTTACTGGGCGATAATCCGGAACCTCCGCCGAGCCAATCAACTTCTTATCCATCTCCCAAAAAATCAAAAAGGAAAATAAAATAGAGCTTACTCAAGCACTTTCATCATTGCTGATGCTTTCAGCAAACTTTCAGCATATTCCAGTTCCGGGTTGCTGTTATAAGTTATGCCTCCACCGGTTTGAAAAGACAGGTATTGATCAGCCTGGTTATACAGCATGCTGCGTATCACCACGTTAAAATCAAAGTCGCCGCCAGGCTTTACATAACCGATAGCTCCTGAAAACAAGCCCCGCCTGGTTTGTTCATACTGTTCAATCAATTCCATCACTTTCTTTTTGGGAGCACCTGTCATAGAACCCATCGGGAATGTGGCCTGCACACAATCAATCCACTGCCTTCCCTCTTCTACCTCCCCGCTTATGGTACTGATCATTTGATGCACCTGCGGAAAACTGTATATACCAAAAAGTTCGTCTACCTGCACAGAACCCGGCTTACAAATTCTGCTCAGGTCGTTCCTCACCAGATCAACAACCATTACATTCTCACTTTTTTCTTTTTCACTTTCCAGTAAATATTTTTTAGCCCGGTCATCTTCTTCGGCATTTTCAGGATTTCGCCTGCTTGTTCCTTTAATTGGTTGCGAAAATATCTTTGATCCTTCTTTTTTTAAATACCGTTCGGGGCTGGCACATAAGCAATACCGGGTATTCAGTTTATAAAGTGCCGAAAAAGGATTGGGAGAAAGTTTTGTAAGTCTGTTGTAAATATATAGCGGATCAATATGTGCATCCTCAGCAAAAAATTCCTGGCAAAAATTTATTTCGTAACAATCTCCAAGTAAAATATGCTGCCGCAGTTTTTCAATAATGCTGATATACCCGTGGCGGGTGATCCTGTTCTTTACAACTACCGCATTGTTTCCCGTCTCTTTAATTTCAGCAGCAGCTGTTACAATTTGCCGGTAAATTTTTTCAGCTCCATCATCGGTAAATATCCTAACCTCCTTTTCTTCAAGCTGAAGTACAATTTCAGGCACAAAAAAATGCAGGTCAGCAAAGCCAACACCATCCAAATTATCGGACCTTAGTTTTTCGGTTTCATTTTTCAGGTCATATCCAAAATGCCCAAAAAGCCATTCATGCTTATTTTCAGCATAAAATTTACGCAGCGCATTAAAAGCATTGCCAGCTTGTGCCTCAAGGTTTGCTTTAGATCCTGCCGCAAGCACGCATTCAAATGCAGGCTTTTCAAAATTATACTGTTGACTATCCAGCAAACAAAAAATGTTGAACCGGTTTACCCAATTCAACATTTGTATCTTAAAAATATTTAAGTCGTCAACAGGAAAAGAAATACATTTTTTCACATGCTTATTTTGCCTGTTGCCAATGCTTATTAAAAATCATCATCGTCATCATCAAAACCGTCCCCATCATCTAAACCAAGGTCATTAAACTCATCATCCATTTTAAAATCGTCATCGTCGTCCTTTCCCTTCCCTGGCTTTTTACCTGCCGCCTTTTTTCCTATAGATTTAGGTATATCAAATTCATCAAAATCTGGATCCCAATTGTCATCCTCATCTACCTTTTCCCAGTCATCTTCCTCTTCTACATCATCATCGTCATCATCATCATCTGCTGCTTTTTTCTTTGCAGCACCTTTTTTCTTTGGCGCCGGAATATCATCATCATCGTCCAGATCATCGTCATCGTCCTCATCTTCTTCTTTTGGCTTAGCAGCTTTTTTTGCAGCTTCAATTACAGTAGCGAAGCTGCCTGTAATAGCTTTAGTTTTTTTGTTATCAGATATTAAAGTCATAATTCGTTGTGGATTATTACTGTAAAATTTCCAAATCTGTTTTAAATAGCCAAAAAAAATCCGAAGTTTTTTTTATATTTCTTATGCTACTACCAGCTGGTCTCTGCCCGGCCCGTTACTGATGTATTTTACCGGCACGCCCAAAAACTCATTCAGGTAGTCAACGTATGTTTTCATTTCGGTGGGCAGGCCTGCAAAATCAGTAACGCCGGTTATATCTTTCTGCCAACCTTTAAAAGATTGGTAAACAGGTTCCAACCCACCTTTATTCATCTGGAAAGGCACAAAACTTTTTTCTTCGCCATTCATTTTATAGGCATTGCAAACTTTCAGTTCCTCCAGATTGTCCAGTATATCAGCCTTTGTCATAATGATCTGCGTAACGCCGTTTATCATGCAGGCAAACTGTAAAGCTACAAGATCAATCCAGCCACAGCGGCGTGGCCGGCCGGTAGTACTTCCAAATTCATTGCCGGTGTTGCGAAGCAGCTCACCCGTCTCATCAAGCAATTCAGTAGGAAAAGGCCCGCTGCCTACCCTGGTACAATAAGCTTTTGAAATACCAAACACTTCTTTGATCTTTTGTGGTGCAATGCCCAAACCGGTACAGACACCAGCCGATATGGTATTGCTGCTTGTTACAAAAGGAAATGTTCCAAAATCTACATCCAGCATGCTTCCCTGTGCTCCTTCAGCTAAAACCCGTTGCCCTTTTTGTATTTTTTCGTTGATGAAATATTCGCCGTTCACAATTTTAAACTCACGCAAAAATTCCAGGGCTTCAAAAAACTCTTCTTCCCAGGCATTAATATCTTCATGAAAATTAAAATTATCCAGCAGGCGCTGGTGCTTCATGCGCAGCTTGATATAATCGGTTGTAAAACTCTTATCCAGTAAATTACCAACACGCAGGCCATTGCGACCGGTCTTGTCCATATAAGTGGGGCCAATGCCTTTTAAAGTGCTGCCAATCTTTTCCTGGCCCTTGCTCATTTCACTTGCTTTATCAAGTGCACGATGCGTGGGCAAAATCAGGTGCGTCCTTTCGCTGATGAAAAGATTCTTTTTATAATCAACCCCAAAAGCAGCCACATTCTCACATTCCTTTTTTAAAGTAGTAGCATCCAGTACAACACCATTGCCGATCAGGTTAATTTTATCTTCATGAAAAATACCGCTGGGTATCTGGTGCAGTACTATTTTCTTTCCATCAACATACAAAGTATGCCCAGCATTAGGGCCGCCCTGGAAACGGGCGATCACATCATAATTATAGTTCTTGGCGAAATAATCTACAATTTTTCCCTTGCCCTCATCGCCCCATTGTAAGCCCAGAATAACGTCTACCATTGTTGTGTAAGTTTTGCCCCTATCCCCTTCCTTCGACTTCGCTCTGGAGGGGGATATGTGGGAGATTATTTTATATTTTTTGTTACCAACTTTTGTTTTTCAATTTTACATCGTGCGGCCTGTGCTAAGCGAAGCCGAAGCATCACACACTTGTACCACATACCTATTTTCATCTTTTATCAAAACCAGACATCGGAACCGTGTAAAAATAAAATGAAATAACACAACCACCTAAAATGATATGGGGTTGTTTGAAAATTGGGGAGAAAAGAAAAAATCAGGTTTATATATTTCTCTAAAAATATAAAGACCGTCTAAAATTGCCGGTCTTTTGTGAATTATTCATTTTTCATTCTTATTTCCTTACGCCACCTTCAGCATACTCAACTTACTACTACTGAATTTACGTTCGGCGTATTCCAGCGTTATCTCAAATTCTTTCACTTTTTGAGAAGGCAGTTCATACATGGCATCTGTCAATATGCTTTCGCAGATGCTGCGTAAGCCACGGGCGCCCAATTTATATTCCATAGCCTTGCTCACCATAAAATCAAAAACAGCCGGTTCAAATTTCAGGGCAATGCCCTCAATTTCAAAAAGGCGGGTAAACTGTTTTATCAAAGCATTTTTAGGCTCGGTTAAAATATTACGTAAGGTAGCTGCATCCAAAGGATTGAGGTAAGTTACAACCGGCAGGCGGCCCAGGAGTTCTGGTATTAAGCCAAAATGTTTCAGGTCAACGGCATTTACAAAATGCAGCAGGTTATCCTGCTGGTACTCCTGTAGTTCTTTATTTACATTAAAGCCAATTGCATTGGTATTTACACGGCGTGCAATGATCTTATCTACACCATCAAAAGCGCCACCGCAAATGAAAAGTATGTTCTGCGTGTTTACTTTTATCAGTTTTTGTTCAGGATGTTTGCGGCCGCCCTGTGGCGGCACCAGCACTTCGGTACCTTCCAGTAATTTCAATAAACCCTGTTGTACGCCCTCGCCGCTTACATCTCTTGTAATAGAAGGGTTGTCGCTTTTGCGGGCTATCTTATCTATCTCATCAATAAACACAATTCCTTTTTCTGCCGCTGCTACATCGTAGTTGCAGGCCTGCAATAAACGGCTCAGCATACTTTCCACATCTTCTCCCACATAACCGGCTTCGGTAAACACAGTCGCATCAACAATAGCAAAAGGTACGTTCAGCATTCTTGCAATTGACTTTGCCAGTAATGTTTTACCAGTACCTGTTTCACCAACCATAATGATGTTGCTCTTTTCTATCTCCACATCATTCTCTACTTTCTGGTTAAGCCTTTTGTAATGATTGTAAACAGCAACTGATAATATCTTTTTGGCATCATCCTGTCCTATCACATAATCATCCAGGAATTTTTTTATTTCTACCGGCTTTCTTACGGTTAGTTTATGTGCCGGCGCCGTGCTGTGCTTATTGTCTTTAGTGCTGCCCAGTTCCTGCTCAATAATTTCTTCGGCATGCTCCACACAATTCTCACAAATATGCCCATCCTGCCCTGCAATGAGTATTTTAACCTCATCCCGGTTGCGGCCGCAAAAAGAACAGTGTAAAGTTTGTTGTTTAGCCATTTTCTTACTGATTTTATCTATCGCTCAATTACAAAGCTACTAAAAAGCTTTCTGATTCATCATTCAGACAACTTTCATAATTATAACGTTGCATTTGTACTCTTATAATAAAAAAAGCCTCAAAAAAGAGGCTTTTCTATCTTTATATATGTTTTCAAAATTAAATCTTTGTCAAAACGGCATCTACAATGCCATAAGCAATTGATTCTTTGGCATCCATCCAGTAGTCACGGTCAAAATCCTTCATCACTTTTTCAACTGTTTGTCCGCAGTTCTTTGCCAATATCTCCGCTCCCATCAGCTTGGTTTTCCTTATTTGCTCTGCCATTATCTCCAGGTCGGCGCTGGTACCCTGCCCACCGCCACTCGGCTGGTGTATCATAACCTCGCCGTTAGGGAAAATAAAACGCTTGCCTTTTGTGCCGCCGCTGAGTAAAATGCTGCCCATGCTGGCAGCCATACCCATACATACTGTACTTACCGGAGAGCTGATCATCTGCATGGTATCGTAAATAACCATGCCACTGGTAACCACGCCACCGGGGCTGTTGATAAAGAATGTAATTTCCTTACCCGGGTCAAGCGACTCAAGGTACATCAACCGGTTGGTAATATCCTTAGCGCTTTTATCATCTACCACGCCCCATAAAAAAACCTTGCGCTGCTCAATAAACTTTTTATCAAACTGCCAGCTGCTCATCATTTTCTCCATCGGGTTTTCCTGGCCTTCGGGTTTATCTTCCTCTTCAAAACGTATATTGTTGTTTTTATAAAAATTCATAACTGGGTTTGTTTTATTTTTTTTCTTTATTCTGCTTTCTCTGGTTCATAATAAGCACTTCATCAATTAATCCATATTCTTTTGCTTCCATGGAAGTCATCCATTTATCACGGTCGCAATCAATGGCAACCTTTTCTACCGGCTGGCCAGTGTGAAATGCAATGATATTGTACAACTCCTGTTTTACTTTTTTCACTTCATTTACGGTTATCTCAATATCGCTGGCCTGGCCGCCTGCTCCAGCGCTGGGCTGGTGCATCATAATGCGGCTGTGCTTTAATGCAGTACGTTTGCCGGGCGCCCCTGCACACATCAACACCTGGCCCATGCTGGCTGCCATACCGGTACAAATGGTGGCAATATCGGGGGTGATGAACTGCATTGTATCATACATACCCAAACCTGCATATACACCGCCGCCGGGGCAGTTGATGTACATCTGTATATCACGGGTGCGGTCAGTACTTTCTAAAAACAACAGCTGGGCTGTAACAATATTGGCCACTTCATCATTGATGGGGTAACCCAGAAAAATGATCCTGTCCATCATTAATCGGCTGTACACATCCATTACGGCAATGTTCATCGGCCTTTCTTCAATAATGTTGGGAGTGAGATTGGTTACATTATGTTTTACATAAGCATCCAGCATATTGCTGCTGATGCCCTTATGCTTTACAGCGTATTTTTCAAATTCTTTTCCAAAGTTCATAATATGGTATTAATTACAGCAAATATATTCCATTATGGTTTTCAAACATTGTGCTAAAACCATAAAGCAGCCAAATTGACAAAAAGTGAGCGTTTGCTTTAAATGAAATGAAGGTAAAGAGGAATGGGAATTATCTGGATATGATAACCAGAATTTCAATAAGCGTAACCTGGAAAGGTTACAGCCTATTGAATAATTCTGGTATTAACCTCACCTGATACAAAGAACCGGCAATTTTTGAGGTGTAAAATAAATTTTCGGCGAGTTGGTATTATAACAGGTTAAAATAAGTTAACCGCCGGTTTATTTTTTTTAACCCTTTTGCTTTACTGCTTCCATTTTACTTTGGCAGAAATTACCTGCGGGCACAATAGGTAAACCACGTAATGCCGGCTGAAAAGTTCGGGCATGCTGGCATTGATGAGTTTAATGAGCTCATTCTTTAATTCCCGGGCATTGCCCGGTTCAGTAATATAATTTTCAGATTCTTTCAGGTACGATTCTCTCTCAAATTTTCCTATCTGCAGGTTTCCGTTGAGTATCTTCACCATTAAACCATCAGGGTTTAATGGTGGATTAACAGAGCCGTCCCGCTGGATGTTCAGAATGGTCATACTGGTTAGTTTTAAATGGCAGAAGCCATTATATCAGAGGTAAAAAGAAATAAAAGCGGAAGCAGAGGTAAACAAAACGGCATTGAATCTTAAAACGAAACTAAAAAGAAACCCATTAAACTCAAGGACCTGCATTAAAAAGAATAAAACGCTTAAATTCATTTTTAATACCCTCCGCCTTTATTAAACCAAAGCTAAGCCGAAACAGCGCCAGCCCGGATTTTATTCGGTGAGGCATATTTTTTTAAGGTTAAAATGGAAATTAGGGTTGTTAATCCGGAAGCACCACCCAGTAGCACAGCACTATTCTTCTTCTTTCATCATCTACACTGTAATCTTTAATACTTGATACCGGTAACGCCTCCCCTTTGCCCTGGCCGATATATTCTATCTTCAGTTTATCTGCTTCTTTAAAACCGGTGGCTTTTTTCAGGTAGAGGCCTGTCATTTGTTTGATGAGTTCTTTAGAGCGCAACTCGGATAGTTTTTGATTTAACTCCTCCTTTTCTGCCTGGGGTTTTCTTAACTCGTCTAATAAAGTGTAATACAATTCGCTGCCATTGCTGATGCCGGTACCGTCGGCAAAACCCAGGATAATTAATGTGGCAGTTCTTGCATACTGGCTGTACTTGTTTGAGAAGAGCATTAGTGAATCTACCACGGGTGCAAAAGAAACAGCGGCAATATCAATTTTATCTTCCGGAATAAGATACTTGCCGGGGCCAAAGAAGGCAGCGAGATCAAACTGTTTAAAATCGGCAACACTTAACCCTTCTTTGATCATCATATAAAGTGAAAGGCGTTTTGCATATTCGTCATTTTGTTTTTGCAGCGAATCGAGCAGGGGCAACACAATTGATTTGTAATTTTTGCGTGTGCTTTTTTTGTCTTTCAGTATTTCATTTAACTGGTTAACCTGCCCCTGTGCAGCATTCAGCTGTGCCTGAGACCTGGCAAGCCTTTTATCCAGCCGGGTAAGTATATTACTGTCAATTTTATTTTCCTGCAGTTTTACATCGGCCTGCGTACTGATATTTTTAATCTCGGTATTTTCCGCCTGGATGGCAGCTTCAATTGCAAAAACCCTTTTTTTTACTGCAGCAATTTTTTTATTGCCTATACAGGAACACATCAGTATTGCCCCTGTTAAAAAGATGATTAGTTTTTTCATAATTATTTTGGAACAGGTTTAACGTTAAAATCGGGAGAAACCGGCTGCTGCTGCTTCAGCCTTTTAATTTTGTTTTTTAAAATGGTTTGATATGCTTTTTCCGGGTTGGTTTTAATTTGCCCGATAAGCAGTTCATTTGTGCTGTTGTCATCACGGTAATTGTATTCTATAAAGGAACTTTTGCCATAAATATTAAATTCATTGGCCGATAAAAGCAGCTCATCTACCAGGTTGTTGTATCCTTTCTTTCCTTCCTGCAGGTGCTCTAAATTATTAAAAATTGTGAGGCTTTCAGTTTTTTCACTCTGGTTCCACAAAAGGATAATGGCACAGGCTATTAAAAACCCTGCGGCCCAAAGAATGATATAGATAAAAAGGTTTTTGATCTGGAATTTATTTTAAACTATTATAAATTTTTTCAAGTTCATCAATCACCTCTGCCGCATTTTCCAAAATTGTATTCCCTGCTTCAGAGGCTTTCAATTGCTGCAATGCAGTAATTTTTTGCATAGCACTGCTGTTATTGCCCAGGGGGGATATGCTGCTTATAAGATGATGGCAGACAGCCGGTAAAGCCCCGGTATTTTTTTCGCTGATCACTTTTTTCAGTTTATTGATTTCCGCAGGTAATTCATCTTTTATCTGGTTGAGGATAACGGATGCTATCTGTTCATCGCCTCCGGCAAGCTGCAACAGGTAAGGATTTACCTTTATGGTGTTTTGCCCGCCACCCGGCAGCATGAATGCTGCCAGGTATTTTTTTAAAGCATTCCTCAATTCCAGGCCATCCAAAGGTTTGGCAAGGTAACCGTTCATTCCGGCTGCTTTACACTTTTCTTTTTCCGCCTCCATCACATAAGCCGTCATAGCAATTACCGGCAGCATGTTTTCAGTTTGCCGGATAGCAATACAGGTTTTATATCCATCCAGTAAAGGCATTTGTATATCAAGCAGCAAAAGATCAAACTGCTGTGTTTTTAATATTTCCAGCACCTCCGCTCCATTCTCTTTAATTACCGGATCAATGCCATACTGCCTGAGCAATGCTGTTATCAATAACTGGTTTACCTGATTATCTTCGGCTATCAGTACTTTTGCCCCGGTGAATTTTATGGGTGTATCGTCATCTGCGCCAAAGCCTTTGCCCGAAGTTACTTCTGTAACTTCCTTTTTAAACGGAAGTGTTACGGTAAACACAGCCCCCTTGCCTTCTGTACTGCTCACCGCCACCGATCCTCCCAGCAATGCGGCTATGTTTTTTACAATAGCCAGCCCAAGGCCCGTACCTTTCTGCATGCTTTCCTGCGGGCTGCCAGCCTGCTGAAAACGTTCAAAGATCAGGTCATGCTGCTTCAGCGGTATGCCAATACCAGAATCCTGCACACAAAACTGCAGAGATATTTCTTCATCGCTTTCCGCTTGTTTAAACACATTAATCTTAATAAAACCTTTTTCTGTAAACTTAAAGGCATTGCTTACCAGGTTTACCAGTACCTGGTAAATGCGGTCGGCATCTCCATGCAAAAATTGTGGTACCCCATCAGCAATCTGCCAGCTAAACTCAAGCTGCTTTTCCCTGGCAGTATTCATAAACATTGATTCAAGTGTTTGAAGCATGCGTTTCAAATCAAATTCCTTTGCCTCTACAACCATTTTACCTGCCTCTATTTTTGCAATATCCAGTATATCATTAACCAGGTTGAGCAGGTTATTGCTTGAGTCTTCAATGATCTCTGAAAATTTTTGCTGCTCCTGGTTTAAAGGTGTTTGATGAAGTAACCTGCTAAAGCCTTTTATTGCATTAAGGGGGGTGCGTATTTCGTGGCTCATATTTGCAAGAAACTGGTCCTTTATGAGCGCTGATTTTTTAACTTCTTCGTTTGCTTTTTCCAATTGCCTGATCAGGCTTACCTGGCGTAAATGCCTGTTGATGATAATAGTACCCAGTATTAAAATAGCTGCCAGTGCAATAATTGCAAATATTTTATTTAAGGCTGATAGTTTTTGAGAGGCTTCTGTATTACGGCTGAATGTATTTTTCAATCTGGCCTCCAGTCCTTTTTCTATATTAATGGCTGCTTTATAAATACTGTCACTTAGCATTAATCCGGCCAGCGAATCAACATACTGTTTTTTTAAGCCACCATCGCCTGAATCTGCAGCTTCTACTATTTTAAAACTAACCGCCACCTGCCGGCGGATGAGTTGGTTGAGTTTTAAAAAATTACCGGAAGTACTGCTGTCAACATTCAGTTTTTCAAGCACCGAGCCATTGTAGCCCAGTGAAACCAGCGAATCAATAACCGGTTTTGTTTTATTCCTGGTAAGCTCATTCCTGATCATCCTTGTTTCCAGTACAGCGGCTGTATTCACTATTTCCTGCAGGCGGTTATTAATTGTAAAAATAACCGCAGCCTCCTGGTTTCCGGTTTTTAAACCCCGCAGGTTTTTTATAGTAAACATTTGCGCTGCCATTATCAGCAGCATCAGCACCACTGTTAATGAAAGTATCCAGAAATTATATCCTATATGCTTTTTCATGCAGCCGTTTTAGATGAGCTGTAACCTTTTTAAAAGATCATTTTTGTATGTTTCCGAAACGGGCAATGCGGTGCCCATGATATAGGCTACCCCATCTTCTATATATTCAATTTTTGAAACCGGTATTAAAAAACCGCGGTGAATGCGCACAAATGTGCAGGCAGGTAATTTATCTTCCATTGCTTTTAAAGTAGAATGGATGATATATTGCTTTTCCGCAGTGTTTATTTTTACATAATCGCCTTTGGCCTCCAGCCAGAGTATATCGTTCAGCATCACTTTCCGTATCACTTTATTATCTTTTATAAAAATCTGCTCAGGATTTACTTCATTCAACTGCGAGTGTTTCATAGCAAGCAGTTCTTTGGCTTTTTCAATTGCCAGCATTAACCTGGGAAGGGCGACTGGTTTTACCACATAGTCAATCACATTTAATTCAAACGCCTCAATGGCATAACCGGTTTTAGCTGTTACCAGGATGGTTGCTGGTTTATCGGGCAGCAGCTTTAGTAATTCCAAACCCGACATACCTGGCATTTCAACATCCAGCAATAAAATATCTACATCCTGTTTGCTTAGAAATGATCTTGCTTCTATGGCTGAGTCGCATTCCCCTGCAATTTCTATATCATCAATCTTTTTCAGCATCTCACTCAGCATCAGGCGCATTACCTTATTATCATCAACAATTAACACCTTGTTCATTATATCATATTTTTAAGAAAATAAATATACTCAAACTGCTGTAATACCAAAAATCCTTGTGGCATGATGGTGCTCATGAAAATGAAAAGAGCGCTTTTAAATTATAAAAGCGCTCTTTAAATCAATAATGCACAGTTTTAAAAGCTGAAGGTGGTTTTTTAGCCGTTAAAAATCAATCCCTGCTTCTGGCCTGGTAAATAAGGATATATTGAACCAGCATTGCTATGGATGCAAGCGCTGCTACAACATAGGTTAGCGCCGCCCATTTTAAAGCATCCTTTGCTTTCACATGTTCGGTTGCTGTGGTTAAACGGGCATTATCAAGCCATTTTAGCGCCCTCGCAGAAGCATCGAATTCTACAGGAAGGGTAACCAAAGAGAACAGGGTTGTTACGGCAAATAAAATAATACCAATCAATAAAACGGTTTGATTACCACCTCCAAAACCAAGGATACCAAGCCCCGCAATAATTACCCATTGAGATAAAGTGCTGCTGACCTTTACCGCCGGCACCAGTTTGCTCCTCAGCATCAGCATGGAGTATGCAGTGGCATGCTGCACTGCATGGCCGCATTCATGCGCTGCCACAGCAGCTGCTGATACGTTTGTGCCGGAATATACTTCAGGACTAAGATTTACTGTTTTATTTACAGGATTGTAATGGTCGGATAAAAAGCCATCTACCGAAGTTACCTTAACATCATAAATGCCATTGTCACGCAGCATTTTTTCTGCTACTTCTTTTCCGCTTAAACCGCTGCTTACTGGCACTTTGCCATATTCAGAAAACTTACTTCTCAGCCTTGCCTGAACCGCCATACCCAGCAGCATAAAAACCAGCGATATCATTAAAATTCCAACTGTCATAATTCAGATTTTAATATAAAATCGCAAAGAGTAAGCCAAGCTGAATTAAGTGACATTTTGCCAAAACCGTTTCAATTCCTGCCAAAATGAAAAAGGAGAGAATTGCTTCTCTCCTTTTATACTTTCATTGCTTTTTATTTTTTTATAACCCTTGTCACAAGCATTTCGTTATCAATTAATGCCTGGAGCATATAGACACCGGCAGGCAGATCATTGATCTTTGAAATAGTTACAAGATTATCTCCTTTAACCAGGGTGGCGTTTTCTGTATGTAAAACCTGGCCAAGATTATTAATAAGGCGCAGATACGCATTTGTATTTAGGTCCGACCCTATTTTAACATTCATTTTATCGGTAACCGGATTTGATAAAACAGTCAGTGATTTTTTCAACTTATCGTTTAAAGTTATAACGATGGTATTACTGTATTTGAATGCCCCGCCAATGTCAATTGATTTTAAGCGGATATAATACAACGGCTGGGTATAATTATATAAAGTAAGCTGGTAGTTGTTTACAGTGCCATTATTGGCGTTTACCAATCCGCCACTTGCAAAATTAATTCCATTGGTGCTGTATTCAACGTCAAAATGATCTGTATTGATTTCGTTTTCTGTTTTCCAATAAACAACGATATCCTTATTGATTCTTTGTCCCGAAAAATTGATCAGCGTAAGCGGCAACGCCAGGGGGTTCCCTACAGGAATCGTGTAATTAGCAATGTTACTGAGGTTACCGGTGTTATCATAAGCAGAGTAGTTAAAGATAACATTGCCGATATATCCTGCTGCCGGATCTAAACGCAGGCCTGCTGCCTGGGCAGGTGTCAAAATAATACCTCCCGGGTTTGCCGCCAGTACTGCCGCAGTGAGGTTGGCAAAACCTCCCGTACAGGTTGCACCTGAAGGTGTTGGCGGACAAGGAATGCTTAATACTCCCTGGTTCACCGGAGGTAAACTATTGATACCATAAGTAGCAATTGTACCGTCAGCATCCGCACTGTTTAAAGCAGGTATGGATGTTGGTCCGTTGCTGTTAAGCATTTTGGGTGCAAGAATGTCGTTTGAAACAGGCGGCAGATCGCTTACAGGAATAGTGTAAGTGGTACTGTTGCTGATAACGCCAGAATTATCTGTTGCATGATAATTGAAGATTACGTTTCCTTTATAATTAACCGCAGGATCAAAGCGCATTGCTGCCATTTGCGCCGGTGTAACCGGAATACCACCAACAGGATAGTTGGCAAGAACGGCAGCAGTTAAATCTGCAAAACCACCTGAACAGGTTGCACCGGTTGGTGTTGGCGGACAAGGAATGCTTAACACTCCCTGTGAAACTGCCGGAAGCGACTCAATATAATAAGTTGCAATGGTTCCGTCAGGATCGCTGGCAATAAGGCCAGGAACTGTAGTGGGCCCGTTATTATGAGACATAACAGGTGCTACTACCGGGTTGGCAACAGGAGGCAAACTGGTTACAGGAATAGTGTAAACCGCACCTGCACTCGTTGCGCCGTTATTATCTGTGGTTATGTAAGCAAATTCTACTTTACCACTAAAATTCGGATCTGGATCAAAACGCATACCTGCCGCCTGTGCTGTTGTTAATACGATGCCACCTGGGTTAGCTGCCAGAACTGCGGGAGTTAAGTTTGCAAATCCTCCGGTACAGGTTGCGCCTGCGGGTGTAGCCGGACAAGGAATGCTCAACACTCCCTGCGATGCAGAAGGAACTGAGTTTAATGTATAGCTTACAATTGTACCATCATCAGTACCTACCAATGTTGGTATTGCTGTTACACCATTTGTAGATGCCATGGCCGGAGTAGTTATATTTCTTGCTATAGGAGGTATATTACCGGCTCCTGAAACAGGAATAGTATAGGTAGAGATATTACTTAGGTTACCGCTGTTATCTATAGCAGCGTATTTAAATGCTGCAAGGCCTGTGTAACCTGCTGTAGGGTCAAAACGTAAAGCTGCAGCCTGTGCAGGTGTTAAAGAAATACCTGAAGCATTAGCTGCAAATACAGCAGCTGTTAAGTTTGCAAACCCGCCGGTGCAGGTAGCGCCGGGAGGTGTTGCGGGGCAAGGTATGCTCAGGATACCCTGCGTTGCATCTGGTACTCCTAACAGGGTATAACTGGCAATAGTTCCATCAGGATCTGTGCCGTTTAATGCATTTACATTGGTTGGGCCGGCTGTATTGGCAATTGTTGCATTTACAATATCAGTAGTTACAGGCGGCTGATCATCCATAGTAATATTGTAAACCGCCGGGGCGCTGATGTTGCCGTTATTATCTGTTGTTGTATAATTGAAGGGAGCTGTACCGCTGAAGCCGGTTGCAGGATCAAACCTTAAGCCAGCTGCCTGTGCTGGTGTTAAAGCAATTCCAGAAGGGTTGGCTGCCAAAACAGCCGGGGTTAGATCTACAAATCCACCGGTACAGGTACCTCCTGCCGGTGTTGGCGGACAAGGTACACTTAATACACCCATTACTGCTGTTGGCACAGTTGTAATGGTGTACCCTGTTATAGTTCCGTCAGCATCGTTACCTGCTAAAGCAGGTATTGCAGTAGCAGCAGAATTAAATGGCACAATTGTATTGATATTGGTTGCTGTTGGCGGTGTATTTACAATTGGCAGATCATAATTTGCAGTATTACTTGTTAAGTTTGAATTATCAGTGGCAAAATAAGTAAATGAAGCCGTTCCGGTAAAACCAGGAGCCGGGTCAAAAACCAGCCTTTGCGATTCAGCGGGTGTTAATACCGTACCCGGAATGATATCTGCAAAACCACCAGTGCAGGTTAAGCCTGAAGGTGTTGAAGGACAGGTTATTCTTAAAATACCCGTAACCGGATTTGGAATGGTACTGATTGTGTAGGATACAACAGAGCCATCCAGGTCGTTCGCTTTTAAAGGCGGAATGGCTGTATTACCTAAACTATTATTTATATTCTGGGATATAATATTATCTGCCAATGGAGGCCTTACTGTGGTAGCTGTAGCTGAAACCGGAATTGTATAATTAGCCGTGTTACTTATATAACCGCTGTTATCTGTAGCATTATAATTAAAAGTTGCTTTACCAATAAAGCCAGGTGCAGGGTCAAAACGCATGCCTGCCATTTGGGTTGGCGTTAAAGGAATGCCTCCGGGATTTGCCGCTAATACGGCGGCTGTTAAATCAGCAAAACCACCGGTGCAGGTAGATCCTGTTGGTGTTGGTGGACAAGGGATGCTCACCACACCTTCGCCTGGTGCAGGTAAAGTTGTTATTTGGTACGAAGATATAGTTCCATCTACATCTGCAGAACTTAAACCCTGTATGGCAGTAGGCCCGTTTGTATTAGGCATGCTGTTTTCCATAATATTATTAGATACGGGCGGTAAAGAAACTACAGGTAAAATATAAGTTGCGGTGTTGCTTAAATTTCCATTATTATCAGTTGCATCAAAAGTAAATGACGCGTTGCCTGCAAAATTTGATGCAGGATCAAAACGCATAGCTGCAGCCTGCGCAGGCGTTAAAACTATTCCCGCTGGGTTAGCACTTAATACCGCCGCCGTTAAATTGGCAAAACCACCTGTGCAGGTAGCACCAGAAGGAGTTGGCGGACAAGGAATACTTAGTAATCCTTGGGCGGCGGGAGGTAATGTTTTAATCCTTAAACTTGCGATGGTTCCATCCAGGTCCGAAGCAATTAAGCCGGGAATTGCAGTAGCCCCATTTCCCTGCGACATGGGTGCGTTTGTAAAATTATCTGCTGTTGGCGGATATTCGGGAATAACTTTACTGAAAGCGATATCACTTATCACAACTGCCTGTCCGGCAGGATTTCCTGCAGCGCCTGGCCCCTGATCCCAGAACAAAGTTATAGAGTCAACGGGGTTGCTGTATTGTACTAATATAGTTGCTCCCTGGCTTGTTAAACTACTGGTTCCGGAATTACCGTTTGAAAGCGCTGAATTACCATAAGCAGTGTTTCCACTGATCAAAACGGTATCAGGTGCAGTAAAAGCAGCCTGAAATTTGGTTACGATCGGATTTGGAACGGCTACACGGTTATTTGTTGCTGTAAAAGTAAATCTGTCAACATATGTCAATGGATTGGTTCTATCCATATCTCCCAGATAAAAAGATATATTGGTAACAGGCCGGCTGAATTTAATTGCTGTTGTTACTGTAGAAGTAAGGTTTGCCCAATCAACCCATAGCACCATAGGATTGCCTGCGGTAAGGCCGGGTAAAAACCAGTTAATGCTTCCGGCAGGGCCTACAGTTGGGGTGCTGTTTTGCCATGTTCCTGCTGCACTGTTCACCATGGTTACAGTAGCATTAACACCCGAACCGCCGATGTTTGTTATAGTTCCGGATGTAGATCCGGCAGTCCATCCGGCAGTACCCCAATGTAAGTTATATGTTTGGGCGATACTTTGGGGGTTAATAAAAAGGATAGTAATTAAGATCGAAAGGTAAATTTTGGCTTTCATTGCGTTTTGTGGGGTTAGTTTTTCTGATATGTTTATCTGGATATTAAAGTTGACGGTACCAGGCTTTCAACTTATTAATCCGTATCACAAATAAAAATAAATAAGCAACGGGGTGCTTTAATTTTCGGTCAATGAATAGAATAAGCAGCTAAAAGCCGATTTATCAATGGTAAAAAAAACGTAACTCTTTCAACTTTTATTGCAGGGATTTCTAATTTTTAGTAGAGGAAGGTGGTAAATCCTGTTCGAATTTTTCTACCGATGACTTATATAGCATTTCATTCTGTATGCTGATAAAGAATACACCCACCGGGTTCAAACACAAAACAAAAAAGCTTCCCTTTAAGAGAAGCTTTTTATAAAAACTATGTTCAATATTTTATTTATACTGGGCAGCCAATCCGCTTGCCAGCTCTGTCATTTTTTTCAGGCTGTCATCATTCAACACACCTTTCTTGAATTCGGCTAAAATATCAGCATGTTTGTTTTCCATTTCCATCAGGAAATGATCTTCAAATGCTTTTACATTTTTAACAGCTACATCTCTTAACAAGCCTTGTGTTCCCAAATAAATGATGGCAACCTGTTTTTCAACCGTAAATGGCGAGTACTGCGGTTGTTTCAACACTTCCACATTTCTTGCACCTTTATCAATTACGTTTTTAGTAGCAGCATCAAGGTCGCCACCAAACTTAGAGAAGGCTTCCAGCTCACGGTAAAGTGCCTGGTCGAGTTTTAAAGTACCGGCAACTTTTTTCATTGATTTGATCTGTGCGTTACCACCCACACGGCTTACCGAGATACCCACGTTGATAGCTGGACGGATACCAGCGTTGAACAGGTTACCTTCCAGGAAGATCTGCCCGTCGGTGATAGAAATTACGTTGGTAGGGATATAGGCAGATACGTCACCAGCCTGTGTTTCAATGATCGGTAAAGCGGTTAAAGAACCTCCTCCTTTTACCAAATGTTTAATAGAATCTGGTAAATCATTCATCTTGGCAGCAATATCATCTTTAGAAACCACTTTTGCAGCTCTTTCCAGTAAACGGCTATGCAAATAGAATACATCACCAGGATAAGCCTCTCGGCCCGGCGGACGACGTAACAACAGCGATACCTCACGGTAAGCCACAGCCTGTTTAGAAAGATCATCATAAATGATCAGAGCCGGGCGACCGGTATCACGGAAGAACTCACCAATTGCAGCACCCGCAAACGGAGCGTAGAACTGCAAAGGAGCAGGATCAGAAGCAGAAGCCGCAACAATGGTAGTATATGGCATTGCACCATTTTCTTCCAGCGTTTTCATGATACCGGCAATGGTAGAAGCTTTCTGGCCAATTGCAACATATATACAGTACACAGGTTTTCCTGCTTCGTAAAATTCTTTCTGGTTGATGATGGTATCAATGCAGATAGCAGTTTTACCGGTCTGGCGATCACCAATTACCAATTCCCTTTGCCCACGGCCGATAGGGATCATCGCATCAATTGCTTTGATGCCGGTTTGCAGTGGTTCTTTTACCGGCTCACGAAAAATTACACCCGGCGCTTTACGCTCCAATGGCATTTCATACAGTTCACCTTTGATCGGGCCTTTACCGTCAATTGGTTCGCCCAACGTATTAATAACACGCCCGCTCATGCCTTCTCCTACTTTTATAGAAGCGATCTGGCCGGTACGCTTAACTTTATCACCTTCTTTAATTTCTGCACTGTCGCCCATCAATACCACACCCACATTATCTTCTTCCAGGTTAAGGGCAATTGCTTTTACACCATTGTCAAATTCTACCAGTTCACCGGAACGAACATTGTTCAATCCGTAAACACGGGCAATACCATCACCCACCTGTAAAACTGTTCCTACTTCTTCCAAACTGGCGCCTGCATTAAAATTGCTAAGCTGCTGGCGAAGAATTGCGGAAATTTCGTCTGGTTTAATCTCTACCATAATTGTTAATTGATATTTTTATTAAAAGGCCTTTTTTCAGGCCGCAAAGGTAGGGGAACAGCGGCGGAATGGCAAAAATCAGGGGGAGTAAATTGAAAAAAAGGTGAATTTGCCACAGAAGCATGGAAACAAGGAATAAATGCATATTAAAACTCCCTTCCGGAGCCAATCCTGGTAAGGGAGTTTTTTACTTTTAGAGAACCTGTTTTATTGCCCACGCCTGATAGGTTTTTGTCTTTGTGGATTTTGCATGCGTTTTTCTATGAGTTTTTTCCTGAACGCATCACGCATTCCAAAAAAACGTTCGCAACGGTTATTACCCAGTATTTTTATAAACCCGTCCTGGTATTTCTTCTTAATATTCAAACGTGCCTGTTCTTTATCCAGTTCCGGCAAATCTTTTTTTACCCCCATCAGCTCGTTTTCAAACTGGGTATGCAAAGGCCAGAATTTTTGTGCTTCATCAGGTGTTAACTGTAATTGCTGTGTTACATATGCTACATACAATGCCTTGATCCTTTCCTGTTTTGCCTGGTCATCGCCACCGGGGTTTTCCTGGGCGAAAGCCATAGAAAAACTGCCAAGCATAAGGGTTAATATGAGTAAATATTTTTTCATGATTATTTTAATTTTTCAGATCGTTTATATTAATACTGTTCAGGTAATTATCCAAAGCCTTTTCATCCAGCAGGTAATCTTCCTGCGAAGGCAACTCATTTTCATCTATACTATTAGCAACCATCGTTGTTTTTATATCGGTGCCATTTTCCTCTAAGTATTTTACAATATCGGCATCAGAAATTGTTGCCAGCTCCTGGTCAACATCTTTAATGTCGTTCAGTCCTATTTTTACATAGTTTGGCAATTCAATCTTATCTGGCGGGCTATCAGTAAATTTAAAAACGCCCAATGCCATCACGCCGGTAAAAGCTGCTGCCACTGCATATTTAAAGATATTGCGGCTGCGGCTATTCATCGTAACAACCTTAGCCTGCGGTTTAACTTTACCTAAAACCTCAGCACTTAAATTTTCAAAGTAACCCTGCGGTAATTCAAAAACATTTTCGTTTTGAATGCTGTACAGCATGGGTGATAAAATTCTAATCTCTGTAGCCGCATCTTCAATTTCTTCGGCTTTTATTTTTGCAAGAATTGAATTTGGTAATGCATCAAAATAACCCGCAGGCACTTCGTAAACATTTTTGCCGGGGAGGCCTGCAAGTTCTGCAGGTAAAATATCGCTCTCAGTTTCCTGCGCTTTTATTTTACTTAAGATAGAATCTGATAAAGTTTCAAAATAACCGGTTGGTACATCTGCAACATCAACTGAATGGGGCATTCCATTTTCAGTCTGAATTCCCATCAGGATATCAGCACCCAAATACTCAAAATAGCCGGCAGGAACAGTAAAAACATTTACCTTTTCAATTGCTGCCAGCGTGGGGCTAAGGGCTTTTAATTCATTCAATATGTCATTCCTGGTTTCCATCTACGCTATTCAGACTGTTTTTTTGCTTTAAAGTTTAACTATTTAGTATAAAATCTTCAATTTTTTTCACTGCGTGGTGATAGCTGGCCTTTAGTGCCCCTTCACTGGTTTCAAGTACTTTGCTCATTTTCTCGTAAGGCATCTCATCATAATACCTCAGGTTAAATACAACACGTTGTTTTTCAGGTAATTGCTGAATGGCTTTTTGCAATTTCCACTCCAGTTTGTTAGCATCAAAATGCTTTTCAGATTCCAGTTTATTGCTAAGCCCGGTTTCAACATCGCTTAAAGAAACTGAAGATCTTTTCTTCTCTTTTTCAAGGAAAGTAAGGCATTCGTTGGTGGCTATGCGGTAAAGCCAGGTGTACAACTGGCTGTCTTCCCTGAAGTTATCCAGCGCCTTCCATACTTTGATGAACATATTCTGCAACACATCATTGGCATCCTCGTGGCTTACCACCATCCGGCGGATATGCCAGTATAATTTTTCCTGGTATTTTTTTAAAATGAGGGTAAAACTGCGTTCTTTGGTGGCAGCATCCCTGAACTGCATCAGCAGTTCTTTGTCGTCTAAATGTTCAGTCATAGTGGGTCAGTCATAGTTGAGCATAAAAAAACCAATCTCACTTCATTGCTATTGCAATTTACGAAGCTAAGATTGGGTTTTTATATAAAAGTTTAATCCGGCTATTTCCTTGCCATTACCTTTTCGGCTGCGGCAACTATAAAGTCAGTATCCAAACCATATTTTTTTAACAGTTCCAAAGGCTTTCCGCTTTCGCCAAAAGTATCGTTGGTACCGATGTATTCAATTGGTATGGGGCAATGTTTTGCTGCCACCTGTGCAATGGCGTCTCCCAGCCCACCAATGATGTTGTGCTCTTCTGCCGTAACTGCACATTTTGTTTTTTTGATAGAAGCAATAACTGCTTCTTCATCCAGCGGTTTAATGGTATGAATGTTTATCACTTCAACACTAACGCCTTTTTCCTGCAAAATTTTTCCGGCTTCAATGGCTTTCCAAACCATGTGGCCGCAGGCGAAAATGGTTACATCGCTTCCCTCTGAAAACTGCTGTGCTTTACCAATCACAAAATCGGCGTCGTTTGTAAAAATGGGCCAAACTGGGCGGCCAAAGCGCAGGTAAACCGGTCCTTGATAATCTGCAATAGCCATGGTGGCAGCTTTGGTTTGGTTGTAATCCGCAGGCACGATCACCGTCATTCCCGGCAGCATTTTCATCAATCCAATGTCTTCCAGTATCTGGTGCGTAGCGCCGTCTTCTCCCAGTGTAAGCCCGGCATGTGATGCACATATTTTTACATTTTTTCCGCTGTAGGCAATGCTCTGGCGTATCTGGTCGTAAACACGGCCTGTTGAAAAATTAGCGAACGTGGTTGTGTAAGGAATTTTACCTCCAACAGTTAAACCTGCAGCAATACCCATCATATTGGCTTCGGCAATGCCGCACTGGATAAACCTTTCAGGAAATTCTTTCATAAACCCATTCAGTTTTAGAGAACCGGCCAGGTCGGCTGTAAGGGCAACAATATTTGGATTTTTACGGGCGGCTTCTAAAATACCATCGCCAAATCCACTGCGTGTGTCTTTGTTACCGGTAACCTGAATTTCGTTGAGCATATAATAATTATGAAAGGTTTAAATTTTGGATTGGCGCAAAGTAAAACAAAGATTTGCAGGGTGGCAAATGAGAATAAAAAAGTTGCCCACAAAGTTTCAGAAAATATACACGGACCGAAAAAGATGTTTAGTTTAAACCTGCATTAGGGCTTTTAAAAAATTTTTCATCTTCTTTTAGTTTCAGTTCCCAGTTCCAGGCTGTAGCCATCATATCCTGGAGGTTATATTTAAGTTGCCAACCAAGCTGGTTTTTAGCTTTATCATTATTGGCATAAATAGCCACCACATCGCCGGGGCGGCGGGGCCCAATTTCATAATTCAGTTTTTCACCGCTCACTTTTTCAAACTCATTGATGATCTCCAGTACCGTAAGTCCATCGCCTGTACCTAAATTAAACACATCACAATTGGTTTGCTTTTTATTTTGCATCAGGTAATTAAGCGCCAGGGTATGGGCATGGGCAATATCGCAAACGTGTATATAATCCCTTACACAACTGCCATCACGGGTATCATAATCATTACCCCAAACCTTCATGCCGGGCAGTTTGCCAATGGCTGTTTGTGTAATGGCAGGCACCAGGTTTTGGGGTTTGCCTATGGGTAATTCTCCCATCAATGCAGAGGGATGTGCGCCAACAGGATTAAAGTATCTTAATAAAATTGCTTTATTCTTGCTGGCATTCATGGCATCACCCACAATCTTTTCGCCCATTTGCTTGGTAGCGCCATAGGCAGATTCCGCAGGCTTCATAGGCGTTTCCTCAGTTACAGGTATTGCATCGGGATTACCATATACCGTGCAGGAAGAAGAGAAAACAAAATTGGGTACCAAAAATTCATCGGCGCATTTTAGGATATTGATTAGGGAGTTAAGGTTATTCTCAAAATAGAGCAATGGCTTTTCTACAGATTCGCCCACTGCTTTGTATGCAGCAAAATGAATGATACCAGCAATGCCGGGGTTTTCCTGGAAGATAGCAACCGTATCATCATAAATACAAAGATCAACTTTATAATTCTTTACGGCTTTGCCGGTTATCTTTTCTACCGCATCTAAAATATTCTCATTGCTGCGTGAATTATTATCCGCAGAAATAACATCAAATCCGTTTTCAATCAGATCAACAATGGTGTGTGCGCCAATATAACCGCAGCCACCGGTAACGAGAATTTTTTTCATTGCACAAAGAAAACAAAAAAATCAGATGATCTGCATTTCAATCTATAAAAAGAAGCGAACGATATAGTAAGTACCTGCAGCCAGTAAGCCGCTTACAGGTATAGTTAAAACCCAGGCCCATAAAAGGTTTACTGTAACCCCCCACCGAACGGCCGATAAACGTTTAGTAGCACCGGCACCAATGATACTGCCGGTAATGGTATGTGTGGTAGATACCGGTATCCCCATTTGCCCGGTAAAGAAAAGTGTAAATGCACCGGATGTTTCTGCCGCTACACCTTCAAGCGGAGTAACTTTGGTAATTTTTGTCCCCATGGTTTTAATGATCTTCCAGCCTCCGCTCATGGTTCCTAAACCAATGGCAACATAGCATGAAATGGGTACCCAGTTGGGCAGGTCAGAAAAATTTTGAATGGTGCCGTTTGCAATCAATGCAGCCCCGATAATACCCATTACTTTTTGTGCATCATTTCCCCCATGCCCAACACTAAAGGCGGCAGAGCTTAATAACTGCAGTTTTTTAAACATATTGGCCACCTTGTAGGCAGTAGGTGTTTTAATTTTTTCAACATATAAATAAACCAGGCAAAATAAAAGTGAGGTGCAAATGATTCCCCAAACGATCATACTGTTATCAGCCTTGTCAATATCTTTTGCCAATGACTTTTCAGCACTGAAAGAAGTCATTTTCTTTTTTACTTTTTCAGTATTTGCACCGCTAATCGGGTAAATAGCATTCATAGCAGCCAAGGTACTGTCAATTGATATTTCCTTTGCCAGGAATTTTTTCAGCGGGTCTTTATATTTTTCCGTTTCTTCCTTAGCAATTTTATAGGCAGCGCTGGCATTCTTATCATCACTTGCTTTGGCTTCCAGTATAAGAAAATCATTGGCATTTCTTACATCATCTTTAAGCCTGCTGGCTTCAATATCTTTAAGCCAGCCACTGTCGGCGGCCTGTTTGGCAATTTTCTTTGCGCCGAGCTTATCAAAATCATTTACCAGAACAGCAATTTTGTTATAATTTGGAATTGCTTTATCAAGCTTTGTTTTGGCTGTATTGTAAGCTTTTATAAGCGTGGTATCATTGGGATTTTTTTCTTTCTTAGCCTGTGTTTCTTTTACTTCCTTTTTATATTTATCAATTTTCAAAAACTTCTGCAGGTTTTCATCCATCTTGCTGCTCTCAAAATTATCGAATAAAAACACCGTGAATATGGTGGTTGCAGCTATAATAGCAAGCCTGAGCCAGACATTCCGCATAACCGTTACAATAGTTATGAAAATTGAAATGACCATACCAATGAGCGGAGCCAGGAAAATAAAAAGAATGGTTTTGATGATAATGTCTGATTCTACAATTTTTCCCCAGCTGATACCCACACCCTTTAAAGATATGGCATGTGCAATGGCTGCCCCTGCAAAGCCACCTATAAGCGTATGAGAGGAAGAGGATGGAATACCATACCACCAGGTTAACAGGTTCCAGAAAATGGCTGCTATAAGGCCCGATAGAATAACGGGCAGCGTAATAAATTCTTTATTTACCGTTTTACTGATGGTGTTTGCTACGGCATGGTCCTGAAAAATAAAATAAGCTACACAGTTAAAAAAAGCAGCCCAAACAACCGCCTGGAAAGGGGTAAGCACTTTGGTTGAAACCACGGTGGCTATTGAGTTTGCTGCATCATGAAAGCCATTGATGTAGTCGAAAATTAAAGCCAGTGCAACAATTACTATTACTAAGGTCATATTTTTCTCAATGTGCTAATGTGCTGATTTGCTAATGTGCTGATTCCTTTAATGGTCGCTTATCATTAGCATATTAGCACATCAGCTAATTAGCTAATTAATTAGGCATACTTCACAATTATACTTTCTATCACATTGGCGGCGTCTTCACATTTATCGGTTACTATTTCCATTACCTGGTATATCTCTCTTTTTTTAATTACCTCCTTAGCGTCCGGTTCTTCGGCAAAAAGTTTTTCAATGCTCATGTCAAAAATATCGTCGCCCTGGTTTTCAATACTGTTGATGGCTACCAATGCATCGGTGATCAGGCGCATGTCTTTCATATTGCGCAATTCGGTAACTGCATTGTGTACGGCAACACAGCCCTGCGAAATTATTTCTGCCATTTTGTGAATACCTGTATCGTTTGGATTTACCCTGTAAAAATTTATTTTTTTTGCAGATGCATATATATAGTCAGCAATATCATCCAGGGCCGAAGCCAGGTAATGAATATCCTCCCTGTCAAATGGTGTGATAAAGTTCTTGCCCAGCTCAGTAAAAATCTGGTGTGTAAAATCATCATTCTCATGCTCCATGTCTTCCAGTTCTTTTATCAGCTTGGTTCTGCCGTCAATATTTGGTTCGTTCACTACTTCTTTAAGCTTATCGCCCATTTTTACCAAAACGTCTGCTACGTTCTCAAAAAGCTGAAAAAACACCCGGTCTTTGGGTAAGAAAATTTTTAAGATTGAATTTAAACCTGCCATAATTTTTGATTTGGGGGCAAAGATTACTTTTTAAGCTTAAAAAAATAAAAAGGGCGAAAATGGTAATAATTTGATAACACAGAGTTAATATTAAATTGTTATTTCTTTGCGCAAAATTGAACCATGCTAAGGAAAAAGCTGCTGTTAGTGGCGGTAATGTTCTTGTTTTGCCATCTTTTACAGGCCCAGTATTTAATGGATATGGTAGATACCAGCAAGGAAACCGGACGTGGGTTATTAAATCTCTACAAAAAATTCGATCATCTTAAAATAGGCGCTTATATACAGCCGCAGTTTCAGGTGGCAGGAAGCAAGGGTATAAAAACTTTTGAAGGAGGCGATTTTTCTTCTAAAGTAAGTAACCGTTTTATGCTGCGCAGAAGCAGGATGCGTATTGATTATGCTCATTTTTCTGAAGGTAAAAAACCAAGCGTACAGATCGTCTTTCAGTTTGATGCCAACGAAAGATCGTTTACAGTAAGGGATGTGTGGGGGCGCATTTTTGAAAACAACCTTAAACTTTTTTCATTTACCACAGGCATGTTTGCAAGGCCGTTTGGTTTTGAAACCAACCTAAGCAGCAGCGACAGGGAAAGTCCCGAAAGAGGAAGGATGAACCAGATTTTAATGAAAAGTGAAAGAGACCTGGGAGCCATGCTCACCTTAGATTCCAGGAGAAAAGATAATTTATTAAAATACCTGAAGGCTGATATTGGTGTTTTTAACGGACAGGGTATTAATGCCGCCGGCGATTTTGATAATTCAAAAGATATCATCGGCAATATTTCACTTAAACCATATCATCTTAGTAAACAGATCTCTGTTGCAGCCGGCGCTTCTGTTCTTTATGGAAGTCTTGTGCAGAATACAAAGTATGTATATTCCACCAACACAGTTTCGGGTATAAAAAAAGTTGTTGTAGACTCGGCGACAGATAATATTGATAACACATCGCCCAGGCATTATTATGGAGCCAATACACAATTAAAATTTAAAAATAAAAAAGGGCTGGTAACCGAGTTAAGAGCCGAGTTTATTGTAGGTACACAAACCGGTACTGCAGCCAGTTCTGAAACTCCAACTGCTTTGGTTACAGGTGCAGATGGTTTTCATATCCGCAATTTTAACGGCGCTTATTTTTATTTGCTGCAACATATTTTCAATACCAAACACCAGTTGCTTGTAAAATACGATTGGTACGATCCCAATACAAAAGTAAAAGGCAATGAGATAGGCGCTGCCGGAAGCAATTTTACCGCTGCTAACATTAAATACCACACTATTGGTTTTGGGTATATTAATTACTTAACAGAGAATGTAAAGATTGTTTTGTATTATGCCAGGGTAGCCAATGAAAAAACACAGCTTACGGGTAATACAACAGATATTAAAGATGATGTTTTTACCTGTAGGGTGCAGTTCAGGTTCTAATTTCTCCGCTTAACATTCAGGTAATGTACAGGTAACATTAGGGTAACATTTGCTTCATGCTGCCATAACATGCAAGTATTCTTTTTGCAGTAAATTATAAAGGCATGAAACCGCTACTACTAATTGCTGCATTCTTACTCAGCATATCATTTTCATTTGCACAAAAAGGTAAAATTGAAGGAAAGATCACTGACTCCAAAACAGGCGCTCCTGTGGCTGGAATTTCTGTTTTAATAAAAGAAACAGGCAAAGGTATTGCCACCAGCCTTGACGGAACTTTTTCCTTAAATGCCGAACCGAAAAAAAAATATACCCTTGTAATCAGTTCAACCAACTACCAGGGTAAAGAAATAAATGAAGTTGAAACCGGTTCAGATGGTATTGCACATATTGATATAGCGCTTGATGCAAAATCAAAAACAGGCGAGGAAGTTACTGTACGTGCCACATCGGCCCGTAAAGAAAGTGTAAATGCCATGATCAGTTTTCAAAAAACAACCAACACTGTTGCCTCAGTAATATCATCAGAGTCAATACGAAGAAGCCCTGACAGAAATACCGGGGAGGTGTTAAAACGTTTGCCGGGTACCAGTATTCAGGAGGGTAAATTTTTAGTGGTAAGGGGGCTGGCAGACAGGTACAACCAGGCTATGCTGAATGGAATTTTATTGACCAGCACCGAGCCCGACAGAAAAACTTTTTCTTTTGATATTATACCCAGTAACATGGTGGATAATATAGTAGTTAACAAAGCCTTCGTTCCGGAATACCCCGGCGAGTGGGCAGGCGGCCTTATACAGGTAAATACCAAAGACATCCCTTCCAAAAACTTTTTTAATATTCAGCTGAGTTCTGGCTTTAACACACAAACTATTGGTAAAGATTTTTATAAAGACAAAGGTGGAAAAACAGACTGGCTGGGCATAGATGACGGAACAAGAAGCTTGCCCGATGGTTACACAACCAAAAGCCGCTTTGATACCATGAGCGCCGCCAGCAAAACTGCATTGGGCAAAACCATGCGTAATGCCTGGGTACCTGTTCAAACATCAGCGCCGCTTAATACAGGTTTTGAAATAAACGGGGGCTTTAAAACAAAACTGTTTGGTAAAACACTCGGTGCTGTTGTGGGCATTACCTACCGCAAAAACAACAGCAGGCAGGAAATTGTAAACAGGCACAACAATTTTGAGAACGGAAGAACTTTTAAAAATACTGATATTGATTTTAGCGATACCAGGTACCTGAAAAACTCATCCTTAGGCGCTTTGGCAAGCTTTTCTTTACAGTTGAATAATTTAAACAGGATCTCTTTAAAAAGTATCATCAATGTAAATACTGCCAACAGCGTAATTACAAGATCGGGCATTGATGATACCCGTGCAGAAGATGTAACGGGTTCTGAATTCAACTTTAAACAAAACACCTTTTTTACCACACAGCTTACAGGCCAGCACGGCATTACAAAAAAATTAAAGTTTGACTGGAAAGGTGCGTTTACCGTTTTAGATGGCTACAGTCCTGATCAGAGAAGGCTGCAGTATTCCAAAGATAAAGGCAGTACCAATCCCTATCGTGCTATTTTATCCAACAATACATCGCAGGCAAGCGGCAGCCGCATTTACCAAATGCTGAACGATTATATATACACTGCCGGAGGCGACCTTACTTATACCTTTAAACCTAAACACATTATCAAAGGCGGTTACGTGCTGCAGATAAGAGACCGGTTGTTTGATGCCAACCTGTTTGCAAATTATTTACCACTTGATAATGATGCTTTAAAACAACTGCCGGCCGGCCAGATATTTGCCCCTTATAATTTTGGAAACGGTACCGATAACAAAATTGCTTTTGATGCCATTAAAGGCAGTACATTCCGATATCTTGCCAATACTATTTTAAATGCCGGTTACATACAATTCGACAATGAGTTGTTTAATAAGTTGAGGATTGTATGGGGGTTGAGGGTAGAGCATTTTGATCAATTGGTTGGCAGTGTAAAAAAATGGGATCCACGCCACACGTATTCAAAAGTAACCGATTTTTTACCGGGCCTTAATGCAGCCTATAAATTAAACCCAAAAACAAATATCCGTTTTTCAGCTTCGCAAACGGTTATCAGGCCTGAGCTGAGAGAACTTACTGCACTTAATTTGTACGATTTTGAATTGAATGCTTCTGTAACAGGTAACCCTAAATTAAAGCGTACCAAGATCACCAATTTTGACCTGCGGTATGAATTTTATAATAAACCAGGAGAAGTATTCAGTGCCGGTGTGTTTTACAAACATTTTAATGATCCTATTGAGCAGCTGTTTAATGAAGGCATTGGCGGGGCCAGCACCTTTAACTTTCAAAATGCTGATAAAGCATACTCTACCGGTGTAGAAATTGAGTTCAGAAAAAACCTGGAGTTCATTACAGCCAGATTAAAAAACCTCACTTTCCAATCGAATGTATCACTTATAAAAAGCAAGGTTACCGACACTGCCCTCAAAATTAACAGAACACTCCAGGGGCAATCAAACTATGTTGTTAACCTGGGTATGCTGTATGATGTGCCTAAACTGGGCCTGAATGCCACATTACTCTTTAACCTGATTGGCGAAAGGATATTCCTGGTGGGTGATAAAGCCGCCGGTTCTTCATCGCCAGATGTGTACGAAGCGCCACGCCCTTTACTTGATTTTCAATTAGCCAAAAAAATACTAAAAGGCAAAAGCGAGATCAGGATGAATATCTCCGATATCCTTAACCGCAAACAATATTTTTACCAGAATGCAAATAACTCTGATGCATTCCAGAAAAATACAGACGCCTATCGCTTCACCAGGAGTTTTGGTACCACATTCAATTTCAGCATTAATTACAATTTATAATTCTTAAACTTTTTAAAACATAAAAAACAATGAAAAAGTACATTCTTATCCTCACAGCAATTATTGCCATCAGCAATACTGCGTGCAGAAAAATTGAAACCGACGGCCAAATACAGGTTGTGGTAGTTAACGGCGGTGGTGGCGGCGGCAGTACTAGCGGTCAAACCATAACCATAGAAGGCCGTATTACTGCTGATACCATTTTCCGCAAGGCCAACACTTATATTTTAAAAGGACTGGTATATATCGCCAATAATAAAACATTAACCATCGAAGCAGGCACTGTAATTAAAGGCGCTTTCAGCGGAGCCGATGTTGCTGCTCTTGTAATTACCCGTGGCGCCAAAATTGTTGCCAACGGCACAGCTACCGAACCGATCATTTTCACATCTTCAAGCCCTAATCCGCAAAGCGGCGATTGGGCTGGTATTGTAATTTGCGGCAAGGCCCCCATCAATACAGCATTTAATGGTACCAACGGATTGTTTGAGGTAGAAGGCGGTATCAATAATGCCAGTGGCGATGGTTTAGCAGGCAGCGGCGATGCTGCTGTACCAGCTCCGGTGCCTGATGATAACTCAGGGGTATTAAAATATGTAAGGATTGAATATGCAGGCTATGCATTTCAACCCGATAAAGAAGTAAACAGCCTTACAATGGCTGCAGTAGGAAGCAAAACAGTTATTGAAAATGTACAGACTTACCTGGCAAAAGATGATGCTTTTGAATGGTTTGGCGGTACGGTTAACTGTAAATACCTGGTAGCTTTTAAAACACAGGATGACGATTTTGATACAGATAACGGTTACAGCGGCAAGGTTCAGTTTGGCATATCAATAAGAGATTCCCTGATTGCCGATGCGTCACGTTCAGAAGCATTTGAAAGTGATAACAATGCCGGCGGCACTACTGCTACACCAAAAACAACAGTTGTATTCAGCAACATGACAGCCATTGGGCCAAGAGCAACCTCTACCAATTTTGGAAGCTCATTATACAGGGCCGGTGCTCACATCAGGAGAAACTCTGAAATGTCTTTATTCAATTCTGTTATTGTTGGATGGCCTTTGGGTATTGATGTGGATGGAACAACCGGTACCCCTACTTCTGCAAACGTAGGCGTTGGTTTAATTTTAGCTAACAATTTTTTAGGAGGTAATACTGACAGTGTTAAGTATTCGGCTCCGGCAGGTTCTACTTACACCACAGCCGACCTGATAAATTATTTTAAAACACCTGCAAATGCCAACACCATTTTAAACGGTACTTTACCAAACACCCTCTTTGTGCAGCCGTTTAATTACACTGCTCCCGACCCTACTCCTTTTGGAAATGCGGTTAGCATTGTAGGTACCAATACAAACCCTCCTGCACCAAGGGCCAGTTTTGCAAATCCAAAAGTTGCAGACGCCTTCTTTACACAAACCAATTTTATTGGCGCCGTTGCCCCTTCTGGTCCTTTAGCAAGCTGGTGGAAAGGATGGACAAGATTTAATTAAAATTATTCATCAAAATATAAAAAAGCATCTGCCATACGGTGGATGCTTTTTTATACATTTACATTTCAATCTTTATCATGAGACTTATTTTTTTCTTCGTAACCTTTTTAATTTTACTGGCAGGCAGTTGTAGGCAAAAACAATCAAACGTAACCACAAACAATAAAATACTGGCAACTCCTTTTATTGACTCTGTAATTAAAAAAAGCGACAGCAGTTATGAAAAAAAATATCTCAGAAGCGATTTTGTAACTGCCCAATACTATTCAAATAAAAAAGATTCTACCGTGTGCCAGTTGATGAAAGATTCTGCAGGGCTCATCAGGCAGATCATCATCGCTGATAAAAATGTCCGTATCTTCTTTGGTTCTTATTATACAAACGGGCAGTTGCAGGCAGATCTGCCCCTGGATTCATTCGGGCAATATCACGGCACCGGAAAATTTTATTATGAAGACGGGAGCCTGCAAAGCAGCGGAAATTACACACACGGTTTTAAAACCGGCACCTGGAAAGTTTATGATAAAAATGGTAAAGAAACCAACACAGACAACTTTGACCAGAATGGGAATCTTATTCCCCAAAAAATGCCCTGATACATAACATTTACATAATCTTTCATTCAACTTACCGTAACATAGGAGGTGTACTTTGTAGCCGGAATAATGGTTTGAACATTATATAAATTTCCTTAGCAATTAGCAATCCTGAGCGTAGTCGCAGGACTCATGCACCCACCCGGTATTCTTATCTGGGTGGCTTTTTTTGCATTAATTTATTGTTACCAAATTGTTACTATTCACATTTAAGGCACATTTTTTGGCACATGGGTATAAGAAGAGAAAATGAAATTATATTCACACTATCTTAAAATCAAAAGCTACAGTTATGCAATGGGTTAACACAAACAGCAATTCATCGCAGGAGAGTTTTGAATTGAGGGATGATGAAAAAGTTCTTGCCGGCATTTCCTTCAGTAAACAAACCAGGTTTGCCCGGATTGTAAGCGACATCGGCAGAAGAATGTTTTCTTTTGAAAAGAAGGGCATTCTGCATCCAAAGAAACTGATCAGGAATGAATATGGTATTAAGATAGGCACAGTTGAGGAACTGAAAGCCGGATCTGGAAAAGGAGTAGTGGAGCTTGACGGTAAAAAATATAACTACGTTTTTGATGAGCATAATTCCGGCGAACTGAAACTGTATGATGAAGCTATGCAGCAAAATTTGCTTACCTGCAGTTTCAATGCCATCAGCCAGGGTATCAATAAAACAAAATCTTTTTTAGACAGCAAGTTTGCCAGCCTGCTGCTGGTGCTTTGCTGGTATGCATTTCAGCCACATAACCCTTCGCAGGTTTCATCTATTTTAAAAGACAGCGACATCATATTTTCGTAAAATGTTAGCGCCCGGTAATCAATGTAAGCCCTGCGGGTATCTGTGGTTTATTTAGTCTCTTCCTCAATTTTTATATCTCCTTCTTCATCCTTTGCTTTGTGGTAATCTTTATTTATCTGCTCTTCAAAATCCTTTTCGTCTTTTTTGTTACGCACCACCAAAAAGATGACCAATGCAATAGCAGCAATACCAAATATGATCAATACGGTCCAGTTCATGTGTTAAGATTTGTATTAAAGTTAAACTTAGTTTTTGGGGTTGCTATGTTAAGTTAAGGTTATGCATGCCCAACTAAAATGTACTGTAATGCCTGACAAAGCTTTTGTGTTACTTATTTAAACTTCGCAATCTTATAAACATTTCCTTTTGTAATGGTTTTCCATGTATCGGTTCTGAACGGAACCGCGGGAAAACCTTCTTTGTTGAACAGGTTGCATTCAACAGCATCGCCCATCCAGCCAAAGCGTACAGCAACCGGGTTATTCACGTTTTCTGAACCAACAACAACTTGGTTGCCTTTAATAAAAGCCCTTGCAAAATGAAATACACTGTCGGCTCCGGCAATTTCAAAACCCTTTATGCAGCCGTATTTATCGGGTGTAAATAAACCTGTACCGGTATTATTAAATGATAGAATTACTTCTCCGCCGTTTATTTGCATAGAATTGTAACCAGGACCGGCGCAAACCATTTTTTTACTATACAGGCTATTCAAAGCAAATGCCGCCAGCCTTTTACCCACATCCTGCTTATTGGTGGGGTGAATATCTTTCGGATCTTTTACCAGGTCGGTGGTTACGCACATGGCCGTGTTGGGCAATTGCAATGTATTTGCCTGTGCTTCTCTAAGCTCTGCCCATGCGCAACCGTTATTGCTGTTTCCATCGGTAACAAAAGAAGCCAGTTGTACAAAGTAAAAGGGAGCATTTTCATTGTTGAATTGTTTTCTCCAGTCCTGTATCAGCAGCGGAAAAGCTGTTCTGTATTGCCAGGCCCGGTCGGCATTAGATTCGCCCTGGTACCAAAGCACACCTTTAAATGCAAAAGGTATCAAAGGATGTATCATGGCATTATAACAAAGCGATGGCAGCGAATTCTCACTCAGCCGGTCCTGGATCTGCTCTACCTGCCATTTCCAGTTGCCGGTTAAAGCAATGGAGGCATCGCCGAGTTTTAGTTGCAGGTCTGCTGCATCGCCCCATATACCACCGCCGCCGGTATTATCCACCACACGTATGGCAATTACATTTTGGCCGGCTTTTAAAACTCCTGCGGGAATATTGTATTTTCTTTTTGCATCCCATTGGTTAGTGTTTCCCACCTTAATACCGTTAACATACGTAATATCATCGTCATCAATTTTTGCCAGTTCAAGCACAGCGTTCTTTTTACTATCGCTTTCTGACAGCATAATGGTTTTACGCAACCATACCACGCCATCCAGGTCGCCAATTGCCTGGTTTTCCCATTGCTGCGGAGCATTTAATTGCGGCCATTGTGAATCGTCAAAAGAAGGATCTTTAAATGTATTTGCGGCGCCCTCATTTATTTTTGCTCCCTGTAATAATTCTATCCGCTGCCTGTTGATTTTTTTCATCAGTTGTGTGATGGAATCCAGGTTAACTTTTGGCATGCCTGCGATCATTGCCTTAAATTCATCACTGCTTTCAAAAGCCTCCCGGCTTATCCAGGTTTCGATATTTGTGCCGCCCCAGCAATCGTTTATTAATCCAACAGGCACACCGATGCTGTCGTAAATACGCTTTGCAAAAAAATATCCCACAGCGGTAAAATCCGCAACAGTTGCAGTGCTGCAAACTTTCCATCCATCGGTTTTAACATCAGCAGCCGGTAATGAGCTTACCTGGTGCTGTATTTTGATATGCCTGATAAAAGGGTTCTGTGCATTCTTTATTTCTGTTGCTGCATTATCACTCTGGCCCACACTCCACTCCATATTGCTTTGCCCCCCGCAAAGCCACACTTCACCCACTAAAATATTTTTCAGCAGTAAACTATTCTTTCCTTTAATTGATAATTCATAAGGGCCGCCTGCAGCTTCTCCATCCAGCCTGGTCATCCAGTTTCCGTTTTTATCTGCCTTAAAAACTTTTACCTGGTTATGAAATTTAAGTTCCAGCTTTTCATTGGCTGATGCTTTGCCCCATACAGGGATTAATACATTTCTCTGCAGCACCATATTGTCTGTAAAGAAAGCAGGCATGCTTAGCTGAGCGTTCATCGGCAAAAAGTACATACAGCCGCCAAGTAGCAAAATAATCTTCAGTTTCATCTGCTAAATATAAGTTGATTTAAGGATGATAAATAATAAAGCCGAATGGCAGGCTTTTGGTTTTTTAAAACACCAAACAGATAATCAGGTACATTTGAAAAGAAATAGAAACTATGGATAAGATTGTTAAACCGGAAAAATCAAAATTCACTTCCTACCAGGTCATCATCATTATTTTACTGGCCCTTACTTTATTTACGGTAATGCTTGATTTTATGGTGATGAACCCACTGGGCGATATGCTGATGAAATCGATGGAGCTTACCACTTCGCAATTTGGCTTTGCAGTTTCGGCTTATGCATTCAGCGCCGGCATTTCAGGTTTGCTAACGGCTGGTTTTGCAGACAAATTTGATCGTAAAAAATTACTGCTGTTCTTTTATATTGGTTTTATAGGCGGCACTTTATTTTGCGGACTTGCCAACAACTATCACTTATTAATAGCCGCCCGGATCATCACCGGTTTGTTTGGCGGTGTGATCGGCTCTATCTCCATGGCTATAATGGCAGATATTTTTTCGCCAGAGCAACGTGGCCGTGCCACCGCTTATATGCAGATGGCTTTTGGCGCCAGCCAGGTTTTAGGAATTCCCATCAGCATTTATATTGCAAATCACTGGGGCTGGCAGTCGCCTTTTTTAATGATCGTGGCACTGGCATTTATAGTTTGGATAATTATCATTTTAAAATTGCAACCCATTACACAGCATCTCGAAATAAAGAATGATAAAAATGCCATCACTCACTTATGGCATACGCTCAGGCTGCGTGAATACAGGATCGGCTTTTTATCAACAGCGCTTATGTCGCTCGGCGGGTTTATGATGATGCCCTGGGGTGCTTCTTTTGCTGTAAACAACCTCGGCGTTTCCAACGAGCAGCTTTCGCTTCTTTTTATGGTAGGCGGAGTTTCCTCTCTCATCATCATGCCCTTAGTTGGTAAACTAAGCGACAGGTTTGATAAGTTTACCATCTTTACCATTGCCGCTATCTGGATGATGGTTGTTGTGGTAGTATATACCAATCTCAGCCACATACCTTTCTGGTTTGTTGTGTTGATGAACATTTTAATGATGATTGGCATCATGAGCAGGATGGTGCCTGCACAGGCGCTTACCGTGGCGCTGCCGCAAATGCAGGACCGTGGCGCATTTATGAGCATCAATTCTTCTTTGCAACAGATAGCTGGTGGTATTGCCGCAGCCATTGGCGGAATGATCGTAGTACAAAAAACAAAAACAAGCCCTTTGGAACATTACAATACGCTGGGCTATGTAATTGTAGTCATCATCATCGTAAACATTATTATGGTGTACCGGGTGAGTCAGGTAATTAAGGCACGGCAGCAAATACAGAAGCTGTAATATTTTAATTCACCAGTTCAAATTCATCCTTCAGCAAAATATTTTTTGATGATGTGCCGATCATGATCTCAAAATCACCAGGCTCTGCAACCCATTGAAGTTTGTTATTGTAGAAAGAAAGTTTCTCTTTATTGATGGTAAAGCTAATCGTTTTCGATTGGCCTGCTGCTAGTTTTATTTTTGTAAAATCTTTTAACTCTTTTACCGGCCTAACTACAGAACCCACTTTATCCCTGATGTATAACTGAACGATCTCTTCACCATCGTACTTACCTGTGTTGGTAACAGCTAATGAAACACTAATTGTTTCACCAGCTTTTATTTTCTTTTTACTCATTTGCAGGTTGCTGTAGCCAAAGCTGGTGTAACTTAATCCATAACCAAATTCATATCTTGGATAAATAGAAAGGTCGTTGTAGGAAGAATTATAGTTTCGGTTGCTGTCGTTGGTTGCAGGGCGACCTGTATTAAAATGACTGTAGTAAATTGGTATTTGCCCTGTACTGTAAGGAAAGCTGATAGGTAATTTTGCAGAAGGATTATAATCTCCGAAAAGCACGTCAGCAATAGCATTTCCGGCTTCGCTACCCAGCCACCAGGTATATAAAATAGCAGGTGCATTATCGGCTGTGTAATTAAACACCAGCGGTCTGCCAGTATTAATAAGAACAACAACAGGCTTACCGGTCGCTAATAATTCTTTCAATAATTCTTCCTGTACTCCGGGAATATTAATGTTGCTGCGGCTTTTGGCTTCACCACTCATATCTCTTCTTTCGCCAATGCTCAGTATTACCACATCTGATCGCTTTGCAACATCAATTGCTTCTGCAAAACCACTTTTATCTTCTCCTTCAATTTCACAACCTTTTGCATATAGTAATGTTGAATTTGCTTCTACTTTATTTTGCAAACCTTCCCACTGCGATACAATAAAATTTGAATCAACACCCGGCACTTCCACATCCCAAAAACCTTTGTTCTGCTTTACTGCTTTTACAAGTGGCCCAATGAAGGCAATGGTTTTGGTATTTTTTGATAAAGGCAAAAGATTATTTTGGTTCTTCAGCAGCACGATACTTTTTGCTGCCATTTCTCTTGCGGCTTTTGTATGATCCGGATCATTTAAAGCAGCCTGCTCTCTTGAAGCATCGCAGAATTTATAAGGATCGTCAAATAAACCAAGTTCAAACTTTTTACGCAGGATCCTTTTCACTGCATCATCAATTAATGCCAACGGTACTTTTTTATCCTTTACCAATTGAGCCAGGTTATTTTTGTAGCAACGGCTTTCCATATCCATATCGCTACCGGCAGTAATGGCCGATAAAGCGGCTTCATATTCATTCTTCACATTTCCATGATTGATCATCTCGCCGATAGAACCCCAATCACTTACCACAAAACCTTTAAAGTTCCATTTGCCTTTCAGTATATCACGCTGCAGATAAGCATTGCCTGTTGCAGGTACGCCATTCAGGTCATTGAAGGAATTCATAAAAGTTGCAGCGCCTGCATCAACCGCAGCTTTAAATGGCGGCAGATAAACTTCCCACAAAAGCCGGTCACTCATATCAACAGAGTTGTAATCACGGCCACCAATGGCCGCACCATAAGCAGCAAAATGTTTGGCGCATGCCATTACCGAATTTACATCGCCTAATTTATTTCCCTGGAAACCTTTTACCCTTGCATAAGCAATTTTAGATCCGAGGTGTGGATCTTCACCGGCTCCTTCCATAACCCTTCCCCAGCGTGGATCACGGGCAATATCAACCATGGGCGCAAATGTCCAGTGGATGCCGGAAGCGCTTGCTTCGGTAGCAGCAGTTCTTGCTGCAAGCTGAATGGCATCCATATCCCAGCTGCAGGCTTCAGCCAATGGAATTGGGAAAGTTGTTTTGTATCCATGAATAACATCCTGGCCAAACAGCAAAGGAATTTTTAGGCGTGACTGCATGGCGATATTTTGCCAGGCTCTTGTTCTTAAAGTCCCAACACAATTTAATAAAGAGCCAAGCTGGCCTTTTAATAACTGCTGCTTTTTGGTGCTGTCTAAAGTAACTGGTCCGGTTGCATTCAAGTCGTCGTTGTATTGATTTAACTGGCCAATCTTTTCATCCAGCGTCATCAGTTTTAAAACTGAATCAACTTTTTGATCAATGGTTTTTTGTGCCTGGCAAAAATTATTTGCCAGCAATGCAAATACAATTAGACAATACTTTAGCATGTATTTTATTGATTTTATTTAGCCCAGTTTACGGTTGCTTTTTTTACATCTCTTGAATTGGTGCCGATCATGATGGTAAATTCTCCCGGCTCCCAATCATACTTAAGATCGTAATTGTAAAACTTCAGATCTTCAGGACTGATGTTGAAACTTATATCTCTTGATTCACCTGCTTTTAATTCTATCTTCTGAAAACCTTTTAATTCTTTCACCGGCCTGGTTACACTACCCACCACATCACGGATATAAAGTTGAACAACTTCTTTACCTGTAACTGAACCGCTGTTAGTAACCTTCACAGTTGCCTTAATCGTTTGATTGCCTTTTGCAGAAGCACTGCTCAATTGTATTTCGCTGTAGGTAAAACTGGTATAGCTTAATCCATATCCGAAAGGATAAACAGGGTCGTTTGATACATCTAAATAATTAGAACGGAACTTCTCAAACCATTTGCCCTCTCCTAAGGGTCGGCCTGTTCTTTTATGTGCATAGTAAATTGGTACCTGGCCTACGTTCTGCGGAAACGTTGTTGAAAGTTTGCCGCTTGGGTTCACATCACCAAACAACACATCTGCAATGGCATAGCCAGCTTCGCTGCCGCCAAACCATACATTTAATATAGCAGGCACATTATCGTTTTCCCATTTTAACGCAAGCGGTCTGCCGGTAAATAAAACCAGTACAACCGGTTTGCCTGTTGCTACTAAAGCTTTCAACAGATCCTGTTGCGCTTTTGGTATAGAGATATTACTGCGGCTTGAAGATTCACCACTCATTTCGGCAGACTCACCTAATGCAGCAACGATCACATCAGCACCTTTTGCCACATCCAATGCCTCCTGTAAAATAACTTCTGCCGGGCGACTGTCTCTATGCAATGATTTGCCAAACATACCAGCCCTGTCTTCAAATAAGCTGTCCTCATCTAAATTAGATCCTCTTGCTGTTATAATTTTTACCTGGCTGCCCACCACTTCTTTTAAACCAGTCAATAAAGAAGTTGCTTTTGAAAAATCTGCAGCAACACTCCAGGTGCCGGGCATATTCTCTTTGTTATCTGCCAGTGGCCCGATAACTGCAACAGTTCCGCTTTTCTTTAAAGGCAATACGTTGTTGTTATTCTTCAGCAATACAAAACTTTGTGCAGCAGTTGATCTTGCCTCGGCACGGTTTGATGCGGTGAATATTTCTGTTTTTGCACGGTTTTCATCACAATACTTATAAGGGTTATCAAACAGGCCCAGTTTATATTTTGCTTCCAGTATCCTCCGACAAGCAGCATCAATCTGTGCAAGTGTTACTTTTTTTTCTTTTAATGATTTTTGTGTTGTAGTCAACAATCCTTCTCCCACCATATCCATATCAATGCCGGCCATCAATGCCCTTGCAGAGGCAGTTTGCAGATCGCCAATACCATGATCTACCATTTCATTGATGCCGGTATAATCTGTTACAACAAAACCTTTAAAGCCCCATTGTTTACGCAGCACTTCGGTCATCAGCCATTTGTTAGCTGTTGCAGGTACACCATCCACTTCATTAAAAGAAGCCATTACAGATCCAACTCCTGCTTCAACCGCAGCTTTGTATGGCGGCATGTATTCATTGAACATCCGTTGATGACTCATATCGGTTGTGTTGTAATCACGGCCAGCCTCAGTCGCACCATACATGGCGTAATGCTTTACGCAAGACATGATACTGGTATTGCCTGCATAACTGGTACCCTGGTACCCAGTAACCATTGCTTTGGCAATTTGCGATCCCAGGTAAGGATCTTCACCGCTTCCTTCTGCAATCCTTCCCCAGCGTGGGTCACGGGCAATATCAACCATGGGCGAAAACGTCCAGTTTATACCATCGGCACTTGCTTCTACAGCTGCAATTCTTGCACTGCGTTTTATCAGGTCCATATCCCAACTACAACTTAAACCCAGCGGAATTGGAAAAACCGTTTCATAACCATGTATCACATCCATACCAAAAATGAGTGGGATTTTTAAGCGGCTTTTTTCTACTGCCAGCTTTTGCACCTCTTTAATTTTTGCAACAGATTTGATGTTGAACAATCCGCCAACTTTTCCCTGTTCGATTTTTTTGGCAATGTCTGAGTTGCCAGCCTGGCCGGTTACAATATCGCCGGAGCCTGGTAAATTCAATTGCCCCAGTTTTTCTTCCAGTGTCATTTTCTGCATCAGTGCATCAATAAAGGTTTTCATTTTTGCATCCTGTGCATAAGAATTGATTGAGAAAATGCAAATCGCAAAAAGGATTATGCTACGCTTCATAAAAGTTGTTTTACTTTTTAATTAATAGTATGAAAGGGTTATTTATAGTTCTTAATATTTTTTACATCAGTATTTCCAACAGGCATAATACTTACGGCCGCACCACCGCCCGGTGCCAGTTTCAATTTCATGCTGGTTTTTGCATCAACCAAAAATTTTTCAATTACATACGCTTCAGGATTGTTCTTCCAGTCTGCATTATCAGCGTCTTTATAAATAACAGCGATGTATTTTTTACCTGCATCTAAAAAATTCAACGGCAATGTTGCTATTCTGCTGTTTTCATCAGTAATAGCACCAATAAACCAGTTGCCACTGTATTTTGCTTTGCGTGCAATGCTTACATAATCGCCAGGCTCTGCTTCTAATATTTTGGTATCATCCCAATCAACAGCCACATCTTTAATAAATTGAAATGCATCTAAATGCTGTTCATAATTTTCCGGCAGATCGGCAGCCATTTGCAAAGGACCGTACATCGTTACATACAGAGCCAGTTGCTTGGCAAGTGTTGTATGTACCTGTTCTTTTTTTTCGGGACTGTAGTTGAGTTTTATCTTAAAGATGCCCGGTGTGTAATCCATGGGCCCGCCCATCAATCTTGTAAAGGGCAAAATGGTTTCATGATCGGGCATATTACCAAAGCTCCAGGCATTGAATTCATTTCCTCTTGCCGCTTCGCAGGCAAGATAATTTGGATAAGTACGATGCAAACCGGTTGGCCTTACCGGTTCATGCTGATCAACCATGATCTGGTAATCCGCTGCTTTTTTGATCGCTCTTTCATAGTGTTTTATCATCCATTGTCCATCGTGATGTTCGCCACGTGGAATGATCTGTCCCACATAACCTGACTTCACTGAATTGTATCCATTGTTCTTCATAAAACGATAAGCCGTGTCCATCCATCTTTCATAGTTAGTAACCGATGCAGAGGTCTCATGATGCATGATGATCTTTACATTCTTTGAACTTGCATAAGCCGATAACTCCTTTACATCAAAATCAGGATAGGGTGTTACAAAATCAAATACATCTTCTTTCCATTGGCCAAACCAGTCTTCCCAGCCGGTGTTCCAGCCTTCAACCAGCACGGCATCAATACCATGCTTTGCAGCAAAGTCGATATAACGCTTCACATTGGCCGTATTTGCACCATGCGGCACTTTTGCAATTTGCTGGGAGCCTACCTGGCTGCCACTGTAATCCCAGCTGCTTTTACCTACATGCAGCTCCCACCAAACGCCAACAAATTTTTGTGGTTTTATCCAGGATGTGTTTGCAACAGTTGAAGGCTCATTCAGATTCAAAATCATTTTTGATGCAAGAATATCCGTTGCCTTATCACTTACAATAATGGTACGCCAGGGAGTTTTTGCTGGCGTTTGCAAATAAGCTTTGTTGCCAACTGCATCAGGCACCAAATGCGCATTGAATGTGTAATTGCCTTTATTGATCACCAGGTTCATTGCGGGGTAATTCACCAGGGCCGCTTCATGAATATTGATATAGAGATTATCTGCGCTCTTCATCATCAGCGGTGTTTGCACACCATTGGGATCAAAAGAAGTTTTAGCATGTATTTCCTGCGCAAACTTTCCGCCGGTTGCATCCACCTCACTTAGTTTGCTTGTATAGTATGCATATTCATTCGTGTCGTAGTCTCCGGGAATCCAGAATGTTTTATGATCCCCGGTTAATGCAAACTGTGTAAGTTCATCTGCAATTATAAAGTGTTTGAACTTGGTTTGTTCCGGAAATTCATACCTGAAACCAAGGCCATCGTTGAACAATCTGAAAACGACATTCAACTGTACTTCATCCTTTGTTTTAAGCATTATCAAAACCTGCTGGTAATTATTCCTGACCTGTTTTACTTCTCCCCAAACCGGTTCCCAGGTTTCATCGGAATTGGTAATGGTTTTATCAAGCAGATCAAAAGCATTTAATTGTAAAGCCGGGTTCTTTAAAGTAAATCCCAGTGCTGATGGTTTAACAACCGGTTTGTTTTTATAATCCAGCTGGTAGAAAAGGTTGCCGGCATTATTCATAAAGATCCTGCACACCAGGTTCTTATCCGGCGATTCTATCCTGACCGTATCAGCAGCAAGCGCTGATAATACACATGCAATCGAAACAAAAAAAAGTAAGACTCCTTTTTTCATAAGCCCTTTAGTTTTTGATAAGATATGGTTCAATTATTTTTTGCCAGATACGGTAACCCTTTGCATTCATATGCAGGTTATCCTCCAAAAAAATATCCGGCATGGGCGAACCACCTTCTGTAAGCATCGCATGATATACATCAATATAATCAGTTCGCTTCCTCGTTTCCAGAAATTGTTTTATTAATGTATTAGCGGCATCAAACTTCGCCATCAAATGTTTACGTGAAGGACTTGGTTTCATTGAAACATATCCAATAGGTACTTTTTTGTATTTTTTTCTGATGACACCAAACAAGGTTTTAAACCTCTCTGCCACTTCTTCCGGTTCCAGCTTTTCATTACCGGCAAAATCATTCTCCCCGCAATAAATAACAATTTGCCTTGGTTTGTACGGAATGATGATTTCATCTGCATAGCGTATTACATCGGGAAAGGAAGATCCTCCAAAGCCACGGTTGATGATAGTATAACCTGGAAAATAATCCTGCACATCTTTCCACATCCTGAAAGAAGAGCTGCCGACAAAGAGAATTGATTTGGCTGCCGGGAAAGAAATGGAATCCTGTTTTTTAAATTCAGCAATCTCATTGGCAAAAGGTTGTGCCTGGCCAATTACAGTTGTGCTAATAAATAGCAGCAGGTATATCTTTAAGAATACTTTCTTCATCTTATTCTACTGTGATCGTTTTCATTTTTTCACTCACGCCATTTTCATTAATGGCTTCAATGGTAAAGTAATAAGTTTTTTTACTGTCCATCGCCTTAAACCAGTACTCATTAAAATCATGCACCATAATGCAACTGTAGAGTTTATCGGGCGCTGTGCCGTAATAAATATTGTAAGCAAATGCATTATCAACGGGGTTCCATTTTATGTAAGCACTGCGTTTGTCTTTTTCAGTTCTTAGCACGTACATGTTTTTAACGGCGGCTGGCTTTGCACCACCACCATTGCCAAAAACACGCAGGCCGCTGATGGCGAACTTGCCGGTTGGCATGTGTATGTTCTCCAGCTTAATATAGCGTGCCTGTACTGCAGCCGGCAACTCTACATAATCATGCGGTACATCTGTTTTGTTATTGCTTTTATCAATCAGTACCGTCCATTTTACACCATCAACAGAGTAATACAATTTGTATTGATGATACGTTGTTGTTTGCTTGCCTAAAAATGCTGCATCCTGATCGGCATAATTTATTTGTATGGCATTAACGGTTGAAATTTTTCCAAGGTCAGTTTGTATCCATTCTCCTTTATCCGCAGTGGCGGCGCTCCAGTAAGTTTTAATGCTTTCATCTACTGCGTTGTTTGCATAATAACTGCCCAGGGTTGAGGAAACTGTAACCGGCTTTTTATAGTTCAGCAAATACCATCCGGCAAATGCACCATGATCTTTACCGCCATGGCCGGGCAGGTATTGTGGATAATCGCCAAATGCTGTGTTGCACCACATCACATCATCTTTATCAAAACCGGCAGGCCAGATACCGATCCTTCTTTCAAAAGTATTTTTTACGCAAACAATGCTGGTAGATACGTGCCAGTAATTGTTTTGGTTATCCATAAAGGTAGAACCATGCCCTGCCCCACGTGAAAAGCCACCCATCTTGCTGCTTAATGGATCTGACTGTGGCGTAAAACCTCCCAACGCATTATCGCCCACCACCACACCATCGGCATAGCCGCTGAATTCGGTGCCTGGTGCACCATACTGCAAATAGTATTTTCCATTATGTTTTGTCATAGCAGCGCCTTCTATAAAAGCATCAAGGAAGGTATTATCCATCAGTTCGCCAAAGCGCTGCCAGCCGTAGCGCCATCCCTGCAAAGCATACATTTCTTTCCTTGTACCGATGGGTTGAAAAGTTTTCCTGTTCAGTTCCACACCATACAGCGGAAACACATTGCTGCTGCCGTTATACATATACAGCCTGCCATCATCGTCTGTGAAAAATGCAGGATCCCAGCCGCCTATATCAAAACTATCCACCAATGGTTTCCATTCATTGGCTTTGGGGTTGGTGCTCATCCATAAAGTAAATTTGCTGGTATAGGTTGATCCGAAGACAATCATCGTATCGCCCACAATACCAACGGCTGGTGCACACAATTCATCGTACACACCGCCGTTCCAGGGGCGAAGGAATTTTTTGGAAACGAAATTCCAATTCAGCATATCACTGCTCCACCAATAGCCCCATTGGTTTGTGCTGAAAAGATAAAAATCGCCTTTATAGTTCACAATAACAGGATCGGCTGTGGCCCGGTGCTTTCCCCACTCAGTGAAGTTTGGTATAGGTGTGTAACCATAATCCAGGTTAACCGGATTGCAGTAAGTTTTTTGCTGTGCTTTTACCTGACCGCTGCATAAAAAGCAAAAGAATAAAATGTATTTTAATTTCATTTATTAATATTTATAGTTGCCAGAACAGGAAAATGATCCGAAGGATATTTCATATCGTATGAATCGGTGATGGTTGCAAATTTTGAAACAGCTATACGGTTATCTTTCGAAACAAAAATATAATCAATGCAGCCGTCTGGTTTTTCGTTGAACTCAAAAGCATTCCAGGTATCCGCATTGCCATACACCAGCCTGCTGATGTTGCGGCTATTCTGCATATTTGCCATCATGTATTGTGCAGGTTCTTCAACAGGTTTTGAATTAAAATCGCCGGATACAATAACAGGATAATTTTTTGTATTGAGTTCGCCGATTTTTTTAACGATCAGTTTTGCAGATTCCAGCCTTGCCAGTTTACTGATATGATCAAAATGCGTATTGAAGACCCATAATAATTGCTTTGTTTTTTTGTTTTTAAAAAGACCATAGGTACATACCCTTCTGCAGGCAGCATTCCATCCAAATGAAACCGAATCTGGTGTTGGTGATAACCAGAATGTTGATTGCTGCACAACCGTGTATTTATCTTTCTTGTAAAAGATGCAGGAATATTCTCCAGCCTCTTTTCCATCATCTCTGGCAACACCAATAAGACCGTACCCACGTAAACTATCTTTTAAATAGAGCAATTGATTGTGTACCACTTCCTGCAGGCCCACAAAATCTGCTTCGTAATAATTGATCAATCCCGATACCCTATCTTTTCTTTTCTCCCACCAGTTCTCGCCATCACTTTTAAGATCAAGACGTATATTGTAGCTCATCACTTTCACTTCTGTTTGTGCAGTTGCAAAAAATGACAAGCCGATAAATAATAAACAGCCAATAAGTTTCTTCATAAACTATTTCAAATAAGGACTTTCAAAATTTAGTTTCTTTAAACCAGCTTTTATCTCAGGGCAGCTCATGAATAATTTCCAGAGCAAACCGGTTCTGTAGTTTTCCATCATCACCACAATTGGACCCTGGTCAATAGCAAGGTAACGTGGCAGGTACCAGTTATGCTCTTCGCTAAACGCATCATAAAAACCATACGGTCCCCAAAGCTTATCTTTCATGTTGCTATACCAATACTTCATAGCGGCCATGCTTTGCTGTGGTGTGTAAGGAAAAGATGATAGGGCTGCCGTAGGAGAAATAACTCCTTCGTCTCTTTCCGTGGTTGGTGCATGGCCTGCGTAACCTTTTACCGAGTAGCTGGATGTGAGCCCCCAGTTATTGGCACCATAACCTTTGAACTTACTTGGGTTATCAACACACCACTGATAATTGATGAGTGACTGCGTTGTATTCTCTTCCCAGTAATCGGCATATTTATCTTTCAATCCATGCGGATCTAAACCCAGGTAACTATAATGTGCCCAAAACAAAGGCCCGCCATTCCAGGCATCGCCCTGGTGTTTCATTTGTAATTTGTAAGGATAGTTAGCAGCAATGCCATCAGGCTTGCTCACATCATTTATCTTTCCATTCTCTGCCCAGCCTTCTGTGTACACTTCAGCAGGTATGCTATGTGTGGGCGATGATGCAGCCAGCACATACATGATCAGACATTCATTGTATCCATGCACCGGAAAATTCATTTGCCAGCCATACGTTGGGCTCCAGTGCCAGTACAATACATTCTTGCCATTGCGGTACCAATCAAATTCCACTTCTTTCCAGAGTTTATCAGCTCTGGTTGCCAATGCTTTTTCTTCGGTATTACCATCTTTATAATATTGACGAACACAAAGCAATGCCTGCACCATAAAAGAAGTTTCAACCAGGTCGCCGCCATTATCTTTTTTTCCAAAGGGAACAACCTTACCGGTCTCTCCATTCCACCAATGCGGCCAGGCTCCATGAAAACGATCTGCTGTTTCTAAAAAGTGAACGATCTTTTCCAGGTGTTTTCTTCCGGCTTCTTTGCTAACAAAACCTCTTTCAATACCAACCAAAATAGCCATCACACCAAAACCAGAACCACCACTAGTTACAACAGTTTGATCATTATCGGGGTAAATATTATCTGTATGAATTCTCTCCCGGCCCATGCCACTTACCGGTTCCGCACCATTCCAGAAATACTGAAATGTTTGCTGCTGCACCAGGCGAAACAGAGCAGTATCTTCTGCAGCAATGGTTACATTTTGCTGTACATCCGTTTTTGATGCAGTTGATTTTTGCCCCTGCTTACAAGAAGCCAGCACAAACAAAACAGCAAACAAAAAAGTCAATTGTTTTTTCATAATAAGCAAAAAATATTTTATAAATACGGTGCAGTAAAGCCAAGCACATTCTTCATCCCGTTCTTTACTTCGGGGCAACTGGTGAATAAATTCCAGATCAAACCGCTGCGGTAATTTTCTATCATTATAATTTCCGGTCCCTGGTCAATCGCCAAAAAAGAATCAGCATACCAAAGATCTTTTAGAGAGAATGCATCTACAAAACCGTATTGCTTCCATATCTTATCACCCAGTTTATAATAAAAGAATTTCAGTGCATTCATACTTTCTGTTGGTGTGTATGGCATGGATGAAATGGCTGCTGTTGGAGAAATAACACCAATATCATTATTAGGTTCATTGGCGTTATAACCGTTGGGGACATCGCTTGCTGTTAAACCCCAAACCAAATTACTGTAACCAAAAAATCCTTTGGGGTTTGCTTTACAATATTCATAATTTATTTTGGTGTGATTGGTGTTTTGTGTTTGATAGTTTGCATAGGTATCGCTCAATCCTGTGGGATTTACACCGAGAAATGAATAATGTGCAAAAAACAGCGGACCGCCATTTGGAGAACCTAACGGCAATTGATAGCCATAATAGGTATTGCCGTTCTGCATGGATCCGTTTCTTGCGAAGCCTTCTTTATAAACCACCTGGGGAATACCAAACGTTGTGGATGAAGCGGCCATGATGTAAGTGATCAAACATTCGTTCCAGCCCTGTATTTTATGATTCATATCCCAGTTATAGTTTGGGCTCCAGTGCCAGTACAACACATTTTGCCCACCCTGCCTGAACCAGTTCCATTCAACCGCATTCCATATTGCATTGATGTCATTGCGGAGTGATGTTTCAGCCGCATCACCACCGCTAAAATATTGGCGGGCCGTTAAAAGGCCTGCCATCAGGTACGATGTTTCCACCAAATCTGCCCCATTATCTTTCGTACTGAAAGGAATTACAGCACCGGTTGTACCATTTAACCAATGCGGAAAAGCGCCATGAAATTTTTGCGCTGTATTTTTTAAAAACGTAACAATGGTTTGCATACGTGCCAATCCCTGTGCACGTGTAATGAAATTTCTGTTAATACCAACAGGTATCGCCATAATACCAAAGCCAGAACCGCCGCTGGTTACAGTTTCCGGTGTAGCATTGCTGCGTTCCCTTGCAAGGCCGCTCACAGGATGGCCATAGTCCCAGAAGTATTTGAATGTTTGCTGTTGTACAAGATCGAGCAATGCATTATCACTTAATACAGGAAATTTATCTGTAGAATCAATTTGTGTAACGAGGGTGATGCTGAAATTGGATGACATAGCACCACCTTTTACCGATTTCAAAGTAGCGGTACCATCAACTGTATAGCGGGTCAATGCTTTTAATGCAGCAGAAGGATTGAGCACAACTGTACTGTCACCGTTCTCATAATTAACACCTGCACCAACTCCGGTACTTCCGTTTTCTTTAAGCGTGATAGAGCCAACAGTAGAACGATCAACTGCATTATTAAAAGAAAGACGGATGGCAGGGCTTAGTTTGATATTGTAATTTGTAAAGCCGGTTAATGCTGTTGTATTATCAAACCTGGCCGAAACCAAAGCAATGGGCGTTGGCGGCAATGGTGTTTGTGTTCCGCCGCCGCCACCACTTTTACTGCATCCCGTAAAAATAAATACAGATGCAATGATGGTTATTATTGTTCTTATTAACTGCATGATATCTTTTAAAAAATTAATGTTGAAATAGAATGTGGCAAAGCAGTTGCCTGCGCCGCTTTTCCATTTATCCATAAATTGTAAGGTGTTTTAATACTGCCCTGGTTCATTACTATCACAACAATCTTTCCATCTTCATTTTTAAATGCAGTGGTAAGCAACTGGCTGCGGCTGCTGCTGCTGATAATTCTTTTGGCGCCAGGCTTTATGAATTTTGAAAAATGTCCGATGTAATAATAAGCATTGGTATAAATAAGCTGCCCGGTTCTTGTATCGCCGTGCACGGGTGCAAAACAAAAATTCTGCACATGGTTTGGCCCGCCTTTTTCGTCTAACAAAATATTCCAGTCGGTAAAACCTACCATGCCATTGTTAAAATCATTGATCATGCTGCGGCCATATTCTTCGCCCAGCACCCATGCATTGTATCTTGTTGAGTCAAAACTTTCTGCACAACCTTCGGTGAAGAAAATATTTTTATCAGGAAATGCTTCATACACCCTTCTCAGGTTATCATACATGGGTGTTCCACCGCTCCAGTCTTCGTACCAGTGGAAGCCAATGCCCCAGATATATTTTGAAGCTTCTGCATCATCAAAATATGTTTGCGCCCGCTGATAAATCATATCCCGGTTATGATCCCACACAATGATCTTTTTGTCCTTGAGGCCTTCTTTTGCCATAGTGGGGCCAAGATGGTTTTTTAAAAAATCCCTTTCTTCTTCTCCGGTGTATAAACAACTTTCCCAGCGCTGTGTTGCCATCGGTTCGTTTTGCACCGAAATTCCCCAAACAGGCACACCGGCCTTTTCATATTCCTTAATGAACTTTGTGTAATACATGGCCCAGCTTTCATTAAATTCCATTTTCAGTTTGCCACCATGCAGCATGTCGTTGTTGTCTTTCATAAAAGCCGGCGGGCTCCAGGGGCTAGCAAATAAATTCATTTTATTGCCTGATGCAGCCATTGCTTCTTTAATAAAAGGGATCTTATATTTCCTGTCGTGCTCAATATTAAATGAACTTAGCTCTTTATCTCCTTCTTTTACGTAGGTGTACATATCACTGCTGAAATCGCAACTGTTGATGTTGGTTCGCCCTACCGTGTAACCGATTCCTTTATCCGTGCTGAAGTAAGCAGCCAGTAACTCCTGCTGCTTATCTTTTGGCAGTTTGTAAAATGTTTCTGCTGATGCATCTGTTAATGCAGCGCCTATTCCAAAATAAGTTTGAAAAGTTTTTGAAGGATCAACAAAAATGGTGATCTCGTTTTCAAAGGGCTGTTTCTTTTCTGCAAAATCAAGTGTGTCGGTAGTTGATAGCCGCAGGTTGCTGCTGTCTGCTGTTGTATATACAACCACTTTTTTTCCATCAATGCTGAAAGGCTCTGATGCCGGTGCTGCTTTTTCGTTGCCATTACAGGCGGCAAGTAAAACACACAATAATGGGTATCCAAATTTGCTGATATTCATGATCTGTTTATTTTTTGTTGTTCAATATTTTTTTTGTTACATCGGGATAGGTGCCGATAAAATGAGAGCGTACCAATGCTGCCCTGGGCTTTTCTTCTCCCTGCAAATGCACTGCAATAGCCCTTGATTCCAAAGCAGGCATATGGCAATTGATGCATTCTGTTTCAACAGCTTTAACCTGAACATGTGTTGCAGTTTTAAATGTTGCTGAGCCGGCAGGGTGGCAACTCATACATTTTGAAACATACACTTCAGTTTTGCCCCTCTCATTTTCATGTGTGTTATGACAACTGCTGCAGGTCATTTTGCTGGCAGTAAAACATTTGCTTTTTCTAAGCAGGCCATACTGGTTTCCGTGTACTTCCACCTCACCTCCTGCAAGAGATACATCCTGTACCTGATCCATCCTGAAATAATCGGCCAGGTTTTTACCCGGTGTAAACTGAAACGATGGCTTTAGCTTCTGCATCTTGCCACCATGGCAAACTGCGCAAACATCAAGCTGTTGTTGCCTGTTAAGTTTGGCGGGGTTAACCACATATTTTGCTGTTTTCACTTCAGGATTGGAAGTTTGAAATGCTACATGCTTTGCAGCCGGGCCATGACATTTTTCGCAGCTAACACCGTAGATCATTTTATCCTTTGCAAAATTTATTGGTTCCAAAGTATCGCCGCCACTTCCTTCTGCATAAGTAACATGACACTCCAGGCAGCGGGATGTAATTGGCCGGTCTGTCATCACCCTTTCTGCAGGAAAGCCTGGACTGTTGCTCCATTGTGCTGCAGCAGTAAAATAAGTTACGGGCATCTGGAAAAGCCTGTCGTTCCGCCAGTTTAAAAAAGACTGCCCCATTACGCCGGAGCCGATAACAATATCTTTGCGTATTGCCATTTTTTCTTCTCCCCTGTAATAGATAACCTGGTACAGGCCGCTGTCTCTTTTTTGCATCTTTACTAAAATATCCGGTGTATAATAATAGCCGTTGCTGTTTTCGCTAAATCTTCCGGTAATAAAATTTTCCGTTGCAGGCTGCCCTGTTAAATAGTGTGCCGTTTGCAAATGCTTTTCATATACCTCTTTGTGGCAGGAGGCACATTTTTCTGCACCTGCATAGGCCGCAAAACTTACCGGTTCTTCAGCCTCCCTGCCTTTATCCATACATTGCACCAAAATAAATACGCTGGCCGCCAGGCCAAGAATTACCAATACACTGCTTTTATTTTTTTGTTTCAATATCATATAGCGGCCAATGATGGCTGTTATTACCAGATATAGGTTGCCACTGCGCCTGCATTCAGCGAGGTGAAAACATATTTTCCTTTGTAGCCGATGTTAAACCCTTCGGCAACCCCGCTTTCATTTACAACAATCAGCACTTTTTTGCCTGCAGGGGTTTTAAATGCCACATTAGGCAGGTTTGTAATTAAGTTGCTTTGAATACGAACCGAACCAGCAGGAACAAATTTGCTGGCATGGGCAATAATGTAGTATCCCACATTTCTCTGCACCAATGTTCCGTTAACCATCAGCGCTCCCTTGCATTCGGTACAACCGCCCGGTGTGTGGGGGCCATAAGTAGCATCGCTGGCCAGGTTCCACTCCAATGCTATTTTGCTCCAGTTACGCATGGAGCCGATTATTACATTCTTGATATGCCATTTCAGGTCGCCATCAAAACTACCACTGGCGCCAGTCCATTGTTCGGTGAAATAAAGGTTCCTGTCGGGGTGAGCTGTTTTTACAGCAGACAAAGCGCTTATATCTCCTGCATATAAATGAAATGCCGATCCATCAATAAACTGTTTGGCAGCCGCATCATTTAAAACTGAAATGGGATAGTTTGGATTATCGCAATTATGATCCCACACAATTATTTTAGTGGTGATGCCTGCTGTGGCAAATTCGGGACCGAGATTATTCTTTATAAAATTAGCCTGCTCTGTTGCTGACATGAGCATACTTGGGTTGTTGCCTCCATGCTGTGGCTCATTCTGAATTGTAACTGCATCAATGCGGATCCCTTTTGCCTGCATAGCCTGGATATACTTCACAAAATATTTTGCATATGCTCCATAATATACCGTTAATAAAGATCCACCAATTGAACTGCCGTTGCTCTTCATCCAAACCGGCGGACTCCAGGGTGAGCCCATGATCTTGATGTTTGGATTGATGGCGAGTATCTCTTTTAATACAGGAATAACATCTACCGTATCTTTTGATAAACTGAAATTGGCAAGCGTTGGATCCGTCATACCAACAGGCATATCGTTATAGCTAAACACTTCGGCGCTTAGATCTGATGCGCCGATACTAACCCGCAAATAACTTATGCCCATAGCTGAAGTGCTAAACAGTTCATTCAGCAATGCTGCTCTTGATGCAGCATCCATACGGTTGATCTGGTAAGCGCTGCCACCTGTAAGGGTGTATCCAAATCCATCAATACTTTGATAAGATGTTGCTGAATCAACATTAATAACAGGATAGCTGTTTACCGTACTTACAAATGAGAGTGTGCCGGTTTGTTTTTGCAGCAATGCAGACTGGTCTGGTTTTGTAAGCCACATATCAACATCGTTGGTGGCGGGTGTGGGCGGAGTTGGCGTACCGCCACCACCGCTGCTGCCCTTGGAGCAATCGGCAAATACAAAGAGCATTAAAGCAGGTACCAGCCATAAAAGATTTTGTTTTTTCATATAAGCTTTACTTTTTCATTTTTAATTTTTCATTTACCAGTGTCCCAACTTTTCTTCCGTATTCTGTACTGATGATGCAGGAGTTGTGATAGTGAATACCCCCGTAAAACCGTGCCCAGTTATTTTCAATAGCGGCCTGGCGAAAAGATGTAAATGAACGGTTTTTTATTCCAAACTCAAGTTCGGATGTATCGGTATAGTTAAAATTATCGCCAAACACATCTGTAAGCGCTTCTGCCGCAGAAGAAGATACGGTGCTGTGGCCACAGGTATATTCCGGAAACGGCGGTGTTTGCAAATAAGGCCTCCATTCATCATCAATATATTTGTTGATGGCAGTTTCGGGCCGCAATACATTGCTGCGGAATTTTTCATCCCAGCATTGTATAAATGCATCAAAAACTGCAATGGCTGTTTTTGCATATGCAGAAACAGTTGTAGAAAAATCGGCACCTGCTTTTTTTGCCGCAATGCCAACAATATTCATCCAGTGGCCTGGCGGTGAGAATTTTTTTGTTACAAACATTACATGCCCTTCTACATTCATCCTTGTCCCCAGGTCATCCCAGAATTCGGCAATGTGTTTTTGTTCATCGGTAAGACTGTCGCCTGCATTTTTAACCGCCAGTACTTCTTTATAAAATTTGCTGTCTTTATTTTTCATGTCGAAAACCGGTGGCCTGGGTGGCGTAAACTGGCTGGCGCTATCCATCACCATGGTTCTTATTACGTTCCAGTGTGGTTCCAATGCCTGTGCATAAGCCGGTGCTGTGGGTACCCACCTTCCTTCTTCATTGGTAACATTGTATTTTTCAGCAGTACGTGTTTCGGCATAATTATCTTTTTTGCTCCAACGAAGAATATGATTAGAAACTGAATCGGCCAGCCTTTTGCTTGCCTCCTTCATAGCAGCAGGCATATTCCCGGCGTCTGCCATTGAATCAAGCATACTTATGTATTCTTTCATACTTCCTTTGGGAAAGGTAACCGCTTCGCCCACTTTACAAAAAGCCAGCAGCGAAGCGTACTGAAGATTTACATCCGTTGTATCCTGTGCCGGTATGGGAGGTAAATGTTTTATCTGCCCGGCGAGAGATTGAAAACGGTTATCGCCCAATACCATGGTTTCGTAAGCTGCAACAGCAGCATAGGCATAATTGCGGCTGGCTATTATAGGCGGAAAACCATTCTGCATCACCACATTATTCAACTCCTTTACTGTTTTTGAAAAAAGAAGTGGATCATTAAAATTATTTTTATACTGCGTGCTGCTGCAGCCCGGCAGTAAAAACAAAGTGTATAATATGATAGCGGCAATAGGTAGTTTCATAATATCAATCATTGGCCGACAGGCAAATAAAACCGTTATAATTCCGTATTACCCGTTGGGTTTTAAAAACACCAGTTCTTTATTATTCTGAGCAACAATCAAAACCTGCTTTCCTCCTGCATACCTTATCCATTTTGCATCTCTTACTTCACCATTAGCTATCTGCATAGCAGCCTGCATTTTAAAGTTTCCGGGCCTGGTAAATGTAAATGCTGAAGGCAGCAAGGCATCATATCTGCCTTCGTAAGGAACCACGCCATAAAAATTTCCTGCGGCCATGTATGGTTCTTTATTGTTTGCTGATAAAGCACTGAAAGAAAAAACAGGCGCCATTTGAATTTCTTCCGGCAATTCAATTTTTGTAAAATTTCCTTTCCCGTCATTTATAAAACAGCAGGAACCCAAAGTTTCAGCTTTAAGTGTTGTATAATCTTTAAACAGGTCATAAAACATATAATCAACTGTTTTACCGGCAACTTCACTGTATTTTAAATAGGCTTTCTTCAATACCGGCAGCGATCTTTCCAGTTCGTCTTTGGCAAGAAAAGTATATTCTTTTTCATTCACCGTATAAGCCATTACCTGCTCTACAGAGCCGTTGCCATCAAAATCTTTTACATACAGTTTCACCGGGCCATTTTTACCTGCATATAGTTTAGTGTTATGTCCCCAGTTGCCGGCAAGTATATCTGTAAAGCCATCGCCGTTTACATCTGTTGTATGTACAGTTTGCCACAAACCGGCAGATGCAGGTATCTCTGAAGCAGTAAATCTTCCGTTTTTGTTCAGGTAGATTTTTACTGCCATCCATTCTCCGGTAACAACAAGGTCATTCCATCCATCTCCATTTACATCAGCAAAGGAAGCAGATGTAACGATACCAAGGTCATTAAGTTTAATTACAGAGGCATCAGCCAGTTTAAAAATACCTTTGCCATCGTTCAGCAATAAATAAGACGGCTGCGCTATTCCAAACTTTTTTGCATCGGCCAGGCCACCCACAAAAAGATCGGCATCGCCATCTTTATCAATATCCGTAACAGAAACACATGATTTATTTTTCAGCATGGCAGGTAAAGCTGCATCGGCAATATTAAAATGACCTTTGCCATCATTCATATAAAGATGGTCGCTTAGAAAAGGCGCACCATCATCAAACTGGTTTCCGCCACTTACCACATACAGGTCGGGTGCGCCATCATTATTTGCATCAAAGAAAACAGCGTCCACACCTTCGCTCATTTTTGTTTTTGAGAACACTGCTGTATCAGACGAGATGAATTTTCCTGCTGCTGTCTGTATCATCATCTGGCCGGGCTGGCCCGATGCCCCGCAAACAAAAAAATCATCAAGCCCGTCTTTATTTACATCGGCCACGGCAAGCTTAGGCCCTCTTGTAGATTGCATGTGCGGCGTAAGGTATTGTTTATTGAAATCGAGGTAATCATTTTCATGATGAGCCCAATTACAGGCCACCTGGCTGCTGATATCTTCAAACATTTTTTTTGCCGGGGGGAAGAAGGTATTGTAATCAAAAAGACCGCCTGCATTTATCTGTTTTACTTCAATGAGGCCTGTAGCAGGTGTGTTTCTAAAAAACTGGTATTTCTGATTGGGCCATACTATAAGCATACTGTCAATATACCGAACACTGTCAAGGCCAAAATGCAGTTTTAAATCGCAGGAAGACTGAAACCCCCTTGTACCCATCAGTTGCTGGTACTGCATTTTACCATTGATGTATATCCATGCTTTTACTCCAATGCCATTGGTATTTTTATCATTGCCTTTAAACGCCAGGTCGAGTGTATATTTAGCAGGTAATTTATTTTTAAGTATCAGCGCCTTTGCATTCAGGCAGTTTACAACTACATCCAGGTTACCATCGTTATCCAGGTCGGCATAAGAGGCTCCGTTAAAATAACCTTTCATAGAACCGGTTCCCCAGCTTTCACTTACATCGGTAAAATTTATTTTGCCATCTCCTTTATAAAAATAGGGATGGGAGCTTCCGTCGGGCATATTTTCAATTGCTTCATTATCCAGTTTGCTTGTTTCGGTGCTGTTTTGTTTCATAACCAGGTCCGATACGAAGCGTATATAATCCATATCCACCGGCCTTTTTACAATACCGCTGGTAATAAAAAGGTCCTTGTTTCCATCATTATCAAAATCGGCAAACAAGGGAGCCCAGCTCCAGTCGGTAGCTGATATACCGCTTTGCAGCGCTGTTTCACTAAAGCTGCTGCCATTACCGTTGTTGCGCTGCAGGGCATTTTTTGAATACTGATTCTGGTAGCCATGCCCCATCAGTTTGAATTTGTAAGTATCAGGGTTTTCATCACTGCCATAGGTTTTTAAAACCTTTTCATCCTGCGGCAGCATGTCAACGGTAATGATATCCAGCTGACCGTCGTTATTGTAATCAGCAGCATCATTGCCCATACTGAAGCGGCTGTAATGTTTAAAATGATGAGCGCCGGATTCTATAAAAGTTCCTTTCCCTGTATTGAGGTAGTAATAATCATTTTCATGAAAATCGTTGCCAATGTAAATATCATCCCAGCCATCGTTATTAAAATCGCCGGTAGCAATGCCAAGGCCATAGCCAAGGTTGCTCTGGTAAATGCCAGCCGCTGCTGATACATCGGTGAATTTACCGGTTGATTCCAGGTCGTTACGGTAAAAACGGTCTCCGGATACAGGATCAAACTGCCTGCGGTTACTGGTATCTCTTATGTTTTGATTAGGTTTTTGAGAATGATTAAGCAGGTAGCAATCCAGGTCGCCATCCCGGTCATAATCAAAAAAGGCGGCCTGTGTACCAAAGCCAGAAAAATTCAATCCGTATTTTTCTGAGCTTTCGGTAAAAGTATTGTTGCCGTTATTTATAAAAAGTTCGTTGTGGCCCTGCAGCCCATGATGCCGGCTGCTGGCTGTAACATAAATATCAATTTTACCATCGCCATTTACATCGGCCATGGTAACGCCAGAGCACCAGTCGGCACTGCCGGCAACGCCTGCTTTGGCGGTAATATCTTCAAAAACAAAATTTCCTTTGTTGAGGTAGAGTTTGTTGTGGCCCTTGCTGTTGGCAGTAAAATAAATATCCACCAGGCCGTCATTATTAACATCGCCGGTGGCTACGCCCCCGCCATTGTAGTAATACAGATAGTAGAGGATATTGAACATATCCCTTTGCTCCAGTTTATTTTCAAAATCAATATGGGTAGCAGCGGGTGAAAGTATTTCAAAAGCCGTTTCCTTTTTTTCTTTGCAGGAAAACAATAGTGTTACTATCAGAACAGGCAACAAAAAAAGCTGCAGTGTGTTTTTTTTTACCGGCATCAGATCTGTATCTTTTAGAGAGAAAAAAAGAGCCAAACAAAATTGTTCGGCCCTCTTTGATTGCGCATGAAACTTGATTTATGAAACTAACAGCGTTGAATGATGATTAACGTTTGCTTGCATAAAGAGCCTGAACCTCAGCTGATGTTAAGGCTACACCGTACATTCTGAGCTGATCAAGACCTCCTTTAAAACTGCACGCCAGCCAGTCGTCTGATGCAAAACTATTTGATGGACCGGCTCCTACACGGTACTCACTGATTTTGGTGGTGGCAAGTTTTAAAGGGCCATGGGTTCCCCAGGTTTTTACATTAGGGTTCTGCACGCCATCAATATACAGTTTTGCAGAGCTGTTTGTTTCATCGTAGGTAAGCACCATGTGATGCCATTGATTGTCGCATAACCCGGCTATCATTTGCCCGCCTTCCCATGTAAACCAGTTATCGGAACCAATGCTTACAAACTGGCTTTTAACTGCACAGGCTGTATTGTTTCCTTCCAGGAACAGGAAGTTAACGGCATTGCTCCAGTGAAAACCATCAACGGCTTTTATTGAATAGATATAGGCGGGTCCATTGGTGCCATTGTTATTCTTTGTTTGCCCGTCTTGTTTAAACCACACAGATATGGAAACACTGCTGCTTCCTGCCCATGTATTAAATGAAGGGTACTTAATAAATTTCTGGTTAACGCCTGTTACCCCTTTTCCGGCTATACCGCCGGCATTGGTAAAGGGATTATCAGAAGGGAAAGTAGCCCTGATGCTGTCCACTGCATTCATCAGCGGATTGCTGCTGCTTCCGTCAAAAGCTACATAAAACTTCAGCGGACCTGTAGGCGAATTGGCATCTACAGGATAAGTACCCAGTTCAGGCTTGTCCATTTTCTGGCAAGATACCGCAACCAATATCATTGCTATTGCTGCGAACAACTGTTGAAACTTTTTTTGCATGATTGTTATTTTTTAAGTTTATAAATTATGTTATGGCCATTCCGGGTTTTGAACCAGTTTTGGGTTAGAATTTAATGCAGAAGTAGGTATCGGATAATAACGGTGTTTATTTTGATAACCGTTTGCTCCCAGTACACTTGTGGCATCACCATATCTTACAAGATCAAAGAAACGCTCAAATTCCATCGCAAATTCCACCCTTCTTTCCTGTTTGATGACAGTACGCATTTGTGCCTGGCTTACAAAAGCTATATTACCAAGACCTGCACGGTTACGTACCCTGTTAACCCAGGTTACCGCATCAGGGTTTCCTGCTCCTGTTTCATTGGCAGCTTCTGCACCCATCAGCAATACATCTGAAAGACGAAGTACCCGCTGGTTAACCCAGGTATTTTGTGCTTCATTATTGGGGGTACCTAATCCTGCTGCCAGGTAATCGCTATATTGATTATACACTTTTTTGTTCCAGTACAATGCATTGGTAAGGTTTGGAAGTGTGGCTCCGTAACCACCTGTATTAGTACCGCCATCACTTTGATTAGAGTATAGAATAGTAGCTTCTCTCCTAACATCTCCTGCTTCGTATGCCCCAACCAGGTTAGGTGTTGGGGTATTCCATCCCCATCCAAGATCCCAGGTACCGGAACCCCTTACACCCTGGGACTGGCCAAGCCTGCTCCAGTAAGTGTTTCCATCACCGGCAGTTTTATGTGCCTGTATTTCAAAAATAGATTCAGGGCAAAGCTCCCCTTCTTTTTTAAACATTTTCCAGTAAGGAGAATACAGAGTGAAGGGGCCGTTGTTTATTACATCTCTGCAAATGGCCAATGCTTCTGCATAGCGGCGCTGTTGTAGCAATACTTTTGCATGCAGGCTTTTTGCAGCCCATTTATTAGCCCTTCCGGCATATTTTGGGTCCCAGTTAACAGGCAGGTTTTGTTCTGCAAAAGTAAGATCATCATTTATGAGTGCATAAATTGCTGCTGTATCAGATTTTACAATCTGGCCTTCGGCAGGCGTATTCACTTTAAAATCAATTTTAGGTACCGAACCGTAAGTTCTTACCAGGTCGAAATAAGAGTATGCCCTGAAGAACCTTGCCTCTGCAGTATTGATTACTGAAGCCGGATCGGTTAAGTTTTGCTTTACCGCTTCGTCCAGTATATCATTACACAGCCCTATAAATATGTAATGCTTATCCCAATATAAACCAGCACCCCAGTCATCTTTGGTGTATTGGAAATTATCGTATGTCTGATGCCAGGCCGAAGCTCCGGGATCAGCTACTATTTCTGCATCATCAGAGCGGAAGCCATTCATAGCAATGTAGGCTATGCCCTGAAAACCATCTCCGCAATATGGCTGGGCAGCAGAGTTACGGATGGCGCCATACAAACCAACTGTTTTACCTTCCAACGCTCCAACACTCACATCAATCTGGGCAATACTTAAGGGTTCCCTGTCCAGAAATTTTTTACATCCTCCAAAGAGGGCAATAACCGAAGCTGCAATTACAAACCCGGCTACCTGTTTTTTATATGTTCTCATTTTCGAAATTTTAATTTTTTACAGAATTAGAAGTTAACGTTTAATCCTACAGTCATTACTCTTGGTAAAGCGCTTCCTGCACCGCCAAAGTCCATCCCAAAGCCTAATGCATCGCCGGCAAATTCAGGAGAATAACCTATGTTACGCTTCCATGTTTTCAGGTTTTGTACTGAGGCCGAAAGACGCAGATTTTTAATATGTGTTATTCTTGGCAGTTTATTCAATGTATAACCAAGGCTCAGGTTTCTTATTCTGAAGTAGCTTCCATCTTCAATACCATAAGTAGAAGGGGCACGGTTAACCAGGTGGCTTGAGTTTACAATAGGAACCCAGTTAGAAGTACCTGCCGCTGTCCATGCTTCAGTATAATATTTTGGATAATTATACACCGAGTTCTTTTGCTCAGATGTACCCCAAACCCTGTATATCTCTGCTCCGTAGCTGCCTGCAAGATCAACACTAAGATCAACTGCTTTGTATTTGAAAGCAAGGTTCAATCCATAGGTAAAATCTGGTGTTGGATTTCCAATATTTGTCCTGTCTTTATCATCAATGATGCCATTGCCATCCAGGTCTTTGTATTTAAGGTCTCCTGGTTTAACACCACCACCGTTGATTGTGTTCACCGGCGAAGCCAGAATATCTGCATAAGACTGATAAATACCATCTGCAACAAGCCCATAAAAATAACCAATAGGGAACCCGGTTTCGGCCTGGTTTGGTGTTTGTTCGCTTGAAGATGGATTTCTGTTAGGATTTGCAAGATATAATACCTTGTTTTTGTAAGTGGTAAGGTTACCCGTTGCTACCAGGGTCAGGTCTTTGTATAATTTCTGAGTCCATCCTGCGGTAAATTCAAAACCTTTGTTTTCGATATCTCCTACATTGGTTAATCTTGGCAAAGCATTACCGGAAGCTGAAGGGATGTAAAGAATATTCTTTGTTTTTTTGTGATAATAATTTGCTTCAAAATGTAAACGGTTGTTTAAAAAGTCTCCTTCAATACCAACTTCTGTTGCCTGTACTGTTTCCCATTTAAGGTTAGGGTCCACCTCATAATCAGGTGTAATAACCGGTATCAGGTTATCTCCAAATACAGCCGATGAATTGCTGGAAATACCGGGATAAGCCGGATAAGCCCTGTTTTGTGTAGTATAGTTACCCAATACCCCGGTTGATCCTTTTATTTTCAGATAATTTACGAACTTAAGATTATCCATAAATTTCTCCTTGCTTATTTCCCATCCTAAACCGATGGCCCAGAAACCTTGCCATTTTTTTGAATATTCACGGTTGATCTGGCTTGAACCATCCCTGCGGTAACTTCCTGTGAGATAGTACTTGTTTTTGTAATTGTAAAACAATCTTCCCAGTCCTGAAACTGTAGCATATTCATCCTGGAAAGTTGAAGGGGCAATTATAGTTCTTGTATCTCCAAAACCTGAGTTAAGATACCAGAATCTTTTATTGTTGGGGATGATATTTACACCGGGGGTTTTTTGTGTTAATGTGGCACTTACCTGTTCGTAATAGTGATAGTAAGTTGTAAAGCCACCAGTTAAAGTAACTGAATGATCCCTGAATTTCTTTTTATAAGTAGCAATATAATCCTGCTGAAAATTACGCATGTTAATAAGATCCTGCCTTACTGCAGTAAGTGCATTTTTGTTGAATATGGCAGTAGCCGGTGTTGCAGCAGTAGGATCGTACAGGTCGTACAAAGGTGTGTACTCCCTGTTGTTACGCCAGCTCATATCGGCATACCAGGTAGCTCTAAAATTAAGGTCTTTAGTAACATTCAAATCAACAAAGAAGTTACCAACAAGCCTGTATTTATCATCAATTTTTTTATCCCAGTTGTTTTCCAGGGTGGCCAATGGATTGGTTTCTGAATTCTGGATGATTGGGGTGTTTGAGTACAGGTTATAAAAACCAGAATCAACACCGTAAGGATTTTTGGTATAAAACTGTTTGGTTTCAGAGGGAACAATGGGTAATGATCTTCTTGCATTTTCCAATGCGCCGCTATTGTAAGGAAGTTTTTCTTTGGAGCCTATTACCCCAAATCCAATTTTAATACGTTTGCTTACTTTAAACTCATCATTCACATTCAGGTTAAGGCGTTCGTATTTTACATGCTTCACAAGGCCTTCATCATAACTGTAGCCTAAACCAAAATGGAACCTGTTTTTGTCAGTACTGCCATCAATACTCAGGTTGGTGTTACTGAATTTTGCTGTACGGGTAACTGCATCAATCCAGTCGGTATTGCCGGGGAAGGCTGATAAACCCGGGCCACCAACATTGTTTATAAAACTCAGGTAAGATGTATTACTGGGGTCGTCAAAAACACGGTTATTAGCCTCAAATGTTGCCAGGCTGCGGAATTCGTCACCATTTGCGAGTTCAATCTTATCTACTAATTTTTTAGCTCCATAAGTAGTATTAAAATTGATATTTACCTGGCCGGCCTTAGCTTTTTTAGTTGTTACTATAATAGCGCCTGCAGCGCCTTTGATACCAAAAATAGCGAGTGAAGATGCATCTTTCAATACTTCGATACTTTCAATTTCACTTGGGTTTACAAAATCAATATTATCATTGAAGATACCATCAACAATATATACCGGCCTGATACTGCCGATACTGATAGTACCCCTTATCCTGATATCCGGTGTTGAACCAGGTACGGCAGAATTTACTATGTTAACACCTGCAACTTTATTCTGTAATGAAGAAAGTGCATTACTGTTTGGCTGAACCGAAATGGTTTCGCCCTTTACTTTTGTAATACTTCCTGTAAGGTCTCTTTTGCTGGCAGTTCCGTAACCTATCACAACTACTTCATCAAACTGCCTGGTAGAAGCAAGTAACCTTATATCTATAACAGAACGGCCGCTTACTTTTACTTCCTGGGCTTCATAACCAATACTGGTTATCAGCAGGGTGGCATTATCATCAACAGTTATGGTATATACACCGTTGTTGTCGGTAGATGTACCGGTACTGCTGCCTTTTTGTACAACCGAGGCACCTGCAACAGGCATTCCATCGCTTCCCGTGACACGCCCGGTTACTTTAATCTTGTCGTTTTCTTCTTCATTGGTAGAAAAAACAACAACCACATTATTCTCCAGTAATTTGTAAGTAAGGTTGCTTCCGTTGAATAATTTGTTGAGCGATTCGGAAACAGTAAGGTTTTGGGCAGAAAAATCTGTTTTATTTTTTAATGCCTTCAGTTTTGAATTAAACAGAAAACGGTAATGCCCATCGTCTTCTATCATCCTCAAAACTTTCCTGATCTCTGTTTGCTTCAGGTTAAGGCTTACCCGCTGGCCTATGGCCGGGTTAGCTTTTACCTGCAAACTGGTAGCGAACAAAATAATAATGGCGAGCTTCATAACAAGCAGTGTTTTTAGAAGCGTCCCTGGCCCGTTTTTCCGGCCCGTAAGTACACTTTTTTGCATATATTTGGTTTTGGTGTTAAAAAATACAAGCGGGCCGCATAAAGCAGTGTCCGTTTGCTACTTATTTTTTACGGGGAATGCTGCAACATTTCCCGTTTTTATTTTCTCATAATTTTTACTTCTTTATTCTTTATTGAATATTTGAAAGGCAACAGAAATTTAAGTTCATTAAAGGCTTCTTCGGGCGTTTCATTTACAAATGAACCGCTAACCCGGTATTCCTTCAGTTTTTCACTTTCAAAAGTAATTTTTAAGTCGTACCATCTTTCCATTTTCAACGCCAGGTCTTCAAACCTTTCATCTTCAAAAGTTAGCTTGTTATAAACCCAGGCCGTTTCAGTAATATCGGTATCGGCAATATTCTTATTCAGGGGTTTAATAGTAATAGAATACGCTTCGTCCTCAGCAGGTATGGTTACATCTGCACGCTGGTCCCTGGTATCAGCAACAGGAAATTTATTGTAAATAAGTTTTTCGTGTGGCTTCAGCATAACGCCTGGAGCACCGGGCCGGTTTTGATTAATCACTTCAATAGATCCATGTATTAAAGTGGCTTCAATAACGGGTTCGGCTTTATAGGCTTTTACATTAAAAGCGGTTCCCAACACCTTTATATCAATACCAGATGTATGTACTATAAAGGGATGCTTCGCATCCTTAACTACATCAAAATAGGCTTCGCCGTCCAGCAGCACTTCTCTGCTGTTGCCTTTAAATGAGTTGTCGTAGGTTAACCTGCTGCCTGAATTTATCCATACCAGCGATCCATCCGGCAGTTGAATCCGGGTCCTTGATCCCGGGTTAATGTTTATTTCATTAGCCGGCTTTTTGAGAGAGGCGATTTCTTTATGATCTTCTTTGGCAGCAAATTGATATATAAAGAAGATACCTGCAATAAGTGCAGCCGCAGTTGCGTAACTGATCCAATGCTTATAAAATGGTTTTTTTTCTTGAGCTTGAAAGTCAATATTTGCTTCGTTGGCAAATGGTTCGGCGCTTGCTTTAAAATCCGGCGCCTTTTCTTTCAACCTGTTGATGTGAATCAGGTAGGCATCTTCCTTTTTCTGGTAACTAACCCCACCTGCCTGTGCAGGTTTGGAATTCCAGAGTTCCTGGAGGTTTTCCATAATGGATCTCCACTCCGGATTGGCATTTATAAGTTCTTCCAATGCCTCCAGTTCGCCGGCATTAGCTTCGCCGGTTATCTTTTTTGACAATAAAATCCAGTACTTTTCTTCTTTCAATTAAAAAAAATTGATGATAAGTTAGCAATAAGACAATAAAAACAATGTGATACCCCTAAAAGAAAGTTTATTTTTTTTGGGTAAGGATATAATGCAGCTCGGGGAACTGGTTTTTAAATTCACTGTGGGTTTTTATTCTGCGAAGGGCTATGACCATCTGGGCTTCTACGGTTTTAACTGAGATATCCAGCAGGCTTGCCACTTCAGCGTATTTAAGGCCTTCTTCTTTTACTAATTTAAAAATTGCTCTGCACTTAGGCGGTAGATCATTAACAGCCTTCATTACCTCCTTCACAATTTCGGCAGAAAGCATCAGTTCTTCCGGATTAAAAAACACGCTCTTTAGGGAAGTTTCCCATTCAATATTTTTATTCCGTGTGTTTTTAAGGGATTTTAGCTTGTTTAGCGCTGCATTTTTAACCCCCGTAAAAAAATACATCCTGGGGTTTTCTATTGCACGCAGCAGGGCCCTTCGTTGCCATATAACAATAAAAAAGTCAGATACAACCTCTTCTGCGTCTTCTGTTGAATTTAATATGGACGTTGCAAAATCAACCAGGCTTTCATGCATTTGCATGAACAGTGTTTTATATGCTTTTTCACTGTTGTGTAAAGCAATCTCATTAATTAAATGGTGTATGAGTTCGTTAGCAAGCATCAATAATTGAAGGTAAGAATTTATTAAATAACCGCCATTCTCAATTTTCAGGTTTTCATTGAAATCCGTATAGTTTCTATATGTGTAATTTGTAAAATGGCCTGATGTTTTAAAAAATTGATTGTATAACTTAGCATAAATCAATGAAGCAAAAAAAATTTACTCTTATCTTAATTTTTTTTTCTGCAATTAATATTTGTAATGGGCAGCTATGCCTGGGCAGTCTGGGCGACCCTATTGTAAACAATACTTTCGGGAGTGGTACAAACCCTGGTCCTCCATTAGCCGCGGCAACCACCACTTATCAATACTCAGCTAACGATTGCCCGAATGACGGTTTCTATACTGTAAGAAATAGTACCAGTAGCTGTTTTGGCAATACCTGGCACAGCTTTAACGGCGACCATACCGGTAACCCCAATGGATATTTTATGTTGGTTAATGCATCTGTTCAACCCAGTGCATTTTACCTTGATACCGTAAGAGCTTTATGTGGCAACACTACATTCGAATTTGCGGCCTGGATCATGAATGTAATTCTTTCTTCGGGCTGCAACGGCAATTCAAATCAACCAAATCTAACTTTTAGTATTGAAAAAACTGATGGTGCCGTTTTACAAACATATAACACGGGCAACATAGCCCCCCTTTCATCTCCCCTCTGGAAACAATATGGATTTTTCTTTACAACACCTGTTGGAGTTACAGATATTGTGCTGCGCATTTTTAATAATGCACAGGGTGGATGCGGTAACGATCTGGCGCTTGATGATATCACTTTTCGCCCCTGCGGCCCTTTGCTTAGCCCTTCAATAACCGGTGTAGCTTCTAACACCACATCGCTGTGCGAAGGCAACGGCGGCAATTATGCATTTACCTGTACCGTATCAGGTGGAATTAATAACCCCGTATATCAATGGCAGGAAAGGATAAATAACAATACATGGGCTGATATTTCCGGAGAAAATACCCTGTCTCTATCAAAAACATTTGCTGCCAATACACTGGCTGGTATTTATGAATACCGGCTGGCAGTTTCAGAAACCGGGAATTTGGGTTCGCCGCAATGCAGAATAAATTCTGAACCCCTCCGCGTAATTATAAACCCAACTCCCGTAACAACAGTTATCAATAACGGCCCTGTTTGTGAAAGAACCAATATAACTTTAACAGCCACAGGCGGCAGCCAGTATCAGTGGAACGGCCCTAATGGATTTGCAGGATCCGGTTCACCACTTCTGCTAACAAACATTCAGCTAAACAACGGTGGTAAATATTATGTAACGGTAACAAATGCGGTTGGCTGCATCAAAAAAGATTCAACAATAATTGTTGTTAACCCTGCGCCCCTGGCCAGCACTTCTTTTGCAAGTGCTTCAATTTGTTTGGGCGACAGTATACAATTACTGGCAGCCGGCGGCCCTCCATACTTTTGGATTCCGCCGGCAGGGCTTTCTAATGCCACTATATTCAACCCCAAAGCCTCGCCTGCACAAACAACGGCGTATAGTGTAATTGTTGCCAATGCCTTTGGCTGTGCCGATACTGCTACTTCCACCATCACTTTAACATCCCTGGCTTCCGTTAATGCAGGGCCTGATAAAGCAATATTGAAAGGGCAAAAACTTCAGCTTTCCGGCACTGTTACAGGCCAGGGAATTTCCTATTCCTGGTCGCCTCCATTATATATTGATGATATTTACACAACCCAACCTTTGATAAATCCACCTTCAGATTTTAGTTATATTCTTACAGCCTCATCGGGTTGCAATACAGTAGCCGACACCATGTTTGTAAAAGTATATAACGACATTTTTATTCCCAATGCATTTACTCCAAATGCAGACGGAAAAAATGATACCTGGAACATCAATGCTTTGGAAGCTTACCCCGGGTTTGAACTTTTTGTTTTTGACCGCTATGGGCAACTGGTTTTTAAAACCAATAAGGCTCCTGCAGCCTGGAACGGAACCTGTAACAGCAAGCCCTGCATGAATGGCATTTATACTTATGTTATAAAAACCGGAAAAGATAAAGACCCGATTAAGGGAACAGTAATGATAATCAGGTAAAGTTTCAATCCTTCCTGCTCTGCAGCGTAAAGCCAAATGTACTGCCTACATCAATTTTGCTCCTTACATGAATGGTTTGTTCATGTGCTTCTATGATGTGTTTGCAGATGGCCAAACCTAAACCGCTGCCGCCCACTTTGCGGCTGCGTGCAAGATCCGTACGGTAAAAACGTTCAAATATCCGGGGAAGGTGCTCTTCGGCAATACCGGCACCATCATCGCTTATTTCTATAAGCACTTTGGCGCCGTCAACTTTATAAAAGCTGGCTTCAATAGTACCTGCCTGTTTTCCGTATTTAATGGCATTATCAACCAGGTTTATGAATACCTGTCGTATTTTTTCTTTATCGGCAAAAACAGTCAAAGGTTGTTCGCAGCCTTTTTTTATAATGCACTTTATTTGCTTTTCATCTGCCTTAAAGGATAAAGTTTCATAAACTTCTTTTAACAGATCCTGTACAACAAAACTGTCTTTTAATAAAAGCTGTTCGCCGCTTTCTAATTTTGATATTGAATCCAGGTCATCAACCAGGTTCACCAGCCTGTCTATATTTCGTGAGGTACTTTGCAGAAATTTTATGTTCACTTCCGGCTTATCCAGAGCGCCGTTGAGTAAAGTATCCACGTAACCCTGTATGGCAAAGATCGGTGTCTTCAGTTCGTGACTCAGGTTTTGTAAAAATTCTTTTCGGTAAGCTTCGTTTTGCTGAAGCACTTCTATCTCGGCTTTTCTTTGTTCAGCCCAGGTTTCCACATCCTGCCTCACTTCATCAATACTTTTTTGCGGCAGGATATTTTTATAGTAAAACTCTTCTTTTTTGCTTGCCTTGGTTTGATAAATGAATTTATAAATGAGTTTTATTTTACGGTAAATGAATGTTTGCAGGGTATAAACAATTAAACCGTAAGCCCCTGCGAAAATTACAACAAAAGATAACAAGGCAATCCACCAAACCGGTTTAAAAACATAAATGCCAACAGATATTGGCAGCGATAACCCAAACGCTGTAATTGCTGATAACTGCTGTGGTGAAAAGTTTTTTGAAGTGGGCATGATGAATAAGCTGCAAGGTACAAGGCAAAAATCAAAAGTTAAAAGTCAAAATGGAGAAGTGTATAATTTAAGGTCTTTTGATTTTTTACTTTTTACTTTTGAATTTCACTACAGATCAAACTTATAACCAACGCCTTTTACTGTAGTTATACAATCAAGGTTTAGTTTCTGGCGTATTTTACGGATGTGTACATCTATGGTGCGGTCGCCAACAATAACTTCAGTTCCCCAAACCTGGTTCAGTATTTCGTTGCGGAGAAAAACCTTACCGGACTTACCGGCCAGTAAAGCCAGCAGTTCAAATTCCTTACGGGCAAGAATGATATTATTACCCTGATAAGTGACGATATATTTTTCCCTGTCGATTGTTAAGCCGCCTATTTGTAAAATACCGGTCTCTTCTTTATTTACCCTCCTGAAAAGTGCATTTACTTTGCTTACCAGCACTTTGGGACTTACGGGTTTGGTAATAAAATCATCGGCACCGGTTTCCAGGCCTTTTACCTCTGTTCCTTCATCGCTTAAAGCTGTTAAGAATATGATGAGTGTATCATTGAATGCCGGTTGTAAACGCAGGTGATTGCAAACTTCTATCCCATTCTTACCGGGCATCATTATATCAAGTATGATCAGGTCGGGTTGAGAGCGTTTTGCCTGTTCAATGGCTTCGTTGCCATTCTTTGCTGTTATTACTTCGTAACCTTCATTCTGCAAATTGTATTGAATAATTTCCAGGATATCCGGTTCGTCATCAGCAATCAGTATTTTTTTAACAGAATTTGTTACGCTCATACGGCGCAAAAATAGTCTTTACCTTTAATCAGGAACAATGTTTGCACACCGTTTTGTATTATCAAATTGTTAAGCAAAAACGATTCATTAACAATAAATTTGACCCGTAAAACGATATATATCCGCCTGCCGGCGTAATTTTACGAAGGCGCAGCAGCAATGTACTATGAAGAGATATTTACTCAGTTGTTTAATACTTATAAGTTTTACCCCTGCCTTTGCTGCCCAGGACTCTGTAATCGTTCCCATATACCGCCAGCTTTTTCACGACAAAATTGATAATGAGCAGGCACAGATTGACCAGCTGGACGGAAAAACTGATGGCCAGGTAAACATTACACACAAACCAGAAACGAACCTGGTTATAACCGGCTTTTTTACCAATAAGATTAATGAACTGGAAGATTTTGTTGAACAACATAAAAAGATCATTACCAATAATGATAAAATAAGATACCTGACTTATATAGAAATTTTATTAAAAAAATTCAGGTACAACTACCGGTCAAAAGAGTTCAATCCAGCAAACACACCGGAGTTAGTTGAATCATTTGAAAAAATTATGGCTGCCGATATTGACAGCCTGAGCATGGCATCCGAAATTGAAAAATTGCCCTATGCAACAGGTAAAATCCTTGTTGAAGTTTTTGCAGAAAATGAAGGATATGCCGATAGCAAAAAGATATTGTACTTAAAATACTGTTCACTTTACCCGGATAAAATCCTTCAAACCATTGAGCCATACGTTAGCGAACCTTTTGCTGACTCACTGGTTGTAAAGAGTACTTTGCTTAACCCCACGGCTGTTTACAATATTGCCCAGGCTTCCAATTCAAAAGTGGGGATGCTGATACACCGCAACAGTAACCCCCTTGTTAAAACAATTGTTGAACTTAGTAAAACCCCCAATGCGTTGTTATATTTTCCCTTTCTTGATGATATTCTTAAAGGGAAGAAAAGTATTGAGGATATAAAAAAATATATTGACAGAAAAGGAGAAGCATATGATAGTGTAGGGTATTTTAAGCTGCTGGTACAAACAGAAATTGATTATTCAAAAAGAATTACCGGCCCCGTGAAAGACACACCCGTTGCCATGTTTGGAGCCAATGGATTAAGAGAGGTTTTAAAGAGCAAAGCCATTCAGCATTTTATTACTCCTATCAATGAACTGCACGATCTCAGCAATATCAACACACGTATGCGTGCCACAGATTCGTTATCGGCAGTTGACCTGTATTTTATGATGATAATGGGTGAAAGTGATATTTATACATCAAGCTTTAAACATAGCTACCAGCGTATGTTACAACGGTTGGGTAAAGTACCAAGAACCGATTCTTTACTGCACAATGTGAACTATGATTTTTTTAAGAAGTTCATTAAAATGACGGCCAACTTTAATAAGCTTGATAATTTTTTGAGTTACATGCCTCAAAGTTCATCTGAAAATTTAATGCGTGAATTTATTGCCAACCTCGATAAGACCAACAACCTGGAAGATGCAATAGATGTGGCCGATTCTTACAGCAGCATTGCCGATAAAAAATTACAAAGCACCATACTCAGTTACGTAATTGCAAATGAAAAAGAAGGCGTTGAAAAAAACAACAGCCGGGGCAAAACAATCTATGGTTTGTTAAAAACAATTTTTTTATCAGCCGATACTACCAACAAGATTGACCTGACCAAACTGCTCGGCATCCCTTCCATTTACGAAATAGAAAATAAAGACCTGAGAGATGACAGCGGCAGAATTGTGCAGCAGGTGTACTGGTATGGCGATAAAGACGGAAAAACTTTTTTCCCTTCTTTTATCAGTTCTTTTTCTCCAAAAGAGTGGAACATTACTTACAGCAGTGAGTGGTACGAAATAAAATCTAAAAAAGGTAAGGTTTGGATTTATGCCAATCGCCCGCTGGATAACGATGCCAACCTGGATGACAGTGCACAGGTACACCTGAACAATTACCTTTTTGAAAACGGCATGCATCCTGCAGTAGTAGTACATCGTGGGCACAGTTACTGGCTGCCACGTACCATCCGGCGTATGGCTGGCGATGCTAAAGTTGTGGTGCTGGGCAGTTGCGGTGGCTTTAAAAACCTGAATGATATAATTGATGTAAATCCTGATGCACATATTATCTCTACCAAAGAGATTGGTGCAGGCGATATTAACAGGCCCATTCTTAATTATTTGAATCAAACTTTTGAATCGGGCCAAAAACTGGTATGGAAAAAAATGTGGGCCTCACTTACAAAATTATTTGCTGCAGATACAAACAGGTCTATCAGGGATAGCTGGGAAAATTATATTCCTCCTTATAAAAACCTGGGGGCCATTTTTTTAAAAGGATATAATAATATGGCACAGGAGTAAATACAAATTAGGAATTAAGAATTGGGAATTAGGAATACAGGTGAGTAACACTTTAACCCGCTCAACCCAAAACTCTCAACACCAAACTCAAAACCCCCATACCTTTGCTAAATGACCGATCAACCTAAAGCAAAAAGAAAAATTTTCAATTTTTCGTTGTTGCGGAGGGTATTTCATTTTGCCGCTCCTTATAAAAATAAATTTTACAGCTCATTGATCCTGGCGGTAGTACTTGCAGTTATTTCACCACTAAGGCCATTGCTCATCCAGCTTACCATTAATGACGGTATCAAAAACAATACAGTCTCACATTTTATAAACGGGCCGGGAGGATTTATCATTGAGATCACGTTGATCCAGATCGTACTACTATTGCTGGAAACAGGCCTGCGTTTTTCCTTTACTTTTCTCACTGCTTCACTTGGGCAAAGCGTGGTGAGAGACATGCGTGTGAGTACTTACAAAAAGATACTGCATCTTAATTTAACACAGTACGATAAAACCCCCATCGGCACACTCACTACCCGAACCATCAACGATATTGAATCCATCAATGATATTTTCAGCGACGGGTTGATACCCATTATTGCCGATTTATTGTCAATCATTTCTGTACTCACTTACATGTTTATGGTTGACTGGCAGTTAACCTTGGTTTGCCTTGCGCCCTTTCCTGTCTTAATTATTGCTACTTATTTTTTTAAAGAAAGCGTGAATAAATCATTCATACGGGTTCGCAATGCTGTTGCCAACCTCAATGCATTTGTGCAGGAACATATTACCGGCATGGCAATTATCCAGGCATTTGCGGCAGAGAAACGTGAATTCAAAAAGTTTAACAGCATCAATAAAGAACACCGCAATGCTAATATCAAAGCCATTTTTGCTTACTCTGTTTTTTTTCCGGTGGTTGAACTGGTGATGGCTTTGTCAATCGGCTTATTGGTTTGGTGGGCTGCAAAAGAGGTGCTTGTTTCGGGCGATGCAGCAAATGCCATTGCACAAAAACTAAGAGCCGAAGAAGTTGCCGGTGTGATCACAGCATTCATTCTTTGTTTGAATTTACTCTTCAGGCCGCTGCGTGTGATAGCCGATAAATTCAATGTGCTTCAGATGGGCATGATTGCCAGTGAACGTGTTTTTAAAGTACTGGATAATGAGGATACCACGATTAACCAGGGCACTATTGCAACAAAGCAATTACATGGCAAGGTTGAATTTGATAAAGTTTGGTTTGCTTACATTGACGAGCAGTACGTTTTAAAAGATATCAGCTTCAGCATTAATCCCGGCGAAACACTGGCCATTGTAGGTCACACGGGTAGCGGCAAAACTTCCATCATTAGTTTACTTAATCGCCTTTACCATATCAATAAAGGGTGTATCAGCATTGATGATACCGATATTGAGCATTATTATCTGGATGACCTGCGGGCTAATATTGCTGTGGTGTTGCAGGATGTTTTTCTCTTCAGCGGCTCGGTAAAAGATAATGTTACACTCCGCAATGCCGATATAAAAGAGGAGGATGTGGTACAGGCTGCAAAAATGATCGGCGTACATGATTTTATTTTACAGTTGCCCGGTGGATATGATTATAATGTAATGGAAAGAGGCGCTACGCTATCGCTGGGACAGCGGCAGTTATTGTCTTTTGTAAGAGCGTTGTTGTATGATCCTGCAATTTTAATACTGGATGAAGCCACTTCATCAGTTGATACCGAAAGCGAGGCATTGATACAACATGCCATCAACAAATTGATCGCAAACCGTACTTCTATCGTTATTGCTCATCGTCTTTCTACTATCCGTAAAGCCAATAAAATTATGGTACTGGATAAGGGCGAAATAAAAGAAATAGGCAGCCATGATGAATTACTGGCAAAACAGGGATTTTATTACCAGTTGCACAAGATGCAGTTTGAAAAGCAAAGGAGCATGATTTAAAAAAATTGTAAATTGCAGCATGCCTTCTGACATTTATCATATCGAAAAAACAAAAGAGAGTTCGGTTTCTGAAGCACAAGCTGCATATGAAAAGGAAGATTTGACATTATTAAAAGATGCTTTGAAAAGAACTCACATGGAAAGGTTTTTGTTTGCTACATCTTTATACAAAATACAACAAACATTAAAAAAAGGTACTTTTATACATAAGCCTTATAAATCGTTCTGATAGTTTCATTTTCCATCATGGATATTTTTGATGCTGAAATATTAAAATTTTGGAAATGTCTCAACACTTATCATGTAAGATATATTACAGTAGGTGGTTTTGCCACAAATATTCATGGTTATCAGCGTTTTACCGGAGATATGGATATCTGGATAGAGGATACACTTGAAAACAGAAATAATTTACGATTGGCTTTTAAAGAAGCCGAAATGGGTGATTACTATATGATGCACAGGATGCAATTCGTTCCCGGCTGGAGCGATTTTACGCTAAACAACGGTTTACGGCTTGATATACTGATTAGTATGATCGGATTAGAAGATTTTACTTTTGAACAATCTTTAGCGATTGCAACAATTGGCGATTTTGAGGGGGTAAAAGTGCCATTTCTTCATATAAATCAGCTCATTGCAAATAAAAAGGCAGTAAACCGCCCAAAAGACCAGATAGATGTAATCGAGCTTGAAAAAATCAAAAAACTTAGAGAAGATATGGACAAGGACAATATTTCCTAAATTCTTCCCCATCAATTTTTAATTTCCCCCCTCCATCCTTATCTTTGCGCCAAATTACAGGAATACTATGGCGTCAAAGAGCATCAAATCATTACTGGTAGCGGTTTTCAGCGTAAGTTTAGTGTTTTTTTATACTGCTGCTTTTGCTAATCCTGAACCAACAGGAGAAGGTGCTAAAAAAGAGAAGATTTTTGATGCCAACGAAGTGATCTTCGGCCATATTATGGATGCCCACGAATTCCACTTTTTATCTTACAAAGGATCCGACGGTCACATGCACCATGCAACTATTCCTTTACCGGTTATTTTATATTCGAAAGAGAAAGGCTTTTCATGCTTCATGTCATCCGTTTTTCATCATGGCCACGAAACGCATGAGGGTTATGCCCTGTTGACCAACGAAAAAATTGATGCTGAAGGCCTGGACCGTAATAAATACTCGGCAGGTAATATTGTACCGGTTGATGCAAACGGAAAGATTGATGAAACTGTAAAACTATACGACCTTTCTTTAACCCGTAATGTGGTACAAATGCTATTGGCGCTTACTTTACTGGTTGTTATTCTTATCAGGGTTGCAAAAAAGTATGGCACGGGCCAGGGAATTACTTCTGCGCCAAAAGGTATGCAAAACACCATGGAAACCATCGTTAATTTTGTGAACGATGAGGTTGCCAAACCAAACCTGGGTGCCAAAAGCAACAAATACCTGCCTTATCTTTTAACGGTGTTCTTATTCATACTTATCAATAATATTGTCGGCCTGATACCAGGCACGGCAAATGTTACCGGCAATATTGCCTTTACTTTTGTGTTATCCATGATTTCTTTTGTGGTTATCCTGTTCAGCAGCAATAAGCATTACTGGGGTCACATTGTTAATCCTCCGGGCGTGCCGGGTTGGGTAAAAGTTATTTTAGTGCCGGTTGAGATACTTGGAATTTTCACCAAACCATTCGCTTTAATGATCAGGTTGTTTGCCAACATGGTGGCCGGCCACATTTTGATCATTTGTCTGATCTCACTCATTTTCATCATGGCATCGTTAAATGAATATGTAGGCTGGGGCTTTTCTCCATTCTCTATTGCATTTACCATTTTCATTTATTTTATTGAGGTACTGGTTGCGTTTCTGCAGGCCTTTATCTTTACCATATTAACAGCAGTATTCATCGGGCAGGCTTTTGAGGGCGGGCATGACGATCATGCACATGATACTGTTGCAGCACATTAATTCAAGTTTTTTTTAACCAACATAAATTCACAATTATGGATTTTTTCTTATTAGAAGGCATAGCTAACGCAGGTGGTGCCGTAGGCGCAGGCCTTGGTGCTATCGGTGCCGGTGTAGGTATCGGCCAGATCGGTAAAGGTGCATTGGAATCAATTGCACGTCAGCCGGAAGCTATCAATGACATCCGCAGTAACATGATCCTTACAGCCGCTCTGGTTGAAGGCGCAGCGTTATTTGCGATCATCATTGGTTTCTTGGCTATGGTGCTTTAAAAACCTTTACTGCATCCAAAGTACAGGACGGAGGATGCAGTAATTTTTCTTTTCAGAATTTTTTATTTTATAAATACTATAAAATGCAATTATTAACACCGGCCCTGGGCCTTATTCTCTGGACGCTTTTAGCTTTCCTTATCGTGTTCTTCTTATTGAAAAAATTTGCATGGCCAGCCATCATCGGCGGTTTGCAAACGAGGGAAAAGAACATTGCTGATTCTTTGGCTACTGCCGAAAAGATAAAGCTTGAAATGGCGCAAATGAAGAATGACAATGAAGCCATTCTTGCACAGGCACGTGAAGAAAGAGCCACCATGCTTAAAGAAGCAAAAGAAACAAAGGATAAAATGATCAACGATGCCAAAGAAGAAGCTAAAACACAGGCTGCAAAGATCATTGCTGATGCCAATGCATCTATTCACAACCAGAAAATGGCTGCACTGACTGAAATTAAAAACCAGGTTGGCAGCTTGGTGCTGGAAGTGAGTGAAAAAGTATTGCGTAAAGAATTAAGCAACAAAGCAGAGCAGGAGAATTATATTAAAACCCTGGCTGCGGAAGTAAAGCTTAATTAAAAATTAAGAATTAGGAATTAGGAATGGGCTCCATTCATAACTCATAGTTCATAACTCATAATTTATGAATAATCCACGTTTAGCAGGCCGTTACGCAAAAAGTTTACTCGATCTGGCAACAGAACAAAACCAGGTAGATGCCGTATATGCTGATATGAAATGGTTAAACAGCATCTGCAAAAGCAACCGTGATTTTGTGAACATGTTGCGTAGCCCCATCATTAAACCTTCCGCCAAAGGAAAAATCATTGATTCTGTAACCACCGGAAGAGTAAGTACATTAACTACTGCCTTTATACAATTACTGGTAAACAAAGCAAGAGAAACAAACCTGCCCGAAATTGCAACTACTTATATTGACCAGTTCAATGCACTGCGTAATATTCATAAAGTAAAAATTACCACTGCCGATCCTATTACCGATGATATGCTGAATGCTATTATGGCCAATGTAAAATCAACAGCCAAAAACGGGCAAACATTTGAAGTGGAAACAGCAGTTGATAACGAACTGATTGGCGGTTTTTTATTGGAAACAAATGGCCAATTAGTTGATGCCAGCATTTTAAGGGATCTGAAAGACATTCATAAGCAGTTTATGAATAATGATTACCTGCACAGGATAAGATAAAATTTAAAAACGAATTATAATAAATAAAAAGCCGCAAATTAAATTTGCGGCTTTTTATTTAAACTTTGCGCCCCTGCCTACCGGCAGGCAGGTTTGCGTGAAAAACTTAAAAAGTAAACACCGGTGTCTTTATATCATGATAAAATAAGAAATTCCATTTTTCCTTTTCTCCCTGCTCCCACCATTGCTGGCGCAGTTCCATGCATTTACGGGCATCAAAATCGTACTTGGCAATAAACTTGTTCTTCATTTGCTGTAATTGCGGTGCCACATCGGCACCAAAAAATATTTTCTGCCCATCTTCCTCTATCCAAAACACCTGGTGAAAAGGGCAATGAGCACCGGTTACCTCATACTTAATATAATCACTGATCATTCCATCGCCTTGCGTAAAAACAACCTGGTCGGTTTGCCCCAATATTTCAAATTCGGTTGGGGTGTAAGAGGGTTTGCCTTTTTTGATGGCAAAATCAAATTCATCCTTGTTTACATAATACTCGGCATTGGGAAAGCTCATGAATTTCTGGTTCAGTATTTTGTCTTCCTTGCTTACCCCCCCGCTATGGTCTTTATGCAAATGGCTGAGCAACACTTTGGTAACTTCCAGCGGGCCAATACCATTGTTTAGTAAATTCTGGTGTATCTGTAATGTGCCATCCGGGTTGGAGAAGCCAAGGCCTGTATCCAGTAAAATAATATCTTTTGAAGTAACAACAACAAAAGGCTGTATCTCCACCAGCAAACTACCAATGGGGCGTTTTTGCAGATCGTCTTTATCAGTATCAAAGGGTACAAAAACTTTAGTTTGATCAATAGTAAATGAGCCTTCGCTTAACGGAATTATTTTCATTTGCTCCCTAATCCGCCAGCTGGCGGAGGAATTTGAACTCTGCTGAATTACAGAGATTTTTATTTAGTAATCGCCGAGTGTTTCTGGTAATTGTGCCAGTGCTTTTTGCAGTTGCTCATCATTGGGGGCTATGCCATGCCATTCGTGGGTGCCTTCCATAAAATCTATACCCTTACCCATTTCTGTTTTCATTAAAATAACAATGGGTTTACCCTTGCCAACAAATGTTTTGGCATTGTTGAGGCCTGCAACCACTGCATCCATATCGTTGCCATCCATTTCCAGCACCTGCCAGTCAAAGGCTTCAAATTTTGCCCTTAAATTGCCCAGGTTCATCACTGAACTGGTGGATCCGTCAATCTGTTGGCCATTACAGTCAATGGTAGCAATAAGGTTATCTACTTTTTTATGCGCTGCAAACATAATCGCTTCCCAGTTCTGTCCTTCATCCAGTTCGCCATCGCCATGCAGTGAATACACAATACTGCTGTCGTTGTTCAGTTTTTTGGCCAGGGCTGCACCTGCAGCCACACTCATACCCTGCCCAAGTGATCCGCTGGCCATTCGTACGCCTGGTAAATGCTCATGGGTTGTAGGGTGCCCCTGCAACCGGCTGTTTATTTTTCTGAAAGTACTTAACTCGTCAACCGGAAAATATCCACTGCGGGCCAGTGAGCTGTAAAACACAGGCGAAATATGGCCGTTGCTTAAAAAAAATACATCTTCACCCACACCATCCATGTTGAATTTGGGGTTATGCTTCATCACCTCAAAATAAAGCGCTGTAAAATACTCGGTACAACCCAGGGAGCCGCCCGGGTGGCCGCTTTGTACAGCATGTACCATTCTTACAATATCCCTTCGTATTTGTGTTGCAATATCTTTTAAATTATTCATGGTGTTTAAGTGTAAAGTGAATAAAACCCCTCAAATTGCCGTTTGGCTGCAAACCTACTTTAAAAATTGTATTAGCGTTGAAGTAAAAAGGAAAACAATGGTAAAAGTTGATAATAAGTTGAAAAAAACATCGTTATTGAACAGGCTGATCACTTAAAAAATAAATAATTGTAATTCAGGCATCCATTTTGCTGAAAGTTGAGTCTTTTATTTAGTTATAAGTTTTTATCCTCCGAACATATTCAATACTTTTGCAGGGCAAAAAGTTGTTGAAACAAATTATTGTAATGAATAATATTCTATTAAGTTCTGGTTTGTCTTTTCTTATCACTTTTTTTGCCATTCCTGTTATTATACAGGTTGCCAAGGATAAAAAGCTGTTTGATGAACCCGATGAGCGTAAGGTTCATAAGAATGTTATTCCTACGCTGGGTGGTTTGGGTATTTTTGCCGGTTTTATTATTGCTACTTTAATGGGGGTTCCTTCGGCTATTACTTCAGAGTTGCAGTATTATGTTGCTGCTACCACAGTTATTTTTTTCCTGGGCATCAAAGATGATATACTGGTTTTATCGGCCAGTAAAAAATTTATAGGTCAGTTAATTGCCGCAGGTATCATTATTAAATTTGGTGGCATTCAAATAACAAGTTTTCATGGCTTTCTGGGCATTTATGAAATACCGCATATTACTGGTATCATCATTTCGCTTTTCACCATCATTGTTATTACCAACTCTTTTAATCTTATTGATGGCGTTGATGGTTTGGCGGGAAGCCTTGGTTTGCTTACCACGCTTGTTTTTGGAACTTACTTTTTTTACGCAGGTCAGTTAACCTATGCAGTGATGGCTTTTGCACTCGCCGGAAGCATTATCGGTTTTTTAATTTACAATTTCTCTCCTGCAAAAATATTCATGGGCGATACCGGCTCCCTTTTACTAGGATTGGTTAATTCAATTCTGGTAATAAAATTTATAAATACAGCCGGCAATCCTGCTTCCAACTTTCCTGTAGAAGCTGCGCCTGCCATTGGTTTCTCTATTTTAATGATACCTCTTTTTGATACGCTTCGTGTTTTTGGGTTAAGGATTATGCAGCGCCGTTCTCCTTTCAGCCCCGACAGGACACACGTTCATCATTTTTTACTCGACCTTGGCTTAAGCCACCGCATGGTAACCATTACCTGTGTGCTGGTTAATATCACTTTTATTGCCATGGCATATTTTATGCGTGGGCTGGGTACAACCACCGTATTAGGCATACTGCTTTTATTGGCCTTTATTTTTATCGGCATTATTTATTACAGCAGGCCTAAAAACAAAAGTATTTTTGCCCGCAAGGTTCAAAAAACAGAGATCATTAAATCGCACAAGATCTTTCAGCTTGCCGGCGAAACGGTAGAAGCAGATTGAGCTTTCTTTTTAAAATTACCCTGCAACAATTTTTAATGCTTTTAACTATATTCGTTTAAACTCAAACAGAATATAACCGCCTTTTTTTATAGCTTTGCAGCCAATCAATATTTAAATTATGTCAGCAGAAGTAGAAAAAATTATAAGTGATACCGGCGCATCTATGCAAAAAGCTTTAAACCACCTGGAGGCAGAATTGGTTAAAATACGTGCCGGAAAAGCAAATCCTGCGATGCTGGATGGTATTATGGCTGATTATTACGGAAACCCTACACCAATCAACCAGATAGCCAATATTTCTGTTTTAGATGCCCGTACCATTTCTGTGCAGCCCTGGGAAAAAAATATGCTGCAGGCAATTGAAAGAGCCATCATCATCGCCAATATTGGTATAAATCCACAGAACGATGGTAATATCATCCGTTTGTTTTTACCCCCTTTAACCGAGGAAAGAAGAAAAGAGCTGGTGAAGCGGTGTAATGGTGAAGGCGAACATGCAAAAGTTGCCATACGCAACATACGCCGCGACAGCATTGAAGGAATAAAAAAGTTACAGAAAGACGGCCTGAGCGAAGATATAAGCAAGGATGCTGAAAAAGAAGCACAGGACCTGACGGACAAATACATTGCACTTGTAGAAAAACACCTTGAAGCGAAAGAGAAAGAGATCATGGCGGTTTAATAATTTTCAATCATGCCATCTTCAGCAAGAGAATCCTGGTTTTTATTGCTCTCCATTCCCTTTTATACCATTTTAATCGGGGCTGAAATTATTTTCAGCAACTGGAAACATAAGAAATTCTATTCTGTAAAAGATACCATTCAGAATGTTTACCTCACCATTTTAAATGCATCACTGGATGGATTGTTGCGCTGGTTGTTTTACATCAGCGTAATGGACTGGGCTTACCAGCATCATTTTTTCAGCTTTACCAATGTTTACCTTTACTGGATAGTGCTTTTTATTTTAGTTGATCTTGCTTTTTATTTTGAACATCGCATAGATCATTATTGCCGCCTGTTTTGGGCTGTGCATGTTACGCATCATTCATCGGAGGAGTTTAACCTTACAACGGGATTTCGTTCTTCTGTTTTTCAGCCCGTTTACCGTTTCATTTATTTAGCTCCTATTGCATTGCTGGGTTTTACCCCGCTCGATATTGTATTTATGTATTCGGCCACACAAACTTATGGCATACTGGTTCATACCCAATTCATTAATAAAATGCCCGCCTGGTTCGAAGCTGTTTTTGTAAGCCCCAGCCACCACCGGGTTCATCATGCCAGCAATGTTATTTATCTCGATAAGAATATGGGCATGTGCCTTATCATCTGGGATAAGATGTTTGGCAGTTTTCAAAAAGAAATGGAAGCTGAACCTGTTAAGTATGGCCTTACCAAACCGGTTGAAAATTCCTCCAATCCCTTAAAGATAATTTTTCACGAATGGCAAAGCATGATTGGTGATGTAAAAAAGAAAACCTCATTCTTAACAAGGCTTAAATATATTTTTATGCCGCCGGGCTGGAGCCACGATGGCAGCACCAAAACTGCCAGGCAAATGCGGATGGAATTAAAGCAGAACTCCGGCAGTAAGCACACTCCTGATGATTCTATTGACCTGTTTCGGCAGGCACAAACTGACATTTTAACCAGCTAATATTGTTTTCAGGCTCTCTCTCATTCCCGGCATCCCTTTTGACCATTGCTTAGCTCACCGTAACACCAAAACTATGTTTCAGCAGGCAATAGAAAAAGTTGTTCAGTTCACACGTCCTATGCATACTATTTCCCGTACTTACGGAGGATTGGTTTTGCCCGGCAGCTCCACTTTCTTTTTTGTAAATGACAGCGGTGTTGCCATTACCTGCAGGCATGTGATGGACCTCATTCCAACTGCAGATAATATCAATCTTCTATACCAGCAGTACAAAGCAGAAAGAGACAGGATACCCAATGATGGGAAATATAAACGAAATATACAGGGTTTGCAGATGAAATATAAGTACCTGCCGGAAACAACTGTTCAGTTAAAAAATAATTTTTTGAATTGCTTTGATAAGATTGAAGAAATTACCTGTCATGCTCACCCAACACTCGACCTTGCCATTTTGGAATTTAAAGGCTTTACTAAAATTTTTTACAATGGACATGCAGAGTTTTTAAAAGACAGCAGTAAAATAAAACAGGGTAAATCTTTGTGCCGTATCGGTTTTCCTTTTCCCGAGTTCAATAATTTTAAACACAATGCTGATACGGATGATATAGAATGGACCAATACCGGTAACCCCAACTCTCCTTCTTTTCCCATTGATGGTATTGTAACACGTTTTGTTGCTACGCAGCCAGATAATGGTATTACCGGTATTGAAATGAGCACTCCTGGTTTACGTGGACAAAGCGGCGGGCCGCTTTTTGATACCGATGGAAAAATTTACGGGATGCAGTTTGCCACCAATCACCTGCACCTGGGTTTTGATATGAAAGATTTTGAGATCATCAGCAATGGAAAGAAGAGCAAAATATCCAACAACCCGTTTTTGCACGTTGGTATTTGTGTGCATGTTGACAGGATAAAAGATTTTCTGCGTGAAAAGAATATGCAGTTCACTGAAGTGGATTAACTATCGGAGGCAGGGTTAACTCTCTGGATTAACTTTGCGGTTGGCAAGGTAAACACCCAGTAAGATCAAAGCCAGGCATGCAAACTGTTTCCATCCTACTTCTTCGCCATAAATAATACCCCAGATATTTGCAATAATGGGTATGCCGTAAGTTACCATAGAAGAGAAAACTGCACCTGCTCTTTTTATCAGCACATAAAAAAGAATAGAAGCAACTGCAGTGCCCATAATACCCAGCAAAGCCGCATGGCCTGTTGAATATAAAATTCCTGAATCGCCCAATGGAAGATCAAAATAACCGGTGAAGTAAAGAACGACCAGGGCAGGAATTGCATTGAGTGTAAGCGCAACTGCTGCAATTTGAATGGAGCCTGTATGATGCAGGTATTTATGCACCATGTTTACATTGATGCCATAACAAATGGTTGCCAGGATTACATACGATATATAAATGATGTTCTGGCTTTCATGCATGTTGCCTTTACTGAATAGTAAAAGAATACTTCCTGTAAATGCAATGCAAATACCCAGTATTTTATTGAAAGATGCTTTTAAGCTGAAAAAAACAGCGCCCGTTATAATAACAAAGATGGGCGTAAGCGAATTGAGTGTGCCTGCCAGCGCACCGTCAATCCCCAATTCTGCCACGCAAAAAAGATAGGCTGGTATAAGGCTTCCCAAAGCGCCGGATAAAACAATGATAAGAATCTTGTTTGCGGGGATACTTTTAAAGTGCTTTAAGGCGGCAGGGAGCAACACAATGCCTGAAAAAATGATACGTAATGAGGCAACCTGGAATGCGGATAAATGCAGCAATCCTTCCTTCATCATTATAAAACTGCTGCCCCAGATAAACGACAGCAGAATGAAAATAAACCAGTTTAAAAAGCCTTTGCCCAAGCAGTAAATTTTGGCGCAAAGTTGCTTCTTTTATACTAATAAAAATAATCAGATTTACTTTTTGGCTGACCATAATCATATATATTCATTTGTATGTATTAGCATAATCCCCTATTTTTATTATTACCAAAGAATCATTTTAACACCTAAAACAAACATCTTATGGGATTTATCAAAGAATTTAAGGACTTTGCCATGCAGGGCAACCTTGTTGACATTGCTGTCGCTTTTGTAATGGGCGGCGCTTTTGGAAAAGTAGTTTCTTCTTTTACGGACGGTATTGTTTCGCCCCTGATTGGGATGGTTGGCGGTACGGATTTCAGCAAAAACATGATTGTTTTAAAAGAAGCGGTTGTGGATGCTACCGGTAAAGTCGTCACAGAAGCGGTGGTTTTAAAATGGGGTGATTTTTTAACTGCCATCATCAACTTCATCATTGTAGCCTTTGTGATGTTTTTGGTAATTAAGGGCATAAACAGGATGAAGAAAAAACAAGAAGCTGCTCCCGCAGGCCCGTCATCTACCGATGCATTACTGATGGAGATAAGGGATTCACTGAAAAAATAAAAAGTTCCCTTCCATATTATTTTTTTTTGAAAATGCAGCCGTAAAAAGCTGCATTTTCTATTTTATGACAGCCTGCAAAGGTTTTCCACATTCACTACAGCTGCAGGCTTTTGCTGCAAAACTCTCTCAACTAATCAATACATTTGCCACTGCTATAAGAAAGCACATTTTTACAGTACAATATTAAGAGGTGAATAAAGCATCATACCAGATAAAGTTAGACCAGTTTGAAGGACCCTTTGACCTGCTTTTGTTTTTTATAGAGCGTGACGAACTGGATATTTACAATATTCCCATTACCAAAATCACCAACGATTTCCTGGATTTTATACATACCGGCGAAAAACTGAACATCGAATTAAGCAGTGAGTTCATTCTCTTCATCAGCACGCTGATGCGTATCAAAGCAAAAATGCTGTTGCCACGCAAAGAGCTTGATGCCGATGGTAACGAAATTGACCCAAGACAGGAACTGATCAACAAAATACTGGAGTATAAAAGGTTTAAAGAAGCTGCCGCCCAGATGGCCGAAATGGAAGCCATGCGTATGCTGATGATGAAACGTGGCAACCTGCAGAAAGAAATTTCGCAGATAGGAGAAGAAGCCGGAGAAGGAACAGAGATACAGACCGTAACGCTTTTCAAGCTGATGAAGGCTTTTGAAAAAGTGATACTGAAACTGCAGGAACGCAATTTTAAACCGGTTCATACCGTGGTGCGATACAATTACACCATGGAGCAAAGCCGGGAGCATATGCTGAATGTTTGCAGAACAGAAAAAACTGTTTCGTTTGAAAAGATTTTTGAAATTTGTGAAGACCGAATCCATGCCATATTCCTTTTTCTTTCTTTGCTTGAACTGGTGCAGCTTCGTTATATGAGCCTGCTTACCGGTGAGGGCCGCAACAATTTTATTGTTGAGTGGAATGAGAACCGGGAGGAAGATGTTCAGGGACTGTTACCTGGTGAAGATCCGGCGCTGCTTAACTAATATCATTTCCCCCGTTTTCCCGGGGGATTTTTTTAGACTGGAATAGTCAATCTGGCAGTTTACCAAAGCGGCATCGTATTTGATGTTTAAACATTGAATTAAAAACAACAAATCATGAAAACCTTATTATTTAAAGCAGCCGACAGGGGAACAGCCGATTATGGCTGGTTAAAACCCAATTACTATTTCAGTTTTGCACAATACCATGATCCTTCAAAAGTGCATTTTGGTTTGTTACGGGTATTGAATGATGACTTTATAGATGGTGGCGGCGTTTTTCATACACACCCGCATGATAATATGGAAATTGTGACCATCCCGTTTACGGGAGCTATCAAACATAAAGACAGTACAGGTGGCCAGGGTGTTATTCAGGCCGGTGACATACAGATCATGAGTGCAGGAAGCGGTGTGCAGCATTCAGAAGCCAATGCTTCCGCAACAGAACCGGTAACCCTTTTTCAAATTTGGGTATTCCCTAAAGAAAGAAATATAAAACCCCGTTACGATCAGAAAACTTTTGATGTAACTGCAAGAGATAATAAGTGGCAAACCGTGGTTTCTCCCATTGATGCAGATAATGCCTTATGGATAAACCAGGATGCAAGGTTTTCGTTGACCAACCTGAAAGCCGGTGCAGCAATAGATTATACCAATGGTTTTAAGGGTAATGGTGTTTTCCTGGTTGTGATAAATGGGTCTGTTGAAGTGGAGGGACAACAATTAAATAAAAGGGATGCCCTGGGAATTTCTGAAACAGATAGTTTTTCAATAAAGGCCTCTGAAGATGCTGAATTATTAGCGATAGAAATACCGATGAACTGATCTTAATAATAGATCCATAACAGGATAGGCTCCTGCGATTCGTCCATATAACCCTTTAACTGGGCAAAAAAAGCAGGTGAAACAGCGGGGCAGCCTTCGCTCAATGTGATGGATGAAGGATAAACTTCTGAATTAGGCACTCCCATATATGAATGTAATACAACAGCACGGTCTAAAGCCCTGCTGTTTGTTTTATCTAAGCCCATCAATTTATAGGAAAGTCCGAAATTGCCATTATAGGAATTGCCGATTTTATATTTTCCAAGAGAAGTACAGTTGCTGTTCGGCATATTTGAAAAAACCAGGTCGCCAGATTCGTTTTCAGATCCTTTACCATGTGTTACCAGGCCTGTAGCTTCAAGAGAATCCTTCAAAAGGTTGTAAACAAAAAAACGGTTCTTACCGGATGGGATACGCATATCAACCAAAAAGCAATAACTCACATCAAAGCCATGCCTGTCCACAAAATCTTTTGCATCTGATGCTTTATCTTTCATGCGGCTCAGCACTTCGGTGTTGCTGATAACTCTTTTGTCGCTGATGATATTAGCGGGCTTGTGAAAAGTACCGCCTTCGTTAACTGCTGCAAAAAAACCATACAGGAATAAGGCAACGATCAAACCTGCACCAGGCACAAGAATCTTTTTACCAATATTTATTAAGTTTTTATAGAGCATAAAATATTAACGGGCGCATTATAAAAAAATTGCGTACAATCTGCGATAAAAATAAAGAAATAAACTAAATGATGTTGTTAATTGGGCGGTTAACTTAATAATAAATCCACAATAAAACCGGTTTTGAGGATGCGGCGATATAGGATTGCAACTGGTTCAAAAATGCTGGTGAAACCGTGGGGCAGCCCCAGCTTTTGCAGATAGTTGCCGGTGCTATTTCTTCGCTGGGCACACACTCATGGGCATGTAACACAACAAAGCGGTCAAAGGCTTTGCTGTTGGTCTTATCCAGCCCGTATAATTTATAAGCGAGCCCAAATTTTCCATAGTAAGATTTGCCGATCCGGTACCTGCCAAGGGAACTGCAGTTGCTGTTTGGTTTGTTTGAAAAAACCGGTGTTTCCGAATAATATTTGCCGCTCCCATGTGCAACCAGGCCAGCCTTTTCTATTGAGTCTTTCTGAAGGTTGTAAACAAAAAACCGGTTTGTGCCAGACGGGATACGCAGATCCATTAAGAAACAATATTTTTCATTAAAACTATGGTCAGCAATATACTCCTTAGCCCTTTCTGCTTTTGTAGTGAGGCGGAGCAGGGTTTCTTTTTTATCTGCCGCCTCTTTATACAAAGCATTATCCGAAGCTTGTTTTTTTACAGTGCTTTTAAATGCCGGTTTGTACCAGAAAAAATATCCAAAGGCTGAGGCTGTTAAAAGCAAACCGGTTGCTGATACAAAGGTTAGGCGGGCAATCTTCATAAAAAGTTTTATTGGGGATAGATTCGTAACGAAGCTGTTTCCATAAAATTTCTGTAGCCTTGTTAAATAAAACAAAAAGCCCCCGATTCAAATACCGGGGGCAATAGTTAATACTGAATATTTTATTTGATCAGTTCCGCTACATTTATTTTACTCAGTTCTCTCAGCATTTCTGCAATTCCATTCGCATCAATTCCAATTTCATCATACAATTGCTTAGGCGTTCCATGCTCAACCAACCTGTCTGGTATTCCCATGATCTTTACATCAGCTTTGTAGCCATGTGCATTCATGAATTCCAGCACAGCACTTCCAAAGCCTCCAACAACAGTTCCGTCTTCAATTGTTATCACTTTATTATAATTGCTGAAAACCTCATGCAGCATTGCTTCGTCAAGCGGTTTTACAAAACGCATATCGTAATGTGCCGGGTTAATGCCTTCGGCTTTTACATCACGAATAGCAGAAGCCGCAAAATTTCCTATATGCCCGAATGATAAGATGGCAATGTCTTTTCCGTCTTTTAGTTTTCTGCCGGTACCGATCTTTATTTCCTGCATTTCGGTCTTCCACTCAGGCATCACACCTTCTCCTCTTGGATAACGGATCACAAAAGGCAATGTATTAGAATCGAGTTGTGCGGTGTACATCAGGTTACGCAATTCAGCCTCGTTCATAGGTGCACTCACAATCATGTTTGGTATGCAACGCATGTAGGCAATATCATAACATCCGTGATGCGTTGGGCCATCTTCACCAACCAACCCGGCACGGTCTAAACAAAATATCACCGGCAGTTTTTGAATGGCCACATCATGTATCACCATATCATAGGCCCGCTGCATAAAAGAAGAATAGATGTTGCAGAACACTTTCATGCCCTGTGTAGCCATACCGGCGCTTACAGTAACAGCATGTTGCTCACAAATGCCCACATCAAATGCACGGTCGGGCATTTTTTCCATCATGAATTTGAGGGAGGAGCCGCTTGGCATTGCCGGTGTAATACCGAATATTTTATCGTTTTTTTCTGCCAGTTCAATAATGGTATGGCCAAAAACATCCTGGTATTTTGGTGGCTGCGGAATATCGAATTTTTTCTTTTGTATCTCACCGGTTACTTTATCAAACAAACCCGGCGCATGCCATTTGGTTTGATCCTGCTCTGCCAGTTCATATCCTTTTCCTTTTACCGTTTTAATGTGCAGGATTTTGGGACCGGGAATATCTCTCAGGTCCTGTAAAGTATCAACCAGCTTGGTTATATTGTGGCCGTCTATCGGGCCAAAATAACGAAGCTTTAATGCTTCAAATAAATTGCTGCTCTGGCTTACCATTCCTTTCAGGCCGGCTTCCAGTTTGCTTGCCATGCTGCGGCTGAAAGTTTTACCAACCGGTAATTTGCCCAGCATTTTCCAAACGTTATCCCTGAAATCGTTGTAGGTATGAGAAGTGGTGATATCCGTCAAATATTCTTTTAAAGCGCCCACATTCGGGTCAATGCTCATGCAGTTATCATTTAAAATGATAAGCACATTACTCTTTTCAATGCCTGCATGGTTCATGGCTTCAAAAGCAAGGCCGGCTGTCATAGCGCCATCGCCGATGATGGCCACATGCTGCCTGTCGGTTTCTCCTTTATAATGCGATGCCATGGCCATACCCAGTGCCGCAGAAATAGAAGTTGATGAGTGGCCTACACCAAAAGTATCGTACTCACTTTCGCTGCGTTTGGGAAAACCGCTAAGCCCGTTGTATTTTCTGTTGGTAGCAAAATTATCCCTGCGGCCGGTGAGGATTTTATGACCATAAGCCTGGTGACCAACATCCCAAACCAGTTGGTCGTAAGGGGTTTTGAAAACATAGTGCAATGCAACGCTTAGTTCTACTACGCCCAGGCTGGCGCCGAAGTGGCCGCCATAAACACTCACCACGTCAATAATATACTGGCGCAACTCATCACAAACCTGGTGTAGTTGTTCCCTGCTTAATTTTTTAAGGTCATCGGGGTTATTGATATCCTTTAGTAAAATGCCTGGTTTAATTTCCATTTTAAATTTTTGCAGCGGTAAAGGTACTGTTTTTAGGGGCTTCTGGCCAGATAAAATAACAGTTTTTAACCTTTTGTGTTCATTTTTATGCTGCCTTTTTAGCCTATCTTCAAAATAAAAACAGGTGCATTTTCCCATAATAATCGAAACAGGCTCTGTAAAAATTCTTTTACATGCTATTTTAGAACCGTTGGGTATGTTTATCGGTTTTAGATATTTCTTGTATTTACGAAAAAGAAATGGCGATCAGATTGAGAGTGGCCAAAGACTATGGATTTTAATTGGTGCGATATTTGGCGCATTACTTGGGTCGAGGCTGGTTGGCGGCCTGGAAAATCCGGCAGAACTAATAAAAGCCCCCAATCCCATATTTTATTTTTATGCCAATAAAACCATAGTGGGTGGTTTTTTAGGTGGCCTGTTTGGCGTTGAGCTGGTTAAAAAATTCATCGGGGAAAAACAAAGCAGCGGCGATTTGTTTACATACCCTCTTATCCTTGCATTGATTATTGGCAGAATCGGTTGCTTTAGCATGGGTGTTTTTGAAGAGACCTATGGCATACCAACAAATTTTTTCACCGGGATGAATTTAGGAGATGGTATAAAACGACACCCGGTGATCTTATATGAAATATTTTTTTTACTGTTGGTATGGATAAGCATGAAGCAAGTTGAAAAAAAATATGTTTTGGCTGGAGGGGCCGGGTTTAAAATTTTCATGATCGCCTATTTGTTTTTCAGGCTGGTGCTTGATTTTATAAAACCGCATTATACTTTTAATTTCGGATTATCAACCATACAGCTGGTTTGCATTGCAGGTTTACTTTATTATGGTGCATACATTCTCAAACCAAAAAAACTAATCTTACAGCCTGATGCCTGAACGCCCCTACACCTATTACGATTTTACACTTAGCATTTGCAGCACCTGCCTGCGCCGCGTTGATGCCAAGATCGTTTTTGAAAACGGAAACGTATATATGCTTAAAACCTGCAGCCGGCATGGCTTTGAAAAAGTATTGATAGCGACGGATATTGAATATTATAAGAACATCCGCAATTACAACAAACCTTCCGAAACACCACTGAAGTTTAACACCAAAACACATTATGGCTGCCCTTACGATTGCGGGCTTTGCCAGGATCATGAGCAGCACAGTTGCTTAACGGTGGTGGAAATTACCGACCGCTGTAACCTGAGTTGTCCTACCTGTTATGCGATGAGTTCACCACATTACGGCAGGCACAGAACAGTGGAAGAAGTAGAAAAAATGCTCGACATCATTGTTGCCAACGAAGGCCAGCCCGATGTGGTGCAGATAAGCGGAGGAGAACCAACTGTACATCCCGATCTTTTTACAATACTGGATATTGCCAAAACAAAACCTATAAAACATTTGATGTTGAACACCAATGGCATCCGCATTGCAAAAGATTTTGAATTTGCCAAAAAACTTTCGGCATATGCCCCCGATTTTGAAATCTATCTGCAGTTTGATTCTTTTAAACCCGAAGCCTTACAACAATTGCGTGGCGAAGACCTTGCTGCAACAAGGATGAAAGCATTGGAACACCTGAATACATTGAATCTTTCCACAACATTAGTTGTTACACTACAAAAAGGAGTGAATGATGATGAGATTGGCAAGATCATTGAATTTGCCTTGCAGCAAAAATGTGTCAGGGGAGTTACGTTTCAGCCAACACAGGTTGCCGGCAGGTTAGAAAATTTTGACCCCGCAACAGACAGGCTCACACTGACGGAAGTAAGACAATCTATCTTAGATCAAACAAACGTCTTTTCGCCCAAAGATTTGATACCTGTGCCATGCAATGCCGATGCATTGGTAATGGGATATGCATTAAAACTTGCCGGGCAAACTTTTCCGTTGACAAGATATATTGATCCATCACATTTGCTGGATAACAGCCGCAACACGATTGTGTACGAGCAGGACCAGGCACTGCATCAGCAGATGATCAATATTTTCAGTACCGGCATTTCTGTTGACCGTGTGGAAGAAAATATGAAACAACTGCTCTGCTGCCTGCCGCAGATAGAAGCGCCGGGTTTGGGATATGATAATCTTTTTCGTATCATTATCATGCGGTTTATTGATGCCTACGATTTTGATGTGAGGGCTATTAAAAAAAGCTGTGTACATATCATCCATAAAAACGGAAAGATCATTCCTTTTGAAACCATGAATTTATTTTACCGGGATGATAAAGAAGTTTATTTGAAGGAACTGCAACAGGAGAGGCAACAACAGATGTTAACTATCAATTCTTAATTATGAATAAAGCGGTTAAAACAGCATTGGTCATTTTGGCGGTTGTTTTTGGTTTTTCTGTAGTGGCTTTCCTTGGCCTGGGTGGCGGCAACTACCGTGCCAATGATTTTTTAATAGTGCTGGGTTTGGCAAGCCTGATAGCAGGTATATTAGCCTTGTTGATTTCAGTGATACTTTTTATTACGGGGCCTGCGCAATATGATGTGGCAAAAGGATTTTTATTAAGCGCCGGTATTTTATTTTTGGCTGGGTTTGCTGCCTGTAGTTCTGCCAGTATCAATATACATTAGGCATTGCATCGGATTGTTGTAAAACATATAGTATCACATTATCCATCCGGTGTAAAAATAATCACTGCATGTTTTTCAAAATCAGATTGTACCCTTATCTCATATCTTTTTCCATCGGCTTCAACAATCATTACGCCGGTGTTTGGTGGTATTTCTCCCAGGTTTTCAGCCTGAAAAAGTAACTCTATTGCTTCATTTTTATTGGTGAAAGGAACAGAAAACTGCAATGGCTTATTGGATATGCGTTGTTTTATTATGAAAGGTTTTTTATTGAGGAAAACAGAAACAGTATCTCCGTCATTGATGGCATTGTCGTACAGGGATATAAAAACAGCCGTATCCCTTACAGCTAATATTTGTTGAATATCCAGCCTCCTGTCAAGCAGCTTTATTTTTGCAGAATCAGGCGTAATGATTTGTGTTATTTCGGCTTCAGGCTTTTCCTGTACAGATTTTGCGTATTCTTTTCTGTTGGTAAAAAAGTGATTAATCTTTTGCACAATATCCATATCCTCTTTAAAAAGGGGCAAATTTACCTTTTGCACCGCCACAAGCAATTCATTATCCGGATAGCAGGCGGTGTCCGGAATAATACCCGACCATTTGCCGGTTAAATATTTGGTGTTATTGATACGGGTATATTTGAGATCAAATTTTTTTTCGCAGGGAAAAAACTGGTCCGGTATCATAGCAAAGGCAAAACCAAACTCCTGCATATCAATTTTTTTTTCTTTTTTATTGAAAGCGCCCCTGAACTTATACAAAACAAAGCGGTTTGTATCGGTATAAGCAAATGTATATCCCCAGATATCTCTGCCCGATTGATAGATATGAATTTCCAGGTTATCGGCTCCGTAACCAAGGGCCGATTTACGGCTTATCTTACCATTCCAGAAACCTGCAAGGTTTTGTGCAGTTGTATGCTCAACTGAAAAAAGCACGATAATAAAAAGGAGTAGTAATTTTTTTATCAACCGCCATGTATTAGACAATCTAATTTACTTTATTTACATGAAGAGATGATGTTAAATCCGGTCAAAATCAGTACATTTTATTTTACATACTGCATCATGTTCAATATTAGATCAGGGTCCGGGCAGTTGGCCTCATACAATTCCCGTTCAGATAATTTACAAACACCGGGATAATCGCCTTCCAGCAAATTCATATCCTTGATGATCTGAAAATGCAGGTGTGGCGGCCAGTTGCCGTTTTCGGCAGGCTCTCCAAAATGCCCGATGACCTGTCCACGATTTATATACTCACCTTCCTGCAGTGTAGAAATATCTTTCAAACTTAAATGACCATACAAGGTGTGAAATGAAATAGTTTGCAGTTGATGCAGTAAAATAATGGTGGCACCATAATCGCCAAAACCTTCATTATAAGCAAAGCTGTGTACCATACCGCCAAACGGGGCATAAACAGGCGTTCCGGCGGGTCCCCATATATCCACACCCAGGTGTAAAGAGCGGGCTTCTTCGCCTGCAAACAATTCACTTCTCCGGTATAATTTTCTATTCTCTTTATAACCACCAATGCCATAATGGGCATCATTGCCTTTTAAAGTTCGGTTTACATAATCAATAAAAAGATTGGTATCTGCAATTTCGGAAGCGCCAAGAATTTTATTGTTATCGGTAAAATCGAATTGAAATAATTTTTCTTTGGCAGAATTGAATTTGATGACCGGGTGAAAATCGGCCCGGTTCTTTGTGAGTACATTTTCCAGTTCGCTTATCATAGCGCTAAGGTAGCAAAGGTTGAGGTTAAGGCAAAGATTAGGTTGAGGTTGTGGTTAAGACTGAGACATTTTTTGCTGCAGCAATTTTTTTTCTGCCGCTGATCTTGTAAGGGTCATCGCTTCTGCAAAATACTGATTTGCTTTTTCATGATCACTCAATTGCAAATGCAGTTCGCCAAGCGTGGCAGGAAGCAGGTAATAATTTTTTAAAACAGCAAGGTTTGAAATAGCTTCAATAGCCTTTATTCCTTCGGCAGGGCCATGCAGTTCGCTGATGACGATTGCCCGGTTTAATTCAACAACCGGCGAATAATAAAAACGGCACATCAGTTCGTAACACTGCAATATGTTTTTCCAGTCGGTTAATTTATAATTGATGGCCCTTGCATGTTCGTAAGCAATACCGGCTTCCAATTGGTACCGGCTTATATGCTCACCCGGTTCAGATGCCTCCAAATGAAAAATTCCCTTTCTGATTAATTCAATGTTCCATTTGCTTCTGTCCTGTTGCTTCAGCAATAAAATATTTCCCAGTTCATCCTGTCTTGCTTCATTGCGGCTTGCAGTAAAGCATATCAGCGCCATCAAGGCATGTGCTTTTGAATGTTCAACTGCCGGGCTGCGGCATATCAGTTCACACAATTGCATGGCTTCCTGCATCAGGTCTTTCCGGATCAAATCTTCATGCTGTGTAGAATTGTATCCTTCATTAAACAACAGGTAAATGGCAAGCAGCACATTATCCAGCCTGCCATCTAATTCAGATGCGTTTGGTAATTCAAACTGCACATTATTTTCCCGGAAGGTTTGCCTTGCCCTTGTTAATCTTTTTTCGATGGTATCATAACCGGTTACAAATGCTTTGGCAATTTCTGTTACGCTAAAACCGCAGAGCGTTCTTAAAATAAGTGATACCTGTGCTTCGGTTGAAAGGGATGGATGGCAACAAACAAACATCATCCGCAACTGGTCATCATCAATGGTATTGGTGTTGATGGTGTCCTGCACGGTTGGCACCAGGCTGTATTCTGATTGCAGCAGTGGTGTAAGATTTTTTGAGATATCGTTCTGCCGTTTTTGCTGCCTCAAAACATCTATCGCTTTGTTACGGGCAGCGGTAAATAACCAGGCGGATGGGTTTTGCGGAAGACCATTTATCTTCCAGTTATTAAATGCATTTAACAACGTATCCTGCACTACATCTTCGGCCAGTTGCAGGTTTTGCGGACCAAAAAGTTTAGTGAGCACCGCCACCAGCTTTCCCCATTCGGTGCGAAAGAGGTGCTCAACAGTTTGCTCTATGTTTGAAGCATTATCCAATACATAATTTAGTTTGGTCCTTCAAAGTTATCGTAGTATGTATAATCGGCGATTATTTTTCCCTGCTCAAAAGTAAAAATCGTACAGACCGGAAGTTCGAATTTTGAGCCATCCGGCGCTGTTCCTTTCGAAATAAATTCAACGATCACATGCTCATCGCCAGAAGGGTAAATTTGTATAACGGAATCCCTCACATCGGGCACATCCTTTTGCAAAGCAGCATATTTTTCGGCAATTTGCCGGCGGGTTTGCATTACGATTCCAGTACCCAGGGATGGATCTTTAAATGCTGCAGTATCTGCATACATGGCCGCCATTTTATCCCAATTGTGCCGGTTAAAATGATCGAAATACTGCTTTACAAATTTACCGGTACTTTCTTTTTCTGTCGCAGGCTGCCGGCAGGAAAAAACAAGTGCAATGGCCGTCATCAGAAGCATCAACTTTTTCATTTCTTAAATTTTTTGATAACCAATAACGGCCGGAACAACTGCTCCGGCCGTTACTGTGTAATTAAATGATTAAGTAAACCGGTTACGCAGGCATATCCATTTTTTGCACCTGCCTGATGATTACCTTACCGCCACTATCATAATCCGGATAATCGGCGCAAAGCGCAACAGCTTCGTCGTAATCGGCAGCATTAATAATAAAGTAGCCGCCAATAATTTCTTTGCCTTCTGCAAAAGCAGCATCAGTAACCGTTTTATTAGCCCCCGAAATAATTTTACCGGTTGGCAACAATGGTTCACCAGCCTCGTACTTACCGGCTTTGGCCAGTTTGTCTATCCAGGCCATCCATTTACCCATGATCTGGTCCATCTCTTCAGGAGATGGTTGCTGGCCAACAAAAGGACTTTCGAAAATAAGCATGAACTTTTCCATAATGTTTTGTTTTAAAAGTTTAGAATGTTTTTATAATGACGAACGAACATTTTCTTTCCGGACAGGAAAATAAAACTTTTTTAAGAAAACTTATTTCGGAAGGAATTAGCAGGCTGCTTTACTCTGTGGAGAGAAACAGGGTAATTCAAGTTAGATTCATCAAAAGCCCATCGGGCTGAAATGTTAGTAGAAAGTTATAGAGAGAACGGCTAAGCTCCATCGGAGCGTTATGTTACATGCCGCTCCAATGGAGCTCTAAAAACATGAAAAACATTTCAGCTACTGATATATCGCCTCTCTGAGGCTGGTTTTGAAAATGCCACAGGCATGTTCCTACACCACCACATTTATCATCTTATTCTTTACAAAGATGATCTTCTTCGGGTCTTTACCTTCCAGCCATTTTTGAACGATCTCGTTTTGCAAAACCAGTTCTTCCACCTGCGGTTGCGTAAGATCAAGCGCCAGGTTGATGTTGGTACGCAATTTACCGTTTACAGATACCGGGTATTCTTTGCTGCTTTCAACCAAAAGTGATGCATTGTATTTAGGGTAAGTGGCATCTAAAATACTTCCTTCATTACCCAACTGGCTCCACAATTCTTCAGCAATATGCGGAGCGTAAGGTGTAAGTAAGATAAGCAGTTGCTCCAGCACTTCCTTTTTATTGCATTTGGCATCGGCCAGTTCATTTACACAGATCATGAACGTGCTTACAGCTGTATTAAAACTGAACCGCTCGGTATCTTCTTCAATTTTTTTGATGGTGCGGTGCAGAATCTTTAATTCGGCATCGGTTGCTTTTTCTTCGTTCCAAACTTTTCCTTTGATGTCATCATTAAATAAGCGCCACAATTTTCTTAAAAAGCGATGAACACCTTCAATACCTTTTGTATCCCATGGTTTGCTGGCTTCCACCGGGCCGAGGAACATTTCATACATGCGGAAGGTATCGGCGCCGTATTGATTGCACAAGTCAGAGGGATTGACTGTATTATATTTTGACTTGGACATTTTCTCGACTTCACCATAAGTAAAAAATACACCACCATTACTAGTAATAAATTTCACATCAGTATACTCTGGTCGCCATTTTTTAAATCCTTCTATATCTAACAAATATCCATCAACAAGATCTACTGAAGCAGGAATTGCATTAAAGGTAATTTGCGCAAGTTTAGCATCAGCTGGAATAGTAACCTCATCAAAATAGTAATTCTTCAAATCTACTCGAATATCATCGCTCGATGGTGGAGTCCAATTCCTGTAGATATCATTTGAGATCAGTACTGTTGAAAAATTTTCATGATCAGTGGAACCATTTCTCTCAATAAATAATTGCCCTCGAATTAGGTATCTGGATGAACCCTGTATCATCCCCTGATTAAGCAACTTCTTATACGGCTCATCATAACCAATCAATCCCAAATCAAAGAGTACTTTCGTCCACATGCGGCTATACAATAAATGCCCAACGGCATGTTCGGTACCGCCAATGTACAGGTCAACCTGGTTCCAGTAATCGCTGGCTTTGCGGTCGCAAAAGTTTTCGTTATTATTGGGATCCATATACCGCAAAAAATACCACGATGATCCTGCATAGCCAGGCATAGTGGATGTTTCTCGTTTCTTGTTCGGCGCTACTTCAACCCAATCTTTTATGTTTGCCAATGGTCCTTCGCCTTCGCTACCAGGGCCGTATGTATCAACATGCGGTAACTCCAATGGTAATGCATCATTCGCTACTTCCGGTGTTTCGCCATTCCAAACAATCGGGAACGGTTCACCCCAGTAACGCTGCCTGCTGAAACCGGCATCCCTCATGCGGTAATTAACCTTGCGTTTGCCAATGCCCATTTCTTCAATCTTATTCAATGCAACACCCATGGCCTCTTTCATCACCAGTCCGTTTAAAAAACCACTGTTCTCTAAAACGGCATCCTTGGTTGGGTTGGCTTCTTCGCCATTGTAATGGCTGCCGATGATATTTGTGATGGGAATATTAAAATGCTGAGCGAATTTAAAATCACGTTCATCGCCGCAAGGCACAGCCATAATTGCGCCGGTGCCGTAGCCTGCCAGCACGTACTCACTGATCCAAATAGGAATTTCCCTGCCATCAAACGGGTTAATAGCATACGCACCGGTAAAGCAACCGGTTATCTTTTTCTCTGCCTGACGTTCTACATCGCTGCGGCTTTTTACATAACTGATGTATTCATCAACCGCAGTTTTCTGTTCATCAGTGGCGATCTCGGCAATGATATCCGACTCAGGAGCAACCACCATAAAGTCAACTCCAAAAATCGTATCCGGCCTGGTAGTATATACTTTTAATTTTGACTTTTGATTTTTGACTTCAAAGTCTATTTCCGCTCCTTCGCTCTTTCCAATCCAGTTGCGCTGCATTTCCTTCATGCTGTCGCTGAAGTCAACAGTTTCCAAACCTTCCAGCAAACGATCGGCATAAGCAGTGATACGCAAATACCATTGCCTCATTTTCTTTTTAACCACCGGGTGGCCGCCACGTTCGCTAACGCCATTCACTACTTCATCGTTTGCCAACACGGTTCCCAAAGCTTCACACCAGTTCACTTCGCCGTATTTGCTGAAAGCCAGGCGGCGCTGCATCAGCCATTCTTCTTTTTCTGCAACAGAAAAACCATTCCATTGTTCAGCAGTAAAGTTTTTGCTGCCGCTGGTCTCGTATTTTTTTATCAGGTCGGCAATGGGCCTTGCTTTTTTTTGAGTGTTGCAGAAATAGCTGTTGAACAACTGCAGGAAAATCCACTGCGTCCATTTATAATATTGCGGATCGCTGGTACGTACTTCCCTATCCCAATCGTAACAAAAACCAATTTTATCAAGCTGTGCTTTAAAGGTGGCAATATTTTTTTCGGTGGTGGTTGCCGGGTGCTGACCGGTTTCCAGGGCATATTGCTCGGCCGGTAAACCAAAACTATCAAAGCCCATCGGGTGCAGCACGTTAAAACCTTTCAGTCTTTTATACCGGCTGTAAATATCGCTGGCAATATAACCCAACGGATGCCCTACATGCAAACCGGCACCGCTCGGGTACGGAAACATATCCAGCACATAATACTTGGGCTTGTCAGATTCGTTAGAAACTTTATAAACTTTTTTCTCTTTCCAGTGATCCTGCCATTTCTTTTCGATCTCGTTAAACTTGTATTCCATGCCCCTAACCCCTGAAGGGGGATTAACCTTTTTTATTTTAAAAATTTATTCTTTTCAATAATGCTATTCCGTAAATCAAAATTAATTCTCCTTTTCTCTTTTGCCCTCTTAGTCAAATTGTGAAGAAAAAGTTATTTACCCTCCGTTCACCCTACATCAACTCCACTTATAAAAATAAATAAGAAAAGCCGGCGTTTTGAAGTGGGCAAAAATACATTAAAGCAGCTAAAATCCTTTATTTTTGCCCGGCTTGTAAAGCAACAGGTATAAACTCCCTAACAAAAAACAGATATGGCTCAATTTGGAAAAGCAAGCAGCAAACGTGGCAAACCTACTTATGCATACGCCATTATAGGTGTATCACTGGTGTTGTTTTTATTCGGCATTGTTGGCTGGTTCTTTTTAAACCTCCGTAAAACCGGCGATTATGTAAAAGAAAACATACAGGTTCATGCCTGGCTTAACCCCAATGCCCCAAAAAAGAAAATTGACAGCCTTAAAACTTATATCACTGCCATTCCTTATGCCAAAGATGTACGGTATGTAACCAAAGAAATGGCCATGGAGCAATGGAATAAAGACAATGACAGCAGCTGGAAGAAATTTTTAGATGCTAACCCTTTACCGGAAAGCATTGATTTTTATATAAAAGCCAACTATGTTCAAAAAGACAGCCTGGACAGGCTTTCTGCCGATCTGCTTAACCAGTTTCCGGGGCTGATCAAGGAATTTCAATTTCCTACAGAAACTATTACGCAGGTAAGTAAGTTTGTAAAAACTGCCGCATACATTTTTTTGGGTGCCGCCATCCTGCTCACCATCCTGGTTGTCTTTTCCATTGATAATACTATCAGGCTGGCCATGTACAGCAACCGGTTCCTGATCAAAACGATGCAAATGGTTGGTGCCACCCGGGGCTTTATAGCAAGGCCCATTAATATAAGGGCCATCATAAACGGACTAATCGCTTCGGGCATTGCTATACTTGCCGTTTGGTTCACCATTATGGTTATAGAATCGCTGGCGCCCAGTTTTAAGGTATTGCACGATAATACCAGTATGCTCCTGCTTTTCCTTGCCATCATCATCCTGGGCATCAGTATTACCCTTATAAGCACCCATCGTTCGGTAATTAAATACCTGCGTATGAAATTGGACGATTTATACTAATTTGCATTTTCAAACCAAAAAAAATGAGCGAACAAAAAAAACAAACTGCCGGCACTGCCACCAATAACCAACTTTTTGATAAAGGAAATTATATGTGGATGCTGATCGGGCTGGGTGTAATTATACTGGGGTTTTTATTAATGGCTGGCGGCAGAAGCAGCGACCCAAAGATTTTTGATACCAAAGAAGTTTACAGTACCACACGCATTACTATTGCCCCATTGCTCATCATTGCAGGGTTTGTTATTGAGATATTTGCGATTATGAAGAAGTCGAAAAGTAATTAGTATTTAGAAATTTGTAATTATCATATAGCGGAGTTGTTGCTTCGCTTTTTTCTTTTAAAACAATTACATGACTACTGCCCAGAACATTATCATCAGCATTGTAGAAGGTTTAACCGAGTTCCTGCCGGTTTCTTCCACCGGCCACATGATTATTACAGAAAAAATCCTGGATATAACCGAAAATGATTTCAGCAAGGTTTTTACGGTGGCCATACAACTGGGGGCTATTTTAGCCGTGGTTGTTTTATACTGGAAAAAATTTTTCGACTTTAAAAACTGGCAGTTTTATGCAAAAATTGCGGCAGGTGTTTTACCGGCATTGCTGCTGGGTTTTTTATTTTCAGAAAAAATAGATGCTTTACTGGAAAGTTCTACCACTGTAGCTGTTTCTTTACTGGCCGGGGGAATTATTTTATTGTTTATAGATAATGTGTTTAAAAAAACCACGGTTGATAAGGAAGAAGATATTTCTTTTTTTAAAGCCATAATGATCGGCGTATGGCAATGCATTGCCATGATTCCCGGCGTAAGCCGCAGCGCTGCATCCATTATTGGTGGCATGCAGCAAAAGTTAACCCGCCATACAGCTGCCGAATTTTCTTTTTTCCTGGCAGTACCAACCATGCTGGCTGCCACTGTTTATAAAGTGCTCAGATATTACCAGGATTATGGCGGCTTTACATCTCATGAAATTAAACAACTGGCTATTGGTAATGCGGTGGCATTTGTTGTGGCCATGCTTGCCATTAAATTTTTTATTGGCTTTCTTAAAAAATATGGCTTTAAAGTGTGGGGTTATTACCGCATCATTGTTGGCGTACTTTTGCTTGTACTCATCTATACCGGCTACATCAAAGCTTAAATACCCAATGCAGGGTATTGTACCAGCAAAATTATTGTTTAATTATGCAGTACTAAACAAGGTAAACATGAGAAATTTTAAACTGTTTCTGCTTACGGTTATTGTTACCATCAGCCTTACTGCCTGCAGCGGCAATTATGGCAAAGAATATAAGCTGGATAAAATGCACAATGTATATTACAAGGGTGAAGGCGCCACAGAAGCCCATGCAAAAAAGCTTGCCGAGTATTTAAAAGAGCAGGAATATTTTCAGGACAGCATTGATGCAACCGTGCAACTGATAAAAATAAAAGACACTTTCAACATAAATTTTGTGGTTAATAAATCCAAACTGGTACCTGGCTACGAAAACAAGTATTTGTTATTTGGCAGTTTTATATCAGAAAGTGTTTTTAACAATGCGCCTGTTACCATCCAGTTAACCAACGGAAGTTTAAAACCTTTTAAAAACCTGGGATATGCAAGACCTGTTTCAGATTCTTTAAAATAGGCAAAGCTAACTGCTAATAGAACTCAATCCCTGGTACCCCCCGATTAGATCGGGGGGTTATTTTTTGCAGCTGATACAGCCATAATTTCCTATTTTCATTATTCCTTAAATAAAAACCATGCAGACTGCATCAAAAAAAGTCATTAATGGCTGGGCCATGTTCGACTGGGCCAATTCTGTTTATAACCTGGTGATTACATCAACCATTTTTCCTGCCTATTATGAAGCCATGACCGAAGAGCGTACGGAGGGTGGTATCTCCTATGTAAATTTCATGGGCAGAGAGTTTGTGAACACCTCTTTATATAATTATGCCCTGGGTTTTGCCTTGCTGGTTGTGGCAATCATACTTCCTTTACTTACTTCAATAGCCGATTACAAAGGAAATAAAAAACAATTCATGGCTTTCTTTTTCACTATCGGCAGTATTGCCTGCAGTGGTTTGTATTTTTTTGAAAGCATACATACACTATGGGTTGGTATAACCTGCATGATACTTGCCTGCATTTGTTTCTGGAGCAGTTATGTTTTCAGCAATTCCTTTTTGCCGGAGATTGCTGCCCCTGAAGACCGTGACAGGGTAAGCGCCAAAGGCTTTTCGTATGGGTATGTGGGCAGTGTTATTTTGCAGGTTATTTGTTTCGTGATAGTGATGAAGAAAGATTTGTTCGGCATTGCAGCCGATGATGGAACAACGGGACCAAGGATTTCCTTTCTCCTGGTTGGTATCTGGTGGCTTGGTTTTGGGTATTTTTCATTGTCACGGTTGCCAAAACCCATTGCTGCCGGCAATACAACAGCGCCCGGCAATATTATCACCCATGGATATAGTGAATTACGTAAGGTATGGAAGCAACTGAAACAAATGCCCGTAATTAAAAGATTTTTGGGTGCTTTTTTCTTTTACAATATGGGCGTGCAAACCGTAATGCTTGCTGCCACGCTTTATGGAAAAAGCGAACTGGAGATACCGGTCGAAAACCTCATCATCGCAATTTTACTGATACAATTAGTTGCCATACCTGGAGCGTATTTCATCAGCAAACTATCTGGCCGCATTGGTAATTTTAAGGCACTGATGATCGTTGTGTTTTTCTGGATACTGATATGCATTGCCGCCTACTTTATACCCAAAGGAGCCATTGTTCAGTTTTATATATTGGGTGGCTGCGTTGGTTTTGTAATGGGTGGAATACAGTCGTTAAGCCGCAGCACTTACAGCAAACTGATGCCCGAAACAAAGGACACTGCATCCTTCTTCAGCTTTTACGATGTTACAGAAAAGATCGCTGTAGTAATTGGCATGTTCAGTTTTGGATATATTACTGAACTTACCGGTTCGCAAAGAGGATCGGTACTGGCATTGATGAGTTTTTTCTTTATCGGTTTAGTAATTTTGTATAGCGCATTAAAAAAACAACAGGCTGAAAACTCAATATGAAATTATATACCATCAATACCGGTTATTTTAAATTAGATGGCGGCGCTATGTTTGGCGTAGTGCCCAAAAGCATCTGGAACAAACTGAACCCTGCCGACGAGAATAATATGTGCAGCTGGGCTTTGCGTTGTTTATTAATAGAGGATGAAGGAAAATTAATTTTAATTGATAACGGTATGGGTGATAAACAGGATGCAAAATTCTTCGGCCATTATTACCTGCACGGAGAGGATACGCTGGATAAATCTTTAGCACAGCATGGTTTTACCAAAGATGATATTACTGATGTTTTTTTAACGCACCTGCATTTTGATCATTGCGGCGGAAGTATTGTGAGAGAAGGAGAAAAATTAGTTCCTGCATTTAAAAATGCTACTTACTGGAGCAACCACGATCACTGGAAATGGGCTACAGAACCCAATGCCAGGGAAAAAGCAAGCTTTTTAAAAGAAAATATTCTACCGATACAGGAAAGCGGGCAATTGAAATTTTTTAACGTGAGTGGTGAATCGTCAGGCGTGAGTACTGATGCAACAATCAGCTCTAAACTCACGACTCACAACTCACAACTCACGCCAGCAGTGTCTTTTTTTACAGTAAACGGCCATACTGATAAGATGATGCTTCCTAAAATAAATTATAAAGGCAGAACCATCGTTTTCATGGCTGACTTACTTCCTTCAACAGCTCATATTCCCTTGCCTTATGTAATGGCGTATGATATGTTTCCGCTTACAACTTTAAATGAAAAGAAATTATTTCTTACCGAGGCCCAACAAAATGATTATATTCTTTTCTTTGAGCATGACCCGGTAAATGAATGCTGCAACCTGCAAATGACAGAGAAAGGAATAAAAGTAAATGAAACTTTTAAGCTGCGTGAGATTTAGTTATCGGACCAATACCAACACTTCATAATTTTAAAATCTGCTAATTACCACAGGATAGAAAGGTTATAACAAAACCTTGTAGTAGCCAGGCAAACGCACGCCTACCTTGTCTTAATCAACGAGCTCAATGGATAGCGGAGGTTCTTGTATTCCATCATATCCACCTTAATACTCCCCACTGCTATCGGGCTTTCGGCCCTCAGCAATACATGGTCGGGGTCATCACTCAGCCAGGCATTCATTTTTTCGCCACCTTCAAAAATGGTTCCTTTAATTAAAAGCGGTTTTATTTTTATGGCGTTGAATTTTCCGTAGCGTGTCTTAATGGTTTCCTTGCCCATATAACGGATGTACATGTGAAAGATCTCATCATCCAGAAACATATCGAACATGATCTTATCATTCACTTTATATTTATCAAAGTTGATATTGCGGCAATAGTAAACCATGCTTACCACATCCTGGATGCAATCGGTAACCTTATAAACTCCATTGGTACTTACGGCTGTGTTGGCAGCATGATTAAAAGTTACGTTGTTGTATTTTTTATACCCGCCTTCATCAATATTGCGTATAAATTTATAAGGCAACAGGTTGGTAGTATCAACATAGCTTTCATATTTATCCCTCACCTTAAAAAAACCATCAAAGAAAGAATAGGTAGAGCCTACGCCAACAAGGTGATAAACCGGTTTCCCATTATACCGTTCCAGCGTAGAAGTGAAAGTTGCTTCTCCGGCGCCTACATACATGCCAAGCGTACTGTAAAAAACTTTCATTTTTATCTGCTCATCTGCTTTAAAAGATGTGTTGCGGATATTGCAACCTGCATCATAGTTATTTGATGTAATACTGAAACTGCAAAGGGTAATAAGTAAAAAAGCCGGTTTTAAAAAGGGGGTCATTTTTTATCTTTTATTTTAATGCCTAAAATTAATACACTCCCGATTAATGCCGGGATAAACAGGTTAACAAACCAAATGCCAAATATACCCGTTAAAATACCGATGGTATTGGCGCTGTAGGCAAACAATGCCTTTGCCACCGTTCCCCTTATACCCAGCTCTGCAATGGCAAAAGAAGGAATGATGGCCAGTATCCAGAACATCACACTAACTATATAGCATACAATCCAAACATTTTGTTCTACCTGCAACAACTGCAGCATAAAGATGTATTGTAAAACGAAAATGATGTATCTCACAAGAGATAAATACAGCAACCTTAACAAAATTTTCGCATCAAATGCTTCTAAAATGTTAATGTATTTCGACAACCTGGCAGCATAAGGCAGCTTGTTGAGCAATTTTATCAGCCATCCAAACCTGAAAAAGAAAAAAATAAAAATGATTGTACACAAAATGCTGCTGTATAAAAAGATGTGTAGCCAAACAGCAGGAATGTTTTGCAAAGGCCCTAAACCATTTTCATTCATCAGTACATAAGCCAATCCAAAGCAACCCATAAGCATGGTGATGATCAACTGGGCCATGCTGCCGGCAACAGAAAGCGTAATGGCTTTTATTCTTTTGCCTTCATCCACAAAAAGAATGCGGCCTGCAAATTCTCCCATACGGTTGGGCGTGTTTAACGAAACAGTTACACCACATAATACAGATTTGAATGCGGCTATAAAAGATATGGGTTGCAACACTTTCATCAACACCTGCCATTTCCTGGCTTCCAGGCCCCAGTTAACAAAAACAAATAAAACTACAGTCCAGAATTTCCATGCACCATCACCAAACGGCAGTCTTTTTATAATGGCAATGGAACTCTCAATATCAGGCTGGGCCCTTACCTGCTGGTATAAAGAATAAAAAAGCCAGGCCGCCAGCAGAGGACCAATAAACCACTTGATTAATATTTTGATATTTTTGTTCAATACACAATGTTAGTTTAATTATCAGGGCTTAAAAAATTTTAAGGATTTGCCACAAAAAGCAAGCATCATTTTGGGGATCGATCCAGGAACCATCATCATGGGTTATGGGTTGGTAAAAGTAACCGGCAACAGAATTTCTTTGCTGGAAATGGGTGTTTTGCAACCCGGCAAGGTTGATGATACTTACAAAAAACTGCAACTGATCTTTAATACCGTAAGCGGCCTCATCACCAAATACCAGCCGGATTGTTTTGCAATTGAGGCCCCGTTTTTTGGAAAAAATGTTCAAAGTATGCTGAAGCTTGGCAGGGCGCAAGGCGTGGCTATTGCAGCGGCCATGCGTCACGGGTTGGAAGTAACAGAGTATTCACCCAAAAAAGTAAAACAATCCATAACCGGTAACGGCAACGCCGCAAAAGAACAGGTAATGAAAATGCTGCGGCAGATACTTTCCTTTACCGAAGACCCAAAACATTTTGATGCTACTGATGCGCTGGCGGTTGCCGTTTGTCATCACTTTCAGCAAAAAACAATTTTGCCTGGCGGCCCTCAAAAAGTAAGTGGCTGGAAAGATTTTATGGCAAAAAACCCTGGCAGGTTAAAAACAAAAAAGTAGGCTGAATTTACTTAACCTGCTTTTAACAAAACTTAACCTTCCACTGTTTAATTTCATGCGTTAAATAATCATAGCACCAAATGGTCATTCGTTCAAAAACATTAAGGCTGGTAATACTGATCAGTACTGTGCTGATAACGGTTATTGTAGCCATACAGCTTGTTTGGCTGCAAAAAGTGTATTTGTACGAAGAGAAACAGTTCAACATCAATGTATCAAAAAGCATCCGCAGTTTATACAGCGATATGGAACTGGTAAATGATGCGACGGATAATGTGCAGAAGGTAATTGAAAATGTAAATCCTGATGTGTATCTGCTGAAAATTGACTGCAGTCCTAACCTTGATCAACTGTGGGTAAACCTTAAAGGGGAGTTTACCGATTTTGATGTGTATACCGACTGCAGGGCAGCTGTTTACGATACTGCAAAAAAACAATATTCCGCTATACAATACATTAACCTGCCGGATTCTTACTTTCCATCAAAAAACGAAAAACAATTACCGGTTTATGACCGCAACTATCCTTATATCGCTTTGTATTTTCCGCACAGGGGGCAGTATATCCTTAAGCAAATGTTTTTCTGGATCGCTTCCAGCGGCTTTCTCTTACTCATATTAATAGGTTTAGGCTTCAGTATTTTTTACCTGTACCGGCAAAAATTCTTTAACGAAACCCAAAGAGATTTTGTAAATAACTTTACGCATGAATTTAAAACGCCGTTGGCAGTAATAAAAATAGCTGCCGATGTTTTACAGCAGCAAAATATGCTTGAAAAGCCCGATAAGCTTAAAAACTATGCAGGTATCATACACGATCAAACCACTCATTTACAATCGCAGGTTCAGCGGTTATTGGAAATTGCCTATACCGACAGGAGCAGCCTGCCGCTTGAAAAAGAAAAATTCGACATAAATTTATTGGTTGCAGAATCCATTAACGACCTGCAACCGTTAATAGAACAAAAGCATGCTGTTGTCAATACAAACTTTGCTGTTTCGGAGGTCATCCTGAATGCTGACAGATCTTATATGCGTTTATGTTTGATAAACCTGATAGAGAATGCCATTAAATATTCACCTGCTCCGGTAATTGACATTAGCACAAAAGTTGACTCAACTACCTTGTGCATTGTAGTAAAAGATAATGGCATAGGAATTGCCCTTGAACATCAGAAGAAAATATTTGAGAGGTTTTACCGGATAACTGATGGCGAACTGCATATTACCAAGGGCTTTGGACTGGGTTTAAATTTTGTGAAAAAAGTTATTGATACGCATCATGGTAAAATTGAAGTAATGAGCGAATTGGGTAAAGGAAGCAGTTTTACTATAAAATTATCCCTTAAATAAAATTTATAACATGGCTAAAGGAAAAATATTACTGGCTGAAGATGATCTCTCCCTTGGATTTGTTATCAAAGATTCGTTACAGGATGTTGGTTTTGAAGTAACCCATTGCCCTGATGGTGAGGTTGCCTGGCAGCAATATCAAAAAAAGGAATTTGATATTTGCCTGCTTGATGTGAACATGCCGGTAAGAGATGGTTTTTCATTAGCCAAAAAAATAAGGCAGCAGAGCGATGTAATGCCTATCATTTTCATTACGGCTAAAAGTTTGCAGGAGGATAAAGTAAAAGGATTTCAATCCGGCGCTGATGATTATATTACCAAACCATTCAGCATTGAAGAACTTATTTTAAGGATAGAAGTTTTTTTACGCCGCACAAAAAAACTACAGGCCGATACCAAAGAAGTTTACCAGCTTGGCAAATTAAAATTTGTGGTAAACGAATTAAAAATATATAACGGTAAAGAAGCTATTACCCTCACACAAAAAGAATCCGACCTGCTGCGTTTTTTTGCCCAGCACGAAAACAAGGTTTTAAAACGTGACGAAGTTTTACTGAATGTTTGGGGCAAGGATGATTATTTTCTGGGCAGAAGCATGGATGTGTTCATCACCAAACTCCGTAAGCATTTTAAATCAGACCCCAACATTGTACTGGAAACCATACATGGTGTTGGATTCAGGCTACAGATCAATCAGCCTTAAAGTGTGCTTTTATTTTTTCCTGTGCTGCTTTCAATTCCTCCTGCGAAGCATTGCGTTTGGGCCTCGTAAAGTTCAGGTCATCAGCCGAATTAACAGGCACCAGGTGCATGTGTGCATGTGGTACTTCCAGACCAATAACACTGATGCCGCACCTTTTGCAATCAAAAGCTTTTTCAATGGCGTGTGCAATGGGTTTTGCAAACACCAGCATCTCTGCCAGGTAATCATCGGGCACATCAAAAATTTTATTCACTTCTGTTTTAGGCACAACCAGCACATGACCGGTTACAATTGGCTCAATGTCGAGAAAGGCAATGAATTTTTCGCTTTCTGCAACCTTATAAGCCGGTATATCGCCGTTGATGATCTTTGAGAAGATGGTCATAAAAAATGTTTTGGTAAATATGGCTTTAAGAAATCAGGGTTTGACGGAAACGGCTATTGAAGGATATATTCTTGAATTAACCGCCGTCAGGGTTTGACAGAAACGGCTATTGAAGAATATATTCTTGAATTAACCGCCGGGTTTTCAACCGCTGACGGGGTTTTAAAGTTCGATCTTTTCTACTTTAAATTTCAATACACCGGCAGGCACTGTAACTTCAGCTACATCACCTATCACCTTTCCTAAAAGGCCTTTGCCAATTGGTGAGGTAACCGAAATCTTTCCCTGTTTAAGATCAGCTTCATTTTCAGAAACGATCTTATAAGTTACCTGCTTCTTTGTGTTCAGATTTGTAAGGGTAACCCTTGTAAGAATTGAAACCTTGCTGGTATCAATATTGCTTTCGTCCAGTATACGGGCATTGGCAATAACACCTTCCAGTTGCTTTATTTTGGCTTCCAGCATACCCTGTGCTTCTTTGGCTGCATCGTATTCTGCATTTTCTTTTAAATCGCCTTTTTCCCTTGCTTCTGCAATGGCATGGCTGGCCGCAGGCCTCTCTACGCCTTTCATGTGTTGTAACTCTTCCTTCAGTTTTTCAAAGGTTTCTGCAGTTACATAATTTGTTCCGCTCATAAAATTCGGTTTAATCAATAAAAAAATACAACGCCTCAGTTGGCCTAAGGCGTTGCATATATTACAAAAATAGTAAAAAAATTATATCTCCAGCTTCTCCAGTATAACCGCACTCATCTTATTAAAAGCTTCGGCTGAATAACCTGCAATATGCGGCGTTAATATTACATTGGGCTGCTTTGTAAGATAAGCCATTTCTTCCTTTTGTGCAACAGAAAGATTGCTTATCTGTTCGTTTTCCAATACATCCAGCGCTGCACCGGTAATCATATTCTGCTGCAAAGCATTTATTAAGGCTGAGGTTTGCACAACAGGCCCACGGGAAGTATTGATGATAAAAGGCTTTTGTTGAAGCGAATTAAAAAAATCTGCATTGGCCATGTAGCGTGTTTCGTCCGTAAGCGGCACATGAAAACTGATCACATCGGCATACCGGCATACCTGCTCCAAATTCGCTTCCTTAATATGCCCGCTTCCAAAACCGGATTTATATTTATCATAAGCCAGCACCGTAACCTCAAAAACCGAAAGCAGTTTTGCCAAACTGCTGCCTGTATTTCCATAACCGATGATACCAACCGTTTTACCACTTAGTTCTGTTCCCCTGTTCTCCTCCCGTATCCATTTGCCATTCTTTATTTCGTCAAAACTGCTGCTGATCTTTTTCTGCAGGTTCAACAACATTCCCAATGCATGTTCGGCTACAGCAGTTCGGTTACCCTCAGGGCTGCTTACGCACTTTATTCCTTTATTTTCAGCATACGTTACATCAATCAGTTCCATCCCGCTGCCAAGCCTGCCGATCCATTTAAGGTTTGTTGCTTTATCCAAAAGATGTTTATCAATTTTAATTCTTGTTGTTACAATAAGGCCTTCTGCAGTATCAATCAAGCCGGCAAGTTCATTATAAGTTATGTTTGGTTTATACATCACAACATATCCTTTCTGCTGAAATCTTTCAATCAGCATATCAGGAACTTTAGCAGTAACGATCACCGTTTTCTGAATACTCATTTTGAAGCAATCATGCTTATTTCAACATTTACATTTTTGGGCAGACCTTTTACAGCAACCGTTTCTCTTGCCGGGTAATCGCCAGCAAAATAGCTGCCATAAATTTCATTAACGGCAGCAAACAAACTCATATCGCTTAAAAAGATGGTAGTTTTAACGATGTTGGAAAAATCCATTCCTGCTTCTGTAAGTATAGCCTGCAGGTTTTTCATTACCTGGTGTGTTTCTTCAGTAAGATCGGCATTTGCCAGGTCTCCGGTACCGGGTATTAGTGCAACCTGGCCTGAAATGAAAAGCATATCGCCTGTCATTACAGCCTGGTTATAAGGGCCGATGGGAGCAGGTGCATTAGGTGTGTTGATTATCTTTTTCATACTAATTATATGTTTATTTAGAGAATTGCAAATATATCTTTTCTCAACCACCTATTTTTGTAAAAAAATTATGATGATTGTTGTTTTGGCATCGGATGAACAATGGAATGAACTTACAGCTTCAAGGCAGGATATTAACTGGCAAAGGGTTGAAAATGCTGCTTCTTTTAAACAATATGAAGATGCAGATGCCTTTTTTTGCTTAGATGAAAATGAAATTACAGGCCCATTAAGTTCTGTTACAAAGCCGGTCATTATCAACGCTGTTATCTCTACGCTTGGCGAATTAAACCTTTCCTCAAATATTTACCGCATTAATGGATGGGCAGGTTTTTTAAACCGTGGTGTTTGGGAAATTGCCGGAGTTGTCAATGAAGAGATTGAAGCTGTTTTCAGGTTACTTAATATTAAGATCAATTTCGTAAAAGATGAGCCGGGCTTTATTTCTGCAAGGGTTATTGCCATGATCATTAACGAAGCTTATTTTGCGCTGGAAGATGAGGTGAGCAGTAAAGCTGAAATTGACACTGCTATGAAACTCGGCACCAACTATCCGCTGGGGCCTTTTGAGTGGGTTGATAAGATCGGCCAACAAAATATTCTGTCTTTGCTTCAAAAATTATACTTAACTGACAGCCGCTACAAACCATCCGGTTTTTTAATTAAAGAAACTGCAGCAAATAATTAAATGGGCCTCATCTTAAATATAGATACAGCATCAGAAAATGCCCACATCAGCTTTGCTGAAGACGGAAAAGTTTTGCATACACTCAGCAACGGATATCAAAAAGATCATGCTTCATTTTTACAGGCCGCCATTGAGCAACTGGTAAAATCCCATGATCTGAAATTAAAAGATATTGATGCAGTTGCCGTTACAGCAGGCCCAGGCTCTTATACCGGACTAAGGGTTGGTATGGCCAGCGCAAAAGGCCTTTGCTATGCTTTAAAAAAGCCCCTCATTACAATTGGTACCCTGCAGGTGATGACAGCTTCGGCATTGCAGCTTTTGGCAGGTGATCCTGAAACTTTTCTTTACTGCCCTATGATGGATGCCCGCCGCATGGAAGTTTTTACAGCAATCTATAAATACGATTTTACGGTCATTATGCAGCCCTGTGCTATGATACTGAACGAATCTTCTTTTGAAAAGGAAATATCAAACCATAAAATCATCTTCTTCGGCAGCGGATCTGCAAAATGGCAATCTATTTGCCGCCATTCAAATGCAGTGTTTAAAACGGTTGGTATTCTGCCCCCGGCCATGAGCGTTCTATCAGATTTCCTGTTCCTGGAAAAAAAGTTTACCGATCTGGCCTATTCTGAGCCGGTATATCTTAAAGAATTTCAAACAATTGTACCCGGCTGAAATAATATTTTCGAAAAAAACGTTATAAAAAACCAAATATATATAGTTGCATAAACAATTAATAGTATATTTGTATTGTTCAAACATTGTTCAAGCATATTTAAATTAAATCACTATGATGGTTGCGTCTCAAACACGAGAGCAGGACACTCAGGGTTCTGCAAAGAATTCCCCAATTAATTTAGATTATAATGCTCTTAAAAAAGCAGCATTGGTCTTACGGGCTTTAAACCACAAGCTTCGCCAGCAATTATTAAAGTTAATTGAGGAAGAGAAAAAAATTACCGTAACAGAAATTTATGTACGCCTGCGTTTGGAACAATCTGTAGCATCCCAGCACCTTGCTATTTTACGCAAAGCTGGTATTGTAAGCACAGAGCGTGATGGAAAATTTATTTTCTACACGGTTAACTACAAGCGCATTGATGAGATCAGCCAGTTTGTAAAAGACCTGGTTGGTTAAAATTTCTGCAATTCTGTTCTCAGCGTTCGGGCAAATTGCCTGAACGCTTTTTTGTTTTTACCTTTGTGATACATTAAGTAAATCATACACCATGTTCATCAAACAAATTTATACCGGCTGCCTGAGTGAGGCTGCGTACTTTATAGAGAGCGAAGGCGAAGCAGCGATCATAGACCCGTTAAGAGATACAGAAGAATACATCAAAATGGCTAAAGAAAAAAATGCCGGTATCAAATATATTTTTGAAACACATTTTCATGCCGATTTTGTAAGCGGGCATATTGATTTAAGCAAACAAACCGGCGCCCCTATTATTTATGGCCCGGGCGCAGTAACAAATTACGATGTACACAATGCAAAAGACAATGAAATATTTAAACTGGGTAAAGTAACCATACAGGTTTTGCATACGCCCGGCCATACTTTAGAAAGTTGCTGTTATTTATTGCGTGATGAAAATGATAAACCCCAGGCCATTTTTACCGGCGATACATTATTTGTAGGTGATGTTGGCCGCCCAGACCTGAGCAGCGGAAATATGACCAGTGCAGAACTTGCCGGCATTATGTACGATACCATACAAAATAAAATTTTACCCCTTGCTGATGATGTGATTGTTTATCCTGCACATGGTGCCGGCAGCAGTTGTGGCAAAAGCATGGGGCCCGAAACATTCAGTACAATCGGTGAGCAGAAAAAAAATAATTATGCCCTGCAGCCGCAAAGCAAAGAAGAGTTTGTTGCCGCAGTAACCGATGGCCTGTCTGTTCCTCCAAAATATTTTGCCATAAATGCACAGATAAACATGCAGGGCTATCAAAGCCTGGATACTGTTAAGCAAAAAGGGTTAACGCCATTATCTCTTGATGAATTTAAAAAATTAAGAGAAGATGATGTATTGATCCTTGATACACGTCATGCTTCGGTTTTTACACAAGGTTTTATACCGGGCAGTATTTTCATCGGGCTTGAAGGCCGCTTTGCAGAATGGGCCGGCAGCCTGCTATCTTTTGAAAAGCCGATGATGCTGGTGACTGACCCAGGCAAAGAAGAAGAAACACTGATACGCTTATCAAGAGTTGGTTTTGATAAGATACTGGGTTACTTAAACGGTGGTTTTGATACCTGGAAAAATACAGGCGAAACAGTTGACATGATCATTGATATAGAAGCTGATGAACTGGCTATGGATATGCCACATGATCCTAACCTTGTGGTGGTTGATGTAAGAAGAGAAACTGAATTTGCCGATGGCCATGTTGCCGGTGCACAAAACCTGCCATTGAATGAAATGAATGATGTTGTAAACCTTTCGCATTTTGAAGATAACCAGAACCTGTATGTTCATTGTGCAGGAGGGTACAGAAGTGTGATAGCCGCTTCGCTTTTAAAACGTGAAGGAACACATAACCTCCGGAACGTTTTGGGTGGCTGGGGTAAAATAAAAGAGCAAAAGAATATTAAAACTGAGAAAGAGGCCAGTGTTTTAAATTGAGGTCTCAACAGGGTTTTTATCAATCCACATATTCCTGTATTCTTCACTCCATTGGTGTTTAAACCTTTTATGGCTCCATAAATACATATCGGGCTGCCGCCTGATGGCATCTTCGATATAGTTCCGGTACATTACGGTAAGTTCGCCCGGCTTTAAAAGTGATGCATCTTTACAGGCAAGCGTAAGACTTGATTCATATTTACCCCTGGCTGTTTTAAAAGCCCTGCCAAAAATTACCGGGCATTTTTTCATAGCAGCATTTTTTTCGGGGCCGGTTACAAAAGCCGTTGGCCTGTGAAAAAAATTAAGCCAGTAAGCATAACCAGGCGCCGCTGGCTTTTGATCGGCAATTAAAGCCAGTGCATGTGTTTTATTGCGCCAGGCTACAAATCCTTTCCTGGATTCAGTTGCCGACAGCATATGTGTTCCATACCTGGTACGGAATTTATAAAACAACCTGTCAAGCGGTTTACTGCTTATGGGCATATAAACAATAACCAGCGGTTGTTTAAGATGAATTGACCAATACAGGTTTATCCACTCCCAGTTAAACTGGTGGCAGGCATGCATCTGGCAGCTTACCCCTTCTGCCGCAAACTGATCAAACAAACTAAAATCGGTTTTACAATGTTTATCGTAAAAGTTCTTTGCTGCGGTAAGGCATTTAATGGTTTCAATAAATGAGTCGGTAAAATTGCGGTGAAACTTTCTTTTAATAGTGTTTCTTTCTTTTATTGACTTTTCGGGAAAGGCGATAGCAAGGTTTCCATCAATTACCTGCCTGCGGTAGCCAAAAACACGGAACAAAAGGAATGAAGCAACATCACTTAACACATACAGTACCCGTAGCGGCAACAAAGAAAGCAGGAAAAGCGGTACATAAATCAGGTAATACATGCTGAAAGTTGTATATCAATGTTTGTAAAGATACTTTTACAATACGATGTTCTGTATCATTTCCAGTTTGCCCGGATAATCAGTATTAAAATGCAGGCCCCTGCTCTCATGCCTGAAACCGGCAGATTTTACGATCAGGTAGGCAACAGTGATCATATTCCGCAATTCACAAAGCTGTGGCGACACAATTGTCTTTTCGTACAAAGCTTCTGTTTCTTCATACAAAAGATCGAGCCTTTTCATAGCACGGTGAAGCCTTTCATTATTTCTAACAATACCAACATAATCGCTCATCAGCAATTTTAATTCCTTTACACTTTGTGTGATGAGGATCATTTCTTTGGGGGCAGAAGTGCCGTCTGTTTTCCAGGCTCCTACCAAACCTCCCCCAAAAGGAGAGGCTTCAACCTCTTTTAATTTTGCTACTGCATCCAGGTAAGCCCGATGTGCAAAAACCATCGCTTCCAATAAAGAATTACTGGCCAAACGGTTAGCGCCATGTAAACCGGTGCTGGCACATTCTCCGGCTGCGTATAAATTTTTTATAGAGGTTCTTCCGTAATCATCGGTTTTAATGCCGCCACAACTGTAATGTGCTGCAGGTGCTACCGGTATCATGTGCTGCGTAATATCAATTCCGATGCTTAAACATTTTTCATAAATGTTCGGAAAGTGCTCAACAAATTTTTCCTTGCTGAAATGCCGGCAATCCAAAAAAACGTTTTCGGTACCGGCAACCTTCATTTCATTATCAATAGCCCTCGCCACAATGTCACGGGGCGCCAGGTCTTTTCTTTCATCATAGCGTTCCATAAAAGCTTCGCTTGTATGATTGCGTAAAATACCGCCATCACCACGAACAGCTTCAGTTATCAGGAAATTTTGTCCTCTTATACCTGTTTCGTACAATGCGGTTGGATGAAACTGGATGAACTCCATATTCTCAATCCTGCCTTTCGCCCGGTAAACCATTGCCACACCATCGCCTGTTGCAATAGCCGGGTTTGTTGTTGAGCGGTAAACCTGCCCGTTGCCACCGGTTGCCAGCAGCGTAATTTTAGAAAGTATCTTTTCTGTTTTATTGGTATGAAGATTTAAAACATACACACCATAACATTCAACATCGGGTGTTGATTTGGTAATTAAATAACCGAGATGATGCTGTGTAATAATATCCAGCACAAAACAATGATGCAGCAGGTTTATATTTTTTTTGCGGCTGATGGCTTCCAGCAATGCCCTTTCCATTTCTTTACCGGTAACATCTTTATGGTGCAGTATTCTTGACTCGCTGTGGCCCCCTTCTTTACCCAGTTTAAAATCGCCGTCTTTTTCTTTATCAAAATTTGCTCCCCATTCAATAATCTCTTCTATTCTTTCAACACCTTCCTTCACCACAATCTCCACTACATGCCTGTTGCACAAGCCATCTCCGGCTATTAATGTGTCTTCAATATGTTTATCGAAACTATCTTTATCAAAATCCATCACACCCGCAATGCCGCCCTGGGCATACTTTGTGTTGGTTTCATCGCTTTGTGTTTTGGTAAGAACGGTTACTGTTTTATCGGGGCAGGCTTCAGCAACTTTTAATGCGTAAGTCAGCCCTGCTATTCCACTACCTATTACGAGAAAATCTGTTTGCATGCTATTAAATCAAAATTAAAAAATCAAAAGTCAAAAAAAGTATTAACCCTGTTAAAGCATTTTTACTTTTTAATTTTGACTTTTCAGTTCTCTATCCAGGCCTCATTCTCCTTCAATAAATTGATCAGCTCATCAACAGCAATATTGCTGTCTATATTCCTTTTAACCACTTCTTTTCCCTTGTACAAAGTTATTTTACCAACTCCGCTGCCCACGTATCCAAAATCGGCATCGGCCATTTCGCCCGGGCCATTTACTATGCAACCCATAATGGCTATCTTAACGCCTTTCAGGTGATTGGTAACAGCACGGATCTTTGCAGTGGTTTCCTGCAAATCAAATAGGGTACGGCCACAACTTGGGCAACTGATATACTCTGTTCTTGATATCCGGGTACGGGTAGCCTGCAAAATTCCGAAAGCTACCGAGTTTAAAAATTTTGTTTTTGGAGAAACTTTGCGGTTACCAAAATAATGGCCAAAGCAAATACCATCACCAAATCCATCCAGCAATAAACCTCCTGCTTCTACGGAGTAGTGGATCAGGCTCTGGTCAAGCGTTGTATCAGTGCTATCGCAAATAACAATAACCGGGCTTTTTACCTGGTTGTTCATCAGCTCTACAAACATTCTGCGTATGCTTTGCATGGCATTTTTGTTTGTGCTGCTTAAACAGATCACGGCAGTTTTATCTTCTTTAAGTTTTGAGTAAACTTTTGCAAGTGATTGTTGAGGATATCCTTCTGAATAGCAATCGAGCATCACAAAATTCAACAGAGATGATCTTTCTACCGACTCATCCATGTAATGATCAGCCTCAAAGATGGGAACGTATTTATTCTTATCTGTTGCGGCAAGCCAGGGTTCGTGATACAATATAACTTTCAATGTTCCCGGCAGATCAAAATTTAAAACAGCATTACAAAAAATATAATCTGCTGCCGCATCACCAATATTCCATTTATCGGTTGCAGCCTCGTAAGTATAACCTATTGCCTGCAGATCATCTGGAGTAATATTCTGATACTTGCTGAAATCAGCAACCACAACCGGAACATGTTTTGCACCGATATTGCTTACTTCAAAACTTTCCCTTCGGTTATATTCAAAAGGTGAATAAGAGAGTTTGTTAACAGCAGGAACATTTTCTTTGGATGCAATGTTTGTATAGCGTTCTACAATATCCTTGCATACCGGTATCTCCAGTTCAGGATCTTCAGTAAGAGAAACACGTATGGTATCGCCAATACCATCTTCCAGCAAAGTTCCGATGCCTATCGCCGATTTTATTCTGCCATCTTCACCATCACCGGCTTCTGTTACTCCCAAATGCAACGGATAAGCTTCGCCGAATTCTTCCATCATGTGGTTAACAAGCAAACGGTATGCCTGCACCATCACCTGCGGATTACTGCTCTTCATGCTTAAAATTATCTGGTGATAATCTTCTGCTCTTGCTATTCTTAAAAACTCCATCGCACTTTCAACCATGCCCATGGCTGTATCGCCATAGCGGCTCATGATACGGTCGCTCAGGCTTCCATGATTGGTACCGATACGCATAGCAGTACCATGTTCTTTACAAATTTTTACAAGAGGTGTAAATCGTTCCCTTATCCTTTCGATCTCTTCTGCATATTCTGCATCGGTATATTCTATTTGCTCAAATTTTTTCTTGTCAACATAATTGCCGGGATTCACTCTAACTTTCTCCACAATTCTTGCAGCAATCTCTGCAGCATTGGGGGTAAAATGTATGTCAGCCACCAGTGGCGTATCATATCCTCTTCTTCTTAATTCATCTTTTATATTCTGTAAATTTTCTGCTTCGTTTTTTGATGGCGCTGTGATACGGACCAGTTCAGCGCCTGCTTCTATACAGCGAATGGATTGCTCAACTGTTGCCATGGTGTCCATCGTATCAGTGGTTGTCATGGTTTGAACACGGATGGGATGGCCATTGCCTAAAAGCAGGTTACCAATTTTTACTTCACGTGTTTTAAGGCGCTTGTATGATGTGAGGGATTCTGTATAAAATTGCATGGTGCAAAAATAGTGATTATCGGGTTAGTTGTCAGGCCACTAAACACAGCCTTAAAAACAAAGACCTTTCAGTGTGGCCAGACAACTATACACTGTTGATACACGGTCAGACGGGGGCGTCAGACTTTGTATCACCAATCCTTTTCAGGCTTAGCCGAAGTGGCCGAATTAACTTTTCTTAATTTATCCTGCAGGTTCTTTTCCTGCTGCAGCAGTGCTTTCAGCTTTTCTTCAGCATCCTGTTTGGTAAGTTTAGAAGGCTGTGGTTTGGGCTGTTCATTCTTCTCTTCGTCTTTTGGCTTATCCTTTTCTTTCTGCTGCTTATCGTCTTTCGGTTTTTTTTCTTCCTTTTTATCCTTGTTCTCTTTCTTTTGCTGTTCTTTTTGCTGCTGCAATGCTTTTTGAAGATTCAGCCTGGCATCTTCATCCTGCGGATTTAACTTCAATGCATTTTTATACGCTTCAATACATTCGGGCAGTTTTTTATTATTCTGCAGCACCACGCCTTTGTTGTAATAAGATTTTGATCTGTCTTCTTTGGAAGTAGCTTTTGTCAATGCTTCATCATAAGCCTGTACAGCTTCATCCGTTTTATTATTTTTATAAAGCGCATTGCCCAGGTTATATTGTGCTGTTGAATTTGCAGGATTTTTTGATGCCGCCTGCTGATAGCTTTTAACTGCATTATCATACTCTTTCTTTTCATAAGCCTCGTTTCCTTTTTTGATGAGCATTTTATCGTTTTGGGCATTGGAAAACAACGACAACATACAAACTGCAACTGTTAATAGAAATGCTTTTTGTTGTATGCCCCTGCCAACTGCCAACTGCGTATTGCTAACTCTCTTTCTTTCCGAAATAAATATTTCTGCAACCATAAAAAGCAAGGCCAGTATTAAAAAGTAAGGAAAGTAGTATTTATAATTTATCAAAGAGTTTTCTGTTACGGTCCGCTGGTCCATCCCTGCCAGTTGTGCATCCAGCTTTGTAACCAGTTCGTCAGCATTGGTAAAAAGCTGGTAGCTGCCATTGCCTTTTCCTGCTATTGATCTCAGCTCTTCCTCATTCAGCCTTGTTATTACGGTATTGCCATTAACATCTTTTTTTTCCTGGTTTGTAAGTTCATCCATAATAGTTGAACCTTGAGGAGATCCGATGCCAACGGTGTTAATGATAATACCATTCTCTGCCATTTCTCCGGCAGTTTTTAAAGCTCCTTCGTCATGATCTTCGCCATCGCTGATCAAAATAACGGCTTTGTATTTTTTTTCTTTTGCATTGAAGGATGCATAACACATTTTCAGTGCATCGGAAATTACGGTTCCCTGCGTAGGCACAATATCTGTTGAGGCAGAGCCAAGGTACATTTTGGCTGCGCCATGATCACCGGTTAAAGGCATCTGCAAATAAGCCCTGCCTGCAAAAACCACAATGCCAACCCTGTCGTTGCTGAGCTTGTCTATTAATTTGCCCAGCGCCTGTTTGGCTCTCTCCAGCCTGTTTGGTTTAACATCCTGTGCCAGCATACTCTTGCTTACATCCAGTGCTATCATCACATCAATACCATTTCTGCTAACCTGCTCTACCCCTTTTGGCAAACGTGGATTTGCCAGTGCGAATGCTCCCAGCGCAAATGCCGCCAGCACCAATACAAATTTTAAAGCAAATTTTTGCGGAGAATGATTTTTGATCATTTCCTTCACCAGGTTTGCATCGCCAATCTTTTTGATGGTTCTTTTTTTCCAGTACAATACAAAAAAATAAAGCAGCAGCATTACTGGGATTGCCGCCAGTGCAAATAAATATTCTGTATGTTGAAAACTGAATTTCATCTTACCTGCAAATTAGCCAAATCAGTAAAACCGGGAATGTTAAAAAAGGATAACCAACAACAAATGAGCCAACAAAGTGTATCGCTTTACTTCTTTCCTTCAAAAAAACCGTATTGCTTAAGAATACCTTTGGTGATATTCATTCTAATGGTCTTCATATCAATTTCTTTAACCGGCGCCTTTACAAAAGTTACAAAGAAGTACACGTGTTTATTTTCCTCTATCCAGCCGGCAACCCAACCAATGGCATTGCCATCTTCACCAAAACCGCGGCCTGTTTTATAACTGAGTTTATACGCCGTATTGTTTTCCTGTACCATCACATCCCTCACCTGTTGCTGCACACTTTTACGAAAAGGCAACTGATCAAAATATAATTTTTTTACAAAGCCCAGTTGCTCATCCGGTGAAATTTTAAGTTTGTTATTGAGCCAGAAAGAATCAATCGATCCGCTGATATCTTTATTGCCATAACCAATGCTGTCAATCCATCGCTGCATGGTATCTTTTCCAATACGCCTGGCTACTTCCTGGTAATATGGCACATTGCTTACTTTAAAAGCTTCAGTCATATCCATATCCTTGTTCCAGTCAGGGTTCCATCTTTGTACACCATCCCATTTTATCACCATCTTTTCATCCGTAATTGCACCGGTTTGCAACCCAACCAATGAATTGAATATTTTGAATGTTGAGGCCGGACAAAAGCGCATGGTATCGTACTTCATATTATAGACAGTTACCTGTCCATCCTGGTTGTTGAACATGGTAAAGCAGCCATCAACCTTGTTTTCGTCAAAGTATTTTTTCAGGCTTTCGTCGTTGCTGGCTTTGTTTACCGAACAGGAGTTTAAAATCAAAAGTAAAAAGGCAAAAGGCAAAAGGTAATTTGGAATTGGGAATTTGGAATTACGAATCGAAAAAGCAGTTTTACTAACAGATTTCATTTTATTACGTTAAGTTATTTTTTATTTAGATGTTGAGCTGTTGCTTCGAGAGTACTATAGAATTTTTTTCCAAACTTTCGTGTCAGAGCTTCTTTTAAAAAAACATATACCGGTATTTTTAATTTTTTACCAAATGTGCAGGCGGCCTTGCAATGATCTTCACGTGGCTCGTAATTTACATAAACGTTATCGCTGCGTTTGCTTTCTTTGGTGATTATCGGGAAGAGGTGGCAACTGATTGGTTTCTTCCATTTTATTTTACCGTCAATATAAGCCTGCTCAATGCCACATTTTACAATGCCATTTTCATCTTTTATACCATACACACAAACCGCACTATTGATGGTGGGTGTTACCCACCCATATTCCCTGTCGTACACGTACCTGCCCTGGCGCTCCAGCTCTTTTTTACTCCTTTCATCGAGATAAGGCAACACTGCGTCGTACACTTCATTTATTTTATCCAGTTCCTTATCTTCCAATGGTGCACCGGCATCCCCGTCCACGCAGCAGGCGCCCTTGCATTTGGTAAGGTCGCAAACAAACTGTTCTTTAACTACCGCATCGGCGATGAGTATGTTATCAATTGCAATCATGGATGCAAAGTTAAAGATTTAGTGGGTAGCCCGGTCAGGCGAAACGTAAGACCGAGTTAACAAAGTTCTAACAGATTTATTTGTGAAATGATCATTCGGGTTCATCAAACGGAAAACCAACCAACCATGCTTAACAGCCGCCAATTAACCCTGCAACAGAGTATTCGTTACTTTTTTGCTGCACTCTTTTGGATACCGGTAGTTTTTTTCAGCCTGCTGCTGGTAAAAAATACCATTCCTTATTTTTCTTTTAGCCAGCAATTCATTTTTATTGAAGAGAGGGCATTGCTTTTTTTAAAACCTGCCTATAAGTACAGTTTCTACATACACATTTTTGCAGGTATGTTTTGTATTGTGGCAGCACTCACACAATTCTCTAGCTATATTCTTAAAAAAAGAAAAGCCATACATATCTGGATGGGAAAAGTTTATGTATTTGTGGTGCTGGTGCTGGGTGCGCCAACCGGGCTGTACATGAGTTTTTATGCCAAAGGAAGTTTTTGGGAGCGGATGCTTTTTATGTTCATGGCGGTGTATTGGTTTTACAGTACCCTGAAAGGTTTGCAGACCATCAAGGTAAAAAATGTAATTGCCCACAAGAACTGGATGATCCGCAGTTACAGCATGGCCATGACAGCGGTTACTTTCCGTGTTTATCACCTGTTGTTTTATTTATTTGATTTTGATCACCTGCATAATTATGAGGTCTCGCTTTGGTTAAGTGTGCTGGGTAATATGCTGGTGGTCGAGTACCTGATATACCGTAAAAGCAGGTCATACTTAAAAACATTCCTGGCCTGATCAATAAAAAATTTTCTTAACCATAATTTAAAAAAAAAATGAAAGCAATTATCTATGCAGGCATTGGCCTGTTTTCTGTGGCATCTGTATATGGCATAGCCGACTATTACAGTAGCAGTAAAAAAGGAGAACTTCAAAAATTATATGTGGAAGAAAAACAACCAGCACCTGTTTCGGTAGAAAAGGAAAAAACAGTTGAAGTTATTCCTGTAAAGAATACGGAAACCCCTCCTGCCGAAACTAAAGTGGTTAAAGCAAAAACGAAGTCGTCCAAAAAAGCAAAGAAGGCTAAAAAAACTATACGTTTCGAAAATTTTTCAAGAGGAAGGATTAAGGAGCCGGTAGTTTTGGAAGAAAAAGTTGTAGAAAAAAAATTATAGGATTAAATATTGGCGGAATAACTACTTATTGGTCCACTTAAAAGTATTGATGAGGTGGTCAATATCCTCTTGTAGAAAATCAACTACGGGCCTTAATGAATCAGCATTGGGGGTTACATCAAAATATAAGGCGCCACGAAAAAAGTTTTTGGTAGTATCGCTCATAAAGAATTGTTTGGCTGTGGCTGCATTACCGCCAACCCGGAAGAAAACGCCGGTGATGCCGTTCTTTGTGTGAAAAAGGCTGTCTTTAATGGAAGTGGCAACCGTTTCATTTTTGCTGGTAAGTTTAAAGGCATCGTTCACCATAAAATCAAAAACATTGGTGCCCAGTGAATCTTTATAACTGCCGTCAGGTTGTTTTACTTTGTATGTTGATTTGCCGCCAATGGCTTTGTAGCTTAAGAATATCCTGCCGCCAAGCCGGGGAAAATCCAGGTTGATCCAGTAAGGGTTTTGCGTATCCTGGTCAAAATAAGTGCTGTCTTGTACAACCTGTGCATATACAGGATATTCAAAACTATAAGGAAAACCTTCTTTTTGAAAAACGGTGTACTTTCTCACAGGAAAATCTATTTTATAGTAACCGGTTTTTTTAGAGGTATAGGTAGAATTGCATCCAGTATGCACTAAGTAAAAAGTAAAAAGTAAAAAGTAAAAAAGAAGGCCAGTTTGTTTTTTCATGATGTTGGTTGTACAGTTTCAGCGGTATCAGATTGCCTGATCGTTACTTTAATTTTATCAAGCCTGTTTTTATTTATTTCCAGTGGAACAAAAATATAACTGCCGCTTTCAACTTCTTCATTTACCTGGGGAAATTCGCCGGCGATTTCCAGCACCAATCCCGCCAGGGAATCACTTTCTCCACGAACCTCATCAAATGTGTCTGCCGCTAATCCCATTGCCTTGCACACATCGTTGATCATGGTCTTACCTTCAAAAATATAATTGTGGTCATCAATTTTTTTATTGCTGCTTTCTTCATCATCAAACTCATCTTTTATATCGCCGATTATCTCTTCCATTACATCTTCCAATGTTACAATGCCCGATGTTCCGCCAAACTCATCAACCACCACAGCAAAATGTATGCGCCTGCTGCGGAACTCCTGCAGCAAATCTTCTATCAGTTTTTTTTCATGAACAAAAAATGGCTGACGTAATAAAGTATGCCAGTCAAAATTTTCAGCCTCATTCAAATGCGGCAGAATATCTTTTGTATGCAGCATGCCCACCACTTCATCCAGGCTGTTTTTATAAACAGGCAGGCGTGAGTAATGCAATTCCTCAACTTTTTTTACTGTATCAGCAAAATTAAAATTAACATCAATACCGCTAACGTCAAGCCGGCTTCGCATTACCTGCTTTACGGTGGTATCACCAAATTTCCTGATTCCTTTCAAGATAGACTTTTCTTCAGATGTAGCTTCATGCTCGGGTAAAAGGTCAATTGCATAGTCAAGATGGCTGCTATCCATGGTAGAAGAATTTTCAGAAGAAAATTTCTTTTCTATTTTGTCGCTGTAACGCACCATCCATTTGCTGAAGCGATAGAATATACTGCTGAAAATTTCTATTACCAGCGAAGCCATAGCCGCAAACTGTATCTTATGATGTGTTGCCCACACTTTAGGAAGCACTTCCCCAAACAGCAATAATAAAAAAGTAACAACTACCACTTTAATTAAGAAGATCGGCCAAAATGTAAGATTTAATTGAGCTACCCAGCTATCAATCAGAATATTTGAAATGAGAATAATGCCAATATTTACAAAGCTGTTGCTGATGAGCATAGATGCCAGCAGCGTTTTTGGCTGATCAAGCAGATTAACAATACGCCGGTAAGCCGGTTGCTTTTTTGTTTTCAGCATATTAATATCCTTGAACGTAAGGGAGAAAAAAGCAATCTCAGAACCTGCCAGCAAAAAGGATAACATGAACAGTATAATGACCAGGAATATAAGAATGGTGGTTGCGGCAGGTGTTATTGCCAGCAGATTAAAACTAAGAACCGAATGGTAATCCAAAACAATGAGTTTAGGTAAAAAATATTCTTCTGCTTGCTGTAATCTTTAAAACAGAAGATTTATACATTATTAAAAAGGCAATCTTTCGGAGCCATCATCTGCCGTTGGCAGATCGGGATGATCGTCCGGCCCATCAAACCCTTCTAATCCGTGCCCCTGACTTCCGTCACTCCTTTTATCCAGCATGATGAGGTTATCGCCAACCACTTCTGTTGCAAATTTTTTATTGCCTTCTTTATCTTCCCAGCTACGGGTTTTTAAACGGCCCTCTATGTAAACCAAACTTCCTTTGTGTAAATATTTTTGAGCAAGCTCTGCAAGTCCACGCCAAAGTACAACTGTATGCCATTCGGTTTCGGCTTTTAATTTGCCGCTTCTGTCTTTAAAACTTTCTGTTGTGGCCAGCGAAAATTTTGCTACCGCAATATTGCCTTCCAAAAACTGCATATCCGGATCTTTGCCCAAATTGCCTATTAACATTACCCTGTTTACACCTCTCATAAAATTTATTTAGGTTTTATTCCACTTATCAAACTGTATCACAACTTTTAAACCAATAATTTTTTTCTACAACAAATTTAAAGATACATTTTTATCTTTCAAATGCCTTCAGTTCATTTTCGGCAAGGTAGGCAGTAATGAACCTTGGAAAGGCTAGCCGCTTTAATTCTTTATAAGTCACTGCTTTGTACTCTTTTAAAATCGGTTCAGTTTTAAGTTTGATCTGAATAAAGCTGCCTTGCAGGGTTTGATGCGTAAGTTGCTGTTTGTAGGTTTTTGAAACATGCAATATTTCAGATTTTGATGTTGCGGTGACATTTTTCAGGAATTCAGATCTCTTTATTTCTTCAAAAGATACCTGCTTATCGGTTTCAAGCAAAACAAATTCATACAGATTTTCCCATATCTCTTTTGGCCCACGTTTTCTCACATAAATTTTTCCGTTGTAAGAAATAACGAGGTAATAAAACCAGCGTTGCTTCTTTATGATCTTACCGGTTTTAACGGGCAATACGTGAGCCTTGCCTTGTAACAAAGCTGCACATTGGGTTTTTAAAGGGCAGGTGCTGCACAAGGGGTTTTGAGGTTTACAGACAATTGCGCCAAAATCCATAATAGCCTGGTTATAAATGCCTGGTTGTTTTTTATCCAGAATTTCTTCGGCCAGGTCTGTAAATAATTTTTTTCCTACGGTACTATCAATGGGTGTATCAATGCCAAAGAACCTTGATAAGACCCTGAACACGTTGCCGTCAACAACTGCACAGGGTAAATTAAATGCAAATGAAGAGATTGCTGCGGCTGTGTAAGGGCCAATTCCTTTCAGATTCTGTATTTCCTCATAAGTATCCGGAAATTTTCCCTGCTTTTCATTGGCAATAAATTTTGCTGTGGCAATCAGGTTTTTGCAACGGGTATAATACCCAAGGCCTTCCCAAAGTTTAAATACTTTTTCATCAGCAGCCTTTGCCAGTTTTTTTACGTTTGGAAATGCGGAAACAAAGCGGTTATAATAAGCCCAGCCCTGCTCAACCCTGGTTTGTTGTAGAATGATCTCACTAAGCCAGATCTTGTAAGGGTCTTTTTCACCCTTCCAGGGCATAATTCTTTTGTTATCCTTTTTGTTCCATTGTAACAGTTGTTTTATAAAATATTTTTTATTACTCATTAATAATATAATACGGGTAGTTTTTGATATGTCAGGATATTCGCATATCTTTATTAATCAACACTTTACAAAATTAAAAATAGTTAACTGTTGTTGTTGTTTTTACATAAAGTACCTGATAATCATTATCTTATTTTGAAATTTCAGATTTTTTGTTGTATATTTCTAACAGTTACAATTCTTAAATAAATTTATTATGAGAAAAGCAGACCTCATTAATGAAATTTCCGATAAAACAGGCATTCCAAAAGTAGATGTTTTGGTAACACTTGAAACCATGTTTAAATCTGTTAAAAACAGTTTAGCCAATGGCGAAAACATTTACATACGTGGTTTTGGCAGCTTTATTACCAAAAAAAGAGCAGCTAAGATAGGTCGTAATATCAAAAAAAATGTTGCAGTAGAAATTCCTGAGCATTTCATTCCTGCTTTTAAGCCAGCCAAAGAATTTATGCAGGAAATAAAATCTTCAAAAAACATTAAAGAAACTCCTGAAATAGAGGATGACAACGAAGACTGATGTACCTTTGCATCCCTGCAAAAAGGCAGTACATCAATAAATGTCAAAAAAACAACTAATAATTGCTGTTTCCGGGTTAGGCCTGGTAGTACTGCTTTTTATTTTTGGTTCTACTGTTGGGCCTAAAAGCAAAACAGATGCCCCTGTTGCAAAAGAAGTTAAACAGTTCGATATACTCGGTTTTATTGCTGAAGAAAAAAAACATTTAACTGCTTCGCAACAAATCGCCCTTGGCAAATTAGAAAATAGTGTAACACGTGGCGATGTTAACAGTCAGCTAATTACAGCAAATACACAATTGGCAAATTTCTGGAAAGACAGCGCAAGGTCATTTGAGCCTTATGTTTATTATTTATCGGAGGCTGCTAAGTTGGATAAGTCGGAAAAAAACCTCACCTTTGCTGCCCAATTAATTTTAGATAACCTAAGAGCCGAACAGGATGAGGCTAAATTAAACTGGAAAACAGCTCAGGCAATAGCCTTATTTGAAAAAGCGATAGAACTGAACCCTGGTAACGATGATCTGAAGGTTGGACTGGGAAGTTGCTATGTATTTGGGAAAGGCAGAGTGGGCGGACCGGAAGAGACCATGAAAGGCATTCAGCAGTTGTTAAGTGTTGTCCGCAAGGACTCTAACAATATGAAGGCGCAATTGATGCTGGGAATTGGCGGGTTTGTATCAGGACAATATGACAATGCTGTTAAGCGTTTGAAGAAAGTTATTGATGCTCAACCTGATAATAAAGAAGCGGTTGCCTTTTTAGCTGATACTTATGCAGCCAAAGGTGAAAAGGCAGAAGCCATAAAATGGTACACCATAAGTAAGAAACAGGTGAATGATCCGCATTACAGCGAGGAGGTGGACGAAAGGATCAAATCATTACAGTAAAAAGCCGGAGTAAAACCGGTTTACATATTTCAAAAAATTATTTTAAACACAAAAAAGACTAGTTATGCCTTGTGGTAAAAAGAGAAAACGTCATAAAATTGCAACACACAAGCGTAAAAAACGTTTAAGAAAGAACCGTCATAAGAAGAAATAATTCTTTTACCGGTACCTGGAAGCCTCATCCAGGCGTGATGTAAATGCATATACTCAACTTATGTAAGTTGTAACTGTATGCATATATCTTTTGTTTTTAACGACATTCTGGTCTTGCCAAAAAGTTACAATTGACCAAGGAACTTATTATTAATTCTGCTCCGCAGGGAGTTGAGATTGCCCTGTTGGAGGACAAAAAACTGGTAGAGCTGCATAGCGAAAAAGCTGATGCAAGCTTTGGCGTGGGCGACCTGTACCTTGGAAAGGTTAAAAAACTTATTCCGGGGTTGAATGCGGCTTTTATAGATGTTGGCTTTGAAAAAGATGCCTTTCTTCACTATACCGATCTCAGCCCTTATGTTCGCTCTATATTAAAATTCACCAACGAATCAATCAATGATAAAACAGAAGGTGGATTTGATTTTTCTAAATTCAAAGTAGAACCGGAGATTGTTAAAACAGGAAAAATTGCTGAAGTAATGAGCGGCAAGCCTAATATACTAGTTCAGATCTTAAAAGAGCCTATTGCCGCAAAAGGACCCAGATTAAGTTGCGAACTTTCGTTACCAGGCCGTTTTGTTGTAGTAACCCCCTTCAATGATATCATCGCTATTTCGAGGAAGATACATTCATCGGACGAAAGAAAAAGATTACACAAGATCATAGAAGCAATTAAGCCGAAAAACCTGGGTGTAATTGTAAGAACAGCTGCAGAAGGAAAACACACTGCAGAACTGCATGAAGACCTGTTAAGTCTGATAACTACCTGGAAAACCATTCAAACGAATTTAAAAGGTGCAACACCTCCAACAAAAATTTTGAGTGAGCAAGGCAAAACAACCAGTATTTTAAGAGACTTGCTGAACGAAGATTTTAATAAGATCGTTGTGAATGATAAGAACATTTTCAGCGATGCAAAAACTTACATACAACGCATTGCACCTGATAAGGCCGATATTGTTTCTCACTACAACAACGGATCTCCTATTTTTGACAGCTTTGGCGTTACAAAACAGGTAAAGGCTGCTTTTGGTAAAACAGTGAACCTGCCCAGCGGCGCCTATCTAATAATTGAGCATACAGAAGCCCTCCATGTAATTGATGTAAACAGCGGTTACAAAAGCGTAAGCAATAACCAGGAACAAAATGCCCTGGAAACCAACCTGGAAGCGGCTGAAGAGATTGCACGCCAGATGCGCCTGAGAGACCTTGGCGGTATTATTGTGGTTGACTTCATTGATATGAAACTGATGGAGAACAAAAAGAAACTGGCCGATGCCATGGATGGTTTCATGCGTTCAGACAGGGCAAAACATGCCGTGTTACCTATCAGTAAATTTGGTTTAATGCAGATAACCCGGCAACGCATGAAGCCGGAAATGAATATTAATACAACAGAGGTTTGCCCTAGTTGTAATGGTACCGGAAAAATTTCTTCAACCCTTATTTTAGAAGATGAGATAGAAAAGAACCTGAGCTATCTTATCATGCAAAAACATACTGGTTTAACTATTGAGATACATCCTATTTTATATGCCTATTTAACCAAAGGATGGATTTTCTCCAAACTCAGTAAATGGCGCCGCAAATACAAGCAGCGTATCAAACTAAAAGCCAACACCAATTATCACTTAACGCAGTTCCATTTTTTTGATGATAGTGATGAGGAGATAAAATTGTAAAAAAAGCCCTGGAGTTTTCCGGGGCTTTTTTATACCTTATTAATCTGGTTAATGATGGTGATGATGTTGCATCGCTGTCAACTCTTCAGGCGTTACTTCTTTCTCTTTTGGCTTTGCCTGTCCTTCTATCCAGTTAAATAATTTATCGGTTATCAAACGACGGTAACTTGCATCAACCTGTTTTTCATCCTTCATCATACGGTCAATATAACTTTCAATCCAGCTGGTATCTTCACCCAGGTTCATGGTGCCGAAGTACCGCATCACTTCCATCTTCATATATTCACGCAATTCTTCATTACCAACTTCCAGTGCATTTTCTTTTATAAGCTTATCACTTATCAAAGTCCATTTTAACTGATTGCTGAAAGCTGGGAATTCTGTTTCAACCTGCTCTGCTGTTTTTTCTTTATCGCCGCCGGTTTGCAACCAGCGTTTTAAAAATTCAACCGGAAATTCCATTTTAGTTTCATCAAGCAGGTAATGATATAACTGATCCTGCAACTGGTTGCGGCTCTGGCCTTTCCAGTAATTCTCAATTTCTTCTTTAAGGGCTTCTCTCAATTCAGCCTCAGTTTTAATTTCTTTGCCAGGATAAATTTCTTTGAAAAAATCTTCCGTCAGTTCACGTTTTTCAACCAGGCCTATCTTTACAATCTCCAGGTTAAAATATTTTTTTGCAGCTTCTTTATCATCTTTTTCAAAACCCAGATCTTGCAGAAACATTTCCAATTTATCATCTTCAAAAGCTTTGCCCAACTGCACGGTAACTGTTTCGCCAACTTTTTTACCCATGAATTTCTTTTGAGTTGCGGCAGTAAGATATTTCAGTATCACTGAGTTCTCTTTGCTTACGCCCCCTTCAATTACAGCACCCTCTTTATCAGCTTCTGTAAAAAGAATATTCAAAACATTTTCGTCCTTATCTATTGTTTCAGGCTCGGTCATTTTACCACCTTTTATCTGCATACGGCCTATCTCTTCATCAACCATCGCATCGGTAGCTGCTACCTTGTGCAGGGTAACTTTTGCCTTTGAAATATCAGCCAGCGTATAATCAGGCTTCAGGCCAATTTCAAAGCCAAATTCATAGTCTTCCGGCTTGTTCATATCCATTTTGCGAACATCACTTGCAAGTGGCAGTGGCTGACCGAAAATTTCAGGCTTTTCTGCATTTAACCAGGTGTACAATTCTTTCTCAACCGATTTTAATATCTCATCAGTAAAAATAGAGGAACCGTACATTTTTTTGATCATGCCGGCAGGTACCATTCCTTTTCTAAAACCGGGGATATTAGCGTTTTTGCTGTATTCTTTTAATTTTTTATCAAAAGCTGGTAAATAATCGTCTTTACTCACTTTCACGGTCAGCTTATCGTGTAAAAGACCAATGTTTTCTCTTGTAACTGTTGCCATTTTGTAATGTTTATAAGTTAAAAAGGTTTAAAAGTTTAAAGGCCGTTATTCAAATGTGAAACACTTTTAAACCTTTAAACCTTTAAACCTTTAAACTGCTTTAGTGCGGATGATAGGGGTCGAACCTACATGGATTACTCCGCCAGATCCTAAGTCTGGTGCGTCTGCCAATTTCGCCACATCCGCTAAAGGGCTGCAAAAGTAAGGGATTTTGGCAAAACAGAAAACAGATTTGTTTACGTAAATTCGTAGTCAAACTAAATGGAGGCTACCATAGATATACCTAAATACAATCTCAACGAAGAAGAGGAAAAAAAAGAGATACTTCGGCATTACCGCGGGCTTTTGCGTGTTTTAAAACAAAAACTCAAGCCCGGCGATAAGCAGTTGCTACGTACTGCTTTCGAAATGTCGGCCGAAGCACACAAAACCATGCGGCGCAAAAGCGGCGAGCCTTATATCCTCCACCCGATTGCGGTAGCCAAAATTTGTGTGGAGGAAATTGGTTTGGGCATAAGAAGTACCATTTGTGCTTTACTGCATGATACGGTCGAAGATACTGACATCACTTTAGATGATATTCAACGTGAATTTGGCACAGAAGTAACCAAAATTGTTGACGGCCTTACCAAAATAAGTACGGTAATGGACACCAACAGTACCCAACAGGCCGAAAATTTTAAAAAGATATTACTCACCCTTACCGATGACCCAAGAGTGATATTAATAAAACTTGCCGACCGCCTGCACAATATGCGTACGCTGGAAAGCATGAAAAGAGAGAAGCAGTTAAAGATCAGCAGCGAAACGATCTTTGTATATGCACCGCTTGCCCATCGCATGGGCTTGTACAATATAAAGACAGAACTGGAAGACCTGGCCATGAAATACATGGAGCCGGACACCTACAAATACATTGCACAAAAATTAAGCGATACCAAAAGAGAGCGTACAAAATACATTAACGATTTCATCAGGCCTTTAAAAGATAAGCTTGACAAGGCAGGTTTTATTTTTGAAATTTATGGCCGCCCAAAAAGCATCCACTCCATCTGGAATAAGATGAAAAAGAAGGGAGTGAGTTTTGAAGAAGTGTATGATTTGTTTGCCATCCGCATCCTTGTAAACAGTTCTCTTGAAAAAGAAAAAGAAGAATGCTGGAAAGTGTACAGCATTATTACTGATGAATACAATCCTTCGCCAGAGAGATTAAGAGACTGGCTGAGCAACCCGAAAAGCAATGGCTATGAAGCACTGCATACAACAGTAATGGGCCCGCATGGCAAATGGGTAGAAGTGCAGATACGTACCAAGCGTATGAATGAAATTGCTGAAAAAGGCCTGGCTGCCCACTGGAAATACAAAGAGGGCGCAGCCGATGAAAGCCGCTTCGACAAATGGTTTCACCAGATAAGGGAAGCGCTCAACAGGCCGGATGATAACTCGATAGATTTTTTACAGGATTTTAAAACATCTTTTCTTGCCGAAGAAATTTATGTGTACACCCCAAAGGGAGAAGTAAAGATGCTGCCCATTGGTGCATCAGCATTGGACTTTGCTTTTGGTGTGCATACGGCTGTGGGTAGCAAATGTATTGGAGCCAAAGTAAATCATAAGCTGGTACCTATCAGCCATAAACTGCGCAGCGGCGACCAGGTGGAGATTATTACCAGTGCAAAACAAAAACCTAATACCGAATGGCTGAATTTTGTTGTTACCAGTAAGGCCAAATCAAAAATAAAAGACACACTTAAGGAAGAAAAAAGAGCCATTGCTGACGAAGGCAAATATATTTTACAGCGAAAACTGGAAGGTATGGGCGCTGCTGCCAGCCAGCATAACCTTGAAGAACTTACTGCATTTTATAAATTAAATTCAACGCTTGACCTTTGGTATGAAATTGCTGTAAAAAAGATAGATTTAAAAGAACTAAAAGAATTCAGCGTTCACGGTGATAAACTGGTTCTTCCCAAACCCGTAAAGCCGGTTGTTGAAGAAAAAACTGACAAGGAATTTGTTGTAAAAACTTACGACAAAAAAGATGCGGAGCTTGTAATTTTTGGCGAAAGCAGCGATAAGATACAATACTCACTGGCCAATTGCTGCAAGCCGATACCGGGCGATGATGTGTTTGGTTTTGTAACCACCGGCGAAGGTTTAAAAATCCATCGTACAAACTGCCCCAATGCTGCCAGGTTGCTTGCAAACTATGGCCACCGGGTTGTAAAAACCAAGTGGGCAAAAAACAAAGAGATCTCATTCTTAACCGGTTTGAGAATTATTGGCCTTGATGATGTGGGTGTTATTCATAAAATAACCAACCTCATCAGCGGCGAAATGAAATTCAATATCTCTGCCATGACCATTGAAGCCAAGGAGGGTATTTTTGAAGGCAATGTAAAAATATTTGTACACGATAAGGAAGAACTGGATGAACTGGTAAACCGGTTGGTATCTATGAGCGGCATTGAAAGAGTTGACAGGTATGATACAGAGTAGTTTTGGGTTTGGTGTTTTTTGTTTTGTGTTATTCCAATTCACAGTATAAATTCGGATTTATTTTTTCAGATTAACAACAGTTTGACTTTCAGTACAACCTTTCCAATCAAAAAAACCACCATCTTTGTAACTCAATATTTAAAACAAACAATTATGCAGGAATTAATTACACGCCTTACTGAAAAAGCCGGCCTTAGCGCTGACCAGGCAACAAAAGCCATACACACTGTGAAAGGTTTTATAAAAGAAAAATTTCCCATGCTGGGTGATGCTGTAGATAACATGTTTCCGGCATCTGCAGATAACGCTGCTCCGGCAGCTTCAGCAGCTTCAGCAACTGCACCAAAAGCAGAAGACAGCAGTATGCTGGATAAAATCAGCGATGTTATACCAGGCCAAATGGGAGAAAAAATTGAAGACTTTGCAAAAGATGCTGCCGATAAATTAGGGAATTTGTTCGGCGGAGATAAGAAGTAGCCCTTACAATATAAAAATAAAAGCCATCTACATTTGATAGATGGCTTTTTTATTCTGAATCTGTTTTTTTATTTCAGCACTTCTCTGCTTATAACCAGTTTTTGTATCTCACTGGTTCCTTCACCAATGGTACAAAGCTTACTGTCACGGTAAAATTTCTCCACCGGAAAATCTTTGGTATAACCGTAGCCTCCAAAAACCTGCACAGCATCGGTGCTTACCCTTACAGCCACTTCGCTGCTGTAATATTTTGCCATCGCCGATTCTTTCGTCATCGGCAAGCCACGCATTTTAAGGTCGCAGGCCTGTTTTATTAAAAGATCAGCGGCTTCAATTTCTGTAGCCATATCGGCCAGCTTAAAACTAATACCCTGGAAGTTTGCAATCGGCTGATCGAACTGGTGGCGTTCTTTTGCATACTGTACCGATGCTTCATAAGCCCCTTTTGCAATTCCCAAACCCAATGCTGCAATAGATATTCGGCCACCATCCAGCACTTTCATACTTTGTTTAAATCCTTGCCCAACTTCGCCCAGCCTGTTTGCATCCGGTATGCGGCAGTTATCAAAAATCATTTCGGCAGTTTCGCTTGCACGCATGCCCAGCTTATTTTCCTTTTTACCTGCACTAAAACCTGCAGTGCCCCTTTCTACAATAAATGCGGTTGAATTATCTTTTGTACGAGGCTCACCGGTTCTGCAGATCACAACTGCCACATCGCCGCTCTTGCCATGTGTTATCCAGCTTTTGGTACCATTCAGCACCCATTCATCGCCATCTTTTACAGCCGTCGTTTTCATGTTACCGGCATCGCTTCCGGTGTTTGCTTCTGTTAATCCCCAGGCGCCAATAAACTCTGCAGACGCCAGTTTGGGCAAATATTTTTTCTTTTGCTCTTTGTTACCAAAAGTTAAAATATGCCCTGTACAAAGGGAGTTATGTGCAGCAAGCGATAAACCGACAGAGCCACAAACTTTTGCGATCTCCTGTATGATGGCATTGTACTCGTAATAACCCAGGCCACTGCCGCCATATTCTTCGGGTACCAGTACACCCATCAATCCCAGTTTACCCATTTCTTTAAAAATGTGTACAGGAAATTCCTGGCTTTCGTCCCATTCCATCAAATGTGGCTTAATATGTTGTAAGGCAAAATCCCTGGCAGTCTGGGCAACCTGCTCAGTTAATTCAGTAGTAATAAAGTTCATAAATCGCAATCGTTAAAGGCGCAATTTACAGAATTTTAAATACCTGCTGTGTATCAGTACATTATTTAATGGTGAGATATGGCACTGCTTTATTATAAATATCATCGGTTATCATCATAATCTTTTTTATATCTGTAACCGATAAAAAAATTCCATGCTGCGCCCGGTACTGTACAATTGCATTTGCAATATTGTACCGCAGGTAAGGATGGGTTTTTAGTTCATCCAGGGATGCAGTATTAATATTCAGCTTCTTTACATGGCTGCCACTTATAACTAACTTGCTTTTTATCTTTTGAAAAACAGAATCCGGCAATCCGTATGTTTCTGCAACCTGTTCTACCTTATAAAACCCTCCCAGTTTATCCCTGAAAGCAATGATACGTGCCGCCAGTTTGCTGCCAATACCGGGCAAAGCAATAAATACCGAAGTATCTGCATTATTTATTTCAACAGGTGCATTTATATATTTTGGTTTGTCGGCTTTTTCTAACTCCGGATATTTATTATAGTTTACTGCTGGTTTAGCTTCTATTTTTACATAAGGCATAAGCCTTTGCACCTCATCCTCATGCAGGCCCCATATCTTACCAATATCTTCAGGCTTGTAAAACCTGCCGCCTTTAGCCAGGTAATTATGAATAGTATTGGCAGTTTTTTCTCTTACTCCCAGTTTTATCCATCCATTAACAGGTAAGGTATTCGGGTCAAAGTAAAACAGTTCGCCTTTAACCGTCTTATCGAAATAGTTTTTTGAGGATGGTTGATAACGCATATAGTCATCATCATAATTCCGCTTTGAATTACTATCCGGCTCATTCATATTAAGTCCGGCTATCTCTTTTTTAAAGGCTGCATGGTCTTCAGGTTCCGGCTCATTAAAAAGCTGGTAAAGAGTGGGGATCAATGGATAAACCATCATTAACAGTACAACAAAGATGATGGCGATGCGCTCTTTCCTCGTAAAAGAAAGATATTCCGGCTGCGTTTTTTGGGGCCTTTTCATAGGGTGAAAAGTAGTCACCCTATCTGGCGTTAAGCCCATAAAAATATTGTAAAAAACAATAAATTTATCGAATTTTTGAGTAGTTTTTCCTTGGCCTAATCAAAAAAAAGTTGTAATCCGTCGTAAGCCAGTTTTATTCCCTGCGGCAACTCATTATTGATTTCTTGATGTTTACCTAACTGGTGACTGATGTGAGTGAAATATGCGTCCGGCACTGCCAATTCCTGAACCAGGGCAACTGCTTCATTCAATGTAAAATGAGAGATATGACTTTCTTTACGCAGCGCATTTAATACCATGGCATCACTTCCTTTTATTTTTTCTTTTTCTTCAGTATCTATTTTATTGGCATCGGTAATATAAGTAAACCTTCCAAACCTGAAACCGAGTACGGGCATTTTTAAATGCCATACCAGGATTGGAACCACCGGGATATCTCCCACCATAAAAAAGCTTTCATCAATAGTATTTAAATTCAGGTTAGGTATGCCCGGATATTTTTTATCGGAGAAAGCATAGGCAAATTCTCTTTTAATAGCTTCTTCAGTTAATGAGTTGGCATACAGTTCCATCGGCTTTTGCTGAAAATAATTATACGCCCTTACATCATCCAGTCCCGCAATATGGTCTTTATGTGGATGCGTAAACAAAACGGCATCCAGTTTTTTTACTCCGGCTCTCAGCATTTGGTACCTGAAGTCTGGGGTAGTATCAATAACAATGGCCGTTGTTTGGCTTTCAACCAAAATACTTGATCGTAACCTTTTATCTTCTTTATTAGTGGATATACATACCTCACAATGGCAGCCGATCATAGGTACGCCGCTGCTGGTGCCGGTACCAAGAAAAGTTATTTTTAAAGGAGGAGTTTGCACCGTGTAAAAATAAGCCTTTTGTAAGTCATTGGTCAATCGCCATTGAGTCATTAAAAAGCCTGAAAATTAAATGCAGTTTTAATGACAAATGACTTAATGACTATTTCACTACAGCCATCACTTCGTCATACATTTTCTGGCTCTCATGTGTCAGCGCATCAAAATTAATATCTAATTGCGGCATCAGGTCAATAAGGGTATTCATCCTGCCCTCTGTTTGAAAAAATTTATTGATGACGATCACTTTCCTTTCCTGCAGAATGCAATAACCGCTTTGAAAAGTCCCTCTTTCGTAACGGATAACATAACCGCTTTCCTCTGCTACTTTTTCTATCTTGTCTAAATTATGTTGTGTGTATTTCATAATACCCCAACCCCTAAAGGGACTTTTGAAGTTTTTTAATTAAGTGCAACTTCACTTAATTGAAGAGTAATAAAAAAAAACTTTTTCAACAACCGTTGATAACTAAAACCATAAACAAACTGAAACTCAGTATAAGTTTAAAACAAAAACCTCTTACTAAGCTTTTTCAGGGGTTTGGGGCTCTACTTATTCGTCATCCGTATTACCGGCACGATCATTTCTTCCAGGCTTATACCGCCATGCTGAAAAGTATTGCGGTAATAGTTGGCAAAGTGGTTATAATTATTGGGGTAACATAAATACAGGTCTCCTTTTGCAAAGATGAAAGAAGAATTCACATTAGGAACCGGCAAGCCGGCTTCTCTTGGATCACGGAAAGCCAGCACATCTTTAGGTTCGTAATTTAAATTACGGCCATGTTTGTATCTCAGGTTGGAAGTGGTTTGCTTATCACCAATAACTTTTGCAGGTGTATTAACCCTTACGCTGCCGTGATCCGTTGCAACGATCACCGTTAATTTTTTATCGGCAATTTTTTTAAGTGCCTGGTGCAGCGGCGAATGAGTAAACCAGCTTTCGGTAATGCTACGGTAACTGGTTTCATCACCGGCAAGTTCTTTCAGCACTTCCATTTCGGTACGGGCATGGCTCAGCATATCCACAAAGTTGTAAACGATCACATTAATATCATTGTCAAGCAGGTTATGAATATTATCAACCAGCTTTTGTCCATCATGGTTATTGGTTATTTTGGTGTATGAATATTTAAGATCGGATTTACCCAGTGTTTTGAGCTGTGCTTTAAAAAAATCTTCTTCACTCATATTCTTTCCGCCGTCTTCATCGTCATTTTTCCACTGTACCGGAAATTTTTTTTCAATATCAACCGGCATCATTCCGGCAAAAATGGCATTTCGGGCATATTGCGTGGCCGTAGGCAAAATGGCGTAAAATGTTTCTTCCTCATGAATACGGAAACTGTCTGCAAAAATCGGTTGAATAGTTTTCCATTGATCAAAGCGTAAATTGTCTATCAGCACAAAAAAAAGCGGTACCCCTTTTTCTATATGAGGCAATACTTTAAACTTCATCAGGTTGTGGCTCATAATTGGGGCATCGGCGCTTTTAGGACTTACCCAGCCGGCATAATTGCGTGAAACGAATTTGAAAAATTCGGTATTGGCTTCATTTTTTTGTGTTTGAAAAACTTCCTGCATCTCCGGGCTGTCGCTCTTTTTGATTTCCAGTTCCCAATAAACAAGTTTTTTATAAATATCCATCCACTCGTTATAATCAGGGTTGCTGTTCAAAGCGGTAAACAAACTGCGAAACTCCTGCTGATAAGCAGAGGTTGTTTTTTCGGCAACCAACCTTTTATTATCAATCAGTTTTTTCAAACTAAGCCAAACCTGGTTAGGGTTTACCGGTTTTATCAGGTAATCGCTTATCTGCGATCCGATGGCTTCGTCCATCAAGTTTTCTGCTTCGTTCTTGGTAATTAAAACAACCGGTAAAGTACTTTTCAATTCTTTGATCTGCTGCAGGGTTTGCAAACCGGTAATGCCGGGCATGGTTTCATCAAGCAATACCACATCCACAATATTATCCTTTACATATTCCACGGCATCAAATCCATTGGTTTTTGTCTGCACTTCATAACCCTTGTTTTGTAAAAACATTACCTGCGATGTCAGGCTGTCTATTTCATCATCTACCCAAAGAATTTTAGCTATGCTCATATTTGTGTTTGTTGTTTGTGGTTACGGGCTTTAGTAATTCCATTAAACATCGCTTTGTCACTCACTTGTACTATATACCATTATTGAGCGAAGCCGAAGTATGAATTCTTACAAATTTAATTTTTTATACCATTGATGCCCCGCTTTATTTAGCTTTGTGCATCTTTTAACAAACAGTTAATGCCAGGGGCATAATACCCGCAGGATATACTGCGGACAAACAATAAACAATTAATGGCTTTCAGGAAAATTATCAATGACCCGGTATATGGTTTTATAACCATTGACGATGAATTGATCAATGCGGTTATCAGCCACCCGTATTTTCAGCGGCTGCGCCGCATCAGCCAGATGGCAATGGCAAACCTGGTTTATCCCGGGGCTGTTCACAGCAGGCTGCACCATGCTTTGGGGGCATATCATTTAATGTCTAATGCATTATCTGAATTAAAAAATAAGGGAACCGAAATAACTGCAGCTGAAGAACAAGCCGCCAGAATTGCCATTCTTTTACACGATACAGGACACGGGCCTTTCAGCCATGCACTGGAGCATGTGTTGGTAGAAAGCAGGCATCATGAAGAACTTTCTATCATGATCATTGAGGAACTGAACAGGCAATTTGACGGCAAGCTTAGTTTGGCCATTGAGATTTTTACAGGCCGCTACCACAAAAAATTCCTCTTCCAGCTCATCAGTGGCCAGCTTGATGTGGACCGGTTGGATTATTTAACAAGGGACAGTTTTTTCTCCGGCGTTAATGAAGGCGTTATCGGTTACGACCGCATCATAAAAATGCTTACCGTACATAACGGCGAATTGATGGTTGAGGAAAAATCAATTTATTCCATTGAAAAGTTTTTGGTAGCCCGCCGCCTCATGTACTGGCAGGTTTACCTGCACAAAACAGTATTGTGTGCCGAGCAAATGCTGAAGCAGATCATTAAACGGGCTAAGTATATAAAAGCGGCTACACAGCAGCCGTTACATAATTTTATTACACAACCCATTCAAACCGTTACGCTTGAAGAGTTTTGCAACCTGGATGATTATGATGTATTGGCAGCCATTAAAGGCTGGTGCGACCATGAGGACAAGATCCTGTCTTTTTTATGCAAAGGAATTATTAACCGGCAGTTGCTTAAAGTTCAGTACTTTGGCACCCCGGTTGATGAAGCGGTTGTACAGCAAAAAATTGCTGAGGCCTGTAATCAATTAAATATTAGCCCGGCACAAGCTGCATGGCTGGTTTTTGCAGATGAAGTGGAAAGCAGTACTTACAACCCGGATAATGAGCATATTCATATTCTTTTTAAAGACGGCACCGTAAAAGACATCTCGGAAGTTGATAATGCCCTCATCAATCAAAACCTGATGGGCAAGGTTAAAAAATATTACATTTGTTATTTGAGAACATAGTCATTAGTCATTAAAGCATCTCTAATTAATTATGGGATCTTAAAATGGCTGGCCCTCAATGACAAATGACTCAATGACTAATTGACTAAATTTATGCAATTCACCGCAGCACAAATAGCCATGATGATCAACGGCAAAGTTGAAGGCAATGCCGATACTGCTGTTGCCTCTTTCGGTAAAATTGAAGAAGCGCAAAAAGGGCAGCTTGCCTTCCTGGCAAATCCCAAGTACGAAGAATATCTTTACAGCACCAAGGCCAGCATCATCATTGTAAATGAAACACAGGAATTAAAACAACCGGTTGAAGCTACACTGATAAAGGTTGCTGATGCATACACCGCTTTTGCAACCCTGCTGGATAAATACCAGCAGATCATGCGCCAGCAATTAACCGGCATACAACAACCGGTTTATATTGCATCAACAGCCAAGGTTGGCGATAATGTTTTTATTGGTGCCTTTAGTTACCTGGGCGAAAATGTGATTGTAGCAGATGGCGCAAAAATTTATCCCAATACTTTTTTAGGCGATAATGTAAGGATTGGAAAAAATACCATCATTCATCCCGGTGTTAAAATATACCACGATTGTGTTATTGGAGATAATGTTTCCATTCATGCAGGCACCGTAATTGGCGGCGATGGTTTTGGTTTTGCTCCGCAGGCAGATGGAACGCTTAAAAAAGTGCCGCAGATAGGCAATGTAATTATTGAAGACGGTGTGGAAATTGGCGCCAATGCTACAATAGACCGTGCAACCATCGGCAGTACTTTAATAAAAGCAGGCGCTAAGCTTGATAACCTTTTACAGATAGCACACAATGTAGAAGTAGGCAACAATTCGGTAATTGCAGCGCAAAGCGGCATCAGCGGCAGTACCAAAGTTGGTAATAATGTAATGATAGGTGGCCAGGTTGGTATTGTTGGGCACATTAAAATTGCCGACGGCACCAAAATAAATGCACAAAGCGGCGTAAGTAAATCTATCACCAATCCAAACTCTGCCGTTACCGGTTCTCCTGCCTTTGATTATACCGCCGCCCTGCGCAGCCAGGTTGCCAGCCGCAATTTACCCGGCCTGGAAAAAAGGGTGCTGGAGCTGGAGAAAATTTTGAAAGAAATAATGGAGAAAAAAAACGCCTGATCTTCCCATCAATTAATGTGCTTAACATTTTCTTTAACAAATAGGCTGATAAAAACAAATATCTTTGATGCTTCGCTTTAAAACCCGGCGTGAAATTTGATTTGCCTTACCCAACTTGTAAAAATATTTTTTTGAGTACCCTGAGGCATAGCATATCAATACTTTTTCTCGTTTTTGTATCAACCCTGGCTTTTGCACAACCCATTTCTTTTTCCGGAACAGTGATTGACGGCCATACCAAAGAACCGGTAAGTTTTGCTTCGGTTTATTTTGCCCGGTCGGGCATTGGTAAAACCACCGACAGTGCCGGGCAGTTTTCTTTTTACATCAGCAATTTTAAAGATGATACGCTTAAAGTAAGTTTTATTGGTTTTGAAATTTATGCCATCCCCATCACTCATCTGCAAAACAATCAAAACTTAAACATACAGCTTGCAAGAGGCACTGCAAAAGGCGAAGTGGTTATTAAAGCCAAATGGAACCGGGGGCTTTTTCTTTGGAAAAAAATTATGAGCAAGAAAAAACAGTACAACCGCTACGATCTTGCCAACTTCAGCTACGAAGCATACAACAAACTGGAAATTGACATCAAGAATTTTAATGCAGATAAGGCTAAGAAGAATTTTATCTTAAAGAATTTCTCTTTCATTTTTGATAATATGGACAGCACCTCTGAGTCTGCCCCATTTTTGCCGGCTTATCTTATTGAGACATTGAGTGATTACGCCTATCAGAAAAATCCTAAAAAGTTTTACGAGAATATCAAAGCCAGTCAAACGAAAGGGTTTAATAACGAAAGCTTTGCTAAACTGCTGGGGGTGATGAACCAGAACGTAAGCATATACAGCAATTTTGTAAATGTGATGGATAAGGATTTCATCAGCCCGTTTAATGACAATGCCGATGCTTATTACATTTTTACCGTGCCGGATACACAAGTTGTAAACGGCGGCAAGCAATATCATTTTGTTTTTAAACCAAAACGTGCCGGCCAGAATACTTTTGAAGGCGATGCCTGGGTAACAGAAAAAACCTACCAGGTACGCAGGATATCCATGTACCTGGGTAAGGAAGCAAATATTAATTTTATAGACCGCATCAGCGTTTTCCAGGAATATCTGCCCCTCAACGATTCAGTGATATTTTTAAACCGGGATAAATTCTTTGCCGATTTCAGGGTACTTGGTAAAAATTCTCTTACACTTATTGGCCGCAAAACAACTTCTTATAAAGGCATTGTGATCAACAGCGATTCGCTGACCACTGCTTTTAAAGAACAGAAAATTGAAGAGCTGGTAAAAACAGAAAAATCGGTTGTAAAAAATTCCGATTCGCAATGGGTTAACCTGCGGCACGATACTCTATCAAAAAATGAAAGGGCTATTTACGAAACCATTGACAAGCTGATGGCAATGCCCAGGTTTCAGAAACTGCAAACCAATTTAAAATTCCTGGCCGGCGGCTACCGCAACATTGGCAAGTTTGAAATTGGCCCCTGGTTTAACTGGTACAGTTTTGATACCATACAGGGTTCCCGTTTCCGTTTCGACCTTGGAACCAACAAAAAATTATTTAAAGATGTTTACCTGCATGGCTACCTGGCATATGGTTTAAGAGATAAACGGTTTAAAGGACAGGCCGAGGCGTACTGGATCGTACAAAGAGCGCCTAAAAGAATAAGGCTGCATGCTTCTTACCAAAACGATATTGATAACGGCATCAGCCAGCTTGGCGAAGTAAGCCAGGACAATATTTTTTCAGTTGCGATAAGAAAGCCAAACAACCGCAGGAAATTTATCAACGTAAAAGATATCAGGTTTGATGCATCCAGCGACCTGGGTAAAGGTTTTTCAACCGAACTGTTTGTATCACGCAGGCAATACACACCTTTATCCCCCAATCTGCCCCCATTATCAAACTTCAAAGTAACAGGCGGTGAGCCGCTTACCAATTTTGAAGTGGCTTTAAAACTCCGCTTTGCTTATTTAGAAAGATTTATTGAAACCGATTACAACCGCTATTCAATCGGCACAAAATACCCGGTTGTGGAATTTACTTTTTCCAAAGGATTAAAAGGTGTTTTCAACAGCGCTTATAATTATACAAGGTATTCGCTGCTGATAAAAGACATGATGAAGATATCTCCTTACGGAACGCTTTATTACCGGGTTTATGGCGGAAAGGTAAACGGCACTTTACCTTTTACCAACCTGGAGAATCATCCTGGCAACGACCTGTATTATTACAACCCGTTTGCCTTTAACCTGATGAACCGTTTCGAATACCTGAGCGATCAATATGCAGGCATCAGTATGGAACATAACATAGGCTCGGGGCTTTTCCGCTTTATTCCCCTTACCCGTAAATTAAAATTCAGGCAGTTTTATACAGTAAAAACGCTTTGGGGTTCGCTAAGCAAAGCAAATGATGATTTAAATACCTACGCCATTTTTCCATATCCAAAAGTGGGTTTTAAAACGCTGAACAATAAATCTTACATAGAAGTGGGTACAGGCATTGATAATATCTTCAAGGTATTCCGCCTCGATTTTGTATGGCGCCTTGCTCCTTCGGCTTCTTATGCAGGCACAGCATCTAAATTTGGTGTTTTCGGCAGTTTCCAGGTGCAGTTTTAAAACCATTCCAGCTATATAAGAACACGAGCGGTGTGGCAACATATTTTAAATATCTTTGCCAACAAAATTCAGCACTACACATGGATAAAAACTTTAATCCGGATAAACAGCATACACTGGTTAAAGCGGTAAGCATTTCGGGCACGGGCCTGCATTCGGGTATAAATGTGGATATGACTTTGAAGCCTGCCAACCCAGGATTTGGGTACCAGTTTCAGCGTACCGACCTGCCGGATTCACCCATAATAAAGGCAGATTGCGACCTTGTAACCGATACTTCAAGAGGAACAACTTTAGAAAAAGGCGATTGTAAAGTAAGCACCGTTGAACATATCTTAGCAGCCCTGGTAGGTATGGGCGTTGATAATTGCCTGATAGAACTCAACGGACCCGAAATACCTATCATTGATGGCAGCAGTGAACCCTTTGTTGAGATCATAGAAAAAACCGGCGTGCTGGAGCAGGATGCAGCAAAAATCTGGTACACCATTGATACCAACATATCTCACTTTGATGATGTAAAAAAAGTGGAGATGACTGCCCTGCCTGCAGTGAACTACCAGATAACAACGCTCATAGATTTTAACAGCCCGGTTTTGGGTACACAGCACGCCAGCTTAAAATCCATGAAAGATTTTCAGAACGAAATAGCCCCCTGCCGCACATTTTGTTTTTTGCACGAACTGGAAATGCTGCTGGATAATAACCTGGTAAAAGGCGGAGACATCAACAATGCCATTGTGGTGGTTGACAAACCGGTTACCGATGAAGAAATGACCAGGCTTGCAAAAGCCTTTGGCAGGGCCAAGGTAGAAGTTAAGAGTGAGGGTTACTTAAATAATCTTGAGTTGCGTTTTACAAACGAACCGGCACGCCACAAACTATTGGATGTTGTTGGCGACCTGGCTTTAATAGGCTATCCCATCAAAGCACATATCATTGCAAACCGCCCTGGTCATAGCAGTAATGTGGAGTTTGCAAAAAAAATAAAACAGTATATCAAAAAGAATAAACACACGAAGGACATTCCTTATTACGATCCTAACCAGCCACCGGTTTATACACAGGAGCAGATAGAAAAAACACTGCCGCACCGTTTTCCTTTTATTATGGTTGACAAGATCATTGAACTTACCGACACGCATATCGTAGGCATTAAGAATGTAACTTTCAACGAGTATTTTTTCCAGGGCCATTTTCCAGGAAACCCGGTAATGCCAGGGGTTTTGCAGATAGAAGCGCTGGCACAAACCGGCGGGCTGCTTTGCATCAACACCATGCCCGATGGCCAATATGATACTTATTTTTTAAAGATTGATAATTGTAAGTTCAAACAAAAAGTGGTACCCGGCGATACGATGATATTAAAGATGGAACTGACTGAACCTATACGCAGGGGAATATGTGTGATGAAAGGCAGTGTTTATGTAGGCAATAAATTATGCACCGAAGCAGACCTTACAGCTCAGTTAGTAAAAAGAAAATAACCTGTTAACCAATTAACGATTAACTTTTAACCAATAACAGCCTGATGATTCATCCACACACATACATACACCCCAACGCAAAACTGGCAACCAATGTAAAGGTTGATCCCTTCAGTGTTATCCATCAGAATGTAGAGATTGGCGAAGGCACCTGGATTGGCAGTAATGTTACTATTATGGAAGGCGCAAGAATTGGCAAGAATTGCCGCATTTTTCCGGGAGCAGTTATTGCCGCCATTCCGCAGGATTTGAAATACGAAGGTGAGCAAACTACTGTTGAGATCGGCGACAACACAACCATCCGTGAGTTTGTAACAGTAAACCGCGGCAGTAAAGATAAATGGACAACGAGGGTTGGAAATAACTGCCTCATTATGGCATACAGCCATATTGCACACGATTGTATTGTGGGCAATAACTGCATCATGAGCAACAATACACAAATGGCAGGGCATGTCATTATGGGCGATAATGCCATACTTGCCGGTATGTGTGCGGTACACCAGTTTGTACAAATTGGCCAACATGCATTTATTGCTGGTGGTTCGCTGGTTAGTAAAGATGTGCCGCCCTATATAAAAGCAGGCCGTACGCCACTTAGTTATGCAGGTGTAAATTCCGTTGGTTTAAAGCGCAAAGGATTTTCATTAGACAGGATAAACCAGATACTGGATATTTACCGTTTCATTTACAACAAAGGGATGAACACATCGCAGGCACTTAATTATATTGAAGAGGAATTACCGGCAACAGATGAACGTGATGAAATTGTAACTTTTATCAGGGAGAGTGGCCGCGGAATAATTAAACGCTTTACTAAAGGTACCGGGGAAGAAGAATAATTTTGCGATAGAATATTCGAATTCAAATAATCAATCTTAGTGCTACTTTCGTGACTTTGTGCCTTAGTGGTTTAACCATGCAAATCATTTTAACCAATACCGGCAAACGATACAATCGTGAATGGATATTCCGTCACTGCAACTACACATTTACTTCCGGAAAAAGCTATGCTATCACGGGGTCAAATGGCTCCGGAAAATCAACCCTGCTGCAGGTAATAGCCGGCGCTACTTTACATAATGAAGGAACAGTTGAATATAACGACGGACAACGAACAACCAGCAACGAACAACATTATACCAATATCTCCATCGCAGCCCCATATCTGGAACTGATCGAAGAAATGACAGCAAAAGAAATGCTCTCCTTTCATTCCAAATTCAAACCTTTGATACAATCACTCAGCATTGAAGATATGCTGAAAATTGTTGGACTGGAAAATGCGGTCAACAAACAACTTCGTTATTTCAGCAGTGGTATGAAGCAGCGGTTAAAACTTGCACAGGCTTTCTTCAGTAATGCACCGGTTCTTCTATTAGATGAGCCAACCACCAATTTAGATGCGGATGGAATTACCTTGTATCAAAGCCTTATCAGCAATTACACAAAGAACAAACTGGTAATTATAAGCAGTAATGTAAAAGAGGAATATGATTTTTGTGAGGAGGTGATAAAGATTTCAGATTACAAATCTGCATAATCATTTTTTCGCATCATTCCAATCAATGATTACCTTTTACTCGCTATCAGCAAATTCAGATCAGTAAATTTCAGATCAAACCTCTCACTTAAATAAAAATTGGTAAGGCTGCCTTTGTACAAATAAATACCGCTGCGGATATTTATCTTATGCCATACAATATGGTCAATACCACCGTCTTCGCCGGTTTCCAGCATCAGCGGCATCAATACATTGCTGATAGCCTGCGAAGCGGTACGGGCAAAGCCGCTGGGTATGTTGGGTACGCAATAATGTATCACATCATATTTTCTGAAAACCGGTTTTTCATGCGTAGTTACTTTGCTGGTTTCAAAACAACCGCCATGATCAATACTTACATCAACAATTACACTGCCGGGCCGCATGTTGCTTACTGTTTCTTCGGTAACAACCACCGGTGTTCTGCCGGCTGCGCCGCTTAATGCGCCCACGGCCACATCGCAGGTTTTTAATTGCTTGGCAAGAATCTTAGGCTCAAGTACTGATGTCCATAACCGAACACCGATATTATTTTGTAAACGCTTTAAACGGTAAATACTGTTATCAAAAACCTTTACGCTGGCTCCCATTGCAAGGGCCGTACGTGCAGCATATTCGCCCACAATACCTGCGCCTATAATTATAACTTTAGTTGGCGGTATGCCGCTGATACCCCCTACCAAAACTCCTTTGCCGTTGTTTGTCTTGCTTAAATATTGTCCGGCTATCAGCATCACTGCACTGCCTGCAATTTCACTCATGCTGCGTACAATCGGGTTGTGACCGGTATCATCTTTCAGGTTTTCAAAACTCAGTGCAGTGATCTTTTTGTCCATCATCTTCTGCAGTATCTCACGCTTCATCACCGCCAGGTGAATGGGAGAAATGATGTATTGGTTCGGTTTCAGCAAATCACATTCGCTTTCACTCACGGGTGCGCTTTTAACCAAAATATCACATTCAAAAACCTCCTTTTTATCATAGGCGATCTTTGCCCCGGCATCGCTGTAGTCTTTATCACTGTAACTGGCACCATCACCGGCTTTGGTTTCCACCACCACCTGGTGGCCATTGGCAATCATCACACCAACTGCTTCAGGCGTTAAAGCAATACGGTTTTCATTAAAAGAATTTTCTTTTGGTATGCCTATCAGCAGTTCTGCACCTTTCGCTTTAATGTCTAAGGTTTCTTCCAGGGTTTCGTAACTAAAAGAAGGGGATACAAAAGGTTTTGAGGCTGCCATAAGCAATTAAAATTGTAAGGCTACAAATTACAAATTATATTTCAGCTTTCTGGTATTATCATCAACAGAAGTGATGTAAATATGTATAGTATCCTCAGGAAAAATATCCGGCACTTTCTCCGGCCATTCAACCAGGCAGGTATTTCCTGAATAGAGGCAGTCTTCCACGCCGGCATTAATAGCTTCCTGTTCATCTTTAATACGGTAGAGATCCATGTGGTAAACCATTTCCCCCTCTTTTGTTTTGTATTGATTAATGATGGAAAAAGTGGGGCTGCTCACCACATCTTCAACACCCATCGCTTCACATAAAGCATGGATAAAAGTGGTTTTACCGGCGCCCATTTCGCCATGAAATGCAAACACTTTGTATGCTGATGTTGCAGCCAGCATTTTACCAGCCTCATCCCGTATCTTATCCAGCGAAAAATTTACCTCCATGTTGCAAAGATATTTTCCTTCATTAGTAATCGCATCATAATAACAAGGAATAATTTTGCATTATGGAAAAGGTTGACTGGAAAGTAAAAGGCATGACCTGCACTAATTGTGCATTAACCATTAACAAATTTTTGCAGAAAGAAGGGCAGAAAGAGGTGAAAGTGAATTTTATCGGCGGTGATGTAAGCTTTGAATTGAGTGGCGATAAAACGAAGGAAGAACTTACCAAAGGAATTAAAGACTTAGGCTATACGGTAATAAACGAGAAACAAGAAACTGCGAACAAGAAACCAGAAACTTTTTTATCTAATCACCTGCAGCGTTTCCTTTTCTGCCTTCCTTTTACCCTGGTTTTAATGATGCACATGCTGCCCTGGCATATTCATTTTTTAATGAACCCCTGGATACAGTTGGCCATCTGCATTCCGGTATATATAGTTGGTATGGGGTATTTTGGCGTGAGCGCCATAAAAAGTTTACGCAGCGGCATTCCCAATATGAATGTATTGATTGCTATTGGCGCCTCAGCAGCTTTTATATACAGCCTGATAGGAACCATTGGCAACCTTGGAATGGATTATGTGTTTTATGAAACCACTGCTACCATTATTACCCTCGTTTTTTTAGGAGAGTTTGTAGAACACCGCTCCATTGTTACAACACAAAAGGAATTAAACAAACTGGCTTCTAATCAAAAAGTAATGGCCAATATGATTGCTTTTGATGAGGAACATAAAGAACTGATTTTTCCGGTTGAAAATACCGCCCTGCACGTTGGCGATCTCATCTTAATAAAAACCGGGGAGCAGGTTCCGATAGATTGTAAAATTCTCTGGGGCGAAGTGTATGTAAATGAAGCTTTGCTTACCGGCGAGAGCAAACCCATTCACAAAATAAAAAAAGATGCGCTGATTGGTGGAAGCATCATTACTGAAGGAACTGTGAAAGCACAGGTAACAGCAGTTGGCAAGGATACGGTACTCAGCAACATTCTTACCCTTGTAAAACAGGCGCAGGGAGAAAAACCACCCATTCAGCAACTGGCCGATAAGATAAGCGCCGTTTTTGTGCCTGCAGTTTTAGGCATTGCTCTGCTTACTTTTTTAATAAACTATTTTGCTTTTGATATCAGCGGCACCAGTTCTTTAATGAGGAGTATTGCAGTGCTGGTTATCAGCTGTCCATGCGCTATGGGGCTGGCAACACCTGCTGCAATAGCTGTTGGCCTGGGCCAGGCTGCCAAAAACGGTGTACTCTTCCGCAATGCAAAAAGCCTGGAACTGTTTAAAAACATCACTACAGTGGTTTTTGATAAAACCGGCACACTTACAAAAGGAAAATTATCCATCAGCAAATGGCAAACAAGCATTGACGAAACTTTATTTAAGCAGCTTGTTTTTTCGCTGGAAAAATATTCCAACCATCCCATTGCCAAAGCAATAACTGCAGAGTGGAAATTAAACAAGGCTGTTAACTGGAAAAATGTTGAAGAAATAAAAGGCCTGGGCATGAAGGCCGAAGACGAAGCCGGTAATGTTTACCAGATAGGATCTTATAAAATTGCAGTTTCTCAAACGGAAGATTTATCTCATTCAGTTTATTTACTGCAGAACGATAAACTCGTGGGCTGGGTAGATATGGAAGATGAGATAAGAACAGAAGCAGCAGCAGTGATCGGTTACCTGCACCAGAAAAACATACAAACTATTTTACTAAGCGGCGATAGTTTACCACGCACAAAAAAACTGGCAGAAAATTTAGGCATAGATAAGATATATGCCGAAAAAACACCGGAAGAAAAACTGCAGATCATTGGAGATTTAAACACCAAAACACCGGTTGCCATGGTAGGAGACGGCATTAATGATGCCCCTGCATTGGCAAAAGCCACCATTGGCATCTCCATGAGTGATGCTACACAACTGGCTGTAGAAAGCGCCCAGGTTATTTTAATGAACAAAGGCATCCAGAACCTGCCATTGGCGCTGGGCTTAGGCAAGCATACTTTTATTACCATCAAAAGAAACCTGTTCTGGGCCTTTATTTACAATATTATAGCCATACCTGTTGCAGCTTTTGGCTTTTTACAACCCGGCTTTGCCGCTTTAACCATGGGTTTCAGCGATGTGGTGCTTGCCATCAATTCTATCTGGTTAAAATTTAAGAAAGTGGTTTAATTTCAAGCCACAATTTATTCTGAGTGACCATTCATGAAATCTTAAAACGTTATTGGGGTTACGAAAATTTCCGTCCGCTGCAGGAAGACATTATCAATTCTGTGCTTGATGGAAAAGATACGCTGGCATTGCTGCCAACCGGTGGAGGCAAATCTGTATGCTTTCAGGTGCCTGCTATGGCAAAAGATGGTTTATGCCTGGTGGTTAGCCCGCTGATTGCTTTAATGAAAGACCAGGTGGAAAGTTTAAAGAAAAAAGGTATCCCTGCATTGGCTATCTATTCGGGCATGAGTTTTTTGGAGATAAAAAAAACACTGCAGAATGCAGCTTATGGCAATTATAAATTCCTCTATGTTTCTCCCGAGCGTTTAGAAACAAATTTGTTTTTAGAAATGCTGCCGGCCATGAAAATTAATTTACTGGCGGTGGATGAAGCACATTGCATTTCTCAATGGGGTTACGATTTCAGGCCACCGTATGTAAGAATATCGGCTTTAAAAGAATTAATTCCGGATGTCCCGGCTCTGGCCCTCACCGCATCTGCAACCAAAATTGTGCAGGATGATATTTGCGAAAAGTTGCTGTTTGGAAAATCAGCTCAGCGGTTTCAGCAGTCATTTGAGCGGCTTAATCTTTCTTATTCGGTTTTTAATGTTCCATCCAAACAAAATAAATTACTGGAGATACTTAAAAATGTGCCCGGCTCTGCCATAGTGTATTGTAAAAGCCGCAAGCATACAAAAGAAGTGGCTGATCTGTTAAGATTGCACCAGGTAAATGCAGATTTTTACCATGCCGGTTTAAGCAATGAAGAAAGAAATATAAAACAGGAAAACTGGATCAATAATAAAACAAGGGTGATCGTAAGCACCAATGCATTTGGTATGGGTATAGATAAACCTGATGTGAGGGTTGTAGTTCACTACGATGTGCCGGATTGCTTAGAAAATTATTACCAGGAAGCGGGCCGTGCAGGCAGAGATGGCAAAAGGGCGTATGCTGTTTTGCTATACAATAATAAAGAAATTGAAAGCCTGCAGGAGCAGCCTGCCATCCGTTTTCCAAAAGAAGAAGAGATAAAGCAGGTTTACATTGCGGTCATGAATTACCTGCAGGTTGCAGCAGGCAGCGGCGAAGGAATGAGTTATGATTTTGATATTGCTGCTTTTGCTTCCGCTTTTAAAATAAATATTCTTACAGCAACCTACGCCATCAAAGCCCTGGAGCAGGAAGATGTAATCAGCTTCAACGAAGTTTTTTTCAAACCCTCAACTGTTGTATTTACCACCAACCGGGAAGAGCTTACTGATTTTGAAAAGCAAAACCCAGGCCTTGAACCTTTGCTGAAAGGGCTGTTGCGTTCCTATGAAGGCATCTTTGATTTTCCGGCAACGGTTTATGAAAGCAAGCTGGCTAAATTTATACAGGTTGATATGGAGTTATTGAAGAAGGATCTTACAAAGCTGAATGATAATGGCATCATCAGTTACTCAGCCCAAAAAGATAAACCGCAGATAACCTTGCTGCAAAACCGTATGTATAACGATGCATACCGGCTAAATACTGCCAATCATTTAAAACGAAAAAAGGCATTTGAAGAGCGTATAAATGCCATGACCGGTTACATAGAAAGATCAACCGGTTGCCGCAGCCGGCATATTGCCGGTTATTTTACTGATGTTAAGATCAACCCCTGCGGGATATGTGATAACTGTATCAATGAGAAAGTCATCCATATCTCTACGGAAGAGTTCAAACAGATAAGTGGGCGGGTCATTGATTATATAAAAGAGGCTCCCGTTTCTGTAAACCAAATCCTGGCAAACCTTAAAACCACAAAAAAAGAAAAAGTCTGGCAGGTGATCAATTATATGCTGGCAGAGGAAAAACTCAGATCAGATAAAGATGGACGACTTTATTTACAGTCAAAATCGTAGGTATATAAAATAAAAAAGGGACCAAGATAGAAATCTAGTCCCGCTTTAAAATCCAATATCCTATGAAAAACCGAAGCGAAGATAATGTGGTTTTCACTATCATACAACATTTCAGTAAAGTATTTTGAAAGTTTTTATACCGGATGAATGTGTAAAAAGTACAAATTTCAGGTTTTTTACTGCCTTATAACTAATTGGTTATCATCAATTTACTTTTTTCTACAACAGGTTTCACACTTTTGTACCTGCCGGTTTTATATTGAAAACTTGCCCCCTGGTACCAGGCAATTGCTTCATTTATCAGCGCTGTTGAGTTTGGTGTTTGCACATTAATTCCGGTTATAAAATCGGGTTTAAACATCTTTATTTTTTTTTGTGGGGATAATATGACCAGTTCACCCTGCTTAATATACCCCATATCCTGGTAGGTGCTGATGAAAGCCCGTTCATTTCCCGGCGTCATATTATATACATCGTATCCAAAAAAGCGGCTGGTGTAATTTAAGTTCAGCAGGCCTAAAACGGTAGGTGCAAGGTCTATCTGGCTAACCAGCCTTTTTTCAACTGCCGGTTTTATTAATTGTGGTGCATAAATAAGGCAGGGTATATGGTAACGGTTTACAGGGAGGTCGGTTTTGCCCGCACTTTTTGAACAATGGTCTGATACGATCACAAAAAGGGTATTGTTGAACCAGGCCTTTTTTTGAGCGTCTTTAATAAATTTATTGATGGCATAATCGGTGTACTTAACTGCCCCTTGTATGGATTGATATTTTGGATCAATGTCTATCCGCCCTTCGGGATAAACATAGGGCCGGTGATTACTTACCGTCATGATGTGGTTGAAGAAAGGCCTTCCGTTGTGGAAGCTTTTATCGCATTGCTGTAAAGTATAATCAAAAGAAGCTTCATCATCAGCTCCCCAGGCTGTAGTAAGATGAACAAAGCTGTCGGGAATATCTCTTTCATCCAGAACGGTATAACCACTGTTGCTGAAAAACTTACCCATATTATCAAAGAAGGAATTACCGCCGTAAATATAATGTACATCATATCCCTTCGCTCTTAACACACTGCCCATGGTAAACATATCATCATTATCAGGGCGGCGTACAATAGATTGACCCGGCGTTGGCGGAATGGCCATAGAAAGCGCTTCCAAACCTCTTACTGTTCTCGTACCCGATGCATAAAATTGATCAAACCACAAACCGTGTGGAATAAGAGAATCGAGATATGGCGTAATATTTTCTTTGTTGCCAAATCTTTTTAAATAATCGCCGCTAAAACTTTCAACACTGATGAGTATTACATTCCAATGGTGTTCGGGGCTGTCGTTCTTTATCTCCCGTTCAATACTTAATGGATCATTACTGAAGGTTGCATTGGGCGCCTGCAGCATATTACGCAGCAGCATAAAATTGGCAGTATCATTACGGGTAGCATAAAATTTTTCGTACTCAATTTCATTATGCCAGAAAGCCGAGCCAAATTCATAAATGCCATTGCCGCTCAGTTCATTTACATAATTATTGCTGCTGCTGTTTTTTATCCGGTTGTTTACTAAAAAATAGCCGGCAACAGGCAGCATCATAAAACCAAAAAAGAAAATGGTTCTTTTTTTAAAGCGCATACTCATTTTCTGCGAAGCAGTTAATTTTTTTCTTATTAAAAACAGAAAGGCTATTGTTGCCAAAACAACTGCTGAAGCAATAAGGGGGATATTATACGACTCGATGATATTACCAATCACTTCGGTAGTATAAACCAGGTAATCAACTGCAATAAAATTGTAGCGCACATTAAATTCTCCCCAGAAGATGATCTCGCCGCCAACATTTAAAACCAGTATGAGTGTAATTAAAAAGAAAAGAAAAAAAAGCGGTATCTGTTGCCATTTTTTTTGATACCAGCTGTCTTTCATCAACCAGCAATAAAAAGCTACCGGTATAGCAAAAAAGCTCCACACTACGATATCATAAAACAGCCCGATAAAAAAAATACTGATAATGCGTAAGAAGCTAAGTTCAAGATTGGGCCAGCTGATAATAAATAAGGTTACCCTGGTAATAAAACTCAGCGTAAGCAGGATCTGCGCCAATACAGCCAATGGGCCAAAGCGGTGCCGGAAGATAACTTGCAATTTTCTCATGTAGTAAACGTACCGGCTTAGCCGGCACTTGTATAATCAGCTTTAATTAAAACCAGCTTTTGCTTTTCGAACTCCTGCTCCTGCCACCCAAACCCAAAGCGCCCAGTAAAGAACGCACAATGGTGTTACCGGCCGTACGCACCATGCTCTTAACTATTGTGTTGTCTGCAACTTTTTCAAGCGTCGATTTTTCTTCTTTGGCTGATTTTTTGGATGTGGTTGTTTCTTCCGCTTCGGTTTCGGCAGTTTTTTGGGCAGCTTCTTCCAGTTTGGCAGTTAATATTTCATAAGCGCTTTCATTGTCAACCGCCTTGTTGTACTTGGCCACCATTTTTGATTTAGCGTTGATGGCATCAATTTCTTCATCCGTCAATACATCCATACGGCTGCGTGGCGCACAAAGCATGGTATGCGCCAGCGGTGTGGGTACACCCTTTTCATTAAGCATGGTTATAAATGCTTCGCCGATTCCCATTTGTGTTATGAGGTCTTCTGTCTTGTAAAATTCTGTTTCAGGATAGTTCTCTGCTGTTTGTTTTATCACTTTTCTATCCGCTGCTGTAAAGGCACGTAAGGCATGTTGTACTTTTAAACCTAATTGGCTTAGTACACTTGCCGGAACATCCATCGGGTTTTGCGTGCAAAAGAAAATGCCAATGCCTTTTGAACGTATCAGTTTTACGATGGTTTCTATCTGTTGCAGCAATGCATCGCTGGCTTCATTAAAAATAAGATGTGCCTCATCAATAAACATCACCAGTTTTGGTTTGTCCATATCGCCTTCTTCGGGGCAGCTGGCGTAAAGTTCTGCCAGCATCTGCAACATAAATGTTGAGAACAATTTTGGTTTATCCTGCAAGTCAGTAACCCTTAACACACTGATCATTCCCCTGCCATCATCAGCAATACGCATCAAATCATCTACTTCAAAACTTCTTTCGCCAAAGAAAATATCTGCTCCCTGCTGCTGCAGTTCTATTACTTTACGAAGAATTGTTCCTGTGGATGAGGTTGATATTTTTCCATATTCCTTTTCAATTTCTGCTTTGCCCTCATCGCCTATGTATTGCAATACTTTTATAAAATCTTTCAGATCAAGCAAGGGAAGTTTTGTATCATCGCAATATTTAAATATCATGGCAACCACGCCGCCCTGTGTATCATTCAGCTCCAATATCTTGCTTAACAATATAGGCCCAAACTCACTTACTGTTGCTCTTAAATGAACGCCTTTCTGCCCGGTCAATGTCATCAGTTCAACCGGAAACAAAGATGGTTTGTACTCTATGTTCAGTTTCTGGTAACGCTCTTTTATTTTATCATTTACTGCACCCATCGCAGCAATACCACTCAGGTCACCTTTAATATCCATCAGCATTACAGGCACGCTGTTATCGCTTAAAAATTCGCTGATCACCTGCAGGGTTTTTGTTTTACCCGTTCCGGTTGCACCGGCAATAAGCCCGTGACGGTTCAAGGTTTTAAGCGGAAGATTAATGCCTGCTTCGGGCACCAGTTCTCCATCCAGTATGGCAGCGCCTATTTTTACCGATTCGCCTTTAAATGTGTACCCATTTTTAATTGCTTCTATAAATGCTTCTTTGTTTGCCATAGAAAAAAATTATTTGGTGAAAGGTACAAACTGTAATTTATATGTTGCTGAAGATTTTTATTTACATAGTTGTAAATTTGCAGTGATGAAAAAAACACTTTTTATTTTTATTGCAGCAACGCTTACAATCCTTGTTGCCAGTGCATTTTTTGAAAAAGAAGGTACAGCTATACAGACAAGGGCAGCGCTTGGTAAAAAGCTTTTTTCAGAAAAAATACTTTCTATTGATTCATCGGTAAGCTGTGCCAGTTGTCATATACCGCAATTTGCATTTGCTGATACCGTTGCCTTTAGTGTTGGTATAAAAAACAAGCTTACCACACGAAATACGCCCTCTGTTTTAAACATGAAGAACCGCCCTTATTATTTCTGGGACGGGCGGGCTTCTACCCTGGAAGATCAGTCTTTAATGCCGATACAAAATCCCGATGAAATGGGATTGCCCATTGATGAAGCGGTAAAAAGATTGAACCAGTCGAAAGAATACAGGTTGCTTTTTCAAAAAATATTCGGACAAAAGCCGGATGCAAAAAACCTTGCTGCCGCATTTTCTGCCTATGAAAAAACACTTGAAACAGTTGACAGTAAATTTGATGACTGGAGCAACAATCTTAAAAACCTTACTGCACAGGAAGAGCGGGGCCGGCAATTATTTGTGGGTGATAAAGCCAAATGTTTTGATTGCCACCGCATGGAAGATTTTACCACCGATGAATTTAAAAACATTGGTCTTTACAACGGAAAGGAACTGAATGATGCAGGCCTGTTCAACATTACAAATAAAGAAGCAGACAAAGGAAAATTTAAAACACCCGGCCTGCGTAATGTGGCGGTTACTGCTCCTTATATGCACAATGGTATGTTTAAAACGCTTGAAGAAGTGGTGGAGTATTATAACAATCCGCAAAAACTTGTAAGCGACCCTATCAATATAGATGAGAGTTTAAAAGAGCCATTGGGGCTAACAACCAAAGAAAAAAAAGATCTCGTTGCATTCTTAAAGACACTTACGGATAAAAAATACAATCGAAAATAATTTGCGTGTTTCCGTGGCTCTGTGGCAATAAACTACCTTTAACAAAAAATTAGGCACTATATTCGCTGTGTAAACTTCGATATTAATTTTATTTGCTCATAAACCTAAAAGACATGGAACCTGTTAAACCGCACATTTTACTTTGCGAAGACGATACAAACCTGGGAATGGTACTTAAAAACTACCTGGAACTGAACGATTACAACGTAACCCTGGAAAGAGACGGAAAGCTTGGACTGGCTGCCTTTCAACGTGAAAAATTCGACCTCTGCCTGCTGGATGTAATGATGCCCAATATGGATGGATTTACGCTGGCCGAAGAAATACGTGATGTAAACCCTGATGTGCCTTTGTTCTTTTTGAGTGCAAAAACGATGAAGGATGATATCATCCAGGGATATAAACTGGGCGCCGATGATTATATTACCAAGCCTTTTGACAGCGAAGTTTTGCTGCATAAAATAAAAGCCATCTTAAAACGCAATGAAGAACTGCACCGTGAAGAAGTGAATGCAGAGTACGACCTGGGCAGGTATCATTTTAACCCACGCCTGCGTGAACTGATCATTGATGGTAAAACACAAACCCTTTCTCCAAAAGAGAATGAATTACTGAAAATGCTGAGTGAATACAAGAATGACCTGCTTAGCCGTGAAATTGCCCTGAAAAAAATATGGGGCAGCGATACCTATTTTAATGGCCGCAGCATGGATGTGTACATTGCCAAATTGCGTAAATATTTAAAAGAAGATCCTTCTATTGAGATCGTGAATATCCATGGTAATGGATTCAGGCTGGTAGTTACAGAATAATTTTCTTCTACATAAAATTTTAAATGCCGCTTTGATATGAAGCGGCATTTTTAATAACTTTTTGTAATAGTGCCGATTTTGCCTTCTTCAGTTCTTTCTTTCCACAGCTATAGGTGTTGTTGGAATTCCATCAGGGCAGCCTTTATAGCAATCCACGGCTTTCCAAATTTCTATATGATGAATATTTTCTTTTCTAAACAAGTTCATATCCCATGTCATAGTTTCACTGCGTGGGTTCATAAATTGAAAATTATAAACATAAATCCATGCAAAAACTTTGTTAGCATATAAAATTGAAAGAACCTCAGCGTATTTAGGATTTCCTGGTGAAGCAATTCTCATATTTAGGTAATTAGTAGGAATTACTGCAATAAAGCTATCCACAGGTTTATTTTTATAATATTCTAAATTTAATGAAACCAGATAAGTTAATGTGGTATCACTCGTTTGAGAATATGCTTTATTTGAAAATATGCTAAAGGATAAAAGAATTATTATTATTATTTTGATTTTCATATGTGGTGAATTTAAGTGAAAATTTTAATTTTTTTTCTCGTAAATAGTTTTTTCTGAATTAGTTGATTTATATATTCCAATACCATTAACGAAAGTATTACCAATTGCAGCTATTACAGCTTCTAACCCTGCTTGCTGATAGTTAGAACTCCTAATTGGATTATTATTTAGTGAATTAAAATAATTTAGAGATATGTCTTCTCTTCCGAATACTACATTTCTGAAAAATAAAGTTGCTTTTGCAGGGTCTTCAATCACTAAAGCATATCTAACATTTCCACAATCAATAAATCTCATATAATGTAATCTCGTCTGATGCCCGTGTGTATTTAAACCAATAATATCTCCATCAGAAGGTGCCGGTCTATCTGTTAAAACTGATGAAGCGTCTGGGTGTGCGTGCCAATCACCTAAAAGCACTTCACCACTTTGTAAAAACCAATTTTGCTTCACATCATTGGGTTTATTATCCGTTCTAATATTTTTCGGATAAATAACCCCATTCTTTTTAACTAAAATAAAACCGTATTCTTTTTGTGGTGTAACCATGCTTAAATTAAAAACCGAATCTGCAGTTGAGTTCATAGCTTGGGAATAAATGGTTAGCCTTTGCAATATTGTAGTATCTGGTGCAGGAGGTGGCGCACATGGATCTACCAAATAAAAAGGTTGATTACAATTTGGCGGGCCACCACCTCCGCCTGTGTTGCCACCGCCTCCACTGGTTCCGCCACCAGGGTTACCTCCACCTTGATTACCTCCCCCGTTTCCGCCACCTCCGCCACCACAAGTCGGGCAAGGGTTTTCTATCGGAATACAAAAAACTGCAGAACAATAAGAACATCCGTTTCGCCAATCACAAGGGTAGCTAGTACAATTACATACACCAGAAGGTACATGAAAACATGACCAGCCGACTAACTCTTGAGTATTTTGGTTCGTATCTTCTGTAAAGTCAATATACTTTAGTTTTATATACTTTGTAGAATCTGTTTGCGATTCGCCGGATATTGTTGGAAATATTTTTTTAGGCACATGGTAAAAATCTGTTCTGTCAAAAACCACATTTTCCATATAAATAAAATAGGCTAAAAGCGATTCCGCCTTTTTAATATCGTTATTAGTTGCTTCATAGCAAAGATTATACAAATCATTAGCAGTAAACCACCTTATTGTGTAGCTGCTATCACTGATTTTTTTGCCGGTTATAATCATTGATATACTATAACCGTTTGAAGTAAGCGGTATTATAAAATTTCCTGTACCCAATTCATAATCATTAAAGGACTGTGGCTGCCATTTTTTGGGGAAAACCAGTTTATCCCAAACTGGCAGTCCGCTATTTTTGGGTAATTTGTTTACAAAGCCTGTTCTTTCATTTTCCTGCTTTAACTTTTCTATCACTTCAGCTACTTCTTTTGAAGGCGATGTTTTAGTGCTGAAGAATTTTTCAGTAAAATTTTGTACATGTACATCCGTGCTTACAACATCAGACTTTTTGCAGGAATGTGTAATAAAATTAAGGCAACAAGTACAGATAAAATTGTGACTACGGCTTTTAGGGTGTATTTCATAACGTAGGTTTTGCCTTTCAAACTTACAACAAATTTTTATTTTTAGACATATATGCCTAAATAAATTTTACAAAGCAATTTGACTTTGCACTCTTGAATAATTTAAGAGATAAAAAAGTCTTAATTGCTTTTGGCAATAACCTTAGAAAACTGAGGCAGGCTAAAAAGTTATCTATGGAAGAGTTAAGCTATGAGGTAGATGTTGACTTAAGTCAGATATACAGGATAGAAAAAGGATTAGTAAATCCTACATTATCAACATTAAATGCGATTGCGAAAGCATTAGAAATAAGCTTAAAAGATTTATTTGACTATTAAAATATGCTGTTTTTTATTTCTCTTCCTTAAACAACAAATTCTCACTCCCGCCAAACGAACCCTTCTTCCCCAAATGCTCATAAGCTTTGGCAGTGGCTTCTCTCCCACGTGCTGTGCGTTGTAAAAAACCTTCCTGTATCAAAAACGGTTCGTACACTTCTTCCAGTGTGCCCGTTTCTTCACCAACAGCAGTGGCGATGGTGGTAATGCCCACCGGGCCGCCTTTAAATTTATCTATAATGGTGTGTAAGATACGGTTGTCCATTTCATCCAGCCCGTGCTTATCTACGTTCAATGCCCTAAGTGCATGTTCGGTAATGCCCAGGTCAATAACGCCATTGCCGATCACCATGGCAAAATCCCTTACACGGCGCAGCAAGCCGTTCGCAATACGTGGCGTACCACGGCTGCGGCCGGCAATTTCTGCAGCAGCATCGCTGGTGATTTTTACACCTAAAATATTTGCAGAGCGGATGATGATATTTTTGAGGGTTACCGCATCATAATATTCCAGCCTTGATTTGATGCCGAAACGGGAAAGCAGCGGCGCTGTTAACAAACCACTTCTTGTAGTAGCGCCGATTAATGTAAACGGGTTCAGGTTTATCTGCACACTGCGGGCATTGGGGCCGCTGTCTATCATAATATCAATGCGGTAGTCTTCCATCGCCGCATACAAATATTCTTCTACTACCGTACTCAGCCTGTGTATCTCATCAATAAACAAAACATCATTGGGTTCAAGATTGGTAAGTAATCCTGCCAGGTCGCCGGCTTTTTCAATTACAGGGCCGCTGGTTTCTTTAATATTTACACCCAGTTCATTAGCTACAATTCTCGATAAGGTTGTTTTACCCAGCCCTGGCGGTCCGTGAAAAAGAATATGATCCAGCGCTTCGCCACGCATTTTGGCTGCTTTGATGAAGATGGTGATGTTATCAATGATCTGGCCCTGGCCCGAAAAATCATTGATAGCAGCAGGCCTGATCGTATTCTCAAATTCTTTTTCAGCAGAATTTAAAAATTCAGATTGATTATTTAAATTGGGATTGGTCATGAACGTTTCTTTTCATCCGATTACTATCGGATTTGTAAAACTAATCAATGTTATCCGCATCTGAACCACATAGGCATATAGGCAACATTAGAAAATCACATAGACCTATGTTTTTCCCTATGCCCCTATCTTTCTATGTGGTTCAATGAGCCCGGTTATTGTCATAATCAACTGACAATACTAACCTCCCGTACCACCATTTCACCATTAATACAAAACAGCGGCTAAAATCACTATATTGAGGGGTAATTTTACAATATGCGTAATATGAATATAAGGTATTGGCTTTGCCAGGTAACTGGCTGGGGTGTTTGGGGCATGATATTGCTGTACTTTAATTTTGTTGTTTTTGGCGACAGGTTTAAAGAACAGGGCGGTCAAAAAGAATACCTGATAAGCCTGGCTATATTACTCGTATCAGGTATTTTAACCACACACCTGCTCCGTGTCATTATCAAAAAAACCAACTGGCTCAAATTTTCTTTCAACCGTATTTTTTACATGTTCATTATATCGGTTGGCGCCACCGGCACCCTTTTGTATTACGGCAGTAATTATATTGAATCCCGTTCCGGCTATTCTTACGATGCCTATGCCGAAAATCAAAAACTTGAAAAAGCAGTTAAGCTCGAAAAGCAGTTTGGAATGGACTCGCTTGCCTATTACAAAATAAACACCTTCACCAAAGACACTTCTGTTAAAAAAGGGATTTCGGAAATACGCAAAGCAACCGGCTGGGCCAGGAATAAAAAAGGAGAATGGGTGTATGAGAACAAATCGGACCTGGTGGGCATTTATTACACTTTAATGCTCATCGCCATCTGGATGCTCATCTACATTGTTTATCATTATGTAGAAAAGAACCGGAACGATCAGCTTGACCGGCTTAAACTGGAAACTACTGTAAAAGAACTGGAATTAAAAACCATCAAATCGCATATCAACCCTCATTTTATTTTCAATTCGCTTAACAGCATACGGGCATTGGTTGATGAAAACCCCAAGCGTGCAAGAAGGGCAATTACTGAGTTAAGCAATATCCTGAGAAGCAGTATGCAGGCCGAAAAATCAGAAACGGTATCGCTTGAAAAAGAGCTTGATATTGTAAAAGATTACCTGGCGCTTGAACAAATGCGTTTTGAAGAAAGGCTGAAGATAGAATTTGATATTGATGAAGATACTTTACAGCAACAGGTTCCGCCTATGATGTTGCAAACGCTTGTTGAAAATGCTATAAAACATGGCATCAGCAAACAGGTAATGGGTGGTGTGGTGCGTATTGTTGCTATTTTTAAAGATAACGTAATGCAGTTGCAGGTACAAAACACCGGCCAGTTAAGTGTTAACACCGATGGTAATTTAGAACTTTCTGAAGGGGAAGGTTTTGGAATAAAAAGTACGCAGGACCGGTTAAATTTAATGTACCAGGGCAAAGCAGTTTTTGAAATCAAAAACCTTGACTCTGCAATGGTTGAATCGAAAGTAACCATACCGGTACTTATTTAAAAATGAAGTGTTGCAATTTGAATTGTCATTTTATCAGTAAGCTGTCAGCCTGCTTGTCCCGGTTATTTTCGGGGAGCCTGTCGAAGGCGGGGCTCCATTAAACTAAACCGTCTTCGACAGGCTCAGACTGACAACTTTTTAAAATTAAAAACACAACAAAAAATTTAAAGAACTATGCAGAAGGCACTGATTATTGATGATGAACGCTTGGCCAGGAATGAATTAAAAAAACTGCTGCTGGATTTTCCGGAAGTGGAAGTAATTGGTGAAGCTGCCAACGCAGCCGAAGGGTTAGAGAAGATCGAGAACCTCTCCCCCGATCTGATTTTTTTAGACATACAGATGCCTGGCAAAACCGGCTTCGACATGCTTACTGAATTAGACAGTGCACCCCATGTTATCTTCACCACAGCCTATGATGAATATGCTTTAAAAGCTTTTGAAGTTAATGCACTTGATTATTTAATGAAGCCGGTAGAACCAAAGCGGCTGGCCGATGCCATTCAGAAATTACAGCTTGCCGAAGAAAAAGAAATGGCCGCAACTATGGCCGGCATCAACCGTGGCATACTCACCGATAAAGACCAGGTTTTTGTAAAAGACGGCGAACGCTGCTGGTTTGTAAAGCTGGGCGAAGTAAGATTGTTTGAAAGCGTAGGCAATTATGCCAAAGTATTTTTCGGCAGCTACAAACCCTTAATTTTAAAATCACTGAATGCACTGGAAGAAAGGCTGGATGAAAAACTTTTCTTCCGTGCCAACCGCAAGCACATTGTAAACCTGCGCATGATAGAAAAAATAGAACCTTATTTTAACGGTGGGCTTTTATTAGAACTGCAGGGTGGCGAAAAAATTGAAGTAAGCCGCAGGCAGGCGGTAAAATTTAAGGAGATGATGAGCCTTTGATTCAATTAGGAATTACGAATGGAGAATCAGGAATGAAATACATTTTTGACTTTTGAATTTTGATTTTTTACTTATGAAGAAAATACTTTTAACAATTGCTGCAGGCTTTACAAGCCTGCTTTCTTTTTCACAGGATATTGATAAGATCATCAATGCCGCTGAAGTGGAGCGTATTGAAAAAATATTATCGGCTGATGACATGCAGGGCCGTAAAACCTTTACACCCGGCATTGATAAGGCTGCAGATTTTATTGCATCAGAATTTACAAAAAGCAAGCTGGGTTTTTGGGGTAACAATAACAGCTATTTTCAGCAGATAAATATGGTAAAAGCCAAAACTCTTGAGCTGAACGGAAAATTAGACACCCTCACTTTAACCAGCCTCAACACGGCTGTTAATACCTCTTTACCCGACCTGCATATACACGACATGAGCAGTTACAAACTGATTGTTGTGAAAAAAGAAGACGAGTTTAATAAAGTAGTTTACCCTTTAACACAATCTGGTACAAATGCCATCGTACTCATTGATAGTTTTCATATCAACCGCTTTAAAAGGATTAACTGGGTCACCGGGCGGGATAAATTCAGTTCGCCGGGTACACAGGTTTTTATTCTAACAAATATTACTGCACCGGCTTCTTTTCAAATGCATTCAAAAAGCGAAATAAGCCAAAGCAGCCTGAAAAATGTAGTTGGTGTAATACCCGGCAAAAGCAAAAAAGATGAGTATGTAATTTTCAGCAGCCATTACGATCACCTCGGCATTGGTAAACCCGATGCAAAAGGCGATAGTATTTACAACGGCGCCAATGATGATGCAGCAGGCACCACAGCCGTAATGATGCTGGCAAAATATTTCAGCGAAGTAAAAAATAATGAACGCACTTTGATCTTTGTTGCTTTTACTGCAGAAGAGATAGGCGGGTATGGCAGCCGCTACTTCAGTAAACAACTGAACCCCGATAAAGTGATGGCCATGTTCAATATTGAAATGATAGGCACTACCAGCAAATGGGGTACCAACAGCGCTTATATAACCGGTTACGAAAAAAGTGATATGGGCAAAATTTTACAGGCCAACCTTACGGGCTCCAGATTTAAATTTGAACCAGACCCTTATCCCAAACAAAATTTATTTTACCGCAGTGATAATGCAACGCTGGCAGAGCTGGGCGTGCCTGCGCATACCATTTCCACCTCTAAAATGGAAGAAGCGCCGAACAACGAACCCAATTACCACAAACAAAGCGATGAGATATCTACACTGGATATGAACAATATGGCAGAGATCATTAAAGCCATTGCCATCAGCAGTAAAACCATTGTAAGCGGTAAGGATACGCCAACAAGGGTGGAGAAAGGGAAAGAATAATACAGTCATTAAGCATGAGTTACGGGCAGCCCGATAAGATGCCCGTTTTACTTTAAATTAGCATTATGATATTGGCCTTCATTTTCATTATCAGCATACCAGCCTTACTTATTTTCCTTGTTGTAAAAAAAATGAAGAAAGCAAACAGTATTAAAAAACACGGCATTCTTACAGATGCTTTTATAACCCATATTGTAACCCGGCGTTTTCACAAAACCAATATGGATGTTTTAACAATGCAGTATAAAGATGCAGCAGGCAGAACCCACCCTGCCACAGCAACTATACAGGTGGGCAAATACCGGGTGGGCCAGCGTATTCCCATTAAGTACCTGCCCCAAAACCCGGCACAATATGCATTTGGCAATGTATCAAGCTACCGGATCATACTTGTCTTTTGCATTTTACTTTTCCTGTTTGCAGTATTTGCCTCCTATAAAATATATGAAGCGCTGTAAGGAAAACATGATCATTTTCTTGCAGTGTTTCAGCACCGGTTTTTAATTTTAAATTTATTTCACAAAAACTCATTACTATGTCAGGCAACAGCGTTTCATTACACCGGGTGCTTAAAGCATCACCCGAAAAAGTTTACCGTGCATTTACCGATGCCAATGCCATGACCGCATGGCTGCCCCCTTATGGCTTTTTATGTGAGGTGCACAGTATGGATGTAAAAAAAGGTGGCAGTTTCAGAATGTCATTTATAAATTTTTCGACAGGCCACCAGCATTCTTTTGGCGGCGAATATTTAGAGATAGAGCACAACAGTTTTTTAAAATATTCAGATAAGTTTGATGATCCTGATTTGCCGGGAGAAATGATCACCACCGTATGGCTTAAAAAAGTTACGGGCGGCACCGAACTGAAAATTACGCAGGAAGGCATTCCGGAAATGATCCCCGCAGATATGTGTTACCTGGGCTGGCAGGATTCTTTAGATAAATTAATGAGGCTGGTTGAGCCGGAGATTCCGGATGCTTAAATAAAATACTGCCGCTTTATAAAATTAAAGCCCCTGCAAGTGCGGGGCTTTTTTCTTTATAGAGGTTAAGCAAAAACTTAATTAAAAACGCTTTTCAAAAAGGATAATGCTTTTGGTGGTAAGCTGGTTTTCGATCTGGATAGCTGGATAATTAACAGTACAAAGATGGGCCGGTTTAAAAAGACAAACTGTAATAGATAATGTAAATGTTTGTAGAATTTTTTCGGTAAAACAAAGCCCCTGCAGTTGCAGGGGCTTATTGTTAATGTTTGAACACATACTATCTTGCCCCCAGATAAACCAGGGTAACATCAAATGTGGCTCTATGACCGGCTACACCCGTTTCATCCATAAAAAATTTCACACGGATATTTTTCGTTGTGGGATTAACATCGTTAAACCCTGAAGGATCGAGAACCGCCGAACGTCCGTTAGAAGATGGCTGGCCATAATAATTGGTAACAGCAGTTACCTTGTTTGTAGCAGCATCAAAAGTCATGATCAATCCAAATTTACTGTAGTAGGTTGCATTGGTAATGCCGCCGCCTGTATTGCCAATAACAATACCTGGAAAATTGAGTGTTTTGGAAACAACACTGTCGGTATTGGTACCACTGGTGTGTAATGAGTACTCATACGTATTATTCATCCAGCCAAATGCCGGGTTGGTATGATCTGTCATGGTACCTTCCATACGATATCTTCCATCCCATTGATTGAGGTTGCTTGCAGGGGTTGTTTTGCTTTTTTTGCATGCCGGCATAATTACAATTGCTGCCAGTATAAAGAGTAAGGAATGCATTTTCATAACTAAACTGTTTTAATGAACGGATAGATGACCCTTTAAAAATGAGAAAAAAACAGGGAGAAGGAAATAATCCAAATGGATAACTGCTTACACCTTCACCGCCACGCTATGCACCGCAGCGGCCATTGCTTTAATAAGATTGGGATCTTTTTCAATGGCATTGCCCACAACAATTACATCGGCGCCGGCCTTGCAGTTGAGGTAGGCTTTTTCGGGTTCGATGATACCACCACCGATAATAAGAGGCACTTCAATAACCGATGCAACTTTGGCAATCATATCTTCGCTGATGGCACGCCTGGCGCCGCTGCCGGCATCCATATAAATTAATTTCATGCCCAGCATTTCGCCGGCCATGGCGGTGCACATGGCAATCTCATTTTTATCGGCAGGCAAGGGAGAAGCATTGGAGATATAGGAAACGGTTGTGGGGGCTCCACCATCTACCACCATATAACCGGTGCTTAAAATTTCCAATCCGCTTTGTTTTACCAGCGGTGCACTTATTACATGCTGGCCTATCAGCATATCGGCATTGCGGCCGCTGATGAGTGAGAGGTACAATAATGCATCGGCATATTTGCTTACCTGGTTGGGGCTGCCCGGAAAAAGTATTACCGGGATATGGCAATTGCGTTTGATGAGCTGCACACATTCATCTAAATAATTGGAGATAACGAGGCTTCCGCCCACCAAAAAATAATCAACCTTTGCCTCCACAGCCAGTTCTATCAGTTGCGGCAGGTTATCATCGTTCACCTTATCGGGATCAATGAGTACCGCAAATGATTTTTTATGCTGCTGCTTACGCTCCACCAATGAATGGTATATCCCTTTGATCATCTTATCCGGTTGGTTATCTGCAAAAATGTATAAAAAATAGTTATTATCGAAAAATAAGACGCCCTAAAAACGCTTATGGCTGCAAATTCGTACTTTTTCTGCTTAATTTTGATAAGATGTTGAATATTAGCGACGAGATAAGGTTTAAAACCGCCCGTAGCGGTGGCAAAGGCGGCCAAAATGTGAACAAAGTGGAAACGATGGCAGAGGGTTACTGGCATATCAATTCTTCGTTATTGGTTGATGAGGAAGCGAAGAAAATATTGCAGGAAAAGCTGGCTAAAAAGATAAATGCTGAAGGTTTTTTGCTGGTAAAAAGCCAGGCCGACCGTACACAGATTGGCAACAAGCAGGAAGTGATAAAGAAGATGAATGAACTGGTGAACAAGGCACTGGTGAAACCTAAACTACGCAAGGCAACTAAAATACCCAGGGCTGTAAAAGAAAAGCGTATTGAAGCAAAAAAACAGGCCGGCACACTTAAAAATTCCCGAAAAAAAATCAACCGTGATGAATGGTAAGATCATACACACTGTTTGCCTGTTGCTTTCGCTTTGCCTGTTATCTTTCTCCAATAATCAAAAGCAGAAGCCCACAAATCCGGGCACTGTAAAAATTACATTTAAAAATACGGTTAAAGGCAACCCGCTTGAATTAAACACTGGCAACTATATCAATCCTTTTGGTGAAACTTATACAGTAAGTAAATTCAAATATTACATCAGCAATATTTTTTTGGTAAAAGGAAAGGTTGTTTCTTTTTCTTGTGAGTATCCCTTTGAAAAACCAGAATGTTATCACTTGGTTGATGAAAGCAAACCTGAATCGTTACAATTTAGTTTTCCTGTGATTGCTGGTAATTATGATTCAATAAGATTTATGCTAGGTGTAGACAGCCTGCACAACGTAAGCGGCGCACAAACCGGCGCACTCGATCCGCTGAATGATATGTTCTGGACATGGAACAGCGGTTATGTAATGGCAAAGCTGGAAGGGAAGTCGCCGCAATCAAAAATCATTAATAATAAACTGGAATTTCATATTGGCGGTTTTATGGGAGAGCATAATGTGCTGAAAAATATCACGCTGAATTTTCCGCAAGACAAATTACTGGAGGTTAAAGAAGGAAAAACTACGGAGATCATCATTGAAGCTGATATTGATACGTGGTGGCAGCAACCAAATGAAATTAAAATTGCTGAACATGCTGTGTGCAGTATGCCGGGCGCTTTGGCAAAAAAAATAGCTGACAATTATTGTAAGATGTTCAGGATAAAAGAAATTATTAATTAATCATTATAACATAATAGCTATTATTTCCCGAAGGCTCTAAGCCCCTCTCCTTTGGAGAGGGGTTGGGGTGAGGTTAATGAAAACAAAAATCATCATATCACTTTGTTTGATCACGATCTTGTCTGCCCTGTTCATTGGCGCTGCAGATAAAACACCCATTGCTTTTGCTGATGGAAAATTGCCAGATTATATCGAATTTAAAATACCCGATGGCTGGCCAAAACCACCCATCAATATTTTTGCAAAGAATAAATTAAGCGAACAGGGTTTTCAACTGGGCAAAAAATTATTTTATGATACCAGGCTGAGTGTTGATGGCAATATTTCCTGCGCCAACTGCCACCAGCAGTTTGCAGCATTTGCAACTTATGATCATGATTTCAGCCATGGCCTTAACGACCAGCATACCACACGCAATGCGCCTGCTTTGTTCAACCTGGCCTGGATGACCAGGTATCACTGGGATGGCGGCGTAAATCATATCGAAGTACAGCCGCTTTCTCCATTAACATCGCCGATGGAAATGGGCGAAACACTGGAGCATGTTTTGGCAAAACTGAAGAAAGATTCTGCTTATCCAAAAATGTTTAAAGCTGCTTTTGGCACCGAAGAAATAAACAGTCAGCGTATGTTGAAGGCTTTGGCACAGTTTACGGGCTCTATTGTTTCTTCCAATTCAAAATATGATAAGGTGTTAAGGGGCGAAGCAAAATTTACTTACAGCGAAGAAAATGGTTATAAACTCTTCAAAGAAAAATGTGCCGGCTGCCACAAAGAGCCATTATTTACCGACAATAATTTTAGAAACAACGGGCTTGAAATAAATACGGTATTAAATGATTATGGAAGAATGAAGATCACCGGCGATCCGAAGGATTCCCTGAAATTTAAAGTGCCCAGCCTGCGTAATGTGGCCGTAAGTTTTCCCTACATGCACGATGGCAGGTTTCAATCGCTGGGAGGAGTGATAGAGCATTACCGTAATGGAATTGTTACCACCCAACCAACTTTAGACCCTTTGCTGGTAAACAAATTCACCATCACCAATGCACAGAAATATGAACTGATCTATTTTTTAAATACGCTTACAGATACAACGGTTACAAAAAATCCAAGGTTTGCAAAGTGATGGCTTTATCTTTTTCCAGAAGACTGTCAGCCTGAGCCTGTCGAAGGCGGGTTCACAAATAAAAGGGCCTCTTTTCAAATTGCACCGTATTCGACAAGCTCCCCGAAATAATCGGGACAGGCACACTGGCAACTTTTTTAAGCAGAACCAAATTGGTTAACAGTTACATATCTCTATCAGAAAATTACAGTGTTAAATATTATACAAGTAAATTGCACCTAAATCAAAAACATAGTTGAGCGGCATTAAAAAATTAGCAGGACAAACATTGTGGTATGGCGTGCCTACCATTGCCAGCCGTTTCCTGGGATATTTAATGAATATGGCATTGCCTTTTTTTGTGGTGATGCCCGAAAAAACTGCCGACCTGGTGCAGGTGTACACCATCATTCCTTTTTTAAACGTACTGTATGCCTATGGTTTGGAAACGGCTTACTTCCGCTTTTCTCAAACACACGATAAACAAAAACTTTACAATACACTTTCACTTTCACTTTTGTTCAGCAGTATTTTATTTACGCTGCTTTTATTGCTTTGTAAAGATTCGCTGGTGAATGCTGCCGATCTTAACCAACATCCCGATTATGTTTTGTGGATGATTGCCATTATTGCCGTTGATAATTTAAACACTTTGCCTTTTGCCAAACTGCGGCAGGAAAACAGGCCCAAACGTTACGCATTTGCAAGAGTGGCCGGTATTGTGCTGAATGTTTGTGTAGTTATTCTTTTCCTGGGAGTTATTCCAAAAATGCTGGAATCAAACCCTGGCAGTTTTTTAAAACACATTTATAACAAAGACATTGGCCTGGGTTATTACCTGCTGGGTAATCTTTGCGGCAGTCTTTTTACTTTACTGGTGCTGTCAAAAGAAATAAGGCAGGTAAAGATCCGCTTTGATTTTTCTTTGTGGAAAGAAGTGATGCGTTACAGTGCGCCATTGATCATTGTTGGTTTGGGCGGCATGGTAAATGATGTGCTGAGCCGTTTGATATACCGCCATGTGGTTGATCTGCCGCAAAACGAAGCCGATCATCAGTTGGGTATTTTTGCAAACATATTCCGAATCGCATTGCTTATCACCATTATGATACAGGCTTTTCGTATGGCTGCAGAACCATTCTTTTTCAATCAAAGTAAAAGTGAAAATGCACAACGAACTTATGCCCGGGTGATGAAATTTTTTGTGATCGCCTGTTGCTTTATGTTTCTTTTTATTGGTTTGTTCTTAGATGTGTTCCGCTGGATATTTGTAACCTTTGCAAATCCCAGATGGACGGAAGGATTAGAGGTGGTGCCTTTGCTTGCATTGGGCAATATCTTTTTGGGTATTTATTACAACCTGAGCGTTTGGTATAAGCTCACCAACAAAAATATGTATGGCGCTTATATTACTATCTGCGGGGCTGCCATTACAATTGTTCTGAACATTGTGCTTATTCCCATCTGGCATTATACCGGCGCTGCATTGGCAACATTCTGCTGTTATTTATTTATGATGGTGAGCAGTTACCTGCTGGGGCAAAAATATTATCCAATACCATATGCTGTAAAAAAACTCATCTCCTACATGGTTCTGGTTATTCTCATTTGCCTGCTGCACTTTGGTATTGTAAAACTGCTGCCGGGTAACTATTTATTTTCTATCGGAACCGGTTTTATATTGTTTGCTTTCTTTACCTGGTTTGTTTCAAAAATTGAAGCAAAGGAGTTGGTAAAATTGCCGGTGATTGGCAAATATTTTAAGCGTTAATATTTTTTGTACAGGTCATAAATGATCTTCCTGTCCCCGTCTGTAAGCCTGGGTAACGAATCCTGCTGTACAAAATGCAGTTTAAAAGCCCTGATGGCAGCAACAGTATCCCTTGTATCATAACCAATGATGCGTAAAGCCTGGATGGCATTAAAATGCTCAGGTAAAATAACTTTAGCTGTATCTCCATACCAATAACCAAAGCCATTGCCGGCCAATTGCTGCCAGGGAAAATATTTATTGGGATCTACTTTTCTTTTGGGGGCAATATCGGCATGGCCAATAAAATTGGCAGTGGGTATATTGTTATCCTTCTTCAGTTTTTTCAGTACGTTCAGTAAACTGTTTATCTGTGCTTCGCTGAAAGGTTCAAAACCATTGTTGTCTAATTCAATGCCGATACTGACACTGTTCACATCGGTAACATTACCCCACTTGCTGTTGCCGGCATGCCAGGCTCTTAAGTAATCATTCAGCATATGATTGATAGTACCATCTTTACAAATAACATAATGTGCACTCACCTGCGTACGGGGCGATGTAAAAGTTTTAAGGGTGGTATCACAGGCTGTTTGTGCTGTGTGGTGTATAATAACGAAATTGGGTTTACGCATTCCAAAGTTGGTAGTACCTACCCATTGGGCTGCCATAGCTGCGCTATCCACCGCGGCAGGCTGTTTTTTTAGCTCATTTGCAAAGGCTTTTGATTGTTGCCTGTAACTGCGGTTGCTTGTTGCATACTTATTATTACTGCAGCTGCCTGTTAAAGCAGCAATAAATAAGGCAGTAATTATCCGTGCTGGTTTCATACCTGTTTATATTAACTGAAAGTTACACCACAAAATCTTAATTAAAATTGCATCATTGCTTATTGTTTTTGCAACACGTGTATGGTTATGGCCTATTCTTTTTACCTTGCCGTTTAAATAAGCCTGCATGAAAAAACAATTCTGGTTAATCATACTGATATTGACATCTGCAAAGATCTTTGCACAGCAAAAACCTGCATATATCCTCTATAATGCCGAAGGTAAAAAAGTTCCTTACAATAAAATGATCAAACAACTGGCTAATAAGGATATTGTGCTTTTTGGCGAGTTTCACAACAACGCCATTGCTCACTGGCTTGAATTATCGGTAGCGAAAGACCTGGGTGAAAAACGTACCTTAACTTTTGGCGCCGAAATGTTTGAAGCGGATAACCAGCAGGCATTAAATGATTACCTGGCCGGGAAAATATCGGCTAAAGGACTTGACTCTGCAGCAAGGCTGTGGAAAAATTACAATACCGATTATGCCCCCATTGTAAATTTTGCCAAAGAAAAAAAAGCAGTATTTGTGGCCACCAATATTCCAAGAAAGTATGCTTCGCTGGTTTCAAAAAAAGGTTTTGAAGCGCTGGATACCTTACCGGCTGCAGAAAAACAATGGATGGCTCCTTTACCAATGGATTATGATGCAACGCTGCCCGGCTATGTAAAAATGCTGGAGATGATGGGCGGGCATGGCGGACCCAATATGCCCAAAGCACAGGCCAGCAAAGATGCCACCATGGCTTATTTTATCCTGCAGAATTTTAAACCCGGCAATCTTTTTATACATTACAACGGCTCCTTTCACTCAGATAATTATGATGGCATTAACTGGTACCTGAAAAAAAAGCAACCCGGTCTGAAATACGCCACCATCACCACCGTATCTCAAAAAAATATAAAAGAACTGCTGGCCGAAAACAAGCGTAAGGCAGATTATATCATCTGCGTAGATGAGGATATGACCAATACATACTAAACTGCAGGTTGAAAAATATTTTACTGTTTTAAAACATAATTACCTGCCATCCGTCTTATTTATAACAGAAAGACGAAGCGATGACATTAGCCATAGACATGACTGCAGAGCGTAATAAAAATATTACCAGTACTATAAAATCTATCAGCAACCGTTTGTTTGGATTTATCAGGCAAAGGGTAGCCAGTATCGAAGATGCCGAAGATATACTGCAGGACGTTTTTTATCAGTTTGCCGGTAACACCGAGCCTATTGAACAGGCAACCGGCTGGCTCTACAAAGTAGCCCGCAACAAAATAACCGATAATTACCGCAAACATAAATTACCCCTTTCAGATGATGTGCTGGGCAATGCAGATACAGATGAAGACAGTTTTAACTGGAAAGAAATGATGCTGCCATCAGATTCAACCCCTGAAACTGAATACCTGCGCAATATTTTCTGGGAAGAACTGAAAGCAGCGCTGGATGAATTACCTGCTGCACAAAGAGAGGTTTTTATACTGAATGAAATTGAAGGGGTGCCTTTTAAAGATATAGCTGAACAAACAGGTGAAAGTGTGGCCACACTTATCAGCCGGAAACGCTACGCAGTACTGCATTTGCGGAACCGCCTGTCGGTATTGAAAGACGAATTATTAAACTATTAAAATAAATTTTTATGAAGAAGATGGATCACAGGATAAAAAAAGGGGTATTATTTGTACCCATTTTTATCGGGGGGTTATTTTTATTTACCTGGATAGTAATGCTGTTGTGGAATGGCATTTTACCAGGTGTGATAACAGGGGTAAAAGCCATTGGTTTTTTCCAGGCCATGGGTATTTTGGTTTTAAGTAAGATACTTTTTGGTGGTTTTGGAAAAGGCCACAGGGGCGGCTGGCGCAACCGGGAAAAGTGGATGGAAATGAAAGAAAAATTTTCGGGGATGACGCCTGAAGAAAGAGAAAAATTTAAATCCGAATGGAGAAGCAAATGCGGCAGCCGGTGGGCAATGCGGCAAAACCCGCAGGATTCGCCTACAGATACGGCTGCCGGATAAAAATTAAAACCTCACCAACTGCCATGGAAATTCATGTTTTTAAAACAAATATCATCAATGATCTTCACATTAAAAATGTGAGGCCGGCTTTAAACGGGCATCCTTTTATCAAAGAATGGAATGTGGACCTTCATGATTGTGACAAGGTATTAAGGGTGACGGGTGAAAACATTTCAGCCAGCGAAATTGAAACCATTGTCTCCACAGCGGGTTATTTATGCGAAGAGCTGAAATAAGCCATCTGACAGGTTTTTGAAATGTGTTTTCCTCTATCTTTGCCTCTTAAAAACAAAAATGCATTATGAAAACTTTTTTTACAATTCTATCGCTGTTAATTATCAGCAGTGCGGCGTTTGCACAAAACGGGGATTATGATGAATTAATGAGTAAATCACGCAAGGCAAGAACAACCAGCACCATTTTAGTTGCCACAGGGCCAGTTATTGCAGCTGGAGGTATTGGTACTTTAATTTACGGAGTGATCCAAAACGATATAGGCGACCCGGTAGAGCTCTATGATTCACAAGGCAACTTTGTAGGATATGGTGACCCTAAAAAACATACTACAGAAATAGTTGTAGGAGCTGCAGGTGCTTTGGTTGGAATAGGCCTTGCTTTAACAAGTATCCATTTTTCAAACAAGGCAAGCGACCTGAAACGTGAAGCCAGGAAAGCAAAATTAAAAGCATCCACCGACAGGATTTCAATTCCCGGATTACAAAACGGGATTGCAACAAATAGTATGAAGCAATTCAAACTTTCGTTGATGATACCTATCGGCAGATAATTAAAAGATAAAATAAAAGAGCCGGTTCGCCTTTGGTGAACCGGCTCTTTTATGAATACAAATTCACCAGTTACATATTTCTCCTGTATTGCCCTCCCACTGCATACAATGCATTGGTAATTTGCCCCAGCGAACAATACTTTACTGTTTCCATCAGTTCAGCAAAAAGATTGTCGTTGTTAACTGCTGACTGTTGTAAACGTTTCAGCATCTCATCCCTTTTACCTGCATGGCGTTTATGAAAAGCCTGCAGAGCTTTTATCTGGAATTCTTTTTCTTCGGTTGTAGAACGAATTACTTCTGTTGGTAAAATGGTTGGGCTTCCTTTTTTGTTTAGGAAGGTATTAACCCCAACAATGGGATATTCACCGGTGTGTTTCAATGTTTCGTAATACAAACTTTCTTCCTGTATTTTATTACGCTGGTACATGCGTTCCATGGCGCCCAGCACGCCTCCACGTTCTGTTATCCGCTGAAACTCAGCCATCACAGCTTCTTCTACAATATCCGTAAGCTCTTCTATTAAAAATGATCCCTGGTTTGGATTTTCATTTTTTGCAGTGCCAAGCTCCCTGTTTATAATCAGCTGAATGGCCATTGCCCTTCTTACACTTTCTTCTGTTGGTGTGGTGATAGCCTCATCATAAGCGTTAGTGTGTAAAGAATTGCAGTTATCGTAAATGGCATACAATGCCTGCAGCGTAGTTCGGATATCATTAAAATCAATTTCCTGCGCATGCAAACTGCGGCCGGATGTTTGAATATGATACTTTAATTTTTGAGAGCGGCTGTTGGCTTTGTATTTATTCTTCATCGCCTTAGCCCATATCCTCCGGGCTACTCTTCCAATCACACTGTACTCCGGATCCATACCATTGCTGAAGAAGAAAGAAAGGTTTGGCGCAAAGTCATCAATGTTCATTCCACGGCTTAAATAATATTCTACATAAGTAAAGCCGTTTGCTAATGTAAATGCCAGCTGTGTAATAGGATTAGCTCCTGCTTCTGCAATATGATAACCACTGATGCTTACGCTGTAAAAATTCTGCACCGAATTTTCAATGAAATATTCCTGCACATCTCCCATCAGCTTTAATGCAAACTCGGTAGAAAAAATACAGGTATTTTGTGCCTGGTCTTCTTTTAAAATATCAGCCTGCACCGTACCACGAACAGTTGATAGCGCTTTTGCTTTTATTTCATTGTAAACTTCTGTAGGCAAAACATCTTGTCCGCTTAAACCTAAAAGGCGTAAACCTAAACCATCATTTCCTCCAGGCAAGGCTCCAACCAGTTCACCTTTTGCGGGTACAATTTCTTTACCATCTACACCTACATACTTTGGAAGCGAATCTATGCTGTACAAAGATTCTATCTTTTTATTTACTTCTTCTTTAAGATTATTATCAATAATGTATTTTTCGCATTGCTGATCAATGGCTGCATTCATAAAAAATGCAAGTAGTATGGGTGCAGGCCCGTTGATCGTCATACTTACAGAAGTTTTTGGATCACAAAGATCAAAACCGCTGTATAATTTTTTTGCATCGTCAACCGATGCGATGCTTACGCCGCTGTTACCTACTTTGCCATAAATATCCGGGCGGTGATCAGGATCTTCACCATACAAAGTAACACTGTCAAACGCGGTACTGAGGCGCTTTGCAGGCTGGCCCAGGCTTACATAGTGAAAGCGCCTGTTGGTTCTTTCCGGCCCGCCTTCACCGGCAAACATACGGGTAGGATCTTCGCCTTCTCTCTTCAAAGGAAACACACCTGCTGTAAAAGGAAATTCTCCGGGTACATTTTCCTGCAACTGCCATTTTAAAATATCGCCCCAGTCTTTGTATTTAGGTAAAATAACTTTTGAAAGTGTGGTGCCCGATAAACTTTTATAAGTAAGCGGTTGTTTAATTACTTTATCTCTTACTTTAAATTCGTAAAATTCTTTATTGTAAGTTTCAACAACCTGCGGCCAGGATTGAATGAGTTTTTTGCATTCAGGATGGAGTTTTTCTTCTAAGGAATTTTTTATTTTTTCGAGTTCTTCTCTTGCAACCGCCGACAGGGTTAAAACCGCTGTCGGGGTTGTAGAAGCCGCTGTAAGGGTGCCATCAAGTTGATACAGCTTTGTTGCAATGCCCGCCTGTTCAATTACCCAGGTATCATAAGCCGTAATGGTTTCGGCTATCTCTGCCAGGTATCTTATCCTTTTAGGGGGAATAATAGTTGATTGGCTGAATGTATCTTTTGTGTGTGAGTGATGCTCAATATCCCCGTGAAATTTAATGCCACATTTTTCTGCAATTTTTTCCATCAGCCTTTCAAACAACTCATTTACACCGGTATCGTTAAACTGTGCGGCAATGGTACCGACGATCGGCAATTCCTCATCCTTTGCATCCCACAAACCATGATTGCGTTTGTATTGTTTGCGTACATCATGCAAGGCATCCAAAGCCCCGGCTTTATCAAATTTGTTGACGCAAACCACATCGGCATAATCAAGCATGTTTATTTTTTCAAGTTGAGATGCAGCGCCATATTCAGGTGTCATCACATACATACTCACATCTACATAATCCAATATGGATGCATCACTTTGGCCAACACCGGCGCTTTCTAAAATTACAAAGTCGTAATTGGCAGCTTTGCAGATGTCAATAGCTTCCTGCACATATTCACTCAGTGCCTTGTCACTTTCTCTTGTTGCAAGGCTACGCATATAAGCCCGTGGAGAAGAAATAGAATTCATCCTGATTCGGTCTCCCAACAAAGCGCCGCCGGTTTTTTTCTTGGATGGATCAACAGAAATTACCGCAATTGTTTTATCTGCATAAGCATTTAAAAAACGGCGTACTATTTCATCTGTTACTGAAGATTTTCCTGCACCACCAGTTCCTGTTATTCCTAAAACCGGAATCTTTTTGTCCGTTTGTTGTTTCTCGTTTGTTGTTTGTTGACCATTCTCTGCATTTGTTATCTGTCTGGCGATCTTTCTTACATCATTCACTTCGCCCAGGGTCATGGCTGTTTTATAATCGCCATTCCCATTCAGGTTAAAATCACAGGTCTTTACCACATCTTCTATCATGCCTTCCAGGCCCATATGCCTTCCATCGTCCGGGCTGTAAATTCTTGTGATGCCGTAGTTGTGTAATTCTTCTATTTCAGATGGAAGAATGGTACCGCCGCCACCGCCGAATATTTTTATATGCCCGCAGCCATTTTCATTCAGCAGGTCTTTCATGTATTTAAAAAACTCAACATGGCCCCCCTGGTAGCTGGTGATGGCAATGCCCTGCACATCTTCTTCAATGGCACATTCTACAATTTCGGCAACGCTTCGGTTGTGGCCCAGGTGAATAATTTCGGCGCCCTTACTTTGCATGATGCGGCGCATGATATTGATGGCTGCATCATGTCCGTCGAACAAGGCAGCTGCGGTTACTATCCTTACTTTATTCTGAAGTGTGAATGACATAAATAATCAGTAATTAGTTTCTGGCTTTGCTCAACAGAACAATGCAATACAATCAGGCTGTAAAATTACTGATTAAAGACTGGAAAAAGAATAAGTGAACAGAAAGGTTTACTGGTCTCCTCTCTTAAATAAAGACCCAATATCTATCCAGCTTCCAATGGAGAAATTAACCTTACGATAGTCAACATAATTCCTTGCCATTAAAAAAGACAACCCGCCCTGTACTTCAAACCGCAGGCCCGGTAATCCTTTAAAGCCAAAGCTGCTTACCGTTGCCGGTTCAAAAAACCATTTAGCACGGCCACTCAGATTTTCCAGGTGATAATCTTCCAACTGCACGGGGGAGTAATTTGTTTTTACCTTGCTGTAATTAATACTGCTGAACCGCATGGAAACAGATGTAGTAAAACTTCCCTTGCTTTTAAAGAGCACCGCCGGCTGCAGGTAAATTTTGGTAACATTTGCCTGGTGGTAATAAGAACCTGTTTTATCAACATCGGTAAAACTGAAGCGACCCAAACCTGCGCCTGCAAAAACCTGGAAGAAAACACTTTTGTTATCATTAACCGGCAAATAATAGCCCAGCCCCAGCTCGGTTAGGTTTCTTTTGTATTTTAAATTTGTACTGTCTGGCCCACCTTCTGTTTTTTCCCAACGGTAAGCATGAGCCGCCTGTATGGCAAAATGATCAGTAATGGCTACAGCGCCCTGCAGGTCGTAGCCGCGGCTGCGGTTATCAATCTCTACGCCATCCCTGGTTTCCTGGCCAACTGCATTGGTAGAATAAAGTGCACCGATCTTGCTGTCTCCTTTTTTGGTTAATACAGGTACATTATGGGCCGAAGGGCTGTAAATATGCCTGGGTGTATTACAGGAGGCAGCAAAAACAACCAGGCAGATCAATATTAAAAGGTAGGACGGATTTTTTTTCATCATTTGGAATTTAGTACGTATTGCAAAACTACAGATTTGGTTTTGTTTACGATTGCTGCTTCTGTCAAAAATAAAAAGCTCATCCGCAATTTGCAGATAAGCTTTTTTGATAACAATCACCGTTAAAAAGCCATTTACTTAAAAGTTCTCATATAATTTACTACAGCCCACATATCGTTGGCATCTGGTATCTTTGTTTTGTAAGAAGGCATATCTTTTCTTCCTACTTTGGTTTTGTAAAACAAAGAGCCGTCTGTTTGCGATTGAAAAGATGCTTTGCTGAAATCGCCGCATTCAGTATCTAATTGTGCAGCTTTAGGCCCGTCTCCTTTTCCTTTAGTACCATGGCAGGATTTGCAATGTGTATTATACAGCGTTTTACCTGTAGCAAGAGACCCGGCATCGCCTTTAATCGGGTTCACTTTATTTTTCTCTGCATCTGGAACCTTCCATTCGGTCTGGTTTGAAGTTTTGGGAACGAAGGCAAGCATACCCATCATAAATAAGCCTGCAACAACTACCGAAATTTTCTTTTTCATGTTTCTTGTTTTTTTGTTTTTGTTAAATATAAAATCATAAGGGTTGGTATAATAATTTTTTTAAGTCCCCTGTGCCGCATTTGCCAGGCCCGGCTCTTCTTTGCGCAGCCTGAACAACTGGTACACTATAATAAGAAAATGCCCCCATACCACAACCATCATTACAATAAATGTAACCAGCATCCAAATGGGCGGGTGGGCACTCCACAATGCCCTTGGCTGTTCCTGCAGCTTTGATGAAACAGGCACACCCCATTTTTGTGTAACGCCAGCTTCCAGGTTGCCAAAGGTTTCGTTCTCATCAATTTTTGCCAGCAATGTAATATTGCCATTATCATCGCCCGGCAGGTTAGCAGGTATCTCTATAGTTGCTTCTCCGATTTCGTCAGTTGTGCCTTCGCCTATTTTTAAAGGGCTGAAAAAGCGTTTTACAAATATGCCCACGGTAAGGTCTTTTATAGCCGAATCCATTCCTGCAGCCGGTGAACTGAACTTAACTTTTACAGTAAGTAAAGAATCTTCTTTTACAGGTGTTATCTGCAGCAGGGCATTTTTTATGGTCACTTCCCCATCTGCCGCTTCCATTTGTTTATTACCGGCAAAGGAAGCTTTAAAAACCAGGCTGCCATCTTTTGCTGTTGTTAATGCATCTTTTTTTACAGTAAGTACAGCCTTGCCATTTTTATCTGTAATTATAAAGCCAAGGTTTTTTTCAGCAGTGTCACTTACCTGTACAAAACTGATCTTTAACAGCGGAAGCTTTACGAATGTGCCTTTTATTTTAGCTCTTGCAGCAGCTTTCAGGTCAATGGTATTATCAGATTTTTGTACCACTATAAAATCAAGTGCAGGTGCTATAAGTGAAGGTTCTTCCTCCACTTCTTCTTTAGCTGCTGCACTGTCTGTTTGGGCAAAGATGGTTAACGGTGCAAAAAACAGCAGCAGCAAAATATATTTAACCATGCTTCTGCTGTTTTTTATAATTATCTCTTTCATAAAATATCTTTTAAGCTTAAGCTGTTTTGTTTTCATCCTTGTTTGTTTCGGCAGTGTGATGATGATGCGGTTCATGCGGAAAATTAACTTCCTCCAAACCGGATACCGGTACCACTGTTACAAATTTTGACATGAGTGTAAAGAACAAAAGAAAGGAGGCTATCCCGGCAATGGTAAGCGCCCATTCGGGCCAGGTGGCGCTGTATTTTACAAATTCCATTCTTGTATCCTGCATTGGCAATGCAGGTGTTTCAAGGGTTGGCACAATGATAAGATACCGCTTAACCCACAAAGCAATCACCATTACAAAGGCGCTCAGCGATATCCAGTTTGGTTTTCTTGTGGCCGGTATAGCAACTATCAAAATGGGTATTACTATGCCTGCAAGGTTGGCAAACAATGTCCAACCGCCGTATTCATTAAAACTAAACAGCTTGTTAATTACTTCACTGTCCCATTTTGCAGAACCAAACCAGCCGGTAAAATATTCTGAAAAAGTAAAATAGCCATAACCTGCTCCCAGCACCATCATACAATAACCAAGGTAAGAGAAATGTTTATTGGTAAAATAATCCTGCAGTTTATACATTTTCCTGTACACCCACATAGCAACGATGAGCACACCGCAGCCTGAATACAAAGCGCCCAGAACAAAGTAAGGCCCAAAGATGGTACTGTGCCATCCTGGCCTCAGCGTCATTCCAAATATCCAGGAAAGGATAGATGCCACGATTATGGATAATGGTATCATGATTATTGCCAGCAGGTTCTGAGATATGATCAGATGCCTTTTTTGGCTGGCAGCGCCACGGTAACCAATAGCCAGTATTTTATAGAGCTTTTGTTTCCATTTGGGAATATTCATTTTAGCGTCCCGGTAAACCGCTAAATCTTTTATAAGTGCCATATAAAGGAATAATATACTTCCTGCAAAAAAAGTAACAACGGCCATTACATCCCATGTCATGGGAGATTGGATGCGTGGATAAATAAAGAGGTGATGCAGCCTGTCGAAACGACCAACACATAATAAAATGAATATAGGGCCAACAATTACAGAAATAAGTGTCATCATCTGGGCAAGCCGTACAATGGGTTTGCCCCAGGGCAGTTTAAGCAGGTGCAATACACCGCCGATAATAGCCCCGGCATAACTAAGCCCGATAAAAAAGATGAAGTTTACAATAAACAGCCCCCACACCACATTATCCCTCATGCCTGTTATACCATGGCCTTTTGCAATCTGCAGGTATAAAGCATACAGGCCAATCATTATACAAATCAAAAAGATAATGCTCCAGGCAATATTCTTTTTCCCAAATTTTTCAATATTGGGTCGCTGGTAGTTGAAAGCCTGCTGCTGGTATGTATTGAGTTCCATAAAATTTTTCGCTTTAAATGATCATAATTGCTCTTTCACCATTATTTTTTTTCTGCTTCCATAATATCTTTAAATCTTGCCTTGATATCATCCGGCAGGTTTTCATATCCCCGTTCAACAGGGAACTGCCTTTCTTTTGGCGGCAGGTAATAAACCCTTGGCTTGGTTCCCAGCTCTTCCAGGAACCGGTAGCCGGCACGGTCTTTAATAAGCTGGGTAAAGCTTAACGTTTCTTCACCATTGGTTACGGTATCTTCATTTTCATCTCCAAAATAAAATACACCGTTGGGGCATGATTCAACACATGGTGGCAGCAAACCTTCTCTTGCCCTGTCCGGGCAGAAATCGCATTTTTCAACCGTACCAACCTTTGCAGGTACACCGGTTTCTGCATTGTAATCAAGGTTCTTTATATCTAATGGTATTTCAGGTTCATCCCAGTTAAACACACGGGTTGAGTAAGGGCAGGCTGCCATGCAGAATTTACAGCCAATGCAACGGTCATTGTCTATCAGCACTAATCCGTCCTGTCTTTTAAAAGTTGCATCCACCGGACAAACTTTTACGCAAGGCGGGTTATCGCAATGAAAACATTGTTTTGGAAACCAGTAAGGCGCTGCTTTATCGCTGTCTTTCATCAGCTTAACGGTAAGCCATTCCTTATCTTCGGGGCGGTAGTGGTGTTTCTGGCAGGCAGTAATACATTTACGTGCATTTTTACAACGGGCCAGGTCAACCACCATCACAAATTTCTTTCCGGCAATACCCACTCTTTGTTCGTGCTGCGAAAGCACAGCCATGTTTTCGTGATGATTCAGGTAGGCAGAATCTATCTCAACAATTTCGCCATCGGGCGAAAGCAGTTTTACTTTTTCAGTAACAGTGGCTTTTTTTGAATTGCATGAGCATGACAGGCTTCCACATGCTGCGGTTGCCACGGTGGCAATAGCAACATTTTTTATAAATCCCCGCCGGCCATTATCCTGTGTATTTTGCTGTTCTTTCATAATTCGGTTGGTTTAAAACGATCAGCTATTATTTTCTTTGGAAGGATTCTGCATCCAGTCATATATCTCCCTGTTTGCAGATTTTTGTTTTTTAGACGCTGCTTCAAGTACCGCTCTGTCAACCTGTACAAGTTTACCATCAGCGGTAAGCATTTTTACCATATCAGCATCTGCAGCTTTTTTATTTGTGCCTGCAAACAGGGATAAAAACCAGCGGCGTGATTTGTCTTTTGATCCTGTATTGTCTTCCATAAAATTTCAGGTTTTTTATTTGCAAAAAACCGGATGCAAAATATAAATGCCCTGCGTGTGATTATATGATGCCGGTTAAAGAAGGGTATGACTATAATCATGCAATTGTCATGCTAATGTCATAAAACCGTCATGCAGGCGATGGTAATTTTGGTTATCGAAATTCTGTTTAAGAGCGTTGAAAAAGGAATCAATAACGAACCAGAAAAATAAATTTTATGAAAAAAATATCTTTAATCAAAGCAACCACACTTTTTCTTTTAGTGTTTTTTGTATCTGCTTCAATAATACAATGCAAAAAAGAAGGTGATGTTATTAAGAATCTTGACAGGTCGTTTAAAGGAACTGCGGATTCTACTATTTATGCTTCTTTTTACGAAAGCAATACAGTAACTCCGGCTGATGCAGTGCCTGATGTAAATGATAAAATAAAATTCAGGGGCGTACAAACCATTCTGCATGAGTATTGCGGTACTTCCAATTGTCATGGAGGTTCCATTGCTCCAAAGTTTGATACTTACCCGGAGATAATGAAGTATGTAACTGCCGGTAACCCCGAAGCCAGCAAACTGTGGGAGTATTTAACCACCAATGATTTTAACAAGGCTATGCCTCCGGTAAATTCCAATCATGAAATGAACTTTACCGATAAATCTATTATTTACAACTGGATAAAGAACGGCGCCAAAGAAAGGCCCGATCTTAATGATTTCAGGCCTGCGGCTGTTGCACTGATTGTTACAGGCTGCGGCTCTGCAAACTGCCATAACCAGGCCACTGCCACCGGCGGCTGGGCAAGGGCAGGTTTAATTCCGGGATTAACTTCTGCTGATACTACCCAATACACTTATATCAATCCTGCCACCGGTGCAATAACCATTTATTGCCAGCTATCCAATGCTGCCAAGCGTGACCAGGTTTGGACCGCTTATAAAGACAGCGTAAAAAAATTCTATGCCGATACACTTGCCAATGCAAGCTTCAGGCCATGGAAAAAATTCTCAACACCGAGGTCTGCATCAAGCACAAGAGGCCCGTTAAACAGTTACGACGATATACTGATGGACATTATGTATCCAAAAAGTGTAAGAAGCAGTAATTCTGTTTTATACACAAACCCGGTTACATTAACTACCTATTATGTAAGTGGCAATAACCTCAATGCAACCAGCTCTATGGTTACCCGGTGCGATTCAACACTGCTGCTGGCCAATCCTTTTACAGGTGTTTATGCTACCACTCACCAGGGCGATATGGCATACGGAGACGGCGGACTTAAATCAAACGAAGTGGCATTGATCAAGGCCTGGTATTTTGCCGATCCAAATATTCCAACTGTATGGAAATACGGAAACGCCAATGCCGGCATATTCAAATACAGAAAAACCGGAACCATCATAAAACAATAACTGTTACAACCAATTTAAAATATCAGATATGAAAAAGTTAATCATAACAATGGCTGTGGTGACATCAATGCTTACCTATCTTTTGTCATCATGCTATAAAAACAAAGAAGATATTACTGCATTGCCAACTACATCCTTCAGGGCAGATGTTGTGCCCATCATGGTATCGGGCGGTTGTGGCTGCCATAATAATGGAATAGGTACAAGAGCTGTTCAGTTTTCTCACGGTGATACTATTTTTTATGATGCCATACTTGGAAGGGTTGGCTTGCTTGATGCATGGGTAAACGGAGGAACACACCCTGGCGCCGGATCAATTTATTTTACACCCAATCAGGAAAACATCATCAAAAAATGGATTGCTGAAGGAGCAAAAGATGATGGCGGCGGATGTACTGTAACCGGGGCTGTTACTTACACAGCCAAAGTACTTCCCTTGTATAATACTTCCTGCAAAGGATCAACCTGCCATGGCGGCCTGGCTTTAAATCTTGATTATAGTAAGATGGTAGCCAAAAAAGATGTGTTAACTGCTATGATGAACAGCAGCGGTGCTTCCGGCCATCCGGGCCCGGCGCTAAGCTTAAGTTCATGCACTGTGAAACTGATTAATGAATGGATAGCACAGGGAACACCCCAGTAAATTAAAATGATTTTAAAAACCACGGAATTCACGTTATTAAATATAAATCACCAATTATGAAAAAGATATTATCACTTTGCTTCCTTTGCTTATCACTTGCTGCATCAGCCCAGGATTCGGTAAATACAGAAGAAAAAAAAGAAGCGCCCAAACAAAAATTCACCAGGGCTGTGTTTAATGCAACCAAGATCATCAATATGCAAAGCACAGAAATTGTAAACCCGGGTATTTTACAATTCATGATCTCTCACCACTTCAGCCATATATGGAACAAAGATGGCGGTAAGCAGAATATTGCCCAGTTTTTTGGGCTTAACTCAGGCGTTGCCCATACGTATCTTTCATTTGATTATTCGCCCGCAAAATTTATGAATGCAGGTGTTGCAATGGCCGGAAGTTCGAAATATGAAGGATGGCTCAAGTTCAGGATACTTCGCCAGCAAACAGGCAAAAAAAATGTACCTGTTACAGTTGGATGGTATTCAATGATGAATGTAAATACTGCCGAAGACCCCGACAACGAATTTAGCGGAAACAAATTTGCTTTTTTAAACCAGTTGCTGATATCAAAAAAATTCAATGATAAAATTTCTGTGCAGCTGATGCCTACCTGGATACATTTTAATGTAGTGCCTTATGGTATCAACAACAGCAACGAGGTTTTCTCAATGGGTTTGGCAGCAAAATACAAAGCAACCAGCAAGCTCAACATTACAGTTGAATATGCACGGCAGTTAAACATGTATAAAAACCTGATTACAAAAAGCGGCACTATTATGAATTATAATCCAGACCTGCTTTCCCTGGGTGTTGAGATCAGTACCGGCACCCACCTGTTTCAGTTTTATGTTGGAAACACAACTGATGCAAGTGCTATTGACCAACTGGCACGCAATACCAGCGCCCTTAAAGATGGCAACATCGCTTTTGGCTTTACCATTAACAGAAGCATGAACCTGAAAAAATAATAACGATTGCTTGCTTAGAACTCCCCAAAGCCGGGTCGCAAAAAAAGTGGCCCGGTTTTTTATTGCATCCTGAAAGTTAATGCAGCAAAGTCTTCCACGCTTAACGCTTCGGCACGTTTTAAAAATATATCATCCTGCAACACCTCTGCAGCAAACAAACTTTTAACTGCATTACGCATGGTTTTGCGGCGCTGGTTAAAAGCTGTTTTTACCAAAACCCAAAAAGCCCTTTCGCTTTTATAATTGAGTGTGGTTGCTTTTCTTTTAAGGCGTATAACACCGCTTTGCACTTTTGGGGGAGGATCAAAACATTCGTTCCCTACATCAAAGAGATATTCAATTTCATAATAGGCCTGCATTAATACACTTAGCACACCATACACTTTGCTGCCTTCTTTGGCTGCTGCCCTTTCTGCCACTTCTTTTTGAAACATGCCGATGATGCAGGGTACTTCATCTTTCCACTCCAGCAGCTTAAATAAAATTTGTGTGGAGATATTATAAGGAAAATTACCAATTACCGTAAAAGGCTCATCAAAGGGTTTTTGCATATCCAAAAAACTCTGGTGAATTATCTTATCTGCAAGTGATGGATATTTTTTTGACAGATAAATTACTTTCTCTTCATCCAGTTCAACAGCCTTAAAATTCACAGCAGATAAACTCATTAAATGTTTGGTAAGAGCGCCAGCACCGGGGCCAACTTCAAGGAGGTTTGTAAAACTTTCTTCCTTTAATACATCAATGATCCTGTTGATTACATTTTCATCTTTTAAAAAATGCTGGCCAAGAGATTTTTTATGTGTGTACATGGATGTAAAGCTACCACAAAGAACACAATGTTTCGTCGTTGGTCAGCAACAAACAACGGCGAAAAAAAACACAAACGGCACAATACCTGATCAATACTGAAGTGGGAAACTATTATTGAAAAAATTTTGAATGAAAGGCCTGTAATAATTTGCTAATTGATTAGAGTTTTACCAAAGCAGGCAGCTTCAGGCCTGTTTGCATAGTTGCCATAATTTTTTATTCTTTTATAACCATGCTTTTGATAAAAATTACAGGCTTCTATATTTTTATCTCTTGTTTCTAACCAAAGCTGTTTATACCCTGCTTTACCTGCTTCATGTTCAAGCGCAGCTAAAACAGCAGAGCCAATTCCCATGGCCCTGTATTTGGCATACATACGCTTTACCTCCCCGGTAATTTCATTTATTGGCCGTATGGCTCCACATCCCACACATTCGTTATTGTGTGATAAACTGACAAAAATATATTTTGGGTCATTTTCATCCCAGAATTGAAATGAATTTTTTCCGTCGCTGTTGAACCTTTCCTTTAAATTTTCCGACAATGCTTCTATAAGCGGAGAAACACTTTTATCTGACGGGCTTGTTAAACGGGTTTCAAACGTATTTTCCATATCACCTGTAATAAGTTTTACAGTTATTTCGCTGTACGTAAAAATAAATAAAAACACCCTTCCTTTCAAATGAGGTTCATACGAATATAATCATTCAATCATCAGTTATGTATCATCAACTTTTTAATGCTGATTGTTTCAGCTGCTTCTATTTTAAGTTGATACAAACCATTGCTGAACCTGTTTAACCCGTTAAGCTGCACCTGGTTAAAGCCTTTGTTGATTTTCCGTTTTTCATTAAAAACAAGTTTGCCTGTATTATCAAACAGCCAAAGCAACATATCGCCGGTTGCATCTGCATAAATGCTTATCGTGATATAGTGGTTGGCGGGGTTGGGAAAAATATATATTTCTGTTTGAGAAATATTTTTTTTGAGGCTGATGGTATTGCTGTATTTTATTTCCCCGGCCTTGCCAATAACTTTTAAGCGGTAGTAAATAACTTCATTATGTATATCACTGATATCATCGGTGGCAGAAAAATGCTGCTGTACGTTTAATACAACCGGGCTGTTCACAGTTGCTGCTTTAATAAAATCCCTGCCATTAACACTTCTTTCTGCTTCAAACCTGTCAATCTCTTTTTCAGCAATGATGGCCCATTTCAATAAAACACTATTATTATTTTGTGTACCTGAAAAATCAAGTATCTGCACCGGTAAAATAAATCCTGTAAAACGCCAGTCCCTGTCTGTTTGGGATAGCTGTGTTTTTTGAACGGTTGTTCTTGAGCCGGGGGCCGGATCGCCAATAAAAGAGCCGCCATTGCCCATAAGGTAAGAAGTGCCTTTTATATTGGTAACCGAATTCAATGAATCAAAACGGTTGTCCAGTCCATCGCCATCTGTATCAAGCCCGGTAAGGGTTACATCATCATCAGCCATTCCGTTCAGGTTAAAATCATTTCCTTCCACAATATCCGGCAGGCCGTCTGCATCGGTATCGGCATCTCTGTAATCGGGTGTTCCGTCAAAGTCGTGGTCGTAAACATAAATACCCGAGCCACCGAATATAGCCGGTAGATTATCATAGGGAAGAAACAATCCGTCTCCATCAAGGTCGGTTAATTGTGGCAGCAGGTTACCAATTGTTGTCTGGCCTTCGATATTATCAGGTATGCCATCCTGGTCTGAATCAATATCAAGATAATCGGGATAGATATCTCCGTCTGTAAAACGTAAACCCAGAGCAGGCAATGCAGCCATCACGGTTGACCATCCATTGGCTCCGATTGTTCCATCAATAATACCGTTATAGTTTGCGTCGGCAAAACCTGCTTCAATTACATCCGCAATACCATCACCATCACTATCCAGGTCGTAAGCATTGGGCCTGTAATCACGGTCCTTGTTTTTATAAGGAAAATCATCTGCCCTCCCGTTCACCGGCGAAATATCAGGTCCTGTAAATAACAATCCATTGCTTAATTCATAACTATCATGCAACCCGTTACCATTATTATCAGTAAAGCCATCGGGCTTTGCATCATTGTTTATATCAGGCGCATTTACTTCAACTGCATCGGGTATGCCATCATTATCACTATCCAGGTCCAGATAATTGGGAATACCATCACCATCAAGGTCTGGTGCACCCAAGCCAGTACCGGAACCACTTACACCGGTGTTGTTTGCATCCACGTTTTGCGAAAAACCATCGTAATCCGTTTCGGTAAAATTATCAATAATGCCGTCTCCGTTGGTATCAACACCGTACGATTCCACCACATCCGGTATGCCATCATTATCGCTGTCACGGTCGTATTGATCAGGAATTCCATCCAGGTCTTTGTCTGAAAGGTCATTCACTCCATCAGCATCGGCATCTACCCATCCTTTCCAGAAATTGATGTCCTGAAAGTTGGGGATATTATCGTTATCCGAATCGGCGCCCCAGTCAAAATTATCATTGTAACCATCAGTATTATGATCTACAAAGCCCGGATAAAGCGGGTTGTTCCAATTCGGTATTCCGGTTCCGGCCAGTGCCAACGGATCATTAAATTCAACATAGTCCGGTATGCCATCGTCATCATCATCAATATCCGGACAAAGGGTGATGATGACCTGTATCCTTGCTGTATCGCTGCAACCGGCGCCACTGTTAAAGTAAGCCCAGTAAACCCCGGAAGTTGTAACGGCCACTACGGGGTTATAAATATTTGCCGGAACAAAGGGCATAGCTGAATAAAATGTGTACCCGGCATACCGCACCATTGGCAGCATAACGGATGTTACCGGGCAATGTACAACCAGCAGCGTATCTTTTGGGCTGAAACAGGAACCTGATACCGGTGAAATTACCGGTCCTTTCACAATACATCCTCCTGTACTAACTCCGCTGGAATCATATAAAACAGACCCGGACCGTTGGCCATTATAACTTATCCTTGCTTCATTTCTTAATGATCCGGAGCAGGATAAAATATCGCAGGATGAAGCAGTAACAACATTGAACTGTATATTACCGCTAACTCCGGGGCCGATATTGCCGCCTGTTGCAGCATTGGCCGAAGTGCCAACCCTCAGTACCACACGGTTATTGGCAAAATCATATTCGGCCTGGTCATCGCCTGCAGCATCTGTTTTAGCAACACCGTTTATTCTTATTGAGCCTGGTAAATAAGTTGACCCCAACGGAATATTATCATAGATGATGGTGTTGGTGCTGGAGTCATTACCCACATTATCATAATTTACCTGGTACCTGATGCTGTCGCCGGGCACAAGCAAACCGCCATTTAAATCGGTAGCTGTTTTATCAAAAACAAAAGCAGGATTGTATTGTGTTATGGATGTTGTGAGTACATGCACAAAATAATTTTCGCCGGGCGATGAAAACCTTACGGTGGCAGATGTCTGGTTATTGGACAAATTTACATTGAGTGTATTGGGGAGATCAAATATAGATGCATCGTAACCGAGTGTATTATTAAAAGCAGGGTTACGGGTTGTTACAATGCTGCTCTTGTAAGATATCTTACTGTTCCATGCATCGTTGGTATTATTGAAAGGCACTGTGGTTGTTGCCAGGTTATAAAAAAGAGGCGCCCCGTTTTGTTTAAAGGAAAAAGAATCTGTTGAACTTCTGTCGCCATCATACACAACTGACCCCAGTTCACAACTTACCGGCCCGGAAGGGGGCGTTAAAAATCCGTTTATATTTACATCCACCGGGGGGTCGCCCTGGTTTATAATTACACTGCCATCAAAAACAGTAAGGTTTCGTGGTAATAAAGATGCGTTGGAGTATGCAATAACAATCGTCCACCCGCCACAGGCATTGCCAATGCCGATGGGCCCTACTACATTACCAACTGTGTAGGTACCATTGGCATTGGTGCTGTTAATGATTGAAGTGATATCTGCAAAGCATAAATATCCTGTATGCGGCAGGCCGGGAGATTGTGCCGCACTGTGCTGATCTGTTTGTGTGGATGTAATGGTTTGATAGGTTGAGCTGCCGGGTATTTTTAATTGTACAGCGTTGTATGCACCCGTTATCCAGCTGGTGTTAACGCCATCTGTCCCCTGGTCGGCGCCCCAGTATAAACCCGCAAATAAAACCTGGTTACAGGTTGTTGGTATGGCAAGGTCGGCTGTAGAAGAGTTGTAAGTGCCGTTATCACTTAACCCCTGTATCTCCATATCAAAAGACATATCAGCAGAAGTAGTTGTTCTTAAATGCACTTCTACAGCAATGGTATTTGCCCCGGCTGAAAAAAAAGACGGGCTTAAACCAACTGATACAGCTTCTGACGCTCCTGGTGTAATATTAGACGATGCCAGTGTACCATACGAGATGGTTCCTGTGGGCATATTATTCCTTACTCTTTCAACGCCATTTATATAAACAACAATACCATCATCACGTAACATATTTAACTGGATGGTTTGAAAAGTTGTTGAAAGTTCGGCTGCAGTAAAACTTACTGTGTTGCGATAATAGTATGAACTGTATTTTGTTCCGGTGGGTACGCAAACCGTTCCGCCACCGCCAGAGGGAATACAGGTTGTTTGTGAAGAGCTGAAACCATATTTGCCGGTACCGTTTACAGGAGATGCACCTGTGTTCCATAAGCCGGTTAAGGTATAGCCAGATTGTTTCCAGGTATTGCCGCTTCCATCATTGGATGGCGCTGATCCTCTTGCAAAATAATTCCAGGTAGCGGCGAAGGGAAGTTTTGTTACCGAGTAATTATCTACATCAATATTGATACCTGACCCGTTATTATTTTTTGTTGTGCCTGCCGGAGGAATTTCCCCTGTTCCCGGATTTCCTGACGCCACGCCCGAAGTAGAAATGATGCTGTTTGAGACATAAACTATATTTCCCTTAACCGAAGGATTATAATACCTGGCGGTAAACGGGCGTATGATTTGTGCCCCTGCCCCGTAAGCCAATAACTGCAATACAATAAGTATGCGTAAACGTGTTTTCATTATCGGGGTTTCACAATTCGGATTCTGCAAAAAAAAATAAAATTGCCGCCAGATTTATTGCAGCATTTTTTTAAAAAATTTTCTGTTTTAAAAATTTTGTAATAATCGTTCTACACTTCGGGTCGGCACTCTACTACAAAACAGCTTGTACTACAGCTGCAACATGAAAATTTGGTGCATCTGCACATCGCATCTTATAGTAACGTAGTACACAAAAAAATTATTACAAAAAGTATTCAGCCTTCACTTGACCTGAGATAACTGTATAAATCAAAAAAGCCCCTTCCGGAATGGAAGGGGCCACTATTGATGGGGGTTGATTTTTTGTTATTTATGCAACAATACCAGCTTTTGCGTTATCACCTCATCATTGATAAATACCTGCAGCATATAATTACCATTACTGTATTTGCTTAGGCCGGTAAGCTGCAGTGTATTGCTGCCACGGCTTACTTTTTGCTTTTGCACCAACACCATCTTACCAGATTCATCAAGCAAGCGTATAGTAATATCAGTTTCTTTATCTGCATAAAATCCAATACTAACATACTCATTTGCGGGGTTAGGCGCAATGGTCAATGTTGGTTTGGCGCTTTGTTGTTTGCGTATCACCAGTATATTACTGTACTGTATCTCACCTGCCTTACCTATCACTTTAATGCGGTAGTAGATCACTTCTTTGCTTACACTGCTGACATCATCCGTAAAGTTGAACGTTTGCTGTACATTTAAGTTTACTGTTTGCGAAACGGTTCCGGCCTTTATAAAGTTGCGGTTATCTGTACTTCGTTCCACTTCAAAACGGTCAACCGGGGTGGTAGCAATAATTGTCCAGCTAAGCGGTACTTTATCGTTTGCCTGTAATTGGCCTGCTAGTTTTACAAACTGAACCGGTAATACAAAACCTGCAAAACGCCAGTCCCTGTCAACCTGGAACGGTGGTATCATCGTTCTTTGTACAGGTGTTCTTGCACCGGGCGTTGCATCTCCGGTAAATGAGCCGCCTGCCCCCATGCGTGGCGATGTTCCTTTTACAATAAGGGTTGAGTTTAAAGAATCATACCTGTTATCAAGTCCGTCGCCATCGGCATCAAGCCCCGTAGGTGTTACCAGGTCATCAGGCAATCCGTTCAGGTTGTAATCATTTCCTTCTACCCTGTCGGAGAGGCCATCAGCATCAGAATCCAGGTCACGGTAATCAGGTGTACTGTCTCCATCATGGTCATATGGGGTTATACCTGTACCACCATAAACAGCCGGCTGGTTATCATACGGAAGCATCAATCCATCACCATCAGCATCGGTTAGTGTTGGCATTGCATAAGCTGCTGTTGATATACCTTCAATATTATCAGGTATGCCATCTTCATCAGAATCAATATCCAGATAATCGGGGTTACCAACAGCATCTGTATTTCTTAAATTCAATGCAGGCATTGCAGATACTGTTGTTGACCATCCATTGATTCCTATTACACCATCAGCAAGGCCATTGAGGTTTGCATCGGGAAGGCCGGCTTCAATTACATCTGTAATACCATCACCATCACTGTCCAGATCGTATGCGTTTGGCCTTATGTCCATATCCAGGTTTTTGTTGGGCCAGCTGTCTGCTCTTCCATCACTGTTTCCATCTGCGCCTGTTATCAGTAAAGCTGTTCCGTTTATATAGCCATCGTGCAGGCCATCTGTATTGGCATCCACAAAAGCATCAATAATACCGTTGTTGTTTGCATCAATACCACCTACTTCTATCACATCAGGTATGCCATCATTATCACTGTCCAAGTCTAAGAAATTGGGCACAATATCGCCATCTAAGTTTGGAAGCGCTAATCCTGTACCTGAGTTATTGGCACCGGTATTATTTGGGTCAACATTCTGTGACAGGCCATCTCCGTCTGTATCTGTAAAATTATCCAGCCTTCCATCTCCGTTTGCATCCACACCATAGGCTTCCACCACATCCGGAATGCCGTCGTTGTCACTATCCAGATCAAGCATATTAATAATGCCATCCAGGTCAATATCAAACCTGTCATCAATTCCATCCGGCACACCCAAAGGACCGCTCAAATCAACTCTTCCCGGATAAGTCAGATCCAGGTAATTGGGGATACCATCATTGTCCGAGTCTCCATCTGCCTGGAAGTCATCATTGATAAAATCATTGTTATAATCTTTGTATCCGGGATACCCGGTATTATAGCCATTGGCTACCGCCGCTGCAATATTGCTCTCAATATAATCGGGTATGCCATCTTTATCTTTATCAATATCGCAACTGATATTAATGGTAACTGCCTGTGCAGGAGTTGTATTGCAGGTGCCTTCGGCCCGTACATAATAAGTGGTGGTGGCGGCGGGAGCTGTAAACGTAAGTGTATCTCCCGTACCAACTAATGTGCCACCAGGACTACCCGTGTACCACCTCCAGGTGGCGCCTACTCCCAATGTTCCACCCGTTCGGTAAACTTTTACAGTTATACCGGGGCAAACATTGTTTTTATTCCGGTCGGCTGAGGTTGCTGCAACAGAGGCCGTTTGCCCATTTAATTTTACGCCAGGAGAAAGAGAAGTGCAAATAGGAATTGCGATACTGCCCTGTGCTGCCACTTTTAGCCTGTAAAACTTTCCGGTATCGGCAGCTACTATGGGGTAAATAAGATAAGTGGGTGAAGTAGCGCCAGGTATATCTGTCCAAGGACCACCTGCTGAATTTGCTATCTGCCATTGGTGATCTTTGGGACCGGGCAGTACCAAAGAGTCTGCCAGGCTTCCTACAAACCTTACGCTGTCTCCCAGGCACCCGGTTTGAGAAGTAGTATTTACAACCGGCAAGGCATCGCAACTTCCATAAACAATATCATCAAGTAAAAAATCATTGCCGCAACCGCCGGGGGCATCGTTTACAATTTCCATAATCAGGTTTGAATAGCCAATTGGCATGGTCCAGCGGTAGCCAAATTGTGTCCAGCTGTTATTGGTTGTTATATTGGTGGTTGTATCTTCAACCGCAGTTAAGCCGGTTGAAATATCCCTGAACCGAATCCTGAATTTTGGATACCTGAAACCTCCCAATGCATCGCAGGCCGATTGATAGGTAGCGTTATAAGGAAAGGCTGTCCAGAAAGAAAATGAATATTGCCGTCCGGGACAAGAGGTTGGTAAAGTATCCCTGAATATAATCCTGGGCGGGGCATCTCCATTTACAACCAGCATCCTTCCATTTGCATTACCTGTATGATCCCGGAGGGAAGAGAAGTTTGCCAGATCAGCCTTCCTGGCTGTATCGGTTATTGCAAAAGCATTTTTTGCGATAGGCTGTACTGTTGTGCCAGTATATGTACTGCTGCTGGTGTTTGGCGAAGAGGGCAGGGTGGCCAAAAGCCCGGAACCGCCAATGGGGCCTGCACCAAAATTTTCGGTATATAAAACTGCAGTAAGCGTTGCGCATGCACTGTTTATTGGGTCCACCGCAATTAAAAACGGTGTTGGTGTTGACTCGCCAAGGTCATCTGGTTTATCATTCTGGTTTAAATCGGGCACACTGCCGTTGGTTGAGGAATCTCTTAAAGCAACGCCTTTGTACCCACTGGCAAACCCAACAGCACTGTTATAATATACCACACCCTGTACCACATTTGATATCCTGCAGTTTACCCTTACTGTAAAACTGCTGCTGTCAACCGGATAGTTCTGTAAATTCTGGCCGCTGAACTGCAGCAGCCTGGCATCGGTATTACCATTGAAGCCAGCATTTAAGGCAATGCCCGGCGGCGGCGGTATGGTAAGCATGGTAGTACTTACATTTGATAAATTAGCAGCGCCATTTATCTTACTTAAACTGTCAAATACCTGTAAATTGGTAAGACCGGTTGTACCGTAGTTTTTTATAACTATATCATAAGCCACATCATACTGGCCTGCCGTACCGGTGGGGGTTATGGATGCCAGCCTTTTTGCAAGGCCCAGCCCGGATGATATCTGCGACATATCGCTTGACTGAACCCCCTTATTTAAGAGATAAGTATAATTAACAAAGTTTGTATCGCCGGTTACAGGGTCAATACGCCGGTAAACACAACCGGGAGAAAATGATGAAATCAGGTCTCCGTTTCCATAGGCCAACCCAACCAGGTTAACGGCTCCCGGCCTTCGTACGGAATCAATATAGGTAGATGTAATATGGTGGCCCGGGGCGCCATAACTGCCATAATCGGGTGTAAATAATTTATTATCGAACACATAATACATCTGACCGTTGGGCATTAAGGTAATATCGCCGCTTCCTACATTCCACATCGTATCACCAATGCCCCCTGCGCCACCAATCAGATCGAGCGTATCCGGTACAGGGTCTATTGTATTGGTTACAAAATCCAGCCTGCGCATACGGGATTTATAAGGTGCCGGCGGGTTGCTGAATTCAAGCTGCCAGGCATTGCCCAGGTTATCGAAAGTGATGCCACCAATATCAAATACAAAACTTGCCAGGGTATCTCTCAAATTTGCGACAGCCGGATTATTATAGGAACCAGTAAAAAAAGTTGTGTCCGGATTCCATCGCCATACATAGGTTTTTAATGTTGGGGATACAGCGCCGTTATAGTCTGTCCATAAATAATATAGTTTGCCATCTTTGGGATTAAAGGAAACACTTGAGGCGCTGATATTGAAACGGTCTCTGTATGTAACACCAGATCTTACATAAGTGCTGTTACCAACCCGTAACCTGGGGAAATAGGCACTCCTTAAAGTACTTCTGCTTAAATTAGGAGATACGTAATTAAAGAAATAAAGAGAATCGTAACTGAGTGCCCTGTCACCGCTTGTTGGATGCTGGTAGAGTAATGTTGCCCCGGATGTACTTCCGCATCGCTCTCTTCCAATACTGAATGGCAACGCATAAGTTGCAGGTTGTGCCATTACATCGGCACAGATACAAAGTGCTAATGAAAAAAGTAGTAGAAATTTTTTCATAGGAATATTGATTTGTTTATCATCCGGTTAATACTTTACACATTAAAAGGATAATCTTTTGTTGAATATTGAATCAGCCAAACCGAATAACGCCATTACGACACGCTTTAGTATAATTTCTACAGAAATGAGATGATTTTCTACGGATTACTCTAATCTCATCATCATATCTGCTTATTTTTCAGCGTTGATAATCTTTTTTTAGCATGTAAATCAATCAGTTAACTTTTTATTATCTATCAAATACTGTTGCTTTAAAAATCATTTTTGCAGTCAAAGACTTGCTTTAAAAAGCAAGATTTTTTATTTCAAGTCTTCGGATTATGGCATTTTGCTGCCAATAAAGTTGATAAAAAGCCCCAATAAAATTGAATTTTTCTACAGTAAGGGTCGAATATCTTTTATAAGTAAAGAAGACAATATTACAAGCGGATATTCGTTTATTGCTGTTATATAACTTTGAGAAAGTTAAATCCAATGTATGAAAAAACTATACTCCTTACTGGCAGCAATCTGTCTTTACAACCTATGTCTGGCACAACTTACTGTTACCGGTTTTGCAAATAATTCAACCGTATGCTCGGGTAATTCAACAACCATTACGGCATCGGCAACGCCTGTAACTTATACTGTATCCGCCATACCCAATGCTTTAATAGCTGATTACGGGGTTAATATACTGGCAGATGCCGGTGTAGCGGTTACTTCTTTTACAGTTGGCAACTTAAATGACTGCAGGTGGGATAATATTCCCATCCCTTTTACTTTCAATTATTATGGCAATAACTATACAACCTGTAACATCAGTTCAAATGGCTGGGTAGGTTTGGGCAATACCAACTCTACAACCACAGGTGTAGGTTTTGCTTTGCCGGCTGCCGGGGCGCCTAATAATGTGATACATGGTGTAACAGCCAATCTTACTTTAGCAGCATCAGGCACTTTGGAATACTATACAGATGGTTCTGCACCAAACCGCACTTTTGTTATCAGTTACAATACGGTTCCTTTTTTCAGCGGCGGCGGATCAACAACTTTTCAAATTCATTTATTAGAAGGAAGCAATCTTGTAGAAATACACACAACCGCCTGCACCAACACCACTTTACCAAAAGCACAGGGTGTTGAAAATGCTGCAGGTACTGTTGCGGCTGTTGTAAGCGGCAGAAACAATACCACCAACTGGACCGCTACCGGTTTTACAAACGGATACCGCTTTACACCCGATGCAATAAATTTTACCTGGTCGCCCAGCGGTACACTAAGCAGTTCAACCGGCCCGGTAGTAACAGCTACACCTACGGTAACCACCACTTATACCATTAATGCTTTAAAACCTTCTGACGGATCAACCGGCAGTACCAATGTTACCATTACTGTTGACCCCGGCTCTTTTACACTGGCCGGTACACCGGGCGGGGCACAGGTTTGCCAAAACATAAGTGTTGGCGGATCTGGCTCCAATTACCGGGATGGTTCTAACTGTAATTTAATAGCCAATGTTACCCCGGCAGGAGGCAGCCCGGTTTCAAATTCTATAAATACCTGTACACAGGTTGATCTGAATGCAACAAAAAGAGGAACATCGGACCTGTATGCAGCCAGGAAATATGATATAGAACCCATTCTCAATCCTGCAACTTCCACTGCAAACATCAAACTGTATTTTTTGCAAAGCGAATTTGATGATTTTAACAGCAGGGCTAACGACAGCGGGCACAAGCCTTTGCCAATCGGCCCATTGGATGCCACAGGCATCAGCAACCTGGTGCTGAGGCAGTTTCATGGCACCGGTACCAACCCAACAAACTATACCGGAAGTTATGTTGATTTTACAACCGCAACCGCAGGCTTTACGGTAGTTTGGAATGCCACCCAAAACTGGTGGGAAGTGACAGTGCCCGTAAATGGTTTTTCAGGCTTTTATATAACCAGCGCTAAAATTAGCCCGCTGGCAATAAAGCTTACTTATTTTAAAGGAACACAGGCAGAGAAAAAACATTTCTTAAGCTGGAAGGTGGTTTGTACATCAGCCGAAGCTAAGTTTGAGCTGCAGCGAAGCACCGATGGCGGGGCAAACTACAGCCCTATATATGCATTCAGCGCCAGCAAAGACAGGTGCGAAAATCCTTTTGACTATACAGATGCAAACCCCGCAGACGGAAAGAATTACTACAGGCTTAAGATGATTGATGTAGATTCAAAAGTTAATTATAGTAACACCGTTGTGCTTACACAAAAAGGAGCCCGTTTTAGCCTGATAACGCTGCAGCCAAACCCGGTTAGAAATGAAACGCCGGTTTTAAAGCTCGATGTTTTTGAAAAAGAAATGGTAACAATCATTATCACTGATTTTTCAGGAAGGGTGATCCGGAAACAAACAGCATCGCTACAAACCGGGTTAAACCAGGTTTCGTTACAAACAAAAGATATGCCTGCAGGTATATACAATGTAACAGCTTACTCAAACAATGCCAAACCAAAATCGCTTAAGCTGATTAAACAGTGATCAATATTTTTTTAGGAAAGGCCGCTTCACATTACATGAAGCGGCTTTTTTTATTGCAGGGTGTAATGTATCTGCAACGGCGAAATTGATCCTGTTCGAAAGTTCCTTTTTATAATTAAGAATTAAAGAGCATAATACTTGGTTCAGTTTCGGGAGTATCTGTTTTAAACTAAAAAATTCATTCATTGAGGACTTTCAAACGCTTGCAATCAAATAAAGTGGTGCCGTAACCAAATAATTAACAAAAGTTGGTTCCATATGAACCATGTAAAGAACCAAATAAATCCTGCTCTTCTTTATGTTTTAGCTGAACAGTAATTTAGCCTGAACTTATCTATCATTTCTTCTTTGTATAACCCCACTCAACCGAAACCCCTGCATAAAAATTTCTGCCCGGCGCTGCATTATAGTAACGGCCACCTGCTGCATTGATATCATTACCCAGGCTGTAAGTTTCATTTAACAGGTTATCAACGCCTGCATACAGATTGATTTTTAGTTTTGATTTTATAACCGGCTTCCAGCCTGCACGGAAGCCTGACAGGTTATAAGCATTTGCTTCAACTGTATTGGCATCATCTAAAAACATACGGGTGGCATAATACCAGGTAGTGTTTAAATAAATGCCATGCTTAAAATTAATGTCTGCCAATGCAGCCACTGTGTGTTCAGGTACGCCGGGTAGTTTTTTTCCGGAGAAATCGGCAGTACCTTTTTTAAAATCGCCATAGCTGAAACTGTTTAATGTGTAAGCCGTTCTTATACTGATATTATCCAGCACAACGCCTGTTGCAAAAGAAGTAAAGTAATCCGCACTTACCTCCATTCCCCTTTGCCTGGTATTTCCTGCATTAATAAAGTAATCGGCATTGCTGCTGTCTTTACGGCTTACCAGTGCATTGCTGAGTTTAAAATAATAACCGGTTGCTTCCAGCCTCAGTCTTCCTTTAAGTAAAGATATTTTTCCTCCCAATTCGTAATTGATGCCTGATTCTGCTTCTAAAAAAGTGCTGATAACACCTGTTGATGGCAATAGTTCAGCAATGGTTGGCGGAGAAAACCCCCTGGCTACACTTGCAAAAACCGCATCTCCTTTTTTAAATTTTTTCTGCACAGCAACCCTTGGCGATATTTCATTTTTATAAGTACGGCCCTGTTTTAAAACAGGGTAACTGCTCTGCCTTGTAAACTTTACTTTGGTTTTGTTGATGCTGGCGCCTGCTGTTATGAACCAACTGTCTTTAATGCTCACATCGGCCTGCATAAAAATACTGCTGTTAAAATATGCTATATCATCGTTGGTTTGCAATGTATCTGCAATACCGTTTTTATTTTTTGATACCTGAGTATTGAAGAATCCTTTCTGCAGTTCGCCTCCTGCTACTACCTGTAATTTTGTTTTCCTTATCTTTTTTTCATAGATAAAAGAAGTTCTGCCGCCAAAGCCGGGTTCGTTGCGCCTTTCATAATTACGAAAGGTTGGGTTTTGTATTAGTGCAAATGTGCCAAAAACTGCTGTTGCATTAGTAAACCCGGTAAAAAATTTATATCGGTGGCTGATGCCTGCTGTAAAATTTTTCTGGTAAATGGCAGCTTTGGCTACATCAGCGCCCGGGAAACCACCTGCTGCCGGCCTTGCCTGTTTAGGATCGGCTAAAAATTCTGCTTTGGTTAATCCACCCGGTGTTTCATAAAATAAATTATTGTAGAGTATGCTTGTGGTTAATTGCTGCCTGTCGGAAAAATTAAGCTGAGATGTAAAACTGATATTGTCTCTCTTGCTTTTTGTATGATTGCGATAACCATCACTTTGGCTGTGATTATAAGTTACCTGGTTGCGCCTGTTATTATCGCCAAAGCCGGCAGATAAAAAAATGTTCTGCAATCCATAACTGCCAGTAATGTACTCTGCTTTTACAGCAGGCTGCCAGGCGCTGCTAAAACTATGCATCAGCAATACCCCGCCTGTACCGGCTCCGTACATACTGCCTGCAGGGCCCTTGAATATTTCTATAAAAGAAAAATTGTTGAAAGCAAACTGATTAAAGTAGGTATTGCCACCGGCATCTGTTACAGGAATATTGTTCCAGTAAATTTTTACATTACGGACACCAAAAGGCGAACGCAGCGAACTTCCACGGATATTGATGCGGTAACTTCCCGGAGAACGTTCTTCCATTCTTGTACCGGCTACAGCATTGAATGCATGTACCAGCGATGTTTTATTATACCTGTCGGTGTTTGAATTATTAATAACTTTTACTATGGTTCCACAACTGATGGCCCGGTTCTGTTCAAAGGCAGTAATCACCACCTCATTCATTAATAAGGAGGAATCTGCAGCCGGAACCTCCTGCGCAAATGCAATATCATGCATCAATAGAAAAATAAGCAAGTGTATGATCTTATTCATGTAAGTTACCTGGGTGTTATATAGACTTCACAATTAGTTTTTTGTGATGGGGGATTATCGCCCCGTAAAAACCTATCATAAATCAGACCATTATAAAATAAACTATTATTTAAGGAAGTTGTTTGCAATCTACACCCGTTCCTGAAATTATAAATTGATAAAAGCCATTGCCGGGCTTTTTCCATTGAGCGATAAGTGTTTTAATTTAAACACTTACCATCAGGAATTTGTATTTTTACTGCTTAATAATATGCATTATGAGTTCTAACATAGATAATAAACCTGTAATTGGCTTTACCTGCGGCGATGTAAACGGAATAGGCATTGAACTGTTGATAAAAACCCTGGGCGATAACCGTATCCTGGATCTGTGTACACCAGTGATTTTTGCCAATAACAAAGCCATTAATTTTTACAGGAAAAGTTTGCCGGATATTAATATCAATTACGCCGCTACAAGAGAATTGAACAGGATCAATCCCAAACAAGTGAACCTTTTTAACTGCTGGGAAGAAGAAATAGTCATCAACCCCGGCATACTAAATGAGATTGGCGGGAAGTATGCAGTTAAAAGTCTTACTGTTGCAGGCAAGGCCTTAAAAAATAATTTAATTGACGGGTTGGTTACTGCACCCATTCATAAAAACAATACGCAGAGCAAGGAATTTAATTTTACAGGCCACACCCCTTATCTCAAAAATTTATATGGTGCTGCAGATGTGGTGATGTTTATGATTGCTGAAAATATGAGGGTTGCATTGGTTACAGAACATGTGCCTGTACAGGATGTTGCCAAACATATCACAAAAGATGGCATCATCAGTAAACTGCAGCTCATCAACCATTCTTTAAAAAAGGATTTCAATATCAACAAACCACGCATTGCGGTTTTAGGTTTAAACCCACATGCCGGTGATGAAGGATTGATTGGCAAAGAAGAAGAAGAGATCATCAAGCCTGCTATTAAAGAAGCAAAACAAAAAGATGTGTTCTGCTTTGGCCCATACCCTGCCGATGCATTTTTTGCACGTGGGCATTACGAAAAATTTGATGCCGTACTGGCCATGTACCACGACCAGGGGCTGATTCCTTTTAAATCCTTAGCCATTGGCGAAGGTGTAAATTATACAGCGGGACTGCCTGGTGTACGCACTTCACCCGACCATGGTGTGGCATTTGATATTGCCGGGCAGGGCAAGGCAGATGAATCATCTTTTAGAGAAGCCATTTTTAAATGCATTGATATTATTGTTGGCAGAAATGAATATGATGTGCAGCACCAAAATCCATTGAGAAAAATAAGTTCGAAGATGATTGCCAATGCGGTGGATCAGAAGATAACTGATATACCGGAGTAGTCAAAAACTAGTTAATTGAATAACTACTACTCCATGAGAAATACTCAAGAGATTATTTTAGACCTTAAAAATCTTATTTATACAAAAGGCTACATTTATTCGCTTTGCCTAATCCTTTTTGATGACTTCCATTTAGACTTAAACAAAATACACGAGGTTGATTATAGATCAAAACTCAGTGTAAAAGAGTGTTCCCTTATTATTGGTTTTCTTGTCCAAAAGAAAATCGACTTCAGTATACCAACATCACCCGAAGAAGTTTTTTTACTCAAAGAAAAAACATACGAGTTAATGAGAGAGCTTCAGATCTCTTTTACTGCACCTCAATTTGCCAAATTTCAAGAGATGATGGAACGGCAAAAGAATGGCGAAAAATTTGAAGACACCAGAGAGAATAGGATGGATTTTTTTGTAAAGGATAAAGGAATGATGGAACCTATGTTCTATGGCGGAGATGGTGTCTATGATTTTCAATATCTCGAATACCTTGAATTAAAATACAAAAATGATAGCGAATGGCTTATCAAGAACAGAGGATTTAATATTTATAAGATCGGAGAGGTTGTAAATAAAATAAAACAAACTTTAAGAGCAAAAGCTCAAAAAGTGATGCAGATTAATATTAGAGAGAAGTTTCCTGAAATTGCAAATAAAATGCGAAAAGGTTTGAAGAAACAATTTTCAAATGAAAAAACTGAAGAATTATTGCGTCAACAGTTAATAGCAACTACATTTTATCAGTATAATCAATTGTTTCCCCATCCTAATTCTGGCAGCGATAATAGTGAAAGCTGGAATAAATTTTATGAAAATTTATTAGATCTATTTATCGTTTCCCCTACAGACTTGAAAGGAACAGATCAAACTGTGGTTGAAAGTTTCTTTGAGAACTTTTCATTTGTTCCAGAATGTAATAGCTCCTATGAAGGACCTGGTCATTTTAATATAATCAATTCACGCCCTTTAATTAAACTGGGTCATGATCGCTACTTTGTTGGTATAGGATACCTTGTACCCGAAGCTGTTTACGAAAGTCCTTTTTACTGGATGTGGGAAGATAATAAATATCGTGACACTCTTGCCAAACACCGTGGAGATGTTGGCGAAGAAATTGCCTATAACTTTCTTTCTAAAGTATTTGGAAAAAGTAATACTTACAGATCAATAATCATTGAAACAAAGAAAGGACAAAGAGATACAGATATAGATGTTCTATGTCTTTTGGGCAATAGAGCTTTATGCGTTCAGGTAAAATCTAAAAAACTTACCCTTACAGCAAAACGGGGCGATTTTGATCAGTTGTCGAAGGACTTCAACGGTGCTGTTCAGGACGCATATAATCAAGGACTTATTTCCAGGAAAGCAATATTGAATAAAACAGCTCGATTTTTTAATACAAATGGAGATGAGGTTTTCTTGCCTAATGAAATCGATGAGGCTTATATAATGGGGCTTACAACTGAAAATTATCCAGCTTTGGTACATCAAGTTCATATGATGCTTACTAAAGAAAGTGCTGACCCTTATCCTTTATTTCTTTCGGTCTTTGATTTGGAACTCTTATCACATTATTTAAATGATCCTTATGACTTCCTATATTATGTGCGTCAAAGAATAGAATTAGTAGAATATTTCAATGCTGATGAAGAATTGGTATATCTAGGATATCATTTGGATCAAAAACTTTGCCGAGTTGAAGGTTATGACGGTGGCTCAATCGATAACCAATTTGGAGCAATTGTAGACAGAAATTATTATCCTTATAAAACTGGAGTGGCGCACTTATTATCTGAGGCTGATGATCCGATTCTCAATAGATGGAAAGACCCAAAATTTGATTCTCTTGTAAGGGAAATCAAATCAGCAGGGCATCCAAAAACAACTGATATAATATTTCATTTATTAGACTGGTCTGGTGATAGTCGCAAGAATATAGTTGAGCAAATGATTAACATTAAAAGTCTTTCTCAGAATGAAGGATTAACTAAATCACTAGCTACCGCAACTCCTCCCTATTTTGGGCTTAATTATGTAGTATCGAATGTTGCTAACCCTAAAACACTAGAGCATTCGGTTGTTACTTATGCCAAACTAAGAAAATACTTATCTAAATCTAATACATGGCTAGGAATGGGATCTTTTTCTTCGAGCCCTAACTTGATAAACTTTCTTGTCTATGATGACAAATCTTGGCACATTGATATGGAACTGGAACATGAATATAAAGAGACTCTATCAAAAATGAAAGAGACCCCAATTACTCGGTTAAAGGGTGCAAAAAAGATTGGAAGAAATGATCCATGTACTTGTAAAAGCGGTAAAAAGTATAAGAAATGTTGTGGACGTTGAAATTGATAAGTGCAGCTTACGGATTCAAATTTAAATGCAAAGAACTCAGCTAATTAAAAACACTATCCGCAATACCTTTATTGATCGAATAAGAGCTAACTGATATCTCCACCTTCCCTTTCTGGTTCTTCAGCTTTTCTTTTTCTTCGGGTGTTTTCTTTTTAGTGCCATCATCAAAATCAAAAGTTACCCCCTTGGGCATTTTATAATCTTTGGTATTGAAGGAAAAGATGATCTTATCGGGCAGGCCCCAGGCAATGTATTTTCCAAAGCCCATTTCCAGTTCGTAAGTGCCGTTATCCCTGGTAGTGGTTTTTGTTTTTAGTATCACATGGTTTACCGGGTCGATGTATAAGGTTGAGAGCACCACTTCTGCATTGTCATCCTCGGGCAAAAGTTTCACCACTTTCACTGCCGTATTACCTATCTTATCGTTGCCGGCATCCAGCACACTGTATTTGCCGCTGCTTAATACATTGCTCATGTTTATATTTACGGCTCCCCTGGGTATAAAAGAAATGCCTTTTTCGTTTTTTATCTTAAGCTTGTTGGGCTTTTTAAAATAAAGTTTTACAGCAGCAACCGGCACTTTTAAAAAAGTTACATTGGTTTTCATTTTACCGCCGGCTTCATAATCATTTACCAGGTTTATTTTGTCTTTTACTTTTTGCACCAGTGCATTTACATCCTGCGCCTGTGTTAAAAGTGAAAGCTGAAAGAAAAAAACTAAAAACAGAATACGCTTCATAGAGTAAGTTTATGATAAAATATCTTTTTTACGGAAAATAAAAACAGAGGCGCCCACCAATGCAACAATATATACCAGCAGCGCTGCAATACTTTTTAAAATGCCCGGCAAGTACTGGATAGACCCCCTGATGGTTTCGTTGTCATCGGTTGAGCCGATATAGAAGAAGCCCTTCCAGCCAAGCATATAAGTAGTGAACAGGTAAGGCTTGATGTACTTCTGGTAAATGGGTATTTCCATTTCACTTATTAAAGTACAAACAATGATAATGCCTACTGTAGCAACGATTGGGCCTATTGAGTTTTCTGACAGTACAGACAGCAACAATGAAATGGCAGCCACTACCATCATGGCAATGAAGGCAAAACCAAAAGCGCAAAAATACCGCCAGAGCACATCATTGGATTCTATCACCTGCAGGCCGTTGGTTTTTGCCACCACCAGGTCGTTCGTTCCAAACACAGCTATACTTATCACTAATGAAATGATGGCTATCCACAAAAGCAGGGCAAATACATACACTGCTGTTGCAAAATATTTTGCCAGTATTATTTGTGTGCGGCTTACCGGTTTTGCTGCCAGCAATCTTAAGGTGCCCATACTTGCCTCACCGGATACCACATCGCCTGCAACCAATGCAACCAATATTGGAACATGTACAAGCAACAAATTCAACACAACAAAACAAACGGCATAACCATTGATGAGTTCGTCGTAATTAAACGCCATTGTTTCATCTAATGAACCAAGCATAAATTTCATCCAGTCTTTACCATTAACCAGCAAACCCAGTTGTATCAAAAAAATAAAAGCGGCAATGATGGCAAATGCCAGGTAGGTTCTTGGCTTCCTGAAAATTTTATACAGTTCAATTTGCAAAAGATTCCACATGGCCGGGCTGGGTTGTAAGTGAAAGAAAATAATCTTCCAATGAATGCATTGGATCTACGGAGATAACCTGTACCTGCATGGCAACCAGTTCTGCAATTAACTGTGGTACATCTTCTTTATTCATTTTAAGTTGCAGCTTACCTTCTTTATTTTGTAAAGAAGATGACCATTTTGTTTGTTGTAGTTTTTCTCTTGTTGCTGTATTATCACTGGTTTCTATCTGCACCAGCGATCTGGACGGGTCAAGCAGTTCAGCAACTTTGCCTTCTACAATTTTTTTTCCTTTATGAATAATGAGCATACGGTTTGCTACTAATTCTATTTCGCTAAGCAAATGCGATGACACAACAATTGTCTTTCCCATTTCCCTGCTCAACTGCAAAATAAGGTTACGCATATCTGCAATGCCCTGGGGATCCAAACCGTTGGTTGGTTCATCTAAAATGATCAACCTCGGGTTATGAATTAAAGCAACAGCAATACCCAGTCTTTGCTTCATCCCCTGGCTGAATGTTTTTACTTTACTGTTGGCACGTTCATCAAGCCCAACCATTTTTAACTGATCCATCAACAGTTTTTTATCGGCTTTGATACCGCTCATTTTTGCAAAGATGGCCAGGTTATCGTAAGCTGATAAATATTTGTAGAGGTCGGGCTTTTCAATTACTGCGCCAACCTGTTTTAAAATTTCGTTGCGGTTAGTGGAGAGATCTTTTCCGAAAATACTGATGCTGCCGGCAGTAGGTTTTATCAGCGTAAGCAACATGCGTATGCTGGTAGATTTTCCGGCGCCGTTCTGCCCCAGAAAACCATAAACATCTCCTTCTTCAACAGTGAAGGAAAGGTCTTCTACCGCATGTATATCTTTAAATTGCTTGGAAAGATTGCTGACTTGTATGATTGATGCCATGTACCGAAATATCATCAAAGGTAAAACGGATGCGTCTATAAAAAGTTTAAAAGAGAGATTTTTAATTTCCGGTTGGTGAGACACCAACCGGGGCAGCCCGCCGTGGCCGGTGTCTCTCCGGCCACAAAATATTTAAGAAGAAATTAGTTTGTACCGGGGTTCATATAACTCTGCAATGCATTTACATAGGCTTCAAAAGCCTCTATTCCATTTTTAGTGATTTTACAGATGGTTTGTGGATAGTTATTGCTGAACTGTTTGGTTACTTCAATATAACCGGCATCTTTCAGTTTATTGATCTGTACACTCAGGTTACCGGCGGTTGCATTTGTTTTTTCCTTCAAAAAAGTAAACTCTGCCTCACGTACACTGATGAGCAGGCTTACCACGGCAAGCCTGAGCTGGGAGTGTAATATGGGATCGAGTTCTTTAAATTCCATTGATGAAACGGTTTTATTTTATTTGACCGGCTTTTTGCCTGCTGTATTTACGCCACAATAAAAATCCGGGAATGATGTACCCGATCAAAACCGCTGCCGCCATGATGAGCATATCATACTTAAAATCTTTGTTTACAAACATGGCAATGGCTCCTGCCCAGTTTACGCCAGCGCCTATCATCAACGATTTTGATTTAACAGCCCCGCCTTTGATCAACATCAGAAAACCAAAGATCATCAGGAAAAAACCAAAACCTCCGTTGGGAGTAACTGCAAAATTGATGGCGAAAATAACGGTGAACAGGCTGATGGTAAATGCAATATCCACCAGGCGCAACAGATCATCCACATAAGTTCTTACGGCTTTCTTCTTAGGCTTAAAAAGCTCATAGGTTAACATGATGATGGTAAAAATTCCAAAAATATTCCAGCCCCAATAAATTTCAGCCGCATCAGCGTGTATTAAAAAATAAGTTGACAACGAAGCCAAAAAGATCATACTGCCCCAAAGCAGCCACCCAAGGCCATTATCGCTGATATTTGCTTTTGCCTGGCTTATCATTTGCTGGATGATCTCCAGGCTTTTTTCGTTTGATAATTTCTGATCTTTTTCCATTTTATTATCCGTTTTGCTGGTTGTATTTTTTACGAAGTAAATATCCCGGAACAATCCAGGCGGCAATAACTGCAGCCCCGAGTAAAAGCAATATGTAGATTGAAGTAACCACAACAGAGACCAGCGACAGGCACCAGCAAATAATACCGCCCACTCTTAAAGGTAAAAACCGCATAATCACTCCCGACAAAAAAGTAGGCATACCATACATCATCAGCAAAAGCGGGTACATCGCTTCCCAGCTATTGGTTTTTGAAAGTATGAATGAGATCATGCCCATAGAAACACCAAACACCATCCATACATAACCAACGATATTTTCGCTGTAGGTTCTTACAGTATCCTTCTTTCTTTTTCTTAGCAAATAAAAAACCTGGAAAATGACAGCCAGCCAGGTGCTTGCCCAGATAATTTCTGGATGACGGAAAAGGTCAAGTTTGATGAAAATAAAATGCCCGACAGAACAAATTAAAATAAGCCAGCCCCAAAGTAAATACAAAAAACCATTTTCGCTGAAGCGGTTCTTTGCCTGGTTTATCATACTGTCGATAAGTTGCAAACTGTCTTTTGGAGAAAAATTATCTGGTTGCATGCTGGTTTTATTTATCATTAACTATTTACCATTGCAGAAATGGTAAATAGTTAATGGTTAATGTATATTGTTATTTACATTCTCCTATCAGCATCTCTACCCTTTGCTTTCCCCAGTTAGGATGAATATCGCTGGCAGGCTTAAAGGCATTGTACTTGGCTAATGATGATTGCAACACTGGTTTTGCAGTGGCACATCCGCCACCAAACTGCTCAGGCGTATATTTTAAACCCTGCCCTTTTAAATATTCGGGCCTTGGGTTTGCTGGGTCTTGCTGCATGGCAGTTTCAAGATGGGTTTGGCTCTCGGTGCCATATTCCATATAGCGTTGCATTGGATCTACCATCATGTGTGCACTGGCAATCATGCTTTTTATGCAGCTTATTTCGGAGTTGTTTGCATTTAATGCATCAGCTTTGTCTATCAGTTCAGTTGCTTTATCTGCAATGGCATCCACTTTTGTTTTGTCTTTTTCCATGTAGGTATAGTTAACCTGGCACAATGCAGCATAATAATAAGGCAGCCATTGATTCTTTTCTGCAGTGGCAATACGTTCAAATTTATTTGCCAGGTCTAAAAGGTTTTGCGGGTTTTTAAAGCTGGTGTCAATGGCAGCGATATTCGCCTTCATAGATGCCATAAATTTTTCACTTTGTGCTAAAGAAGCAGTGGTTAAAAAAGCAACTGCTGCAAGAAGAAATAGTTTTTTCATTGTTTTACTTTTTTTGTTGATTTTTTAATTTTTCGTATTCGCTTTCAACTGAATTTGCTTTTGGGAAAATATATGCTCCTGCAAAATGAAATGCAAGGCCAATACCCCATCCGATCATTGGCCAGATTGGCCAGGGAGTGTGGTTCCAGTTAAAAAAATCCATATCCCTTTGGTGGCGACCGGATGAAAAAAACCAGACCGCCCAGAAAAATGCATTCATAATAACATAGGTTACGGCATGCGTTTTAAAACTTGCCCTTTTTTGTGCAATTTCCCAAAGCAAAGGATCTTTTCCTTCGGGTGGTGGTTGATGGTGTGACATGGTTGTTAAGTTTGGCCTCACCCCAACCCCTCTCCAAAGGAGAGGGAACTTGAAGATATTAGCGGTGATTGAATTTATTTTTAAAAAGAACTTTTTTAATAACCTCTTATTCGCTCTCCTTCCCTTTGGGTTAAGGATTGGGATGGGGCCGGCCTAAAGATTATTGTTGATCGCATCCTGTGTTCTGTCAATTCCAAAACTGAGGAAGCAGCCGATAAATATAAAGCGCTTTGATGGCGGTGTAACAGCTTCTTTGCGGCTGCCATCGTTATTATAATTGTAATTGAAAACCTGGTTTTGTCCCAGCACATTATTTATACCCAATACCCAAACTGCAAATACTTTGGGGTCTTTTTTTCCAAGGTTAGGCAGATAGTTTACACTAAAGCTCATGCTGTTGTAGTTGATGGTTTTTCCGGCATCGCCAATCACATACTTGTTCTGCAAATTATCATAAGTAAAATAGTAATAAGGGCGGCCGGTTGCGAAATTGTAGCTCAGGTTAAAGCCGGTTTTCCATTTGGTAACAAACTTTTTTACCACCAATGCTGCAGTATGGCTGGCAGCAAATGAAGGTGTAATTGCTTTTGGATAATTCAGAAAGTCTCTTTTTGTATCTAAGTATGAATATGATATCCAGTAATCAACATTCTTAAATGTTTTTTTATCCCTGAAGAAAAACTCAAGGCCGGTTGCATGGCCAAAACCATTGTTGTTGCCTGCAACCTCTCTTCCTGTTGGCGAGGCAGTAGTTTTATAGAGGTCGGTATATTTTTTATAAAATGCTTCAACCCTGAAAGTGCGGCTATTGGTCAATTTTTGATATTGCAGTATATAATGTGCGGCTCTTGAGTAATCAAGGCTGGCAACGGCCGGCAGGTATTTTCTTTCAGGATTTTGGTAAAACAAGCCGTAAGCAAAAGAAGCCTGGCTGTCGTCTTTAAATTTATAGGCAATAGAAAGGCGTGGTGCAATGTTCCATTTATTTACAATTTCTGAATGTTCCACCCTGGTACCAACTTTTGCGGCAAGACTGTTGGTTATAAAAATATCTCCTTCGGCAAAAACAGATACTAAATTATCTTTTACGGTTTCGGTGAACTGTGTTCCATTATACAAAGTATAGGTTGATCTTTCTTTGCTGTAAAAATAATCGGCACCAAACCGTATTACATTCAGTCCATTTAATTTTTTATCCAGCACCACTCTTGCCTGTGCATACTGTGCTTTGTTATTTAATTTAAAATTCTTAAAAGCATAGAACGACGGATTGGTGATTGTTTGCTTTTGATTATTGGCATCCTGCAACTCATTATTAATATCATCTTTATTGGTGCTGTAGCTGATGCCGGTTGTTATTTTCCAGCCTGTACCAAAATTTTCACGCCAGTTAATATTCTGGTAAGTATTGAAATTCTCTATCGCAAATGCATTTTTTAAAAGAGAAGAATCTATATCCGGACTTCTGAAACCGGTTTTGTTGGAACTCATGTAACCATAGTATTTAATGAAGCCGCCATTCTTTGTTTTTATCCTGAAGTTGGCATCGCCCTGGTGGTAAACCGGTATCTGAAAAAAATCCTGCTTTTGTTTGTTAATGGCAAAACCAAGCCAGAGGTTTGCATAGTTATAAGAAACACCCCAGGAAGATTTTTTATTTTTTGCAAGCTGTTGTATACCGCCCCCAATGCCAATAACCGATACGCCCAGGTCAGCCTGGGTTCTTTCAGGCAGGTCTTTACTTTCTAAAATCAGTGCCGAAGAAAGCGCCTGGCCATACAAAGCCGAGTATCCTCCTGAACTAAAAATAGTTCCCTTGAATAAAAAAGGATTAAAACGCCCACGGGTAGCGATGCCCGGCGTGCTGCTGTAAAAAAAGTTGTTTACCAGGTTTCCGTCCATATATATCTTACTCTCGGTTGCCGAGCCCCCTCTCACAAACAAACCTTCACTTTCACCAACCTGCTGGGTACCCGGCAGCGATTTAAAGGCACTGGTAACATCGCCATTGGCACTGGGAGTGGTTACAATATCAAGGGCAGATAAAACAGCACCCTTATTTTTATCGCTGGCCACAAATGAACCGGCAGATATTACAACTGCTTTTAATTCGGTAACCAGTTCTTTCATGGCAATATTGAGGATGATCGGGGTTGATTCCAGGTTAATTTCCTGCTCAAATGGCTTAAAACCTATTATGGATGTCTCTAATACCTTTTTACCTTTTTCGGTGGTTGCAAAGGAGAAATGACCAAGCGAATCTGTAGTTGCGCCATCGTAAGTATCTCTTAAAGTAATACTTACTCCTTTAACCGGTTTTCCTTTGCCATCGGTAATTTTACCCTCCACTTTAACCTGTGCATGAGCTGATATACCAAGTAATAAAATAATTAATGTAACTACACTTCTCATTGTTCCAAATTTAGAACAAACGTAAAGTAGTTTATTTTATAAACCAAATATTTTTGAAACTTAATTTTAAATTAATCTGGTAATTCCGCCTATAGTCGGCAACTGAAAAATCATCATAATTATTTGATTATTAATTATTTAAAAGAACTCATATAGGCTCTGTAATATCTCTTCTACAAGCCATTTATTTATCAACATCTCCGAAAATTTATTTTTTTATGTGGCCTGAATTTGTAATTTAGCAATAGAATTTAATGGGTTAGTAAGTACAAAGGGTCAGCAGAAATGTTGACCCTTTTACTTTTCAGCCTCTCCCCAACCCCTCTCCAAAAGAGAGGGAACCCGAAGTTGACTTCTCTATTTTTTTAGCGCTATTTATTTTCTATAAGCGTGTAAATTTTCTTTTCATTTTTCCAGCAATGAAAATTTTCTAATCTACATTCGTTGTTACTTTCCAAATTTTAAAATTGAAGATGAGTAAAACTAAATCCGCATTTTTTTGTCAGAGTTGTGGTTACGAAAGTGCCAAGTGGTTGGGTAAATGTCCGGGCTGTAACAACTGGAACACATTTGTTGAAGAAGTAATTGTTAAAGGAAGCGACAAAAAAGAAAAAGATGAGTGGCGTGATTACTCCGGTTTGGGAAAACAAAAAACGATTTCTATTAATGATGTTAGCAGCGCCGAAGAAAAAAGAATTTTAACAACCGATACAGAATTGAACCGGGTACTTGGTGGTGGTATTGTTTTGGGTAGCATTGTTTTGGTTGCCGGAGAACCTGGTATTGGGAAATCAACTTTGTTTTTACAAAATGGCTTGCAACTTAAAGACATTGTTACCTTATATATAAGTGGCGAAGAAAGTGAGCAACAAATAAAAATGCGTGCAGACCGTATCGGCATTGGCAGCGATAATTTTTACATCCTTACCGAAACAAACACGCAAACCATTTTCCAGGAAATAAAAAAACTAAAGCCGCAATTAGTGATTGTTGATTCTATTCAAACATTGCAATCGCCTTTTGTTGAGAGCGGCGCAGGCAGCATCAGCCAGATAAGAGAAACTGCCGGCGAACTGCAACGCTTTGCCAAAGAAAGCAATACACCGGTTTTTTTAATTGGCCATATTACCAAAGATGGCACCATTGCCGGGCCAAAAATTCTCGAACACATGGTTGATACCGTGCTGCAGTTTGAAGGCGACCAGCATTATGCTTACCGGATTTTGAGAACGCTTAAGAACCGCTTTGGATCTACATCTGAGCTGGGCATATATGAAATGACAGGAACCGGCATGAGGGGTGTAAATAACCCGTCTGAATTATTAATCACTCAAAAAGAAGAACAACTAAGCGGCATTTCTATTGCTGCAACTATGGAAGGAATGCGCCCTTTATTGATTGAAACACAGGCATTGGTAACACAAAGTGTTTATGGCACACCGCAACGAACGGTAAGTGGTTTTGATCTGCGGCGCCTGCAATTATTATTGGCAGTGCTGGAAAAAAGAGGCGGCTTTCATTTTGGTGTAAAGGATGTTTTTATAAATATTGCCGGTGGTATAAAAGTAGAAGACCCCTCTATTGATCTTGCCATTGTAAGTGCTTTATTAAGCAGTTACGAAGACACACCCATTAACCAGCTTTATTGTTTTGCAGGTGAAGTTGGTTTAAGCGGAGAGATAAGAGCCGTTAACAAAATTGAACAACGTATTGCCGAAGCAGAGAAACTTGGTTTTGAAAAAATTATTGTCAGCAAGTACAATTCAAAATCCTTAGGTAAACAAAAATTTAATATTGAAGTAGTGCCCTTAAGTAAAGTTGAAGAATTGTATCAATATTTATTTTAACTTGTAAGGGTAATTATTAAAATGATTGCCCAAATAAAAAATATCGTCAGCAGTACCCTCCATCTTTTTTATCCGCACGTATGTACCGGCTGTGGGTCTGACCTGTTGGAAAAAGGCAGCCTGCTTTGCCTGGAGTGCATTCATAATTTACCACACACCAATTTTGCTGATCTGCCAAACAACCCGGTTGAAAAATATTTTTGGGGAAGGATACCGATAACTGCTGCTTACAGCCAATTCTATTTTTCAAAAGAGTTTTTAATACAGCATTTAATTCATCAGCTTAAATATAAGGGCGATACCAATATTGGTTTTTATTTGGGTGAGATGATGGGAAAAACATTGCTTGAGAGCAATCGTTTTAGTTCCATTGACGCCCTGGTGCCTTTACCGCTTTATGCTGATAAAGAACATAAACGTGGTTACAACCAGGCAACAATTATTTGCAACGGCATCTCTTCTGTTATGAATGTTCCTGTACTGAACGGAGCCGTTATTCGCCGGCACGCAACCGAAACCCAGACCCGTAAGCACCGTACCGAGCGCTGGGAAAATGTAAAAGAAAGTTTTAAAGTAGCAAAGCCAAATGAACTGGCCGGCAAACATGTTTTGCTGGTAGATGATGTGGTAACAACCGGCGCCACTTTAGAAGCTTGTGGTAATGTAATATTGAATGCAACCAGTGCTAAACTTAGTATTGCAACTTTAGCTTATGCTCCCAAATAACGCTGAGCAAAGCCGAAGAGTGGATGAATAAAAGTATTGAGCGAACCTGTCCCGTTTTTTTGCGGGAGTCGAAATACTTTTATTTAAATAAACCTAAATTTGATAAATGAAGAGAATCGTCCCCGTTTTTTGCCTTTTTAGTTTTGCCTTTTGCCTTTTCCTCATTTCCTGCAAAAAAGATTCTTTCATCACCAGCGAATTTGCCCAGGTGCGTTTTACTGCCGACACTTTAAAATATGATACTGTTTTTACTACAACCGGTTCCATCACCAAATCGTTCAAGATTGTCAACGAAAATGATCAAAAGCTGCGTTTGAGTAAAGTAAAGTTAATGGGCGGGTCAGCATCTGCCTATAAAATAAATATTGATGGCTCATCAACCACAGAAGCAACCAATCTCGATATTGAAGCCAACGACAGTATTTATGTTTTTGTTTCGGTAACAGTCAATCCCAATGCAGCCAATCTCCCCTTTATAGTTAGCGACAGCATTTTGATTAGTTATAATGGCAACAACCGCTATGTTCAGTTGCAGGCGTATGGGCAAAATGCAAATTTTTTACGCAACAGGGTTATTACCGGCAATGTTGTGTGGACTAATAATCTGCCCTATGTTATCCTTGGCAGCATCCGCATTGATACCACAGCAACACTAACCATACAGCCCGGCTGCAGAATATATTCGCATGCTGATGCACCTTTTATTGTTGATGGTTCTTTAATTGCGGATGGAACAAAAACTGAACCGGTAACTTTCACCGGCGACAGGCTGGATGAGGGCTACAAAGACCTGCCTGCAAGCTGGCCTGGCATTTATTTCCGCGGCAGCAGCAAAAATAATGTGCTTACTTATGCGGTTGTAAAAAATGCAAACCAGGCTATTGTTACAGAAAAGCCATCTATCAATGCCAATCCAAAAGTTGTGTTGCATCAATGCATTATTGATAATGCTTTTGAAACAGGCATTCTTTCTGTAAACAGCAGCCTGCAGGCCGATAACACTTTAATAAGCAATTGCGGCAGCAATATCGTTTTACAATATGGCGGCACTTACAATTTTACTCATTGTACTATAGCAGCTTACTCAACAAACTTTATCATTCATAAAAACCCTGCACTTAGTGCAGATAATTTTACGAAACAGGCCGGCGGCACACTCACGGCAGACATGAATGCTGTTTTCCGTAATAATATTTTCTGGGGCGATGAAGGTATAGTTTCAAACGAGCTGGTAGTTAATAAGCAAGGCTCAACAGTTTTTTCTGTTCTCTTCGAAAACAATCTCTATCGTTCTGCTGCCGATCCATCAAACAGCACTTTAACGGGCAATATCCGCAATGCCGATCCTGTATTCGACAGCATCAATGCAACAAAAAATATTTTCGATTTCAGGATCACCAAAAATGCCGCCTCGCCGGCAATCAATGCAGGATCTGTAACCGGCTTTCCAAAAGACCTTGATGATAAAATCAGGAATGTTGGGTTGCCTGACCTGGGTTGTTATGAAAAGCAGTAATTGTTTCTGCACATTTAAACAATAGCCTTAAAATAACTGTTATAATCTTAAATAAATTATCATGATAAAATTTCTTGCAATAAGTGTCGTCATTCTTTCCTGTACTGTTCAGGCAAATAAAAACAATGCAGAAAATACAGCCATCACCACAGATAAATCTATTTACGATTTTAAGGTAGACGGATTAGACGGAAAGACGATTGATTTTTCTGCTTTTAAAGGAAAAAAAATACTGATAGTAAATACAGCCAGCGAATGTGGTTACACCAAACAGTATGAAGGCCTGCAAAAACTTTACGAAACTTATAAAGAGAAACTGATTGTTGTTGGTTTTCCGGCAAATAATTTTGGTGGACAGGAACCGGGCAGCAATGAAACCATTGCAGCTTTCTGCAAAAAAAATTATGGCGTAACATTTCCCATGGCCGCTAAGGTTTCTGTTAAAGGAGATGATATGGCTCCTGTTTTTAGATGGCTTACCAGCAAATCTGAAAATGGCGTGATGGATGCCGAGATAAAATGGAATTTTGGAAAATTTTTGCTGGATGAAAAAGGAAATTTAATTCAATACTTCCCCAGCAAAACAGAACCTATGAGTGAAGAGATAACAGGTAAATTATAATGATGATAAAACTGATAATATCGTCCTTTGCATTTTTCTGGAGCAGTATGTTCTCAAAACCTGCTGATCCGGTTCAAACACAAACCATTTATGATTTTAAAGTACCCTCTCTAAATGGCGGCACTATTGACTTTGCCGATTTTAAAGGAAAGAAAATTTTAATTGTAAATACTGCCAGTAAATGCGGCTTTACCCCGCAATATGAAGACCTGCAGGCCTTGTATGAAAAGTACAAAGACCGGTTGGTTATTGTTGGCTTTCCTGCAAATAATTTTCTTTCGCAGGAGCCGGGCAGTAACGAAAATATTGAAGCATTTTGCAAAAAGAATTACGGCGTAACCTTTCCGATGGCAGCGAAAATATCTGTAAAAGGAAAAGATATTGCTCCTATTTATAAATGGCTTTGTAATAAAACTGAGAATGGAGTGATGGATGCAAAGGTCAGCTGGAACTTCAATAAGTTTTTAATTGACGAAAACGGTAAGATAATTGCTCATTTTAAAAGTGGTGTTAAACCGATGAGTGAGGAGATCACCAGCAAACTTTAAAATATCAACATACATGGTTTTTCATCCGGCTAAAAATGCCGGATGTTTTTTTTCTTTTAATTTGCACCCATGCAATTCCAATCCATCACCGGGCAAAAAGAAACCAAAGAGCAACTGGTACAAATGATACAGCACAACCGGCTGAGCCATGCTTTGTTGTTTCTGGGAAAGGAAGGGAATGGCGCCCTGCAACTGGCATTGGCATTTGCACAATACATTGTTTGCAAACCACAGGTTCAGGAAATTGATCTGTTTGCGGCAGCAACAAACGAGAAACAAGAAACAAACGAACCAGAAACCAGAAACGATTCCTGCGGCACCTGCCCCGCCTGCAAAAAGGCAAATGATCTCATTCATCCCGATATACATTTTTCTTACCCGGTCATTCCACGCAAGGCCGGCGATAAACCCATCAGCACCGATTACATAACTGAATGGCGTGAGTTCGTTGTACAAAACCCATACGGCAATGTGTACGACTGGCTGCAGTTCATTGGAGCTGAAAACAAACAAGGCAATATCACTGCACACGAGTGTAACGATATCATCCGCAAGCTGAACTTAAAGAGTTTTGAGAGTGAATACAAGATACTCATCATGTGGATGCCTGAGTTTTTGGGAAAAGAGGGAAACAAACTTTTAAAATTGATAGAAGAGCCACCAGCAAACACCTTATTTATTTTGGTGGCCGAAAATGAAGACCAGATCCTTCCAACCATTTTATCCCGTACACAACTGGTAAAAATTCCGCTACTCACCAATTTGGAAGTGGAAGCAGCTTTGGAGTTGCACGCCGGAGTAAAAATGGAGAAAGCCCGGCAAATTGCCACCCTTGCTGAAGGCAATTACCGGGAAGCCCTGCAATTATTACAGCACGCCGACGACGACTGGGAAATAATGCTTCGGGAATGGCTGAATGCCATTATACGCACCGGACCGGTTGCCCAGGTAAAATGGATTGACGAAACGGCCAAACTGGGCCGTGAAAAGCAAAAACAGTTCCTTAAATACTTCATTCACCTGCTTGAGCAGGCCATTAGGCTTAGGGTGATGGTAAATGCAAACGAGAAACAAGTAACAAATCAACAAGAAACGAGAAACGAAACTGATTTTGCCTTAAGGCTTAATAAACTCTGCGACCTGGGCCAGCAGGAAGCCATTATCAACGAATTAGACAAAGCCAGCTACTATATTGAGCGTAATGCCAATGCCAAAATGCTGTTTCATGCACTTTCCATCAGGTTGTATCATATTATTAACAACAAATCGTTAATTTTGATGGATTGAGGGATTTGAGCCGTGGCGTGGTTTTTACTAAATAAGATTATTTTGTAGTCAGCATATAATCAATATTCAAGCCTGATAGTTATCGGGATGTGTCAATCACTTGTACAAAAAAGCATACTTCGACTTCGCTCAGTATAGAAATACGGTACAAGAGTGCGACGCCACTGAAACCAAATAGTAATACTGCCGCCGGGTCCATAAAAATCTCCTCATTTTTGATTTTTTAATTTTTACTTTTTAATTACTCAACTATATGGGATGTGGAAGTTGCGGAACCTCTAAAGACGGAGCACCGGGCGGATGCCAGAGCCATGGCAACTGCAGCACCGGCGGCTGTAACCGCATGAATGTACATGACTGGCTGGCTAATCTTCCTTTCAGCGATCCCGAAAGCGGATGCAGGATAATTGAAGTGAGCTTTAACAATGGCAGCCGCAAAGATTTTTACCGAAATACAACTTTGCATCACTACGAAAAAGGCGACATGATTGCCGTGGAAGGCGTTAGTGGATTTGATGTGGGCATGGTAAACATGACCGGAGAACTGGTTCGCCTGCAAATGAAAAAACGCAAGGTTGACGAAAAAAGTCCGGATATAAGAAAAGTTTTACGCCGGGCCACCGAAGCAGATATTTCCAAAATGCTTGAATCGAAAGCACGTGAAGCACAGGTTTTAATTCGCAGCCGTGCTATGGCCCGCCAGCTTAAGCTGGATATGAAAATGGCTGAAGTAGAAGTGCAGGCTGATAGCCGCAAAGCCACTTTCTTTTACATTGCCGATGACCGTGTTGACTTTAGGGAACTGATAAAATTATACGCCGCCGAGTTTAAAGTAAAAGTAGAAATGCGCCAGATCGGTGCAAGGCAGGAGGCCGGAAAAGTAGGCGGGATAGGCAGTTGCGGCCGTGAGCTTTGCTGCAGCAGCTGGCTTACCGATTTTAAAAGCGTAAATACCAATGCCGCCCGTTACCAGAATTTAAGCATCAATCAAACCAAATTAAGCGGCCAGTGCGGCCGTTTAAAATGCTGTTTGAATTACGAGTTGGATACCTACATGGATGCACTCCAGTTTTTTCCCGATGATGCCGATATGCTGGAGATGGAAAAAAGCCGTGCCTTTTTGGTGAAGAAAGACATTTTTAGAAACCTGATGTGGTACACTTTGCCGGATAGCAACAAGCAATATCCATTAACCATTGAAAGGGTTAAAAAAATTAAAGAATTAAACAAGCAAGGCATTCGCCCGGCAGACCTGGAACCGGTTGAAGTAGTTAGCAGCAAACCAAAAGAGATTGAACCGGTTTATGCAGATGTGGTTGGACAGATCAGCCTGAAAAGCCTGGAAAAAACCAGCCGCAAAAGAAGGGACCAGGAAAAACAGCAAAACAGGAACAGGCAAGGCGGCGGTAACCAGCAACAAGGACAAAACCGCAACCAGCAAAACAGAGGCGGCGGAAATCAGCAGCAGGGCAGCAACCAAAACCGTGGGCAAAAGCAAGGTGGTGGCGGCCAGCAGCAAAATCGTCCTCCACAAAACCAGGGCGGACAAAACCAAGGCGGCGGCCAGCAAAGGAATAACCTTAATCGCCAACAAGGAAACCGCAACAGGCCAAAGCGTGGTGGCGGACAAGGAGGTCAGCAACAAAAGCAAAATCAAAACTCCGGCAACAATGGCGGAGACAAAAAATAACTTAGTTTTAAAATGAACGTCGGGTTTTGCACCCGGCGTTTTTTATTTTTGCAGCAGAAATTTATTCATGTCTATAACAGTAAATAATCTTACAAAAGTTTACGGCGCACAAAAAGCAGTTGATGATATTTCCTTTACGGTAAATAAAGGTGAGATTGTTGGTTTTTTGGGGCCAAATGGTGCAGGCAAATCAACCACCATGAAGATCATTACCGGTTATCTGCCTTCAAGTACTGGCACAGCAACGGTTTGCGGCGTACCGGTTGTTGAGAATAGCAACGAAACAAAAAAGAAGATCGGTTATTTACCGGAAGCAAATCCTTTGTACTATGATATGTATGTGAGGGAGTACCTGGATTTTGTTACAAACATTCATGCTGTAAAGAACAAGAAGGAAAAGATTGAAGAAGTAATAAAAACGGTGGGCTTAACTGTTGAAGCCAATAAAAAAATCGGTCAGTTAAGTAAAGGTTATAAGCAGCGTGTGGGTTTGGCCGCAGCACTGATACATGATCCCGAAGTGTTGATCTTAGATGAACCCACAACCGGTCTTGATCCCAACCAGATAATTGAAATAAGAGAATTGATAAAAAAACTCGGTGCTGTTAAAACTGTTCTGTTCTCTTCCCATATTTTACAGGAAGTACAGGCCATTTGCGATCGTGTGATCATCATCAACAAAGGAAAGATAGTAGCGGATGATATGTTGAGCAACCTTGCAGGTAAAAAGCAATTCAACGAATTAAGGATGGAAATAAAAGAAGTGGTAGAGAAAAGTATTTTTGTTGGCATCAAAAATATAACTCAACTCAATGCAAACACCTGGCTTTTTAAAACTGATGATGCCGATGCTTTAAAAAGAAAACTTCTGGAGATCAGCCTGCATAAAAATCTTAACATCATTTCCTTACAAAGCGAAACTGTTGGAAGTTTAGAAGATATTTTCAGAACTTTGACAGCTGAAACAGTTGACAGTGAGCAGTTGGCGACAAGCAATCAAACAATTTAACAATAAAACAATTCAACCATAAACTATCAAACCAATAAACTAACATGAGCTACATCGCCTCCATTCATGCCCGCCAGATATTAGACAGCCGCGGTAACCCAACAGTAGAAGTTGATATTTTAACCGAGAACGAACATTTGGGCCGTGCAGCGGTACCAAGCGGTGCCAGCACTGGTGTTCACGAAGCAGTTGAACTGCGTGATGGCAATAAAAAATTATATGGAGGCAAGAGTGTTCTAAAAGCCGTTAAAAATGTAAACACCATTTTAGCTGATAATTTACTGGGCTGGGATGTAGCCGATCAAACCGGTATTGATGCCATGATGATCGCATTGGATGGAACATCTAACAAAAGCAAACTGGGCGCTAATGCTACCCTTGCTGTGAGTATGGCTGTTGCAAAAGCAGCTGCGCTGGAAGCCAATCTTCCTTTGTACCGCTACATTGGCGGTACCAATGCAAAGATCCTTCCTATACCGATGATGAATATTTTGAACGGTGGTGCACATGCCGATAATAAAATAGATTTCCAGGAATTTATGGTAATGCCTGTTGGCGCATCAACCTTTAGTGAAGGTTTGCGCTGGGGCGTTGATATTTTTCATGCATTAAAATCTGTATTGAAGAAGAAAGGATACAGCACCAACGTAGGTGACGAAGGTGGTTTTGCACCAAACATTCAAAGCAATGAAGAAGCGATTGAAACTGTATTAACTGCAATTCAGGAAGCAGGATATAAAACAGGAAGCCAGGTTATGATTGCTATGGATGCTGCTAACAGTGAATTGTGGAATGCCAAAGAGAAAAAATACATCTTCCATAAAAGCGATGGTAAAAAAATGACCAGTGAACAATTGGTGAAATACTGGGAAAGCTGGGTAAAACAATATCCTATTTGCTCTATCGAAGATGGTATGGCAGAGGATGACTGGAAGGGCTGGAAAATGCTGACAGAAGCAGTGGGCAGCAAATGCCAGCTGGTAGGCGATGATCTTTTTGTAACCAATGTTACCCGTTTGGAAAGAGGTATCAATGAAGGTATTGGCAATGGTCTCTTGGTTAAAGTAAACCAGATTGGCACCATAACAGAAACCATCAATGCAGTAAGCATGGCACAAAACAATGGTTACAATACCATCATGAGCCATCGCAGCGGCGAAACGGAAGATACCACCATTGCCGACCTGGCTGTTGCATTAAATTGTGGCCAGATAAAGACCGGCTCTGCCTCCAGAACAGACCGTATGGCTAAATACAACCAGCTTATCCGCATTGAAGAAATACTGGCCGAAAGTGCTGTATATCCAAAAGGAAAGATTAAATTTGGTAGCCCATCCTAAATCCTTCCCAGAGGGAAGGACTTTAAAGAGTCTGAAAATTGGAAGAATCTGCAAATATTAGAAGTACCGTAAAGCCCCTCCTTTGGAGGGGTTTGGGAAGGCTTCCATCCTGGATTAAAAACAAATACCTGCTTACGGGTGTGTTTTTCGCTGTATGGATGCTTTTTTTTGATCAAAAGGATATTTTATCGCTTTTTGAGCTAAAAAGCAGGCAAAATGGTCTCGAAAAAAGCCAGACACATTTAAAACAGCTTATTACAGGTGCAGAAAAAGAACAGTACCTGTTGAAAACCAATGTACAAGGCATAGAAAGGTACGCCCGTGAAAAGTACCTGATGAAAAAAGACAATGAGGATCTTTTCATTGTTAAATCCGCCCCGGAAAACAAATAAATTTAACGTAAAAGCAATATTCCATTGTATCAACCGTTTAATAACCGGATAATGGATATTTAATTTCTTAACGCACAAGCAACTTAACCTTAATATGCACAACTTTACCCCGGAAGATCTGTTACAATATTTGTATAACGAAACTTCCCCAGCACAAACAGCCGCTATAAAGGCTGCTTTGCAAACAGACTGGAGTTTACGTGAAAAATTTGAAGTGATAAACTCGGCTCATAGCAGGCTGGAAGCACTGAAAATGTCACCAAGCCAGAAAACAATCGACAATATTTTGAGTTATGCCGAAAAAGCAGTGGCCGAACTTACACCACAGGCTTAAAGCATCCCTCTTTTAACGTAATTTTATCCCCCGACAATCATCGGGGGATTTTTATGACCCAAAAAGAACGGTACCGGTTTTTTATAGATTATTTTTTAGAACATGCCCCCGATGCAGAAACAGAATTATTGTACGATGATCCGTTTCAGCTACTGGTAGCAGTCATCCTATCGGCACAATGCACCGATAAACGGGTTAATTTTACCACACCGGCAATATTTGAAAAATACCCTGATGCTGTTGCCTTAAGCAAAGCAACTTTTGAAGAACTATTCCCATTAATAAAAAGCATTTCTTACCCAAACAACAAAACCAAACACCTGATAGGCATGGCCAATATGCTATTGGAGAAATTTAACGGCCAGGTACCAATGACGGTTGATGAACTGATACAGCTGCCGGGAGTAGGCCGCAAAACAGCCAATGTAATAACCTCGGTAATAGATAACCAGCCTAACATGGCAGTTGACACCCATGTTTTCAGGGTAAGTGCAAGAATAGGCTTAACCGTAAACGCAAAAACACCGTTGGAAGCAGAAAAACAATTAACTAAAAATATCCCTTCGGCCTATATTCATATTGCACATCATTGGCTAATATTGCATGGAAGATATATTTGTGTTGCCAGAAAGCCCCGGTGCAGCGAATGTGGTTTACGCGGTATCTGTAAATTTGTAAAGAAAAAACCTTAAGTTGAATTGAAATTGCAGAATAATTGTTTTATTTGCATGATATAGCTGATCCTTTTAAAACCCCAGCCAATATATTTTAAAAAAGGATATACTTAAATGAAAAAACTCACAATTCTTTTCAGCGTTATTTTAATGCTCTCCGTATCAGTAAACAAAGCTTCGGCCCAGTATTATTTTTACGATAATAAATACTACGATAACCCTATTATATTTGAACTGGGTGGCTCAATAGGTGCAATGAACTGTCTTACGGATATAGGGGGTAATAAAGGTATAGGTAAAAAATTTGTAAAAGACCTTAACCTGGGTAAAACGAATTTTGCCGGCAGCGTTTCGCTTACAGCTATGTATGAGTATATGCTGGCGCTCAGGTTAGAAGCCACTTTTGGAACTGTGGAGGCTGATGATAAAGTACTTGCAAAAGTTGCGCCTTCCACATACGGCAGGTACGAAAGAAATTTAAGTTTCAAATCCAAGATAACAGACTTCATGCTTGGCCTCGAAATTCATCCTTTATATATAATCGGGCGAAATAATGAAGACAAGGAACCCCCGCTTATCTCTCCTTATCTGCTTACCGGGGTTGGGTTTTTCTCGTTTAAGCCACAGGCCAAATTAAATGGTAAATGGGTAGATCTGCAACCTTTAAGTACAGAAGGACAGGGATTTGCTGAATATCCTGACAGAAAAAGATATAGCCTTAACCAATTGAATATTCCAATGGGTATCGGCGCAAAATATGATATTGGTTCATCATTGAGCCTCAGGGCCGAATTTGTTTACAGGAAAATAAATACTGATTACTTAGATGATGTGAGCAAGGAGTACATTGACCCTACTTTATACGCCAATTATTTTACCGGCGCAAAGTTAACCAATGCACTTTTGCTGAACGACCGCCAGTATGAGCTGAATCCGGGCCACACGACTGTTGTTGGTGGCGAGCGTGGCCATTCAAAAAACAAAGATGCTTACTTTACATTCAATGTTAAGATCGGCTATACTTTTGGAAGAGAAAGGATCAGGTAATAAAACATAAACTGCTTAAAATATTAATCCCGTTCTGTAAAACAGAACGGGATTTTTTATTGTGGCACTAGTTTTCTTACAGAAGATTCCTGATCTCAGATACCAGTTCCCCTTTGGTAATAGGCACACCCATAATTTTATTGTAAGCCTTTGCATCCACAAAATATACATCCCGGATAATTTTTACCAGTTGCCCGTTATTGATCTCAGGTATCAGCACTGTATCAAAATTCTTCAGGATGTCTCCCAGGTTTTTAGGAAACGGCCTGATGTAGCGTAAGTGTGCATGTGATACTGAATGGCCTTCTTTCTGCAATTCAGTGCAGGCACTTTTTATAGCGCCATAAGTACTACCCCATCCTAAAACCAATACCTTGCCTCTTTCTTCTCCGCTATCCAGCTTTTGGTCAGGAATGTAATTGGCAATCATATCCACCTTAGCCTGCCTGGTTTTAACCATATGCTGGTGGTTTTCGGGATCGTAGCTGATGTTACCGGTAATATCCGCTTTTTCCAAACCGCCAACACGGTGTTCCAATCCCGGAGTGCCGGGTATCGCCCATGGGCGAACTAATTTATCATCTCTTTTGTAGGGTTGAAATTTACCTTCCTTATCCATTACATCTGCAAAGTTTTGCGATGCAAACTGTGTTTTTATTTCTGGCAGATCGGCTGCTGCCGGAAATTTCCAGGGCTCGGCGCCATTGGCAATATAACCATCACTTAAGAACATCACCGGTGTCATGTGCTGTACAGAAATTCTCACCGCTTCATATACTGCATTAAAACAATCGCTTGGTGTAGATGCAGAAATTACAGGCATCGGGCATTCGCCATTGCGGCCATAATAAGCCTGCATCAGGTCGCTTTGCTCGGTTTTGGTTGGCAAACCTGTTGATGGGCCGCCCCTTTGGATATTTACAATAATCAAAGGAATTTCAAGCATCACTGCAAGGCCTATCGCTTCGCCTTTTAATGCAATACCGGGACCGCTGCTGGTAGTTACAGCAAGAGCGCCGCCGTAGCTTGCGCCAATGGCCGAAGTGATGGCAGCTATCTCGTCTTCTGCCTGGAAGGTTTTGATGCCAAAATTTTTATACTTGCTCAGCTCATGCAAAATATCGCTGGCAGGTGTAATGGGATAGCTTCCTAAAAATAAAGGCAACCCGCTTTTTTCTGCAGCGGCAATCAAACCATAAGATACAGCCTGGTTGCCCATTACAGAGCGGTAAGTTCCGGGATCCATCTTAGCTTTTTCAACCTTATACCTTGTGGTGAAGGTTTCAGTAGTATCTCCATAATTATATCCCGCCTGCAATGCTTTTACGTTACTCTCATATATCTCCGGTTTCTTACCAAATTTTTCTTTTATAAAACCAATGGTGGTATCCATATCACGGTTGTACATCCAGTACAAAAAGCCCAGCACAAACATATTCTTTGCACGGTCTTTTTCTTTTACACCCATGGTAATGTCCTTCAATGCTTCACGGGTCATCTTGGTTACATCCATGCGTATCACCTCGTAATTGCCCAGGCTGTTATCTTCCAGAGGATTTACACCTTCGGGATAATTTGCCAGCCTCAAATTCTTTGCATCAAAACCATCTTCATTGGCAATGATCCTTCCGCCGGGTTTTAATCCGTTGAGGTTTGTTTTTAATGCAGCAGCATTCATAGCTACCAGCACATCGCAGGCATCGCCTGGTGTAAATACCCTGTCGCTTGAAAAGCGCAACTGGTAACCGCTCACACCGGGCAAGGTTCCTATCGGGGCCCGTATCTCTGCCGGAAAATCGGGAAAGGTTGCCAGGTCTATCCCCAGCATGGCTGTGTTATTGGTAAACTGGCTTCCGGTCAATTGCATACCATCACCGCTATCGCCTGCAAATTTGATCACTACATCCTGTAGTACTTCCTGCTTATTGCTCATCTTTAAAAATTATTGTATTGGCGAAGTTAACAATTTAGCGATACGAAAAGCATAGTATTTATTAATACCTATTTTAATTGATCTATAGGTTCAATTATCAATACAGCCCATCTGATTTCTGAACCTAACCATCCTTTTTTAAAATCATTTGTTGTATACTTTAATAGTCCACTAGCTGGATCAGACACGAAAATATGTTTATCTGTTATCTTATATGCTACTACAAAATGGCTTCTATTCCAATGAACAATGCATGGCAATGGCTTTACTTCTAAAAGTTCTTTCCAGCTAAATTTAAATGACAAGGCCCTAAACCCAATCTTTTCACATACGTAACAAATATCGAAGAAACTAACACCTTCGTTTGTAAGCCCACAAATACTGTATAAATAATTCAAATCAAACTCCTTACCATAATATTTTGTTATGATTTTGATGCATGCTGGCCCACAATCTTTTGTTTCCATTTGATATTCATGAGGAAATTTTAACATCTTCTAAAATTCAATGTATTTCATTTGCTGCTTTTGAAGTACTATATAAAAGCATGATTTTTAAACGATTCCCAATACAAAGCATTAACATTATTTCTTCTAAAATAGCTCTGTATACATAAATTTTTTGAGGGTTTTTGAATCCGGTTGCTTCCAATATTTTTAATGTCAGGTTCCCGGTAGTATTAATTGATGAAGAAAGTCTAAGTGCAGTATTTTTAAGAAGAGAGTATAGACCTTCACTTTCATCCATTAAAAATTCGTTTGAATTAATTTCTTGTTTCAAAGATTTAATTATTAAACTTAAATTGTCTTTATAAAAATCTTGCGTCTTTTCAATTATTTGCATACTTGCCTTGATTAAACCCTGATGATTTTTAGCATTTTGTTGTTCTTTTTTAGTGAAAAGCCATTTTTGTGCAATCATTGAATTAATCATTTGAAATTCGTTATTATCAATTCCAAGAAATGACTTAAGAAAAAATGTCGGAGAAAGAAAGAATTTGAATACTGTTCTTTGGTCAAAGTCATCTTGCTTAAATATAAGATTACGAATGTTATTATTAATATGATTATGAAGATCATCAAAGCAACCATTTGGATGTTCAGTATTTATATTTTCTAAAAAATAATCAAAAAATAATCTTTTTTGTGATACCCCAGTAAGGGTTTGCTCAATTATTAATAATATTTGAGATCTGCTTTTCGAAGCAATATCGAAAACAAGGCTTATATCAAATTTGTATTTTGTTCGATAATTTATAGGAGATGGGTAAAAGTATCTATAGCAGCTTGATATTTCAGGATCTGCAATTATGATTGGAAGAATATTTTTAACAAAATATGAAAAAGAAAAATCTTTGTATCCTACATCAACGACTAAAAGGCAATATTTTTCATTACCTGCTTGTAATGCAACATTTCGAATCTCTGTCCTATAGCTATCTATAAAATCAATTATTGGGGCATAATCATCACAAACACCTCTTTTATATAATTCTAAAATTTTGTTTAAGAAAACGGGCGATTTCTCACTCAGACAAATAATTTTATGCTTAGTTTTCAATTGCCAGTTTGTCAATTTGATAGTTTCAAGTGTACAAGCAATATTAACAAAATCACTAAGTAAAATAATCTTATCCGCCTCATTTAATTTCAGAGAAAATAACTTCTTCAACTTTAAAAATTCGATAAAATAGTTTTTGAAAGTAATCTCTGTTTTAAAATGCAATTTATCGTAATACTGTTTTGCCTTATCAACTATATGAGGTAATATTAAATAGGGGTCGTGCAAAATATTCCCATCAGTTAACATAGACATCAGAACATTTTTAGGTTCAAAAATGTCATCCCGTAGCACATTTTCAATATCATTTACTGGTAGAATTGTAAAATCAATTCTGAACCCATTTTTTTCAGCATTTTTTGTCCATAAGCAACTTGAAAGCATATCAAAAACAACAACATCAATATCAGATTCTCTTTTGAATTCTCTATTGTTTCTTTGACTGCCCGATAAAATTATTCCATAGTTTTTGGGAAAGTAAAAATCAACAGCTTCTAAAATATCCTTTATTACAAGCACAGTTTAAAAAATTATTGATCAAAAAAATCTGCATCAAAATGCAGATTTATAAAATTATATTATCCTTTATGAGTGACTATAGCTTGAGCCATATCCATTATAATGAATATCCCGCCAGAATTCACCAGGCTCTTCATCTCCGCCATCTAAATACTGATTTTCTGCATCTTCGTACCATTCTTCATAATTATGCCCGTCTATTATTCCGCTTTGATTAAATAACGCCCACCAAAAATTAAACCCGTGGTCAAAGTCTTCATTATTATAAGCCCCATTCGGGTCATTCCCTACCCCGCCGCTATAAACTGGAGGATTTGCTGAATCAATCATTGTGTACCAAACATCCCACGAAAATCCAAACATATCAAGGGCGCCAACTGGGTGCCTAGGTGGGCTAAATGTTAATACATATGGTATGCAACTATCATAATATGAGGATTGACTATATGCATTAGAATAAAAATCATTAAACGGCGATGTAGTAAATACAGTTGCGTCTATTTCAGAATCTGTTAAGTTTGCATAGTACCCTCCGGAACCTTGAGTTGTATTTTTAAAATATGTGATTAGAGTGTTGTAATTATCTATAGTCAGATTTTTGTTACGAAAAATATCATACCATGCAAAATTAAATTTAAAGAGGTTTTCAGTAGCTTGACGCCCAGCCTGGCCTGTAGAATATAAGCTGGTATTCCATTTGGTATATGAATCATTACCTGAAAGGTCATTTTTTTGATCTACTTCTGCACAGGCCATAAATTCCATCAAATATGCATCCAGTTCACATCTGACAGTATTATCATAACTGGTATTTCCATTAGATATATAAATAAATGCGTGAAAAAGTTCGTGAGCTATGGTGCCAAAATGCTCAGCTAACTGCTTTTTATAATTCCAATCGGTAGGACTGATTGAAAAATCTAAAAGGCCTAATAACAAGTTACCGCCCACAGGAGTATCATAAAATTGACCTGCTGCTCCGCTTGGGGCGTTTGTGCCGGTAACATTTATATGCATGTTATTTTGAGTCGCTACTTGTTGCAGTCTACTCAACATATTGTAGCCTACATTAGTACTGGCGAAGAGAGCAATTTGAGTATTAAAATCTGCTAGTATATCTGCACCATGCGAATCGTTCATCTGAACCCCTACACGAAATATAGCAGTTCCGCCAGCTTGCAAAACTCCTGTGCCGCCATTTAATAAAATTAATAACGCCTGAACTTGAGCTGGTGTAGGGTCTACGCCTTTCCCCTTAATCTTTTTCATTTCAGAAATACTCAATCTTTGAAAGCTCCGATTGTTGGACAGAAATAAAAATGTTTCATTGTTGGCTTTTTTAAAAAACTTGTTCAAAGTGTTTTGTTTTTGCATTTTTAAAAATTGAAACAAAAAAGTCAGTTATCTCACCGCCATAATGAATATAATCATCAATAGTTTTCTCGTCGTAATATCTAATTAAATAAGTAGAAAAAGACCTGATTCGATTTCCAATTTTTACTTCAAAAAAGAAAATAGCTTTTTTTTGAAAATCATATTTTACTCCTTTATCTATATCTTTTTTGTGGTTTTGTTTAAACTCCTTTTTTGCTTTTTCAAGGTTGCCGAATGTGAATAATCCCTTATTTATCAGACAGTTTAAAAAACTGTCTGGCCTGATACGCACTTGTAATTTTTGCAGTTCCCAATGAGAATAATTATCAATATTTCTAAAAATAGTATTTCTAATTTTCGGAAATGTAAGAGTATCATGACGAGCCATTTGGATTTCTTGAAAAAGTACAGAATCACCAAATGCTCTCATAATTCTCACTACACCATTTCTATTATGCAATGTTGAATAACCTCTTATCTCAATATCTGCTTTTGAATCCTGAATTGGGTAAATAATTTGATTTTCTTCACCCCAAAATGAGGAATTCCTTATGGAATCTTCGATAAACTTCAATTTATTATATTTACCCCAGTCATATTTCTGACCTGTTGATTTTAAAAAAGATACTAACAGTAAAATAAATATTATGACTTTAAATTTGAACATATATTTAAATTGTAAAAAATCTTCGGTAAAGTAGAATTCTTTTTGTTATAAAAAGATACCACTAAGTGGTAATAGGTAAAATACAGTAGTTGATTTTACTGAAGAAAATCTACTATTTGAAATTAATCATTTAGGTTTGTTCAAATTTTTTTTAATGTACGATCTGCACGATTTTTTAACCGCCATTCCCGTTCACGAATTGAATGATGATAAGGGATATACTGATGGCCAGCTTGCCCGGCATATTGCTATTTACGAAAATGAGCTGCCCGATATAACCGGCGTTGATATTGTTTTGGTTGGCATTAACGAAACAAGGGGCAGCGGCGCATTTGATAACACTGCCAATGCAGCCAACAGCATACGTAAGCATTTATACCAGTTGCACTACTGGCATACCGATGTGGTGATTGCTGATATTGGAAATATAAAGACCGGCGCTGTTTTAAATGACAGTTATGCTGCTGTGCAAACCGTACTGGCAGAATTGTTCCGCATGAACAAAACAGTGGTGTTACTGGGCGGAAGCCATGATATTACGCTGGCGCAATATTTTGCTTACAAAGAATTGCAACAGGTGGTAGAAGCAACCTGCATTGATGCCACCATCAACCTGAAAGGAGAAAACCCTTTACGCAGCGAAAATTTTTTACTGGAAATGCTTACCGGCGAACCCAACCTGGTAAAGCATTACAACCACATCGGCTTTCAGAGTTATTTTGTGCATCCCCGCATGTTGCAAACTATGGATAAACTGCGCTTTGATTGTTACCGTGTGGGTGCAGCCCGTGAAAATTTAGAAGAGATGGAACCTGTGATAAGGAATACCCATTTACTAAGCTTTGATATAAGTGCAATAAAATATAGCGACTCCCCTGCAAGTGTTGAAAGCCCCAACGGATTTACAGGTGAAGAAGCCTGCATACTTGCAAGGTTTGCCGGGCTTAGTTATAAACTAAACAGCTTTGGCATTTATGGTTACCTGCCACAACAGGATTTGCACGAACTCAGCGCCAAACAGATTTCACAAATGCTCTGGTATTTTATTGATGGTAAGAGCCGAAGTAAGCAGGAAGCTGCCATTGAAGACAGGGAACATTTTAATGAATATTATACCAGTTTTAATGAAGTGGAATCAGTTTTTCTGCAAAGCAAAAAAACACGCCGCTGGTGGATGCAGCTGCCGAATAAGAAATTCATTCCGTGCAGTTACACAGATTATGTGCAGGCCAGCCGCAATGAGATTCCGGAGCGGTGGCTGAGGGCGCAGGAAAGGGAGTAAAAAATTAAAGCAAATTAAAAAGTCAAAAAAAATCGGCTTCCCTTTTTTATTTTTGAATTTTTACTTTTTACTTCTTTCATAATAGCTTTTTTGCGTTTTCTATCTGCTCATCGCTGCCCATTACAATTAACCTTTCGCCTGCATTTAACTGGTAAGCTGCATCCGGGTTAATGGTATAATGATTATCCGGATTTTTTATACCCAGCAATGTGCAATTTGTTTTGCTCCACAGGTCCAGTTCGCCCAGCGAAATATTTTTGTTGCAATGTATTTCCGCAACCCTGAAATGCGGATTGTTTTGTGTACCCATGATGGACAGCATCTCCACCACATCCGGCAGCATCACCAACGTAGCCATGTGGGCGCCGCCAATCTTATCCGGCATTATCACATTATCGGCGCCGGCAATTTTTAATTTTTTTACAGACGAGTCCTGCGATGCCCGGCTGATAACTTTTATCTGCGGATTGAGTTGCTTTGCTGTAAGCACCACAAATAAATTATCAGCATCTACCGGCAATGTGGTAATGAGGGCCCTTGCATTTTTTATACCGGCTTCCAGCAGTACTTCATCTTTGGTGGCATCGCCTTTCATAAAATAGGGTACATCAAAATCCATATCTTTTTCCTGCTCGTTCTTTTCTTCCAGCACCACAAAAGGTATTTTATTATTGTGAAGTATATGGGCGCTTTCTTTACCATTGCGGCCAAAGCCGCAGATAATTACATGCTGGTGCAATTGTTGAATACTGTTTTCCATTTTTATCTGTTTATACAGTTTAGTAAATTCTCCATCCGAAAAAAAACGGGTGAGCAATGTGACATAATAAGTAAACAGTCCGAGGTTTACCAGGATAAGGATGATGGTAAATACACGCCCTGTTTCTGACAGTGGCCTTACTTCGGTAAAGCCCACAGTTGAGATCGTGATTACCGTCATATACAACGCTTCCAAAAAACCAAAGCCTTCAATAACTATATAGCCTGCCGTACCAAGGATTATGGTAAATATGAGCATGGCTACCGGCAGCAGCAGCCTGTAAAATAATTTCAGTTTTTTTACCTGCAACATTTGTATTACTTAATAGTGTTGAAAATTATAACTTTAGCAGCAAATGAGCATTGTAAAAAATCAAGCTGCTATATGAGATTTGTCATTGGTCGTTCGTTATGGGTCATTTGTAAATGGATGGGATGCCTGCTACTGCCTGGCTTTATCAGTTCATGCTCTGTATCCAAACAAATAGGCAAACAGGCCGATGCTGTTTTATTTAAAGACACCGCCATCCGTACAGGCCATATCGGCATCAGCATTTACGAACCGGCAACAAACAAATACTGGTATAATTATGATGCTGATAAATATTTTATTCCGGCAAGCAATACCAAATTGTTTACGCTGTATGCAGGGATGAAATATTTAGGGGATAGTTTGGTGGGGTTGAAATATACGTTATCTGGAACTCCAGGTGAAAAATTCAGAATATTTGCAATTCAGCCAACCGGTGATCCTACTTTACTGCATCCCGATTTTAAGAGGCAACCCGTAATGGATCTCATAGTTAAGTATGGCAAGCAATATAAAAATGTTTCTCTGCTTGATACGATCTGGAGAGAGGAACGGTGGGGAAATGGATGGGCATGGAATGATTACGAAGATGATTATATGGCTGAAAGAAATAGTTTTCCTATTTATGGAAATGTGATTGATCTAAAATTAAACGATGTTAAAGAGCGAAAGCTGAATGACTCTTTAGGTGAAAAAAGAAGGCCATGGATTTCTCTTTTTAAAACACAATCGCTTTTCTTTGATTCTGTTATCAATGATAACATACATGTACCATGGAAAATCAATGGACACGATATTAGCAATTTCCTTGAACCTAAACTAAGAATTAAGGTTAAAAGAAACATCTCAGATAATTTCTTTTCATTTGACTCATCGTTAACAGGATTTAAAAATTCTTCATTTCCATTTGTAACAAATGGAAATGAAACAGTATCATGGATTATTTCCGATAGTATTAAAATCAAAAGTTTTTTTACTCTTTTTCCAAACTTTAGATTAGATGATTCAGCATTTACTATAATGAGCGCTGACGGTCACCCAAGAACTGTATTTTTAAAAAACTGGAAACCCATCCATTCCCAACCCTCCGACTCCCTCTTTAAGCCCATGATGCACCGCAGTGATAATTTTTTTGCTGAGCAAACTTTACTGATGGCCAGCAATGAAAAGCTGGGCTACATGAGTGATGAAAAGATCATTGATACTTTATTAAAAACAGGTTTGAAAGACGTTCCCCAAAAACCCAGGTGGGTGGATGGCAGCGGACTGAGCCGTTACAATTTATTTACCCCGCAGTCTTTTGTGTATATCATCAACAGAACAAAAAATGAGTTTGGGTGGGAGCGCTTAAAAAATATTTTACCAACCGGTGGTGAAGGAACTTTGTCTTCTTACTTTAAAAAAGACAGTGGCTTCATCTACGCAAAAACCGGCACCCTGAGCAATAATTGCGCTTTAAGCGGCGTCTTAATCACTAAGAAGGGCAAGATGCTCATTTTCTCGGTACTGGCTAATAACTATATAACAGGAGCCACTCCTGTTCGCAAGGCTGTAGAAAAATTCCTGCTTGCAATCCGGGAAAATTATTGATATTTTTACCCTTCAGGCAACAAAATAATAAACTGCAGAATCTACCTAAAGCTTTAAGGCCCTATTTATCCTTTAACCTGTAAACAGTTTTTATGAAAAAGATCTTTACGCTGCTGTGGCTTACCCTTGCCGCTTTTACTTTTAAAGCAACAGCCCAAACCACCCCCAATTGCAATCCCGATTTTGCAGTACAGTACCTCACCAATTTTACGGTAAAATTCAACCCGGCTATTACCAACGATTCTCCGTTTGTACGCCATTTCTGGAGTTTTGGTGATGGTACCACCGGAAGCCAGCTGATCTCACCAACACATACTTATGCATTGCCCGGCTCCTATGCCGTGGTGCATACGGTGCTGAGAGTTAACCCTAATAATGTGCCGGTATGTACACAAACACTGACAAAAACAGTAGTTATTTCCCAGCCCTGCAACCTGGTGGTTGATTTCAGCTGGACGAGCACCGCAGCCAATCCATTAACGCTTGCGTTTCAGAATTTATCGGTGCCGCTTGCAGCAACCGATTCTGTAAGATGGACCTTTGGCGATGGCACCAGTTCGCTTGCTGTAAACCCTACGCATACTTATACTGCACCCGGTACATACACTGTTTGTTTAAGGGTTAAGAAAAACGGAAATGTGGGCAGCACTACACCTTGTGTAAGAGAAATATGCAAGACTGTTGTGGTGCAGTCTCCCTGCAATATGGTTCCCAACTTTACCTGGACGGCTACAGCATCCAATCCATTAAGAATTGAATTTCAAAACACCAGTACAAATACTGTCGCTTCAGATTCTATACTCTGGACATTTGGTGATGGTACTTCTTCAAACCAGTTTAACCCTGTACATATTTATGCAGCGCCTGGTACATACACTGTTTGTTTAAAAATAATAAGATATAATGGAAGCAATACCCCCTGCATAAAACAGATCTGCAAAACGATTGTTGTTCAGGGGCCACCACCCTGCAATCTTGTTGTAAACTTTACTTCCCAACCCGACACAGCCCATCCATTACGCATCAAATTCACCAATACCAGTACGCCAATCAATGCTACAGATTCGGTAAGGTGGACATTTGGCGATGGAACATCAGTAAGCGGCCTGCAAAGCGATCCCAATGTTGCTAATCCAACCCATATTTATGTAACTGCCGGCAGCTACACCGTTTGCCTGAGAATAAAGAAAAACAGCAACATCAGTACACCAACACAGCCTGTATGTGTTCGTGAAAAATGCAATACAGTTGTAGTAACTGCTCCCTGCAACCTGGTGGTTAATTTCACATCGCAGCCCGATTCAAATAATCATTTACGCATTAAATTCACCAATACAAGTACACCGGTGGCTGCAACAGATTCTTTGTTATGGATATTTGGCGATGGTACTACTTTAAAAGGTGTGCAGGGTAATCCCAATGTGGCCAATCCGGTACATACTTATGCCAATGCAGGAACTTATAATGTTTGCCTTTACATAAAAAAACATCCGGGTACCGTTGCAGCGCCATGTGTAAGATCAACCTGCAGAACAATTACCATTCAACAGCCTTGTAACCTCGTAGTTAATTTTACTTCGCAACCCGATCCAAACAATCCATTGCGGATTAAATTCACCAATACCAGCGTGCCTGTGAGCCTTTCAGACTCACTGCGCTGGACATTTGGTGATGGCACATCATTGAGTGGTGTACAGAGCGACCCGAATGTTGCAAACCCAACACATATTTATACAACAGCCGGCGCATACACCGTTTGCCTGAGGATTAAGAAAAACAACAGTGCCAATACACCAACAACGCCTCCCTGTGTACGTGAAAAATGTAACACCATTTTGGTAACAGTGCCTTGTAACCTGGTGGTTAATTTTACCTCGCAGCCAGATCCTGCTCATCCGTTACGCATCAAATTCACCAATACCAGTACGCCTATCAATGCAACAGATTCGGTAAGGTGGACATTTGGTGATGGTACATCGGTAAGCGGCCTGCAAACCGATCCCAATGTTGCAAATCCAACGCATATTTATGCAAATGCAGGCAGCTATACTGTTTGCCTGAGGGTGAAGAAAAACAGCAATATCGGTACACCTACGCAGCCTGTATGTGTTCGTGAAAAATGCAACACCATTGTTGTAACACCACCATGTAATTTCCCGGTGAGCTTTAGCTGGCACCTGGATTCTTTAAATCCAAGAAAAGTACATTTCACTAATTTAAGTGCGCCGCCAACACCCAATGCTTTTGCTGTATGGAGTTTTGGCGATGGTACAACAGCTACTACATGGAATGCTGTACATGAATATGCACAGCCTGGCACTTATATTGTTTGCCTGCGTGTTTATTCAGGCCAGAACACAACCTGTTTCCGTGAAAGCTGTGATACTATTGTAGTGCCCGTTCCTGTTCCGCCTTGTACACAATTGTCTAAATTTCATTACCAGGTTTTCCCGAATGATAACCAGAAATATAAATTCACGCCAGATTATATCAATCCCACTTTCCAGTACATCTGGACATTTGGTGACGGCACCGGCAGCCATGACCCTGTAGCCACACACCGCTACGCACAGCCCGGTACTTATACAGCCTGCTTAACTGTATGGCGCAGCAATCAATGTGCCTCTACCACCTGCCACCAGATAACTGTATTGCCGCAGATAAATTGTGACACTGCCCATGTGGGTTACACTTTTGTAAGAAGCACCACCATGGCCAATAAGATACAGTTCTTTGCCAATGCAACATTACCCATACTTGACCAGGTATGGTTTATAACAAAGCTGGGTGATAGTACTCCTGTAATTCTGCATCAAAACAACCCGCTCTACACCTTCCAGGATACCGGCATGTACAGGGTTTGCTTAAAAGCCACTTTGCAGGGCGGATGTGTTAAAGAATATTGCAGCAATATTTATATTGGTCAACTGTCAAATATCTGCGAACTGCAGGCTTTTCCAAACCCGGCCAGTGCTGTAACCGGCGTAAACCTGGTTTTAACACAGCCACAAATGATCAATATTGTTGTGTTTAATCATTTAAACATGGTGGTAATGCAACAAACACAACAAGGGCATACAGGTAATAATATAATTACGCTAAATGTAAGCAACCTGCCTGCCGGGCAATATACAATCAGGTTAATTTATGGAAACAACGTGTGTATAGCCCGGTTCCAAAAATTGTAATGCCAGGGTTATTTTAAAGCAAGGCCTGTAACAGCAATGTTGCAGGCTTTTTTATTTTGGGAGGTTTCACGCAGAGGGCGCAAAGAAGCAGAGAACGCAAAGCAAAATCTCGGCTACCTCTGCTCCTCTTTTTATCTCTGCGTGAAACCTTATCTTCCAAACATCTTATCCAGCTCATCCTTTTTAAACTCCAGGTAAGTGGGTTTACCGTTTGCTGTAGTGTTGGGTACGGCGCAATTAAAAAGGTCTTCTATCAGGGATGTCATTTCTTTTCCTGTTAAAGAAACCCCGGCTTTTATTGATTGCTGCAATGCAAGTGAGCGTAATAGTTTTTCACGCTTGCTGTATTTGAGGTCGTTGCTGAAGTGTTTGTATTGCTCCAGCATTTTTTCAATAGCCATCTTCTCATTGCCCTGGCTAACATCGGCTGGTGTACCCTGTATCACAAAGGTATTGTTGCCAAAAGGTTCAAGCTGGTAACCCAGGTGATTCATATCGGGTAATAGTTCTTTTAATAAAACTGCATCCGCTGCATGTAATTCAATGGTTGCCGGAAAAAGGCTTTGCTGCGTGGCAATCGGTTTTCCTTCAACAGCCAATGCAAATCGTTCGTACAAAATACGTTCGTGTGCATTTTGCTGATGAACCAGGTAATAGCCTCTTTCAGTTTGTACTGCTATGAAGCTGTTGTGTAATTGCAGTAAGTTGCCGGTTGTTGGCCGTTGCTCGTTGGTCGTGTGTAACTGCTGAACAGCAGCAGGTTGCCCCCCGGTCAACGGCCAACGGTCATCGGTCAACTTGTCTTTCGGTTCGTAAAAATCTCTCCAGTGCTTCAGTTCACTTTTGCTTTCAATAAAATGCGACTGGTTTTTTTTTGTGAACGTGTTGTATAAAGATGATGATGAAGCAGATGATTTTTTTTCGTCAGTAAAAGGCTTGCTTATGGCATCTAAGCTTTGTATAGATGCATCCAGTTCAAAATCGAGTGTTGGTGAAATACTGAATTGTGCCAGTGCATGTTTGATGGCGCTCTGCACAAAAGCGTACACAATTTTTTCGTCCTCAAATTTTATTTCCTGTTTTGTTGGATGCACATTGATATCCACCTGCGAAGGATCCAAATCAATAAACAGCGTGTACATCGGGAAACTGTCCTTTGCGATCATTTCATCAAAAGCATTCATCACTGCATGGTTGAGGTAAGCGCTTTTGATAAAGCGGTTGTTTACAAAAAAATATTGATCACCTCTTGTCTTTTTCGCCGTTTCGGGCTTTCCCACAAAACCATAAATGTTCATGTAATCCGTTTGTTCCTGCACTGGTACCAGTTTGGCAGCGTAGCTGTTGCCCAGTATCTGCACAATGCGTTGTTTCATGCTTCCCTTCTCCAGGTGAAAAACTTCCTGCCCATTGCTGGTAAATGAAAAGAAAATTTCAGGGAACGACATGGCAACTCTTATAAACTCATCCACAATATGCCTCAACTCAGCCGCATTGCTTTTTAAAAAATTCCTTCTTGCCGGTACATTAAAAAAAAGATTTTTCATGGCGATGCTGGTACCGGTTTGCATGGCAATAGGTTCCTGTTTTACAACCATGCTGTTTTCTATCTCAATAAAAACCCCGGTTTCATCTTCGGGTCTTTTGCTCTTTAGTTCAACCTGGGCCACAGCAGCAATACTTGCCAAAGCTTCGCCACGAAAACCCATGGTTTTTATCTTAAACAGGTCTTCTATGTTTTTAATTTTGGAAGTAGCGTGCCGTTCAAAGGCCATCCTTGCATCGGTCTCACTCATGCCCTTGCCATTGTCGATGACCTGTATCAATGCCTTTCCTGCATCATTCACAATGAGGTTAATTTCAGTTGCACCTGCATCTACGGCATTTTCCAGCAATTCCTTTACTGCACTGGCCGGCCGTTGAATAACTTCGCCGGCTGCTATCTGGTTGGCAATGTTATCGGGCAATAATTGAATGATATCGGGCAATGGAGTTCTTTTGATCTTTTGAAAAATGTTGGCTTATATTTTAATCCCAAATGTCTGAAAAACTCACTTCAGCAATGCATTCATCAGCCAGGGTAAAAATGTAATTTTCCGGGTTAATTGAAACCGGTTCGTAGCGATCATTAGTAAGCTGGTAAATTTCCAGCTTTTTAAATTGAGGATCTGCAATCAGGTAATATTTTACCTTTTGCAACTGGTATATTTCTTTTTTAAGTCCCCGGTCTTTTGCTGCGGTTGAAGGCGATAGGACCTCAACAACAAGTTCAGGAGGAAAATCAAGAAACTTCTTTTCAACTTTATCACAAACAATCAATAGATCAGGTTGCACAACAGTATCTTCATTAATTTTCCAATCAATTGGTATATATGCCTTACTCTTTTTACAGCCATTCTTCAATGCTTCTTTAAATGCCACATACAAGTTTGCATTTGCTGATTGGTGTGCAGGAGCTGGTGCCGGACTCATTGCATACGGCATACCTTCAATCAACTCCCACTTACCTTCCCACTGGCAATAATCTTCATACGTGTAATGTGGCCTGTATTTTTCTGCAATTGACATATAGCAAAGTTAAAAAACATTTTGGAGGTTACCGACATATTAAATCGTTGTATTTTGTCATTATTAAGTATTTTTATAGATATGAAAAAACAAATTCCTGCGCTTCTTTTCCTCTGTATGCTTGCTTCATTTTCCTTTGCTCAAAATGTTCAAAGACCAAATGCAGCAAATAGTTGGGTTGACAGTGTTTTTAAAACCCTTTCACCTGATGAACAGATAGCCCAACTGATGGTGGTTCGGTTATCAACCATCAATGCTAATAAAAGTGTAACATTTTACGACAGCTTAGTAACTGAGCTGATTAAAAAATATAACATCGGCAGCCTTTGTGTTTTCCAGGGCAGCCCGGTGAAGCAGGCAAATATTTTAAACCGCCTGCAGGCATTAGCCAAAACACCACTGCTTGTAACTATTGATGCAGAATGGGGTGTTGGTATGCGTATGACGGATAGTGTGCTGCCTTTACCTAAACAAATGATGCTGGGCGCTGTGCAGGACTCCAGCATTGCATACCAATATGGAAAAATTGTGGCCGAGCAATGTAAACGCATTGGCATACAGGTAAATTTTGCACCGGTGGTTGATGTAAATAATAATCCCGATAACCCGGTAATTAACGACCGCAGTTTTGGAGAAGATAAATACAAAGTGGCATCTTTTGGTGTACAGTACATGAAGGGTATGCAGGATAATGGGGTGATGGGATGCGCCAAACATTTTCCCGGTCATGGTGATGTGGCAGTTGATTCGCATTATGATCTGCCGGTAATCAGGAAAAACAGGTCGGAGCTGGAATCACTAGAACTCTTTCCTTTTCGTGAAATTTTTAAGGCCGGTGTAGGCAGTGTGATGATCGCACATTTATATATTCCTTCCATAGATGCAAGCGCCAACAGGGCTACTTCACTTTCAAAAAATAATGTAACCAAACTGCTGCGTGATGAACTCGGTTACCAGGGTTTAACTTTTACAGATGCGCTTGAAATGCAGGGGGTAAAAAAATTCTTCCCGGATGGGGTCGCTTCTGTAGAATCTGTCATTGCGGGAAATGATATGCTTTGTTTGCCTGGCGATGTACCGCTTGCCATCACAAAAATAAAAGAAGCCATTGCTGCAGGAAAAATAACCTGGGCAGATATTGAAATGCATTGCAGAAAAGTGCTGAAGGCAAAATATGCTTATGGACTTGCCAATTTAAAACCCATCAATACAGATAACCTTACCAACGACCTGAACAAGGATGTGAGCAGCATGCGCAGGATAATTGCTGAGAATGCGCTCACTGTATTAAAAAAGACCGATGATACCTATTTTCCTTTTCCTGCAAAAAAAGAGCCGGTAAAAAAAGAGGTTGTGTATATAAGTGTTGGTACAAACAGCAACAATGCTTTTGCAAACCGTATGATCGCCGATTACAATGCAGATGTGATTTTATTTGATTATAAGAAAGATGCAGCGGGTATTGCCGGCATCGTTGCAAAAGCTAAAAAAGATTACAAGCAGGTAGTTATTGGTGTGCATGGGTATGGCCGTGCCCCGGCAAATAATTTTGGTATCAGCAATGCTGCAGTTAATCTGGTATCTCAACTGCAGCAAAAAACAAAAGCCATCACCTTTGTTTTTGGAAATGCGTATGCCATAAAGAACTGGTGTGGCTCAAAAAACCTGGTAGCCTGTTATGAAGATGACAGCATTATTCATAACACTGCTATTGACCTGTTGCAGGGAAAAATTGCTGCCAAAGGAAAGCTGCCAGTTACAGTTTGCGAACAATTCAAATTCGGCAGCGGCATCAGCTTTGCAGCTACTGTTGATGCCGGTAAGCGTGTCCTTGATGTAAGCCGGCTGGTTGCTATAGATTCTATTGCCACTGATGCAATTGCCAAAGGCGCCACACCAGGTGCAGTGGTGCTGGTTGCCAAAGATGGCAAGATTGTTTACCACAAAGCTTATGGCAACTATACTTATGATAAAGCAGAAACTGTAAACACAGAATCTATTTTTGATATGGCATCGGTCACTAAAATTTGTGCCACTACTATTTCTGTAATGCGTTTGTATGATGAAGGTAAGCTCGACTTAAAAAAAAAGCTCGGTGATTACCTGCCCTGGGTTAAAGGCACCAATAAAGAAAGCCTGACCATTGAAAATATATTACTGCACCAGGCAGGGCTGGTTGCCTATATTCCTTTTTACAAAGAAACATTAGATTCTGCCGGTGTACCCAAACCTCAATTTTATTCAGCAGTAAAAAACGATTCCTTCAGCATACGTGTTGCAAACAACCTGTACATGCGTAACGACTGGCGGGATACTTTATACAAACGTATTTTAGACAGCCCGCTTGGCCGCACAGGCAGGTATATTTACAGCGATAATGATTTTATATTTCTTGGAAAAATAGTTGAAGCGATTAGTGGTTTAGCATTAAATGATTATGTTGAAAATACATTCTACCGCCCCATGGGCTTAACTACCACCGGCTTTAAACCGAGAGAGCAGTATCCGTTGCAAAGAATAATACCAACTGAAAAGGAAAAGCAATTTCGCCTGCAATTATTGCGTGGCGATGTACACGACCCCGGAGCTGCCATGTTTGGCGGTGTGGCAGGCCACGCAGGTTTGTTCAGCAATGCATACGACCTGGCTATTATTATGCAGATGTTGCTGAATGGTGGAACCATCAACGGAAAAAGATATTTACTGGAAGAAACGGTAAAACTTTTTACTGCATATCACAGCGATATCAGCAGGCGTGGCTATGGTTTTGATAAACCGGAGAAGAATAACAGGATACGGCCTGACCCTTATCCAAGCCTATCGGCATCGCCGCAAACCTTTGGCCACACCGGCTATACGGGCACCTGTGTATGGGCCGATCCAAAATATGATGTGGTTTTTGTTTTTTTAAGCAACCGTGTTAATCCTGATGGCGGAGAAAACACCAAATTACTCCGGATGAATGTGCGTACCAATATACAGGAGGCAATTTACAAAGCGATGGGGTTGTAAAAACAATCAGAAAACGCTTCTTTCTCACTCCACTAATGTTTCCATTGCAGCAGATTTTTTCCAAAACACTGATACAGTAATAACCAATGCAATAAAGCCAAGTGAAGCAAGTATGGGTATCTTGAATACATCTATCAGCAGCATTTTGCACCCGATAAATATAAGGATAACAGCCAAGCCAAAGCGGAGGTAAGGAAATTTAGTGATAACCCCCTCCAGAGCAAAATACAATGAGCGAAGGCCCAGTATGGCAAATACATTTGACGTATAAACAATGAAAGGATCGCTGGTAATGGCGAAAATTGCAGGGATTGAATCAACTGCAAAGATCAGATCTGTAAATTCGATAGATAAAAGACAGAGGAACAAGGGCGTTGCAAGGTTTCTACCGTTTTGTACAATAAAAAACCGGCTGCCATGAAACTCAGCAGTTACTTTTCCGCGTTTGATAAACCAGTTGACCAGGGGGTTCTGTTCGGGATGCATATCCTGTGCAGACTTCTTAAACATTTTGTAACCTGTAAATATCAGAAAGGCACCGAAAACATAGATAATCCAATGAAACTTAGCGATAAGCACAGCTCCCACAGCGATAAAAATGGCCCTCATAATCAAAGCTCCTATCACACCCCAAAACAACACACGGTGCCTGTATGCATCCGGTACTTTAAAAAAACCAAACAGCAGTATAAAAACAAAGATATTATCTACACTCAGTGATTTTTCAACCAGGTAACCGGTTAAAAATTCAAGCGCAGGCTTTTTGCCCATGCTGTAATATATCCATGCATTAAACAGCAGTGCCAGGGATATCCATACTACCGACCAGGCAATCGCCTGCCGCACTGTTACTATTTTTGCCTGCCTGTTAAAAACACCCAGATCTATTGCCAGCATCAGCAATACAAAAGCATTAAAAATGATCCACGGCCATATGCTGTTCATAAATTTATAATTGAAATTTTTGCAAAAAAGTATGCAGGTTTTAAATTGTTTTAATCGTAGTTTGATTTATACTAATCAAACAGGTCGCTCAAAAAATTACCCTTGCGTTTTTTATAGTGTTTGTTATTATCATACCAGTCCTTATTGTCATAGCGATCATCGTACTTAGGCTTGTCGTAACTGCCGCCCTGTGCCGGCGGATTTGCAGACACGGATTTTTCAATGATTTTATCCAGTTCTCCCCTGTCGAGCCACACGCCGCGGCATTTGGGGCAATAGTCAATTTCAATTCCCTGTCTTTCAGACATGATTAATGTTTCTTCGCAATTGGGGCATTTCATTTTTTTTAAGTTTTAAATTTTTATAAAATAATTACTGGGCTAAAATACCTGCTGCCCATTTCAGTTTATTTTCTGTAATAAAATATTTTGCTTTAAGCTCCTGTAGTTTTTGTAGAGCTTCCAGCGTTTTATTTTCCCTTGCATTTACCAGGAATAAAGAACTTTCTCCTGCACGAAACCTGATGTCTTCTCCACGTTGCAGGGCAAAATAATTTTTCCAGGCTTTCTCCTGCAAGGCCACCTGGCTTTGCAGCGCAACCAGTTCATTAAAGTACATTTTCACTTTGGTTTCTATCTGCAGCATTTTCTGGCTTTGCTGCAGCCTGGTTTCCTCAATCTTCAGTTTTGCTTTTTTATATTCGCCCCGGCCCTGCGATAAACGTAACGGAATGCCCAGGTATAAACCGTACTGAAAATTATTCTCAAACAGCGGGCCGGTTGCTGTTTTCAATACATCATACCCTTTGCCCAGCTGGTTGTAGCGGAAGTTGACTGTTGGCAATAATTCCTGGAATTTTAATTTCTTTTCAATGCCCAGCACATTAAGTTTGTAATTGTACAGCAATAATTCAGGGTGATTTTTCCTGGCTGTTTCAAGGAGGTTGTTGAGTTCCGGTAGTGGCGATGCTTCCGTATTTAATAAAGTCAGTTCTTCTGCCGGTATAACATCATCAGGCAGTTCATAAGGCGAGGTGTTGTTTGTCCATAGATAAACGGAAAGCTCCAGCCCGCTGTTTTTAAAATCGAGCAATGCCTGGTTTTTCAGCAACTCAAACTGCTGCAGTTGCGCCAGCACTTCGGTTGTATCAATGGCAGGCCGGTCGCCAAGCTGGTAGGCTGTTTTTACTAAAGCAAGCCGTTTTTCATTTACTGTTACCGCCTCCTCCATGATGCGGTAAACCTGGTATTGCTTTACCCAGTTCCAGTAACCCGTTGTGGCATCCAGTAAAAGATTGTTAAGTATATTTCTTTTTTCTGCACCCGATGCAGTGCGGTAAATTTTTGCCGACTGCAAAGCTGCCCTCCTTTTATCCATCAGCAGGTTTTTTGCAAGCGGTACGCTTATGCCAAAATAGCTGCTCTCGCCTTTGGTTTCTACCGGATCGGTACGGCTGCCCGATAAATACTCCAGCCCTGCAGATACCTCCACCCCAAACCAGGTGGGGATGTTGAGTGATGGGCGGTTGTAATTATAATAATCAACACCATCAAAGGTTTTTTGTGATGATTCGTTTTGCAGCATTGGGTCAAACATACCCCTGGCAATGGTTACATCGGCTTTTGCTTTTTCAACAAAAATATCGGCCTGCCTGGCTACGGGATGATATTGTTTTACAATTTCCAAAAATTGCTGTGCCGATAATTTCATACTTGTATCCTGTGCAACTGTTTTTAATTGCGTTATCAATAAGATAGCCACTAAAAAATATTTTAAGCTTTTCATTTTTTTTCTTTTTGTACAGATGCCTTTTCTGTTTTGTAATAATCCGGCGGAAAGCCGTTGATATTGCGCCACAGCTCATACCAAACCGGCACGTCTTTAAGCAGGGCAATCCCCTGTGCGCCCACACCCATCTTCAACTCCCGTGGCCAGGGTTTTTCGGCAGCATCTTCCTTAACCAGCACCCTGAATTTGCCATTCACACTTACATTGCTTTCAACCGCCACTATCACTCCGCCAAACGTACCCGATGAAGCCTTTGGCCAGCCGCTGAAAACAATGGCAGGAAAACCATCAAATAAAAAGCGCACTTTTTGTCCCGGTGCAATCAGCGGCAGATCAAGCGGCTCCACATACATTTCAACAGCATACTCAATTTTATCAGGCACTATCTCAGCGATCATATCCCCTTCTTTTACAAATTCGCCGATGCCTGCTTTCTGCGCCTTTACCACCTGGCCGCTTTGTGTTGCCAGTATATAATACATGCCGTTGCGTATGTTGTAGCTGGCAAACTGGTTTTCTAATTTGGCAATATCGGCCTGGCCGCCTGCAATTTGAGTGAGCGATTGAAACTGGTCGCCCTGTGCCTTGGTAACCTTTTCGATATTTTCCTGTTGCAGGGCGCCCATCTCAATTCTGGCGATGGTAAGGTCCTGCTTGCTGTTGGCCAATTTATTTTCGGCGCTTATTTTCTTTGCCAGGGCATTCTGGTATTGCTGGTTGCGTATCTCTAATTGTGTAAGCGAAACCAGGCCGCTATCGTACATGGCTTTCTGGCGGGTGTATTGTTTGGTGCCTATCAAAAAATCATTATTGGCAGCAATGGCTTCTGCACTATCTGCCTGCACTTTCAGTTGTAACTGTCCCATCTTGTTCTGCAACTGGTTTAGTTTTAACTGAAGGCCCTGATTGATGGCATTGATCTGCTGGCCGGTTACACCCACTTTGTTTTTGTAGTATTCAACCGAAAGTTGCTTGCCAGCCAGTTGCTCCTGGGTACGGGCCAGCAGGTTGGGGTCTAAATAATCAACCTTTACTTCGGTTAACTGAACAAGTGTATCACCTGCCTTTACATAATCTCCTTCTTTGATATGCCATTTCATTACCCGGCCTCCAATAATAGTATTCACTTCCTGCGGACGCTGATCCTGGTAGAGCGTTGTAACCGATCCACGGGAGCGTATATTTTGTGTCCACGGCAGAAAAAGAAAAATCATAAATACAAGTACACAGGTAACAAACCAGAACTTAACGCGGCTGTTGCTTTTGTGCATATAGATATGTTCGTATGCTTTTATTTCGTTTGTGTTCATGATCATTTGTTTTTAGTTTTTAACACTGATACTGTTCCTTTGTACATGGTGATGACCTTATCGCAACCAGCTGCAAAACTTTCATCATTGCTTACCACTACCAGTGTGGTATTTTTCATTTCGTTGAAAAGCTGTATAAGCCGGTTGCGGTAGTCTGTTTCAGTATTCGCCCATGGTTCTTCAAGTAAAACCAAACGGGGGTTACCTACCAGCGCCCTTACCAGCAGTATCTTATGTACAACGCTGCGTGAAAGCCTTTTGCCGGTTGGGTCAAGTACAGTATCATATCCGTCTTTAAGTGTGCTGATGAAATTGCTCAGGCCGGTTTTATCAGCATATTCCATCACCTCATCCATGCTGATGGAACTGTTACCCATCAGTATATTTTCCCTGAGGGTGCCAAAAAATATATCCTGCCGGTTAAGCAGCACACCCATTTGCGACCGCAGGCTGGCCTGGTTATAGTTGGCTACCGGCAATCCGTTTATCAAAAGATTTCCGGTAAAGCCGCTGTAAGCCCCGGCCATCAGGCGCAACAGGGTTGATTTGCCCGAACTTTCTGCACCCCGTATGCATACTTTTTCGCCGGCATTTATCTGCAGCGAAATATCATGCAGCACATCGGTTTCATCATCGTAACTGAAAGACAGGTTCTTCATCTCTAAACTCAGCGGCTTATTGTTTTCTGTAAGCGGCACGGTTCCATCTTGCTCAACAGGTTTATCTGTGAGGTTCGATATTTTCTCAACTGAGGTAAGCGTATCGTACACACTGCCCAGGTTCATGATAAGTTTTTCAACAGAATTAAGTACCAGCAGTATGATGATTTCTGCTGCAATGAACTGGCCGATGTTGAGTTGCTGATTTACCAGCAGTAAAGTTCCTACTATCAGCATGGCAGCAGTGATGATGGTTTTAAATATCACCAGCACATTGTACTGCAGCAGCAGTATGCGGAAGTGCCGGTTACGGGCATCCAGGTAACTGGTTACCTGCTCATCTGTTTTGCGGAGGTGCAGCTCAGTTGGTTTGGATAGCTTGATAGATTTTATCACCCGGGCCATTTCTTCAAGCCAGCCTGCCACTTTGTATTTGTAATTGCTTTCGTCAATGCTTGTTTGCAATGCATGTTGGCCGGTGTAGCGCAGAATGAGCCAGAGCAATACAATGAGTATAAAACCAAACAGTATAAATGCCGGGTGATAGAATGACAGCAAGAGCAATCCGAAAAGTATCTGTATAGAAGCAGCCGGTACATCCAGCAAAATTTTAGAAAGGCTTTTTTGCAGCACAGGTATATCAAAAAAGCGGTTCACCAGTTCGGGCAGGTAATAATGGTCGGCTTTTTTAAGATCGAGTTTTGGAATATGCTTTGCAAAAGCAAATGAATACCGTACAAAGATCTTCTGCTGAATTTTTTCGATGATCTTCATCTGGTTCACCTTCATGATACCGGCAGCAAGCACACCGGCCACCACCAGCGCAATAAGCACCACCAGCGAAGCCCTCATAGAAGCGCCCAGCACAAAGCCTACAATGGTTTGTACGCCCAGTGGCAGCGAAAGTTGTATAAGCCCTTTAAGGATGGCGTAAACATAAATATTGGTTATTTCTTTTTTTTCCAGTTTTACCAGGTTCATTATCCTGGCTACCGGATTTTTATTTACAGGCATGGTTTTAATTTTTGAAGATCAGTTACACAGATTTACCGGCACAGGTATGTGGCGGCCAATTCGGTTAGCGTTTGATCAGCAAAAATCGGGAGGGGGTGTCGGCATCTCCAGGCAAGGGGGATGCTTGAAATTTTCAGCATTATGAAATGCTGTATTGAGGTTGTGTGTAAAACCCAGCTCTATATTATGGTATGAGAGATAATCTTTTTTTTCGGTTTTTTTATCGGTGTCCGGCTTTTCAGGTGATTTTTCCTCATCAGCCACAAAAACTATGGTTGTATCACCAGAAAGAGAATAATAAAGCTGCCCTGCCTGTACCAGGGTGAATATAATAAGCAATATGGCAGCTATTTTTTTCATTTGTGGCGCAAATATAATTACGGATTTTAACACCTGCAAGGGAGAATTGTTTGAAAAATGTAAAATTTTAAACCTGGCTATTTGAAGTTACTATAATCCCAGCAGTATCTTTTTAAATTCATCCGGTCTCTCCCATGGAATATTGTGACCGGCACCAAATAAGGTATCTGAAGCAATGGATGCTGCATGTATCATCATCTTTTTTCCGTAAGCTATATTACCAATGGGTACCCAGATATCTTTATCGCCGTGTACAAACAAAACTTTGCAGGTAATATTTTTAAAATCATTTTGCAATGGCAGCAGGTCTTTTTTAAGGTAAAGTATTTCTGTGTTACTCGGGCCAAATGCCCCCGGAAGGCACCAATATAACGGCCGGGTAGCCATGATCCTGCGCCAGGTTTCCGTTTTTTCCTGGTTCACATCAATTGAACCGGCAACAATTACGATCTTTTCAAACAACCCGGGATCGTCGGCTGCCAGCTTAACTAACACAGGGCCACCCATACTATGGCCTACCAGGATCATTGGTTGTTTTGTTTTTAATTTCTGTAGCACCGGAAGTATAATGGCACCTTGTTCCTGCAAATGCATCGCTTTTCCAAAATCGCTGTAACCAAAGCCTGGCCTGTCAATAGCAACAATCCTGTATTTTTTTCGCATGGAAGAATCCCACATGAATTTCATGTAGTTCATCCAGCTTCCGGGGCTGCCATGAATAAAAACGAGTGTGGGTAATGAATCGCCATTACCGCATACGGCATAATGCAAATGCCGGTGATTAATTACAGTATCATAAATGGCAAGTGGAACCTGCTTTGCTCTAAAAACCCGATAGGCTTTATTATCGTTCCAGCGGTTTCTCATAACAAAACACTGCGCCAGCAAAACCCATAAGGAAATCAAAGAAATGCTGTAAAGAATAGTTCTTCGCATGATTTTCTTAAAACGCATGAGGTTTTATTTTGTTACAGGAAAGCGATTTTTGTTATTACCGGAAAACGCACCTGCTTTATTATTTCATCTCCACCCCAGGCTTTTTGCAAAGCAGGAAAAATTTCTTTTAACGGATGAGTGTTGTTCATTTTTTTATAATGCCCTAAAGCGCTCCAGGTATTCAGATATCCAATTAATTGCGAAAGTTTCCACTCACATTTAATTTGAAAAGAAGGTGCAGCAATTTCTTTATAAGGAAATGGAAGACTTTTATAATGATCGTCTATGTATTTCCTTTCCTTATCCCAGTATGCACCGAGAATATCTTTATAAAGCATTTGTATCAACTCATCTATCTCTTCATTTATTTCTATCAAACCATAACCCGTCAAAGCCAGCACTCCACCGGGTTTTAAAATACGCTCAACTTCTTTGTAAAACAATTCATGATTGAACCAATGGGCGGCCTGGGCTGCACAAAGCATATCAAAATAACCATCGGGGAAGCCTGTTTTTTCTGCCGGGCCAACACTGTAAAAAATGTTTGCCGCTGCTACCGCTTGATTTAGTTGTGCTTCGCTGATATCTGTTGCAAAAACTTCTTTATAAAATTTAGCAAGCTGTTTTGCAGCCTGGCCATTACCGGTTCCGCAATCAAGCGCTTTATTATGTTGTGCAGAAAGTGATGAGAGAAATGTAAAAAGTTCGTCCGGATATTCCGGTCGCCAGGCGGCATAACTGCCGGCAATATCAGAAAAATTATCTTTTACGCTCAAGTAGCAAGCAGTTCATTTATTTGTTTTACCAGCTCACGGGTACTGAATGGCTTTGTTACATATAAAGAAGCGCCCAGTTTCAATCCTTTCTTTATATCGGTTTCTTTTGTTTTGGCGCTCATAAAAACTACTTTGGTATTTTTTAATGAGGCGCTGCTTTTAATGTATTTGCATATCTCGTAACCGTCCACATCCGGCATCATAATATCAAGCAGCACGAGGTGGGGTAATTGTTTATTCACCAGTTCCAGCGCTTCAGTGCCGTTGCGTGCCACCATCACATCAAAGCCGTTCTTCTTCATTAAAAACTCCAGCGACATTAAAATGTACGGATCATCATCAACTACCAGTATTTTATAAACCTTGTTCATTTATTTAACTGTTTGCCAGTGTAAAGATAAACCTTGAACCTTTTCCTTCGCTGCTCTCTACCCATATTCTGCCGTTGTGCATATCAATTATTTTTTTGCAGATGGCCAACCCAAGCCCGCTGCCCTGTGGTTTTTTTAAGGTTTGATTTTTTGCCTGGAAAAATTTATCAAATATCAGTTCCTGCAATCCGGGCTCAATGCCCTGTCCGTTATCTTCAACCCAAACCTGCAGTTCATCATCGCTGCTGTGTAAGGATATCTTTATTTTACCGGTTTCAGGCTCCACAAACTTTATAGCGTTTGATAAAAGATTGTTGATTACCTGTTGCAGCAGATCAGCATCGCACCGCACCAAAAACATAGAGTCCGGTATCTGTTGCTGAATAATGATTTTCTTTTCATCTGCCAGCGGGTGCAGCGATTGAATACTGTCTTTTATAAGTTCGTTGAGCAATACCGGGTCCAGGTTCAGTTGTTGCCGCCCGCTTTCGTACCGCTCCAGGTTCAGCACCTGCGTTATCAGGTGGCTCAGTCTTTCAGTTTCTTTGATAACATTACCTAAAAATACCTGGCGTTGTTCTTCCGGCATATCGGTGTTATCATGCACAATCTCACTCATGGCACGTATGGATGTAATAGGCGTACGCAATTCATGTGTTACCGTGTACAAAAATTCATCCTTCATCATATCCATTTCTTTCAACTGCTCATTGGCAATGGTAAGTTGCTGCGTTGCTTTCTGCAGCTCTGCCGATTTCTTTTTTAGTTCTTTGTTGAGTTCGATCATTTGCTGAGATTCCCGGAGGATATGAATCACTTCATCTATTTTCAGTTTTTCTGCCTTGGTAACACTGCTTACCATAATATGGGCCGATGCAGAGCCGATAATACCTGCCAGTATTCTTTCTGCAAAAGCCACCAGGCGTGGATCCGCTTCTTTTAGCTCCAGCGAAATATTATTTCGCCTGGCATAGGTCATAATTATTTTTTCTGCTCTTTCCTGTCCTAAAAAATTTGCCAGCAGTGCATTCAGTTCAGAGAGATGTGCTGTGCCTTTCCATATTATATTGCTTTCTGCAGTTCCTGAATACCGGAATACATCTACAAAAATTTCGGCCTGGTACATTTCCTGCTCCGTTTTTTTGCTATAGAGCGATACAGCAACAAAAGCGGTAATATTGAACAGCATGCTCCAGAAAAAACTATGTGTTATAGAATCCATGCCCTGCATACCAAAAAGTGAAAACGGCTTAAGCCATTCAATTCCAAAAAGTCCGTTGTTAACAATGCTGATATCAACAATGCCCGAGCTGGCCATAGACGGAATAACGGCAGTAAAAAACCAGGTAATAAACCCAATGGAAATGCCGGCCATAGCGCCTCTCTGAGATGCATTCTTCCAATAGATACCTCCAATAACAGCCGGCGCAAACTGCGCCACTGCCACAAATGATACCAGCCCGATGGATACCAGTGAAAAATTTTGTGCCACAGTTTTATCATAGATATAGGCGAGCACAATTATCAGGATTATACTGAACCGCCTGATGTTGAGGATGGAGCGGCTGATCGTTCCGTCAGGTGATGTTTTAAATTTTTTGGTTGACAGAAAAAATGGCGTGGCAATATTATTGCTCATCATGGTACTCATCGCAATCGTTTCCACAATGATCATACTGGTGGCTGCCGAAAAGCCGCCAATAAAAATAAAGAGGCTCAACCACTGCTGGTTAAAATAGAGCGGAAGGGCTAATACGAATGTATCTGCATCAACACTGTTACCCGCAAATACAAGCTTGCCCCCGATAGCAATGGGCAATACAAAAATATTGATGAGCAGCAGGTAGAAAGGAAAAAGCCAGGTTGCTTTGTTCAGGTGCTTTTCCTGAATATTTTCTACCACGCCCACCTGGAACTGACGGGGAAGAAATACAACGGCCAGCATGGATAACATCATTAAGCCAAACCAGGTTGCATAAGATGTTTTATTGCCCAGTTGAAAAAGGTCTTTCATTGATTCATGGTGCATTGCACGGGAAAAAAGATCATCAAAGCCATTAAATATGCCATACACCACAAAAATACCCGCAGCAATAAATGCTACGAGTTTGATTATGGATTCCAGTGCAACTGCAGCTACAAGGCCCTCGTGCTTTTCAGATGCATCAATAGAGCGTGTTCCAAAAAGAATGATAAAAACAGCCAGTATCAGTGCAATGTAAAAAGTATCATCGTGCCAAAAATTCTGCAAAGGGGTTTCAGGAGTGGCGGTATTGGTAATGATATGAATGCTGTTTGAAATAGCCTTTAATTGCAAAGCTATATAAGGGATAATACCCACCACGCAAAGAATGGTTACTACTACGGCGATTGAAAAATTTTTGCCGTAGCGGGTTGAAATAAGGTCGGCAATGCTGTTGATGTGTTGTGTTTTACAGATGCGTATTATTTTACGCAGCACCGGCCAGAATAAAACCGCAGCAATGGTTGGCCCCAGGTAAATGGCAAGAAACTCAACACCATTGGTTGCTGCCCGGCCCACGCTTCCGTAGTAGGTCCAGGCAGTACAGTAAACAGCAAGTGATAATGCATACACATAGCCGTTGTTGATAAGGCTTCGGCCCTTTTTTAAACGGTACTCGGCATAATAAGCCACCCCAAACAAAATGCCGAGGTAAAACAAAGCGCTTAGTATGACGACTATATTATTATTCACCGGTCTTTTTTTGTTTAGTTTCTGCTATGCGATATAAGATGATGATCGCAACTATCCACACAATAAAAATGTAAAGAAACAAAACCGGTATGCCTGCAAATACGGCAGCACGGTTAGCCACCGAAATAAGGGGAAAAGTAAAAAGCAGCATCAGCAAAACACTGAACAATGTTAGTTTTTGCTTTTTTAGTCTGGCGGGCATATCGTTAAAATAAAAAAGATAACATAGTTTACCCAATTTAGGTAAACTATGCTATCCGGTCAAAAAAGCAATGCAATTAATAGTCTGTTATCTCTGCCGAACTTTCAGGCAAATGATCATAAGCATTTTTGAAAGCGTAGTAGCCGAATATGAAAAGGCCTATGCAAATAGGAAGAAAGATGATGAGGATAATGCTCCATTGCAGCGTGATATTGGCTTTGGTAGCTTCAGAGGCTTTGCCGATCTTTTCAGCAGCCTGCCAGAACAGGAAGCCTACAATGGCCGGTGAAAGCAGCATCCAGATGATTCCTAAATATTTTTTTAAAGCATTCATATAATTGTGTTTTAAAGTTATTAAAATTAATCCATCACATCTTCGTCAATATGGTTGCGTAAATAAATAGCGCCGATCACAAAACAAAGCGCAGCAATGGCTATCGGGTACCATAATCCCGCCAGCGGATCTCCGCCCGGTAGCTCTTTTGTTTTGGTAAATTCAACGATCAATGTACCCAGGAAAGGAACCAAACCCCCGAACACACCATTACCAATATGGTATGGTAACGACATAGAAGTGTAGCGTATTTTGGTAGGGAACAGTTCTACCAAAAATGCTGCCATAGGCCCATACACCATGGTTACAAAAATGATGAGGATGAAAACCCAGCCAACCATTTTCCAGAATGTGCTCTTATCCAGAGATTTCTCTATTACCACTCCTGGCTTAGCCGATTTTTTTTCAGCAGAGATGTAGGTAACACCTTCGGGAAGTGTTATACCGGCTGCGGCTTTTGCTTTCACTGTAACAGTATCCATCCCCGTGGCACTATCCTTCTTCGCTATTATATATGCAATGGATGCAGTGTTGCCTTTGTAATCTTCTGTAAAATGCAGTGTATCAATTTTGGTAAAGGTGTAAACTGCACCATCGGTATATACTGAATCATATTTTACACTCACCAGCGCTTTCTTTTTATCCTTAGCATCTATAGAGGCAACAGGGTCAGATTTTTTTGTTTTGGAAACATCAATCATTGATCTTTTTGCCGCCACATTGGTATAGTCAAGAAAGGTCTGGTAAACAAACCGGTAGCTGAAAACCGCCAGCAGCATACCTATCAGCATGATCCATTTTCTTCCCACCTTATCGCTCAATGAACCAAATACCACAAAGAAAGGGGTGGCAAAAAGTATGGCGATCATGAGGATATTCCTTGAATCAACAAAATTTACTTTACAAATGTTTTCGATAAATGTTTGTGCATAAAACTGGCCGGTGTACCATACAACGCCCTGGCCCATTACAGCGCCAAACAAAGCCAGCAGAACCATTTTAAAATTTGCCCGGTGTCCGAAACTTTCTTTAAGGGGGTTAACAGAAGTTTTTCCTTCGGCTTTTACTTTGGCAAACATGGGCGACTCACTCATGCGCATACGGATGATGATGGAAACAATTACCAGTAATAATGAGATCCAGAATGGATAGCGCCATCCGCCCCATTCGCCGGAGAAGCTTTCGATACCCTGGTTATTGCGTATCAACAGGATGATGCCCAATGCAAGAAACAGCCCAAGCGTTGCCGTTGTTTGTATCCAGCTTGTCCAGAAACCACGCCTTTTTGCAGGTGCATGCTCTGCTACATAAGTAGCAGCGCCACCATACTCACCACCCAATGCAAGGCCTTGTATCAGGCGCAAAATCAAAACCAGGATGGGAGCAGCCCAGCCAATGCTTTTAAAACCAGGAACCAAACCGATGGCAAAGGTTGAACCACCCATTAAAACAAGGGTCAGTAAAAAAGTATATTTACGTCCTATCAAATCGCCCAGCCTGCCAAACACCAGGGCGCCAAATGGCCTTACAATAAAACCTGCTGCAAAAATAGCCAGTGTACTCAGCAGTGCTGATGTGCCGGAATCTTCAGGAAAAAACTGTTTGGAGATAATGGTGGCCAGCATACCGAATATGTAAAAGTCGTACCACTCGATAAGTGTGCCTACGGAAGAAGCTCCAATGATGAAACCCATCCCTTTTTCCCTGGTTTGAATTGTACTCATATTAGTTTGTTTTGATTAAATTAAAAATTGAAAACAGTAGAAAATGTAAAACGAACATTGGATACTTTATCTGTAGCGCCAGTTACTTTTCCATCATTTCCACGGGTGCCGTATGATGCCTGTGTAAATTCAAGTTCGTTTCTAAAACTTAGTTTGCCGCTGATAAAATCAAGCCTTGGCGATACACGGAACAGGTCTTTGATTCCCCTGCCCGTTATACCTATGGCCCGGCCATAAGCCGCAGTAGCGCCGGTTTTAGCTCCATTGTTGGAGCTATAGCCAACAAACAATCCCGGAACAATTTTTTTGCCTGTTCCGTAAATATCAATCCATGCTGCAGTAGTTTTCGCTGACTCATATGTTTCTATAGAAGCCGGTGTTGCTTTATATCCGTAATAGCCGCCCATCATTACCCAATGCGAAGTATTTTGTCCTAAAACAAACTGTGTTTTTATGCCAACTTTTTTTGTGGCAATTTTTGCATAGGCCATTGCTGTAAAGCCGGAAACTGTTTCGTCGCTGGTTTTTAAATTAGGCGCTGTTCCGTATTTCACGTATGGTTTCAGTAAGCTGTAATCTATTTGAGCTCCTGCTAAAAATTTATCTGATTTGTACTGAAAGTGCGCATTCAATTCAGGCAATGATGCATTCATTGATGCTGCATTGGTATTGTCTGAAGCATTTACGTTTGTTATTGCAAACTCCCTTGGCTTATACGCAGTAATTGACAGGCTTGCTTTATCAGTAAATTTTGCCGTGTACTTTATCTGGCCAGCCCATCCAAATGGAGCAATGGGTATGCCTGTATTAAAGTTCACTACCCCCGGAAAGCATTCCGGTATAAATAACGGGTACCAGGTTTGGCCGAGCGTTAATGCAGATTTTTTCCAGTCGAGTTTTACGTAACCATGCCTTAGTCTGAAGAGGCCAATGTTTACATCTGCCTGTCCAAAAAAATCGCCTTCAAGCACCGCCGATGTTTTTGCTTTGAATGCATCAGGGCCTGATATCTTTACACCTAAGCGGCTAAGAATACCTAAAATGTTCAACTGAGATTTTTTGTTGTAATCCTTACCATCACTTTGAACATCTTTGTCTTTTGGATAAAGGTCTAACTGGCCTTCCCTCACAAATACGTTTTGCCTTGTATCGTAGTTCATATCATTTCTTACAAACCCGTACACAGTAACTGAAATAGGCGAAGCCGCAGGTTTATCCTGCGAATAGCCGAGAGTGGCTAACATATACCCTCCCATGAAAAGCAGCAATCGTTTTAGCATAAAGAATAATTTGGAGTTAAAAAATGTCACTGCCAAATTGCTGCTTATCTCCATGTAACACAAACAACAACTATATCTTTGCTAAGTGTATATTTTTCAAAGAGCATTTTTCCTGAACCGTTCCCATTTAATCATCATGAATTTATCACCCAGTTCCGTGATCATACAACCGGAACTTTTAAGTACATCTTTGTCTGCAAAAAAACCGAGTAATTCCGTTTGCGTAAGCACTTTATAGGTTGGTCTGTACTCATGGTTATCGGGTGCTTTAATGTTGAATTTTTTTACCCAGTTCATCACCGATACATGGCTGATACCCAGGATGCGCTCAATTTCACGGTAAGTAACACCTTCTATATACAATTGCAACGCTTTAATAACATAATAAGGGTCTATACTTTTTCCTTCTTTTAAAACGGTAAATGAAAATCCGCAGGGCTTGCAGCGGTACCGCTGTCTTCCTTTAACAACGCCGCTTTTGATCAACTCCTGGCTGTTGCATTTGGGGCAGGCAATCTGTTTCATAAAATAAATTTAAAACATCGGCTATACTTATTTAGCAAAACTATACCATTTTAGCAACATTTAATTTCGCTTGCTTTTCATTGTTTCATACTTTTAGCCTGAAATTAAAACGATTGCTATGTCATATCCTTATCAGATAAAAAGTTTAGAACAATATCACAGCGATTATAAAAAAAGTGTTGAAGATCCCGAAGGTTTCTGGGCATCGGTTGCTGATAATTTTGTGTGGCGGAAAAAATGGGACCGTGTGCTGGACTGGAATTTTACAGAACCGAAAGTTGAATGGTTCGCCGGCGGTAAACTCAACATTACCGAAAACTGTATCGACAGGCATCTGAAAACCATGGCTGATAAGCCTGCCATTATCTGGGAGCCAAACAACCCAGAAGAAAGAGTAAGGGTGGTAACTTATGCACGCCTGCACAAACGGGTTTGCCAGGTTGCACAAATGCTGGTGAACAACGGTGTAAAAAAAGGAGACCGTGTTTGTATATATATGGGCATGGTACCCGAACTGGCATATGCGGTTTTAGGTTGTGCAAGGATCGGCGCTATTCACAGTGTAATATTCGGTGGCTTTAGTGCCCAGAGTATTGCCGACAGGTTGTATGATGCACAGGCAGATTTTATTATTACCTGCGATGGCGCTTACCGTGGAGGAAAAGACATTCCTCTGAAAGCGGTAATAGATGATGCATTGATCGGCAACAGAACCATAAAAAAAGTAATTGTTTATACCCGTACCAGAACACCTGTTTCCATGATCAAAGGAAGAGATGTTTGGTGGGAAGATGAAATGGAACATGCAGAATCTCAGATAGAAAAAGATGGCGTTGTTTCTTTTCCGGCAGAAGAAATGGATGCAGAAGATCCATTGTTTATTCTATATACCAGCGGCAGCACCGGCAAACCAAAAGGTGTGGTGCATACCTGCGCTGGTTATATGTTATGGACCAACTACACTTTTGTAAACGTGTTTCAATACAAACCGGGCGATATACATTTTTGCACGGCAGATATTGGCTGGGTTACCGGCCACAGTTATATTGTATATGGCCCTTTAAGCGCCGGTGCCACTTCTATGATGTTTGAAGGCATACCAACCTGGCCTGATGCAGGGCGTTTCTGGGATATTGTTGAGAGGCATAAAGTGAATTGCATTTACACAGCTCCAACTGCCATCCGCAGTTTGATGAGTTTTGGTACAGATCCTATAAAAGGAAAAGATCTTTCTTCCTTAAAAGTATTGGGCACCGTTGGCGAACCAATTAATGAAGAAGCATGGCATTGGTATGATGAAAATATAGGCAAAGGCAAATGCCCCATCATTGATACCTGGTGGCAAACAGAAACCGGCGCTTGTTTAATAAGCAACCTGGCGGGAGTAACACCAGCAAAGCCAAGCTGGGCAACATTACCCATGCCGGGTGTGCAACCTATTTTGGTTGATGAACAGGGAAATGAAATAACAGCAAAAGATGAGAACGGTATTATGAAAGGTAATCTTTGCATTAAAGCGCCGTGGCCCGGTATTTTAAGAACAACCTGGGGCGATCATGAACGCTGCCGTACCAATTATTTTGCAACCTATCCAAATTTATATTTTACCGGCGATGGCGCTTTAAAAGACGCAGATGGAAATTACCGCATCACCGGCCGTGTTGATGATGTATTAAATATCAGCGGCCACCGCATTGGCACTGCCGAGGTTGAAAATGCGATCAACATGCACTCGGGTGTGGTTGAAAGCGCTGTGGTTGGCTATCCGCATGATGTAAAAGGGCAGGGTATTTATGCATTTGTAATTTACAACGGCCATCATGGAGATGAAAACCTTACAAGGCTGGACATCAATCTTACTGTATCAAAGATTATCGGCCCCATAGCCAAGCCTGATAAAATTCAATTTGTAACTGGCTTGCCCAAAACACGAAGTGGTAAAATAATGCGCCGCATTTTAAGAAAGATAGCCGAAGGCGAAACTGCAAACCTGGGTGATACAACAACATTGCTTGACCCGGGAGTTGTGGAAGAGATCAAAGACGGAAAATTATAAAATAAGAAGCCAGACATAGGTGTCAGGCCACTACAAAGACACCTGCATCTTAGAAATCCATAGTAACAAAAGCATCTCAAAAATTACCGGCTATGCATAGTGGCCAGACACCTGCATTAACTGATTCCGGACTTGTTGAAGAGATCAAGAACGACAAATTGTAAACTATCAGTTTTTTATTTCTTTAAAAACATTGGTACAAGCTATTAGTTTTATTTCGCCTTCCCTGATCGTTTGCTTTTCATCTTCTTCATCTTCAGTTTCATATTTGATTTTATAGATGCCGGCCTTTAATTCATAAATGGTTTCCTGGTTCTTTGGCAAAATTTTTAATGAGATTACACCAGTTTCATAAAGATTGCCATTTCTCCTGAAAACACTTACCAGCAAAGGTTTATCTGTAGAATTTTTAATAGAGATATCGCTTATACTTTTAACTGAACAACTGTCTTTTTTTTCAGCAATCTGTAGTGGTGGCTGAACAAACGCAGATTTAGGTGTTTTAAATACACGAACGAGTTCCGCTAATACTTTACCTCCCTCTATAATATTTGCTGCCGTATTATTTTGTGCCGATGCAGTTATGGTGACGATGGCAACTGCCGAAAGGATCAACTTTTTCATAAAGTATGTTTTGGTAACTGCTAACATGATGCCATTTCAGAACATTTTACATAAACTGTAATTCAGGTGCAATAAAAAAGAGCCACGTAAACGTGGCTCTTTCAATTTAATTTTCAAAAGATCAATACCCAAAAAGTTCTTCCAGGCTCAGTTTTTTTACTTCACCGTACTTGCCCATATCTTCAGCAGTTAATTTTTTTTCTGAAGCTACAACACAATATGTGTAAGGCTTGCCGGCAATATTATCTGAATGAAATTGTTTCAGTTCATTGTAACCGATATTATCAACAGCAGCATAAGTTTTCTTACGGATATCATCGGTAAGGCCTTTACGTTGTGCAGCAAGATAATTAAACAGGATACCATCCTGTGTGATGCGTTCGGTTTCAATATCTTTCTTGATACCCTGGCGGGCAAACTTAATGTTCTCCGAAACGTTCGGTAACCCGTTGAGCAATTCATTCATTGCAATAATTGATTCGTTGAATTTATCGGCCTGGCAGCCCACATAGGCAACAGCAAAGAAAGGGTCTTCTTTCTTATCTGGTTTTACATAAGTTGCAAAGGTTGAATAAGCCAGCGCCTTACTTTCCCTGATGGTTTGAAAAACCAGCGCTCCCATACCACCACCAAAATAATTGTTGAAAACATCAATTACAGGCTCTTTATCTGCACTGTATGTTGTGGTGTTTCTTACCCAGCGTATTTCTGACTGCACCATGTTATAATCAGCAAACAACACTTCATTTTTTGTTTGTGCAGCATTGCTGAATTTAACCGGTGATGCTGCTACCGTGAATGTTGCAGGTATAGGATGTGCTGTTTTTAAAGTTGCGGTAAGTTGTGTTAATGGTTGCGGACCATAATACAGTATCTTATGTGAATAGTTGTTTAAGTTGTGCAGGATTGCTACCAGTTCATCTGCTGTTGTATTATTCAATTCATCGTTGCTCAATACATAGTTATAAGGGTTCTTTTGACCGAACCTGGCATAGCTTGTAAGGGCATTCATTATAGCTCCTTTATTTGCCTTCGCATCTGTACGGGATTTGGTTATCCTTGCTTTTAAAGATTTTAAAGCGCCTTCATCAGCTTTGCAATTTTTTAAAACGTCTTCGAACAGTTTTACTGCTTCATTAAAGTTATCCTGCAAACCTTCAATGGTAACTGTTGTAAATTCGGTTGATGTACTTACGTTAAAGCTGCAGGCAATTTTATAAAATGCTTTAGTGATCTCTTCGGCACTCATTTTATCTGTACTTAAAAACTGCAGGTATTGTGCAGCCAGGCCCAGTTTTTTATCGTTCCAGGTTCCCATATCATAGCGGTAACGAAGGCGGAAGATGCTGTTATCCTTATTCTGTACATACAGTACATCAGCTGCTCCTACTTTCGCTTTTTGCACATCTTTATTATAATCCAGCCAAACAGGTTTTACCGGCGTGGCGGGCATATTGTTCACTTTTTTAACAAAAGCAGATTGTGCATCACGATTGGTTTCTACCGGTGTAATAGCTGGCTTATCAACTTTAATAATATTCTTATCTTCGCCTTTGCGTTTTAAGATAACTACATAGTTTTCTCCGAAATATTTATTGGCAAAAGCAACAATATCTTTTTTGGTAAGCTTTGATAACATATCAGTATATGCAACCTGCTTCTGCCAATCCAGTTCCGATGTGAAAGCATCCATCAGGTCGCTGGCCCTGTCGCCATAACTTTCTGTTGCCAGTATCTTGGTTTTCTTTTGATTGTTGATGATAGATGTAATGAGGTTATCATCAAAATTTCCTTTTTTCAGGTTTTCGATTTCGCCCAGCATCAATGCTTTTACATCTTCCAGGGTTTGCCCCTGTGTTGCGTTACCCTGCATGTATAAAATACCGTAGTCAATTAAAGTAAAGGTAGAAGCCGATGCCCTTAATAATTTTTGTTTCTTCACCAGGTTCAGATCCATTAAACCGGCTTTACCATTGGTAAGTATCTGACCCACTAAATCTGCCAACAACACATCTTTATCTTTATTACCCGGCAACCTGTAACCGATGGTTACGCTTTCTGCATCGGGGCCAACAACTTCAGCAACTATTGGCGCTGCGATTGGTTGCTCCGGTTTAAAAGTATATTTAGGAACAGGTTTGTTCTGCATGTAAGCAAATGCAGCTTCCACTTTCTTGATCATCACATCAGGGTTAAAATCGCCACTCATGATTACTGCCATATTATTGGGAACATAATAGGTGTTGTAGTATTTTCTTATTTCAACCAGTGATGGGTTTTTTAAATGCTCAATGGTGCCAATGGTTGTTTGCAAACCATAGTTGTGGTTCTTAAAAAGTTCAGCAAACAGCTTTTCAAAAACCCTTCTGCCGTCATTATCCAGTCCACGGTTCTTCTCTTCATACACAGCTTCCAGCTCGGTATGAAAAATACGGAGGATGGGGTTTCTAAAGCGTTCGCTTTGCACAGCCAGGTATTTGTCAATAGCGCTGGCTGGCACATCATCGGTATAAACAGTTTGCTCAAAGGAAGTGAAGGCGTTGGTACCCTGTGCACCCATAGCGCTCATCATTTTGTCATACTCATTTGCAATGGCATATTTTGACGCAACGCCCGAAACAGAATCTATCAGATGATAAATTGCTTTGCGTTTTTCAGGGTCTGTTGTTTTATTATATTGCTCATACAATGCATCAATTTTATCCAGCTCGGGTTTTTCTTTGGCCCAATCTAATGAACCATATTTATCAGTTCCTTTAAACACCATATGCTCCAGGTAGTGCGCCAGGCCGGTATTGGTTGCAGGGTCTGTTTTGCTTCCCGCCTTAGTAGCAATGTAGCACTGTACACGAGGGTCTTTGCTGGTTGGGCTCAAAATAACCGTAAGCCCGTTTTTTAAAGTATAAAACCTGGCTTTGGCCGGGTCGTTGGTAACATATTTATAGGTGTAACCACCCGAAGTCGCTTCCTTCCATTCGTATTTTCCGGTTTGGGCATAGGTTGTAACTGTACCCGTAAGCATCAGCACAAGCAAAAACTGTTTAAAAATTCTCATATAAAATTTGATTTATTATGTAAAATGAGTCGCTAAAGTACAGATTCTGCACCTTACTATAATACCGCTCACAATATTATTAACTTTACATTTGAAAAAATAACCTGTATGAAACGACTGCTTAAAATACTGCTCCGCAGCATCCTTATAACTTTTGTATTACTGAATGCAGTGGTGGCGTTTCATGCATACAAGTTCACTCATTTTTACAACCCCGGAGAGATTACCATAAAAAAGGCAGAAGAAAAAACCGCTTGGGATAAAGCCAAAGAAATGTTTTTGGGTATCAACGCTGCGAAAAAACCGAACGATGTTACCACAGACTCCACTTTTAAAACCATTTACTTAAAAACAAAAGACAGCCTGAAACTGGAAGCCTGGTATATTGCTGCAGACAGTGGTAAAGGAACAGTATTACTTTTTCACGGGCATGGAGGAAACAAATCAGGTGTTATTAAAGAAGCCGAATCATTCAACAAAATGGGCTATAATACTTTACTGTTAGATTTCAGGGCCCATGGTGGCAGCGAGGGCAATACCTGCACCATCGGCTATGATGAAGCAGAAGATTTAAAAATTGCCTACGATTTTATTAAAAGCAAAGGTGAAAAAAACATCGTACTTTGGGGAATCTCCATGGGGGCTTCTACCATTACCAAAGCTGTAAAAGATTACCAGCTTGAGCCGCAGAAAGTAATTTTAGAAATGCCATTCGGCACTATCAAAGATGCCGTTATTGGCCGGGTAAAAATGATGGGGCTGCCCCCACAACCCATTTCAACCCTGCTTACCTTTTGGGGCGGCACTGAGCGTGGCTTTTGGGCTTTTGGTATGAAACCACAGGAATTTGCATCTTCCATCAAATGCCCGGTGCTGCTGCAGTGGGGCAAAAATGATCCCCGTGTTTCCCGGGCAGAAGAAGAAATTTTATTTAAAAACATCCCCAACTCCAATAAAAAAATGGTGGTGTATGAAAATACCGGCCACGAAAGTATTTGTAAAAAAGAAACAGCAAAATGGGAGGCTGAAGTTGCTTCGTTTATAAAATGACCGATCCAAAAAAAATATCCATACTTGATTATACCTATGATCTACCTGCCGAAAGGATCGCTCTGTATCCTATGACTGAAAGGGATTCTTCTAAACTATTGACATATCAAAATGGCAGTATAAAAGAAGATGTCTATAAAAATATTGCAGATCATTTGCCTGTAGAAAGCCTGCTCATCTTCAATAACACAAAAGTTATTAAAGCCCGTATCCGTTTTCAAAAAAGCAGTGGCGGCATTATTGAGATATTTTTACTGGAGCCTTTTCAGGCAGATTATACATCTACTTTATCAGCAACCAAAAAAGCCACCTGGAAGTGTATGATTGGCGGGGTAAGTAAATGGAAGGAAGAAATTCTGAGTTTGGGGTTTAAAGTTTGGGGTTTTGAGTTGAGAGCAAAATTAGTTGAGAAACTTTCGGATGCTTATATTGTACAATTTAACTGGGATGCGGATCTGAGTTTTGCCGAGGTTTTGGAAAAAGCCGGAGATATTCCTTTGCCGCCGTACATCAAAAGAAAAACTAAGGAAGAGGACAGTTCAAGGTATCAAACCATTTATGCAAAAGATGAAGGATCGGTGGCTGCACCAACAGCGGGCTTACATTTTACACCGCTCATCTTTACAAAACTTGCAGATAAAACTATACAAACAGATTTTGTAACACTGCATGTTGGCGCCGGCACATTTAAACCTGTAAAAGCCGCTGCCATGGAGGATCATGAGATGCATGCTGAATGGATTGACGTATGTGCAACAATGATTGAAAATTTAATTGCCAGGTTGAACAAAACCATTGTCGCAGTTGGTACCACTTCTTTACGAACATTAGAAAGCTTATACTGGATGGGTGTAAAAGCTAATTCAAATCAGGCAATTGAGCAATTAAACATCAGTCAATGGGAAGTTTATGAAGCGCCTTTAGCTGCAACTGAATTATCTGCCAAAGAAGCTTTATCGTCTTTACTGGCATGGTTAAAAAAGAATAACCGGCAAAGATTGTTTACACAATCGCAGATATTGATCGCCCCGGGTTATCATTTTAGAATAGCGAAAGCCATCGTTACCAATTTTCATCAGCCACAATCAACATTGCTCTTACTGGTTGCTGCGGCAATCGGACAAGAATGGAAAGAAATCTATAAACATGCGATGGAAAATGATTTCAGGTTTTTAAGTTATGGGGATGGCAGTTTACTTTTTATAAACCAATAGTAACTTTTACTGGCGGATGGTTACCGGTGTACCAACAGGTATATAGCTGTACAGGTCTTTCATCTCGGTGTATTTTACAGAAACGCATCCGTCGGTCCAGTTGTAAAAATTATCTACTGTCCATTCTTCCTGCGGGCGTGTGGCATGAATGGCAATGCCATTACCAATCTTAGCTGTTTTAGGAATCAGTCCCTTTGCTTTTCTTTCCTTGAATTTTTGAATGCTTACCTCGTTGGGATAATCCAGCAGTAATTCGGGCCCCCATTTATGGTGAATTTTTTTAAGAATGACTTTAAAGCTTCCATCAGGTGTACGTTTATCTCCTTCACGCATTTTATCACTCAGGTCTTTACTGCCAAAAACTATTGGGTAAGTTGCATACCAGCCTTCGTCATCATATACATACAATTCGTATTCGCTTTTGTCTACAATAATGTAATAAGGGTTGCGTACACTGTCGGCAGCTACAGTTTTTATTTGTTGTTTAGAAGCTTTTTTTACCACGGGTTTCTTTTTGGGCCCGGGAATAAATGATACCAATAAAATTGCAGAGGCAAAGACGGTGATCTGTAAGAGCCTGTTGGATTTCATGCAGTAAAAATAATTTTCTTTAATAAAAAAACGACAAGCTTCACTATAAAATTATTTCGCTGTGGATAAGATTAACAAAAAATAAAGAACCTCAAAACCAAAAAAGCCCCCGGCATTACCGGAAGCTTTTATATGTAAACCCTCCCCTTTCACCCACTTTGGTAAAACCGCCATGGGTAAAGGATTGGGTGAGAGAGCTGTTATGCCGACTAATATTTCAATACTACCCCTCGGGCAGTTTGAAATAAAGATGCTACTACCAATAACCTAACCTGAACCCAACATTAAAAGGTTTTATATCCAGGCTTCTTTGATACATGGATTGCGGACTGTAAGAGCCATACAAGGTAACCGGGCCCAGCGTTAATTCGGCGATATAAGAAAATTTAAACCGCTCCAGGTCGTAATCGCCCTTATTGGTTAATTTACCCCTTTCATTGCTTTTTTGCTTGTTGCGCTGGCTGTATAAATAGCCGGCGCTTACGCCTGCACTCAGGCCAAAGCGGTTTTTTCTTTCATCGGCATTGCTTACAAAATTTATCATCAGCGGTACCGTAACATAATCGGCTGCCAGCTTGTTCTTTGAAAAGGTTATCGAATCCCTGAAGATGAAAGGCGCATTGGTTTGGGTATTTATCGTGTACGGAACCAGTCCTCCTTCATTGTAATTGATGCTGCTTGCCGTTTTATAGCGGTAATTATTCAGTTCTACGCCCAACCCGTATTTCAGGTGTACATGGTGTTTGATCAAATTAAGCCGCTGCATAAAAACCCAGATGTTTACATTCACGCTTTTGCCGGTGCGTAATTTAAAATCATTTTTATCCAGGGCAGGATAACCGGGCCTGTTTACCAGGTAACTGCCGGCATTGGCATAATTGGTATTGTCGGTGTAGTTCGAAAATCCAAGATCAATTACCCACCAGTTGGTGCTTATATTTCTTTTCTTTCTTTTAATGCCATCATAATCTTTTCGTTTTATAGACACCCCGCCTTCATTTTTACCTTTTTTTACAATAATCATACCTCCTACACGAATAGTGTCAGCTTCTTTTTTTTGCGGCTCATCCTGTGCCGTTAAGTTTAAGCAAATAGCTGCTGTTGCTAAAAGTAGAATTAGCTTTTTCATCTGTTTAAATTTTAAGTGATTATTTTAATGCGATCTCAAACCCGGCAATTTTTACTCCGTCGCCGGTTTTAACATTGGCGGTACGTTCCAGCACTCTCTTTGCTTTGCGTAAAAAACCGCCCAATGCCGATCTTTTTTGTTTGTCGTCATCTACATCAAGATAACTGTTATTGTTTTCTCCATCAGCAGCTTTATTGTTATTTACAACAGCAATGGCCTTAATGTCCGGATCCGTTTTATTGCTGTTGGTATTTTCTGCAATGATTTTATAGTCCTTTGGCGTAAGCATTACAACAGCTTCATTGTTTCCGGAAACCCTGTTGCTGTTGTTGTTTGAAGATTGTACGTTCTGCACAATTGTTTCGTTACTGCTGTTGTTGTTAATATTTTGCAAAGCCGGTTTGGGCAGATTATTATCAGGCTTTTTATTGCTGCTGGTTTGAACAGTGATGTTCTTTTTTGAAGAAACAGGGTTCTGTTCATTGTTTTTTTCAACACCAGGTTGCTTGTTTCCGGGTGATTGAGTTTCATTAATTTTTTGTGTTGCTGTTGTTAAAGCGCCATTTTCGGTTGCAGATATTTCCCCGGGTTGCTGAGTTTCAGATTTGTTATTCGGGGTAATATTGTTCGTTTTTTGATCACCTTGGGTTTTTACAGTCCTTACAACTTCTCTGCCATCTGGTTTTATTGCAGCTGGGTTTTTATAAACAGAAATGCCTGTCCAAAGCCCGATGCCCAGCAATACAACTGCTGCTGCAGCACGCCACCATTTAAATGGTACAACCCTGCCGCTTTCTTTTCTGTACAGCAATTGCTTATCTTCAAAAACAACAGCCATATCCGGCTGTAGTTTGGTATGCAGCAAAATATCCAACTCAACCAATGCGGTTTTATCCGTTGCAATAATCCTTTCAAAAGATTTTTTATCGGCACTTTTTAATTCACCGTCAACATACAATAAGAGATTTTCCTGCAAAGCAGAAATATCTTCTTCCATATATAACCAGTCCTTTTTCTGCAATACAATATCATCAGCGCTAACAACGGTTTGCTGTAAAAGATCAAGTTCTATTTTCAGGTCAGGGTGCTGCTGCACAAATACATCAACAGCTTTCCTATCCGTTGCAGACAGTTCATTATCTACATACAGTAAAAAAAACTCTTCGTAATTATGGCGGTTAATATTCATTTCCTTTATTACACGAATTAGAACGAATTACACGAATTCTTCAAACAAATTCGTGTAATTAGTGTAATTGTTTTAATTCGTGTCATAATTAAATTACATTCTCCGGGCTCACAATGTACTCCCTCAACTGCAACCTTGCCCTGTGTAAATAAACTTTTACCTGGCTTTCATTCAACCCGGTAATTTGTCCAATCTCTTCGTAACTGTATCCCTCATAATCTTTTAGTAAAACAAGGCTGCGCTGTTTCTCATTCAGCTTATACAATGCCTCGTTCAATATTCTTTTTGCATCATGCTGTTGAGATACTTCTCCCTTAGCGTTGTCAGAAAATCCCTCACTCAAAACCACCCTCCTGTTCTTCCGCACATGATCAATCATCTGGTTGTATGCAATTGTAAAAAGGTAGCTTTTACTGCGCCCGTTCTCTACTTTCTCCCTGTTTATCCAGAGTTTTTCAAATGCCCCCTGCACTACATCCTTTGCGTCCTCATTATGCCTCAGGTTTTTGAGGATAAAGCGGTACACATTGTCTGCATACAGGTTTACGCATTCATTATATTCTCTCTCCGTCATACAGGTGTTCGGTAGTTAAAGTTACCTCAGGTTGGCTGTTTTAAGTGTAATACGAAGGTGGAAATTAAAAAGTTACAATAAAAAGAAAAAAAGCCCCACCCCAACCCCTCCCCGGTGGGGAGGGAACTGGAAGTTGGCAACTTTCTAATCAGCATCCAAACGTCATAAATCATTCTTGGCACAAATCTCCAATATTTCTATCCCCTCCGGGGTTCTTTGAAAAAAGAAGAACATAGTTCACAGGAGGGACTTTTGCCTTAAATTTGTTATATGAACGAGAAATTTGTAAACCGCATTTCCAGCGAGCTTAAAGAGATAGAATCAGCCGGGCTTTTAAAAAAAGAGCGCATCATCAGCAGCGAACAGGGTGCCGAAATAATAGTGAATGGCAAGACCGTTCTTAACTTTTGTGCCAACAATTACCTGGGGCTTTCTTCTCACCCCAAAGTACTGGCAGCAGCCAAAAAATACATTGATGTACGTGGTTACGGTATGAGCAGTGTACGCTTTATTTGCGGCACCCAGGATATTCATAAAGAACTGGAAAAAAAGATAGCAGATTTTTTGGGTACAGAAGATACGATTTTATATGCCGCTGCCTTTGATGCCAACGGTGGTGTTTTTGAACCCTTGTTTGGCGAAGAAGATGCTATCATTTCTGATACATTAAATCATGCTTCCATCATTGATGGCGTTCGTTTATGTAAAGCACAGCGCTATCGTTACCTGCATAATGATATGGCCGACCTGGAAGCCAAACTCATCGAAACAAAGGACCTTCGCAGCCGTATCATTGTTACCGACGGCAGTTTCAGCATGGATGGCACCATTGCACAGTTAGATAAAATCTGCGACCTGGCAGATAAATACGATGCCATCGTGATGATAGATGAATGTCACTCTTCAGGTTTTCTTGGCAAAACCGGAAGAGGTACACATGAATACCGTAATGTAATGGGCCGCATTGATATTATAACCGGTACACTGGGTAAAGCGCTCGGTGGCGCCAGCGGCGGATTTACCAGCGGACGAAAAGAAATTATTGAAATGCTTCGTCAGCGCAGCCGCCCTTACCTTTTCAGTAATACAGTTGCACCAAGTATTGTTGGTGCCAGCATTACAGTGTTGGATATGTTGAGCGAAACAACCGAACTGAGGGACAAACTGGAAAGCAACACAAAATATTTCCGCAATAAAATGACTGAAGCAGGATTTGATATCAAGCCCGGCGACCATCCAATAGTCCCCATTATGCTATATGATGCGGTGCTGGCGCAAAATTTTGCAGCCAAATTATTAGATGAAGGCATTTATGTGATCGGTTTCTTTTTTCCTGTTGTGGCAAAAGGGCAGGCAAGAATAAGGGTACAATTAAGCGCTGCACATGAACAAAGGCACCTGGATAAAGCAATTGAAGCATTTACAAAGATCGGCAAGGAACTGGGCGTATTGAAATAACCCTACAGTTTTATTGTTATCGTTTTAAAATTTTTCAAATCCCTGTTATTGGTACACAAGGCACTGATAAAACTATCAGGTAATTGAGTAATGATCTCTTTTCCATCAAGCTCATAAACAGTTACAAATTTTCGTTGGCGGTAAATATAATTGGTATATACTGTTTCGCTTTTGCCAATTAACGTACAGGTATTTTCTGCCTGGTTCAGGCTCACCATCATATTTGCACCAGCAAAAACACCTGCCTTTTTTAACCGGTTATTCAATTCCTTATTATAGCCATTGCGGTTAAATCTGTTATTGATCTCTGAAGCAAAAGCATCGCTGCTTAAAAACTGCTTTTTTACCAGGCCTGCGGCAGATGTACAGGAATCTGCCATGGGATTATCTGCTTCCTGCAGGTAAAAAACAGTCTTTACACCAGTAAGCATCTTACCTTGCTTATCTGTTATTTTAATGGCTATCAAATACATTCCATCATAAGGGCAATGCTGTGCATTAACACTAACCGGCAGCATAACAGAAAAAAACAAAAGGAAGCGACGCATCTTATATTATCTTATTTCTTTCAATACAATTGACCAACCGAGGTCCATTTTTAGTATCAGCGAATTGCTGGAAATACCGTGTACCCATATTGTTTTTTTACCAGTACCATCTGCTGCATTGTTTATTATAAATCCTTCCAACTTTTTATCTTCACCTTTCACTTTTACAACCGGGCTCACTTCATCTTTTTCTGGGCGGTAAAAGGTTTCAGGAGCATTGTTATCTAATTGCATCACCGTTTTTTTGTTAGGCATATCGCTGAAGTTCTTTCCGGATAACCAAACTGTGCAGGCATCGGTAAGGTTCAACTCGCCGCCACGAAAATAGTTTACGTACCTGGTTGCATTGCCTTTTGCTTCGTCGCTGATGGTAATATGGCCGCTGGTGTTATTACTGTTGGTCATTTCGTAATTAAAATCCAACGCATTTTTCCCGGGTTCGTTAAGGGTCACAATAAATTCATATTCGCTGCCACCGGCTTTAACCTGGTAAACAAGTTTATCTCCTTTTTTAAGATCATAAAATTCTGAGCTGCCGTCATCATTTTTTATAATAAGAGGTAAAGTAAAGGTGCTTTGGGCAATGCCACTGAATGCCAACAGCATTACAGAAACAAAAAGTATAAACTGCTTTTTCATAAAATTATTTTTATTGAAGCATAAATGTATGAAACAAGCAGAAGCTGTATATACCCTGCAGGCGGTATTTTATGCCTGACAATAATACCTGCAAAACTCTATCTTTGCTTTACAATAGATGATGAGCATTACTGCTGTTGAGTGGATCCTTACTACGTCAGGATAAACCTGGCCAATGAAGTTCAATCGGGGTACAATAGCCGGTAGCCATAATTATTAACAAAATACAATCAATGCCTCTTTAGGGGTTTGTAGCAATATGTCTGAACAATCAAAAGCATTTTTAGCCAAAACTGCTGTTAAAGCAGCCGACCTGGAACACCGGCGCAAGATAAATTTTAACATTGGCAGGTATAATGCCGTGGTGCCAAAGGGTAAAGAACAATTTGCAGATGTACATATGGCACGTGAGAGGGCCAAGAACACAAAATGGCGTGCCATTGAAACGCTGGATCAGCAACTGGAAGAATTTGAACTGAATTTTACCAAACGTGGCGGCAAAGTTATCTGGGCCGAAAGCAGCGAGCAGGCTATTGAAGCGATCCTGAACATCTGCAAAGAAAAAAACTGTAAAACATTGGTGAAGAGCAAGAGTATGGTTACCGAAGAGATTCACCTGAATAAAGCACTGGAAGCAAATGGCATTGAAAGTGTGGAAACCGACCTGGGCGAATATATTCAGCAATTAGATGGCGAAGCACCATATCATATTGTAACGCCGGCCATGCACAAGAGTAAGGAAGATGTTGCCAAGCTATTTAATCAAAAACTGGGTACGCCAATCAACTTTACACCTGAGCAATTAACCCTTAAAGCAAGAGAAGTGCTCCGTGAAAAATATGTGCAGGCCGAAGTAGGTGTTACCGGCGCAAACTTCATCATCAGCGATATTGGCGGCATTGCCGTTACCGAAAATGAAGGCAATGCAAGGTTGAGCTGCGCTTTTCCTAAAACGCATATTGCTATTGTTGGTATTGAAAAGATGATACCCTCTTTAACAGATCTTGGTTTGTTCTGGCCACTGCTTTCAACCTTTGGAACCGGGCAAAAAATTACGGTTTACAACACCGTTGTTACCGGGCCAAGACAGGAAAATGAAACCGACGGGCCGGAAGAAATGTATGTGATATTGCTGGATAATGGCCGCAGCAATATTTTACAAAACCCAAAACAGAGAGAGAGTTTGTACTGCATCCGTTGCGGTGCCTGTTTAAATGCATGCCCAATCTACAAGAATGTGGGTGGCCATGCTTATGGTGCAACATACAGTGGCCCTATCGGCAGCGTTATAACACCGCATTTGCAGGGTATGGATGAATTTAAACATTTAAGTTATGCCTCATCACTGTGCGGTAACTGTACCGAAGTGTGTGCAGTAAAAATAAACCTGCATGAACTGCTTTTGGAAAACCGGCACGAATCGGTGGAAGAAGGTTTAACATCTTTTACAGAGCGCATGGCCTGGAAAGCCTGGCGCCTGGCGAGTTTGAAAAGAGGTTTTATGAATATGGGCAGCGGAAGTTTAAAGAACAAAGTGGTGAATGGTATGTTTAAAAGCTGGAAGAAGAACCGTAGCGACCTGGATTTCAGCCAGAAGACATTTAACCAGATGTGGAAGGAGCGGTACAGGAATTAATTGTAAATTTGAGAAAAAGGATTTTATGAGTAATATAGAAATAAGAGAAGAAGTACATAAATATATTGATAACAGTACAGACGATATTGTTGCTGCACTTTATGCCATGCTGAAAACATATAATCACGACAACGATGAAGTTGTGGATATTCAGGAATACAATGCCGACATTGACAGAGCTATGAAAGCGATGGATAATGGCGAGTTTGATTTACATGATGATGTAAAAAAAGAATTTTTGAAGTAATGGCTATTACCAGGAATATAATATGGGATAGACCAGCCAGATTATATTTAAGAAAAGCCACTGAATATATAAGCCAGGATTCGGTTAAAAATGCTGATATTGTTGTAAATGCGATTTTTACTTGTATCGAAAAAGCCTCCCGGTTTCCCGAGCATTTCCCTCCCGATAAATACAAGCTTAATAATTCGGGTTCATATAGGGCATTTGAGATTTACAGTTACAGAGTTTCTTTTTATGCAGACGCAGAGACAATAAGAATTGTGCGTATTAGGCATACAAAACAAAAGCCCCTAAATTATTAATCCCGCAAATTGTTACTCATCTATTCACATACAAGTTCTGCCAGGCTGCAATACATCTGTTCTTTTATTTTTGAAGAGCAGATGGGAATTGAATATAAATTGACGATAGACTCAGAGGCATTTAAAAATTATGCCGGTGTAAAGATCAACTACAGCGATGCCAGAATTACTGCTGATGAATTTTATATTCAAAATCATTCATTACTTTTCGAGAGCGATATCAGAGAGCAGGTAATAAATTGCTTTATTGCAAATGGCCACAAGGCATTTTTCAAAACTTCCGGCTCCGATTTTCCCTTCGATACTTTTGCTGCTTCATTTTATTTACTGAGCCGCTATGAAGAGTACCTTCCGCACAAGAAAGATACGTATGACCGCTATGCACATGAAAATTCACTGGCTTATAAAGAGGGATTTTTGCATTTCCCGCTGATCAATTTGTGGATGATTGATTTTGCTGAAAAGCTAAAAGAAAAATCTCCTGCCGGTTCATTGCATTCAATGACCAACTTTCAACCTCATCCTGAGCGAAGCCGAAGGGCAACTTTCAGCTTTAAACCTACTTACGATATTGATATTGCTTATTCTTACAAACACAAAGGTTTGTTGAGAAACGCCGGCGGCTTTTTAAGGTCTCCATCTTTAGAAAGAATGAAAGTGCTCGCCGGTAGCCAGGAAGATCCTTTTGATTGCTACGACTGGCTGAATAACCTGCATAAAAAATACAATCTCACCCCCGTCTATTTCTTTTTGGTGGCAGAAAAGAATGGAGAGTTTGATAAAAACATCCTGCCCCATAAAGATGTAATGTGGCAATTGGTGAAAAAACATGCATCATTGTATGAAGTAGGCATACATCCAAGCTGGCAAAGCAATGAAGGCCTGTTTGTACTAAAAAAAGAACTTGAATGGCTTGCTGAAATGTCGGGTATAAAACACGTTACGGTATCACGCCAGCATTACATCAAATTAGCATTACCCCAAACATACCGCACATTAATAGAGGCCGGTATCATGGATGACGATAGCATGGGTTACGGCAGCATCAACGGTTTTAGGGCATCCGTTGCTTCTTCTTTTTATTGGTACGATCTGGAGAAAGAAACAAAAACCACTTTGCGTATTCATCCATTCTGCTTTATGGATGCAAATTGTTATTACGAACAAAAACAAAATGCAGAACAGGCTTTTGAAGAGCTGATGCACTATTACACTGTTTGCAAAAATGTGAACGGCACTTTTGTCACCATCTTCCATAACCACTTTTTAGGCACTGCAAAAGAATTTGAAGGATGGAGTGAAATGTATGAAAGATTTATAGCTCAGGTTCAGCAATGATTTTGCGCCTGCCACGCTTAAGGCTGTAATTTACCAGAAAAACACCTGCAAGTGTTACGATAGCGCCCCACAAAATATATAAAGTGAGTTTTTCGTGCAGCACAATCGCTGCTGTTGCCATAGCCACCAGCGGATTGATATAGGCATAAAGAGATGAAATGGCTGCCGGTAATTTTTTCATTGAATATATAAAGGCGATGAATGCCAGCAGCGAACCGGCCAGCACCAGGTACCCGATAGCTCCCCATGCAGTGGCAGTAATATTTTTAAAATCAATGGTTGGCTGCGTGGTCTCTGCAATTATTAAAAGCATAAATGCACCGATCAGCATTTGCCATCCTGTGGCATAATAAGGATTAAGCCTGGTTTTATTCCGCACTATAAAAATTGTTCCCAGGCTCCAGCTTAACATGGCAATTACGGATAACACTACCCCAAAAATAAAACCATCGGGATGCTGCTGGAAAGCATTTTCGTAAAATACAATGCCAATACCAGTTATGCCAAGCAGTAAACCGATAAAGGTTAGTATGCTCATGTTGCGGTTTTTAAAAAAAACCATTTCGATAATAACCACGCACAATGGATATAATGCGCCAACCAAAGCGCTCAGGCCGGTTGGAATAAAATTCAGGCTCCAGGTGCTTAAACCATTTGCAAGCACAAACATGAGGAGCGCCATTATCAACAACCACAAAAATTCTTTAGGGGTTGGCAATGGAAGTTTTTTATAAAGCATGAAAAAAAGCACAAAACAAATGCCGCCAAAAAACTGGCGTATATATGCCATTTGAAGCGCCGGCATTTCTGCAACACCTATTTTACTGGCTACCCAGGTGGTGCCCCAAACGATGCTGGTAATACCAAGCGCTACATAGCCCCCGGCTTTGCCCTTAGGCAGGTTTTTGCTGCTGATCATTAAATGATAGCTGTAGTTAATGTTTAAAATGCCTGAGCCCTGTAATTACCATAGCCAGGTTATTTGCTTTGCAATACTCAATTGAATCTTTATCACGTATAGAGCCGCCGGGCTGAATAAATGATGCGATGCCTGCTGCATGTGCAATTTTTACACAATCATCAAATGGAAAAAATGCATCGCTGGCCAGTACCGCACCGCTCAGGTCAAAATTAAACTGCTTTGCTTTTTCTATTGACTGGCGCAGTGAATCAATGCGGGATGTTTGTCCGCACCCTTTGCCAACCAGTTGTTTATTTTTTACCAATGCAATGGCATTGCTCTTTAAATGTTTGCAAACAATATTGGCAAAGATCATGTCTTCTTTTTCAGCTGCGGTGGTTTCTCTTCCGCCTTCTTCTTTCCAATCTGTATAATTACCCCCGTCATTTTGCTGTGCCAATATTCCGTTCAATACAGACTTATATTGATGTGTTGCTGCCGGTTTTGTTTTTTGTTGCAAGAGTATGCGGTTCTTTTTTGTTTTCAGAATTTCCAGCGCATCTGCATCAAATGATGGCGCTATCAAAACTTCAAAAAATATTTCATTGATGGTGTTCGCTGTAGCCACATCAATAGTTGCATTACAAACCAATACACCGCCGAAGGCGCTTTCAGGATCGCCGGCCAGGGCGGCATCCCAGCTTTCTTTTAAAGTTGCTCTTGATGCAATGCCGCAAACATTGGTATGCTTGATGATGGCGAATGTTGTGTCGCTGAATTCACTGATGATCTGCACAGCAGCATCCACATCCACCAGATTATTATAAGAAAGTCCCTTGCCATTTAGTTTTTCAAACAGGTCATCGGTATTACCATAAAACACGCCTTGCTGGTGAGGATTTTCGCCGTAGCGCAAAATAGCTTTTTCTTTGTTGAAAGGATTGATAAAATCTGACTGGTTAAAATAATTGGAGATGGCCATATCATAACCGGTACAAATATCAAATGCCCTGATGGCAAACATGCGGCGTTGCTCAAGTGTTGTTTCTCCTTTTTGCTGCTTTAAAATTTCTTCCAGTAAGCTGTAATCCTTTTTTGCAGCAACCACCACTACTGAAGCATGGTTTTTTGCGGCTGCACGTATCATGGAAGGGCCGCCAATATCTATTTTTTCAATGATCAGTTTTTCATCAGTTGTTGATGCTACGGTTTCTTCAAAAGGATACAGGTCAACAATCACCAGGTCAATTTCCGGGATATTGTATTGCTTCATTTCTGCAACATGTTCTGCCTCTTCTCTTTTACCCAATATACCACCAAACACAGATGGATGCAGCGTTTTAACCCTTCCTCCCAAAATAGATGGGTAAGTAGTTAACGATTCAACAGGTACGCAAGGCACATTCAGCTCTTCAATAAATTTTTGAGTACCGCCGGTTGAATAAATGGTAACACCAAGTTCATGTAACTGCTGCACAATATTTTCCAGCCCATCTTTATAAAAAACTGAAATGAGAGCCGACTGAATTTTTTTTTGCATTGTGTTGGTTGATATGGCTGCACAGAAACTGCAACCTGTAAGTAGATAATTTCGCCGCAAATTTACTGATTAAAACTGTAGCAACTGTTCCGAAAAAAGGAATGTTGATTATTTGATAAAAGGAATCTCCGGTTTCTGCTCCGGCTGCTTGCGGTATCCGTTCAACCGTATTTCGGCCCTGGCATTTTTTTGCACCTGCTGCGGGTTTTTGGCTGCATTGGCAGGCCGGGATATACCATAGCTTTTTACTTCCAGTATTCTTGACAAATTTACCTGGCGGGAGAAAAGATAATTCTTTACTATCTGTGCCCGCTCTTCGGCAAGCTTCATACACATAGCATATGAACCTTCGGCAAGGTTTGCATGACCGTCTATAGAAATGGTAAGTTCAGGGTTATCTTTCATTATTTTAATCACGCTATCCAGTACATTGTAGGTTGCAGGCGTAAGCGACCAGTCTGCCAGCGGGAACGGAACAGCAATCGCTCCTGAATCTGGGCAGCCCTCAAAGTCACTCAACCCAAAAACATCGGGGCACCGGTCATCATCATCAGGTATGCCGTCCTCGTCCTTATCAGAAAAATTTTTTGTTTTGGGCGGGGGCGGATATACCAGCCGCAGTTCGGCACGGCAGTTAACCCAAAGCCCGTTGGCATCTTTATTTTTATATTTTTGGCGGGTTCTTCCATAAGCTTTTATCTGGCTTATACGGGTTAAAGCAATGCCTCTTCCCAGAACATATTCTTGTATAAATAAAGCCCTGTTTAACGAAAGATAATAACATATTGTATCAGAGCCTTCGTCTTTGTAGGCATAGCCATCAATAGCCAGGCTTATAGTTGTATCCCGCAATAAAATAAGGATAACGCTGTCGAGCGTTTCCATGGTAAACTTATGATAGAGAGCAGATTGTTTATATTCAAACCTGATCACAATGGTATCTGTGCGGCCAGGCGGGCGGTTCAGTTCACCGGCAGTTGTTTCACCAAAAACAGTAAGGCCGGCGCTTAAAAAAAATAATACAACAAGGTGACGGAGCCTGATCATGGCTGCAAATGTAAAGATATTGTAGAAGTAATCACCGTTGATAAAAATAGGTAATATAAAACCAACAAACTCTAAAACGCTTGTTATACATCAATATTGTAAACGAAAGCACCGGTTTCTGAAATTGAATAATACTGCAGGTTCAGCAATTGGCATTCTTTTTTCCATTTGTCAATTTTCCAGGGCGGGTTGGATGCATCAAAAACAATTTGCCTGCAGTTAAATGTTTTTGCAAGTGCGGCGATATTTAGTTTGGGGTTTTTTGAAATGATGATGAGGTCAAGGTTGATTTTTGTTTCGGCTGAATCAAATAACATGGCCCTGTCAGCTACCAGTATTTTTTTATTGTTGAACTGGTAGAATACACCGGAGTTAAAAACGCCGTTCAGTGCATCTGTTCTTTTATCAAGCTGCAGTGCAGTTCTTCCTGGTTTTAAATGAAAGTTTTGAAGCAAGGCATCCTCCAGTAAAACACTGTCCCCAATAAATTGATATTGGTTACCGCTTATAAAGTCAATGGCTTTGTGCCTGGGCACATTATAAACAATTATTTTTTGCTGTCCGCTACTTTGCCAGCTGTTATAAATACCCTGCAATACAAAAACCACCATTGCGGTTAATGCCAGGTGGAGATATTTTTTATTTTTCTGCAGCAGCCATGCACCGCAGCAAACTACTATTGCATACATCAGCCAGGTTGATAAAACTGTAGCAGGTATCTTATCCCAAACAGCAAAGGGCAGTTCATTTATCCAGAGAATTATTTTATTCATCGCCCAAACAAGGCCCGTAACCAATTTGCCCAGCCAGGTTGCAACAAAAGGTATCCATGAAAATGCGACTAAAATAATTTCGGCATATAAAATAATGGCCGATAAGGGTACAGCAATAAGGTTGGATATTAAAAACAAATTCGGAAATTGATGGAAGTAATAAATACAAACGGGGAAAGTAAGCAGTTGAGCTGCTGTTGATACAGAAACCAGTTGCCAGGTTTTATCAAGCCATTTATTTTTTATGTAGAAGATATTATAGAGCGGCTTTTGAAAGATCACAATGCCCAGAACCGCCAGGTACGATAATTGAAACCCTACTGCCCACAAATACCAGGGATTGCAGCAAAGCAATACAAATGCAGATGCTGCCAGTGAATTATAAATAGATGCTTCTTTAAAATAAGTTTTACCAACGGCTATAAATGAGAACATAACTGCGGCACGCAATACGGATGGTGAGGCGCCTGTGAGAATTGAGAATAACCAGAGACAGGTTAATATCAAAAGCAATTGCACAAATTTTGACCTGTTAATGAGCGGAATTTTTGCAAACAGCCAAGCCAGTAAAATATAGATTAAGGCCAGGTGCATGCCTGAGATGGCAATGATGTGTACCACGCCTGTATTGCTGTAAGCCTGTACCAAATCCTTATCCAGATCATTTGTGTAACCGATCAGCAATGCTTCGGCAATACCCAGTTCATCTTTGCCAGTAGTTATTGAATTTTGTAAAACACCCAGCACATATTCTCTTGCAGAAAAAATAAGCTGCTTAAACCGGTTTGCTGAATTTTTATTTAAAGCTTTCCAATCATCATCTTTTAAAAACACATTGTGATAAAAACCCTGGAAAACTGCATAGCGCTGGTAGTTAAAAGCGCCGGGGTTGCCGGAGTTTTTTATGGGTTGCAGGTTTTTGTGTATGATAATTTTATCGCCGTAGGCGAGATTTGTCTTAAAACTGTCTTTTGAAAAATATAATAAGATTTTTCCTTCAGCAGCAATTGTCTTGCCATCCTGCACAAGGCTTTCTACTAACCCATCTGCTTTAAATGATTTATTTTTTTCAACCAGGGGTTCGTCAATACGTACAACAAGATAATCGCCTTCTTTATAATAATTGCCATACCAGTTGTTGTGATGGCGCAAATCTTTTTGCCAGGTTAGCCATGCCCCTAAAGCTACAATTAACAGCTGCAGCATTACACCCTGAAGTGCCTGCGTTTCAAAACGAAAAGCTATGGGTAATAACAAAAACAAAAAATAAGCAGCGCTGTAACAAATGAGTGCAGATACAATAACCGTTAAAGAAAATTGCAGGTACCATTGCAATATTATGCCAGCCGTTAAAGGCAGCAATAGCCTGATGAAGGGCGCTTTTTTCCAGATAGGTATTGCATAAGGGTGGGGCATACAACAAAATAGATAAACCTTTTGAAGAATCAAAGAGGCGTTTCTATTTACTCAGGTGCATGCTTCTTTCTTTATATAATTGCCTGAAATAAGGATCTCTTAAGTCTTTAATAAACCGTATCGCTTCTCCGGTACTTTTCATCTCGGGGCCCAGCTCTTTATTTACACCGGGAAATTTGTTGAAAGAGAAAACCGGTTCTTTAATGGCAAAGCCGGTTAGTTTTTTATCGAAGGTAAAATCTTTGAGTGTGTTTACACCCATCATTACTTTAGTAGCAATATTCAGGTAAGGTATTTGATAAGCTTTGGCGATGAAAGGCGTGGTGCGGCTTGCACGTGGATTGGCTTCTATCACATACACATTACCATCTTTAATGGCGAACTGGATATTGATAAGCCCTTTTATTTTTAATGCCCTTGCAATTTTTTCGGCATACTCTTCCATAGTATGAACGATCAATGGAGAAAGATTGAACTGAGGCAAAACCGCATTGCTATCGCCGCTGTGAATACCGGCAGGTTCAATATGTTCCATCACACCCATTACATGAAAATTTTCGCCGTCAAAAATGGCATCTATCTCTGCTTCCTGGCAACGGTCTAAAAAATGATCTATCAGTATTTTGTTACCTGGTAAATGTTTTATGAGGCTCAGTACTCCTTTTTCAAGGTCTTCGTCATTAATGACGATACGCATTCTTTGTCCGCCTAAAACATAACTTGGCCTGATGAGAACCGGGTAGCCAACTTCATTGGCCACCTCAATAGCTTCATCAGTATTATATGCAGTTCCATATCTTGGATAAGGAATTTCGAGTTCTTTCAGCATATCGCTGAAACGGCCACGGTCTTCCGCGATATCCATACTGTCGTAAGATGATCCGATTATTTTAATTCCCTTTTCATGCAGGCGCTTGGCGAGTTTAAGCGCTGTTTGTCCTCCCAACTGTACAATTACACCATAAGGTTTTTCATGTTCGATGATCTCCCAAAGATGTTCCCAAAACACCGGTTCAAAATAAAGTTTGTCGGCAATATCAAAATCAGTTGATACGGTCTCAGGATTGCAATTCACCATGATGGCTTCGTAACCGGCTTCTTTAACAGCCAGCAATCCATGCACACAACAGTAGTCAAACTCAATACCCTGGCCTATTCGGTTAGGACCGCTGCCAAGCACAATTATTTTCTTTTTATCAGAAACGATACTTTCGTTACTCAATAACTTTGTTTCATTAACCGGTTTGTTCTCAAAAGTTGAATAGAAGTAAGGAGTTTTTGCCTCAAACTCGGCGCTGCAGGTATCCACCATTTTAAATACACGGGTAAGCCCCATGGCTTTTCTTCTTTCATAAATGGCTTCGGCATTTTCTTCTTTCATAATGCGAATGATCTGCTCATCACTAAAACCCAACAATTTTGCTTCTTTCAAAACATCATCAGGTAAAGTTTTCAGGTCGTATTGAGCGATCTGCTTTTCGCAATCGCAAATCTTTTGTATCTGGTAAATAAACCAGCGGTCAATCTTTGTGCTTTCGCAAATACGTTTAATGCTGGCACCGGCCATCAATGCATCTTTAATGCGGAAGATTCGGTCCCACTTGGGTGTTTTAATGTATTCGATCAGTTCATCAGCATGCATTAAGCTCTTGCCATAATAACCCAGGCCAACTGCTTCATTTTCCAGGCTCTGACAGGCTTTTTGTACCGCTTCTGCAAAGCTTCTACCAATACCCATTACTTCGCCTACACTTTTCATCTGAAAACCCAGTGTATCTTTTGCACCTTTGAATTTATCAAAATTCCAGCGTGGTATTTTTACAATTACATAATCAAGTGCTGGTTCAAAATAGGCTGATGTTGATTGTGTGATCTGGTTTTTCAATTCATCTAAATTGAAACCAATAGCAAGTTTTGCTGCAATTTTTGCAATAGGATAACCGGTTGCTTTACTAGCCAAAGCTGATGAACGGCTAACCCTTGGATTGATCTCCACCACAATGATTTCTTCTGTTTGCGGATTCAGGGCAAACTGCACATTACAACCTCCGGCAAAATTGCCCAGGTTACGCATCATGCTGATGGCGGTATTACGCATTAGCTGATAAGCAGTATCGCTTAAAGTCATAACTGGTGCCACGGTTATAGAGTCGCCGGTATGCACACCCATCGGGTCAAAATTCTCAACCCCGCAAATGATCACCACATTATCTTCATTATCACGTAACAATTCCAATTCAAATTCTTTCCAGCCAAGCACGGCTTTTTCTACCAGTACTTCGTGTATGGGGCTGGCGGTTAAACCTGCATTCAAGGCATCATCCAGTTCATCTTTACTAAAAACAATGCTGCCTCCGCTGCCGCCCAGTGTAAATGATGGACGCAGCACCAGTGGAAAGCCAATCTGCTGTGCAAATTCTTTTCCTTCCAGAAATGAGTTGGCAATTTTTGCAGGGCAAACCGGTATGCCCATCTCTATCATCCACTGGCGGAATTTTTCCCGGTCTTCCGCTTTGTCAATCGCCTTAATATCCACACCAATCAATCTTATATTATGTTGTTCCCAAATGCCCAGCTCATCCACTTCTTTACAAAGATTTAAGGCTGTTTGCCCGCCCATGGTTGGTAACACGGCATCAATTTTATTTTCTTCCAGTATCTGTTCAATACTTTCAACAGTAAGCGGTAAAAGATAAACCCTGTCGGCCATCATAGGGTCGGTCATAATGGTAGCCGGGTTGCTGTTTATCAAAATAACCTTTACACCTTCTTCCCTGAGAGAACGGGCAGCCTGTGTGCCAGAGTAGTCGAATTCGCAAGCCTGGCCAATAACAATAGGGCCGGAACCAATGATTAAAACAGATTGAATGGATTTGTCCTGTGGCATAGTACATTGCCTGTGTTGTGGCGTGCAAAAGTAATTGTAAATGCTGTAAATAAAAAACCGGTATGCAAAACATACAGGTTTTAAAAACATTGGCTGAAAAGCCGGAAATATTTTTACTTGCCGATGGGTACGCTCACATTCCAGGCTCCTTTTTCAAAAAATTCTATCTCCAGAATTGAATTGCCAAAATTAAATATGCACCTGAAAGGAAAAATAACTCCCCGAAACACAGTAACTTCTTTATTGCTGCTTAAATTATTTGAGGATTTGCTTACATATTGCCCCCGGGTAACCTGGTGGGCTGTCATAAGGGTACTGCCCTGTAATGTTGGGGTATTAACAAGACTTTCAACATTGATTGTAACAGTTGCTTCTTTGTCGCTCATTTTTTCTACTTCCAACCTTCCTATATCTGAGGTAGTATTGGTAATAAGATAAGGATGTTCATATTCACCCCTGTAATTCCCTTTTTTCCAGTACCCGGCAGTCAGTTTTTCTACACCATTTTCAAAATGGTGTAACTCTCCTTTACCGTCTTTCAAACCTTTTTTCCAGGCGCCATAATAATAATCTCCATTAGGCCAGGTGTATTTGCCTTTTCCTTCGGGCAGGCCATTTTTAAATTCGCCATCGTAAGTATGCACGCCAACAGCTTTACCTGCGCCATCGGCTTTGCCGTTTTTGCAATCCCCGGTATATGTTCCTTTTAAGGAATCGCTCAGCACTTTGCAATCTGCGTTTTGTGCCCGGATGCCGTTTACAGAAATTATACATAGTAAGATGAGCAGTAGCTGTTTCATAAAAAGTATTTTAGGGTTTACAGGGTTTGGTTGAATAGATGTAATTTTATAAAAAACATAACCTGTATATATCTTTCCTAAATATAATGCTTAAATATAACTTTTTAAGGCCTTTTATTTTTATTGTAATATTCTTTAACTCAAAAATATCCGTTGCCCAGTTTTTTCCTCCTAAAAATTACCCTGCAGGTTATTTTGAGTACCCGGTTGTGGCAGCCAAAAGCTATGTAGCCAATTTCGGAGAATTGCGGCCCAATCATTATCACATGGGATACGACCTGCGTACTGATAAAGCACAAAATAAAAAAATACTGGCCGCCGCCGATGGTTATGTAGCCAAAGTAAAAGTAGAACCGTGGGGTTTTGGGAGGGCAATTTATATCAATCATCCTAATGGGCTAACCACTTTATATGCCCACCTGAATGGTTTTTATACAGAGCTTGAAAAATATGTGAAACAACAGCAGTATGCATTAAAAAGCTGGGCAGTTTTTTTAGATGTGCCGCCTGATCTGTTTCCTGTAAAAAAAGGAGATACCATTGCATTGAGTGGTAACACCGGCGGTTCGCAGGGGCCGCACCTGCATTTTGAAATAAGAGATACAAAAACAGATAAGGTTTTAAACCCTTCCTTATTTGATTTTGGGATAGCCGACAATGTGCCACCGGATATTTACAAGCTGGCTGTTTACGATCGCTGTGTGAGCACCTACGAGCAAACTCCCAGAATTTATACCCTTAAAAAAATAAACGGGGTTTATGTAACCACTCCATCGCTTATTATTGCCAATACAGATAAGGTTAGTTTTGGTATTACTGCCTATGACCGCTACAATGGATCAAACAATAAAAATGGCATTTACGAATCGTTATTGTATGATAATGATAAACCGATTGTAGGCTTTCAGTTAGACAGTATCAGTTATGATGAAACCCGCTACCTGAATGCACATATTGATTACAGGTACAAAAGTGGCGGAGGTGGTTATATACAGCATGTTTGCAAATTACCGGGGTACAATAACAGTGTGTACACAACATTTAATGGCGATGGTGTAATTAATATTGAGGACGATAGCACCCACCAGGTAAAGATTGTTGTAAAAGACGCTTCCGGCAATGCTTCGGTATTACAGTTTGCAGTGCAGCGCAATGAAAAAGTAAGGGAAACAAAGGTTGCGGATTCAGCAGGTTTTTTTCAGCCACGCTCTTTCAGGCCGGGTTTTATAAATATTTTCGAAAATGCAGGAATCCGTTTTTATCTGCCGCCTTATTGCCTTTACGATTCTATCCGTTTTCAATACAACGAAACACCGGGCAAAAACGGTTTTACGGTTTATCAACTGCACAATACAAGGGTGCCTGTACAAAAGGCTTTTCCCATCAGCATAAAAACAGCAACCTCTTTACCCAACAAACTGGTAATGCACCGTTTTGAAAACGGCAAAAACGATTATGCCAGGGCAGAACCCGAAAATTACAAAGGCGAACCCGGTTGGTACAAAGCCAGCTTTCGGGAGTTTGGCAGTTTTGAATTAATGATTGATTCTTCTCCGCCGGTAATTACTCCCGTTGGTTTTAAAGATGGCATGAACATGAGTAAACAAAGCCGTATTGTTTTTGTTATAAAAGATAATACGGAGGAAGTAAAATTTACCGCATTGCTGAACGGCAGCTGGCTTCGGTTTACCAATGATAAAGGAAGCCGTTTTATTTATGATTTTGATGAAATGTGCGTTGCGGGTGAACACGAACTAAAAATAATTGCAGAAGACCAGGTTGGAAATGTAACCGAGAGAGTTTATAAGTTTACAAGATAGAAACGTTGAACGGTTAATCGTTAACAGGCCTGCAACGGATAACAAATAACAGATAACATGACACATCTTTCGGAACGACAAAAAGCTCCAACATTTAAAGGCAAAGATCAAAATGGCAGGCCCGTTTCCCTGGCAGATCATAAAGGCAAAAAAGTGATCTTATTTTTTTATCCTGAAGATGATACTCCCACCTGTACGGTACAGGCTTGTAATTTGAGAGACAATTTTTCTTTATTAAAAAAGAATGGTTTTGTTGTACTGGGCGTTAGTCCTGATGAAGAAAAAAAGCACAAGAAATTTGAAGCTAAATATGATTTGCCTTTTACTTTGATAGCTGACGTTGACCATACGATCATTGATAAATACGGCGTTTGGGGAGAGAAGCAACTTTACGGAAGAAACTACATGGGGCTGCACCGCACTACTTTTTTGATTGATGAAAAAGGCGTCATCCGTAAAATATTCCTCAGACCGAAAAACAAACAGCACGCCGAAGAAATTGTAAAAGCCTGGGCAGAGATTGAGTAATCCATCCTTCATAATCAAAGAAAATTCCTGGCTGGCAAAAATTGCTGCAAAAAAATTAGGAACTGATAACGTAGCCATGGTTCTGGGCAAAACTATTCATTTGTATGGCGCTTCCAAAACTGAGTTTCTTGCAGATGAAAAATGGTTGAAGCATGAGCTTTGTCACATCAAACAATTTAGAGAGCATGGTTACTTTATGTTTATTGTAAAATATGTTTGGGAAAGCATCAGGAAAGGCTACTATAATAATCGCTTTGAAGTGGAAGCAAGAGAAGCTGAAAATTTGTAGCCCTGCGGATAGTTTCACGCAGAGATCGCAGTGAAAACTCACAAAACCCACTCCACTTCACCAAAATCAAATTCACGCTCAATGGCATCTACAGTTTGTAATTTACCCTGGGTTGATATCCCTTTTATGATGGTGTCGAATTTAATATTGGCTTTTTTAAGTGTTACCGGTTCATCTTTTTTGTACAATTTTTCATTGTAATGCTGTATTGTTTCATTCAGTGTAATTCCTTCATCAATTTTTTTCATCAGCAGCAATTGCAACTGTTTCGCAAGTTCAATCACATCAAATGCTTTTCCGGTGATCTGTTTTAACGAAATGGCACGTTTCAGATCCTGGCTAAAAACATCCTGGTTGATATTAATGCCAATACCTACTACAGCCCATTTCCATGCCCGGCCCTGCAATTTATTTTCAATCAGGATGCCGCCTGTCTTTCTGTCACGCCAATAAAGGTCATTAGGCCATTTTATTTTTATTTCTCCTTCAATATGCATTTTTAAAAAATCCAAACAGCAAAGCGCAACCAATGCACTTAAATGAAACCGGCTTTCAATTTTACATTTTGCCGGCTCCAAAACAAGGCTCATGGCTATATTCTTTCCTTTTTGGCTTGCCCAGCTTTTCCCCCGTTGCCCTTTTCCTGCCGTTTGTTCGGTTGCAAACCAGGCCTGCCCATGCTTTGCCAAACCATCATGCAGCTGCCGCATGGCATAGTTATTGGTGCTGTCCACCGTATCTAAAATGGTAAAAAAACCCGCTTCACCCATAATAATCCAAATGGCAAAGAAGTGTTACTTTTGCCAATATTTGCAAGCTACGGGCTGGTTTTTTAAAAACAATAAATTCCCCGGGACAATAATTCCCGTTGCAGGTACATAAATTAAAAATTACAACAGATTTGAACAATTTAAACGCATTAAACACCCGTAAAAAAAACAGCATTGTACGGGTAACCCGAAACAGCAAACTTTTCAAAACAATCATTAACGCCATCCAGGAAAAAAAGGGCGAAAAAATTATAAGCCTCGATCTCCGGAAAATTCCGGAAGCAGTTGCCGATTTTTTTATAATTTGTCAGGCAAGCAACACAACCCAGCTGAGGGCCATTGCCGATTTTGTTGAAACAGATGTAAAAGAAAAATGCCTGGAAATACCTTATAAACACGAAGGCCGCCAGGCACAGCAATGGATTTTGATAGATTACGTTAATATAGTGGTTCATGTAATGCTGCCCGAGCCAAGGAAATTTTACCAGCTTGAAGAAATGTGGCATGATGCACCCGTAATGGAACATGAAGGATAAAATATCTACCGGTTTGATACCCGGATTAAAATAATAACAAAACACAAACGTCTATTGTTATTGAGTATGCACTATCAACAAATGGGCATCTTATACAACAGCACAAAAAAATATGAATCAACAAGACAGCAAAAGGAAATTCAATCCTGATAATATACCTCCCAAAGGAGATGATAAAAAAAAGCCGAAGTTTAATATCTACTGGGTGTATGGTATTATTTTTCTTACCATCATTGCCTGGAATTTTTTTCGCACAGTAAGCAGTGCAGGCATTGAAACCGACCAGCAAAAATTCTATTCAATGGTTTTGCAGGGCGATGTGGTGAAGATGAAAACCATCCGCAACAAAAAGATAGTAAGGGTTTTTGTTAGTCCCGACAGTTTAAAAAACAAAGCTGCTTTTTATAAAAAAGCGCTGAATGTAAAGGCTGATGACAAAAATTATGAAGCAGCAGTAGCTGTAAAGCCAGATCAGCCGCAGTTATTTTTCAGTATTGTAGATGATAAAACTTTTGCTACGCAGATGGCAGAGTTTTATAAAAACAACCCAACGGTACAGCAAATACCTGATCAGCCCGATGAAGAAGGAGAAATTTTCGGGCAGATTATCACTTCTCTATTACCCATACTACTCATCGTTTTGCTGTTTGTAATGATGATGCGTAAAGTTGGCGGACCAGGTGGTGGTGGTGCCGGTGGCGGTATTTTCAGCATCGGCAAATCAAAAGCAACCTTATTTGAAAAAGGCACCCGTGTAAACATAAACTTTGGCGATGTGGCCGGTTTGGATGAAGCCAAAGTGGAAGTGATGGAGATTGTTGACTTCTTAAAAAATCCAAAAAAATATACAGCGTTGGGCGGTAAAATTCCAAAAGGTGCTTTATTGGTTGGACCTCCGGGCACCGGTAAAACCTTGCTTGCAAAAGCTGTTGCCGGGGAGGCACAGGTTCCTTTCTTTAGCCTTAGTGGCAGTGATTTTGTGGAGATGTTTGTAGGCGTGGGTGCCAGCCGTGTACGTGACCTGTTTAAACAGGCCCGTGAAAAAGCGCCCTGCATAATTTTTATTGATGAGATAGATGCAATAGGAAGGGCAAGAGGTAAAAATATGATGATGAGCAATGATGAACGTGAAAATACATTGAATCAGTTGCTGGTAGAAATGGATGGTTTTGGAACCGATCTTGGTATCATCATTCTGGCTGCTACCAACAGGCCCGATGTTTTGGATGCTGCTTTGTTAAGGCCGGGCCGGTTCGACAGGCAGATATCAATTGACCGTCCGGACCTGGTGGGAAGAGAAGCGATATTTAAAGTACATCTTGGCCCGATAAAAATTTCTGAAACATTAGACATTCATAAACTGGCCGAGCAAACCCCTGGTTTTGCCGGTGCCGATATTGCCAATGTTTGTAACGAAGCTGCATTGATAGCGGCACGTAAAAACAAAGCTGCGGTTGACATGAGTGACTTTCAGGATGCGATTGACCGTGTGATCGGTGGTTTGGAAAAAAAGAACAAGATCATCTCCCCGGAAGAAAAAGAGATTATTGCCTATCATGAGGCCGGTCATGCCATTTGCGGCTGGTACCTGGAGCATGCTTATCCTTTATTAAAAGTTACCGTAGTGCCAAGAGGTACGGCAGCCTTGGGTTACGCACAGTACACCCCTAAAGAGCAATATCTATACAATACTGACCAGCTGATGGATCAAATTTGTATGACACTTGGTGGCCGTGCCAGTGAAGATATCTTCTTCGGAAAAATAAGCACTGGTGCAAGCAACGACCTGCAGCAGATAACCAAGATCGCCTACAGTATGATAACTGTTTATGGCATGAATGGAAAGGTTGGCAATATCAGCTACTACGATCCTAACCAGGAAAATGTTTTCACCAAACCATTTAGTGAAGAAACCGGTAAAATGATTGATGAAGAAGTACGCAAACTGATTGATGAAGCTTATCAGCGTACCAAGCAACTCCTCACCGACAAAAAAGGTGATGTAGAAAAACTGGCGCAGGAACTGTTGAAGAAAGAAGTTTTATTCAAAAGCGATGTGGAAGCGTTGATTGGTAAAAGGCCGTTTGAAGAAAAGAAAGCACTGGATATAATTGTTGATGAAGAAGAAGCTGCAAAGAACCGTGAAAAAGAAACAATGTCTCCAAATTTGGGGATAGCAGATGATCTGCAAAATAATCCTCCGGCAATTTAAAGCTTTCAAACAAATGACTGTCAGTCGGAGCTTGTCGAAGACGGGTTAATAATAAAGATCATGGCTGTATCACCGGCAAAAGAAAATATTTTAAAAAGAATAAGGCAGGCACTGAGTCATCCGGTGCCTTTGCCTTTTCCGCAAAGCGAAGGAACCAACTCTGTTTTCCACCCGCCCACCGATAGCTTAGATGTTGTTTTTGCACAGGAGTTCATCAATATCAACGGCAAGTTTTCTTTTTGTTTAAGTGAACAAGAAATGCTGCAGCAGGTTGAACAACTGATTGCAGATAAGCAATGGACAAAAATCTACTGCAACACTGATAAGTGGAACGAAAAATTCAGCAATACAATCAGCTTATCAACCTGTGATGCTTCTATTACCGGCTGCGAATTTTTAGTAGCCCGTACCGGCACCATTGTTATGAGCGCTGCACAGCAAAGCGGCCGTACCGTAAGTGTATATGCCCCCGTACATATCTGCATTGCCTATACCAGCCAGTTAGTGTACGATGTAAAAGATGCCTTACAAAATTTAAAAGAAAAATACGCCGGCAATATTCCTTCGCTTATAACTTTTGCCACCGGCCCCAGCCGCACCGCCGATATTGAAAAAACCCTGGTAACAGGGGTGCACGGCCCCAAAGAAGTTTATTGTTTTTTGGTAGAAGCATAATTGTAATTTTACAGGTAACTTTAATGTACTATGAGTAGCGATAACTATAAATTATTTGTGTACGGCTCCCTGCGCAGCGGTTTCCGCAACCCGGTGTATGCATATCTAACCAAATATTTTCATTTACTGGGCGAGGCTGTTGTTAAAGGAAAACTGCACGACCTGGGCGAATATCCTGCCGCAGCAGCAACAAGTGAAGATAAATTCATTTCAGGAGAGCTTTATGCTATTAATAATCCCCTTGAATTTTCCTGGGCCATCGGTCAGTTGGATGATTATGAAGGGTTGAATACGGAGGAAGGAGAAACTCCTTTGTACAAACGTGAAGAAGTGATTGCTTACCAAAATGGCCAGCCGCATAAAGCATGGATATACTGGTACAACAAAGATCTTTCAGGTTATCCTGAAATTGAATCGGGCGACCTGATGCAATACCTGCAACAAAAAAACAAACCCTGACTGCATGGAGGTTCCTCTCAATAAAAGAATATACTTTCTTTCCGATTTTCATTTGGGTGCTCCCAATGCTGCTGAAAGCCTTGCCAGGGAAAAAAAAATAATCCGGTTTCTGAATGAGATCAAAGAAGATGCTGCACAGATTTTTATTGTGGGCGATCTGTTTGACTTTTGGTACGAATACAAAAAGGTAGTGCCCCGTGGGTACGTACGCATACTGGGTAAACTTGCTGAGTTAACAGATGCTGGAATTTCAATTCACTTTTTTGTAGGCAACCACGATATGTGGATGAAAGATTATTTTCAAAAAGAACTGAACATACCTGTGTATTTTGAGCCAAAGGAATTTGAATTCAATGGTAAAAAATTCCTGGTAGGCCATGGCGATGGATTAGGACCGGGAGATCATGGCTATAAATTCATTAAAAAAATATTCCGCAACAAAGCCTGCAACTGGCTGTTTGGAATATTGCCTCCTTATGTTGGCATGGGTATTGCTAATTACTTCAGCCGTAAAAGCAGGGCTCAAACCGGTCAAACAAACGAAGTGTTTTTGGGTGAGGATAAAGAGTGGCTCATTGTTTATAGTAAAGAGTTATTACAAAAAGACTTTTACGATTACATGATCTTTGGCCACCGCCACCTGCCAATAGATTTTAAATTAAGCGACAAAAGCAAATATATTAATTTAGGCGACTGGATAAAATATTTCAGCTATGCTGTTTTTGACGGAAAAAATACGGAGTTGAAATACTACACGGCCCCTCCTATCCTCCCCGGTTGGGAGGGAAACGTGGAAGAACAAAAAGGAGATTGATTTAGTATTAAATAATCAAGATTGGTAAAATTAAAAAAAATATGGTTTCTGTGCTTCTGTGCCTCTGTGGCAATACCCCAGGTGGCGAAGCCACAAAGCGATTCTACTTTTCAATTTGTAAAAACCATCAAAGGCGATTTTACTTATTTTAATGTAGATAACCTGGATAATGTTTATCTCATCAATAAAAGTTACCAGCTCAAAAAAATAAATGCAAATGGCGATTCGGTTGCCGTATTCAATGATGTAAAAAAATATGGGAATCCTGATTATGTGGATGTAACCAATCCGCTGAAAGCATTGCTTTACTACAAAAATTATTCAACAGTTGTGATGCTCGACAGGCTGCTGGCTCCACGCAACACCATCAACCTGCGCAAACAGAATATTTTTTACGTAAATGCCATCACACTTTCCTACGATAACTATATATGGCTTTTTGATGAAGAAGATTACAAGCTCAAAAAAACTGACGAGGAAGGAAAGGTTTTGCTGACTACTACGGATTGGAGAATGTTATTTGATACGGTTCCTGCTCCTGCAGGCATAATTGACCGGGACAATTATGTTTACCTCTATGATCCTGCAAAAGGCTTTTACATTTTTGATTATTATGGCGGCTTTAAAAACCGGCTTGCATTTTTAAACTGGACCCATGTAGAAGTGAACGGCAATAATTTGTATGGCTTTGAGAAAAATAAGTTGTACAGCTACACATTAAAATCGCTGCAGTTAAAAGAATATCAACTGCCTGCTTTTTTCGGAAAGTATGAATCTATTAAAGCTATGAATGGAAAGGTTTACCTGCTTAATGAAAAGGGAGTGGATATTTACAAGATTAAATAATCCCTTGTTATTTACTTAGCAACTCGGCTATCTCTTTATCCCACTTACCTGTCTTGCCATATTCCACCACACGGCCAATTTCCTTACCATCTTTCATTACAATAAAAGTAGGCACGTTCAGAATATTGAATGCCTTGGCAATATTGCCCAGCGATGTTTTTGCACGGTTAACGCCGAATAAGGTTATGCCCTCATCCGGAAACCCACTTTGCTCCTGTAGCTTAAAAAATTTAGGTAAAATGAATTGTGTATCCTCACACCAGGTGCCGCCAAAAATTACAAGCTGGTATTTTCCTTTTGCTCTTTCAAAAGCATTTAGTGTTGCCGTATCTGGCTTGTAGCCCCCCTGACCGGGGCCAAACCATTTAAATGCAGTATCATTTTGTATCTGGTATTTATTGATGAGCCCTCGTACAATTTTTACATTGGGGTGATTGGGAAGATCCTGGCTGGCTTCATACTGGGCCTGTGCAAACAACGATGAAGCTACTATAGTAAAACAAAATGCAGTCAGTAAATATTTCTTCATAACAGTAATTTATGCGGAGACAATTTCAGGAATAAATATCGTATCAAAAATATAACTACAGCAAATAATTATGTTAATGGGTGGTTATGTATTATGTATTCACATCTGAAAATAAAAAGTTGTAAGCCTGAGCTTGTCGAAGGCGGGTTTACTTTGCATACCGGTTTCAACAAGCTCAACCTGACAACCCTAAGGGAGCAAGGTTACAAATCAGCTTTCAGTTCATTCAAAAAGCCTTTTAGCTTTTTTAAAGATTCTATCAAAGCGAATTTTTCATCTGCCCTTTTATTCTGCTTCAAAAAATCTTTGGCGCCTTCCAGTGTATATTTTCTTTCACGCAGTAAATGATAAATGAGTTTCAGGTTCTTGATATCTTCCGGCCTGAAAAGCCTGTCGCCTTTTCCATTTTTACGTGGCTTTAAAATATCAAATTCGTTTTCCCAAAACCTGATGAGCGACTGGTTTACCTTAAACATATTGGCTACAATACCAATGGCATAATATTTTTTCTCAAACAACACAGCATCTTCCGGTATATCTATCAGGTCGGCTCCCGATTCTTTTTCTTTTAAACTCACACGGCCACGTGTCAGTTTCCGGTTATCTCCTTTGGCTTTAATTTTATCAGGTGCAGGTTTCTCTAATGCAACTGCAACAACTTTTGGTTCTGTTTCAATTTTGATCTCCGGTTCATTTACAACCGGCTCCTCATCAAAAGCAAGCGATATCTGTTTTAAAGCCATAATCAAATTTAATCAAAACTTTTTGCACTTCCTGTTGAAGCTATTTTTAAAAGCCTGTCGTACTGCTCTGCATTAAGATCGTTGTAGAAAAAATATACCGGGTCAACTGCCTGCCCGTTTATATGCACTTCATAATGGCAATGCGGCCCGGTACTTTTTCCGGTGCTTCCCACCCAGCCGATCACTTCGCCACGTTTTACCTGCTTGCCCACACTTGCTTTTATCCTCACCATGTGCATGTATTCTGTTTCATACCCATATCCATGATTAATGATCACATGGTTGCCCGTTCCGGTGCCAACCCCTGCTGTAGTAACTATGCCATCTCCCGTGGCATAAATGGGGGTACCCTGGGGTGCAGTAAAATCAAGGCCCTTGTGCATTTTAGGTGTTCCATAAACGGGGTCTATCCTCATACCAAAACCACTGGCAATACGGGTAAGCTGTTTATTACTTACCGGTTGTATTGCAGGAATACTGGCCAGTTTGGTTTCCTGGTTATTGATGAGCTTTTCAATCGCATTATAGCTTTCAAACTGGTAAGCAATACGGGCGGTGATGCTGTTAAGAGTTTTAGCTATCTCCGAGCCCATTTCATCTTCGCTAAGCGCATTAATTTTTGCAATTTCTTTATTCTTTTCAATGGCTTTTGTACGGGCGCTGTCGCTTAAAGGGTTGGCTTCAAAGATGGAACGATAAACTTCATTATCCCTTTTTTCCAGTTCTGCCATTTGCTGCTGCAGCGCTTTTGCTTTTGCCGCCAGGGTATTGTAATTGTCCCTGATGGCTTCGTACTTCAGTTCTGTTTCTTTATCAATGGCCCTGGGAAAAAAACTGGTGTATGCCCAGATGATAAGCGCCGAAGTAACCAATGCCGCAGAAATAAAACCAAACACCCGCAACAGCTTTACCCTAAGCGGCGTAACCAGCTTCTCATAACGGAGTGTATGCGTATTATAGTAGTATTTGATCTTTTTCATGCTGAACTTCCGGTTCTCCCAAAGGTTGGGCTGAGGCTGCAATTTCTTTACCTTTGCAACCGTTGAACAAAAGTTTACAAATATAGCCCCATAAATCACAAAAATCAACCCATTTAAACATTTGGCATATGATGACGAGTGCTGCGATACGACAACAATTTCTTGATTTTTTCAGGTCTAAGGAACATGCAATTGTTCCATCTGCACCAATCGTTGTAAAGAACGACCCTACCCTGTTATTTACCAATGCAGGTATGAACCAGTTTAAAGATTATTTTTTGGGAAATAAAACAGCGCCCAATGCAAGAGTAGCCGATACACAAAAATGTTTGCGTGTAAGTGGCAAGCACAACGATTTGGAGGAAGTGGGTGTAGATACCTATCATCATACCATGTTTGAAATGCTGGGCAACTGGAGCTTTGGCGACCCAAAGAATCCGGATACTGGTTATTTTAAAAACGAAGCCATTGAGTGGAGCTGGGAACTGCTGACAGAAATATTTAAACTGCCTAAAGACAGGCTGTACGCAACAGTTTTTGAGGGTGATGATAAAGAAGGGTTACCGCCATCTTCAATTGCCTTAAAAAAATGGATGGAACTATTGCCGCACGAACATATTGTTTTTGGCAATAAAAAAGATAATTTTTGGGAGATGGGCGATACCGGGCCCTGTGGGCCATGCAGCGAAATTCATTTTGATTTACGCAGCGATGAAGATCGCATACTTTTACCAGGGCATTTATTGGTAAATAAAGATCATCCGCAGGTGATAGAGATCTGGAACAATGTATTTATCCAGTTCAACCGCAAAAAAGATGGCAGTCTGGAAGAACTGCCTGCAAAGCATGTAGATACAGGAATGGGGTTTGAAAGGCTGGTTCGTGTGATACAAAACAAAACTTCTAATTACGATACGGATGTTTTTACCGGAACGATTGAAGAGATAAGTAAAAAAGTAAACAAAGTATATAAAGCAGGAGATGATAAAGAAAGCATTGCCTTTCGTGTGCTTGCAGATCATATCCGTGCAATCAGTTTTACAATTGCTGACGGGCAGTTGCCTTCAAATACGGGCGCAGGCTATGTTATTCGACGCATTTTACGCAGGGCAGTTCGTTACTATTATTCTTATTTAGATTATAAACAACCACTGTTGCACCAGTTGGTGCCGGTTCTGGCAAAACAGTTTGAAAATGTTTTTCCGGAGTTGATGCAGCAGGTTGATTTTGTGGGTAAGGTGGTGAAGGAAGAGGAAGAGGCATTTTTGAGAACGCTGGACAAAGGTTTGAAAAACATTGATGAGATAATGAAGCAATCTCAGCAAACAAAAACTATCAGTGGGGCTGCTGCGTTTGAGTTGCTTGACACCTTTGGTTTTCCTATCGACCTTACCAGGCTCATAGCATCTGAAAATCATTTGCAGGTTGATGAAGCTGGTTTTGAAAAAGAAATGCAGCAACAAAAAGACCGCAGCCGCTCTGCTGCTGTTTTAGATACCGAAGATTGGGTTATTGTAAATGATACCGATTCTTCAAAATTTGTTGGTTACGATTGTTTGGAAACAAAAGCAAAAGTTGTTAAGTACCGCAAAGTAACCGGCAAAGGGAAAGAACAATACCAGATCATTTTAGATCAAACTCCTTTTTATGCCGAAAGCGGCGGCCAGGTGGGAGACAGCGGCTCCCTCTCCTTTGGAGAGGGTCGGGGTGAGGTCTTGATAACAGATACAAAAAAGGAGAACGACCTCATCATTCATTTTGCAGAATCCGTATTGGAAGATATGAGCGGAGAGGTTGTTGCTAAAGTTGATGCTACAAGACGAACAGACATCACCCTTCACCACAGCGTTACGCACTTAATGCATGCTGCTTTACGCACCGTATTAGGCAAACATGTGGCGCAAAAAGGCAGCCTGGTAAATGAAGAGCATCTCCGTTTCGATTTCAGCCATTTTGCAAAAGTTACGGATGAAGAAATTGCTGCTGTTGAAAAACTGGTGAATGAAAAGATAAGGGAGAATATACCGGTTGTCATCAAATCAATGGGCAAAGATGAAGCAGTTGCCATGGGTGCTATGGCTTTGTTTGGCGAAAAATACGGTGATGTGGTACGTGTGGTGATTATGGATGAAAAATATTCCATTGAATTATGTGGCGGCACCCATGTGGGCAGCACAGGAGAATTAGGTTTATTTAAAATAAAGAGCGAAGGTGCTGTTGCAGCCGGTGTAAGAAGGGTTGAAGCCGTATGTGGCAAAGCTGCAGAAGAATTAGTCAATGCCACATTCGTGGAAATTGGTGTAATTAGTGGCTTACTGAAAAATCCTAAGGATATCAGTAAGTCAATTGAAAATCTGCAAACAGAAAATGCCTCTCTTAAAAAACATATCGAAGCCCTGGAAGCAAGGCAGCTGGTTATTATACGCAATGAACTGCTGCAAAAAGATGAAATCATCAACAATGTAACTTTTGTTGGCGATGTGATTGAAGTAAGCAGCGCCGATGCATTGAAGAAACTTTGTTTCGACCTTAAAAATAAACTGCACGACCATGTGGCTGTGCTTTGCGCCAATATTGATGGCAAACCATTCGTTGCCATCGGCATCAGCGATACAGTTGTTGCTGCTAAAAATTTAGATGCCGGAAAAATAATCAAAGAGTATGTTGCCCCATTAATAAAAGGCGGTGGCGGCGGACAAAAGAACCTGGCAACTGCCGGCGGACAGGATGTGAGTAATTTGAACGGAGTGATTGAAAAGGTAAAATCATTGTTGTAATCTTTTCTGATGAACATCATTTTGCAAACACCCCGCCTCATCCTCCGTCAGTTCACAGAAGCCGATGCACCACTGGTCTGGTCGCTCAACAGCGATCCCGAAGTAGTTAAATATCTGCACGAACCCACTTTAAAAACTGTTGAACATGCAGCACAGATCATCACTGACATCATCTTACCACAATACAAAAACAACCTGGGCCGCTGGGCCATACATACAAAAGAGGACAATGAATTTATTGGCTGGTGCGGTTTAAAATACCGGCCCGAAATAGATGAGACAGACCTGGGCTACCGCCTTATGCAAAAAGCCTGGGGAAAAGGATTTGCCACTGAAGCCGCCCAACATACGCTGGATCATGGTTTAAACAATCTGCAACTCAAACTCATCACCGGCAGGGCGCATGTAGAAAACCTTGCTTCTATAAACGTGCTTGAAAAAATAGGTATGGATTACGTGGGTGAAGGTATTGTGGATGACTGCCCGGTGAGAACTTATACAAAGCCGAACCTCAAATTCGTGTAATTCATTTAATTCGTGTTTAAAAAATGTTAAAGCAAAAAAATAATCTGCGAAATATTTCGTAATACGGGAAAAGTGCTTAGTTTTGTCCTACTAAACATTTCGTACATAAAATATTAAGCCATGAAGAAATTTGTTTTTACCGCTGTAGCCATTTGTTTTGCAGCTTTTACAACCACCCTCACCGCACAGGATGATAAAGAAAAGGGCGAAAAGGACAAGAAGCAGACCCAGGAGATCATCATCCGTAAGAAAGGTGAAAAAGACACTAAGATCACAGTTGAAATTAAAGGAGATGCCATTACCATCAATGGCAAACCTCTCTCTGAGTTTAAAGATGATGAGATAACCGTTAACAGAAGAAGTATAATCATTCGTGATGGAAGAGGCAACACCCGTTACAAAATTGCTCCTGATAATTTTGAAGGATTCAGCTGGAGCAGTGATGATGATGGTAAGCCCGGCGCTTTTTTAGGTGTTACTACAAAAGAAGATAATGACGGAAAAGAAGATGTAAAATCAACAGGTGCAGAAATTACCAACGTAACCAAAGAAAGCGCTGCTGAAAAAGCCGGCTTGAAAAATGGTGATATCATTACAAAGATCAATGATAAAAAAGTAGAAGGCCCGGAATCTTTATCTGAAGCCGTAACATCTTTTAAACCTAAGGATGAAGTAACCGTTTATTTTAAACGTGACGGTAAAGAAAGTTCTGTGAAGGCTACTTTGGGTGAACGTAAATCAACCTTTGCTTACTCATTCAATGGTGCTGATGGTTTTGGAAGGTCATTCAGCATGCCACGCATACAAACAATACCAGATGTTAACCTGGGTGATTTGTCTCCAAGGGTATGGTCTCCGGGCGGCAGTAACAGTTACAATTATAGTTTCGACAGCTATCCCCGCCAGCAAAAACTTGGTTTAAAAGTGCAGGATACTGAAGACGGTAAAGGCGTAAAAGTTTTGGATGTTGACAAAGATTCTCCTGCCGAAAAAGCGGGATTGAAAAAAGATGATATTGTTACGGAAATTGCCGGCACCAAAGTTTCAAATACAGATGAAGTACGTGATGCTTTGCACGATAATACAGAAAAAGCCGCTTACACCATTAAGGCCAGCCGCAATGGCAGCTCCATGAGCTTTGATATCAAAATACCTAAGAAATTAAAGACCGCTAATTTATAAGCCATGAATTGCGCATGAGCAGGCGTCCTGAGTATTCAGGGCGCCTTTTTTATTTATCCTTTATATTACTACATCAGCCACCTCTGCATTTTGCGAACTCCCAACTGCTTACTGCTAATTGCTTACTGCACCTTACCTTTGCAGCCGTGAAAGCAAATGAAAAATACCAGGTAGTGATCGGGCTGGAAGTACATGCCCAACTGCTTACCAAAAGCAAATTATTTTGTGGCGACAGCGCTGCTTTCAGTACCGATCCTAATACCCATATCAGCCCTGTAACATTGGCCCACCCCGGCACTTTGCCCAAAATGAATGCAAAAGCCATAGAGTATGCCATTAAACTTGGGCTTGCATTGAATTGCGAAATTGAACAGCATAATTATTTTGCACGTAAAAATTATTTTTACCCCGATCTTCCGAAAGGCTACCAGGTTTCGCAACATACAACACCTATTTGTAAAAATGGATTCGTGCCTGTAAAAGTTGATAATACATCAAGAAATATCCGCCTTAACAGGATACATATTGAAGAAGATGCCGGTAAAAGCCTGCATGATGTGGATGAAAATTATACAGCCATTGACCTGAACCGGGCTGGCGTACCGTTGCTTGAAATTGTAAGCGAACCTGATATGCACAGCAGCGATGAAGCCTTTGCCTACATTACCGAATTACGCAAATTAGTTACCTGGCTGGGCATTTGTGATGGCAATATGGAAGAAGGCAGTATGCGTTGCGATGCCAATATTTCAATCCGGCCAAAAGGAGATACCAAACTGGGTACAAGGGTTGAAGTGAAAAATCTCAACAGCATACGCAATGTAAAAAGGGCCATTGATGTGGAAGTTGAGCGTTTGATATCATTGGTTGATAACGGTAAACCCATCATACAGGAAACAAGGAGTTATGATGCAGATACCAATAATACATTTTCTTTACGTACCAAAGAAGATGCAGATGATTACCGCTATTTTCCTGAGCCCGACCTCTCCCCTTTTTATATAACAGATGATTACCTGCTGGAGATAAAAAACCAGTTGCCCGTTCTTCCCGTAGCTTTAAAGCAGCGGTATATTAACGATTATAAATTATCTGATTATGATGCAACAGTTCTTTGTGATGATAAAACACAGGCTGCTTATTTCGAAGAAGTAATTAAACATACAAACAACTATAAAGCAGTTGCCAACTGGATGCTGGGGCCGGTTAAAAGTTATCTTAACGAAAACAACCTTTCTTATGCAACATTTAATTTACCTGCAGAAAAACTGGCTTTGTTAGTTGGTTTGGTTGATGCAGGTAAGATCAATTTTGGCAATGCTTCATCAAAAGTATTACCGGCCTTATTGTTGCAACCACAAAAAGAGCCATTGCAGATCGCTACAGATTTAAACCTGCTGCAGGAAAGTGACAGCGGCTCCATTGAGCAATGGGTTGTTGAAGTGATTACTGCCATGCCGGATAAAGTGAAACAATATCAGTCTGGCAAAAAAGGCTTAATCGGTTTATTTGCAGGCGAAGTAAAAAGGCGCAGTAAGGGTAAGGCCGATATGCAGCTGGTGAATGAAATGCTGGAAAAAAAATTAAACAATTAATAAATGAAAAAATTATTAGCCGTGGCAGCAGTAGCTGCTGCTCTCATTTCCTGTAATAAAAAAACTGATAAGGGCATGTTCACGCTTTCAGGAGACATTAAAGCTGCACCTGATCAAAAAATTTACCTGGAACAGGTGTTCTTTAATCCCAACAAAGCTGCCGAGGTGTTGGATACCGGCGATTTAAAGAACGGAAAATTCGAGGTATCAGCCTTTGCAGATGAAGAAGGTTTGTACAGGGTGCGCCTTGCAGATGGAGGAGGCGATATCTTTATAAACGATGCAGGCAATATTAATTTTACCGGAGCTTCTGTAATGAATGAACCATTGAACGGTTCATTCAGCGGCACGGCAAACAGCGCCTTAAAAAAACTCATCCGCCATGCGGACAGTATAAGTTTACTTATTGCAAATAAAAACAGGCTGCTCACCGAATTTAGCAAGGCCAGTGTAAAAAAAGATGACAGCATTTTTATTGCCACTTATAATGAATACACTTCGCTAAAAGATAATTTTACCAAATTTGGTTTTGCTTTTGCAGATACTGCCAAAAATCCGGTTGTTGCTTTGTTTGCCGCAACTATGGCCCCTGTTGATATTAAAGAATTTGAAGCGCCTTTAGCTAAACTGGCAACACGTTTTCCAAAACACAAAGGCATTGCAGAAGCACTTGCTTATGTAAAGACACCGGCACCACAACCCCAAACACAAGTTCAACCTGCTGAAAAACCTGGCGTTGGCGCTGCAGCTCCGGAGCTGACTATGAATGATATTAATGGCAAGCCTTTTTCTTTAAGCCAGTTGCGTGGTAAATATGTATTGGTAGATTTTTGGGCAAGCTGGTGCGGCCCCTGCCGTGAAGAAAACCCCAATGTTGTTGCCGCATTTAACCGGTTCAAGGATAAAAATTTTACGGTTCTGGGTGTTTCGCTTGATCAAAACAAACAGGCATGGCTTGATGCTGTAAAAGATGATAAATTAACCTGGCAACAGATAAGTGATTTAAAATACTGGGGCAGTGCCGCGGTGCCGCTTTATGGTATTGACGGGATCCCATACAATGTGCTGGTAGATCCGCAGGGAAAAATTATTGCCACCCATTTAACCGGAAATGCTTTGCAGAATAAACTGGCGGAGGTCTTAAAATAAATATTTTATTTGCTTCAATAAAAAAACTCCAATCAAAATGATTGGAGTTTTTTTATTAAAGAATATTATTTTAATTGTCAACCATCAGTTTATTCAAAGACATTTCATTGGCTGAAATAGGCCAGATATACCCTTGGTCAGTAGGTGCTTTTGCCGGTACTGCTCCTTTAGCAGGGATGGTTTGCAGCAAACGCATCAGGTCATTATTACGAAGGCCTTCGCCCAGGAATTCGATCCTTCTTTCCAGCAAAATAGCGTTGATCAGTGCAGCCTGTGTTGCTGGAGCAAGGGTAACAGTGGAGTCAGCACGTTTACGAACAGCATTTAACAACTCTATTGCCTTTGCCATATCACCAGCGCTGTTTCTTCTGGCCAGGGCTTCAGCCAGGTTAAGCAGTACTTCAGCATAACGGATTACCGGTGGATAATCGAGAAACGGTGAAGGAAGCGGGTATTTATTTACAAATCTTTTACCATTAGAGGTATTGGTAAAGATCAGGTTTCTCCTCGTATCAGTTGCCGGCCATCCCACTACATCTCCAACAATACCGGTGGGATTTAAGGAGTATTCGGCAGAACCCGGGTTGGTTGAATTTCTTACAAAATAAAATCCAAGCTGGTTTTGTGTACCCGGATTATCTCCTGCCGCAGCAGTCATTGGGAATGAAAGTATTGATTCTGTAGTGTTATATGTTGAAAATACAGTAGCAATATTAGGCTGCAGGGCATGAATTACGCCAGTTGGAGCTGCGTTTGCACTAAAAGGCGCTACCGTTTGCGGGGCAAGTTTTGTTCCTTCAACAATCACGTTGTTATAATCCTGCATAGATAAATAAACCCTGGTTTTTAATGCTATGGCGGTGTTACGATGAGCACGTGTGGTATTCAGTTCAGCACTGGCATTGGTCAAAGGCAGATTGGTTTCAGCAAAATTAAGGTCGGTGATTATTTGAGCATATACCTGAGCAACAGTGCTTCTTGCCAGATCAGAAGATCCGGGGCCTTTTATTGCCGTTAAACGTAATGGCAACCCAGGTTTGCTTCCGGCACCATCTGCAAAAGGCCTTGCATACAATTGTAAAAGGCTGTAATAACATAATGCTCTTATTAACCGGGCTTCTCCCAGGTAATTATTGGTAAGCTGGGCACCAACCACGGTTGGGCCTTTGGCTGTAATACCTTCAATTGACACATTGCAGAGGTTAATGGTGTAATAAGCCTGTGCCCAAAGGTTAATAACAGAATTGGTTGAAGTTCCCTGGGGGTTTAAGCTCCAGACATCGGCACCAGTAACCAGGTTACCGGTCTCATTTAAAAAATCTTCGCCCCTGATGTCGCCGTATACTATAAAACGGCCTGCATAAAAAGCGCCGCCTTTGGTATTGGCATATAAACTACGGATATTTTGCTCTATACGGGCCTGCGTATCAAAAGCTGTAGCATCACTAACAACCGTTAATGGTACAGGCGTCAGCAATTCTTTTTTACAGGATATGCCTGTCATCAAAACCAGGCTTAAGGTTATTATGTATTTGATATTACTTTTCATTCTGGACTATTTTTTATTTATAAATACTTTTTATCAGAAACCAACATTTAATCCAACTGTCATGGTTCTTCCGTTGGCAAGTGTGTTTCTGTCAACACCCTGACCTGTTGCAGACCCATTTCCGTTAGATGAAACTTCAGGATCGGGGCCAGGATATTTAGTGAATATCCAAAGATTTTGGCCGCCTACCCAGAACCTGATGTTGTTAATTTTCACTTTTTTCAGTCCATCAGCCGGAATATTATATCCAAAAGTTACGTTTTTCACTTTGATAAAATCTCCCTTAAACACATTAAAACTGATTGGAAGACCAGATCCATTGGATACATTATCATTATAAACCGGCTTGGGAATATCTGTAACATCACCAAATTTTCTCCAGCCTTCTAATACTCTAACAGAATTGTTCCAGAATCTTTGGTCGAACATGCCTGCATTTGTACCAAAATAGATAGAGAACCCGGCCTGGTATGTAAGGAGTATATCCAGGTCGAAATTCTTATACCGGAAGGTATTACTAAAACCACCGGTTGCCCTTGGGTTTGTATTGGCGTACATCACCGCATCGGCTGCCTGGTTAATGGTAGCAGCTGATCCATTCTGTAAATTATATCTTGTTCCGTCTGTATTCTGCCATGTAAATTCACCCGCTGGCAGGGTGCCAAAACGGTATAAAATTGCATTACCGGTTTTGTTGTAAAAAATTCTTCTGCCGGTTGCAGGATCGGCAGGTCCCGAACGAACTACCCAAATCATACCCGCAGGGAAGCCAACGGCCGTACGGTTAACCGTTTCCAGGCCACCGGTACCAGTAAGAATTTCGGTAAGGCCAGGTGCCAGTTCGGTTACTTCGTTGCGGTTATTGGTATAATTGAAATTGGTTGACCAGGTAAAGTTTTTGGTGTTTACAATTGTACCGGAAAGAGTTAGTTCAATTCCTTTATTGTACATTTTACCTACGTTTTGGAGAACTGCATTGGGTACTCCGGTACTGGGAGCCTGCGGTACTCTTAAAATCAGATTATCAATATCATTTTTATAGTAGGTTATTTCCAGGTTCATCCTGTCTTTTAAAAAGCCAATGTTGGCTCCAAAGTTTAGTTGCTTACTGGTTTCCCATTTAAGACCGGGGTTACCTGCCTGGTTGAAGGTTAAGGTTCCGTTACCGCCATACACACCAGAATTAAAAGTAGAATAAGTATCAAAATCTCCTACAAATGCATTTCCCACTTTACCATAACTGCCTTTTAGTTTAAGGCTGGAAATAACTTTTCGGATTGGGGTTCCCCAGAATTTCTCCTGGCTTACATCCCAGGCTCCAGAAAATCCATAAAAGGTTTCCTTTTGTCCGGGTAATGCCGAGTATTGGTCGCTACGCAGGTTAGCACTCAAATAATATTTCTGCTTGTAATTATAATTGAAACGTCCGAAGGCAGATTGGAGGTAATTTTCTCCCAGCCCCAGGTTTGTATTAACATCTGTAGTAAACCCACCCTGAATAACCGTATAAACCGGATCGGTTACTACCCGGCGGGTTAAACCAAACTGGTTGGTGGTACGACGGTCTTGTTCCAGGCCTCCAAGGATATTAAAATTATGTTTTTCTTTAAAAGTTTTATCTATTTGCAATGTATTGCTCCATGTCCATCTTTTGAATTTGCTTAAAGAAGCGAAAGCATCACCTGAATTAGTAACCCCGTCGCCGTGGCGTGCATCCCGGAAAATATCATTGTCTACAAAAATATAATCTATAGCATACAGTGATTTATAAGTAAGCCAGCTAAATGGCTTTACCTGTATGTATAGATTGGATTGAATATGATTGGTTTCACTATTAGAGCGGTTCTTGTCGAACAAATAAACCGGGTTGGAAAACCCTACCTGGTTGGTGCTGAGTGCGTTACCTTGCTGCCCAATGAAATTTCCGGCTGTGCTGAGATTATATGTGCCATCATTATTGTATGGGCTGATGTTTGGGGCATTAACCAATGCTAAACGGCCAAAACCACCGGTAGCAAATGCATCTCCTAAAGAGCCTGTTGCGGAAGATACCCGGTTAAGTTCATTGGAATAAGCGACTTTACCACCAAGGGTAAGATATTTGCTAACCCTGCTGTCAACATTCATCAGTATGTTCTTACGGGTAAAATCATTGGCTTGTAAAATACCTTCCTGTTTGGTATAGCCTGCTGAGAAATAGTATGTGGTACTTTCATTTCCACCGGATATATTGAGGTTATGATCCTGATTAAAACCCTGGCGGTAAATCACATCGGCCCAATTGGTATTGATGGGATTACCATCGGGCCCTGGGGTAAGATTGAATTTTATATACCCAGCTCCAGCAGGATTTGTTGTATTTACACCCAGGGAAGTGGAAGCCACAAAGTTTTTATAGTCGGTATACTGTTGTGCATTTAAAACTTTGGGAACACCATAAACACTTGTAAAACCTACAGAGGTATTAAAATTTATTTTTGCTTTACCCGACTTACCTTTTTTTGTAGTGATAAAAACAACACCGTTAGCGGCACGGCTCCCGTAAATAGCAGTAGCTGCGGCATCCTTGGCAATATCCATACTTTCAATATCTGCCGGATTTATACTGGCCAATGCATTACCGGCTGCATTAGATCCTGCCAAATCTCCGGTAATTATTGGTGTGCCATCCAGCACAATCAAAGGAGAAGAACTTAACGACAATGAGTTTATACCCCTGATACGGAATACCGGTGGTGCATTTAACACACCACTGGGTACAGTGATCTGAACGCCTGAAGAACGGCCTGCCAAAGCCTGCTCAAAACTTTGAACGGGTTTTTCTGCAACAGCCTGTCCTTTTATTGTTGTTATGCTTCCGCCGGCTTCTTTACGTTTTTGAGTGCCGTAACCCACCACCACAACTTCTTCCAGCCTTGAATCAACAGATCTTAAAATTATATTTATTACTCCGCCTGCACCAATTGATTTTGTTTGAGCCACAAAATTTACATATGTAAAAATCAGGTTTTTTACAGATGCAGGAATGGAAATACTGTAGGTGCCGTCTTTTTCGGTTTGTGTACCTTGTTTTCCGTTGGGGGAGGTAACAGAAACGCCTTCGAGCGGGGCGCCTTTTTCATCGGTAACCTTACCGCTTATTGTACGGTTCTGTGCAGATGCAGTTAGCACAAATACAAATACCGTTGATAATATCAATGTCAATTTTCTCATTTGCGTAATAGTTTATGGCGACAAATATAGTTCAGATTCCGTGTAAATATCAAATAGTTTGACAATTTTATCAGGCTTTGTGCTGCTTTTCCGTGATTAAAAGCGTTTTGAGACTTTGATTTTATTAAAGCCTTTGATTTTAAATAAATTATGAAAATTTTACTGGTTTTTTATACCCCTGTTTTTGGGTGCAAGCAAAAGCAGCAGAACAGGCAGTAAAACCAGGTTGGTTAAAGTGGCTATCAGCAATGTTGCAGAAGTTAACCAGCCCAGCGCCTTGGTGCCCCCAAAACCGCTGAAGCAGAAAATGATAAACCCGGCAATTAAAACCAGGGCCGTATATACAATGCTTAAGCCGGTGTTTTTTATGGTAGCGCTTACAGTTGGAGATACCTCATGCCCATATGCCGGCAGTTCCTGTTTATAATTTACTAAAAACCTGATAGTAATATCAACAGCAATACCCAATGCCACACTAAAAACCAATACCGTAGAGGGTTTTAATGGAACGCCCACCCAACCCATGATGCCGGCTGTTATCACCAGCGGAATAAGATTTGGTATAAGAGAGCATAATAAAATACGGACTGATTTAAACAGGTAAAGCATACACAAAGCGATCAGTAAAAATGCCCAGAAAATGCTGTCTTTTAATCCATTTACAATAAAGCGGCTGCCTTCTAAAAAAGTTATGCTGGTACCGGTTAATTGTACCTTGTATGATGCTGTATCAAATATTTCATTTGCTTTTTGCTGAATGCTATCCAGCAACGGCGGCAGTTTTTCGGTTCCCACATCAGCCATAGTTATGCTGATACGTGTATTTTGCCTTGCACTGTCAATAAAACTGGTGAGCATACTGGCGAGGCCATTATTTCCGCTGCTGTCTTTTTTATTTGTTTTAAGATATTCGCCCACAAAAGCACCGTCAAAACTATTCGGAAGCAGGTAATTGGCAGAATCGCCTTCAAAAAAAGCCTGCTTGGCAAATTTTAATCCTTCTGCAATGCTTAATGGCCTGCTCATTTCTTTTTGCAATACTATATAGGCCGAAAGTGCATCTACTTTTTCATACACTGCCAATGCCCGCATGCCGGCAAGCCCGTTTCGCTTTTTGGTATCTACCACAATTTCCAGCGGCATCACGCCATTAAAATGTTTTTCAAAAAATTTAAGATCAGTGTATACTTTATCTGTTTTAGGCAGATCATCAACAATGAATGAAACGCTTTTTAATTTAAAGATACCAACCACTGCAAAAGCCAGGCAAACAGCGGTAACAGCATACACTGTTTTTTTATGATGTACCACCCAGGTTTCTATCTTCAATAAAAAATTGGTAAGCCATTTATTGTTAAGATATTTTGTTTGCGAAGCGTTTGGAGGCGGCAGGTAACTTAATGCAGCAGGCAGCAGTATAAATGAAATAACAAAAATGATCATGATGCTGATGCCGGCAACCACGCCAAATTCATTTAAAATGGCGCTGCGGGTTAACGCAAAAACTGCAAAGCCGATTGCTGCGGTAAGGTTACAGAATAAGGTTACTACACCCATCTTGCTTACCATATCGGTAATTGCTTTTTCCTTATCGCCTGTTTGCAGCCAGGAGCTGTGGTATTTATTGATAAAGTAAATGCAGTTGGGTATGCCTATCACCACCACCAGGCAGGGTATTAAAGCCGTTAACAGGGTGATCTGGTAACTGCAGAGGTACAAAACGCCCACACTCCATACCACGCCCAAAGCCACTACCAGCAAAGAAAGCAGCGTGGTACTGAGGGAGCGGAAGAAGAGCAATAATATAAGCGTACTCAACAAAAGCGATCCGAATAAAAAATATTTCATTTCATTTTGTATGCGGTCGGCAACAACCGTTCTTATCAAGGGCAGGCCGCTTAAATGAACTTCGGTTTTTGTTTTTTCTTCAAACTGTTTTACTGTTTTGCTGATATTATTGATGACTTCTGTACGCCCTTTTGAATTAAGTATTTCTTTGTTTATACGAACACCAATAAGGTATGCTTTTGTTTGCGGGTTATAAAGCAGTGTTCTGTAAAAAGGAAGGTTGTAAAAATGATTTACGGCACTGTCTAATTCAGCCTGCGTTGCAATGGAATCTGAAAATATCTTTTGTGCAAGCAGCTTCTCTGTTAACGAGTCTTTGTGCAGGTCAACGGCAGACGGAATGCTCAACACATTTTCAACATGCTTTATTTTTTTAAGTTGCTGATGCAAATCTTTGTAGGCATTGAAATAATCTAACTGAAATAATTTATCTGTTTGTATGCCGGCAACCAGCAGGTTTCCATCGTCGCCAAACTTTGCTTTGAAAGCTTTGTATTCTAAATATTTGGCATTATCGGTAGGTATGGCTTTGGCAAACTCGTAGCTGAGTTTAACTTTTGAAGCAAAATATCCCATTACTACCGTTGTAAGTAATAAAAGGATGAGTAAGATCATTCTGAACTTAAGTACAAATTTTCCTAAACGCAGCCACATATACTGGATAATTGATTAAAGTATAACCTGCCTGCCGGCAGGCAGGTTGATAATTGTGCAAAGAAAATCTATTTGCCGTGAATTGGATGAATAAGCTGGTAAGATGTTTGGTATTTTTGAAATTATATAAGGCAGGGTAATGACACACAAAACCAAAGGCATTGTTTTACGAAGCATCAAATATGGCGAAACCAGCCTGGTGGTTACCCTTTTTACCGAGCTGTTTGGCATACAAACCTATATGGTGAATGGGGTAAGGACTTCCAAAAAATCAGCAGCTAAAGCCAACCATTTTCAGCCCACAGCCATTTTAGACCTGGTTGTTTATCACAGCGATAACAAATCCATGCAAAGGATAAAAGAATTCTCCTGGGCTGATATTTATTCAAACTTATTAAGCGATGTTATTAAAAACAGCATTGCCTCTTACATGGCCGAGTTGCTGCACAAATGTTTAAAACAACCCGAAGCCAATGCTGATCTGTATAATTTTTGTGAAGCATCTTTTTTGCAGCTTGACCGGGCAAACAAAACCGTGACAGCCAATTTCGCCCTCTTCTTCACCCTGCACCTTACCCATTTTTTGGGTTTCAGGATGACAGATAATTACAGCAGTGATGACCAGGTTTTAGATTTACAGGAAGGATGTTATATTGACCACCAGCCAACCCATCCTTATTTTATGGATGGTAAAAATGCAGAACTCACTGCACAATTACTGAAAGTGATGCAGCCCGGTGAACTGGAGCAATTTAACCTGAATGGTGAAATAAGAAGATTGTTATTGCTTAGATATCTTGAATATTATGCCCTGCACATACCCGATTTCGGGCAAATGAAAACGCTGGTGGTGATGCATGAAGTACTGTAACAAAAAGTTATTTCAACACTTCATAAAATTTTTCATCAGCAATATCACTGGCGCTAAGGGTCAGATGAATGTTGAGATACTCTTTTATTTTCTTTGCTATCTGCTCATCAAAAATTCTCAGTATAAGCCTTATGCCAGGCTGAAATGAACGTGAGTTTAAGCCGATCTCAAGGTTAATAGAATCATCATTAATTACGGATATCAAAGCACGGGCTTCGGCAACATTTGTATCATCCAGCACCTTGGATAATCTTCCATCACCAATGTAAATATCGGCTCCCAATTGCCTGAAATAATCCAGGTAGCGGCTGTTCTCATTCTGTTCTATAATGATCACCCTTTCTCCTTTTTGAAGCAACTCTTCTGCAATAAAATAGCCCAGCCTTCCCAGGCCACAAAGAACTATGTGATCTTTAAGGTGATATTTTTTTCTACCCAATGCCAGCATGATCCTTTTCTTTAAAATACGATCAATCGTAAGGGAAAAGATCATCCAGATAAAAAAAGTAGAAGACAGAATAAGTATTATTCCTGCTATCTTACTTAACGGGGAAGAGGCGGCTAAATTAATATCACCGTATCCAACCGTGGCTACGGTAACAATTACAAAATAAAAAGAATCGATCCAGGATAATTTTTCGTAAAAATGAAAGAACAGCACGGCTGTTAAGATCACTATTATAAACGAGATCAGAAGTTTTTTTATCAACGTATCTTTTTTCTGAAAGCTGGTTCTGAGAATTTTATTTTCTGTTTTTACCTCGATCTTTCTGTCCAAAGGTTGAGACAATGCTTCCACAAAACAGGGTGCTGCAATTTTTGCGGGGTTGAAGATCAAAACTTTATTTCGATGTGACCTTAAATGTGGTATAAGGCTTTCGTTAAACAAAGAAGCCGTAACAGGCATTTCGGGATACAGGGATATCAATGCAATGATGAGCTGTAGGTTAATTTCATCTTTTTCATCTATCAGGTAAACCATTTTTATAGTATCCGTATTCAGCTCGCTAAAAAACCGACGCAGGTTTTCAAGTATCGAAACCGATTGTGAAAGCGCATTGATATCATTAACTGTGGCATGAACAACCTGGTAGTTGCCTGCGTGCAGTTTTTCTATTAGCCGGTAGGCCAGGTGGCCCGAACCAAAAACAAGGATTGTTTTTTTCTCCATAATGCAGTATGAATGTAAAGATATTTGATATCACTTATTTTATTTTCAAAGCTTACCTATATCTTTAAGCATAAAATGTAATGCATGAATAAAAAAGAACTCTGGCTGAAATTACGAAGCTATCATTTTGATCACCTGGTTCCCACCAACCTCTGGCAGCATATTTCATCTGCCTTTGGCGGTCCCGATGCATTCAGCAAGGCCTTTGCGGCAAAGATTGCCCGTAAGCATAACTGGAGCAATGCGTTTGCTTTAAAAGCCATTTCCGAATACAAAAAGTTTGTGTACCTGGGTGTAGTGAGTGATTTTCATGTAACGCCTTCAAAGATCATTGATGTGGTATGGCACGAGCACATACTTTTTACAAAAGCTTATCGTGAATTTTGTGATGAGGTTATCTGTTACCAGTTCGACCATCATCCCGAACTTTTACCCATGGAAGATGAAACCGGCAGGTTTAATGCACAGTATTTAGATACAGTTGATTTTTATGCCAGTGAGTTTGGTTATGCACCGCCAACAGCCATTTGGGGCGAAACCAAATTTGATAAAGAAAAACTTAAAGAAAAGAATTACAGCTCCAGGGAAAAAACTGTTTATGCTGCCGGAGACGGTTCCAATACTTATTACTCCGACGATTCATTGTCTTCTTATTTTGGTGGTTCAACTTCTACCGAATTTAATGGTGGTGACTTTGGCGGCGGCGGAGCAAGCGGTGACTGGAGCGATGGAAATGGAAATGACAGCGGAAGCAGCGATAGTGGTGGCGATAGCGGTGACAGCGGAGGATGCAGTGGCGGATGCGGAGGCTGCGGTGGTGGTGATTAATATCAGGTAAGCCTTTTTACTTTTTCAGCATTACTTTCATCAATTAAGATAACACCTGGCTGTTTCCCTTTTTCAAAACTGCCCAGCTTATCTTCCATTTGCAATGCTTTGGCACCATTGCTGGTAGCCCATTTCAGAAGATCAGCCAGTTCAATTTCAGGAAAATTAGTTCTAAGTGTTTTAATTTCTGACAGAATGCTCAGCTCATCATTTGAAGCAAGGCTATCGGTTCCTAAAACAATGTTCTCTGAGTGTTGCATCAGCATTTTTACATCTGGCAAGGTGTTGGTGATGTATAAGTTTGCGTTGGGGCAAAGGCAGAAAAAAATTTTGAATTTTGAATTTTGAATTTTGAATTTTAAGTCTTCTGTTGATGTACAAACATTATGAACTGAAATAATTGTTTGCCCTTTTGTAAAATACGGCAGCCAGGTTTGCAGGCTTGTTTTTCCCGATGGCTTAAAGAATGAAATATCAATGCCCATTTGCTGATACAGGCGTAAAAAATCTCCCGTTCCTTTTTCAAAAAATTCATTTTCTGCCGCCGTTTCCTGGTTATGTATGGTGAGTAAATTATTGTTTGGCAGATTGTTGATCATTTCAAACATATCCGGCGAAACCGAGTAAGGTGCATGAGGGTTAAGGGTTGCCCGTTGATGGTTGTTCGTTGCTCGGTATTCTTTCAGGATTTCTGCTGATTTATTAAACCGGTCTTTTGCAATGGCGGGAACAAAACCACTGGCTTCAATAAAATTATGATACCGCAGGCGGTTCTTCTTTTTTTGGGTGATGGTTAGCGTATTGTTGCAGATATCTCCCATGGCAACAATACCGTTTTGCAGCATTTCATCTTCTGCAGCCTCTATTGCTTCTAAAATATCATGCTCCGCATAATGCCTTTCAGTAATTACTTTTAAAACAAAATCAACCAGGCCGGTATGTTTGGGTATATGGCTTTTCATGTGGCTAAGCTCCAGGTGACAATGGGCGTTGATAAAGCCGGGACACAAAATACCTTTCAGTTTTTCAACCCCATCGCCAGCTTCTTTTTCATCAACCATATCTATAACCAAGCCTGCTTCATCAGTGATCAATACCTTTTGCTGCAGCAATTGGTAGCCATCGAATATCTTATCTGCTGAAAATTTTCTGTACAAAATGATTGGTTGATATATTGTAAATTTGCCGCCCAAACATGGTCTGACGACCTCGTCCGATCATGTAAAACGAAACATAATAAAGTTCAGCAAAGGTATGCCGTACAAGTGAGTGATCCTTCGGCTACGCTCAGGATAAACTGCACAATATTGGTTAAAGTTATCAAAGCTTGTACAAAAAGAATAAAACATAATGTTAGATAAATTAGATGCCATAAAAGGAAGATTTGATAACCTGGGGGTTGCACTTACCAACCCGGAGATCGTAGGTGACAATAAGAAATTTGCTGCTACCAGCAAAGAATACCGCAGCCTGGAAAAGATTGTGAATGCCAGAAACGAATACGTTAAACTGCTGGATGATATTGCGTTTAACAAGGAAGTACTGAATGCTGATGATGAAGAAATGCGCAGCCTGGCTAAAATAGAATTGCCCGAACTGGAAGCAAAGAAAGAGGAGATGGAGAAAAATCTCCGCAATATGCTGATACCAAAAGATCCTTTTGATGAAAAGAATGCGATACTTGAAATACGGGCCGGCACCGGTGGTGATGAAGCTTCGCTTTTTGCAGGAGACCTGTTGCGCATGTATTTAAAATATGCCGAAAAAAGAGGATGGAAAACAGCGGTGCTGAGCGAAAGTGAAGGAACCGTGGGTGGTTATAAAGAGGTACAGGTTGAAGTTGAAGGAGATGATGTGTATGGTATTTTAAAATTTGAAAGTGGCGTACACCGGGTACAGCGTGTACCTGATACAGAAGCCAGCGGACGGGTGCATACCAGTGCTGCAACAGTGGCCGTAATGCCCGAAGCCGAAGAAGTGGATTTTGATTTAAAAGAAAGCGACGTGAAGATGGAAACAGCCAGAAGCGGTGGAGCCGGCGGGCAAAATGTAAATAAGGTAGAAACAAAAGTTTTTTTAACCCATATACCAACCGGCATTGTAGTGATGTGCCAGACAGAACGAAGCCAGCTTGGCAACCGCTTAAAGGCCATGGATATGCTGCGTACCAAACTCTACGAAGCTGAAGTACAAAAAGCTGAAGCTGCCATTGCACATATCCGAAAAAGCCTTGTAAGCACCGGCGACCGCAGCGCCAAAATAAGAACTTACAACTATCCCCAGGGCAGGGTTACCGATCACCGGATTGGTTTAACGGTTTATAATTTAGATACAGTTTTAAACGGTGAGTTAACTGAATTTTCTGAAGCTTTACAATTTGCAGAAAATGCTGAAAAATTAACTGCACAGAATTAAAATATTTTTTTGATAACTTCAAGCCCTGCAAGCAACAATAACGTTGTTTTGTATCATAACATTTATCAACTATCAAAAATCAAAACCTATGCTTGAAGAATTATTCAACCTTGTAAAAGGATCAGCAGGAGATGCTGTTATCAATAACCCCGATGTACCCAATGAACAAAATAATGAAGTGGTTGCAGAAGCTACAAACACCGTTGCATCGGGCCTGCGCAATATGGTGGCCGGAGGTGGCCTGGATAGCATTATCTCTTTATTTAAAGGCGGGGGCGAGGGTTCCGGTAAAGGGCTTTTAAGCAACCCCATCGTAAATATGATGATCGGGCATTTTGCCGGCAAGCTTATGAACAAATTTAATTTGGGCGGTAACCAGGCAAGCAATGTGGCAAATAATTTAATTCCGAGTGTTATCAGCAACCTCATCAGCAAAACCAACGACCCCGGCAACAGTACCTTTTCTCTGGAAGGTTTGTTGAATTCTATTACCGGTGGAAAAACAGCCGAAGTTGTTCAGGAACAGCAAAGTGGTGGTAACAGCGGTTTTAATTTTCAGGACCTGATTGGGCAATTTACCGGCGGCGGTGGACAAAGTGGCGGCGGTGGCGGAATAATGGATATAGTTTCAAAACTTGCAGGCGGCGCACAGGAGCAGCAGCAAAGAAACGGCGGAGGAGGATTAATGGATCTTATTAAAGGCTTCATTAAGTAACAAATCCATATAAAATGTTAAAGCACGTTGAAAATCAACGTGCTTTTTTGTTTCTGTTAAACGAATGGCCCGGTAAAACGTCTATTATAACAGGAATTTGAAGAGATGATTTTACCGGCAAAACTGATAAAATCAAATATTTAAAAATAATTAGTTCTTTTTTTCGTTTATCTAATATTCAGGTTTGGTGCGGCACAAGGGCTTTATGAAATAGTTAACAGCAATTAAAAACCATTTGGCATCAGTTTTGCGTAACTATTAAAACAACAACGAACAATTTAAATTTTCTCATAAGCAGTTAGTTTTGGTAACGGCCCCGGTTTCTACCGGGGCTTCTCTTTTTAAATAACTGTACAGCTGCCTACCTTTCTTTTACCTGTTTATTTTAATGCTTACTCCTTTACCTTTGCAATCCCTTGCAGAAGATTTTTCTGCAGGTACAAAAAATCCACATTATTGGCTACAGAAACTTCAGATAGAAAACAGTTTTTTAAAAGGCTGCGCAATAAAGAGGCCGCAGAGCCTGAAGAAATGTCTTTTATGGGCCACCTGGAGGCATTACGCTGGCACCTGATGCGGTCGGTAATTGTTTGGCTTGTTGCCGCTATTATTATTTTTCTGTTCAGAAACTGGGTATATGATAATATTATCCTTGCCCCTTCCAGTCAGGATTTTATCACTTATAAAAGTTTATGCGATTTTGGCCATTGGCTGGGTGCAGGTGAAAGCCTTTGTATGCCACCGGTTAAGATCAAATTCCTGGTTACTCAAGTTAATGGCACCTTTACATCTGCATTAACCATTGCCATGATCGGTGCTGTCATCATTGCCTTCCCTTATATCTTTTGGGAATTATGGCGCTTCATAAAGCCGGCCCTTTCTGCCAAAGAAAAAAAATATGCCCGTGGCAGCATTTTCTGGGTATCGCTCTGTTTCTTTTTGGGCGCAGCATTTGGTTATTACCTGCTGGCTCCTTTTACTTTTAATTTTTTGGCTTCTTTTACTTTGGGGTCGTCCGGCGCCATCGAATACCAGCCCAGCATCAATGACTATATTGACAGCCTTACAAACCTCATACTGGGCTGCGGTATTGCATTTGAGCTGCCTATACTTGCCTACGTTTTGGGTAAAATAGGCCTCATAACTTCAGGCTTTTTAAGAAGATATGCCAAATATGCCTTTGTTTTGATTTTACTGATTTCGGCCATTATCACACCCTCTCCCGATATTACAAGCCAGATCATTGTAGCCATTCCTTTATTAATACTTTACTGGATTAGTATATTGCTTGTTGCCAGCGTTGACCGCAGGAAAGCAAAGGAAGAAAAAGAGTGGAGCTGAGAAAAGTTTAAAGGTTGAAAAGTTTAAAGGTTTAACGGTTTTCTCTTAGCCTATATCATTAACTTTGTTTTACGCAAAACTTTAAATACCAACCAACCTTTTCAACTTTAAACTTTAAGTCATGTCCCCCTTCAATCTTACACTCCCCATTGCCATAGGATGCGATCATGCAGGATTTGACTGCAAAGAAGACCTGATCTCTGTTTTGGAAGGAGAAGGTTTAAAATTCAACGATTTTGGAACCTATACAAAAGACTCTGTTGATTATCCCGACTTTGCACACCCCGTGGCATCTGCCGTTGAAAAAGGCGAAGCTGCATTTGGCATTTTATTGTGCGGCAGCGCCAATGGTGTTGCCATTACTGCAAACAAACACCAGGGCATCCGTGCCGCCATTTGCTGGGGAGAAGAACTGGCCGAACTTGCACGTAAGCACAACGATGCCAACATCATCTGCATTCCTGCCCGTTTTGTACGGGATGGAGATGCCGAAAAAATGCTGGATATTTTTATGCATACTGAATTTGAAGGAGGACGTCATCAGAACCGGGTTAATAAGATTTCCTGTTAATCTCCTGCTGTTATTATCGCCGTTTATCACAAAAGAAAAACAGTGCTTTACTGTTTTAATTATTTTGCCCTTCTCTAAAATTAAAAAATGAAAAGATTATTATTTTTTATTTGCACCCTTGCAGCTACCAATGTGTTGTTTGCGCAGGCAGATGCTGCTGCAAAGTATGCGAAAGTTATTACAGGTAACAACTTAAAAAAGCACCTCAGCATTATTGCAGGTGATGAAATGCAGGGCCGTGAAACCGGTACCGAAGGCCAGCGCAAAGCTGCAGCTTATATTGAATCTCAATTTAAGGCTATGGGTTTAAAGCCGGTGGAATCATTGAAAGGCTATCAGCAATATTACCCTTTGTACCAGGACAGTTTAAAAGAAGCACAGCTTACTGTTGCCGGTAAGACTGCTGAATATGGCAAAGATTTTATTGTGAACATGAATAATAATGAAAGCGGAAAATTTAAAGGCAGTAAAACAGTTTTTGCAGGATATGGTATTGATGATGAAAAATACAGCGATTATACAGGCCTTGATGTAAAAGGGAAAATTGTTGTTATTTTTTTGGGAGAGCCTAAAAAGGATGGAAAATATTTTTTAAGCGGAAGCAGCCGTGGCAGTGCATGGTCATTTCCCGGCATACCAAAAAAAATGGAAGCTGCAGCTGCTAAAGGCGCTGCCGGTGTTTTGTTCATAAATCCAAACCAGGATATTTTTAACGAGCGTGCTGTTGCCAGTGGTAAAAAAACCAATGTTTATTATCCAAGAGCAACCACTGCAGTAAAAGCATTAAACTCTGCCCAGCTATCTCATGCATTTGCAAAAACAATTGTGGGCAGCAATTTCGACACCCTGCTTAAAATTGTAAAAATTAACGGGGCAGTAGCAAGCCAATGGAAAACAGAAAGTAAAAACAAGGTTGTTTACAAATTTGAAAAATACCGCAACACTATCAATGCAAGCAATGTGGTGGGCGTTGTGGAAGGGACCGATAAAAAAGATGAGTATGTTTTTGTTACCGCCCATTACGATCACCTGGGCATGCGTGACGGAAAAATTTATTACGGTGCAGATGATGATGGCAGCGGAACTGTGGCAGTAATACAAATGGCCGAAGCATTTCAAAAAGCTGCTACAGAAGGCAACAGGCCAAGAAGAACCATGGTTTTTATGACAGTGAGCGGTGAAGAAAAAGGCCTTTGGGGAAGCGAATATTACAGCGATAATCCTTTCTTTCCTTTAGATAAAACAACAGTTGACCTGAACATAGATATGATTGGCAGAACAGATACGGAACGTACCACAGCCGATACACTTAATTATGTTTATGTAATAGGACATGATAAAATCAGCAGCGACCTGCCCATCATTAATGAAGGTGCCAATAACAAATACACCAACCTGGTGCTTGATTATAAATTTGATGACCCCAACGATCAAAACCGCATTTATTTCCGCAGCGACCATTACAATTTTGCCCGTAAGGGTGTGCCTGTTTTGTTTTTTTATGATGGTATGCTTAAAGCAGATTACCATAAACCAACCGATACGGTTGATAAAATAAGCTGGGACCTTTATGAAAAAAGAGCCCGTATGATTTTTCATACAGCCTGGGAAATGGCGAACAGGAACGATATGCTGAAGAGAGATACACCATTGAATATGGGAACGAGATAGCAGGATACCATAAAGAAACACTAAAGAGAATACAACACAAAGGGCACAAAGTAATAAACTTAGTGCCCTTTGTGTATTAACTCTCTGAATCTTTGTGGTAAATATTTCAGGCAGCTGATTATTAAACGACTGTTATTGATAAATCATAAAGTCGCCTTATGAAAATACTTACTTTTCTTTTCGTTAGAATTTTAATAGTTAGTTTCCTTTTTTTAATTCTAATTTTTATCTTTAATCATCAACTCACTTTCTTTACATTAAAACCTGTACAATGAATCTTAAAGAAACCCTCACCGGTATAGCCCAGCGCTATGGCTACAAGTTAACCGAATTTTCGCCTGAACTTTTTGGCCTGGATGTTTCACTGAAGCAGCAGGACGGATCATTCCGTTACCAGTATGCATACATTAGGCCCGAGCAACCCGAAGGCGCTCGGAAAAAAATTTACATCAGCAGTACCTGCGGTGTTTACAATAACTCCATCAATTTTTACAATATTCTTAAAGAGAATGCCTATTGCAATTTTACTACCATTACTATAGGAAGCCGTAAAAATAAAGAGGGCGTTCCTGAAGAGGTCATTATGGTGCAGGCAGCTCCATTAGAAGAATTTCTGACAAACGAGTTACTCGACTATATCATTTTTGAAGCAGCTTTTAATGCTGATTATTTAGAGAAAACTTACTTTGGAGGAGATGCAAACTAGAATTCGGCCTCTTAACAATAAACTAAAAGCCGCAAAATAATTTGCGGCCTCTTGTCACAGGGTTCTTTACTGTTATTAAAATCCTCCTTTTTTAAAGTCGTACAGTTTTCCGCATAAATCTTCTGTAACCGTAAACAGTTCACGGATAATTTTTCCGTTGTTATCTGCCAGGTACACTTTTTTTCCTACGGTCATTTTGCTGCAGGGAATACACATCGAGCCCGACATACGTGTAGCTCCTGACCCACCTTCCAGCTTATATTTCAGGTTATCATCAAAATTCTTAAAGCTGATATGCCCTTTAAGAGATGAGGACTGGTCATTACCCTGTGTTGCTGCCGGGCTACTGGCTGCAGTTACTTTGATGTTATTCCTTTTCTCGGTAACAGTCGCCAAAAAGGCATTGGCTTCAGCTTCATCAGTGTAAATCACTTCCAGCTTTTTAAACTGTACCAGTTCAGGTTTGTCTTTAACGGCCAGCATTTCCTGGCAAATAAAACTGGCAGACGGGCCGGCCGGTATGGTAACATTGTATAACTTCTGGCTTCCGCTACTAAAATTCCAAACCCTGTAATAAGGGTGCAGATGATTAATAACACCAATATACATTTTCCATTTTTTCATTGCATCAACAGAGCCATTATCATTTAGCCTGATAACGGTGTACACAATTGTGTCATCAATAATGGTTACAAAATTGTGTCGGGTCTTTCCGTCATCTGCTCCTATGTATTGGGCTATCTTCTTTCCTTCACCCGTCATCTTAAATCCTTTTAACTCCCAGGTATTTCCCGGCAGGCCGCTGTTTTGATTTTTAGATGCTGCATCTTTGATCACTTGTTCGTTTGCTGAATAATAATCTCTCAGCAACGACTTTACCATTTCAAAATCAAAAGCCTTTAATTCTTTTTTTGACAGTGCAGCAAGCTCATAAACATTTTCGGGTTTTACCATCGCATCCACGTCAGCTGCTGAAGCTATCGGGCTGTTTTTTATCTTAATAAAATAATTGCCTATAAAATAACAACGCTGGTTGCTGCCGCTTTTATAATAAAGCGGATAGTCTCCTTCCTGCGATGTAACACTCATCATTCGAAAAGTGCCCGAAATAATATTTCCCTTATCATCTTTCTTAATGTTCTCGGCAAATTCAGCCTGGCTTTTGCTTTTAATTTCACTGCTATTGGCACCGCCATCTTTAGTCAGCGACCAGTATATTTCTGAAGCCTGTAAAAACTGGCTGGCCATGGTAAACTGGCTTTGTTTAAAATTGATAGTAACCGGCCTGTCGCCTTCATTTTTTTTATTTGCATATCCTGCCAGTGTTATAAAGGCAAGTGTTACAAAGAGAATTAACTTTTTCATACTGTGATTTTTAATTGAAGTCAAATCTCACCAATTAAAAAAGGTGGAAGATGCATTGTTTCACCAACAGCAGGAATGAGTTCATGAATGGGATAGCCCTTAACCTACCAGCAGGTTATTGTCCTTAAGCTGGGCCTCAAACTCAGTTTTGCGGTCACGGGAGATGGTGACGGTTTTACCATTATCAAGCAGGATGCTGTTCTCTGCCTTGATGTATTTTTTTATGAAATTTATATTAACTATAAAGGAGCGGTGTGACCGGAAAAAATATGGTTTATCGGCAAGTACATCCTCAAAGAATTTCAATTTTTTGCTTACCACCATTTTTGATGCATTCTTAAGCCAGAGTTGTGTGTAAGCGCCTTCAGCCTCCAGGTACATAATATCATTTGTTTCCACAAACAATAATCCACCGGCAACAGGCAAGGCAATTTTATTGAACTGGTTGGTACGCAACGAATCTTTTAATATCTCAATGCGGTTATTCTGATCAAAACGGCTAATGATCTTTTCAGCTTTTTGCACAGCGGATCTCAGTTTATCAATATCAACAGGCTTCAGCAGGTAATCAATTGCCGAAACTTCAAAAGCCTTCAACACATATTCATTGTAGGCTGTTACAAAAATGATCTCAAAGTCAACTTCCCTGAAAAAGTTCAGCAGCTCAAACCCGTTGTACTCCGGCATTTCAATATCCAGGAAAACAAGATTAGGCTTTTTGCTGTTGATGGCCAGCACAGCTTCAGGCACATTGGCAGCCATGGCGGTTATTTCCACTTCGGGACAAAACTGGTTCAACAACGCTGCCAGGGAGCTTCTTCCCCTTTCTTCATCATCTACTAAAATTGCTTTTACCGGCATAAATTAAAAGTAGTGTAAAATTCAGTTTTGCAATCCTTTTTTTCACGAACTGTTGATTTGAAGCCACGGACAGTTACACGGGAATGCTGATGGTGATGATGGTACCCGGATACTGATCATCATTGATAAGATTGCCGGATGTTAAAGTAATGGGTCTTTGCCTTGTACTGTTGATGAGTTCGATACGTTTTAGTGTTACCAATGTACCATAAGGCTTATGGTGTTGCAGGCCCGAACGATTTTTGATCTCCATTGATTTCTCTATGCCAATGCCATTATCTGTAATTGTGCACACAACAGCATCATCCCTTTTCTCAAATAATATATTCAATTGCTTTGCCCCTTTCTTATGCAGCAATCCGTGCTTTACTGCATTCTCTACATAAGGTTGGATGATCATAGAGGGGATATTGTTTTCAAGGCAATCAGCAGCATCAATCTTGTATTCAAAATCATTTCCAAAGCGTAGTTTTTCCAGTTCGAGATACAGGGATAAGATTGACATTTCTTCCTCTACAGTAATATTATCATTGTCTGAAGCCGCCAGGATCTTCCTTGTTAAGGTACTGTAGCGGCTCAGGTAGTAATTGGCATTCTTAATATCATTTGCCAGCACCAATGATTGTATTGAATTAAGCGCATTAAACATAAAGTGAGGGTTCATCTGCGCCTTAAGTGCTGTTAACTGAGACTGAATTAACTGTGTTTTTTCATGTTCACTTTTCCTGATCTTTTTAAGCCGGTAGTTAAAAATGAGAACGATCAATGCTGCCAACAAAAGCAGAACAGGCATATAAAACCACCATCTCTTCCAGAACGGTGGCTCTGCAAAAATATGCAGTGAAGCAGGCCTGGAAGCAACACCGTCTTCATTTACAGCGATCACTTCAAACTCATAGTCGCCTTCGGGAATGGATAAAAACTTTGCTTCCGGTGAAGTGTTTTTTGTTGTTTGCCAGTTGTCGTTAAATCCCTTCAGCCTGTACCGGTACTCAAAGCCGCCCCTGCTTCTGAACGAGGTGGAAATAAATTCCATAGTAATATTTCTGTCGTAATAAGAAAGGTGCAGGTTTTTTGTAAAAGGTATTGACTTATCGTTTACTTTAAGGCCGGTTATAGATATTTGTGGCGCTACCTTGTTTTGCTTTTCAAAATCAAGTGGCAATACAATAAGGCCCCTGATGGTAGCCAGGAAAATCTTTGCTTCAGAAAAAGCGATCGCATTAATTTCGAGGCAGGATACGCCATCAAGCGAATTGATAAGATTAAATCTTTTTTTATCCAGCGATATTTTATTAATACCACTTTTGTTACAGGCAAATAAATAATCTTTATAAACACCAAGGCATTTTACGTGATTGTCAGTAAGTCCGTTGGTTTTATCAAACCGGTCTGTTACAGCGGTGCCTTGTATCACAAACACGCCATTAGTAACCGTACCGGCAAATATGTTTTCTTTGTAATAATCAAGACAGGTGGCAAATATCTTTTCGTTATTGTTTTTTATTTCAGTGAGCCGGCCGCTTTTGTATTGATACAGGCCGTTGTTACCGGCATATACGGCAGCGCCATTCACTTCATCATAGATCACTTTTTTGCCTCCTGTTGTTTTCAGCAAAATAACACTGTCCGGTCTTTTTGATGAAAACACGGCAAGCCCCATCTTATCTGAACTTACAAAAAAGATAGTGTCATTATGAATAATAAAATCCCGGATATTCTGCGCCCATGGATATTGTTTTGACGGGTTCAACAGGTCGCTGAATGTGCCCCTTGCAGCCATGAAGCTGTTTTGTGTCCGGATAATTTTGCGAACGGCACGATGGTTATTTGTTTTATCAATATTTAAGCGTGAGAGTTTGTCGGCAACAATATCAAGCTGGTAAAGCTGGCCCGAATAATTGCCGATAAAAAGTTGACGGTCGTTTAATGTAATGGCAGAGATATTTTCATCCTGCAGAATCGAGTTTGCCTGGGTGTATTCCGAAATTTCAAAACCGGGTACGATCAGAATTCCGTTTTGTAATGTGGTGAACCAGTAACTTCCTTCTTTGTCGATCATCATCCCCGAAATTTTGTAAGAAGGGAAGAGCATTTTTTGGGGCGGCGCCTCGTTTTGCAAATTATCAAACAGCATTGCACCCCCCGATGTTCCTACCATTGTTTTGTTACCGGTATTTGTAATGAAATACTGGCTTACAAAATTTCTCCCTGGTTTAAATCGCTTTATGATCGCATTCTCAGATGGTGAAATCTTACTTAACACATATTCCCTGTCTGGACTGGTTTCAGCATGAAGATATACCTGCCCACCCTCAACATAAAGCTTGTGCTTTGATATATTACTGAACTGCAGCCTTTGCTTAGCAACACTAAACTTACCGGTTGTAATGCAGAAAACCGAGCCGGTAAAATTTGTTATATAAACGTACCCTTTTTCATCAGCAACTATATCAGAGAAATATGGCTCGCCCTGGATGGAGAAATCGCCTGGTGTAAATTCTCTTATGATACGGCCATCATCGCTCAGCAGCTTTATTCTTTTGTTACTTAACACCCATACCCTGTTAAATTCATCAACTGTATATTCCGGAAAATACTTTGCCTCTTCTGATTCATCGGCAAATAGATGCATGGAGTCATTTTTCACTTTAAATATCTGCCCCGTAAAGTTCTGGCACCACAGGTTCCTCTTCTTGTCGATAAATAAGCTTGAAATACTCCTGCTGTTTTGCTTTGGATGAGTGTATTCCCGAAAGTTGATGCCATCATACCTGTACAACCCTGCATCGCAACCGATCCACACAAAACCAAAATTATCCTGGATCACCTGGTACACTTCATCCGAAGGCAGGCCATCCTCATGATCTATTTTATAATAGAAAGGATGCTGTGCCTTTACAGCGCAGACAGAAAAGATGCATAACAGTAGGAATAGTAACCGCACCCTTCAAAAATATTAAAAATAAAAACTTATCCCACAAAGACACACTGAGAATACACAAAGGGCGCAAAGTAGAAAAACTTTGCGCCCTTTGCGTAAAATCTTTGCGAAGCTCAGCGGAATAAATTACCATCCCAATATCCACGCAAATATCAGCGGCGCCACAATGGTAGCATCACTCTCTACAATAAATTTTGGTGTATTGATATCTAATTTACCCCAGGTAATTTTTTCATTGGGTACTGCTCCGGAGTAAGAACCATAAGAAGTTGTTGAATCGCTTATCTGGCAGAAATAACTCCAGAACGGAACATCATGCCATTCCAGGTCCTGGTACATCATCGGTACAACACAAATCGGAAAATCGCCGGCAATACCACCACCTATCTGGAAAAAGCCAACACCTTTACCTGCAGAATTATTCCTGTACCAATCAGCCAGCCAAACCATATATTCAATACCACTTTTCATGGTAGTAGCTTTTATTTCGTTCTTGATTACATAGGATGCAAAAATATTTCCCATGGTGCTGTCTTCCCAACCGGGAACAACGATGGGAATATTTTTTTGAGCCGCAGCCAGCATCCAGCTGTTCTTTGGGTCAATCTCATAATATTGTTCAAGCACACCACTCAGCAACATCTTGTACATATATTCATGCGGAAAGTAACGTTCGCCTTTATCATCAGCCTCTTTCCATATTTTATGAATATGCTGCTGAAGCCTGCGGAAAGCTTCTTCCTCAGGTATGCAGGTATCGGTAACACGGTTGTAATGATTTTCTAACAGGTCCCATTCTTCCTGCGGAGATAAGTCACGATAATTAGGAACCCTTTTATAATGGCTGTGAGCCACCAGGTTCATGATGTCTTCCTCAAGGTTGGCGCCGGTGCAACTGATGATGCTCACTTTATCCTGGCGTATCATTTCGGCCAGGCTTAGGCCTAACTCTGCGGTACTCATGGCGCCTGCCAGGGTTATCATCATTTTACCGCCTTCATCCAGGTGTGTTACATATCCTTTGGCTGCATCCATTAAAGCCGCTGCATTAAAATGGCGGTAATGATGTTCTATAAAATTTGAAACAGGTCCTTTGCTCATAGTAAATAGTTAAGGTTGCAAAAGTAATTTTTTTTACGTAGCTGTTGTTGATTTTATATTAAAGTACAGCAAATGAATATTTTTAATAAAAATGTTAAACTTGCCTGATAGTTACATATGCCATACTTTTTGAAAAGGATTACTACTAATTTTATAGTCTTAGTATTTTAATTTATAAACAATTAAATAACATGTTCATGAAAAAAATGTTACTCTTTATTTTCCTATCCATGCCCACCCTGATCTTTGCCCAGAACGATAAAACCGGTAACCTTACCGTTTTCTCCGAAGACGGCGACAGGTTTTACCTCATTCTTAATGGGGAAAAACAGAACAATGTGCCCCAGACAAATCTGCGCCTGGTGGAACTGCCACAGCCTTATTACAATGCAAAGATCATTTTTACCGATTCTACCCTTGCCACCATTTCAAAAAACAACCTGATGATTGCAGATGCTGAGAACCAGATGATGGACGTAACCTACAAGATAAAAAAAGATAAAAATGGTAAACCCAAGCTCAATTATTTTTCAGCTATTGAAGTTAAAAAAGATTTTATACCGGCGGCAGGTGTGCATGTTTATCACTACGGCCAGCCAGCTATGGTGCAGGTTAGCAATGGAACTACCTTAAGCACTACCACCACTACCACTACTTATAGCGAAGGGGTTAGCATGAATGTAAACGGTATGGGCGTGGGTATGAATGTTACGATCACCGAACCGCAAATACAAACAACCACCACTACTGTAACTACAACCAGCGAAAATTATTCAAACAACAATTCCGGTACTACGAGCAGGGGTTGTAGTGGATTGGCCATGAGCATTACAGATTTTAATGCCGCATTAAAAAGCATTGAAGGCAGCAATTTTGATGACACCAAACTTTCTACAGCCAAAACAGTTGTTTCAAAAAACTGTCTTTCTACCGACCAGGTGCTGAAAATCTGCAAACTGTTTAGTTTTGAAGACAATAAACTGGCTTTTGCCAAACATGCCTATCGCTATACCACCGATAAAAAGAATTATTTTAAATTGGTTGATGTATTTACATTCTCCGCAAACAAAGAAGCCCTGAATAATTTTATCGAAGAAAATTAAATATAATCCATAAATAAAATGAGGCTGCCCGTAAAGGGCGGCCTCATTTTATTATAACGGTTTTTTATAGTTACTGACTCTGCTTCTGTTTAAACAAATACTGTTAAACCTTTCTAAATGAGATGGCCTGTTTGAATTTGCTTAACAGATTTTAAAGTACCATTAACTTTTATTCACGTACCGGTTCATTACTTTTACAATCACTTTAAAATATACCTTATGAAATCAATTACTACTTTATCAGTAATCATTGTGCTTGCGCTTACTTCCTGCAGCACAGTAAAAAATTCTTACTTTACCGTTGATGCCCGCAGAAGGGTTGAAGAAAGAGCCATCCCGGTTGAGAAACTCCAGTTTTATGTAGATAAGGATGTTGAATTAAAAAGAGAACTATCAGCAAGAGATGCGAAAGTTACATCCGGCAAAGTTGTTTTTGAAGACGGCAAATATGTGAATATAATTCTTTTAAAAGCCGGCACACAAGGCATTTGCACCATGGCCCTCAACAATACTTTAGAGATATCTTTTGAGAACGGCGATAATAAAAATTTAAGGTTTGGCGTACCTGAAAAAGCAAGTTCCTCTGCTGTGTACAGCCTTTTTGCCGATCAATGGATGAACAGTTACAGCACCTACAACCCAAGTGTGGTGCAGGTAGGAAAGATAGTGTATGACGGTGAAATATATCACATGCGTTTTAGTGGCGACCGCCCTAAATTGATGATACAGAAAACAGCAAAAGATAAATACCAGGTTAATACAAGGGTGATGAGCGGACGTAAAGTGGATTAATTCTTATAAAACGATTCTTATAAAACGGTCCCGGTAATCGGGACCGTTTTTATTTCATCAACTTTTGTAAACGCAGGTTTCTTCGTACTTTTAAGATCAACCAAAAGCTTATGAAATATATCTCCTTCCTATTGCTGCTATTTTGTTGTTACACATCACCTGCGCAAACCACTATACAACGTGATGCAGCAATTGAGAAAATGGTAAAAGAAGTTTCTGCCGATTCTTTAAGGTTATACATAAAAAGCATGGTGGCTTTTGGCACCCGCAATACATTGAGCACACAAACCAATCCAAAGCGTGGCATTGGCGCTGCCCGTAACTGGGTGCTGGGCAAGTTTAATGAGTTTGCAAAACAAAGCAACGGCCGCTTATCGGCTTTTATTGATACCACAACTTTACAACCAGATAAAAGAAGGATTGATACCGTAACCCTCCTGGGCAATGTAGTTGCCACTTTAAAAGGTACCGACCCCAATGATAACCGCATTTTCATCATCAGCGGGCATTTGGATAACATGCGTAGCAGCCCCACAGAACGCATTGGTGATGCTCCCGGGGCCAACGATGATGCAAGCGGTTGTGCTGCTGTAATTGAATGTGCAAGGATCATGAGTAAACATAATTTTCCGGCAACGATCATTTTTGTAACAGTTAGTGGTGAGGAGCAGGGTTTGCTCGGCTCAGCATTTATGAGTGAGAAAGCAAAAAAAGAAAACTGGAATATTGTTGCTGTTCTTAACAATGATATTATGGGCAGCAACAACAGCAACGAAACCAATATCATCAACAACACCAGGCTGCGGGTTTTCAGCGAAGGCATTCCGGCTTATGAAACAGAAAAGGTTGCAGCCAATATCCGCAATCTTGGTTTGGAGAATGATGGCAAAAGCCGCCAGCTTGCACGCTATGTAAAAGAAATTGGCGAACGCTATGTAGATAATATGGAAGTGGTTTTAATTTACCGCAACGACCGTTTTTTGCGTGGCGGCGATCATACACCTTATGTGCAGCGGGGCTTTGCTGCAGTACGTATTACAGAGATGAATGAAAATTATACCCGCCAGCACCAGGATGTAAGAATAGAAAATGGTATTCAATATGGCGACCTGGAAGAATATATTGACTATGAATACCTGCGTAAGAACACCGGGGTAAATCTAGCCAACCTGGCTAATTTATCCAAGGCCCCTGCCATGCCCGACTCTGTAAAAATGGAAGTGAAGCGCTTAACCAATTCCACTTTATTATTCTGGCAGACCCCAAAAATTGGAAAAATAAAAGGCTACTATGTTTTAGTAAGAGAAACCACCAGCGCTTTCTGGCAAAAAAAAATATTTACTACGGAAACAGAAATGCGTTTGCCATATTCAAAAGACAATTATTTTTTTGCAGTGCAGGCGATTAATGATACAGGTAATGAAAGTTTGCCGGTAGTGCCGATGCCGGGGCGATAAAAAATTTATTTCAACAAAGATTTTTTAAGCAACTGTACATCTGCAGAAACCATTTCTTTAACCAGTTCATTCAAACTATGCTTTGGCTCCCAGCCCAGCTTTGCGTTTGCTTTGGCGGCATTGCCAATCAGCAGGTCAACCTCTGTTGGCCTGAAATAATCCGGGTCAACAGCTACCACTTCTTTGCCAACGGGCAACTGGTAATCAGGATTGCTGCAAGCTGCAACCACAGCTTTTTCTGTAACTCCTTCACCTGTAAAATTTAAACTTATGCCTGCTTCATTAAATGCCATGATAACAAAATCCCTTACCGTAGTTGTTTTACCGGTTGCAATCACAAAATCTTCCGGCTTATCCTGCTGCAGCATCAGCCACATAGCTTCCACATAATCTTTTGCATGGCCCCAGTCCCGTTGGGCATTCAGGTTACCCAGGTATAAAGTGTCCTGTTTACCAAGCGCAATGGCTGCAACAGCCATCGTTATTTTTCTTGTTACAAAAGTTTCGCCACGCAGCGGGCTTTCATGATTAAAAAGAATTCCATTACAGGCATACATACCATAAGCTTCACGATAATTTACCACGATCCAATAGGCATACAATTTTGCGACAGCATATGGGCTTCTTGGATAGAAGGGTGTTGTTTCGCTCTGTGGTACTTCCTGCGCCAGGCCATACAGTTCTGAGGTAGATGCCTGGTAAAAACGGGTGGTTTTATCCATACCCAAAATACGCAATGCATCCAGTATCCTCAATGCGCCGATACCATCTGCATTGGCTGTGTACTCCGGCACATCAAAGCTCACTTTAACATGGCTCATGGCGCCCAGGTTATAAATTTCGTCAGGTTTTGTTTCCTGTATAATACGTATCAGGTTGGGTCCGTCAGTCAGCTCGCCGTAATGCATTTTAAACCGGATATTTTTTTCATGCGGATCCTGGTACAGGTGGTCAATACGGTTTGTATTTATGAGAGACGAACGGCGTTTGATGCCATGTACCATATAACCTTTGCTCAGCAGTAGTTCTGCCAGATAAGCCCCATCTTGCCCGGTTATACCAGTAATTAAAGCTGTTTTCATTTTTTTTCTTTTATGCTGTAAAAGTTGATTCGTGTTTTTTTAAAAAATCCCGGTAAGCAATTCCTATTCCTTCTCTGAGGCTGGTTTTATAATGCCAGCCCAGGTTACCAAGTTTTGTAACATCCAGTAATTTACGTGGCGTACCATCGGGTTTTGTGGTATCAAAAACAAGTGCCCCTGTAAAGCCTGTAATTTCCTTAATTATTTCTGCAAGTTCTTTTATAGAAATATCTGTACCGCAACCAATATTTATTATTTCTTTTTCATTATAGTTATCCATTAAAAACAAACAGGCATCTGCAAGATCATCTGCAAATAAAAATTCTCTTTGCGGATTACCCGTTCCCCAGATGCTGACTTCTGAAAAGCCGTTCATTTTTGCTTCATGAAACCTTCGTATCAAAGCCGGTAATACATGTGAATTTTCAGGATGGTAGTTATCATTTTTCCCATACAGGTTTGTGGGCATTACGCTGATGAAATTTGCCCCATATTGTTCCCGGTATGTTTCACACAACTTTATACCTGCAATCTTTGCTATTGCATACGGCTCATTGGTTTTTTCAAGCAGGCCTGTTAACAAATACTCTTCCTTTATTGGTTGCGGAGCCAGTTTAGGATAAATGCACGAACTGCCCAGGAACAACAATTTACTTACCTGATTTTTATACGCTGAGTGAATGATATTGGAAACGATTGCCAGGTTATCGTACAAAAAATCAGCCCGGTAAGTATTATTAGCCATTATGCCGCCTACTTTTGCTGCAGCCAGAAAAACATACTGTGGTTTTTCTTCGCTGAAGAAGGATTCTACCTGGCCCTGTTTACGCAGGTCGAGCTGTTGTGAACTGCGGCTTACCAGGTTGGTGTACCCGCCCCTTGTTAATGCATTTACAATTGCAGAACCCACCATACCAGTATGACCTGCAACATAAATTTTATCCGTTTTCTTCATCATAATAAATGCCGCTGAAAAAATATGAGCGAAGGTAATCGGATATGGCTTATTATTCAAAACTGAATCGGTCGCATCAAAAACAAAACCCCGCTTTTCAGCGGGGGATTTGTTTACTCAAAACTCAACTTTCACTTTTTTGTTTTACTTTCTATTTCCATACTTCCATTGCTGTAGCATTTCAATTTTAGTGTGTGGGTTTTGTTAGAAACGGTAACATAATACCTGGTTACTGATTCGTAATTCAGCTCCACTACAGAATCATCAATTTCGTAGCCTGCATAATTGTCGGCAAGCGCTACAGAAATGCTTAACGGCATCTGGTCTGCTGAAATTCTCCTGCAGGTGCCAAGCAGCTCGCCGGTTTCGGTGTAGGCTGCATCCACCTTTACAGTGTTAAGTAAAAAGGAGGCAAAATAAAATCCATCTGTCTTTTCCCAGGTAACCACAGTGGCTTTGGAAAAATCGTTTTCGAATGCCGCTTTTACCGCTGCGGAAACTTTTTCAGGTTCGGGCCCTTTTGCCACCGGGGCCCTGTGGGCAAATGAGCTGATGGAGAACAGCATTACAATGGCTGTCAAAACGGTTTTAATCTTTTTCATAACTATACTTTTATTTGGTTTAAAATAGCTGCTTCATGGCTGCAGCGTTATTAAGTTCAAAAGTAGTAATGAGCGTATGATGGTAAAAGCATTTTGGTATCGGTAACGCTAAAAAAAGTTAATTGCTGTATGAGCGGCAAATGGATTGCAGGCAATATTTACGAATTTATTCGTAAAACCATTCCTGGTAAAGCTTTCCCTGTTATTTCTTAATAAAATTATAAAAGAAGATTTAGTAGTGTTAAAAGGTGAAAGCGGCATTAACTTTTTATTAATTCGCTAAAAAAGCACGTTGATTTATCATCTGTTTAAAAGCAAGTACCTTTAACCAGCTATATGAATTACCTGGCCCATGCATATCTTTCCTTTGAAATTCCTGAAATACTGGTGGGTAATATGATCAGCGATTTTGTAAAAGGCAAAAAACAGTTTGATTATCCGCTGCCTGTTCAAAAAGGGATAAAATTACACCGGGCTATAGATGAATTTACTGATACACACCCTGCAACACAGCAGTTGAAATCTTTCTTCAGGCCGCAATACCGCCTGTACTCGGGTGCATTTGCCGATGTGGTGTACGATCACTTTCTGGCAAATGACAGAAATGAATTTAGGTCAGATGAAGACCTGAAAAAATTTGCAACCAGAACTTATCAGTTACTTGAATCTTTTAAAGGGCATTTTCCGCCTCCATTTCTAAAAATGTTCCCTTATATGAAAGAGTACGACTGGCTGTACAATTACAGCCGTGTGTGGGGTATTGAAAAAAGTTTTGGGGGCGTTGTGAGGCGCTCTGTTCATCTTACCGAAAGCGAAATAGCTTTTGCCGTTTTTAATACACACTACAAATCAATGCAGGCCTGCTATGATATTTTTTTTGGCGACCTGAAAAAATACAGTCTTCGCAAACTGGATGAATTATTAAACAGTTGATTTCTGTAACTTAGCCTTTAGCCGGATCGTATAGTACAGGTCTGCCTGTTAAATCAACAGATAAATTATGTTTTTAAAAAAAATATACCCCTTCATTACATTAGCCATCGTTTCAGTATTGTTTTATTCCTGCAACGCTGTGGATGATAAAAAAACAGTGCCTGAAACCAAAAATCTGCGCCTTCCGGTTTCGGTACAGGACAGCTTGGTTTTATCGCTTGATAAATCGCCTATGGACATGAGCTATTATCCTGCAGATTATCCTAAACAAAAGATGGTTACTCCCGGCATGGCAAATCCTGTTGCAAGGGTAATTTACAGCCGGCCACAAAAAAACGGGCGTATTATTTTTGCAGATTCAACAGTTACCGAAAATGTTATACAGCACTATGGACATGAATGGCGACTGGGAGCTAATGAAGCAACCGAAATAGAATTTTTTAAAGAGGTTGCTATAAACGGGAAAAAAATTGCCCCGGGCCGCTACATACTATATTGCTTACCTTATCCTGATAAATGGAAAATGATCATTAATCAAAACCTGTACAGCTGGGGCCTGCATATTGATAAAACCAAAGACATTGCAGAAACTGATATTCCTGTAAATAAAACCAATGTAGAGATTGAATATTTTACCATGCTTTTTCAGCAGGCAACCGGTGGCTGTAACCTGGTAATGTCGTGGGGCGATGTAAGAGCCGTATTACCCATTACTTTTCAATAACTTTTGTTTTCTCACTAAATACTTTTTTGCAGATATTTACACTATGTGTGCAATTGCAGGAATTTTATTACATAACCCTAACAACAACGCACCGGCTCATTTAAAAAAAATGACCGATACACTTGCACACCGTGGCCCCGATGGCGAAGGCATATGGAGCAATGCTGATAATACAGTTCATTTTGGACACAGGCGGCTTGCCATCATTGATCTCAGCAAAAACGCAGCCCAGCCACTTAGTTACCTTAACCGCTACCAGATTGTTCACAACGGCGAGATCTATAATTACCTTGAGATCAGATCCTTTCTTCAAAACAAAGGTTACCATTTTACAACACAGTCTGATACAGAAGTAATTCTTGCTGCTTATGATTACTGGAAAGAAAAATGCCTGCAGCAGTTTGACGGCATGTTTGCCTTGGCCATCTGGGATGAAAAAGAAGAAAAACTTTTTGCAGCCCGTGACCGTTTTGGTGAAAAACCCTTTTATTACTACGAAGATGCCGGCAATTTTATTTTTGCCAGCGAAATGAAAGCCCTCTGGGCAATTGGTGTAGATAAGAAGATTAATAACAAATTGCTGCTCAATTATATCACACTGGGGCATGTTCAGAATTGTATTGATAAAGAACAAACCTTTTTTGATGACATTTATTCGCTGCCACCTGCTCATTATCTTACATACGCACCAAAAGGAAATGAGCTTTCAAAGATTGCCAAATACTGGAGCTTGAATAAAGAAATGAGAATTGAAATAAATGCGGCGGATGCCATTGAGAAATTTACAGAACTGTTCGATCTCTCTGTAAAAAGAAGATTACGAAGCGATGTGGCCCTGGGTATAGATTTAAGCGGCGGTTTAGACAGTTCAGCAATTGCCTGTACCATCAGCAGGCTGCAAAACAGCAGCAGGGAAACGCCCAAAATGATTCAAACCTTTTCTGCCACATTTCCCGGCTTTGAAAATGATGAATCAAAATATATTCACTCTGTTTCTTCGGCACTAAGCTTCCCCAACCACCAAACACAACCAACAGCACCTCTCCTGGTAAAAGATTTTGAAAAACTTTGCTACCACCAGGAAGAACCCTTCAGCTCTTCCGGCATCTTTGCCCAGTACAAAGTATTTGAACTTGCCAAACAGCATGAGGTGAAAGTTTTGTTCGATGGCCAGGGCGCCGATGAAATTCTGGCTGGCTATCCACGATACATTCATTGGTTTTTGCAGGAAGTTTTAAGCAGGCACAAGCTGGGCGCCACACAATTAGAGAGAAAAGCATTCCGGAAAAACAACCAGCCTTTCAGGTGGGATATTAAAAATATGGCAGCCGCTTTTCTGCCATCACACGCCGCCATGCACCTGGAAAAACTGGAATACCGCAAAACCATTTCTCATCCTGATATCAGCGAAGATTTTTTAACCTTGCTTAAGCACCAGGAATGGGTGGGTATCCACAAACCCATAGTGACCAAACTGAACGATATCATTCATTTCAACATCACCGAAATGGGGCTGGAGGAATTGCTGAGGTTTGCCGACAGGAACAGCATGGCACATGGCCGTGAAGTACGGCTGCCTTTTTTAAATCATGAGTTAGTTGAGTTTGTTTTTTCTTTACCCTCGCAATTAAAAATGCATGAAGGATGGACAAAATTTATGTTGCGTAAGGCCATGGATAAAAAGCTGCCCGATGAAATTGTATGGCGAAAAGAAAAAATTGGTTTTGAGCCACCGCAAAAAAAATGGCTGGAAGACCCGGTAATGCAGGATTACATTCATGAAGCAAAAAAGAAACTGGCCAATGCCGGGATTTTGTCGAAAAATGCGGTCACCAAAAAAATAGAGCCGCTTGCTGCACATGCAGATAAAAACTACGACTGGCGGTATTTATGTTCCGCCCAGGTAATATAAACAGCTATGCCCCAAACCTGCCTACCGGCAGGCAGGCCCCTAAAGGTGCTTAAATAAAATCCCGTTACTTTGCAAAAAAGATTTTATGAGTAATAACGATTCAAATTCCCATTTAGGGATCAGGGACATGAAGCTTGCTACTAAATTTATTCATGCCGGTTCTGAGCCCGATCCAAGTACCGGCGCTATTATGACCCCTATTTATCAAACCAGTACCTATGTGCAGGAGGCGCCTGGTAAAAATAAAGGCTATGAATATGCCCGCAGCCAAAATCCCACCCGTAAAGCATTAGAAGATGCTTATGCCATGATCGAGAATGCAAAATATGGTCTGGCTTTTGGCAGTGGTGTTGCAGCAACCGATAGTGTTATAAAATTATTATCGCCAGGTGATGAAGTGATTGCAGCAAGCGATATGTATGGCGGCAGCTACCGGTTATTTACAAAAGTCTGGGAACGCTATGGCATCAAATTTATTTATGTAGATACAAGCGATGCAGCCAATGTGCAGGCTGTTGCTACTGCCAACACCAAACTGATATGGCTTGAAACACCAACCAATCCTTTAATGAATATCACTGATATTGCTGCCATTGCCGATATTGCTAAAGCATCAAAAGCCCTGCTCTGTGTTGACAATACTTTTGCATCGCCCTGTTTACAAAATCCGTTAGACCAGGGCGCTGATATTGTAATGCATTCTGCAACAAAATACCTGGGCGGCCATAGTGATGTGATTCAGGGAGCCTTGATGATGAATGATGCTGATCTGAAAGAGAAATTATATTTCATTCAAAAAAGTTGCGGTGCCGTACCCGGTCCGATGGATTGCTTTTTGGTATTACGTGGAATTAAAACTCTGCATGTGCGTATGAGGCAGCATTGTGAGAATGGCGAAAAGGTCGCTCATTGGCTGCGCAATCATCAAAAGGTTAAAAAAGTTTACTGGCCCGGTTTTGAAGACAACACCGGTTATATGGTTGCCAAAAAACAAATGCGGGGCTTTGGCGGTATGATCAGTTTTGAACTGAAAGATGAAAGCCTGGAAGCTGCCACCAAAGTTTTATCATCAACACATTTATTTTCACTGGCCGAAAGCCTGGGTGGTGTTGAATCACTGATCAATCATCCGGCAAGCATGACACATGCAAGCATACCACGTGAAGAAAGACTTAAAAATGGCCTCAGCGATGGCCTGATCAGATTAAGTGTTGGTATTGAAGATGCTGATGATTTGATTGAAGACTTAAATAAAGCAATTGGATAAATTATGCTCAAAAAAATCAGTTTCATACTGCCGTTATCTCTTGTGTGTTTTTTGGGCTGCTGTATTGCACAAACCGAAATAAAAAGCCTGTCAGTATTTGTCCAGGATAATGCAGACAGCATTTGCAAAAAAGAAAAGCTGCCCGGCATATTTATTTGTGTATTAAATAATGATGAAAGAAGTTATTATAATGCCGGTTTTGCCAATCCCGATAAACAAATGCCGTTTGATTCTGCAACTTTTTTTGAAATCGGGAGCATTACAAAAACCTTTACAGCCTATGTTTTAACGGCTGTGCTGATGGAAAATAAAATTGCTGAAACCGCTAAGGTTATAAACTATCTGCCGGATTCGGTTAAGCAAAACATAAACTTAGGCAATATTAGTTTTTTAAGTTTGATGAACCATACTTCAGGGCTACCGAGGTTACCGGATAATATGAAACCATCAAATGAAATGCAGCCATACGAAAGTTATTCTTTAGATAATTTATTTTCTTACTTAAAAAACTGTACCCCTAAGCCCGATGGTAAAAGCAATTACTCAAACCTGGGGGCTGGTTTAGCGGGTGTTTTAGCAGAGCAGATAAGTGGTAAATCTTATGGCGCCCTTTTAGATCAGTATATTTTTGTTCCCTTTAAAATAGTTGCGCCGGTTAATGCAATTGCATTAACCGAAAATAAAAGCCAGGGCTATTTTAGCAAAGATGATAAAACCGGATACTGGAACATGAATGTGCTGGCGCCGGCTGGTGGATTAAAATGTAATGGCTCAGAAATGCTTACCTACCTTCAAAACATGTGCTTTCCAAAAACCGGCGGCTCCAAAATAATTGTGGATCAATTAACTAACCAGACTGTTTCAATGAATCCCAAAACAGGCATTGGCAAGGGCTGGCATATTTTTAATGATAATAACCAACCGCTATTTTACTGGCATAATGGCGGCACTTATGGATTTTCTACATTCTGTGCTTTTACAAAAGATAAAAGCAAAGCAGTAGTGGTGGTGGTTAACCAGTTCAATAAAAACGCCATTGTTGATGGCCTTGGAGTTAAGATCATTAAAAAGCTTATCAGTGAAGAATGACCTGCCTGAATTAAAATCATTTCTTGATAATAAGGTTACACAATACAACCACCCTTTTTTCATTAAAGATGACCCCATCTCAGTTCCGCATCTCTTTACTAAAATACAAGATGTAGAAATTGCCGGTTTTTTTGCAGCCATCTTCGCCTGGGGTAACCGCACCACCATCATCAGCAAATCAACAGAGCTGATGCTGCTGATGCATAATGCTCCTTACGATTTTTGCATCAACCATTCTGATAAAGATTTGAAAAGCCTGCTCCATTTTAAGCACCGCACTTTTAATGCAACTGATCTTTTGTACTTTATTGCGTTTTTTAAAATGCATTACTCTAAACACAACTCGCTGGAAACTGCTTTTACAAAATGGATGAACAAAAAAGATGAGACGGTTGAAAATGCGTTAACAGGCTTTTATCACTACTTCTTTTCCCTGCCGGATATTCCGGAACGAACCAGAAAGCATATTGCAACGCCCGAGAAGAATTCAAGCTGCAAAAGACTGAATATGTTTTTACGATGGATGGTTCGCAGGGATGATAAAGGGGTTGATTTCGGTATCTGGAAAAACATTTCACCTGCGCAACTCATTTGCCCGGTAGATGTACATGTGGCAAGGGTTGCAACAGCATTAAAATTAATGCAAAGGCAACAATCAGGCTGGCAGGCCGCATTGGAATTAACTGCCTTTTTGCGTACATTGGATAAGGCTGATCCGGTAAAGTATGATTTTGCTTTGTTTGGAACCGGGGTGATGGAAAAACAATCGCTGATTGGTTTGATTAAATAGGTTTTGCAGATGGGGAATACAGAATTGATTAAGTTATTAAATGAAGAACTGACTGTTGATATTGCAGCACAAAGATCTTATGCTGAAATTCATGATCAGCTATCAGCTTATCTGAATGAATTGATCAAAAACGATTTTGATAAATTAATAGCATATCTGTATCGTATTGATGTAAATGAACAAAGATTAAAATCCCTGTTGCAGCATAATCCTGGTGAAGATGCCGGAAATATCATTGCAACGCTAATTATTGAAAGACAGCAGCAGAAAATAAAAACCCGGCAGCAATTCAGGCCGCCGGGCAATGATTTTGATGAGGAAGAAAAATGGTGATACCTATTGCTCCTGCAATTGTTTTTTAGGTGGGCTGCTTTCAAACATAAGTTCTCTCACTTTTTCCTTGTCTTCTTTTTCTTTTTTAAGGTCGAACATGGTGCCAAATACATGGTCCCACAAAGTGGAACTTACACCAAATCCCAGTTCCACATTTTTATAGTGATGCAGGTGATGGTTACGCCAGAGCGGTTTCATCCATTTAAAGGGCGGGTTCCAGGCATGAATAGCGTAATGCATGCTTCCATAAATCAGGTAGCCTAATAAAAAACCCGGAAAAAATGCAAACACATAAGCGGTGCTTCCAAATAGGAACGCTATTATATACATCAATGCAAAAATGGTTGATGCTATCAAAAGGCTTGGCACAGCAGGCATAAACAACCGTTCTTTATCCCTGGGATATTCATGATGATTGCCATGTATCACATAAACAATTTTTCTTGCACGCTCGCTTTCTGCAAAAAAATGAAATACAAAACGGTGAATGGTATATTCAAATAATGACCAGCAGATCATACCTCCCAAAAAAGTAAGGCCTGTTTGTAAACCCGTAAATGACAGTTTTGAAGCAGTGAAGTACAGCATGAAAACTATCAAAGGCAGGTACATGCCCCATATCACCAGCGGATGGGTTTTTGTAAGATACTCCAGGTACTGGTTCTTAAACAGGCGTGCCTGTCCCTTATTATGGATCTTATCAAAATGCATAGAGGTTAATTAATAACAAAATTATAAAAAAAATCACTCCCACAAAATTATCAGCTCGTTTCCATTGCTATAAAAGCTATTTTTGAACTTTAAAAAATGCATGTATGAAACTGGTAACATTTTTAAAAGACGGGCACGATCATTTGGGCATTGTAGTAAATGGCAAAATTTATGCCATGGAAGAATTACACAGGGATCTTCCTAACACAATGGCCATGTTTCTCAATTACTGGGACGAATTAATGCCAATGGCAAAAGCTGTTGAGCAGAAAGTAAAAGATGGTTTAACGAGGGATGAAATGGGCGAATTGTTTGAAGATGCGGAATTGTTTGCACCCGTACCAAACCCTACCAGTTGCAGGGATGGCTATGCCTTTCGGCAGCATGTGGCCGCAGCAAGGCGCAACCGGAAGGTAGATATGATTCAGGAGTTTGACCAATACCCCATTTTTTATTTTACCAATCACAACAGCATACAGGGCCCCGGCGATATTGTTTGCATGCCCGATCATTTTCAAAAACTTGATTTTGAACTGGAGGCAGCCATTGTGATCTGCAAACCCGGCCGCAATATTAAAGCTGCCGAAGCCGATGAATATATTGGCGGCCTCATGATCATGAACGATATGAGTGCAAGAACATTGCAAATGGAAGAAATGCTGCTGAACCTGGGACCTGCAAAAGGAAAAGATTTTTCAACTGTCATCGGTCCTATGCTGGTTACTTTAGACGAACTGGAAAAATTTGAAGTGCCTTGCAAAGAAAATCACACAGGTAAAGCCTGGGACCTGAATATGAAATGCATGGTAAATGGCGTGCAGGTTAGCCAGGGTAACCTTGCTGATATGGACTGGACCTTTGCTGAAATAATTGAACGCTGCAGTTATGGCGTAAACCTGATGCCCGGCGATGTGATCGGCAGCGGCACCGTTGGAACCGGTTGTTTTTTAGAATTAAATGGAACCGGTTTATTGAATGATCCAAATTATCAACCTCAATGGGTTAAAGAAGGTGATGTGGTAGAAATGGAAATTGATGAATTAGGCTTGTTGAAAAATACGATCGTGAAGGATGAAAGTGATTTTTCTATTTTGGAATTAAAGAAGAAATAATTTTTTTCGTTTCACGCAGAGAGAACAGAGAAGCGGAGGTCGCTGAGGTTTTTCTCTGTTTTCTCTGCTCCTTTGCGAACTCTGCGTGAAACACAAAACATAAAATTTTTATGCTGACCATACATTTAAAAGAATTAAAACCTTTTGATGCACAAAACTACCTGCAGCATGCCATTGCACCCAGGCCCATTTGTTTTGCATCAACTATTGATAAAGCAGGCAATGTAAACCTCAGTCCTTTTAGTTTTTTTAATTTGTTTTCTTCAAATCCGCCGGTGGTAATTTTTTCTCCTGCAAGAAGAGTAAGAGATAACACAACCAAACATACTCTGGAAAATGTTTTAGAGATCCCGGAAGTGGTGATCAATATTGTTGACTTTGATATGGTACAGCAAACATCGCTTGCCAGTTGTGAATTTGCAAAAGGCACCAATGAATTCATTAAAGCCGGATTTACAGAAGAAAAAGCAACACTTGTTTCTCCGCCCATGGTAAAAGAAAGCAAGATAAAACTGGAGTGCAAAGTTTTAGAAGTTAAACCCCTGGGCACTGAAGGCGGTGCAGGCAACCTGGTAATTTGCGAAGTGCTCTGCATGCATATTGATGAGAGCATACTTGATGCCGACCATTCGGCTACCGCTCAGGGCTTACCTAAAATTGATCAAACCAAACTGCATCATGTGGCCCGGCTTGGCGGCGACTGGTATGCCAAAATTGATGAGAGCAACCTGTTTAAAGTTGCCAAACCAAATACACAGTTGGGCATTGGAGTAGATGCACTTCCTGAAAGCATCCGCAAAAGCAGCATACTTACCGGTAATAATTTAGGGCAGCTTGCCAATGTGCATGAAATGCCTTTTGTTGATCCTGCTTTTACTGATGATAAACTGAAGAATATTATTCAGTACTATTCCATCAATCCCGATGAAATGGATAAAGAACTTCACCGGTATGCAAAAGAATTACTCGATGCAGGCAAAGTAACTGAAGCCTGGCAGGTGTTACTGGCAGATTATTAGACTGATTTTAATTACCATAATCCTCCAAAAACCTTCTTCAGCAGTTCTGTAGTTCTTGCCGCAAAATTATTCCGGATATTTCTTTCTTCCTGTGCCACCAGGTCAAACAAAGCATTGGTTGCTTTATTGGTTACATATCCGGTAAGGTCAGGATTTATCTTTTTAAATACAATTGGCAGGCTGTTGTATTTATTCACCATGTCGCCATAGTATTTGGTGGCATTCACTTTATCAAGCGAAGATTTTATAATTGGTGTAAAAGCTGCAACGAGTTGTGCTGTTGTTTTCTCCCTGAAAAAATGCGTAGCGCTGGTGTCGCCGTTTTTTACAAGACCGATAGCATCCTGTATAGTCATGCTTTTGATGGCATTTACAAAAATGGGTTTGGCATAACCGGCAGCATCTTCGGCGCCGCGGTTTATCTGCAAAATGGCTTTATCAACCATACTTCCAAGGCCTATATCCCTTAATGTATTCTCAACCTTCCTTGCATCTTCAGGAATCAGTATCTTATAAAAAGCATCTTTAAAAAACCCGTCTTCTTTATTTAAGCGAAGCACTGCATTCACCAATCCCTGGCTTAAAGCTTCTTTAATGCCTGCACCGGCTTCGGCTTCAGTAACGCCAACACCACCTGCCTGTGGCAGTTGCTTAATAACATCGCAACTGTAAAAAAGGGTTGGAAATAACAGGGCAATAAAAATCTTCTTCATGGTCATTTTTTGTGATAAATATATGAAAGTCTATGGCAAATTTGATGCCTTAAACGGCAAATGGACAAATGGGGCGTATGCGGTATATTTGCAGCTAAATTTAAAACGTCATTAGGCAATAGCTATTAGTTTTTTACAGAACGATTGCTAAAGTGAATGACTAATGACCAATGACTAATATGACACAACATTTATCAGAACAGGAGATCATCCGCAGGGAAAAACTAACCGAGCTGACCAATATGGGAATTGATGCCTATCCGGCAGCCTTATATCCCGTAAACACAACTTCGGTTTACATAAAAGAGAATTATAAAGGAGAGGAGAATAAAGCTGACTTTGCAGACGTATGCATAGCAGGCCGCATCATGAGTGTAAGGGATATGGGCAAGGCAAATTTTGCCGTGCTGCAGGATTCAGTTGGTAAGATACAGTTCTACATCAAGCAGGATGATATTTGTACTGGTGAGGATAAATCCTTGTATCAAACAGTTTGGAAAAAATTAGTTGACATTGGAGATATTGTTGGCGTAAAAGGATATGTGTTCACAACAAAAACAGGTGAAACCTCTATCCATGTAAAAGAGTTTTCTATTCTTACCAAATCATTAAGGCCATTACCGATAGTTAAAGAAAAAGACGGCGAAGCATTTGATGAAGTTACAGATCCTGAGTTCCGCTACAGGCAGCGCTATGCCGACCTGATCGTAAACCCCGGCGTTAAAGAAACATTTATCAAGCGTACCAAAATGGTAAATGCCATTCGTGAATTTTTGAATGAACGTGGGGCATTGGAAGTAGATACACCGGTATTACAAAGCATTCCTGGTGGGGCTGCGGCAAGGCCTTTCATCACACATCACAATGCATTAGATGTACCCATGTACATGCGTATAGCAAATGAGTTGTATTTAAAGAGACTGATAGTTGGAGGTTTTGAATGGGTATATGAGTTCAGCCGCAACTTTCGTAATGAAGGCATGGACCGCACACACAATCCCGAATTTACCGTGCTCGAATTCTACGTTGCTTACAAAGATTACGAATGGATGATGGATACCACTGAACAGATGCTGGAAAAAGCTGCTATTGCAACAAACGGCACAACCAAAGTTATGGTTGGTGATCCTTCGGCTCCGCTCAGGACAATTGACTTTAAGGCGCCGTACAAAAGAATTACCATGTACGATGCTATTAAAGAAAATACCGGCTTCGACATCAGCGAAATGGATGAAGCCGGCATCAGGAATGTTTGCCGGGAGTTAAATATACATGCTGATGAAAAATGGGGCAAGGGCAAACTGATAGATGAGATTTTTGGCAGCAAGTGCGAAGCCAATTATATACAGCCAACTTTTATTACAGATTACCCGGTTGAAATGAGTCCGCTTACCAAAAAGCACCGAAGCAAACCCGGCCTGGTAGAGCGTTTTGAGCTGATGTGCAACGGTAAGGAAATTGCCAATGCCTACAGCGAATTGAATGACCCCATTGAACAGCGGGAACGTTTTGAAGAGCAAACCAAACTGATGGAACGTGGCGATGATGAAGCCATGTTCATTGATCATGACTTTTTAAGGGCGCTTGAATACGGTATGCCGCCAACCAGTGGCATTGGCTTTGGTATTGACCGGATTGCTATGCTGCTGACCAATCAGCATTCAATACAGGATGTTTTATTTTTCCCAATGATGAGGCCGGAGAAAACGGAAGAATAAGATTTTAAAAACAAACTTATAAAGCTGCCATCACATACGGCAGCTTTTTTATTAATAACAATTCATTTTCTTTTAAAAAAGTTATCTTGTTAAATAAAACCGCATAGTAAAATATGATAAAGCAACTCTCAGCCATTGCAGTGGCATTGGCCTTTAGCCTTGCAGCACAGGCACAAAAAAAAGAACTGACCGATGACCAGTTCTTCAAAAGCAATTTTAAAGGAATCACACAAATGCTTCCATCCGTTGTAAAATGGATTGATGACAGTCATTTTATTTTAAGAAGAGATGGAAAAAGCCTGGAGGTTGACTGCAAGACCGGCGCAGAAAAAGAATATGTGGATCCGAATATCAACAAAGGTACTGTGGCTACCACACCGGAAATTGTTGTTAAAGGAACCGATCTGTACTGGAGAAAAAACGTGGAAGACATCAGGCTGACGAATGATTCAGCCAAAGAAATAAATTATACATTGAGCCCCGATAATAATTACATCGCCTACACAAAGAATAACGACCTGTACACACTTAATCTTACCACAAAAAAAGAAACACGCCTTACGAAAGATGGCAGCGAAACCATTTTAAACGGTTATGCAAGCTGGGTGTATATGGAAGAGATATTAGGCCGCAGCGGCAGGTACCGCTCATTCTGGTGGAGCCCCGATAGTAAGCACATCGCATTCTTCAGGTCGGATGATTCAAAGGTTCCGGTTTTTACACTTACTGATGCACCGGGTTTGCATGGTTTGGTTGAAACACAGCGCTATCCCAAAGTGGGCGATCCAAACCCTGAAGTAAAGATTGGAATTGTTGAGCCGGAAGGAAATAACATTGTATGGGCTGCCTTTAATGAAAAAGATGATCAGTATTTTGGCCAGCCTTACTGGAAGCCGGATGGAAGTTCTTTACTGGTGCAATGGATGAACAGAGACCAGAACAACCTCATTATTTATGATGTGAACACCATCACCGGAAGTAAATCTGAATTTTACAACGAAAAACAAAAAAGCTGGGTTGACCTGGATGACCAGGGGGGCCGGATTGAATTTTTGAAAGACGGTACGGGCTATATTCTTAACAGCGATGCAACCGGCTGGAACCACTTATACTTTTACAACATGAAGGGAAAACTCATCAATGCCATTACCTCAGGTAAGTTTACCGTAACCAATGTGAACTATGTTGATGAAAAAAAAGGCCTTGTTTATTTTACTGCAAGGAGTTTGGAGAACACTGCAAGAAATGATTTTTACAGCGTTAATATCAATGGAAAAAATATGCAGCGGCTTACCATTGGCGATTATAATAACTCAATTAATATTTCTCCCGGAGGATCATATTTTGTAGCTACCAGTTCAAATGTTTCTACCCCAACCAAAATGACACTGATGAGTACGCAGAGAAAGATCATAAAAGATTTGGGGAATGGTAAGGGCGAAGAATTTGATAATTATAATCTTGCAAAAACAGAACTCATCCGGGTAAAAAGTGATGATGGTTTGTACGACCTGCCCATGAAAGTTACCTGGCCCATTAATATGGATAAGAGTAAAAAATATCCTGTACTGGTTTCTGTTTACGGCGGGCCAAATGCAGGCAGCGTAATGGATACCTGGGGGCTTGGCGGTACGCAACAATGGTATGCTAAAGAAGGGCTGATACAGGTAGCGATGGACCACCGTGCCAGCGGCCATTTTGGAAAAGAAGGCGTAGCCAACATGTATCACAACCTGGGCTATTGGGAAATGAAAGATTACAGCACGATGGTAAAATGGCTGATAGCAAATGGGAATGCCGATTCTTCTAAAATTTGTATCACCGGGTTTAGTTATGGGGGTTACATGACCTGTTATGCTTTAACCTATGCAAGCGATGTGTTTACACATGGTATGGCCGGTGGCAGTGTTACCGACTGGACTTTGTATGATTCTCATTATACCGAACGTTTTATGGGTACCCCTGCGAATAATTCTGAGGGGTATAAAAGCAGCAATGTAATGACACATGCGGCTAAATACAAAGGCATGATACAAATTGTACACGGCATGATAGACGACAATGTACACATGCAAAACAGTATTCAATTCATCAGCAAACTGCAGGACCTGAAAAAGGATTTTGAATTTATGCCTTACAGTGGTGGCCGCCACGGCTGGGGTGGAGCCAAGGGGCTGCATTTTCAGAACATGAAAACAAAATTCATTTACAAATATTTGCTGGAGAAAGAAGTGCCGAAGGCGATGTTGAAATAATTTTTCTTAAAATAATGAATGCCCCAGCTGATTAAATATCGGTTGTGGCATTTTTGTTTGCTTTATATGGCATTACAGTAATAAAAATAATTGCTTACTTTCCATATCAAACCAAAATCATTTTTTTATGAAATCACCTTTAGCAACCAGGCTTGCCGAAATTATTTTTGCTTTAGCAATGGGGTTTTTCGGTGTGCTGCATTTCATGCATATTGATGCAATGAGCGGCATGGTTCCAGACTTTATTCCGGGCGATGGAAAATTGTGGATCTATATAACCGGCGGGGGATTAATTGCTGCAGCACTGGCTATCATCATTAATAAATTAAGAACGGTTGCCTGTTATTTGCTGGCTGTTATGCTGCTGATATTTGTTTTCGCTATACACCTGCAACCGGCACTGGATGGGAATCCCGGAAGCCTTTTAAAAGATACAGCGCTGGCAATGGCCGCCATTATCATCGGCAGCAGGAAATAAAAAACCTCCTCGAAAAAAGGAGGTTTGTAAACAATCACAAAACCTATTTTTTCTTCATCTTCCTTCTCACGGTAAGGTAATCAATAAAATAAATTACCCTTAAAGAAAGACTGTTGAACTGGTCGCCGCTGATGGTGTTGCCCAGGTTCTTGGTATAATTATTTTCAAATTCCCGATTAAAGGTTTCCGCAATATCCTTCCATACCACAGTCAAAAAGCTGCCTTGGGCAAACTGCCATGTATATACCATATCCACACTCATATAATTATAATTCTGCTTCACGTTTTTTTCAAAGGCCACTGTAGGTGACTGTAGCTTACCATTCAGGTCCAACTCAAAAAATTGTCTTGGGTTTACCTTACTCCAATAGTGCCGTGCCCTTAAAGTAAGCCCCATACGATTGGTAAAATTGTATTTTAGATTGAGTGTATTTTCTACTGTGTTAAGATCCCGCCTTGAAAAAATTATTGAAGGGGCTCCCGATGCAGTGGTGTCAAAACCGGCAAATCCTGCCTGGTTCGTTACATCACTCAAATAAGTTCCTAAGTCAACTGAAAACTTGCTGCTAAACCTTACTTTACCTCCTAAACTCAGTTCCAGTGTCCTTCTTTTAAATACACTGCCGGTTCCGCCAAATACACTGCCGTACCACGATAGTTTTTTTGCAAAATTACTTTCCCACCATACATTCATTCCAACCCTTCCTTTATCGGTAAAAAAGGATCCGGTCTTTCTTGGTTCATAAAAATCATTTCGCTTTGGACCGCCATTTACGTTTACGCCAAACCACCAGAGTTTTTTTGTTTGGGCGTTAAAATTAAAATTGATACCGGCACCCTGGTACATCAACTCCTTGCGACGATAAATGTCAATTGGTTTTACCAGCCTGCTGTACCAGCCGTTAATATTCATACGCATCTGGTTATACCATCCTTTGGGTTTGGTCCAGGCATATCCTGCCCAAAAGCCCTGGTCCATGGTATTGTTATTGGTAAAAAATCCAAAATCGCTTTTATCGTATTTGTCATTGAACAGGTCTTGCCAGATATTGAATGTAAAGCGGCCGCTTGTTTTACCCATATAAATACTATGTGCATAGCCTGTTGTTGTTTTGCCTGGTTCTATGATATTACTGAAGCTTACATTGCCGCCGATATTCCATACGTTCTTTTTATTATTAAAATCGAATAGTGCAGATGTTACGTTCGCATCATAATCATTTCCACTACGCCATACATTGGTATTTACCAATGAAACACTGCTGTTGTTCTTTAAGGTTTGATCGAACACCAGGATATTATAATTGGTAAGTGGCATATTTTCTGTCTTGTATTCTTCCTGGGTTGTTGGGTCTCTAAAAGTGGCAAATTGTTTTTGTGTTATTGCATTCAATACACCAATACCCAAACCCTTTTGTGTACGGCCGCTTATTTTAGTAGCATTGATAATTTTAGCCTGGCCCGGATATTCGATCAGTTCATCATTACCCGAACGGGGATCGTATTTATCAAACCTGGGTTCCAGCCCGATACGCCTGCTGTAAAATAAATTCCCTTTATTGAACAACTCTACACCTTCAGTAAAAAAGGCACGGTTTTCATTAAACCTTACTTCAAATGGCGAAAGATTTAATACCCTGTTATCAGATTGGACCTGTCCAAAATCAGGGATGAGCGTCATATCCAGTGTAAAAGCCTGGTTAAGTCCATACTTAACATCCATACCACCATTAATAGTAGCTGTTGTTCTTTTCTTTCCTTTGGAAGCATCAGTACCATCATGGTTCAGGTAAGTAGACATGTATGGTGAAAGTTGTAGGCGCAACGGTGGCTTGATATTTTGTAAACCGGTAAACAAACCTTCCTGTGTTAAAAAGCCATTTACATTCGGGTCAATCGGCTGCCAGAATAATTGCTGACCACTTTTCTGCCTGCGGCGAACAATATTCAAGCCCCAGTCCTGCACACTTTTTTTACCAAACCTGATGGCAGCGTAAGGAATGAACATTTCAAAACTCCAGCCATCGGCCTGCAATTTTGATTTGCTTTCCCAAACGGCATTCCAGCTAAAATCTTCACCGCCGCTGGGCGATACTTTTGCATCATATTGTTCGCCGAGTGGCGTAACAAAATATTCAAACCCGTTCAGTTTATCATAATACGTATCGAATACCACACCCAAAAAATCATTGGCACCAAAACCATCACGGCCGGTTAATTCAGATGCTATACTGTCTTTATTTTTTTCATGTAAATATCCGCCCACATAAATGCCTTCATTATCGTATAAAAAATACACCTGTGTAGCATTGTCGTTGCTTTCCTGTAGAAAAGGAGTAGGGCGAAGCGATACAAATTTATCGGCTACCGGGGCGTCTTTCCAGACTGCCTCATCTAAAACCCCGTCAATTTTAATGGTAGAATTAATTCTTTGGGCCGCCAGTTGCCTTTTTTCATTAACCTGGCTGAAAGCGGTTGTAGAAAGCAATATGCAAAAGCATAATGCTTTGAGTTGAAAACATTTCATGACTATACTTTATTGGTTTGGCGAAAGCACTATTCATGGCGAAATAATGCTGGTACGAAATTAAACGTACAAGCTCAATAAAGGTTACCGCTCATCACAGAAAAAAGCTTTTAGGAATTAATTAACAACGCCTGCTAAACAAAAAGGTCGTTGTATAATTGTGCCCCCGGCACTACAGAATATTTAGCCAGGTCAGTAATACCTTCTGCTGCCAATACCTCTTCATCAATAAAGGTATTACCGGTGCATGTAGTGGAAGGCTTAGACAAAATATAATAAGCAGCATCTGCAATAATATCCACGGTACGGCTCATCTTCATCAGCATTTCGCCACCCAGTAAATTATTTACGGCAGCAGTAGCAATGGTAGTGCGTGGCCAGAGTGCATTGGCAGCTACATTGTATTTTTTTAATTCAGCAGATAAACCCAAAGCAATCATACTCATATCATACTTACTGATGGTGTAGGCAAGATGGTTCTCAAACCATTTAAGATTCATGTTTATCGGCGGAGATAAATTCAGGATATGTGCATTGGTGCCATTTTTAAGATGAGGAATGCATGCACGGCTCATCATAAAAGTTCCCCTTACATTAATATCATACATCAGATCAAAACGCTTGGGTTCAGTTTTTTCTGCAGGTGTAAGATTGATTGCCGATGCATTGTTTATCAGAATATCAATTCCTCCGAATTTCTCAATAGTTTGATTAACTACATTCTCGACCTGATCTTCAAAACGTATATCACACTGCACAGCCAGTGCTTTTCCTCCTGCAACCTCCATTTCTTCAGCAGCAGAAAAAATAGTTCCCCCAAGTTTTGGATTTTCTTCCACACTTTTAGAAGCTATTACAATGTTAGCTCCCTCTTTTGCCAATCGTAATCCAATGGCTTTTCCAATACCACGTGATGCACCGGTGATAATTACAGTTTTGTTTTGAAATGACATTTTCTTTGTTTTAATTTTAGTAAAATAACAACGTTATTTCCATTCTGCAGCTTTAGGTGTGTATCCTTTTACATAAAAGCTGTAATTGCTGAGCCTGTTGCCCGGGCGGCTGCTCATGCGCCTGGTATAAATAGCAACCGCACCGTTGAACCCATCCAGCATCCTTGAACCGGGGCTGTACACCTTTACCAATTCAATATCCACTACACTTAATGAAACGGGTGAAAAATCTGCATCGAAGAACTCATCAACATAAATATTTACGTTTTGATTTCTCCAGTACAATACCGTGCGGCCGGTTTGCTCATCATTGTAAGAAGTAAGGCCTGCAACATTTGCAGTAAGATAGCTGTAAATGTCAGGATAGTTTTTCAGTTCATCGTTTTCGTAAAAATCAAAAGTGCGTGCATTGGCAGAAGCAAAGAGTGAGCTTACATTTTCGTTTTCGTATTTTTCACGCTTGCTTAACTGCTTTGTTTTTAAAACAATTTCCTGCAGGAGCTGTGCCGCTTTTTTATCATTTATCGAAAATGCATACCCTTTTTCAGCTGCATCACTATTTACCGTTGCATCAGGGCCGATGGTTACAAATTCGGTTAATAATGTTTCAGGGATAAATGCAGAATCAAGAGGTGTTTCAATGGCGATCTTCAGCTTGTTTTCTTTACTTTTCTGTACCGGAGAAAATCCAAAATAAACAGAATCGGTATAAAACAGGTTATCGATTTTAAAAGACCCGTCTTCTTCAATTTCTACCCCGTCTATAATAGGCGCCATGTTCTTTGTACGGGCGATATAATTTATAGCTTTCTCTGGTTCCCCGGCATTTTTAAGTTTCCCTTTTACAGAAAGAAATTTTTTCTGCAGCAAAAAATTAAATGCATACCTGCCATTGGCAATGCTGTCATTGATCTTCAGTGTGATTTTATAGCGGCCTTTTATAAACGGGTAACGATACTTCCAGCGCTGGCCGGTCTTTACATTTTCAATCCACAAATGCAGGGTTTGTGCAGGTTGATTTGCCCTGAAGGGTTCGCTGTAAACTTCCATCTCTATACTATCTCCCTGCACAAACTGCTGCCTGTCAAAAATTACAACCAGCGTATCTGATGCCCTGGTTTTTACCTGCAAAAAACAAAGGGTAAATAACAGTATTGCAATTATTTTCAGTAGCGCTGCTTTCATTATACAAATCAGTTCAGGCTTACTTCATAGGTTTTATCAACATTAAGCAATTTCGAAATCAGGCAATTTGCCTTTACATCTTCCATACACTCATCAAACTTTGCACTGTCTATGCCCGGCACAGATGCCTTAACTACCAAATGGGCGTTTGTAATAGCTCCGCCTTCCAGGGTTATGGTGCTGTTTACATCAATGGTATCGGCTGTAAACCCGGCTGCGTTTAAAACAAAACTCAGTTTCATGGCAAAACATCCTGATAAGGCTGCGGCTACCAGTTCTTCGGGATTGGTGCCAATACCATCAGCAAAACGTGAGCTGAAATTGTACTGTGTTTTATTTAATGTGGTGCTTTGTGTAGTAAGATGGCCGTTGCCTTCTTTTCCGGTGCCATTCCAAACGGCTGTTGCATTACGTTTCATGTTTTACTGTTGCCCCAAATCCGCCGGCTGGCGGAGCTTTTGCGCTTTTCTTTGAGGGCTTTTTTAATAGTTAAGAGATATTTATTTAAAGATCTTGTTTATGTCTTCTTTATCAAACCCAACAATCAGTTTATTGCCGGCCTCAATTATTGGCCTTTTAATGATGCTGTTATGCTTTATCATTGTATCAATAGCTGATGCCTGATCGGTTACTTTTTTCTGTTCAGCATCACCCAACTCTCTCCAAGTGGTGCTTCTTTTGTTGAAGATCGCTTCAAGCCCCGCTGCTTTGCACCATTGTTCCAGCTTTACCCTGCTTATTCCTCCCTGTTTATAATCGTGAAAATCAAAAGCAGTTTTATTTTCTTTCAGCAAGTTTAATGCCTTCTTGGTAGTATCACAATTGGGAATGCCATAAACTTTTATTTTTTCCATATCAATGTTCAGGCAGTACGGGTTTTGTTTTCATAATGACTTCAATCTTTTCCATTACTTCAGGCGTTAGCAAGGACATTACTTCCAGTGCTTTTAAATTATCAAGCAACTGTGCTTTTTTGGTTGCACCCAAAATGGCTGTGCTCACATTCGGGTTTTTAATACACCAGGCTATGCTTAAAGAAGCGGTACTCACATTCATTTTAGCTGCCAGCTCACTCAGCTTTTTTACTTTTTTTACTTTTTCATCCATTACCCATCTTTCCTTAAGCCAGTCAAATCCTTCCAAAGCAAAGCGGCTTCCCTTTGGAATACCATCATTATACTTGCCACTTAAAAGCCCCGATGCCAGCGGGCTCCAGATGGTGGTACCCAAACCAACATTTTTATAGATCTCAAGGAATTCTCTTTCAATTTTATCACGCTCAAACAAATTGTATTGCGGCTGTTCCATTGTTGGGCCGATGAGTCTGAATTTTTCTGCAACACGATGTGCTTCCATAATTTCAACACCGCTCCATTCGCTGGTACCCCAGTACAATACTTTGCCCTGCTGAATCAGATGGTTCATTGCCCAAACCGTTTCTTCAACCGGTGTTTGCTTATCGGGCCGGTGGCAGAAATACATATCTAAGTAGTCAAGCTGTAATCTTTGTAAAGCTTCATCACAGGCTTCCATTAAATGCTTGCGATTGCAACCGGTTTGATTGGGCTTGTTGTTTTTACCTCTCCATCCCCAAAATGCTTTTGATGAAACTGTGTAAGAAGTACGGTCCCATTTTTTCTTTTTTAAAACACGACCCATCATTTTTTCGCTTTCACCCAAAGCATAAACTTCGGCATTATCAAAAAAGTTGATGCCATTGTCATAAGCAAGCCCCATCAATTCATCAGCAACCTTATCATTAATTTGTTTGCTGAAACTTACCCAACTGCCAAACGACAGTACACTTACCTGCAATCCTGATCTTCCCAGGCGGCGATATTCCATATGAATTTGTATTTTTTTTAGAAGGTTAAAGATACTGATTAGGTGTTTTATTATCTCATTATAATTTTATCAGCAGAGAATTATGCAGTTGATTACAAACAGCCGGTTTGTTTAAATCAATAGAATATCAATTGGTGGGAAACTGCGAGTTGGGAACATTGATAATTCCCACCGGGTTAATGATATGCCATGCTTTAAAATCCTGGCTGGCATCCATACCAATACCATCAATTATCTGTAATTTCCTGCGGATGCGAACGGGCTTGTCTGTATAAAATTCACCGCCCCGCCTGTTTCTGTCCCACCAAAGTTCGTTACAATACAGCGTATCCCCCAGTATATTAATAACCTTAACGCTGTCTTTTAAAAACACTTTGCTTTCAAGGTCGAAGTATTTACCGTATAAAGCATCCAGGCGGCTGTCAACTGCGCCGGTTTCATTAAAAAAATCTACATGTAGTTTTTTAGGAAATTCAACATAAGGATTTGCTTCCTGTACCCTTAACATTAAAGGTGATGTCAGTTTGGCTTTTGCCTTACCACCCAAGGTGTAATTAATATCGGCATTGATGATTTCTTCTATCCCCAATGATTTGCGGTTATACCCGCTTACTTCATCATCACTGTTACCGCAGGATGCAAGCAAAACAGTTATAAAAACAAAAAAAAATAAACGGAAGTTGTGGTTTGGTTTACCGCAAAAAAAACATGCCGGTAGTAAAAACCCTTGCCGGAATATTTTTTGCAACCATACCATCATGATAAATATTATACCTGGTAAATAATGCAGGAAATTTTAATTGTATTTAGGTTTTTGAAACCAACGGGCATTCATAGAAACACCAATGCTGAAGCGGACAAGGTTTTCCCTTAGGTTGGTTTGTTTGTTTCCCCTGCTGCCAAATTCCAAGGCCGTATTTAAAACCACATAGCCGCCCATGTATGAAGGCCGCTTTACAGATGTAAGAGGCATTCCGGTACCTATGCTAAACCCATATTCGGGCCTGCTTACACCGGTTGATTTAATATAATCGGGGCCATAATAAAATCCTGCCCGGTATTTTACAAAATTAAAATACCGGCTGGTTGCTTTGCCTTCTTTTGCCGGAAAATATTGTGTGCCAAGCCTCAGAGTCCAGTTATTTTGCACCTGGTCCGTTTGGTCATAATAACGGTAACCTGCCCAGTTACCATATTCAAAATCGGCACCAATCAGCCAGTTCGCATCCTGATATACTGCGCCTGCGGCAAGCATTGCAGGATACCTGATGTTTCCTTCCACATTATTTTCGTAAACACTATCTATACGGTACTGGTTACCATTGGCATCGAAAATAACCGTTTCCCTGATAAGGTCATTACTTGCGTTTAAATTTTGCTGAAGGTTGCCATAAACCCCAATCCTTAAATTTTTGGTTATATCTTTTCCTTTCCTGGCCAATGGAAGATCATACTGGATGCCGCCATTAATAAAAAATCCGCCGATGGTGGTTTTGTCGGCATGACTGGAAGCGTAATGATACATACTGTCATTAACGATCTGTGTGATCACACTTATATCTTTGCTGCCAAACATATAACCGGCATTGATACCAATGCTGAAGTTTTTTATTTTTAGGCCTGTACCTAAAAATGCCTGGTTCACACCTCCTGATCCTTCTTTTAATGAACTTATACTGTCTGTAATATTAGGCCCACGCCTGTTTTCCTGAATTTTATAACTTATCCTTGAAACGGGCTTTAATCCCAGGCTCATTCCCCACCCTATGTCTTTTTTTCTCATTTTAGCAGTGGCCAAAGGAAAAGCAAGCTGCAGATAAGACACATAAGTATTAGCTGATGTGAATTTTTTTGCGGGATTGGTGCTTTTTAATATCCGGTAGTCAACATCAACACCTACATCAAAAACTGTATTGCCAATGGTTGACAAAGATGCAGGGTTTGTAAAATTAATACCTGTGCTGTTTGTGGGCTGCAGCTTAAAAGTATTCATTTTAGATGGAATGGGATCTAACGTGATAAACTCTGCCACACCGGCTGAAATACCGCCCATGCCCCTGGTAAAAATATTATGATTGGGTGTAAGGTCTCCAAGGCCATACCTGGAATAAGGAGAGTTTTCCTGTGCTGTTGCACTCATCTGCAAGCCACAAGCCACAATAAGTACGGTTAAAATTTTAGCCATTGTTAGTTTCGCTGAGCGCATATAATCCTTTAAATAAAAAATATGGGTCGGCAAATATCTTGTTTTTAAGCTGCCCCGCAAAATAGCTTGTATCTCCACCGGTTAAAACAGCGTTAAAGTTGCCGTATTTTCGGGCATACTCATTAATAAAGCCGTCAATTTCATACGTAATGCCTGCAATTACACCGCTTTGCATATTTGTTTTGGTGTCATATCCAATTATGGGGAAATTCCAGTCTTTTTGAACCAACGGCAACTTTGCAGTAAAAACCTGCATGGCTTTAAAGCGCATTTCCATGCCGGGAGAAATGCTGCCTCCTATGAATTCACTGTACTGATTTATGAAATTATAGGTGATACAACTGCCCAACCCTATCACCAGGTTGTTTTTATTGGGAAAAAAATGAACTGCGGCTGCAGAAAGTGCCAGCCTGTCGGCACCAATAGACTCCGGCTTACCAACCGGCGTTGTAAAATTTGCTTTGGTATGATGTGACAGCTTATGAAATGTTGTTTTTGCTGCAAGCAGGTTTTCAATTTCAGTATTGTGCTCAATTACTGAAGCCAGGATAGTTTTTTGCGGAGCATATTCTGCCAGAAGTTTTTCAATGGTTGCTATTTCGTCGTTGGGCAATGCAATCTCTGCTGAAAAATGGTCATTCTCAAAAACAGCCGCTTTTAAACGGGTGTTGCCAAAATCGAAGCAAATGGTTTTTGTCATAAAATTCAGTTTAGGAGTTTAGGCGTTTAGACGTTTAGGGGGTTAGGGGTTAGCTCAACTGAGCCAAACTAAACTTTCTAAACTTCTAAACCTCTAAACTCAATCCAATCCTTTCAAATTTTTAAAATGCCCGTTTAGTTTTACTTTTTCCTTCAGCATTTCCATTTCGGCCAATACAGGTATTACTTTGGTTAGATGTCTTTTTAAATATTCCTGCCGTTGTAACTCCTGCAGCAGTTCCAGCAGTTCATATTCTTCCTGAACAGACATGCCTGCATGGTGTGCCACATCATAGCTCCACAATTCTTCATCGGGTTTAATGAATTTCTTTTTTATGTTGAGCAGTTTGTGTAATTCCTTAACCCCTTTTACAATCCCGTTCATTAATGTGCGGTTGCCTTTTTCGTTGTTATCAGGATAATTTACGATAGCGCCGCTGTACAGTTTATCAGGCAATTCATTGATCATTTCCAGCATCCTGAAAACCTGCAGTCCTTCCGTTTTAATATCCATTTTTCCATCTTCATAAACCTGGCTTATCTCGTTTACCTGCACAAGCGTACCCATTTCGCTTATCTTCTCGTTGATAACAGATGGAATACCAAATGGTTTCTTATTTGTAAAACATTCTTTGATGAGTTGTTTATAACGTGGCTCAAAAATATGCAGGTTAAGTTGTTCGCCCGGATAAACAACAATTGCTAAAGGAAATATAGGAATGAAATTGGTCATAATCTGTTCAACATTTCTTTAAGATAATGGTATTTTAAAAAAGTATAACGTGCCGTTGTTTTGGCAATAATAAACCCTTCTGCCCCATCTAAAAAACCCAGGCGGAAAATATAATGCTGCACAAAAGCAAAGGCAGGTGAAAAATATTGTTTAAAGAAGCTTGCTTTTTTTCCCGCTTCAACATATTTCTTCGCATTCATTCGTGCATAGTGATCGGTTTTGGTATTATACTCCTGCCGGTTTTGTACGGTATAGTGCAGGATATTTCCTTTCAGTTTTGTGATCTTAACTCCTGCAGAAAAAACAAGATTTTCATGCACAGCCACCTTGTTCCAGTGCACTTTTTTTCGGTTAAAAAGGCGGATATGCCAATCAAATCCCCATTCGCCAAAACGTATCCATTTATTACAGAAGAAATTTTTAAACCGTATATTAAATACCTCTTCGTCACTGGTTAAAGCAAGCTGCAAAAGGCTTTGCTGCAACTCAGCATCAATGGCTTCATCTGCATCCAGGCTTAATATCCAGTCATTCTTTGCCGCATCAATGCCCATATTTTTATTAATACCGTAACCGTGCCAGGATGTTTCAATTACATGAGCATTAAATTTTTTGCAGATGGCAACCGTATCATCAGTGCTGCCGCTGTCAACAATTACAATATCGGTAGTAACCGCCTGTAAGCTCTGCAATGTGTTTGCAATGATATGAGCTTCGTTTTTTGTGATGATTACAACCGAGATATCCATCCTGCAAAGAAACGATAAAATGCCTGTCATTTCGAACGAAGTGAGAAATCTGCTGTACGTATAGATTTCTCCCGATGGTCGAAATGACAGAGGAGGTTCGTGATATTAATTTGGTATTTGAAAACAGAAACTTGAAATTTGTTTAATGTGGCAGCAACAGATTAATGAAATTAAACAGGGCAATACAAAAACACTGGCCCGTTGCATTTCTTATATTGAGAATGAAGTAACCGGTTACGAAGACCTGTTGCAACAGCTGCCGGCTTCGCAAACACCCATCATTGGTATTACCGGGCCGCCCGGCGCAGGCAAAAGCACCTTGGTTGATGCATTGACCGGCCTTTTGGTTAATGAAGGGAAGTCTGTTGCTGTGCTTTGTGTTGACCCTTCCTCACCATTTAATTTAGGTGCACTACTGGGCGACCGCATAAGAATGAGTGAATGGTACGATAACCCGAAAGTGTTTATCCGGTCGCTGGCAACCCGTGGTTCATTGGGTGGCCTGCACCCCAAAATTATTGAGATAAGCGACCTGATGAAAGTTGCCGGGTTTGACTACATCATTATAGAAACTGTTGGTGTTGGCCAAAGTGAAATTGAGATAGCCGGGCTTGCTGATATTACCATTGTGGTTGTAGTGCCCGAAGCAGGTGACGAGGTACAAACAATGAAAGCAGGCCTGATGGAGATTGCAGATGTGTTTGTTGTAAACAAAGCCGACAGGCCAGATGCAGATCTCTTTGTAAAAAACCTGCGCCTGATGCTGGCACCGGCATTTCATAATCACACCATTCCGGTACCCGTTATTAAAACCATTGCTTCGCAAAAAGAAGGTATTGCTGAATTATTGAAAACGATTACAGACTCATCCAGCATTGAAAAGAAAAATGAAAAAAAATGCTGGCTGCTTGCCGAAAAAGCATTTCATCTTATACAACAAAAGAAAATGACAGCGATAGATAAATCAATGTTGAAACAAAAGATAAAAGAGGCAGGAAAAGATTTTAACCTGTACACTTTTATAAAAAAATATTACTGATAAATCAGCCTGTAGCTGGCGGCGGGCAGTTAGCAAAAAGCATTTGGGCATGATTAGTACACTCCAAATTGCCCACTGCAAACTGGCAACTGCTAATGGTTCATTTCTTCTTCCTCCTGTTTTTTATTCCCTTTCCACCAGCGGTAGCCGATAAACCCTACAATAGCAAAAGGTGTAATCATTAAATAAATAATGCCGGAGTTCATTCCCTGTGCCGGCTTTTCACCCATTTGAGAGGCGGTTTTTGTACAAACCGAACATTGTGCCCCGGCCTGGGAAGATAGGCATACTGCTAAAAGCAATGCCAATGATATGTTGAAAAGATATTTCATTTGCCGATACAAAGTTAAGCCTGCATTTGATAAGGAAAACATCTGTTTAACAGAAATTAACTAATTAATTTCCAGAAAAAAGTACAGAAGCTTTTAATTTGCAGCAAACAAAACAAACTATGTTGAAGCGTTTTTTACCCTTTTTGCTTTTATTGTTCTTTTTTTCAGCCGCACAGGCCCAGGTAAGCAAGGCAGTTCAGCACTATAAAGCAGGTATTCAGCTTAAAAACAATAATCAGCTTTCGGAGGCATTTGCCGAATTCAATAAAGCGATAGAGTTGAATAAAAATTATGATTCAGCTTATGTTGAAATGGCCCATATTTATTTTAAATCGGGTAAAATGGATCTGGCAATAACTAATTTCAATAAAGCGCTTTCCGTTAACCCCGGATATGCTGATGCTTATGTGGGTATGGCAAAAATTTACAGGGATGCCATAAAGCAATACGATACTGCCATTTTTTATTTTAATGAAGCTGCTAAATATGATTCCAAAAATAAAGAAATATTTTACGGCATTGCCTGGATCCATAATGCCCGCAAGCAACATGAGCTGGCTATTCCCTATGCCGTAAAAGCGCTTGAAATTGACAATAACTATAAACCCGCCTATGGCGAATTAGGCTACGCTTATAACTCAACAAAAAAATACGCCGAATGTATTGAGCAGATGAAAAAAAACCTGGCCGTTTCTGTAGTGGATGTTGCTTACCTGTATTCGGGCCTTTGTTATATTGAATTAAAAAATAAAGAAGGTGCCATGCAGCAATATGAGGCACTTTTGAAAGTGAATGAAAGAATGGCCGGTAGCTTAAAGAAAAAAATTGATGCCATGCCGGCCAACTGATCAGGTTTTTATTTCTGATGCAATGGCTGCGTTGTGAAATATTTCCTGGTCAAAAAATTTAGGCTTGGTTACAAAAGCATTCAACTCTCCCTTCATAATTGTTGCCGATAACAGATCATCGGCACGGTAAACCACCGGTGTTTGAGGCCCCACTAATTTTTTTGCTCCGCTTAAAGTAACTGCATAAGCATGTGTGCAGTCATGAAAGCCTGCTTTTTTTAAATGTGCGCTGAATGGTTTGGGCAAAAGATTGCTCACCATTTTATAAGTCCAGGCCATTAAGCCAAGTGCGCTCTGTATCTTATAAAATAACTGCTTTATTTTTAACCCTGCTGTAACTTTTTCGTGTTTTAAATAACCCAGGTAAACCAATTCCCAGTCAGCTGGCAATTCATCAAGTGTAACTGGTAGTTGTTGCAGGTTTTCTTCAAGCGGCAACACATCATCTTCCAGTATCAAAACCCTTTCCCAGCCGTTTTTTATTATCGCTTCGTAAATCATCCGGTGCGATAAAGAACAGGCTATCTCTCCCAGGTTTAATACCTTACCCTGCCGCTGCAGTTTTTTAGCTTTTTGTTCATCATAGGTTCCGTCTGCTTTTGCGGTATCATAATTCAGTTCCAGTTTATCTGCTCCCCAAAAAAAATCAAAAGATAAACCTTCGAGATTTTGTTTTACCCGTTCGTGCCTGTCAACAAAACGCGGAACCGAAACAATAAATATCTTATCAAAATATTGATCCAGCCTCTTACTTATGTTTGATGGAATGGCCACTGTTAGTTAAAAGCGTTGTTTGTAAAAATGATATTCTCTCCTTTCATGTCAAAAGAGAAATCGTATTGATTAATCGCATTGAAAACCGACCGGGAGCATCCTCTCTTCATGTTATCATGCAACTCAATAATAAGCAGTTTTGTTACCGGTAACCATTTTTCGAAATCCTCTTCAAACACTTCCTTTTCCGATCCTTCAATATCCAGCTTCAGTATATCAATATGCGGCATACTGAATTGCTCCATAAGAGACGAAATGGTGACAGCCCGCAGCGTTTCTGAAGTAGCTTCTTTGGTTTCTGTTACGGTGAAAGCATTGTTGCCCACGTTGGCATTCTCAATTTTCAGGTTGGTATTATTCTTCCATATACCGCATCGAAGGGTTTGGATATTTGAATATGGTTTGCAGTTTGACTGAAGCATTTTGTAATTCTCTGTATCAGGTTCAACGGTAATGACGGTTGCATTGGGATACCTGGTTGCAAAAAAACAGGCCGTTAAGCCGATATTGCCGCCGCCATCAATAATATATTTTGGTTTTGAGTTTAAAGAAATATTGTAAGATTCTCTCAAGATCACTTCTTCAAAAGTTGCATAATCAAATGGATTGTTGCGTATGCCGAACGGGTGTGTAAGATTTTCTGTAGTTAAGTTTGACGGATTGCCGCTTTTTATTTTACGATAAAAAGTAAGCGCCTTAAAAAACCCCAGTTGTTTTTGTAAGTTTTTAAATCTTGACATGAGAACAAATAAAAAATTAATTTAGCCGTGAAATTACAATTAGTAAGCAGCCCATTAAAATATAATTTATGCGACAGGCTTTACCCAGGCTAAGCGGAATTACAGTTAGAAAGAAAAATCCTGACTATATCCATCTTTATTTTTTAATGAAGGATATAAAAGATGCGCTGGATAATTATGCAACTGAACGCCTGCTGGACCTCGGTTGCGGCAATAAACCCTATAAAGAGTGGTATGCTCCGTTAACAGCATCATCCATCGGTTGCGATGCTGTACAAAGCAGTGAAAATGTAGTTGATGATATTTGCCTGGCAAGCCAACTGCCTTATGAAAGCGGTTCTTTTGAAACTGTTTTCTCCACACAGGTACTTGAACATGTTTTTGAACAGCAGCAGATGATCAGCGAAGCAGCCAGGGTGCTTAAACCCGGCGGGCATCTTATCCTATCGGTTCCATTTACCTGGGAACTGCATGAAGAACCTTATGATTTTTTCAGGGTAACAAAACACGGGCTCAGAGAGATGTTTGAAAAAAGCGGCTTTGAAATAAATTATATAAAAGCCAATGGAGGTAAATGGGCGGCCATGTTCCAGATGATGATCAATACCGTTTATTCAACCTTTAAATACAAAACACTGAAGGCTAAGATCCTGAAAATTATTTTCCTGGAACTGAAGCTCACCTGGCTGATCAACAAATTTGCCATCTGGGTTGATAAGCGTCATTTTGATGATGTGTGGACCTTAAATTACCTGGTAGTTGCAAAAAAGAAATAAATGAGACCGGTTTTCTTTTTATCCTTAATGAATGGCGCCGCCTGGGGTGGTAGTGAAGAATTGTGGTTTCGTACTGCAATATGGATGAGCAACAACGGTTACAAAATTGGTGTGGGTTGTTACAACTGGCCTGACAAACAAGAACGGATCAATGAATTGAAAAAAGCCGGCTGCTCAGTTTATTTATTGCCAAATAAAAAAGGGCTTTTTAAAAAACTGACTGTAAAAAAAGCGTTGAATTCAATTCCGTTCCATGAGTATGGTCTTACTGTGGTAAACCAGGGCGGTTGGGAGGAAATACTGCATTATCCGTTCATTGACCTTTATAAAAAACTGCCTGCTTATGTTATTCTCAACCATAACTACAATGAAAATGCAGTACTGTCTTTTTCAAAACAAAAATTACTACAGCAATGGATATCGGGCGCTAAAATGAATTTTGGCGCCACGCAAAAAATATTTGAGGTTATTGAAAGAAAATTCAGCATCAGCATAGAAAAAAAAGAAACACTGGTAAATCCCATAACATTTACCGCTGATACGGTACCGGGGGAATATCCTGCAGATGACACCTGCACCTGGATAATGCTTGCTGAACTGGATACGGCAAGAAAAGCACAGGATATTTTAATCAATACTTTATCATCTGCCAAATGGAAAGCAAGGAACTGGCGATTGCATTTGTATGGCAAGGGAAAGGACAAAGAGAAACTGGAGAAATTAATTATTGAGAAAGGGCTTGAAAACAAAGTCTTTTTAAAAGGGTTTACAACCGATATCAAACAAGCGCTTCTTGATTGCCACCAGCTTTTGCAATGCACATTGATTGATGCCATGCCTTTAAGCGTAGTGGAAGCAATGGCAGCAGGAAGGCCATGCGTGGTAAGCAAAGTTGGCGATATGCCTGTATGGATTGAAGATGGTGTTAATGGATTCATATGTTCAGCGGTAACTGTTGAAAAAATAGATGAAGCGATGGAAAACTGCTGGCAACAAAAAAACAACTGGGCTGCCATGGGTAAGAATGCTTTTGAAACTTTCCTAAAAAAATATCCGCAACCTTATGAAGAAAAGATTGCGGACATTTTGAGGAGTTATATATCTTAATGAACCGGTTTAAGCAGGTTCACTCTTCATCATCTTTGATAGCTTGTTGCGCTCATTTTCATCCAGCACAACTTTACGCATACGGATGCTTTTTGGAGTAACCTCAATACACTCATCCTGCTGAATGTATTCCATGCACTCTTCCAAAGTCATCTGAATTTTTGGTGCAGCACGGCTTGCATCATCACTGCCGCTTGCACGGTGGTTGGTTAATTTCTTTGGCTCGGTTGCATTTACGTTCAGATCGCCTGGTTTGATATGTTCTGCAATGATCTGGCCTGCATACACTTCATCTCCCGGATCAACAAAAAACCTGCCCCTGTCCTGTAACTTATCAATAGAGTATGCTGTTGTTTTTTCTGTGTTCTTAGATAATAAAACGCCATTGTTCCTTCCGGGAATATTTCCTTTCCATGGCCTGTAATCAGTAAAACGATGAGCCATTACAGCTTCGCCTGCAGTGCTGGTAAGCATATTGCTGCGCAGGCCGATCAAACCACGTGATGGGATATCAAACTCCAGATGCTGCATTTCCCCCTTGCTTTCCATGATCAGCATTTCACCTTTGCGTTGTGTAACCAGGTCAATCACTTTGCCGCTGAATTCAGCAGGTACATCAACTACCAGCGTTTCATAAGGCTCGCATTTTTTTCCATCTATCTCTTTTACCAATACCTGCGGGTTACCAACGGTTAACTCAAATCCCTCACGGCGCATGGTTTCAACCAATATGCCCAGGTGCAAAATACCACGGCCATAAACCAAAAAGCTGTCAGCACTGTCTGTGTCTTCTACTTTTAAAGCCAGGTTTTTTTCTGTTTCTTTCATCAGCCTGTCACGCAGGTGGCGGCTTGTTACAAATTTTCCTTCACGGCCAAAGAACGGTGAGTTGTTGATGCTGAACATCATACTCATGGTTGGCTCGTCAACACTAATAACTGGTAACGCTTCCGGAAATTCAGCATCACAAACCGTATCTCCGATGTTAAATTCTTCCAAACCTACCAATGCACAAATATCACCTGCACTTACTTCTGTTGCTTTCTTTTTACCAAGCGCTTCAAAAGTGTACAGTTCTTTTATTTTCAGTTTTTTGATGCCGCCATCAGCCTGCACCAAAGCAATTTGCTGGCCTTCTTTTACTGTTCCCCTGGCAACTTTACCCACAGCAATTCTGCCTAAGAAAGAAGAATAGTCAAGCGAAGTGATCTGCATCTGCAAAGTTCCTTCGCTCACTTTTGGCTCTGGCACATGCTCTAATATCGCATCCATTAGAGGCAGGATATTTTCCGTTGGCGTTAAAGAAGTATTCATCCAGCCCTGCTTGCTGCTGCCGTAAATAGTAGGAAAATCCAATTGCTCTTCAGTTGCATCCAGGTTAAAAAATAATTCAAAAACCGCATCATGCACTTCATCCGGACGGCAGTTCTCCTTATCCACTTTATTAATAATTACAATCGGGTGCAAACCTAACTGCAACGCTTTCTGCAACACAAAACGTGTTTGCGGCATGGGGCCTTCAAAAGCATCTACCAGCAGCAAAACACCATCAGCCATTTTTAACACACGTTCAACCTCACCGCCAAAGTCACTGTGGCCCGGGGTATCAATCACATTAATTTTAATGCCTTTGTAGGTTACAGATACGTTCTTGCTGAAAATGGTAATGCCTCTTTCTCTTTCAAGATCATTATTATCCATGATCAGTTCACCGGTTTCCTGGTTTTCACGAAAGATATTGGTACTATGCAGTATCTTGTCAACCAGTGTTGTTTTACCGTGATCTACGTGGGCAATAATGGCAATGTTGCGGATATTCATAATTCGTTTCTTGGTGCTACAAGCCGGTTGGTGTGACAAAACAAAAGCCGATTCATCACTTTAATGTCCTGTAGCTGTTTTTAAGGGCGCAAAGGTAGGTTAAAACAGCCGGATGGCAAGGTTAATTGAACATTAATATCACGATATGCAGGTTTTTAACTGTTTTAAGTATCAACCATTAACAAAACCCAGGTGTTATTACAGTTATGAAAAAAAAGAAAACATTTGTACCCAATATTGCTCTTTGTATTTTGCTGGATGTGATTGGTATGGCCAGTTACCTTATTCCTGCACTGGGTGAGTTTGCTGATGTGGTTTGGGCGCCCATATCCGGCTTTTTGTTTTACACATTATTTGGAGGCAGATTTGGTATGATTGGCGGGGTGCTTACCTTTTTAGAAGAAGTTATTCCATATACGGATATTATCCCTTCTTTTACTATTGCCTGGTTTATAAGAAAGCAGGAAGTTGATAAATAGGAGGCTGATAAATTAAAATAGGGTTGCCAACCTTTGATAACAGATTCTTAGTTAAACGGGTTTTATAAAGGTTGGCAACCCTTCGCTAACCTTCACTAAGCTTTTGTAAATTGCAAGTCTGTAATTATGCCTTTTCAACTCCAGTCATCATACACACCTTCCGGCGATCAGCCGTCTGCCATTCAGCAGTTAACGGATGGTATTTTAAACGGCGAACGTTACCAAACCTTACTAGGTGTTACCGGCAGCGGTAAAACCTTTACCATGGCTAATGTGATACAGAATACACAAAAGCCCACGCTGGTTATCACACATAACAAAACACTGGTTGCACAGTTGTATGGCGAGTTCAAACAATTCTTTCCTGAAAATGCGGTTGGGTATTTTGTAAGCTACTACGATTACTACCAGCCCGAAGCTTATATGCCGGTAAGCAATACTTACATTGAAAAAGACCTGAGCATTAATGAAGAGCTTGATAAGTTAAGACTGCAGGCAACCGCACAATTACTAAGTGGCAGAAGAGATATCATCATTGTTGCCAGTGTAAGCTGCATCTATGGTATGGGCAACCCAACGGATTACGAAAATGGTATCATCCGCATTCACCAAAACCAGGTAATATCAAGGCAGGGGTTTTTGCATGCGCTGGTAAATTCTTTATACAACAGAAGCGAAGGCGATTTTACAAGAGGCACATTCCGTGTTAAAGGCGATACCATTGATATTAATTTACCCTATGTTGATTTTGGTTACCGCATCACTTTCTTTGGCGATGAAATTGAAACCATTGAAACCCTGGAACTGAAGACCGGCAAGCGTATCAGCAGTGTAGAGCATGCTGCCATCTTCCCTGCCAATTTATACGTAGCGCCTAAAGATGTGCTGCAACAGGTGATTCATGAGATACAGGACGAAGCTGCAGCACAGGAATTATATTTTAAGAACAGCAACAAATACATAGAAGCACAACGCATCAGCGAACGGGTGAATTACGATTTGGAAATGATAAGAGAGCTGGGTTATTGCAATGGCATTGAAAACTACTCCCGTTTTTTTGACAGGCGCAAACCCGGCACCCGGCCATTCTGTTTGCTTGATTATTTTCCCAGGGATTTTATCTGCATCATAGATGAAAGTCACCAGACCATTCCGCAGGTAAGCGGTATGTATGGCGGCGACAGGAGCCGTAAATTAATTCTTGTTGATTATGGTTTTCGCCTGCCATCGGCATTAGATAACAGGCCGCTTAATTTTACTGAGTTTGAAGGATTGCTCAACCAAACCATTTATGTTTCTGCAACTCCCGGCGAATACGAGTTACAGCAATGCGAAGGTGTAGTGACAGAGCAGGTTGTAAGGCCAACCGGTTTGTTAGATCCGCCGATTGAAGTACGTCCTTCCATCAACCAGATAGATGACCTGCTGGATGAAATTGATAAACGTGTTACTAAGGGCAACCGTGTTTTGGTTACCACCCTCACCAAACGTATGGCAGAGGAAATGGACAAATACCTGCACCGCATCAACATAAAAAGCAAGTACATACACAGCGAAGTGGATACACTGGAGAGAATTGAAATCCTCCGTGAACTCAGGCTTGGTGTAATTGATGTGCTGGTAGGCGTTAATTTATTAAGAGAAGGTTTAGATCTTCCAGAAGTTTCGCTTGTTGCTATTTTAGATGCCGATAAAGAAGGTTTTCTGCGCAACGAAAAAAGCCTTACGCAAACGGCTGGCCGTGCAGCCCGCAATGCCGAAGGGCTTGTAATTTTTTATGCCGACACCATGACAGAGAGTATGCAGAAGACCATTGACGAAACCAACCGCCGTCGGGAAAAACAGATCGCTTACAATACACTTCATAATATCACTCCCACTACCATTAAAAAAAGCACCGAGCAGATCATTGCTCAAACATCGGTGCTGGATGTAAAAGGCTACGACCCGTCAAACCCTTATTCTATTGCGCCTGATGAAGAACTGGTAACCGTAGCCGCAGAAGACCAGGCTGTTTACACTACCATTCCGCAATTGGAGAAAGCCATTGCCAAAACAAAAAAAGAAATGACCAAAGCTGCCAAAGACATGGACTTTATGGAAGCCGCACGGCTCAGGGATGAGATGTTCAGGATGCAGAAGGAACTGGAGGGGATGAAGGGGTAGTTTTTCCTCAACAATAAGATTTACATTTATAAACATACAATGACGAAAAATGCTCACACAGGCCAATCCTAAACTGCCCATGCGCAACAAAGCGGTTACCAGGGAATATTACATCAGCCAGTTAGGTTTTAAGCAGTTTGGCAGCGATGCACATGAAGAATACCTTATGATGCAGAAAGACAATGTACAGTTACATTTTTTTCTTTTTACACAGTTGAACCTAACAGAAAATTATGGGCAGGTTTACCTGCGTACCGATGATATTGATGGCTTTTACCAATGGCTGCTGAACAATAACACAGCCATACACCCCAATGGAAAACTTATTTTAAAACCCTGGGGACAAAAAGAATTTTCTGTTCTAGATCCTGACAATAACCTGCTTACTTTCGGGCAGGGAGTATAGCAAAGACCTCCCTGGTCCCTTTGCTCCTTTACGTTCTCTTCGTGAAAACCTTACTGTTCTCCTTCAGTCGGCCACCAGTCGTTCCCAAACCGGTCTTTAAAGCCGCAGGTAAATCCGTAAGGCTGCTGTATAGATTCCATTACAGAAGTGGCTCCGGCGGCCAATGCTTTGCGGTAGGTTTCTTTTACGTCTTCCACATAAATAAAGATACCGGCGGGCCTGGCCTCAAACTCCGGTGTTACATCGGCAAACATAATCACCGAATCGCCAATGCGTAACTCCCCATGCATAATAACACCTTCGCTTCGGGGAACAATGATCTGCTCTTCGGCACCAAACACTTCTTTCATAAAACCCACAAACCCGGCTGCATCGGGTATTATCAGGTAGGGCATAACACAGTTGTATTGAGATGGAATCTTCATAAAAATCCAATTAAATTGTTTCTGTAAGGTAAAAAAATTGAAGATAATTTCAGGCTCTCACAACCGAAAGCTCCGTTCCCCTCTCCTTTGGAGAGGGAAACGGGGTGAGGTCATAGTAAAATTTTAAAATAATTTCCTATCTTAACCCTCCTTATCAATAAAACAATATTGTATGACAACGATTGCTTTGTACAACCTTAAAGGTGGTGTTGGTAAAACCGCCAGTTGTGTAAATTTTGCTTACCTGGCTGCCGCCGATGGTTTTAAAACCCTTTTATGGGATATTGATCCGCAGGGATCATCTACTTTTTACTATAAAGCAAAACCTAAAACACATCCGGGTATAAAAAAATTAGTTACCAAAGATGCCGACCTGGAGAGTGCCATCATGAGTACTGATTTTGAACTGCTGGATGTGATACCGGCCGATAACAGCAGCAAAAGCTTCGACATTATGCTGGAAGAAATGAAGGGAAACAAGAACCGGTTGAAAGGTATTTTAAAACAGCTGGACAAGGAATATGATTTTGTTTTTATTGACTGCCCGCCGGGTTTTAGCGCCCTCAGCGAAAATATTTTTAACGCTGCAGACATTGTTTTGATGCCGGTTATTCCTACGACACTTTCCATACGCACTTATAATATGGTAAAGGATTATTTTAAAGAAAAATCATTAGACATCAGCAAGATGATGTGCTTTTTCACCATGACCGACCTGCGCAAAAACCTGCACAATGAGATTATGGAAGAACTGTATAAAGACAAACGATTTTTCCAGAATTACATTCCTTATTTAAGCGATGTAGAAAAAATGGGTGTACACAAAGCGCCCATCATGGAATTTGCAAACAGCAGTTATGCAGCCAGTTGCTATAGAGAATTATGGACGGAGATCAAGGAGGGAGTACTGTAAAAAACAAAAAGGACAGGCTGGCTGAGTTACAACTCAGCCAGCCTTTTTATTAATATGCTACACTAAATACACCTTCTGTAATGCTTTTGGTTGCCGGCCCGGTTGAATTTTCATATAAAGTGCCTGAAAAAGTTCCTGTTACTGTCGTTGCCGTTACCGAAGTGATATTTACTGTAAAAGTATTGGCGTTTAACAATGATGAAAGCCAAAATGCAGATCCGGGCGTGTAGGTTATATTACAAAACTTATTCTGATTCGAGAGGGAGAAATTTTTAAATGCCCCTGCTGCAATCAGGTTATTATCATCCTGTATGCTGATACTGAACCCATCGCTGCCGCCAACAAGAAAACCCTCCACATCAAATAAATACGGGGAAGATCCATTGTCGAGTGTTCCGATCATCCCATCACTGAAGTCGGTTAACACGCCGTTTATTTTACACCTTAAATAATCTCCGCCACCACCACCGCCGCCGGTGTAGGTAATGTCAAAAGAACACCCTGCTCCTGATGGCGTATAGCTGAAAGTGCCTGCTGCCGTGGGGGTATTGGTACTCCTCAAGGTGATGGTTTGTGCGCCTGTTCCCGCAAACACACCCGAGGCTGAGAAAGTAACGCCATTATCCGCATTGGTAGTAACCGAGTACAGTCCTGCTACGGTAACATTCACCGGCACCACAATTGTATTGGTGGCATTTAAAGCCGTTCCTGCGGTGTAGGTTCCGCTAATGGTGGGTGCTGCACAGGTATAGGTAAATGCAGCAGGTGGTGGGGGTGGTGCTACAGTTACGTTAAAACTGCAACCGCCCGATGGTGTAAAGGTAAAAGTGCCGGCGCCCGATGGGGTGCCATTACCGATCAGCCGTATCACCTGTGCGCCGGTGGCAGTAAAAGCACCGCTGCCTGAAAAACTGATACCACCGGCACTATTTGTACTTACAGTATAAGCGCCAGGTGTTGTAACATTTACACCCAGGTCTACATAGTTACCCGACCCCAATGCAACGCCACTGGCATAAGTACCGCTGATAACCGGTGCCGTACAGTTTGAGGTGCCGCCTGCATAGGTAAACACGGCAGTAGGCGCCCCGTCGAGGAATGAAACTGAAAAATTACAGGTATTGTTGCTCGTAGGAACAAATGAAAAATTTCCCTTTTTCTGGGGTGTGCCCCTGCCCGTTAAAACCACGGTTTGCGGACCGGTAGTTGAAAATACGCCGCTGCCGAAGAATGAAACACCATTAACACCGGTGGTATTAATAGCATAGGAACCTTTGGCAACAACATTTACGTTGATAGTTATTGTGTTCGTAGCATTCAGTTCGTAACCAACCCGGTACAAACCTGCAATGGTTGGTGTAGCGCAGGTGCCGGGGTTGCCGTCGAAACTATATACGGAAGTACCTCCGGGATTGGCGCCGCTTTCAGGGTCTTTTGTGCAGGAATTTGCAAATACAATAAATAAGCTGAGCAAGCCAACAAGGGATAAATTTCGGATCATATTTAATTGTTTTAGATAACGAAAAACAAATACTTTATTTCAGGTGTAAACCTACTGCATTTTACATAAACACAAAAAATAATAACAATTAAGCATCGTTCAAAAAGCCAAATGCCTTACTTTTAGCCCTCTGAAATTGAGTAGTTAAATCATTGTTTAAAAAAGCGTTCATCACATGAAGAAAGAACTAAACAGCTGGTACAGCCCGGCCCTGCAAAAAGAAATGCCCATTGTTACCTATGGAGATTACGGCACTGCCATTTTATTTGTACCAACGGCGGCGGCAGATTACCTGGAGTATGAGCGTTTTCAGATGATGGAAACCCTGGCGCCTTATATCAATGGCGGTAAAATAAAAGTCTTTTCCATCAACAGCATCAACAACGAAAGCTGGCTTAATAAAGAAATGCTGGGCGAACACAAAGCCATCCGCCAAAACCAGTTCAACGAATACGTTTTTAACGAAGTGATCCCTTTTATAAAACACAATACATCCAATGAAACCGAGATCATTCTCTGCGGCGCTTCTTTTGGTGCCCTGCACAGCATGAACCTCTTTTTAAAACGCCCCGATATCATCAATGGCGTTATTGCCATGAGCGGTGTGTACGATCTTACCGAATATACCGATGGTTATTTTGATGAGCAGGTTTACTTCAACAGCCCCATGCATTATATCCGCAACCTGGAGGATCATAATATACTGGAGCAGATACGAAAAAGCCGCCACGTACATATCTTAACCGGCAGCGGCGCTTATGAAGATCCCAACGCCAGCAGGGCCTTTGCAGGCCTGCTTTACAGCAAGGGCATTAATTACGAGCTGGATGTTTGGGGCGAAGAATGGAAACACGACTGGCCAACCTGGAGGGCCATGTTACCTGTCTATTTTGACACCCGGTTCTGAGATTTCTCATTGCGCCACACAATAATATAAAGGCTTTTTCAGTTATACAGGTATCCAATTGTCCTGTTATCATGAAAAAACCAATACTTCTATTTGCGGTAAAGTGTTCGGTAATACTTTATTTCGCTGCCTGCACCGGAATTGATAAGATGACCGCTGCCGTTTCTGCAACCCCCCGTGTAACCAAAGGCGCCTGGAAAATAAACCTCTATACAGAATCGCAGCAGGATGAAACCGCCAGGTTTGACGGTTGTATGCTCACTTTTGAGCCATCCGGCAAGATCATAGCTTATAAGAATGGCAAAAAGATATTAGGTAACTGGGCCGAGGATGATATCCTTAAAAGAATTTCTATCAATCTTGATACAAAAGACCCTGCACTATCAAAGCTGAATAATAACTGGAATATTGACGCCATTTCAAAGTGGCAGTTGAATTTCCTGAACACAAAAAATACGCAGGAAAACCGTTTACAGATAACGAGTCTCTGATTTTTTCATAATAGTTAGTTTTTGTTTATTTGAGTTTAATGATCTTAAAAAGCCGCTTCTGCCAGAGGAGCGGCTTTTGGATTTTTCAGGCAGTAAGGGTTGGCAACCTTTAAAAGGTTGGCAACCCTGCTAATGGCATCCACAATTGTTTTACTTTTATGGTATGTCAAAAAAACTATTTCTTTTAGATGCCTATGCACTGGTTTTCCGTGCATACTATGCACTCATACGCAACCCACGCATTACAAGTAAAGGCCGCAATACCAATGCACAGTTTGGTTTCACCAATACTATCTTAGAGCTGATAAAAAATCAGAACCCAACACATATGGCTGTGTGTTTTGATACACATGCTCCTACCGAAAGGCATACCGATTTTGCAGACTATAAAGCCAACCGCCAGGAAACGCCCGAAGATATTTCTTCGGCTGTGCCGGATATTAAGAGGATTATTGAAGGGCTGAATATTCCTGTAATTGCTGTAGATGGTTACGAAGCCGATGATGTGATCGGCGCTTTGGCAAAGATGGCTGAAAAGGAGGGATATGAAGTGTATATGGTTACGCCGGATAAAGATTACGGTCAGCTTGTTTCTGAAAACATCAAGATATACAAGCCGCCATACCAGGGCGGTAAGTTTGAAATACTGGGACCAAAAGAAGTTTGTGAAAAGTGGGACATTGCCAATGTGGACCAGGTAATTGATATGCTTGGCCTGATGGGTGATGCGGTAGATAATATTCCCGGCATAAAGGGCGTGGGCGAAAAAACTGCCGCCAAGCTTTTAAAAGAATATGGCAACCTTGAAACCATTTTAGAAAATGCAGATAATATAAAAGGTGCGCTGGGCGAAAAAGTAAGAGCAGGTAAAGAGGCTGCCATCATGAGTAAAAAACTTGCCACCATCATTTTAAATGTGCCGGTTGAATTTCATGAAGAAAATTTTTTGATTAAGGAGATGGACAAGCCGGCGTTGAAAGCCATTTTTGAAGAGCTGGAGTTTAAGACGCTTGGGGAAAGGATACTTGGAGCCCCCCCGCCCCCCGAAGGGGGGAGTCTGGACTCTGATGGTAATAAGAGTTCAAAACAAAATGTGCAGATGGATCTTTTCGGAAACGTCATTGAACCAGTTGCTGAACGCATTGAATTAAAAAGTTCCGAAATCCCCCCTTCGGGGGGTGGGGGGGCTGCAAACATCCACAATACGCCACACGAATATTCTCTGGTGCAAACCGATGCAGAAATTTCAGACCTTATAAAATATCTTTCTTCATTTGATGAAATATGTTTTGATACTGAAACAACCGGTATTGATGCCAACGATGCGGAAATAGTCGGGATGAGTTTTTCTGTGAAGGCTGGAGAAGGCTTTTATGTTTTTTGTCCGCCCGATGAAAAAGAAACTGCCAGAAGGATGCAATTCTTTAAACCGCTTTTTAATGATGCATCCAAAACCTGGGTAGGCCACAACATTAAATACGATATGCTGATATTGAAATGGCAGGGCATTGAAATTGCCGGTAACACATTCGACAGCATGCTGGCTAATTATGTTATTGAACCTGATGGCAAGAATGGCATGGATTACCTGAGTGAAAAATTTTTAGGTTACGAACCGGTGCATATTGAAGAACTGATTGGTAAAAAAGGAAAGGGGCAGGGAAGCATGAGGGATGTAGAGCCGGAAAAGATAAAAGAATATGCTGCTGAAGATGCAGACATCACTTTTCAATTAAAGCATATACTTCTGCCCAAATTAAAAGAAAGAGAAGTAGAAAGGGTTTTTTACGAGGTAGAGAATCCATTGGTGAAAGTGCTTACTGCGATGGAATTTGAAGGCATACGTATTGATGAAGCATTCTTAAAAGAATATTCAAAAGAACTGGAGAAGGAAGCGAAGGCTGCGGAAGAATCTGTGTATGCACAGGCAGGCGTTCGTTTTAATTTAGCATCGCCAAAGCAACTGGGCGAAGTGTTGTTTGATAAAATGCAGATAGATCCCAAAGCAAAAAAAACCAAAACGGGGCAGTATGCAACCGGTGAAGATGTTTTATTAAAGCTTGCTGCCAACAATAAAATTGTAGATGATATTTTAGTGTTCCGGGAGTTTACCAAACTAAAATCAACTTATGTTGATGCACTGCCGCTGATGATCAATAAAAAAACAGGCCGTGTGCATACATCATATGCACAGGCGGTTGCAGTTACCGGCCGTTTGAGCAGCAACAACCCTAACCTGCAGAATATTCCTATACGCACCGAAAGAGGAAGAGAAATACGCAAAGCATTTATTCCACGTGATGAAAATTATGTGCTCATCTCTGCAGATTACTCACAAATTGAATTACGTATTGTGGCTGCCATCAGCGGTGATGCAAACATGTGTGAAGCATTCAGGACCGGTAAAGATATTCATACTGCTACAGCAGCCAAAGTTTTTAATGTAGAGGAAAAAGATGTGACGAAAGAAATGCGTTACAAAGCCAAGAGCGTGAATTTCGGCATTATCTACGGACAAGGTGCTTTTGGGTTGGCAGAGAATTTAGGTATCAGCCGTACTGAAGCAAAAGAAATCATTGATAATTACAAAAAGCAATTTCCCAATATTCAGAAATATATGGATGATACTATCCATTTTGCACAGGAACATGGCTATGTACAAACCCTGATGGGCCGTAAGCGCTGGCTTAAAGATATCGGCAGCGCCAACTTTACTGTTCGTGCTTTTGCTGAACGTAATGCCATCAACTCACCCATACAAGGCAGTGCCGCCGATATGATAAAACTGGCGATGATAAAAATTCATGATGAATTCAGCAGGCATAATTTTAAAAGCAAAATGCTGCTACAGGTGCATGATGAATTGGTGTTTGATGCACATAAAGATGAAATTGAAATTATTAAGCCCATCATTTTAAACTGTATGCAAACGGCACTGGCGTTACCCAATGATGTGCCAACAGATGCGGAGCTGGGTATGGGGGAAAGCTGGCTGGAAGCGCATTGATTATACCCTGTTAACGGTATAGATTGTAAATAATCCGCAGGTTATTTTAGTAACATGAAAAAAATAATTTTCATCATAGCTTTCTCACCTGCTTTTATTGCAGCCGCCCAGCAAACTCCCGAAGCCCTTGGCATTAAGCTCACCAGTTCCATTAAATGCCCGCCCGTGCAGGATCAATATATGTCATCCACCTGCTGGGGTTTTGCAGGCAACTCTTTTTTAGAAAGCGAATTGTTTTTAAAGACCGGTCAGCACATCAACCTTTCCGAAATGTTTGTGGCCCGCTATTCTTACATCAACAAAATGTACCAGTACCTTGCACAAAAAGGCAAAACCTTTTTTACACCCGGCGGGCAGTTTCATGATATAATGAAAGTGATAAAGCAACACGGCATTGTACCCGAAGAAATATACACCGGCAGGCCCAATGGCGAACAAAACCACAACCAGGCGAAGCTGGATACGCTCCTGCTTCATTTTGCAAATAAGCTGGTGAAACAGAAAAAAGCCAAGCCATCAACTGCCGACCTGGTTTATATGAATAAGATACTGGACCAATGGCTTGGTAAGGTTCCCGAAACATTTTTATATAAAGGCAGGTCATACACACCGGTAAGTTTTACAAAAAACATACTTCAGTTTAATGCAGATGATTACGTTGAACTTACATCCTACACACACCATCCCTTCTACAAATATTTTGTGCTGGAAGACAAGTACAACTGGACGAAGGACAATTATTATAATATCCCGCTCGATGATCTTATGCAGGTAACAGACTCGGCATTGGCTAATGGCTATACCGTTTGCTGGGATGGCGATGTTACCGAAACGGGTTTTATGCATGAAAGCGGCATTGCAAAGCTTGGTTATTCAATTACTGATTTTAAAACCGAAAGGCAAAAAACCTATGAAGACAAAAGCAGTACCATAGACCATATGATGCAGGTTACAGGTACAGCATGCGACAGCAAAAATAAAAAATGGTATTACGTTAAAAATTCCTGGGGCGATTATTCAAATGCACTTGGCGGTTATCTCTACATGCAGGAAGACTATTTTAAAATAAAAACTATTGCCCTCATTGTTAATAAAAAGGCTATACCCACTGTATTAAGAATGAAAATGGCCTTTTAAAAATTAATTGCCCTTTATGAGAAGTTGCTGCCACAGTATCTTTACAAAATGAAACCAGCTATCATTTATTGTTACGATGCTTACTGCGGATGGTGCTATGGCTTTAGCCCGGTTATAAAACAAATAGCAGCTGATTACAAGGACAGGCTGGAAATAGAAGTACTCAGCGGCGGCATGATGACCGGCGAAGGCGTAATGCCCATTGAAAAGATAGGCCCTTACATTCAAACTGCATACAAACGGGTAGAAGAACTGAGCGGTATTAAATTCGGTGATGATTTTTTGTGGCATATCAATAACCCGGATAAAAGTGATTGGGTGATGAATTCTGAAAAGCCTGCCATTGCCCTGTGCATTTTAAAAGAGTATTATCCTGAGAGACAACTGGAGTTTGCCACCGAGCTGCAATACGCCCTAAATTACGAAGGGCGTGACCTGGATGATGATGAAGCATACCGCCATCTTTTAGATAAATACAATTTACAGCATGAAGCTTTTTACAATAAACTGAAAGGTGCTGAGTACAAAGAAATGGCCCGTTATGAATTTGCATTGATGAAGCAGTTGCAGGTTACCGGTTATCCAACCGTATTTATTCAAACCGGCGAAACAAAATTTATGATGGTGGCCAGGGGTTATACGCCGTACGAAGATGTAAAAGAACGCATTGAAAATGTGCTTAAACAACTGTCTTTATAAAATTACCTCTTCTGTATTTTCTTCTTGCATAAGCAAAAGGCAAATTGTATTTTGTTTAAAAATTAATTAAACATGAAACACGTAACGCTTGCACTTTGTGCCTCCTCCATCTTATTTTTTGCCTGTAATAATAACGGCGAAAAGACAGAAACTGCAAAAGCAGATTCCTTAACAAATGAGCAGCCTGCTGCAAAAGATGCCGCCCCTGCTGCTGCTCCCGATACTGCAGCCATGAACAAAGCCTGGATGGAATTTGCCACCCCCGGCGATATGCACAAATGGATGGAAAAAACAAATGGTACCTGGGAAGGCGATGTAAGCAGCTGGATGGCGGCCGATGCCCCACCCGCAATTTCAAAAGCCGTTAATGTACAAAGTTCTGTTTTAGGTGGCAGGTATGTTATCGGAAAATTTACAGGCAGCATGATGGGAGCTCCCCTCGAAGGTATGAGTACCATGGGTTATGATAATGCGAAGAAAATGTTTACCAGCACCTGGGTAGATAATATGGGCACGGGTATTGTACACATGACCGGCACTTATAACGAAGCCACAAAAACACTTTCCCTAAAGGGGCATCAAACTGATTTTATGACCGGCAAAGACGGCGACATAAGGGAAGAAATGGTAATGATTGATGACAATACATATAAAATGACCATGTATGGAAGCGGAATGGATGGGAAGGAAATGAAGTTTATGGAAGGAACCTTTAAGAAGAAGAAGTAAACCAGTTGTTATACTTTAAAAGCTCCCGGAAAATTTCGGGAGCTTTTTTGTACCCGGACAACAGCGAAGGTTTTGGCAACCGATATTTTTTTATCATTATCTTTATTCTTATTTAATTACAACCTTTTTTAGCAATTATGAAAAGTTGGAAAAACCTCTTTGTAAGAGAGAACGAAACTGAAGCACAGGAACCGGTGCAGCCAACAGATGGTTTCAGTTTTCCGGCTGCCTCGGGTAAGGTACAGCCAGTCAGCAATAACAGCGGCCATGTAGGCGTGGTTGAGCAGGCTGTTATTAATGAAGTGCTCAGTGTTTATGAAAAAGGTATTGACTCTATCAATATGCCGGGCTACGATTTTTATGAGTTTTATAAAGCCATCGGCAGTATTGCCAATGCGGGCGAACAGGCCTATCATATGGCCTATC